>NZ_JACHXM010000008.1 GCF_014192055.1 Halomonas organivorans | reverse complement strand
AAGACCTGCATCCTGGAGATCATGTGCACCCGCGAGCTGGGCGACCCCTTCCGCCGCGACGCCCTGAAGAAGCCGGTGCGGCTGCTGGAGAAGTACCAGGACTACGTGTAACTCGGTCGGCGCCGCTCCCTTGCTGAGCTGACGCCCACTCAAGCCTCGGCCTCACCGGCGACGACACGCCAGGCCGGGGCTTTTTCATGCCTGCGACATGGCTTTCTACAACGACGGTGTCGAGGAGACGACCATGAAGGACTTTCTGATCATCGGTGGCGGCGTCATCGGCATGATGACCGCCTGGCAACTGGCCGAGGCCGGTCACGAGGTGACCCTCGTGGAACGTGGGACCTGCGGCGGCGAGGCCTCCTGGGCCGGGGGCGGCATCGTCTCGCCGCTCTATCCCTGGCGGCATTCGGCCCCCATCTCGCAGCTGGCGAGCTGGTCGGAGGGCCGCTATCCCCACCTGGCGGGACTCCTGGCCGAGGCGACCGGCATCGACCCGGAATTTCGCCGCCAGGGGCTGCTCTACCTCGACCTGGAGGACGCGCCCCAGGCCATGGCCTGGGCAGGACGCGTCGACAAGCCCCTGAGCCGGATCGATGCCTATGCCGTCTATGCCCGGGAACCACGGCTGGCCGAAGGTCTCGAGGGCGGGCTGTGGATGCCCACTCTGGGCAGCCTGCGCAACCCCCGGCTGGGCCAGGCGCTGCGCGCCATGCTGCAGGCTCTTCCGGGCATCGCCCTGCACGAGCACTGCCCGGTCGAGCGGCTGGTGGTGGAGCGCGGTCGTATCCAGGGCGTCGATACTGCCGCCGGGCGCTTCACGGCCGGCCGGGTGGTTCTGTGCGGCGGGGCCTGGACGGCCCAGCTTCTGGCGCCTCTGGGCATCGCCTTGCCGGTCAGGCCGGTCAAGGGGCAGATGATGGTCTTCAAGACACCGACCGTGACCGGTAGCCGGCAGTGGCTGGAGCGGGTGGTGCTGAGCGGCGGGCGCTACCTGATCCCCCGCGCCGATGGCCGCGTGCTGGTGGGCTCGACCCTGGAAGAGGCCGGCTTCGACAAGACGCCCACCCGTGAGGCTCGCGAATCGTTGCAGGCCAGCGCGGTGTCCATGCTGCCGGCGCTGGCCGAGTGCGAGGTCGAGCATCACTGGTCGGGGCTGCGGCCGGGGGCGCCCGATGGCCTGCCCTTCATCGGTGAGATTCCCGGCGTGGCGGGCCTGTTCGTCAACGCCGGCCACTATCGCAATGGCCTGGTGCTGGCCCCGGCCGCCACGCGGCTGCTGGTTGACCAGCTGCTGGGGCGCCCGGCGATCCTTGACCCGATGCCGTTTCAGCCGGCTGCGCGCCTCGCCGCAGCAGATGTACTGGCCGCGACTGGCTGAGCCAGGTCGCGAGGCTGGCCCAATATCCCGCCGGCAACTGGCGCTAATGCCGCGCCGGCGGGATCAGTAGGCTCGTTAGCGATGGGGCCGAGAGCCACTGGCCCTGTCCACTGTCTCTCTTCACTTCACAACGACAACGCTCAGGAGACCGAGATGAGCCAACCCGATACTGCCTTCCTCCAGGCCTTCAGCGACGCCCTGAACCGCCATGACATCGATGCCGTCATGGCCATGATGACCGAGGACTGCGTCTTCCATGCCATCGCCGGTTCGAACCTGCAGGGCAAGAGCTTCGTGGGCCAGGCGGAAGTGCGCGAAGGGCTGCAGAACGCCTGGAAGACCGCGCCCGATGCCTGCTGGGTCGACGCCGAGCATCACGTAATCGGCGACAAGGGCTTCACCGAGTCCACCTACAAGGGCACCACCACCGATGGCGTGCGCAGCGAGGCCCGCATGATCGACGCGTTCACCTTCCGCGACGGCAAGATCGCGGTGAAGAACGCTTTCCGCAAGAACCGTCCGCCCGTCAACGCCTGATCCGGCGAGGACCGAACCACGGCATCCGACTGCGAGGAGTTCGATCATGGAGACGATAATGCCCAACGCCAGCAGGGCGACGGGACAGGCGACCCCGCCTGACCAGCCGTATGATCCGGCCTATGATCCGCTCAAGAGCGCAACGCCCGGGGTGGGTCGAGACTATGCACCCACCTACTGGATCGGCACGGCCGGCGAGCCTCCCGTGGACGATGGCCCGATCACGCAGGACACGGATGCCGATGTCGTCATCATCGGTTCCGGTTTCACCGGGCTGACCGCCGCCATCTTCCTGGCCCAGGAATATGGCATCAAGGCCACGGTGCTGGAAGCCAACCGCAGCAGTTGGGGCTGCTCGACTCGCAACGGCGGGCAGGCACAGTGCGCCTCCGGGCGCCTCAAGCGCTCCCAGTGGATCCAGCGCTATGGCCTCGACACGGCGCTCAAGCTGCATCGCGAGTGCCTGGATGCCATGGACACCTTCAAGGGATTGATCAAGGATATCGACTGCGACCCACAGCCCGGTGGACACCTCTATGTGGCGCATCGCGACAAGGTGATGCCGGGCCTGGAGAAGGAAGCCAGGCTGCTGAGGGAGACCTTCGACTACGATGCCCGAATCCTCGATGCGGATACCGTCAAGCGCGAGTGGATCGGCGACCGGGAGGCGGCCGGGGCAATGCACGAGCCCGAGGGTATCGGCATTCACGCCGGCAAGCTGGCGTTCGGCTACCTGAAGAAGGCTCGTGCGCTGGGCGTCAAGGTGCATCCGGCAAGCCCGGTACAGCGCTTCGAGACCCGTGGCGGCGTGCATTACCTGACCACCCCGGGAGGCACGGTCAAGGCCCGGGCGGTGGGGATCGCCACCGGTGGCTATACCTCCCAGAGCCTGCATCGAGAGCTCAAGAATCGTCTGCTGCCGATCCTGTCGAACTCGATCGTCACCCGGCCGCTGACCAGCGAGGAGCTCGAGGCCTGCAGCCTGCGCACGCGCCAGGTGATCACCGATACCCGGATTCTGCGCCACTACTATCGCCTGCTGCCGGACAACCGCCTGCAGATCGGCAGCCGCAGCGCGATCACCGGCCGTGACGCGCCGCAGAAAAAGTACGAGGCTCTGCTGATCGGCGACATGCATCGCAAGTTTCCCGCGCTGGAGGGCATCCAGGTCGACTACTCATGGTGGGGCTGGGTAGACGTCAGCCACGACATGATGCCGCGCATCCACCAGCCCGATGCCAAGGAGACGGTCTACTACGCCCTGGGCTACGGCGGTAACGGCGTGATGTACTCGGCCCAGGCCGGGCGCCGCCTGGCGCAGTGGATCGCCGGTCACGGCACGTCGCTGGAGCTGCCGATCTTCACCTCCCGGCTGCCGTTCCCCAACGTGCGTGACACGATCGAGTCGCCTGCCTTCGCCCCCTTCCGGCGCGTCGGCCAGCGTTTGCTGTATCGCTGGTATTACCTGAAGGACGAGGTGCTGTGATCCTGCCCTTGGCCGACGCTCAGGCGGCCAAGGGCAGTGCATCGAGCCTCGCTAGACAGCGTTCGCGGCGATGAATTCGGCGAAACGTCGTTTCACGGGCGTCATGGGGGAGATACACCAGGCGGCTTGCGTTTCCAGGTACTGGGGGGCGTTGCGGATCGCCAGCGGCGTCACACCCTTGCGGATGTAATTCCTGGCGCATTCCAGGTGAATGGTGACCCCGAAGTTGGCGGCGACGAAGCCGAAGATGCCTTCGCTGTTGAAGGTTTCCTGCGCCACCCGCGGCAGAAAGCCGGCTGACATGCACAGCGCATCCAGGTGTCGCCGAAAATGCTTCCAGCGCTCGATCGAGCCTACGATGAAAGGCTCGTCGGCCAGCTCCTGCAGGTCGATGGCCGTCCTGGCCGCCAGCCGATGCTCATCGCTGACCAGGGCGATGAAGCCATCGCGCTGGATGGTCGTGGTGACGAGGTCAGCCGCCACATTGGGCCCTGTGACGAAGGCGAAATCGATGCGCTCGTCATGTAGCTGTTCGAGCTGCTCCTGGGTAGAACCGAAGGAGAGGTCGAAGCGGATGTCGGGCTGACGTGCCTTGAACTCCTCGAGGAGTTCGGGCAAATGCCCGGTGATGGCGAAATCCGTGTAGCCGATGCGCAGACGGCCCACCTCGCCGAGTCCCGCCCGCTGTGTCTTGAGTACCGCCGTATCCAGCTGGCCGATGAGGAGCCGGCACTCCTCCAGAAACACCCGCCCCGGTTCGGTGAGTGTGACGTTGCGATTGTCGCGCTCCAGAAGCTGCTCGCCAATGGCGTCTTCCAACTGCCGGATCGTGCGACTCAGCGCCGGTTGCGCCAGGTTGAGGCGTTCGGCGGCCTGGCGAAAATGCAGCATCTCGGCGACGGCCAGGTAGGCGTGGAGGTGACGCATGTCGATCCGCATTATGATGCCCTGAAAGTATCAGTTGTTCGATAATTGATATTATACAAGCCACATTGGCTTGCCTAGCTTGAGCATGTCGAGGGCGGGGCGCGTCGTTTGCCTGACACCCGGCCTCGGGTCACATAACAAGCATAAGGAGAAGGGCGATATGCAAGATACCTTCCATGGCGTGATCGCGTTCGCGCTGCTGGCCGGTATGCTGGTGATTGGCGGTGTGCTGCGCAATCGCGTGCCGCTGTTTCGCAACATGCTGGTGCCGTCGAGCATCCTCGGTGGCCTGCTGGGCTTTGCCTTATTGTCACTCGGCTGGATCCCGGGCTTCGCCCCGGCCGACTTCACGGCCTTGACCTTCCATTTCTTCACTCTGAGTTTCATGTCGCTGTGCCTGACCGGACGTGGCAGGCAGCCCGCGCTGGGGAGTGGTGGCATCGTGCGCGGCGGCATCTGGTTGACCCTGATCTGGACCATCAGCCTTGGCCTCCAAGGGATGATCGGCTACCTGGTGATCCGCGGCTACGATGCCTTGACCGGTGCCGGTGTCAGCGCCTGGCTGGGGGCTCTGGTGACCCATGGCTTCACCCAGGGGCCCGGGCAGGCGCTGACCTACGGAGGGCTCTGGGAAGACAGCTACGGCATCGAGCATGCCGCCCAGGTGGGGCTGATCTTCGCCTCGCTGGGATTCCTGGTCGCCTTCGCCGTCGGGGTGCCGCTGGCACGACGCTTCATCGCGCAGGGCCTCAATGCCAATCAGGCCTCCAGGCTAGATGACAACTTTCGGGCCGGCTTCTTCGCCGAGCGCGAGCGTCCTGAGATGGGCAGGATGGTGTCGCACCCGGCGAGCCTCGACTCACTGGCCTATCATCTGGGCCTGCTGGCGGTGGCCTATGTCATCACTCACTGCTGGCTGCTGTTCATGCAGGGACTGATCGCCGATGCCCAGCCTTGGGGCATCAATCTGGGCGTGCTGTTCAGCCACAACCTGTTCTTCCTGCACGGTCTCGGGGTCTGCGTATTGATGCGGCTGGTCATCGACAAGGCGGGGCTCGCGTCCTACGTCGACGACGAGAGCCTCAAGCGGATCACCGGCTCGTCGGTGGATTTCATGGTGGTGGGCACGCTGATGAGCATTCAGTTCGCCGTACTGTATGCGCTGTTGACCCCGATCCTGTTGGTCACCCTGGCCGTTACCCTGGCGACCTTGATCGGCTGCCTGGGGCTCGGGCGCCTGAGCGGCCAACTGGGTCACGAGCGTGCCTTGACCGCGTTCGGCTGCTGCTGCGGTTCGACCGGTACCGGCCTGCTTCTGCTGCGCATGATGGATGCCGACTTCAGCACCACGGTCCCCAAGGAACTGGCCTTTTTCAATCTGGCGATCATCGTCACCAACTTTCACATCCTGTTCGTTTTCGCCCCGATGGTGCCTGCCCTAGGGGGCTGGGGCTATCTCGGCGTGTTCGGCGGCACGGCACTGGCGTTTCTGGCGATGGTGCCGCTGATGCTGCGGCGGCGTCCGGCAACGGCGGGTGCCGGTAAGTCTCGCGAGGAGGTTGCCTCATGACCATTACCGTTTTCGCCGCCCGGCGCATCCTGACCATGAATCCTTCCCAGCCCGAGGCAACGCATATTGCCGTGCGCGATGGGCGTATCCTGGCGGTGGGGGACCTGGAGGCGATGCAGGCGTTTTCCGACACGCAGTGGGACGAGCGTTTCGCTGACCGTTGCTTGATGCCGGGATTCGTAGAGGGGCACAGTCACGCCCTGGAAGGCACCATGTGGGAGTACCCTTACCTGGGCTATTTTCCGCGTCGCGATCCCGACGGTCGACGCTGGGCGGGCGCCCAGAGCCTCGCGGCGGTTCAGGTGCTGCTTCGCGAGCAGGCTGAGCTGCTGCCGCCCCACCAGCCATTGATCGCCTGGGGCTTCGATCCGGTCTACTTCGAGGGGGCGAGGCTCGATCGCCGTCGGCTGGATGAGGCGGTCAGCGACCGGCCGCTGGTCATCCTGCATGCCAGCCTACATGTCATGACCGTCAATTCGGCGATGCTGGAACTGGCGGGTCTCCAGCGGCACGTCGATGTCGAGGGCATCATGGTGGACGACGATGGAAGCCTGACCGGCGAACTCCAGGAGATGGCCGCCATGCATGTCGTCTTCGAGACCCTGGGCATGAATCTGTTCGAGACGGTCGGGGCACCGGAGACGCTGTGGCGATACGGCCGTGTCGCGCGCAATGCCGGGGTGACCACCATCACCGACCTCTACAATCCATTGACCGACGAAGGTATCGCGGCCCTCAAGGCCGTGACCCGCGAAGACGACTATCCGGTGCGCCTGGTGCCGGCCATGGCGGCGCTGGCCTGGCCGGTGGACGAGGGCATCCAGCGCCTTCAAGGGTGCCTCGAGCAAGGCAATGACAAGCTCCATTTCGGCTCGGTCAAGCTGATGACCGACGGCTCCATCCAGGGTTATACCGCGCGCCTGAAGTGGCCCCACTATCACGATGGGCACGCCAACGGTATCTGGAATGCGCCGCCTGAGACGCTCAAGGAGATGGTCGAGGCCTATCACCAGGCCGGGCTCCAGCTGCACATACATACTAACGGCGATGAGGCAGTGGAACTGATGCTGGAGGCACTGGAGGGCGCGCTGGTGTTCTGGCCCAGGTGCGATCATCGCCATACGCTCCAGCACTGCCAGGTGATCGACCACGCTCAGCTGCGTCGGGCCGCGGCCCAGGGCCTGTGCCTGAACATGTTCGCCAATCATCTTTATTACTGGGGGGACATTCATCGTCAGCGCACTCTCGGCCACGAGCGCTGCCAGCGGCTGGAGCCGCTGGCCAGCGCCAGGCGGTTGGGCATTCCCACTGCCATTCACAGTGATGCTCCGGTTACGCCGCTGGGGCCGTTGTTCACCGCCTGGTGTGCGGTGGCGCGCGAAACGGCCACCGGGCGGGTGCTCGGCGAGCACGAGCGTCTTTCGGTACGGGATGCCCTGGAGATGATTACGCTTGGCGCGGCCTACACGCTGCGTCTGGACCATCTGGTGGGTAGCCTCGAGATCGGCAAGTTTGCCGACATGGTTGCGCTCGATCGCGATCCTTTGGCCTCTGCCCCGGACGCCCTGAAGGAGATCCGAGTGACGGCAACGGTACTGGGAGGGCGGGTGCATGAGGCCGAGTGAGATGTACAGAGCGCCGATGACGGTGATCGGAGGCTTTCTCGGAGCCGGCAAGACGACCTATCTCAACGCGCTGATTCGTGGGGGGATTCCCGAGAACTCCCTGATCGTGATCAACGACTTCGGCGACATCAACATTGATGCCGAGCTGATCGACTATCGAGACGAGCAGATGATCCAGCTCACCAACGGCTGCATCTGTTGCACCCTGGGCGGCACCCTGGCCGAGCGGCTGGCCAAGGCCATGCGCCTCCGGGAAGCGCCTCGGGCCGTGTTCATCGAAACCAGCGGCGTCGCCGATCCCGCGCGCATCGCCGACCTCGCTCGGGTCTCCCACCGCCTGATGCTAGAGGAGGTGGTGTGCCTGGTGGATGGTGGGCGAATTGACCTGAACTGCCGCGATCCGCTGATCGGTGACACATGGCGTGCTCAGATACAGGCCGCGACGCGGATTCTGGTCAATCGGCTCTCCGCAGCCCACGATCCGCAAGCTTGCCTGGGCGAACTCAGGCGGCTGAACGCGGCGGCGAGCATCCACGATATGGGAGGTGGGCAGGCTGGCGCACCGACCGAGGAGTGCTCGATCGCATCACCGGTCGTGGCAGCCGGGCATCTGTACCACGATGTCGCTTCGCAGCGAGGCTGGCGATCGGCCAGCCTCGCGATGCCGCATGCCGTAGACCCGGATCGCCTCGGCGATATCCTGACCGGCTACGGCGATGTTCTGCTGCGCGCCAAGGGCTTTGTCTATTGTCTCGGTCGCCAGCAGCGCCAGTTGTTGCAGTTCAGTGGCAGACGCCTTAGCTACCGGCCGGCGCCCGCTCGCGACGGGCGCTGCCAACTGGTCTGCATCGGCCGGGCGGGACCTCGCTTCGAGGCGCTGGTGGCGACCCTGGCAAGCTTGGAGGATGGGGAAAGCATGGGGGCCGTCTTGTAAGGGCTGGCGGGAGGTCAGCGCTGTGGCATCGCTGCCGAGACGTCATCGCGTCACGGCCTGAGGAATCAGCGCCGCCAGCTGCTCGATGCCGGCCTCGATGCGCGACTCGGGGATCGCCGAGAATCCCAATCGGAAGTACTCGCGCCGTGGGGCGTCGAAGAAGTGGATATCGCCGCTCTCGATGAGGATGCCTCGCTCGGCGGCCAGGCGCTGGAGTTCACGGGAGTCGAGTCCCACGGGGCCCTGTACCCAGTAGCAGGAGCCACCGTAGGTGGAGGGCACCGAGGACTGCGGCATGTGGCGGGACAGGGCCTCGCCCATGCGCTGCCAGCGGCGGTGAAAGGTCTGGTGGATCTGGCGCAGCAGCGCGTCGTGGTAGCCACGATCGAGGAACAGCGCCACCGCGCGCTGGTTATTGGTCGGCGGGTGGCGCAGCATCAGCCGGCGCAGCGCCCGGGCCTCGCGGATCAGCGCCGGCGGCCCGACCATGTAGCCTAGCCGCAGGCCGGGTGCCAGGGTCTTGGAGAGGCTGCCCACGTAGATCACCCGGTTGTGGCGATCCAGGCTCTTCAGGGCCGGCGTAGGATTCTCCAGGTAGTTGGTCTCGCTCTCGTAGTCGTCCTCGACGATCAGGAAGTTGTCGGTCTCGGCCATGTCCAGTAGCTGACGGCGGCGTTCCAGCGGCATGGTGACCGTGGTCGGTGCTTGGTGGCTGGGGGTGGCGTAGATGAGTTGACAGCCGGCGATGCCGTCTTCCAGGCGCATTCCCTGATCGTCTACCGGCAGCAAATGGATGTCGTCGGTGAAGGTACTGGCGATGTTGTACATGTCGACATAGCCGGGATTTTCCATGCCGAAGCGTCGTCCTTGCTTGAGCAGCAGCATGCAGGTGATCCACAGCGCCTGCTGGGCGCCGACCGTGACCAGGATCTCATCGGGATCGGCCCACACGCCGCGGCGAGGCAGCAGGCGCTTGTGGATCTGTTCGATCAGCAGTGGGTCGTCATCGTTGAGATGGTCCACCGCCCAGCTTCGAATCGCCGGAACGCTCATGGAGTCGCGGCTGCACTCCCGCCAGTGCTGGGTAGGGAAGAGCTCGGGGTCGATCTGGCCGTAGAGGAAGGGGTAGTCGTAGCGATGCCAGTCGCTGGGCTTGCTGATGGTGGTCTGCCGTGAGGGATGCATGGTCAGCAGCTCTTCCCAGGGCAGGCGTTCGGCATCGATGTCGTTGAGACGCACCGGCTTCTCGGCACGGCCTTCGAGGATCTCGGGATTGACGAAGTAGCCACTGCGTTTCTTGGCGATCAGGTAACCATCGTCGAGTAGCTGTTCGTAGGCCAGCATCACGGTGTTCCGGGCGACGTTGAGTTCCTTGGCCAGCTTGCGGCTCGACGGCAGCGCCTTTTCCAGGGGCAGGTGGCCATCGAGGATGGCGCGCGCGATCTGTTCTCTCAGTTGGCGTTGGAGGCTTTCCGGCAGATCAGGGTCGAGATGGAAGAGTAGCTGGCTCATGGAGTTGTTGTCTCGCCGCTTGAAGAAAGAGGGTGGCTGTCGATGGTCGTCGATTATGACATAGTCCCAGGCCGCAACGAGCCTGGTACGCAGACCAATGTCATGGCATTTTCCCTTGCGCTGCCAGAGTGTTATGGCTGGTCCAATCGATGGAGCCCTACTGGTTCTAGTGGCCCGCCGGGCGAGTGCGTAGAACGTGGTAATCAGGATATGGCGAAGCGTGGTGGAGCCAGGAGGTCGGTGGAACCAGCGCTGGGCCATGCCGATCACCGGGACACGTAATCGTTCTGTCCCTTCACGACAATAACAAGGCTTGGAGATCACTATGCGTATCCAGAAACTGATCATTCCCGTGGCAGCGTCCGCCGCAGGCCTGGCTCTTAGTGGCAACGCCATGGCCGACGAGTGGAAGATGGCCCTCGGTGATGCTGCGGGCGGCACCCAGTACGAGCTGGGCACCACCTTCGCCGAGCTCATCGAGGAGAAGACTGACGGCGAGGTGACCGTGAAGCTGTTTCCCAATGGTCAGCTCGGGAGTGAACAGGACACGGTCAACAATGCCAGCATGGGGCTGCTCGACCTGTCGGTTCTGGCCATCAACAACATCACCCCCTTCTCACCGACCGTCGGGGTGATGACTCTGCCATATGTCATCCAGGGTCCCGAGGACGCCCGGACCCTGACCCAGGGTGAGGTCGGCGAGGAACTCACCCAGAACACCATCCGCGACGCCGGGGTACGCATCCTGGGGTGGGCCTATTCCGGCTGTCGCCGCCTGACCAACTCGGCTCGACCGGTGGCCTCACCCGCCGATCTGGACGGTCTCAACATCCGGGTGCCCAAGAACGAGATCATGATCTCCGCCTACCAGGCCTGGGGCGTCAACCCCAGCCCGCTGGCCTGGTCGGAAACATTCACTGCCCTTCAGCAGGGTGTCGTCGATGGTCAGGACAACCCCTACATCACCATCGATGCCATGAAGTTCTACGAGGTGCAGGACTACGTCACCGACAGCTGCTACGTGTTCTCCCTGGAGCCGCTGATCATCAGCGAAGGCAAGTTCCAGAGCCTCAGCCCCGAGACACAGGAACTGGTACTGGAGGCGGGCCAGGAAGCCACTAAACACAGCTACGACTACCTGATCGAGACCGAGGCCGACATCAAGCACCGGCTGACCGAAGAGCATGGCATGGAGATCATCCAGCCGGCCAACGACGAGCAGGAGTGGATCGATCTGGCCACCGGCATCTGGCCCGATTTCTACGACAGCATCGGTGGCAAGGAAAAGCTCGACGAGGTGCTGGCAGCGCTCGGGCGCGAGCCGGCTCCGGCCGAGTAGGCTCTCCGCCATCACGGCATGCAGTGCTCCCCGCCCCCTCCGGAATAGGGCGGGGAGCCGTCATCGGCAGCCTGATCATCAGGGGAGATTCCTTCCATGCTTCGAGCCATCTTCAAGGTCCTGGACAACCTGGAGAGCATCATCTGTCAGTTGCTCCTGGTGTCGTTCGTCATCCTGCTGTTCGCCCAGATCGTGCTCAGGAACCTGTTCAGTTACTCGCTTCCCTGGGGCGATGAGCTGGCGACCTACGCTTTCGTGTGGTTCGCCTATCTGGGGGCGGTCTACGCCACCAAGATGTCGGCGCACAATCGGGTGACCTTCCAGTTCAAGTTCCTGCCGCGTTGGGTAGAGAGCTTGTGTGCCGTGCTGACCGATCTCATCTGGATCGGTTTCAACGCCGTCTTCATCTACCTGAGCTATGACTTCGTCTTCAACAAGATGAATGCCTTCTGGAAGTCCCAGACCCTGGGTATTCCGATGAAGTACTTCTATCTGATCCTGCCCATCGCCTTCGTTGCCATGACGCTACGCATTCTCCAGAACAATTATCTGAAGTTCGTCAGGAAAGTCGACCTCGTCGACCCCGACTCCCAAGAGGTCGAGCAAATGAAAAGCGCCAACGACGCGACGGGCGATGGTCCTCAGCCGCGGGAGCAATAATCATGGATCCCACGATTGTCTATGTGCTTTTCGGTGCCTTTTTCCTGTTGTTGGTGATCGGGGCACCCATTACCGTATCGTTGGGCGTGGCCGCCTTGGCCACTTATCTGAGCCTGGGCGAGAATCCCATGGCGTTCGTGCAGATCGCCTTCACGTCGGTGGGCTCTTTCCCGCTGATGGCCTTGCCGGCGTTCATCCTGGCCGGTGCGCTCATGGAAGCCGCAGGAATCTCCAAGCGCCTGGTGGATATCGCCGAAGCCTTTGCCGGTCCCATAACCGGTGGCTTGGCCGCGGCGACGGTGTTCGCCTGCATGTTCTTCGGCGCGATCTCGGGATCCGGGCCGGCCACCACGGCAGCGGTGGGCATGCTGATGATCCCGGCCATGGCCAATCGTGGTTACGACAAGGGCTATGGCTCGGCCATCACGGCCTCTTCGGGGGGGCTTGGGGTCGTCATTCCACCGTCGATTCCCATGGTGATCTTCGGCATTTCCGGCATGGGCCTGCAGCCGCCTCCCGAGGCGGTGGCCGAGTACGGCGCCTTCCAGACGCTGTCGATTCCCAAGCTGTTCATCGCCGGTATCATGCCTGGCGTGGTGATCGCTGGCTGCCTGCTGCTGATCAATTTCCTGATCTCACGACATCGTGGCTACCGTGGCCTGACCGACCACTGGTCCTTCGAACAGATTCGGCGGACCCTGCGCCGGGGCATCTGGTCGATGCTGGCACCGATCATCATCCTGGGGGGCATCTACAGCGGGCTGTTCACGCCCACCGAATCGGCCATCGTGGCGATCTTCTACACGCTGCTCGTCGGTGTCTTCCTGCACCGGGAGCTGGAATGGAAACCGGCGCTGAGAACCCTCGAGACGACCACCTGGATTACCGGCCGGGTACTGCTGATCCTGTTCACGGCGACCGTCTTCGGGCGCCTGCTGGTGGAGCAGCAGGTGCCGGCCTACATCGCCGAGGTCATGTTGGGCGTCACCGATAACATCTACGCCATCTGGGCAATGATCATCTTCTTCCTGCTGTTCGTGGGCATGTTCATGGAGACATTGGCGGCGATCATGATCCTCACACCGGTGCTGCTGCCGATCATGTACATGCTCGGCATGGATCCGGTGCACGTAGGGATCGTGGTGGTCTGTGCCCTGGCTATCGGCTTCCAGACGCCGCCGCTGGGGGAGAATCTGTTCGTCGCCTCGGGGATCGGCGGTTCATCCATCGAGGAGATCTCCCTGAAGGCGCTTCCTTTCGCCGGCGCCTCCATCGTGGCGCTGTTCATCATCGCCTACTTCCCGCAAGTCTCGCTCTGGCTGCCCCGGGTACTGGGTTACTAGCCGGCCAACATCCATTGAGGCCGGGCAGGGGCTGGCATGCCCTTGTTCGGTGAGGAGGCATCATGACTCATGGTATCCGCCGAATCCTTTGCTGTCTGGGGCTGCGCGGCGATTGCGATCCAGTCCTCGACAGGGCCGTAGGGCTGTCGCTGGCCACCGGTGCCGAGCTGCATGTTCTCCATGCGGTCAAGTCACTTTCCAACGACGTGGTCAACACACTGAAGGTCAACATTCGCGATCGCGAAGTGCTTGGAGGATTGATGCAGCAGCGGCTTGACCAGGCCGGCGCAGATCTCGATCGCTGCATCGAGACCTTCTGGCAACAGCACCCCGAGCTGTGTGAGGCCTATGGCGATCGCCAGCTGTCGCGAAGCGTGCTGGAAGGCTACCCGGCGTCGGTGATCGCGCACTTTGCCAAACGCACGGGGAGCGACATGATCGTGCTGGCCGCCAACAAGCGCACTTTTACCGCCACCTACGCGGGCAAGGTCACCAAGGGCGTGATCAAGCGGGCGAGGGTACCGGTGGTGGTGGTGCCGGCCAGCAGGGAGTGAAACGCGCTAGAGGGTTTCTTCGAGTTCGGCAGCCACCTGACGCATCAAAGGGGCCCAGTCCATCAACGACTCGATGGAATGGCGCAGTCGGGGGGCATGGATCGCCAGGGTGGCCTGCGTGTGGCCCACATGACCGAAGATCGGAACGGCGATGGCGACCATGCCTTGTATGAACTCCTCGTTATCGGTGCTCAACTGATCTCGGGCGATCTGGGCGAGCTGCTCCTCGAGGGCGGAAGCCGATGTCAGGGTATAGGGAGTGTGGGCCTCCAGGAGCAGGCTCGACAGCAGGTCGCGGCGTCGTTGCGGGGGCATCAGGGCGAGAAACAGCTTGCCGCTGGCAGTGCTGTGTAGAGGCAGTCGTGATCCGGGGGCCAGCTGTATGCGTACCGGCCAGTTGGTTTCCACTCGATCGTAGTAGAGCACCTGGTGCCCATCGAGCAGTGTCAAATTGCAGGTTTCGCCTACTTCCCTGGCCAAGCGTTCCAGCAGCATTCTTCGCGGTGCTTTGAGGCTCTCATTGGCCAGGGTCCCCATAGCCATGCGATGCAGCCGTGGACCGGGAAGCAGATGGCGTCCGTCCAGGTCACGAGTGATCAACTGCTGTTCCTCGAGCTGCTTGATCAGGCGATGAATCGTCGGCTTTGGGATGTCCAGTCGCTTGTCGAGATCCGCAGCGCTCATGCTGTGCTCGGCCGTGGCGATCTCCTCCATCAATGTAATGGCTCGCAGGAGGGTGGTATTGGTGGCGTTCTCTTTGGACATGGGGATTCCTTACGACTCTCTCCCTGGGCAGTGGCTCCTTCCTATGATAACGCAGCAGGCCCCGCGAGGCCTGCTGCAAAATGCCGGTGTCAGAGGTTGACCAGGAACAGGGATAGTGGTGGCCATAGAGAGATCGCGATCCAGCAGGTTATGAGGGCGATGAAATACGGTATCACGAAACGAACCAGCCTCAGGTAGGGGATGCCGGTGATGCTGCTCGCCACGTAGAGGTTGAGGCCAAACGGTGGTGTCACGAATCCGATGGCCGCCCCCACCAGGAAAATGACGGAGAAATGAATGGGGTCCACGCCAGCGCTCTGTGCGATAGGTGCCAGTATCGGGGCTAGGATGATCGTGACAGGCAGGCTCTCGAGAATCATTCCCGCCAGGAGAATCAAGACCATGCAGGCCCCCAGGATGGCGTAGTAACTGCCCAGGTCATTCAGGAGTCCTTCGAGGATCTTGCCGGCCCCCAGCACGGAAAGGAGCTGTTGCATCACCACCGAGATGGCGATCAGCGGCGCCAGCATGCCGGCGATCTGCCCGGAGCGTAGCATGATGCTGGGAAGTCGAGAGATGCTGATCTCTTTCGTGATCAATAGCCCCGCGATCAGGGTGAAGCCGACCGTGATGGCGGCGGCTTCAGTCGGCGAGAACTTGCCCGAGTAGATGCCATACAGCACGACACCGATGGTGGCGAATCCCAGATAGGCCTTGCGGGCGAAGCCGGCACTTTTCTTGATCTCGAAGGGAATGAGGGTGCCCCAGCCATGACGGCGGGCCACCAGGTGGCAGGCGACCATCATCCCGATAACCATCATGGCACCGGGAATCATGCCGGCGATGAACAGGTCGCTGATCGACAGGTTCATCATGAAGCCGTAGACGATGAAGATAATGCTCGGCGGAATGATGATGCCAACGGTGCCCCCCGACGCTGCGGTGGCCGCCGAGAATCTATCATCGTAGCCGTTCTTCTTCATCTCGGGCTGCATGATCGAGCCGATGGTTGCCGTGGTGCCGGCATTGGAACCCGATATCGCGGCAAATAGCCCGCAGGCACCCAGCGTGGCCATGCCCATGCCACCGCGAAGCCAGCCGAGTACTGAGTAGGCGAAGTCGGACAGTCTTTTGGCAATCCCCGCCGCATTGATCAGGTCGCCGGTCAGGATGAAGAGAGGCAGGGCAAGAAGGCCGAAGAAGCTCAGGCCCTGGAATAGCGTCACACCAACGTTGGCCAGGGTAAAGTCGATGACCATGCTGGTGCCTACCACCCATAATCCGATGACCAGAAAGATAGGTACTCCCAGCAGGAAGAATAGTGTCACCCCTGCTGTAATAAGACCAATGAGAAGTCCATCTGTCATG
Organism: Halomonas organivorans; assembly: GCF_014192055.1. GTDB lineage: Bacteria > Pseudomonadota > Gammaproteobacteria > Pseudomonadales > Halomonadaceae > Halomonas > Halomonas organivorans. Next base: position 154,275 of record NZ_JACHXM010000008.1, on the reverse strand, counting down.
ATGTTTCCTCCTAATCCATTATCGAGGGTTGGAGGTTGAAAGGCTCGCGCGAACGAAAGCGTTGCCAGTCAGAGAAGAGGTTTTGCAGCACCCGATAGATAATCAGCACCCAGGCCGCGGGAGTCGCCAGGTAGAACCACCACTGCATGACGTTGTCCGTGCCCGGTACTATAGCGAAGTTGTTGTAGGCCAGTTGAACTTGGTCGATGGTGAAGTTGATCACCATGAGCCCGAAGCCGATCCAGAGAACGGCATCCAACACCAGGCAGATAAACTGCCCCGTATAGGGCAGACGCATGCGAATCTCGTTTAGCGACAGGTGAGTACGGTTCTTGACGTTGAGTGAGGCGCCGAACCATGTCAGCCAAAGGAATAAAAGAATGGGAATGCTGGTGCTCCAGGGAGCCTGGACATTGAAGAGGAAGCGACGAATCACCTCCACGAATATGATGCCGGACATCCCCGTGTAAGATAGGAGGATGATGCACTTTTCAAGATTGTCATCCAGCCAGCCGAGCGGCGATAGCCATCTCGAGGCTGGCTGAGCGTTCTGGTAATCGTGATTTGCCATCGTCTGCCTCCGGTTTAGCCTTTCCACCAGCGCTGAGGCTTGACATTGGCTGTCGCCATGTCACGCGGAATTTCGCGGGCAATGCCGTGAATTTCCTTATAGATATCGATGCCACCTGCCCATGCATTAAGCCGTTCTCGCCACTGTTCCCAAGGCTCGGGGTTGAATTCCGGCGAGCACAGTTTCTCGGCCTTGTCGCGTTCGGCATCCGAAAGAGGAGCGACCCGAACGTTGTTCTTGGCGAAGACCGTGTTGTCGGCAGGATGCTCGGTTGCCCCTACGATCTGGTAGCGACCCGCCTCGTTCATACCCTGCGTGAAGATCTGGGCACAGTAAGCCGATTCCATGACCTGATCCTGCAACTCGCTTCCCAGGCTCTCGAACTTGGAGAGGTTCATTGCCGTATGCTCGGTGCCGGCAAAGAATCTCAGGTCCACGGCCTGGGATACGACGGGCGCCATGCCTGCATAGGCCACCGCACTCATCCAGGTCTCCGCTCCGTCTAGCAGGCCCTGACGGAGCCCGTCGAGGGTTTCCTCCCAGGCCACGGGGACGGGGTTGAGTCCCAGTTGCTCCATGGCGATGCGACCGAGCTGCGTGCCGGTAACGCGGTTCTTGGTTCCCTGGATCTGCTCGAGACTGGTAACCAGCGGTTCGTCCTGCCATTTCAGGCCCAGCATGATCCCCCGCAGGTCGCAGTGGGTGAACAGGAACTGCAGGTTGTGGCGCTGGCGCAGCGGCTCGCGTAGCAGGGTCTCGCTGCGCCTGTCGTAGAAGAAGTGGAACATCGAGGCGACGCTCGGGAACATGTAGGCGAAGTCGAGAATGTTGAGATAGGGAGCCCCTCCCGCAGAGTTCTGAGTCGAGGCGGAGAAGATATCGACGATGCCCTGCTGGGCCTTGCTGACGCAGTCGAGCTGATTGCAGACTTCATTGCTCCCCATGAACTCCACCCGAATGGCGCCATTGGTGCGTTCCTCCAGGTCACGGGCAAAGAACAGCTGCCCCGACTTCTGGATATCCAGGTTGCGTTGGTTGAACCCCGATGCGCCAAACCGGAGCTGAAACTTTGGCTCGGTCTGGTAGCGACGTTGCTGCTCTTGCTCCGTGGCCCGGGCCAAAGTGCTGGCCGTGAGTCCTGCTCCCAGGCCAGAGGCGGCGATCAGGGTGGAGGTCAGGCCGAAGCGGCCCGAAATGTTCAGGAAATCTCGACGAGAAACATGACCGATCGGTGTTTTCATGAGCTGGGCTCCCGTGTTTGTGATTGGATTTTTGATGGGATGGTGGGTGGCATGTGCCGGACTCCCCACCTCTTTGCTTGGTGGAAATGAGGAGAACGGTCTCAATCTAGGGCAGGCGAGAAAGACTATCAAGCTTTATGAGACAAAGTGTCTCGTTATTGACAATTCATGGCTTCAGGTACAGCATAAATGAGACTTTTTGTCTCATATGGTGTTATGGCTATGAAATCAACAACCTATAAGCAAGAAGCCTTTGACTACATCATCGTGGGGGCTGGTTCGGCTGGCTGCGTACTCGCCAATCGACTGAGTGAAGATTCCGCCGCCAAGGTCTTGCTGCTGGAGGCGGGCGGTGCTGACTGGAATCCCTGGATCCATGTGCCAGTCGGTTATTTCAAGACAATGCACAATCCCGCGACCGACTGGTGCTACCTCACCGACGCGGATGCAGGCATCAACGGTCGTCGGCTGCAGTGGCCCCGTGGCAAGGTGCTGGGGGGGTCCAGTTCACTGAACGGTCTGCTGTATATTCGCGGGCAGCGCCAGGACTACGATGACTGGGCCGCGGCGGGAAACGCGGGCTGGGACTACGCTTCGGTCTTGCCTTACTTCAAGAAATCCGAGTGCCAGGAGCGCGGCGGCGATACCTATCATGGCACCGAGGGGCCGTTGAAGGTGTCGGATCTTCGGTTGCGACGCGAGATCGCCGAACGCTTCATCGAAGCCGCCAAGGCCGCCGGAATTCCCGAGAACCGTGATGTCAACGGGGCGACCCAGGAGGGGGTGGGCTATTTTCAGCAGACCTCCTATAGAGGCCTCAGATGTTCCACGGCCAAGGCATTCCTGAGGCCGGCCGCGAAGCGAGCCAACCTGACCGTCGTCAAGCGGGCGCACTGCCAACGGATCTTGCTTGAAGGCAAGCGTGTGGTAGGCGTCGAATATCGGCGCGGTGAGCGTCTGGAACGGGTGCGAGCCAGGCGTGAGGTCGTGCTTTGCAGTGGGGCCATCGGATCGCCTCAGATCCTGCAGTGCTCCGGTATCGGACATCCCGAGCATCTCCGGGAGGTGGGAGTCGCGTGTCGGCATGAGTTGCCCGGAGTGGGGGAGAACCTGCAGGATCACCTGCAGATTCGCCTGGTCTTCAAGACCCGCTGTCGGACTCTCAACGACGAGGTACGCCATCCTCTGAAAAAGCTGGCGGCGGGCACCCAATATCTCCTGACCCGCACGGGGCCCCTGACGCTTGCCGCCAGCCAGGTTTGCGTGTTTGCTCGTTCGCGTGAGGCGCTGGATCGTCCGGATATCCAGTTCCACATGCAGCCACTGTCTGCCGACAAGCCTGCCGAGGGCGTGCATTCCTTTTCCGCCTTCACCTCCTCTGTCTGCCAGCTTCGCCCCACCAGCCGCGGCGTGATTCGCATCACGAGCCCTGATCCGGCCATCTATCCCTCGATCCGGCCCAATTATCTGGCTACCGAGGAGGATTGCCGGGTCGCGGTCGACGCGATCAAGATGGCGCGTCGGATCGCCGAACAGGAGGCACTTGCCTCAGTGATCACCGAAGAGTATGTGCCCGGTACGCGCTATCAAAGCGATGCCGAACTCCTCGAGGCGGCGCGCCAGCACAGCCAGACGATCTATCACCCGGCCGGCACCTGCAAGATGGGCCACGATCCCCTTGCGGTCGTGGATGATCAGCTTCGCGTTCATGGTCTGGAGGGGCTGCGTGTCGTGGACGCCTCGATCATGCCGGTGATCGTCTCCGGGAATACCAACGCGCCCACGATCATGATCGCGGAGAAGGCCTCGGACATGATCAAGGAGGCTCATGGCCGCCGCGAGTAGCTTCCCAGCGGCGTCACCGGGATTGGCCTTAAGTCCAGTCGTTAACTGGTCCTAACCTCCCGTTCCTCGCCCATGCACCATGTGGCCGTATCACCGGCAATGGGCGCTTTATCGCCCTGGCGTCCTGGAATGACGCCACTGGTTTCCCTGATGGGATCCCTATTCCAACAATGCAGGGGCGAGAGTCGTCGCGGGAGGTGACGTTCGTCCCAAGGTTTACAAGGTAGCGAGATGACGCATCGAGATACCGACGGTACCACTGACCTGTCGACGGCAGAGCACGACCAGCGCTCCTTGCCCGGCCTCCTGGCGCTATGTCAGCGCATCATGCCGGGCTTGATGATCTGCATTACCATCGCCCTTGCGACGACTTTTATCGCCGATCATTACGGCGGGCCGACGCTGCTTTATGCACTGTTGTTCGGCATGACCCTGCATTTTCTCTCCGAGGAAGGTCGCTGCCTGGCCGGGGTGGAATTTGCCGCGAAGCGGGTGCTGCGACTGGGGGTCGCCCTTTTGGGTGTACGCATTACCATCGAGCAGGTCGCCGAGCTAGGCATCGGGCCGGTATTGACCGTGGTCTGCGGAGTCATGCTGACCATCGCCATGGGGGCCCTGCTGGCGCGACTGCTCGGGCTCGATCGGGACATGGGGCTGCTCACCGGCGGTTCGGTGGCGATCTGCGGGGCCTCGGCGGCGCTGGCGCTGTCGGCGGTGATGCCGCGCCACGCTACTCACGAGCGCAATACCATCATGACCGTGGTCGGCGTGACCACGTTGTCCACCATGGCCATGGTGACCTATCCGCTGATCGTCGGCGTGCTGGGATTGAACGACACCGACGCCGGGATCTTCCTCGGGGGCACCATTCATGATGTGGCACAGGTGGTCGGGGCCGGCTACATGATCTCAGAGGGCACCGGCGACGTGTCGACCTTCGTCAAGCTACTGCGGGTGGCCATGCTCGTGCCGGCGGTGATGGTCTTCATGTTCCTGTTCCGGCGCAATCGCCGCGAAGAGGGTGGCGGCAAGGTGCCGATGCTGCCGGGCTTCCTGGTCGCCTTCGTCGCTCTGGTGATCGTCAACAGCCTCGGTTGGATACCGCCGATGGTGACCGAAGGCTTTACCGCCATGTCGCGCTGGTGCCTGGTCACGGCGATTGCCGCACTGGGCATCAAGACCTCCTTCCAGAAGCTGGCCGTGGTGGGCTGGAAGCCGGTGATCCTGATGGTGGCCGAGACCGTCTTCCTGCTGCTGCTGGTGCTGGCCTTCATTCACTTCGGCCTGGCGAGCCTGTGAGGATTGGCCTTCGTCTCGACGGCGCGGCACGACCGAGCCCGAAAGAGGGTGGAGACGTCTGACCCACGTTCAATGAGGAGATTGCGGATGGCCGAGCAAGATCAACCGCTGCGCATCGCCGGTCGCGAGTTTACCTCGCGCCTGCTGGTCGGCACCGGCAAGTATCGCGACGCCGAACAGACGGCAGAGGCCCTCGATGCCAGCGGTACGCAGATGGTGACTTTCGCGGTGCGCCGCACCGACCTGGGGCAGGGCAACGACGAGCCGCCCCTGCTGGAGGTGGTACCGCCGTCGCGCTATACCCTGCTGCCCAATACCGCTGGCTGCTACGACGCCCGCGCCGCCGTGCGCACCTGTCGCCTGGCGCGGGAACTGCTGGATGGCCATCGTCTGGTCAAGCTCGAGGTGCTGGGGGACGAGACTACGCTGTATCCCAACGTGGTCGAGACCCTCAAAGCCGCCGAGGCTTTGATCGCCGACGGTTTCGACGTCATGGCCTACACCAGCGACGATCCCATCGTGGCCCGTGAACTCGAAGCCCTGGGTTGCTGCGCCATCATGCCGCTGGGCTCGCTGATCGGTTCGGGCTGCGGGATCCAGAATCCCCACAACATCCGGTTGATCATCGAGCGGGCCTCAGTACCGGTACTGATCGATGCCGGGATCGGCACGGCATCCGAGGCGGCTTTCGCCATGGAGCTGGGCTGCGACGCCGTGCTGATGAACTCGGCCATCGCCCACGCCCGTGACCCGGTGGCCATGGCCCGGGCCATGAAGGCGGCCGTCGAGGGCGGTCGCGGAGCCTATCTGGCCGGCCGTATGCCGCGTCGCGATCGGGCCGAGGCCTCGTCTCCCTTGACCGGGCGCATCGCAGGCGAGGCCTAGGCACCGCGTTCGTCGTTCATTCCCGCCGCCGTCGCGATTCCCTTGCCCTGGCCCGCCTGGATGGCGGTCAGGGCGATGGTGTAGACGATGTCGTCGACTTCGGCGCCCCGGGAGAGGTCGTTCACCGGTTTGGCCAGCCCTTGCAGCATCGGGCCGACGCTGAGCACGTGGGCGCTGCGCTGGACGGCCTTGTAGGTGGTGTTGCCGGTGTCGAGGTCGGGGAACACGAACACCGTGGCACGACCGGCCACCGGCGAGTCCGGTGCCTTCTGGCGAGCGACGCTTTCGATGGCCGCGGCGTCGTACTGCAGCGGGCCGTCGATGATCAGCCCTGGATCGCGCTCTCTGGCCAGCCGGGTGGCCTCGCGCACTCGGTCGACATCGGTGCCGCGTCCGGACTCTCCGGTGGAGTAGCTGAGCATGGCCACCCTTGGCTCGATGCCGAACGCGGCGGCAGAGCGGGCGCTCTGCAGGGCGATATCGGCCAGCGTGGCGGCGTCCGGGGTCGTGTTGACGGCGCAGTCGCCGTAGACCACCACCTGCTCGGGCAGCAGCATGAAGAAGATCGAGGAGACGCGTCGATACCCGGGAGCGGTGCCGATCAGTTGGAAGGCGGGACGCAGGGTGTTGGCCGTGGTGTGGGTGGCCCCCGCCACCAGGCCGTCCACTCGGCCCTCGGCGAGCAGCATGGTCCCCAGCACCACGTTGTCGTGAAGCTGGGCCTCGGCGGTCGGGGCGTCGAGCCGGCCGCGCCGACGGGCCACCATGGGCTTGACCAGGCGCAGACGTACGCTGTCGGGATCGAGGATGTTCAGCGAGTCGGGCAGCGTCAGGCCCCGCCGACGAGCCACCTCGGCGATGGCATCGCGTCGGCCGAGCAGTACGCAGTCGGCGATGCCTCGCTGCTGACAGCGGATCGCTGCCTCCAGCACGCGGGGCTCATCACCCTCGGGTAGCAGGATGCGGCGGCGTGCCTGCTGGGCAAGGGTGATCAAACGGTGGCGGAAGGCCGCCGGCGAGAGGTGGCGAGGCACGCCCTGGCTCAGGGTATCGCGGAGCCAGTTCAGGTCCAGGTGGGCGGCCACGAAGCGGGCCATGCGTTCGGCTCTAGGCGTGTCGTCGACGGGGATGTCATGGCTCAGCCGGTCCAGCCGACAGACCGCGGCATGGCTTTCGTCGTCCACTATCAGCAGGGGCAACCCATTCTCCAGCGCCGGTCGGCAGACGTCGAAGATCGGGCCCTCGGGAATGTTGCCATGGGTCAGTAACAGCCCCGCCAGCGGAACGCCGTTCATGGTGGCTAGTGCGGTGGCCAGCAGAATGTCGTCACGATCGCCGGGGGCGACGATCAACTCGCCCGGGCCGAAGGCGTTGAGCGCATGGGCGGCGCGGCGCGCGCAGAGGGTGATGCCCAGGACGCGTCGGTCGGCGGCCTTGCCGAAGTGCAGGAGGCGGGCGCCCAGCTCGCGTGCCACATCCAGGGTGCGTGGGGCGCTGAGTGCCGGATGGAAGGGCACGGCGCCGACCAGCGTCGGCAGCCCGGGGGCAAAGTCGGCCAGGCGTCGGCGCCAGGCATCGAGCCGTTCACGCGCCTCATCGGGGGATGTTTCGATGGTCGCCGTCGCCTCGACGCCGAATGCCGAGTCCGGCAGCCGCATCAGCAAACAGCCCAGCAAGCGAGGGCCGCCCTCGTCCTCGATGGCCTGGGCGTGCAGGTCGAGCCTTTCCGCAAGCGCCTTTGCCTCTGTCGGTTGGCCATCGGCGACCAGCAGTATCTCGGCGTCCAGGGCGCGCGCCAGCTCGGCGTTGAGCCGTGCTGCGTAACCCACCTCGGGCCCAGGGGCGAGTCCTTCGACCAGGATCAACGCCGGGGTGGCCCCGGTCTCGGGAGATGCCAGGGCGGCATGGCGGGCGACCGCCTGCTCCATCAGGTCGTCGAGCCGGTTCTCGCGCAGCAGGCGCTCGAGCTCCATCCGCGACAGCGGCTCGGGGGGCGACAGGCCCTGAAGGGTAGCGAGCAGCGCCGAGGAGCGGTCCAGCCCTGGCTCGCCGGGCGATGCGTCGTCGCCCGACATGTCCTGGCGGAAGGGCTTGAGGAAGGCGGTGCGCACGCCGAGGCTGTCCAGCGCCCGGACGAGCCCCAGGCTGGCCGAGGTCAGGCCCACGCCGGCGTCGGTGGGCACCAGCAGGAGGGTGCGGATATCGTTCATGGCTGGCTGGTCTCCAGCAGGCGCCGGGTCTCGGCGGCGATCTGCGCCTCCTCGTCGGCGGGGATCACCCACAGCTCGGGCCCCCGCCCGGCATCGATGCGACCCCCGCGGCCGCCAACGGTGCCGGCGTTGGCCGCGGCGTCCAGGCGCGCGCCGAAATGAGGCAGCTGGGCGATGACCGAGGCGCGCACGGCGGCGGCATGCTCGCCGATGCCACCGGTGAAGGCGATGCCATCGAGGCGGGGCAGGGCACAGGAAAGCGCGGCCAGGGCCTTGGCCACACGGTAGCAGAATACTTCGATGGCCAGGCGGGCGCCCTCGTGATGCTCGGCGGCGGCCTGCTCCAGGCGTCGCATGTCGTGGGACAGTCCCGAGAGGCCCAGCAGGCCGCTCTCGTGATAGAGCAGGCGATCGATGCGCGCCAGCGACCAGCCCAGGCGGCGGGCCAGGTGCGAATGCAGCCCGGGATCGACATCGCCGCTGCGGGTGCCCATTACCAGGCCCTCCAGGGGCGTGAGCCCCATGCTGGTATCGACGCTTTCGCCCTGCCAGACGGCACAGGCCGAGCAACCGTTGCCCAGGTGGGCGATCAGCCAGCCGCCGTTGCCTGTGCCGCTGAGCGTCGCCAGGCGCCGGCTGACATGGGCGTGGTTGCTGCCATGGAAGCCGTAGCGGCGGATGCCGTGTCGGCGATAGAGCGACTCGGGGAGGGCATAGCGATAGGCCCGCGGCGGCAGGGTGCGGTGAAAGGCGGTGTCGAAGACCGCTACCTGGGGCAGGCCGGGATAGTGGCGGCGGGTCGCCGCGATGCCCGCGAGGTTGGCGGGCAGGTGCAGCGGGGCGAGTTCGCGTAGGGCATCCAGGGCGCGCAGCACGCCATCGTCCAGCCGGGTGGCGGCGACGAAGCGCTCGCCGCCGTGGACGACGCGATGGCCTACCGCGAGCGGCGCTGCCCCCTCGAGTCGCGTCAGCACGGTGGCCAGGGCCTGCCGATGATCGGCGCCTGGCATTGCCTCGGCGAAGGTGGCTCCCCGGGTATCGGTACCGACCAGCCGGGCGTCGACGCCGCCCAGTCGTTCGACGAGCCCCGAGAGGCGCGGGGCATCCGGCTCGGCGGGCACCAGGGCGTACTTGAGCGATGAGGAACCGCAGTTGATGACCAGGATCGGGTCGAGCATCTGGCGGACGTTCCCTGCCGTGTGCGTGAGGTCTCGTGCCGAATCTAGCATCGTTAGCGTGGCGCTGGCGTGCAGCGCTCGGCGATATCATGACGCCGGTCAAGAGCCTGGCCGTGGCAAAGGGGTGGGGTTTGTACCAGACTAGGCGATGCGCAGGGAAACATTGTTTCCCAACTGGAGGATCATCATGAAGACCTTCGTGATTCCCGTCGCCGCGTCATGCCTGATCGCGGTCACCGCCGCCCAGGCCCAGAGTCCCATGAGCTATCAGCCGAGCTTCTACCTTGGCGGAGATGCGCTGTTCTGGGAGCTGGACCCGGATGGCAGGGGGAGCTTCGACAGTACCGGCCTGCGTCTGCGGGCCGGCTTGGCCTTCAACGACTACTTCGCCCTTGAGGGGCATGTGGGCACCGGCGGCTCTGACGGACCGGTGGACCTGAATTACCTGGCCGGCGGCTATGCCAAGGGCATGCTGCCGATCACCCAACGCTTCAAGATCTATGGCCTGCTGGGGGCCACCGAGGTCGATTTCGACGGCAGCGAGGACTCCGAGAGCGATGTTTCCTACGGCGGCGGCGCCAGCTATGCGTTCACGCCGAATCTCTCGATGGATGCCGACTTCGTGCGCTACCTGGACGAGTCGAACTATAACTTCGACGCCATCAGCCTGGGCGCTACCTATCACTTCTGAACGACACTTCTGAACACGACATGCGACGTCGTACCTGACGACGCCCTCGCCCCGCGGCGGGGGCGTCTCGCGTTGGGGCGAGGGCATGCTCCATGATGAGTCGCCCGCCTCATCATGGAGCATAACGCCTGTGGCAGATGACCTTGACGACCTGCCGCAAGGGCGCAGCCATGCCGTCTTCGGCCGATTTGGCACGTTCCATGCAGAGCGCTTCGTGAATCCGGGTAACACGAGGTGCTTCCATGTCTTCCGCTTCTACCTGCCCCCCAGCCGTCGGTCCGCGGCTGCTGTTCACCGACCTGGATGGTTCGCTGCTCGATCATCGCAGCTATGACTGGTCGCCGGCCGCCGGGCGGCTTGCACAGCTGCGCGACGACGGCGTGCCGGTGATTCCGGTGACCAGCAAGACCCGCAGCGAACTGCTGGCCCTGCGCCAGGACCTGAACCTCACCGAGAGCCCTTTCGTGGCCGAGAACGGTGCGGTGGTGGGGCTGCCCGCTGCCTGGTGCCATGCCCGGCTGGAACGCACGCCTGGCCCCGATGGACTGGTGATTCGCACCCTGGGCGTCGACATCGGCTTCATTCGTCAACGACTCGCGGTGTGGCGTGCACGACTGGGCGCGCATTTCACGCCGATGGGCGAGATGGGGCTCGATGATCTGGTGGCCGTTACCGGCCTTGCCGAGGGCGAGGCGCGTCTGGCTCGGATGCGCGAGGGCAGCGAGCCGCTGATCTGGGAAGACAGCGAGGCGCGGTTGGACGCCTTTCGCGAGGGGCTCGCCGGCGATGGCCTGCACCTGGTACGCGGGGGACGTTTCTGGCACGTCACCGGCGAGTCGGACAAGGGGAAGGCGGTGACCTGGTTGACCGAGCGCTATACCGCGTTGCGCGGGGTGCACCCGCAGACGCTGGCACTGGGCGATGGCCCCAACGATATCGCCATGCTCGAGGCGGTGGATCGGGCCGTGGTGATCCGCGGCTGCCATGGCCTGGAAGTAGCCCCCCGTCAGTCCCGGCTCTATCGCAGTCGCGCCACCGGGCCCGCCGGCTGGGCGGAAGGAGTCGATCACTGGTGGGGGCGAGGCGAGCGCCGGCCGCGGCCGGCGCTGACGGCGGCTGACAACGGGCAAGCGCAGAGGATCACGGCATGAGCGATTTTCATCAGAACGGCATCATCACCGATTTCCACAACCTCACGCGCCGGCCGCTCGAGGCGCTCGAGGAGGACCTGGTCGGCTTCTCGAAGCAGCGCCCGATGAGCCTGATCCTGCCGTCGCTGTTCTCCGAACTGGAGGGGCCGGCGTTGGCTCACATCGTCGACGAGTTGGCGCGAGTGCCCTATCTCTCGGAGGTGGTCATCGGTCTCGACCGGGCCGATCGGGCGCAGTTCGACAAGGCCCGCGAGTTCTTCGCACGGCTGCCCCAGCGTCATCGCATCCTGTGGAACGATGGCCCGGGGCTATGTGCCCTGGATGCCGAGCTCGAGGAGCAGGGGCTGGCGCCGCAGCAGCCGGGCAAGGGGCGCAATGTCTGGTACTGCGCCGGCTACGTGCAGGCGTCCGGGTGCAGTGAGGTGGTGGCGCTGCACGACTGTGACATCCTCACCTATGATCGCGGCATGCTGGCGCGGCTGTTCTATCCGGTGGCGCATCCTTACTTCAACTACGAGTTCTGCAAGGGTTACTACCCGCGAATCGCCGAAGGGCGCCTCAACGGTCGGGTCTCGCGGTTGATGGTCACGCCGCTGCTGCGCGCGCTCAAGCAGATGTTCGGTCCCTTGCCCTACCTCGAGTACCTGGACTGCTATCGCTATCCGCTGTCCGGCGAGTTCGCCATGCGCACCGAGGTGCTCGACGGGATTCGTATTCCCGCCGATTGGGGGCTGGAGATCGGCGTGCTCTCCGAGGTGCATCGCAACTACTCCACCCGGCGACTGTGCCAGGTGGATCTCGCCGATGCCTACGATCACAAGCATCAGCCGGTCTCCGCGGAGGATGCCTCCGGGGGGCTCAATCGCATGAGCCTGGACATCGCCAAGGCCCTCTATCGCAAGCTGGCGACCCAGGGCGTGACCTTCAGCGCCGAGGGATTCCGCACCCTCAAGGCCACCTACTATCGCATGGCGCTGGACCTGATAGAGGCCTACGATCACGACGCGCGGATGAATGGCCTGAGCCTGGATCGCCACAGCGAGGAACGTGCCGTGGAGCTGTTCGCCACCAACCTGCTCGAGGCCGGCGGCGTGTTCCTCGACAACCCCGGCGAACGCCCCTTCATTCCCAGTTGGAACCGGGTCAGGGCGGCCATCCCCGACCTGCTGCCGCGCATGGCCGAGGTGGTCGAGGCCGACAATGCTCCGGGCTGAGCCCGGGGGCTAGGAGCTGGAAGAGCCGGGCTTCGCCCGGAGCTGGAAGCTTGAAGAAAAACCTCGACCCTATGATGTCGGGGCTCATGCTGCCTTCCAGCTTCCAGCTTCCAGCTTCCAGCTTCCAGCTTCCAGCCGATTCACCCGCCGCTGTTTATCAACCAAAGAGCCCCGTAGGGCGGCAGGGTGTCCTCCGCCCGCCATGTTTCGCCGCCCAATCGATCCCGCCAGTCGGCCTCGTCCAGTGCTGCCAGCCCCAGCGGCTGCGGGCGGTCGGTGACGTTGTGGATCGCCAGCAGCCGGCGTCCGTCGCCGAGTGGACCGCGTTCGACGACCAGCAGCGTGGCGGGCGTCTCGATCACCCGCTGGGAGACGTCCGGGTGGAAGCAGGGTTCGTCGCGTCGCACCTCGAGCAGCCGCGTCAGGGCCGTGAAAGCCTGGTGGGTCGAGGTGTGCGGGCTGTCGAGCAGCCGTTCCAGGGCGCCAAGGTCCCAGCGGTGGCGGTTGATCGAGCGCAGCCGACCGCTGCGTTCCATGCCTTCGAGATCGTTGAGGGTGCCGGTCAGCGCATGCAGGTAAAGGGCCGGGATGCCCTGCAGGCCGAGCATCAACTGCTGGCTGCACAGGAACCGCGGTACCTGCCAGGGATCGGCGCCTCGGCGCGTGCCCTTCATGGCGTCGAACCAGGTGATGTTGATCTCGTAGGGTGAGTCCTCGCCGTCGTCTCTGGTGCGCATGCTGACGAAACCGCCGAAGCGATGCATCAGCTCGAGCAGTGCGTCGACCTCGTGATGGGGCAGCCAGCCCTCCAACGGGCGCACGCCGATGCCGTCGTGGCTGGCGGTGAAGTTGAGGAAGCTGCAGCCAGGCGGCAGCGCGGGCAGGCTTTTCAGCCAGGCCGCCAGGGTGCCTGCCTCGCCGCTGGTGAAGGTATGCAACAGCAGAGGGGGCAGCGGGAACTGATAGACCAGATGCGCTTCGTCCGGCAGCGTGGCGTCTTCCTCGAGGCCTTCGAGACCCTGGCGTTCAAGACCCTGACGTTCAAGACCCTGACGTTCAAGACCAAAGTAGCTGATGTTCTCGCGGTGCGGAACGTTGGTCTCGGTCAGGATCAGCGCTCCTGGCGCCACGTGATCGACGATGGCGCGCAGGAGCCGTACCACCTCATGGGTCTGGGGGAGGTGGATGCAGGAGGTGCCGACCTCCTTCCATAGGTAGGCGATGGCGTCCAGGCGGATCACCCGCGCACCCTGGCACAGGTAGAACAGCAGGATGCCGACGAACTCCAGCAGCACGTCTGGATTAGCGAAATTCAGATCGATCTGGTCCTCGGAGAAGGTCGCCCACAGGTGGCGGGGGCCGCGGCGGGTCGGCACCTTGACCAGCAGCGGCGAACTGCGCGGGCGCACCACCGCCGAGAGATCGCTGTCGGGGTCCATCTCGATGAAGTAGTCGCGCCCCGGCAGGTTGCCACCGAGGTAATCGGCGAACCACAGCGATTCGCGGGAGACGTGGTTGAGCACCAGATCGACGCCGAGGTCGTGATGGCTGGCCAGCTGGCGCACCTGGTGCCAGTCGCCCAGTTGAGGATCGACCTCGCGATAGTGAATGACCGAGAAGCCGTCGTCGCTGCTCCAGGGAAAGAAGGGCAGCAGGTGCAGGCCGCTGAAGGTCTTGGCAAGCCTGCCGGCGAGGAAGTCGTCGAGTACCTCGAGTGGTGCTCGGTCGCCGTCGAGCAGGCTGTCACCGTAGGCGATCAGCCACTGGTCGTGCTCGCTCCATAGCGGCCGGGCGGCGGGCGTTTCCCCATTCGAGGGCGTCTCGGGGGCCTGATGCGCCAGCAGGGTGAGCAGTCGGCGCAGCACCTCGTCGGCCCGAGGGCCGTAGAGATGGTGCAGGTGACGGTGGGCCCGCTCGCGGAAGGCGTCGGCGGCCAGCGGCGTCGAGAGGGAAGGAGTCGGCATGGGCGATCGCCTCGCGATGAGGGTTTACCAGGACATGCAGGCCGCGTGCCATATCGGGGTCGTCGACGGCATCGTCGCGCCGGATACCGCGAGCGTCATGCTTGAGCCTCGGGTGAGATCGATGTCTTCGCTTGAGTCTATAGCCACTACAGGGATTAGGCTTCGCTCAGCATCGAGATTCCGGAACCGCTCAGGAGGCTGATATGGCGTGTGACGCCGCGGGAACACAGAGTCGTCGCCACCACTGGCGCGTCGAGGGGATGGACTGTCCGAGCTGCGCCGGAAAGATCCGCGGGGCTCTCGAACGCCTCGACGGCGTGGAGGACGTGCGGGTATCGGTCATGCAGGGCTCGCTGGCGCTCGCGCTGGATGCCGGCAAGACCGCGCCCGAGACGGTCGAGACCCTCGTCGAGCGCTTGGGTTATGGGGTCCGGCGCCAGGCGTATCGGGAACAGGATGAGGACGTTGATGTCGCCTCGGAAGGCGGCTGTGCGGGACATGACCACCAACATGATCCCGCAGTCATGGACGATGCGTCGGCCCAGCACGATCACGAAACCACCGGAACGCCTCGGGTATGGGCCGTGGGCGGCATGGACTGCCCGAGCTGTGCGGCGACCATTCGCGGCGCGCTGGAGACATTCCCCGGCGTCGAGAACATCCGCGTCTCGGTGATGAACGAGACGCTCACCCTGTCGCTGGACGAGACCAGGACCTCTCCGGAGTCGATCACGGCCCGGGTGCGCCAGTTGGGCTATGAGGCCGCGCTGAACGACGCTTCCCCGGATGCCTCCCTGGCCAAAGGCGACGCTGCGCCGCGCCGGCGCTGGTATGCCACCGCCAAGGGACGCCAGGTGCTGGCAACCGGTGCGGCCCTGGCCGCCGCCATGCTGCTGCGCGTGACCGTCGGCGAGGCGGTGGCCCACTGGGCCTTTCTCGCGGCCTGTCTGGTCGGCCTGGTACCGGTCGCCCGGCGTGCGATCACCGCGGCGCGGGTCGGCATGCCGTTCACCATCGAGATGTTGATGACGCTTGCCGCCGCAGGGGCGCTGATCATTGGCGCCGCCGAAGAGGCGGCCATGGTAGTGCTGCTGTTCTCGATCGGCGAGATCCTCGAAGGGGTGGCGGCCGACCGGGCCCGGTCGGGGATTCGTGCGCTGGCCGACCTGGTGCCGAGGGAGGCGCTGCTCGAGGTTGCCCCCGGCGAGACCAGTTCGGTGGACGCCGCAAGGCTCGCGGTCGGTCAGGTGGTAATAGTGCGCCCCGGGGACCGAATCCCCGCCGATGGCCTCATTCTCGAGGGGCGCTCGTCGATCGACGAGTCGCCCGTGACCGGCGAGTCGGTGCCGCGGGTCAAGGGGGAAGAGGATGAGGTCTTCGCCGGCTCGATCAATCACGATGCGGTACTGC
Organism: Halomonas organivorans; assembly: GCF_014192055.1. GTDB lineage: Bacteria > Pseudomonadota > Gammaproteobacteria > Pseudomonadales > Halomonadaceae > Halomonas > Halomonas organivorans. The sequence continues at coordinate 138,616 of NZ_JACHXM010000008.1, read as the reverse complement.
GCCTGCGCGTGAGCAGGCCGCCCGAGGACAACACCATCGCCCGTATCATCCGGCTGGTGGAGGAGGCCCAGGAGGCGCGGGCGCCCACCGAACGCTTCATCGATCGCTTCAGCCGCGTCTACATGCCGGCGGTGGTCGGCCTGGCGGTGCTGGTCGCCGTGGTACCGCCGCTGGCGCTGGGTGGCGCCTGGGGGGAGTGGATCTATCGGTCGCTGGCGCTGCTGCTGATCGGTTGCCCCTGTGCGCTGGTGATCTCGGTGCCGGCGTCGATCGCCTCATCACTCTCCACCGGGGCACGGCGCGGGCTGCTGCTCAAGGGCGGCGCGGTGATCGAGGCCGCCGCTCGCACCGAGGTGGTCGGCTTCGACAAGACCGGCACGCTGACCGCCGGCCGGCCGCAGGTGACCGACGTGGTCGCCGCCGGCGAAGCGCACGATACCGACGCCGTGATCGGCCTGGCGGCGAGCCTCGAGCAGGGATCCAGCCACCCGCTGGCAGTGGCAGTGCTCGATCATGCCCGATCGCTGGGCGTTGCAGCCTCGCGGGTCAGCGAGGCCCGGGCCCTTCCCGGGCGGGGCGTCGAGGCCCGATGCGACGGTCGGGAAGCCTTCCTCGGTGCGCCGCGTCACGTGGCAGAACGGTGGACGCTGCCGGAGGCTCTGGCCGCGCGCGTCGACGCGCTGGAGGCCGAGGGCAAGACGGTGATCGTGGCGGTCGAGGAGGGCGTCGTGCTGGGCGCGATCGCCATGCGCGACGAGCCGCGCGATGACGCTGCCAATGGCGTTCAGGCGCTGTCGGCGCTCGGCGTGCGTGCGGTGATGCTCACCGGTGACAACGACCGCACGGCGGCGGCCATCGCCGGGACCATCGGGCTCGAGCGCCGTGCCGAGCTGTTGCCCGAAGGCAAGGTCGAGGCGATCCGCGAGCTCGCCGGCCGCGAGCGGGTGATGATGATCGGCGACGGCATCAACGACGCCCCGGCACTCGCCAGTGCGCACGTGGGCGTGGCCATGGGCTCGGGCACCGATGTGGCGCTGGAGACTGCCGACGGCGCCCTGCTGCGCAATCGGGTGGGCGACGTGGCGTCGATGATTCGCCTGGCCCGGGCGACCATGACCAATATCCGCCAGAACATCGCCATTGCCCTGGGTCTGAAGGGACTGTTCCTGGTCACCACTGTGCTGGGGATCACCGGCTTGTGGCTGGCCATCCTGGCGGATACCGGGGCGACCGTGCTGGTTACGCTCAACGCCCTGCGGCTGCTCGGCTTCGCACCCGGAGGTCGCGACGCCCAGGAGGAACCGGTGGTCGGTGCCGCCTCGACGTCCTGAAGCGGAAGGCGTCTCGACGAAAAAACGCCGCGCCGGCTTAATGCTAGCGCGGCGTTGTGCGTGAGGGGCGAGAGGTCAGCTCCCCTGTTTCCTGTACACGTTCAGCTTGGTGCCCTGGTCGCGAATAGCCTCGTCAGACATTGCCCAGCCAGAAGAAGCCGATCAGCAGATAGATGACGAGACAGCACGCGGCAACGGCCAGAGCATAGGGAATCTGCGTCTTTACGTGGTCTATGTGATCAGAGGCCGCTCCCGTCGAGGCCAACACGGTCGTATCTGACAGCGGGGAGCAGTGGTCGCCGAACACGCCGCCGCCGGCAACTGCGGCAACGCAGGCATAGATCAGCGGAGTAATGGCATCGCCAGTGAGGGTGAAGGCGACCGGAATGGCTAGCGGCATGACGATGGCGAAGGTGCCCCAGGAGGTACCGGTGGAGAACGCGATGACGGCGGCGATCAGGAACGTGACGGCCGGTAGCAGGTGTGGTGTCAGCCACCCTTCGGTGACAGTGACGATATAGTCGGCGGTGCCCATCTGCTTGGAAAGCTGGTTCAGCGAGTAGGCGAGGGCCAGCACGATGATGGCCGGCATGACGCCCTTCATGCCGGCGGTTGCCGTCTTCATGATGTCGTTGAGAGGCACTCCCTGGAAGCGCATGGTGACGCCGAGCACGACCGCGGCCGCCAGGAAAGCTTCCATGGTCTTGGCCGAGCCTAGAAAGACAAAGGTGCCAATCGCAACGGAGATGACGATCAGCACCGGCAGAATGAAATTCAGCATCAGCGAGGTGCGGATGCCCTCGTAGGGTGGGGTGTCGGTGAGCTCCTCGCCGAGCAGTGGCTCGGCGCCCTCGCGCAGTACGTCGCCGGTTTCCTGAGCGCGTCGTTCGGCCTTGCGCATTGGGCCGAACAGTGGCACCAGGCCGACGATCACGAGGCCAACCACAAGCACCGAGACGATGGCATAGAGGTTGAAGGGTATGGCGTGGACGAAGACAGACATGGCCTGACCGGCATCCTCGATCGGCCCCATGCCGATGAGCAGGCCGGCGATGAAGACGGCCCATCCGGTGATGGGCACCAGCACGCTGACGGGAGCCGAGGTGGAATCGGCGATGTAGGCGAGCTTTTCCCGGGATACCCGGTAGCGATCGCTGAGGCCGCGCAGCGTGGTGCCGACGAAGAGCGGACTGAAATAGTCGCTGAAGAAGACGAACATGCCCATGAACCAGCCGATCAACTGGACGCGCACGCGTGTCAGTCGGCGTTTTTCCACCCACAGGGTGAAGTTCTGGATGGCCCCGGTGCGCTGGAAGAAGGCGATCACCGTGCCGATGAACAGCTCCAGCAGCAGGATCCAGGAAAAACTCGTCGTGCCCAGCGTTTCCTTGAGCAGGGTGGGAAAGCCCATCAGTCCCTTGCCCATGGTCAGGACGCCGACCAGGCAGGCAATGGCCAGCGAAAATACCGTGTTGCGCGTGATGAAAGCCAATGCGATCGCCAGCGCCGCGGGTAGCAGGGACAAGAGTCCGAAGGTGTCAGTGGTTTCCATCTATACCTCGCTTGTTGTTGTTTCCAGTGTCAGTTGTTCAGGTTTCGGCGATGCCCTTGCGGCGCTCCCAGGCCGAGGTCAGGGCGAAGCCGAGATGGCGCCAGGGTTCCGGTGGCATCCAACTGGCGCGTCCAAAGAGTGCCGGGACATCCAGCGTCGCTTTCCCCATCGCCTGTCGGGCCAGTGCGTCGCCGAGACAGGTGCCCTTGACGATGCCGCCGCCATTGCAGCCGGCAGAGACATGCAGCCCAGGCTGGATTTCTCCCCACACCGGGGCCCCGTTATGGGTCAGCCCGGTAGTGCCGCCCCACAGGCTGGTGAAGGGCACGTCGGCCAGCAGGGGGTAACGAGCGTCGAGGCTTTGCCGCAGCGAGGCTGTGATGACGCTGTTGTCGGCTTCGCGTTCGTAGCTGTAACAGGAGCGGATCATCAGGCGGCCATCGGCCGTCGTGCGCAGGGTGCATCCCAGCCGGTGTGCTGGCAGCAATCCCCAGACGTGGCCGGCGATGCTCGAGCGGAGCGAATCGGACAGCACTTCGGTAACGGCGGCATAGGTGTAGATGGCCGTAAGCCGAGACCTGTCGGCACCCAGGGCCCTTGAGAAGGCGTTATTGGCAAGGATCACGTGAGGCGCACGCACCGTTCCATGAGGCGTGGTGACTCGCCATCGGTTGCCATCTCTCACCACGCCGGTGGCGGGCGAATGTTCATGCAGGATGACGTTCGGCGCCAGCGCATCGGCCAGCCCGCGAATCAGGGCCGCGGGCTGGACCAGATAGCAGTCCGGGGAGTACAGGCCCTGGTGGTAGTAGTCGGTACCGATGCGGGCCTCCAGATCGCCTCGGTCGAGCACTTCGTGACGCAATCCCGCGGCCAAGAGAAACTGGCGGTATGCGGCCAGGGAACGCTTCCCGGCGCTTCCTCTGGCGGCTCGGTATGTGCCGCTGTGGTGCAACTGGCAATCGATGCCGTGGTGGTCGACGAGTCGTTTCAGATCGGCCATGGTGGCTCGGCTCAGCGCGTTGAGCCGGGAAAGGCGCGAGATCTCGTCGGCGGAGGCATCGTTGGCGAGGGCAATTTCCAGCATGAAGCCGGAGTTGCGCCCGGGGCTTCCCTCACCGATGGCATCGGCGTCGAGCACCAGGATCCGGTCCTCGGAGCGCTCCGATGCCCAGGCACGTGCGGCGGCCAGCCCGGTGTAACCTGCACCGACGATGACCACGTCGGCTTGCTCGTCGGTCTTCAAGGCCGGTCGAGTGACGCTGGGAGATAGCCAGGCGTTCCAGCCGCAAGGCCGCTGGTGGGAGGGCTGGCAGGAAGTCGTCATTGGGTTCACTCCAGATACAGCAGGCTATGTGCCTCTGCGAGAAGGCTGGCGACTTCGGCACGCATGCCGTCGAGCACGGCGGCGCGATGCTGGTCGTTCATGCGTGACTTGAGCATCGAGCAGCTCAGTGCTCCCAGGGGATAGCCGCTGTGATCGAGGATGGGAATGGCCAGTCCGGTGTATTCGGGTAGCTGTGAACCCTCGACGCCACGGGCATAGCCATGTTCGAACAGGAAGGCGATCTCGGCTTCGATGGCGGCGATATCGATACGATAATCACGGCTCAAGGCGGCTCCGCCATGCTGCAGAATCGTGCGTTTCTCGGCGTCATTCAGATACGCAAGCAAAGCAATGGAAGCCTGGCCGACGCCCAAGGGAACCCGACCTCCGGTGGCGCGAACGAAGCTGCCCACTGGGTAAGCGCCGTTTTGTGCCTCGAGACAGACAGCGTGAATACCGTCGCGGGCGAACAGGTAGAAGCTGTCGCCGAACTGCTGAGCGAGTGACAGCAGGCGGGGACGCATGAGATCGCGCAACCCTGAGCCATTGCCGGCCTGGGCACCCAGCACCAGGAGTTCGTAGCCCAGTTGGTAGTACCCTCGCGCCGGGGCCGAGCGTAGAAAACCCTGCTCGCGCAGGCCCTTGAGCAGGCGATAAATGGTGGGCCGGCTCAACGTGGTGGCGTCGAGATAGTCGTCGATATTGGCCCCCCGATAGCCACAGCGTGCAGTGACCTGCAGCAGCTGCATGGCGTTATGCAGCGTCGAGGGGCTCTGGGATTTCGCGACATGGGGAAACATGCTGGAACCGCTGCTGATCGAATGTCGGATCAGCATAGCGATAGCAATCGGCTATTTCGTCTCACTCATTGAGATTTTGAATGACCTGCTAGAAGGAAGTGCAGCGAGATGCATGCCCGTCACCGTGACCTGACGGTGACGGGCTCGCCGATCACATGAATCAGACCTCCTTGTACAGCTCTGCGCCCTGGTCGCGGAACTTCTCGGCTTGCTCTTCCATGCCGCGTTCCACCGCCGCGCGGTCGCCGTCGAGGCCGTTTTCCGCGGCGTAGTCACGCACCTCCTGGCTGATCTTCATCGAGCAGAACTTGGGCCCGCACATGGAGCAGAAGTGGGCGACCTTGGCCGAGTCCTTGGGCAGGGTCTCGTCGTGGTACTCGCGGGCGGTGTCCGGGTCGAGCCCCAGGTTGAACTGGTCCTCCCAGCGAAACTCGAAGCGCGCCTTGGACAGGGCGTTGTCGCGACGCTGGGCGGCCGGGTGGCCCTTGGCGAGGTCGGCGGCGTGGGCGGCGATCTTGTAGGTGATGATGCCGGTCTTGACGTCGTCCTTGTTGGGCAGGCCCAGGTGCTCCTTGGGGGTCACGTAGCAGAGCATGGCGCAGCCGTACCAGCCGATCATCGCCGCGCCGATGCCGGAGGTGATGTGGTCGTAGCCTGGTGCGATGTCGGTGGTCAGCGGCCCGAGGGTGTAGAAGGGCGCCTCGTCGCACTCGCGGAGCTGCTTGTCCATGTTCTCCTTGATCAGGTGCATGGGTACGTGGCCGGGGCCCTCGATCATCACCTGGACGTCGTGCTGCCAAGCGATGCGGGTCAACTCGCCGAGGGTCTCGAGCTCGGCGAACTGGGCTTCGTCGTTGGCGTCCGCCACCGAGCCCGGACGCAGGCCGTCGCCCAGCGAGAAGGCCACGTCATAGCGCTTGCAGATCTCGCAGATTTCCTCGAAGTGCTCGTAGAGGAAGCTCTCGCGGTGGTGGTAGAGGCACCACTTGGCCATGATCGAGCCGCCGCGGGAGACGATGCCGGTGGTGCGCTTGGCGGTCAGCGGTACGTAGCGCAGCAGCACGCCGGCGTGGATGGTGAAGTAGTCGACGCCTTGCTCGGCCTGTTCGATCAGGGTGTCGCGGAACACTTCCCAGGTCAGGTCCTCGGCCACGCCGTTGACCTTCTCCAGCGCCTGGTAGATGGGCACGGTGCCGATCGGTACCGGGGCGTTGCGGATGATCCACTCGCGGGTCTCGTGGATGTTGGCCCCGGTGGAAAGATCCATGACGGTGTCCGAGCCCCAGCGGATGCCCCAGGTCATCTTGTCGACCTCGTCCTCGATGGAGGAGGTGACCGCCGAGTTGCCCAGGTTGCCGTTGATCTTCACCAGGAAGTTGCGGCCGATGATCATCGGCTCGGATTCCGGGTGGTTGATGTTGCAGGGGATGATGGCGCGGCCGGCGGCGACCTCATCGCGCACGAACTCGGGGGTGATCTCTTCGGGCAGGTGGGCACCGAAGCTCTCGCCGGGATGCTGGTGGCCGAGGATGCGCTCGACCTCCTCGGTCCCGATCGCTTGGCGACGCTGGTTCTCGCGGATGGCGATGAACTCCATCTCGGGGGTGACGATGCCTTGGCGAGCGTAGTGCAGCTGGGTGACGTTCTGGCCTTGCTTGGCGCGGCGCGGCGTGCGGGTCAGGTCGAAACGCAGCGGGGCGAGCATCGGATCGTTGGCTCTACGGCGGCCGTACTCGGAGGTCGGCCCGTCGAGGAACTCGGTGTCGCCGCGCTCCTCGATCCAGGTCCGGCGCAGTTCGGGCAGGCCTCGGCGCAGGTCGATGTCGGCCTCGGGGTCGGTGTAGGGGCCGGAGGTATCGTAGACCAGCAGCGGCGGGTTCTGCTCATCCGGGCCCTCGCCGGAGGTGCGGGTCGGCGAGAGGCTGATCTCGCGGAAGGGCACGCGAATGTCGGGGCGCGAGCCTTCGATGTAAAGCTTGCGCGAGCCGGGCAGGGCCTGGACGGCGGCGTCGTCGACGCGGGCGCTCTCGGCGAGGAAATGATCGGTCTTTGCCATCGGTCGGTCTCCCTTTGCTTGGGTGGTGTTATCAGGGAGGACAGCTGGGGAGGACATTGGCCGCAGGCGTCGAGCCCGGCGGCGTGTCGCTTGATCCCTACGCTGGTCCTAGCCAGTTCAGGTTCAACGGGATCCATGCTCGAGTGCTGCATGATCTCAGCCGTCTTCAACGGCACCCCGTCAAGCGTGGTATGGCCCGCCGTGATGGCGGGTCGTGTCATTGCCTTTCTTCTCTCTTCCTACTTTCTTTCTATCGTGCGCTATTGCCCGAGTCGGCGCGGTGCTAGCCGAGCGCTGGGGACAAGGCGGAGCGAGGGTTTTTGCCATGGGTGAGGCGATCCTCGCCGAACGGGCTGGCCATGGATGGCCAGCACGGGTCCTGCAAACGGAGCAGGATGCGAGAGTGCCGCAGGGCAAAAGTAGCACCCACGGATGGGTTCACAGCGCCTCGCGGAGGCTTGTCGCCGGAAAAGCTCGGCGATAGACGGAACTCTCAGTCCGCGCGATCCAGCCCCATCTGCCAGAAGTCGATTTCCAGCCGGGTGGCGTCGCGGAACAGCCGTGCCAGTTGCTCGAAGCGCGCCGGCGTCACCTCGGCCAGTCTGGCGTCCAGCCAGGCGATCTCGGCGCGCATGGCGGCCTGGAAGTCGTCACCCTCGTACATGGCGATCCAGGGCTCATAAGGGTTGGCATCGCCGCGCAGCGTGAACGGCTGGGCCGCCAGCCAGCCGGCGATCTCGCCGTAGCCGACCAGGCAGGGGGCCAGCGCTATGCGCAGGTCGAGCAGGTCGCCGCGGCTGCCGGCATCGAGTACGTAGCGGGTATAGGCCAGGGTGGCGCGGGATTCGGGCAGCGCCGCCAGGTCGCTTTCGCTGATGCCCCAGTCGCGGCAGAAGCCGCGGTGCAGGTCCAGTTCGACGTCGAGAATGGTCTTCAGGCCATCGAAGGCCTGGCGCAGTTCGTCCAGGTCGCGGCTCTTGTAGGCGGCCAGGGCATAGGCGCGGGCGAAGTGGATCAGGAACAGGTAGTCCTGCTGCAGGTAGTGGCGGAAGGCGTCGGCCTCGAGCGTACCGGCGCCGAGGGCACGCACGAAGTCGTGCTCGATATAGGCGCGCCAGTCGTCCTGGCAGGCGGCGGTGAGATCTCTGAAGCGGTAGCCCATCTTGCCTCCGTTGCAATCGGGATCCGGAGGGTGGGCACAGGGGAATAGGGAGGCAGGGCCGGCGAGAACATCGAGGAGGTGCCGGTCCCTCCGCCTGATTCCCTACGCCGGTTCACGTGCGGCCGTGCCGCACCCACCCGGATCAGGTTCCACGGGACCAGCGCTTGGGCTCTCGGACTCTTGCGAGTTCCTTCTCAGTGAGCCTGCGCCATCTCAGCCGGTTCCACCGGCACCCCGTCAAGCGAGTAGAGCCAGTCTAGCAGGTTGGTCGCCGACGAACACCCCTCGCCTCATTTACCCAGGGTGGTGCGTCTCTCGGTGGCTGGCAGCCGCGCCCAGTCGCGGGTAAAGGATTGGGTCGGCATGTCGCGGGGCCGCTCCTTCGGTGGCGGCGAGGGTTCGCCATCGCTGGGCATCGCCAGCGGCTGAGGAGACTCGCGCAGCACGGAGGGCGGAGCCGTCTCGCTGGGCACCAGCAGCAGGCCGCGTCGGCGTAGCCCACGTCCGAGGGTCAGGCTGCTGCTCCACCGCACCAGCGGGGCGGCCAGCATCAGGCCGAGCCACACCGGGGTCAGCCACCAGAAGAAGGTCGGTGTGTACCACCAGGTGATGCCGGCCCACAGGGCGCCGGCCAGGGTGCCCGGCCAGGTATGGCGCAGGGCCTCGCGCCAGGGCAGGGCACGCCCCTCCCGGGCCTGGGGATCCCAGGCTACGGTGCGGCCGCTGAGCACCTCGATCACGAAGCGGCTGTGGAAGACCATCATCAGCGGGGCGATCAGCATCGCGAACAGGGCCTCCAGTACGGCGCTGGCCACTAGTCGGGCGCGTCCGCCGTGCTGGGCCGGGTGTCGTCGCAGGGCCAGGCAGACGCCCAGTACCTTGGGCATCAGCAGCATCGCCAGGGTGCCGCCGAGCAGCGGCATGATCAGGTTGGGCGGGGCGATCGGCCAGTCGGGGAACAGCTGGGCGTTGGAGGTGAAGAAGTTGGGCTCGATCAGCGCACGCATCAGCGCATCGATGGTACTGACCACCAGGATCGCCAGCCAGATCAGCGACGACAGGTAGGCCAGGGCGCCACACAGGAAATGCACGCGACTGAGCATGTGCAGGCCGCGCCCCCCCAGCAGGCGCAGGTGCTGCAGGTTGCCCTGGACCCAGCGGCGGTCACGCTTGGCATAGTCGAGCAGATGGCTCGGCATCTCCTCGAAGCTGCCGCCGAGGTCGGTGCGCATGCGGACTTCCCAGCCGGCACGACGCAGCAGGGCCGCCTCGACGAAGTCGTGGCTGAGGATGTCGCCGCCCAGCGGCGGGCGTCCGGGAAGCTCGGGCAGGCCCGCATGCCGGGTGAAGGCCTCGACGCGCAGGATGGCGTTGTGGCCGAAGTAGTTGGCGGCGTCGGACTGCCAGAAGCTCAGCCCGGTGGCGAGCATCGGTGAATATACGGCCGCCGCGAACTGGTTGGCGCGGCCGAACAGGCTGTCCTGGCGGATCGGAATCGGTACCGTCTGCAGCAGGCCGAGACGCGGGTTGGCCTCCATCTCCGTGATCAGCTCATGCACGGTATCGCCGCTCATCACGCTGTCGGCATCCAGCACCAGCATGAAGTCGTAGTGGCGCCCCCAGCGTCGACAGAAATCGCCGAGATTGCCGGCCTTGCGCCCGGCGTTACTGTCGCGATGTCGGTAGTGGAGCCGGCAGTGGCCGGCCAGCCGCTCCTGCAGAGTCGCCATGACGGCCTTTTCGCGAGCCACGACAGTGGCATTGGTGCTGTCGCTGAGCACGAAGGCCTCGATGTGGCGCTCCGGTGTGATCGGCGGCAGGTCCCGGCAGGTGGCCTCGAGGCCGGCGGCGACCCGTTCGATGTCCTCGTTGTGGATCGGCATGACCAGGGCGGTGCGCGATTGGGCATCATCGGGGCGTCGCGGCGACGACGCCCGAGCCAGGCTCAGTGGGTCGCGGCCGGCGAGCGTCAGCGTGAAGCCGATCACGCCGCTCCAGAAGGCGATGACGATCCAGCCGAAGGTGACGCTGAACAGCGCCAGGATGGCGAGTTCCAGGGGCGTCAGGCCACCGACGTGGAGGATGCGGAACATCGTCCACATGCCGAGGCCGGTGGTGGCGGCGACCAGCAGGGCGAAGACCCATCGGCGGGTGCGGCGCCAGGGAACATGGGCCATCTCGGCCTCGGAATCAGCGGCGCTCATCGGGATACCAGACATAGTTCCAGGTTTCGGTCAGCGGTTCGCCGTGCAGCGTCAGGGCCAGGCGCATGTCGGCCGGGGCGTCGTCCTGCGGGGCAAGGCGGAAGTTGGCGCGCCAGGTCTTGCCATCGGGGAGGCGCTGGACGCGTGGCTCGAGGAGCTCTCCGCTGGAGGTCGTCAGCCGCGCCGCGACCGGCTGGTCGGCATCGAGCCCCTGGAGGGCGGTGCCCTGAAAGTCGACGATGAAGTGTCGCTGACTGGCCGGAGGCGGATCGCTCTGCCCCGGGATGGCGCCCCATCCCTGGCGGGTGCGGATGACGTGGGCGAGCTGCTGGTCGGGCGGTGTGGCACCGAAGGTACGCAGCCGATAGCGGAACGTGCGGGACTGGCCGGCCTCGAGCGGCTGTTCGGGGATCCAGTAGGCGGTGATGTTGTCGTTGGCCTCGCTGTCGGAGGGAATCTCGACCAGTTCGACGTGCCCCTTGCCCCAATCGCCGAGAGGCGTCACCCACTCGCTGGGGCGCTGCTCGTAGCGGGCCTCGGCGTCCAGGTAACCGTCGAAATGGCGCGGTCGTTGAACCAGGCCGAAACCCTGCGGCGAGGCGTCCTGAAAACTCGACAGGTGCAGCTTCTCGGGATTGCTCAGCGGACGCCAGATACGTTCTCCGCTACCGGTGTGCAGGGCCAGGCCGCTGGAGTCGTGGACCCGCAGTCGGTAGTCGTCGGCCGGATAGCCGGCGATGCCGCCGTGCATGAACATGCTGGTCAGCGGGGCGATGCCCAGCTTGGCGATGTCTTCCCGGGCGAACAGCCGCGCCTCGGTATCGACGACGGTCTGGTTGCCCGGGGCAATGTCGAAGCGGTAGGCACCGGTGACGGAAGGGCTGTCGAGCAGGGCATATACGGTCATGCGTGTGGCCTCGGGGCCTGGCTCGACCAGCCAGAACTCCCGGAAGGCGGGGAACTCTTCACCCTGCGGGGAGGCCGTGTCGATGGCCAGGCCGCGACTCGAGAGCCCGTAGCCCTGTTCCCGGCCAACCATCCGGAAATAGGAGGCACCAAGAAAGACCATGAATTCATCGCGGTAGTCGCCGCTGTTCAGCGGGTAGTGGAGCCTGAAGCCGGCATAGCCCAGGTCGTCGAGATTCAGCTCCGCCAGGCCGGCCGCGTCGCCCTCGTAGCGGAAGCGCGACGCGTCGAAGGGCAGGTGGCGCACCTCGCCGTCTGCTGCCACCAGGTTCAGGGCGACCGGATGGTCGTAGAGAAACCCGGGGTGAAACAGCTGCACCTCGAACAGTCCCTCGGTGTCATTCCACAGGGCCTGTTCGGGGCGGAAGCGGATCTGGCGATAGGCGTCGTAGTCGAGATCGGTCAGTGCCGCCGGCAGCTCGTCGGCGGGTGCGTGATAGGGGGACTCGGCCAGACGCTTGGCCTGGTCGGTGACCGTATCGAACAGCGCTTCCTCGTTCTCGGGGGCGGCGCTGGCTTCCATGGCCAGCGTGGCGCCCAGCGAGAATGCCAGGAAGCGGATCAGCGATGTCATATGGTGACTCTCCTCGGGATCCCGCCGGCGTTCCCTGCGCAAGCCGGTCCTTGGGGGTCATGTCGTCGTATCGTTATCGTTCTCTAGGGTGTCGCTATCAAAAAAGTAGCGCTTGTCGGGGGGTTGGTCAGTATCACGCAGGGATGGTTCCCCGCATGATGTTGGCCATCAGTAGAGGCGATAGCGCTTCCAGTCTGGCCTGCCCTCGAGTCTTTCGGGGATCTTGCCATAGCGCTTGTATTCCCACTGGTACTGGACCGGGTCCAGGGCAATGGCGGCTTCCACGCAGGCGTTTACACCGGCCGCCGAGACCGCTTCGTCGGCGGAGTAGACGCGCTCGTCGGCGGCCAGGAAGTGCAGCGCAAAGCCCTGGCCGGGCAGGCGTCGTGCCACCCCGGTGACGACTCGGGCCTCGGTGCGGGCCACCAGCTTGGGCAGCAGGGTGGCGGTGTAGGCCGGACGACCGAAGAAGGGCGCGAACACGCCGCTGCCCCAGCCCGGCGTCTGGTCCGGCAGGATGCCGACCGTTTCTCCGCGCTTCAGCGCCTTGAGCAGTGCCGCCACGCCGCGCGGGTTGGTGGGGACCAGCTCCGCCCCGCGCCGCTCGCGCCCCTTGCGAATGATCGGATCCAGGTCGAGGAGCTTGGGCGGCTCATACATGGCGGTGAAGGGGAAATGCCCGGACAGCCAGAAGTTGAGCACCTCCCAGTTGCCGAAGTGGGGGGCCAGCACGATGACCCCGCGCCCTTCGGCGCGGGCCTCGTCGAGCAGCTCGCGGCCGTGGACCTCGAGGATGCTGGCTTCGACTTTCTCCGGGTCGCCCATCCAGGCCATGCCCAGCTCCAGCATGGTGGCGCTGGAGTGGATCAGGCTACGGCGGGCCAGACGGCGACGTACGGTCTCGGAATAATCGGGATAGGCCTGCGCCAGGTTGATGCGGGTCACCCGGCGTTCCCGTCGGCTGCCGACCTGGACCAGCGGTCCGACCAGGCGTGACAGGCGCCACAGCGCGGCCGGTCGCCAGTTGGCGAGCGTGCGCCACAGCCCGGCGATCAGCCGGGCCTGGAGGCGACCGTCGCTGTCTTGCGTCATCGTCATCGCTTAGATCAACCAGGTGTCCACGTTGTCCGGTGCGCGTTTCTCCTGGAGGCCCTTGAAGCCCTTGACGCAGCGGATGATCAACCATATCGCCAGTGCAATCAGCAGCGGGAAGCCGATCACGATCAGCGTCAGCAGGGTGGCGACGGCAGCGTAGAGCAGGCCGATCCAGAAGGTGCGGATCTGGTAGCGGTAGTGGGCGTCGAGCCAGCCCGGCCCCTTGCCTCGGTAGACGTAGGCGATCACCACGCCGACCAGGGAGGTGAAGCCGACCACGAAACTGGCCAGGTAGAGAGCGTAGATGACCATCGCCATGGTGGTGTCCGGAGATGGGGCATCGTCGGCGACCACGGCGTCTCGGCCCGCGGGATCGTGCTCGTTCATCGGTCGTCCTTGAGGTGGCGGTAGAATGGCATCGGCGTCCATCATACCGACCCACGGCGGCGATGCCACCGTGGGGAAGTCAGCGTTTGGGGCGACTGATTTCGAGCAGATTCCCGTCGGGATCGCGCAGATAGAGCGACTCGAGTTCGCCGGTGGCGCCCTGACGGCTCACCGGGCCCAGCTCGACCTCGACCGAGAGCGCCTCCAGATGACGCTGGACCTCGTCGAGCGGAAGCTGGCTGCGCAGGCAAAGGTCCAGGCTGCCGGGCGTGGGGGTGGCCGCGCGAGGCTGGATGTCGGTGGCGGTCCAGTGCAGGCGCAGGGCCATGTCGCCGAGCATCAGGTCCACGCGTTCCCGGTCGCGATAACGGACGTCCAGCCCCAGTACCCGGGTGTAGAAGTCCACGGCGCGGGAAATATCGGTCACGGTGATGACCAGATGATCCAGACCTGACAGCATGCATGCCTCCTGAGAAGTGTGTCCTGCCACAGAGAATACGATGATGCAGACCTGTCCGCTATGCGCATCCGTCGAGCACCTGCCCTTCCATCGCGATGCGCGGCGCGACTATCGCCGCTGTCGGCAATGCGAGCTGGTGTTCGTGCCGGCCCACCAGCGCCTCGGGCCGGCCGAGGAGAAGGCGGTCTACGATCGGCACCAGAACTCGCCCGATGACACCGGCTACCGCCGTTTCCTGTCGCGGCTGTTCGACCCGCTGGTCGCCAGGCTGGAACCGGGAGCCCGAGGCCTCGACTTCGGGGCGGGCCCGGGACCGACGCTGTCGGTGATGTTCGAGGAGGCCGGTCATCCGATGGCAATCTTCGATCCGTTCTACGCGCCGGACGCCTCGGTGCTGGAGCGCCATTACGATTTCGTCACCGCCTCGGAGGTGGCCGAGCACCTGTTCGCTCCCGGCCAGGAGTTGGAGCGTCTGATGGGTCTGCTGGCGCCGGGCGGTTGGCTGGGGATGATGACCAAGCGCGTGAGCTCGGTCGAGGCCTTTGCCGGCTGGCACTATATCCTCGATCCGACCCACGTATGCTTCTTCAGCGAAGCGACCTTCCACTGGTTCGCCGAACACTGGCAGCTGAGGGTGGAATTTCCGGCCGAGGACGTCGTATTGCTGCAGCGTTCAGAAACACCAGGATTTCGATAACATGCGGTTATCGTAGGGGAAAAGACGCGAAAAGGCGCCGATCGGGGATTGGCGCGATCCTGCCCGGGGCGTATATTCGCCCCTCGAGAACCTGTTGTCGTTGACCGTTCGCCGGATCGGGTCGACGCTGACTTCGACAGTCTTCAGAACCTGCCACGGCCGTGCGCGGCGTGGGTTCCCTACACGCCATTCGCTCGAGACGTTCGCTCATGTCACGGCAGCTACTGCTCATGGCCCTGGCGCCCCTGCTGGGCCTTTTCATCCTCGGTATCGGCAATGGTTTCCTGGCGACGTTGATCACCCTGCGCCTGGATGCCGCCGGCGAGTCGCCGATGGTGATCGGCTGGGTCTCCTCGGCCTATTTCATCGGCCTGGCGCTGGGGGCCATGCTCAACGATCGGCTGCTGCTGGCCATCGGCCATATCCGCGCCTACGGCAGCTTTGCCTCCCTGGTGGCGGCTACCGTGCTGTTGCAGGGCCTGTTCTTCGATCCCGCGGCGTGGTTCGTTCTGCGCCTGATCGGCGGCTGGGCCACGGTCGGGGTGTTCCTGGTCATCGAGAGCTGGCTGCTGACCGCCGGCGATGCCACGGTGCGCGGGCGCCTGCTGGCGCTGTACATGATCTCGCTGTATGCCGCCGGGGTCCTCGGCCAGCTGCTGCTCGGCGTCGTCGATGCCATGGGACCCACCGCACCGTTCATGACGATCGGCATGCTGGCCTCGCTGTCGGTCTTGCCCATGGCGATGATCCCCAAGGTCACGCCGTTGATCGACAAGGCCGAGCCGCTGTCGCCGCTGCGACTGATCACCCTGACACCCACCGGGGTGATGGGCAGCTTCGGTTCGGGGCTGGCGGTGGCCGCAGTCTATACCCTGCTGCCGCTGTACCTGCAGCGGACCGGCTTCGGCGTTGACCGGGTCGGCCAGTTGATGGCGGTCATGGTACTCGGGGCCATGCTCTTGCAGTACCCGGTGGGGCGCTGGTCGGATCGCCACGATCGACAGATGGTGCTGATCGGCATCGGCGGCTTCTGCGCCCTGATCTCGGCCGGCATTCTCTTCCTGCCGCTGCCGCCCTGGGGGCTGGCAGGGCTGCTGTTCCTGCTCGGCGGCGGCGTTTTCTCCCTCTACCCGGTATCGGTGGGGCATGCCGCCGACCGGGCTCCGGCCGGCGCCCTGGTGCGCATGAGCCAGGGGCTGCTGCTGATCAATGCCATCGGCTCCACGCTCAGTCCGCCGGTGATCTCGCCGGTGATGACGGTGCTCGGCGATACGGGACTGTTCTGGTCGCTGGGGGCGCTGGGCCTGATCCTCGTGGGATTCTTCGCCTGGCGGCGCAGCGTTCGCCCGGCGCCGGTGCCGGTGGCGCCGTTCTCGCCCTCCACGCCGCTCAGCGCCGCCGGGGCCGAACTGTCGGTCACCGACGAGTGGGTGCAGGGCGCCCTGGAGCATGAGCACGTCGAGGACCTCTCCGATGCGGTGCCGGACGTGGAAGTGGCCGAGCCCCTGGTCGGCCCGCCGCCGCCCGACGAGCCGCACATCGTCTATTACGATGATGCCTCTCCGGCCGACGTCGAGGAGGAGGAAACGGAAGTGGCTCGGGCGAGCCAAGGGTGACGTTCCTGCATCGTCATCAGCGGCACGTATACCCGACCTACGGATAATGGCCGGCGAAAAGTAGTGAATCTACTATCGCCGGTATCATTTTTCCTAGGGTGACCCCATGACGCCATTCATGCCGCCGCTTCGCGATGTCCGCTTCGTGCTCGAGGAGCTTCTCGAGCACGCTTCGCTGTCCCTGCCCGGTTACGAGGAACTCGAGCCCGAGCTGGTCGATGCCGTGCTCGATGAGGCCGCTCGGCTGGCCGGCGAGGTCTGGGCGCCGCTCAATGCCAGCGGGGATCGCCAGGGATGTCGTCGTCGAGAAGATGGCGGGGTCGAGGTGCCGGAGGGTTTCGCCGAGGCCTATCGGGCCTATGCCGAGGGCGGCTGGAACGGCATCGGCGTCGCCGAGAGCCGGGGCGGTCAGGGCTTGCCGGAAGTGGTGGCCAGTGCTGTCCAGGAGATGCTGCACGGCGCCAACATGGCGCTCGGGCTGTGCCCCATGCTCACCGCTGGCGCCATCGAGGCGCTGTCACGACACGGCAGCGAGGCCCTGCAGGCACGCTATCTGCCACCGCTGGTGGAGGGCCGCTGGACCGGCACCATGAACCTCACCGAGCCCCAGGCCGGCTCCGATCTCTCCCAGGTGCGTACCCTGGCGGTGCCTTGCCCCGACGAAGAGGGCGATCACTATCGGCTCACCGGACAGAAGATCTTCATCACCTGGGGGGAGCACGAGGCCGCCGAGAACATCCTGCATCTGGTGCTGGCGCGCACGCCGGACGCTCCCGAGGGCAACAAGGGCATCTCGCTGTTTCTGGTCCCCAAGTTCCTGGTCAACGACGACGGCTCCCTCGGCGAACGCAACGACGTGGTCTGCTCCGGGCTCGAGCACAAGCTCGGCATCCATGGCTCGCCCACCTGCGCGCTGAGCTTCGGCGAGCGGGAAGGCGCCATCGGCTACCTGGTCGGCGAGGAGGGGCGAGGCCTCAATCACATGTTCACCATGATGAACGAGGCGCGCCATAAGGTCGGCATCCAGGGCATCGGGGTGGCCGAGCGCGCCTGCCAGCAGGCCCGTGCCTACGCCCTGGAGCGGGTGCAGGGGCGCCGCGGCGGCGCGCCCTGCGCGATCGCCGAGCACCTCAACGTCAAGCGCATGCTGCTCTCCATGCGGGCCCGCACCGATGCGCTGCGGGCCCTGGCGCTGAGCTGTGCGGCGCAGATGGACCTGGCGCGCCATGCGGCCGACGAGACCGAGCGGCAATCGGCCCAGGCGCGGGTCGAGGTGCTGATCCCGGTGGTCAAGGCCTTTTCCACCGACCAGGCGGTGGAGATCGCCTCGCTGGGGGTACAGGTCCACGGTGGCATGGGCTACATCGAGGAGACCGGCGCCGCTCAGCTGCTGCGCGATGCGCGCATCGCGCCCATCTACGAGGGTACCAACGGCATCCAGGCCCTCGACCTGGCGGGCCGCAAGCTGGCTCGGGACGGCGGTGCCGCCATGACCGCGTTGGTCGACGAGGTGGCGGGGACCGCCGAGGCCCTGGCCGCCAGCGCCTCGCTGCGCCCGCTGGGCGAGAGCCTGGCCGCCGGCATCGAGGATCTGCGTACCGCCATGAGCCTGGTGCTGGCGCAGGGGGCGGATCCCGAGCGCGGCGCGGACGCCGTTCAGGCCTATGCCACCCCCTTCCTGGCGCTCACCGGCCACGTGCTGTGTGCCTGGCAACTCGGGCGGTCCGCGCTGCGTGCCGAGGCTGCCCTGGCGGCCGGCAGCGATGACGGCGATTTCTATCGGGCCAAGCTGGCCGCCGCCGATCATGGGCTGCGTCACTGGCTGCCGCTGGGCCGTGCCCAGCTGTCATCGATCGAGGCCGGCATGGCGAGCCTCGCTGCGCTGGATCCCGCTACCCTCTGATCGCTTGACGCTGCCCCGCCGAGGGCTCGACCGGCGGGCGCCGGCGGTGCATGCTGCACCGGATGCCCGCGGGCACGTCATCCACTCGAGAGGAGGAGAGGCAGCGATGAGTCAACAACCGATCGGCGTCGTGGGCGCCGGCACCATGGGCCAGGGTATTGCCCAGGTGCTGGCGACCAGCGGATTTCGGGTGCGCCTGTATGACGTGGCCGAGGCCGCCCTGGAGCGGGCCCGCAGCGCCATCGATGCGGGACTGGGCAAGCTGGTGGCCAAGGACCGCTTGAGCGAGGCTGGCCGCGAGGAGGCCATGGCGCGGCTGCTGACCACCGCCGACCTGGAGACCCTGGCCGACTGTGCGGTGATCATCGAGGCCGCCCCCGAGCAGCCGGAACTCAAGGAACAATTGTTCCGGGACCTCAGCCGGCTCAGCGACGACGCCATCCTGGCCTCCAACACCTCCTCGCTGTCGCTGACCCGGCTGGCCGCGGTCAGCGCGCGGCCCGAGCGGGTCGTGGGCATGCACTTCTTCAACCCGGTGCCGGTCTTGAAGCTGGTCGAGGTGATTCGCGCCGAGCAGACCAGCGACGCCACCGTGGCGCGCATCGAGGCCCTGGCCGAGGCGCTGGGCAAGACCGCGGTGCGGGTGGGCGACTCCCCCGGCTTCGCCGTCAATCGCCTGCTGGTGCCGATGATCAACGAGGCGGCGTTCCTGGTGCAGGAGGGCGCGGCTACCCCCGAGGCGGTGGACCAGGCCATGCAGCTCGGCGCCGCTCATCCGATGGGGCCCCTGCAGCTTGCCGATCTGATCGGCCTGGACGTCTGCCTGGCGATCATGGAGGTCCTCCAGGAGGGCTTCGGCGATCCCAAGTACCGGCCCTGTCCGTTGCTCAGGCGCATGGTCGAGGCCGGCTATCTGGGGCGCAAGTCCGGGCGCGGTTTCCACGTCTATTCGTGACCTCTACCAAAGCCGTGATTGCCGCCCAACCAAGCGTTCGCTAGGGTGAGGGCGGATCGTCCCTTTCGTCATCACGAGGAGTCATCATGAGCGAGCAGCCGATCGAGGTGCAGGACAACGCTGGCGTCGTGCGCCTGACCGTCAACCGTCCCAAGGCACTTAACGCCCTCAACAGCGATGTCATCGCCGCCCTGGCGGCGACCCTCGACGAGCTCGAGGCCCGCAATGACCTGCGCGCGGTACTGATCACCGGGGCCGGCGAGAAGGCCTTCGTGGCCGGTGCCGACATCACCGAGATGCGCGACAAGAGCGCACCCCAGGCCCGCGATTTCGCCGGCCAGGCGCTCGCCACCCTCAAGCGGCTGGAGGCCCTGCCGGTGCCGGTGGTGGCGCTGGTCAACGGCTTCTGCCTGGGCGGTGGCTGCGAGCTGGCGCTGGCCTGCGACTGGGCGGTGGCCAGCGACAACGCCGTGTTCGGTCAGCCGGAGGTGCTGCTTGGGGTGATTCCCGGCTTCGGTGGCACCCAGCGCCTGCCGCGCCGAGTCGGCCCGGCCATGGCCCTGGACCTGGTCACCACCGGGCGCAAGATCGATGCCAATGAGGCGCTGCGCATCGGCCTGGTCAACCGGGTGATGCCCCAGGCCGAGCTCGAGGACTATGCCGCCGAGCTGACCAAGCAACTCGGTGGCAACGGTCCGCAGGCGGTGCGCGGTGCCAAGCAGGCGGTCCACGATGGCATGGACCAGGACCTGGACAGCGCGCTGGCCCTGGAGACCAGCCTGTTCGCGCTGTGCTTCGCCGGCGAGGAACAGCGCGAAGGCATGAGCGCCTTCGTCGAGAAGCGCAAGCCGAACTTCTGAGCGGCGCTCGTCTCGCCGTTGAGACCGACGGCCGTGGCGGCGACGCCACGGCCGTCTTTCATGTTGCCTCATCGAGCCGGTGGTGCAGCCTGGCCACCAGGGATTGCATGCGCGACACGTGGCTGCCGTGCCAGTACAGCTGGCCGCAGGCTTCGCAGCGCAGGAAGTCGTCAATATAGCGGCGCGTCAGCGGTTCCAGCCGATGAATCACCGTGTCCTTGGCGACGGCCTCGAGTCGGCCGTTGCAGCGCGTGCAGCGAGTGAAGGGTGCCAGCTCGTCGCGTCGCACGAAGGCCCGTATTACCTCCACGAGCTGGTCGAAGGGGGCATCGGCGCGCACGAAGCGCCCCAGGGCAACTCGTCGGCGCTTGAGCAGGTTGCGGTCGCGGGTCAGCAGGATGCGATCCTCGGTCTCGGCCCATTCGGCCAGCTCGGCATCGTCGGCGCGATTGCGATAGCGACAGTCCAGCCCCAGCAGGCGCAGGTAGCGGGCCAGTCGGCCCAGGTGGACGTCGAGCACGAAGCGGGGCGGCTGCGGCAGGGGTGGGCGTAGGCGATGCGACGCGGCCCCGGGCGGTGCGACGTTGGCGGGGTAGACGTTCACCGTCTCTCCGGCGGCGAGGGGGTGGTCGAAGCCCACCAAGGTGCCATCGACGAGGATGGCGTCGATCTCCGGGTGAGGCACGCCGAGGGCCTCGATCACGTCCTTGATGGCGGCGCGGCGGTCGACCCGGTAGGCCAGCGTGCGGCCGCGCCGCTCGCGGGGCAGGAAGTCGTCGAGCTCGCCGTGGAAGCGCAGGCGGGCGGTGTCCATGGGGCTCCCGTGGGTCGGGGCAGCATCGGCTTCAGTCTAGGCGCTCGTCGCGTCGCCGGGCCAGGCGTGTCGGCCAGCCCAGGCGTAGCACGCCGGTGGCGATGGCGGTGCCGGCCAGGGTAATCGCCATGCCGGCCAGGACCTGCAGGCTCAGCGTCTCGTCGAGCAGCAGATAGCCCCAGAGCAGGGCGCTGACCGGCACCAGGAAAGTGACCGTGGAGGTGGCAGTAGCCCCGGCGCTGGCAATCAGCCCGAAGTAGAGCAGAAACGCCAGGGTGGTGCTGAACACCGCCAGCGCCAGGCCGTTGGCCCAGCCCAGGCCGCTGATCGGGGCCTGGGGCCACAGCCACAGGCCCGGCAGCAGCAGGATCAGCCCTGACATCGCGCAACTGCCGGCGGCCAGCACGCGCACCGGCAGGTGGGACAGGTACGTCTTGGAATAGTTGGTGGCGATGCCGTAGCAGAAGGTGGCACCGAGCACCGCGAGGATGAACCAGCCATCGCCGCCGAGGGCGAAGTCCAGCCGATCCGCGGAGAGCACGTAGACGCCGAGGAAGGCCAGCGCCAGGCCCAGGTACTGGCGCCGTGACACCGGCGTGGCGAAGAACAGCGCGCCGAGCAGGGCGGTGAACAGCGGCGTGGTGGCGTTGATCAGCGAGGTGAAGCCGGCCTCCAGCCGCGTGGTGGCCAGCGCCAGCAGCGAGAACGGCAGCACGTGGTTGACCAGCCCCAGCAGCATCAGCTTACCGGCGTTGTCCCGCACCAGGCGCAGGTAGCGGGCGCCGAGCAGCAGCGGCACCATCAGCAGCGCGCCCACGCCCATGCGCACCAGGATCAGCGGCACCGGACCGAACTCGGGCACCGCCACGCGCATGAAGATGAACGACATCCCCCACAGCGAGGAGAGCAGGATCAGGCGAAGGGTGTCAGCCGGGCTCATGGCGGTGTCCTGGTGGCGAGTGGTTAAAGGTCGGGTAACCATGAGCAGGTTAATCGCCTGGGCAACGGCGGGGAAGGGCATGGAAGTTAACGTCGCTCCACCTCCCGGATTGTCATGCTCAGAGGCATCTCTGGCGTCGGCTTGATCCAGCGCAACCCCGCCCGGGCCAGGCTGTGCTGTGATGAGATTTTTCCCGCGAGGAGAGCCGCCATGCCTGCCATGATGAAAGCCGCCATCTTCGTCGAGCCCGGCCGCATCGAGCTCGACGACAAGCCAATCCCGGACATCGGCCCCGACGATGCCCTGATCCGCGTGACCACCACCACCATCTGCGGCACCGACGTGCACATCCTCAAGGGCGAGTATCCAGTGGAGCGCGGCCTGACCGTGGGCCACGAGCCTGTGGGGGTGATCGAGAAGCTCGGCGTCAACGTCAAGGGCTATGCCGAAGGCCAGCGGGTGATCGCCGGCGCCATCTGCCCGAGCTTCACCTCCTACGCTTGCCAGGACGGCTGCAGCGCCCAGGATGGCGGCCACCACGGGCACGGCTACAAGCCGATGGGCGGCTGGCGCTTCGGCAATACCATCGACGGCGCCCAGGCCGAGTACCTGCGCGTGCCCGACGCCCAGGCCAACCTCAGCCCGGTGCCGGATGGGCTCAGCGACGAGCAGGTGCTGATGTGTCCGGACATCATGTCCACCGGCTTCGCCGGAGCGGAGTCGGCCAACATCCGCATTGGCGACAGCGTGGCGGTGTTCGCCCAGGGACCGATCGGGCTTTGCGCCACCGCCGGAGCGCGGCTGCGAGGCGCCGGGCTGATCATTGCCGTGGACGGCGTGGACGAGCGGCTGGCCATGGCTCGCCGGCTCGGCGCCGACGTGGTGCTGGACTACCGCAAGGTGGACGTGGTCGACGAGATCCGTCGCCTCACCGGTGGGCGTGGCGTGGATGCGGCCATCGAGGCGCTGGGCCTGCAGGCCACCTTCGAGAACGCCCTGCGGGTGCTCAAGCCAGGCGGTACCCTGTCGAGTCTCGGCGTCTATTCCGAGGACCTGACCCTGCCGCTGGACGCCTTCAGCGCCGGCCTCGGCGACAACCGCATCGTCACCTCGCTGTGTCCGGGCGGCAAGGAGCGCATGCGCCGGCTGATGGGCATCATCGAGAGTGGCCGGCTGGACCTTGGGCCGCTGGTCACCCACCGCTATGCGCTGGAGGACATTGCCGCGGCGTATGACCTCTTCTCCCACCAGCGCGACGGGGTGCTAAAGGTTGCCGTGCAGGCCGGCTGAGCGACGAGCGCTGGGGTCCATCGTTGACCGTCCCGCTTTTTGCGGGTCGTGATCAGGGGAGTAGGCTGGAGGAAACCGTCCGGGAGTCGCATCGGGGAGGCGAGCTTGACGATACGTGAATCGACGGGGCAGGACGAGCTCGCCTTGCTTTCCCTCCACGAGGCGGCCTTCGGCTCGTCGGAGGGGGCCGGGATCGGCCGACTGGTGACGGCCCTGCTGCATGACGATACGGCACGGCCGCTGTTGTCTCTGGTCGCCGAACGGCAGGGCAGGCTGGTGGGGCATGCCATCTTCAGCGCGGTATCGATCGAAGGCTACCCAGGGGCGAGTGTGCGCATCCTCGCGCCTCTGGCGGTGGCGCCCGGGCAGCAGCGGCGAGGGACCGGCGGCGCCTTGATCGCCGAGGGCTTCGCGCGGCTGGCCGCTGCCGGGGTCGACTGCGTGCTGGTGCTGGGCGATCCCCGCTACTATGCCAGGGCCGGCTTCCGGGCGGATCATGCCATTACGGCTCCCCATCCGCTGGGGCATCCCGAGGCCTGGATGGCCAGCGAGCTTGCATTCGGCGTGCTCGAGCGTCTGGCGGGTAGGGCGAGGTGCGCGGCCTCTCTCGAGGCACCGGAATACTGGTAATGTCCCAACAGTTCCACACGGAGGTGACCATGAAGACCATTGGCGTGCTCGGCGGCATGAGCTGGGAATCCACTCAGAGCTATTATCGGGCCCTCAACGAGGGCGTGAAGCGCGAGCTGGGCGGCTTTCATTCGGCGAAGGTGGCGCTTTACAGCGTCGACTTCGCCGAGATCGAGGCGCTGCAGCAGCAAGGTCGCTGGGACGTGGCGGGCGAGCGGCTCGCCGAGGCGGCCCAGCGAGTGCAGGCGGCGGGGGCGGACTTGCTGCTGATTGCCACCAACACCATGCACAAGGTGGCGCCTCAGGTCGAGGCGGCCATCGAGATCCCGTTGCTGCACATCGCCGATGCCACCGCCGAGCGGCTGCGCCAGGACGGCATTCGCCGCGTGGGACTGCTGGGTACGCGTTTTACCATGGAACAGGCCTTCTACAAGGATCGGCTCACCGAGCGCTTCGGCATCGAGGTGCTGGTGCCGGAAGCCGAGCAGCGCGAGCGGTTGCATCGGGTGATCTTCGATGAGCTGTGCCAGGGGTGCATCGAGCCGGCCTCGAAGGCGGTGTTTCTCGAGATCATCGCGGACCTGCATGCCCGCGGCGCCGAGGCGGTGATCCTCGGCTGCACCGAGATCGCGCTGCTGGTTGGCCAGGCCGATACTTTGGTGCCGCTCTACGACACCACGGCCCTGCACGCCGATGCCGCGGTGGTCGCTGCGCTCGCCGAGGAAAAAGCCTAGCCGGCTTGGTAGAGTAAAGCCTTCCACCAATGCCAGGGAGGCAGGGATGCGCATCACTCAGCTCAACATCTATCCGGTCAAGTCGCTGCGCGGCATCACGCTCGAGCAGTCCACGCTCACCGAGCGCGGCCTGGCCTTCGATCGCCACTGGATGGTCGTGGACGCCCGCGGCCGCTTCGTCACCCAGCGGGAGCGCCCCGCCATGGCCCGGGTCACGGTGCGCCTCGAGGCCAATCGCCTGGTGCTGGAGCATTCCGAGGCCGCGCCCCTGGCCGTGCCGCTGGAGCGTCACGGGCTCGAGCGCCTCGAGGTCAGCATCTGGAAGGACACCTGCGAGGCGCTGGACGAGGGCGTCGAGGCGGCCGAGTGGCTGACCGCCGTGCTGGGCGGCGCCGATGACGGCGGGCTGCGCCTGGTGCGTTTCCCCGAGGAGCGTCGCCGCGAAGTGGAGGCCGATTACCTGAGAGGCGAGTCGGCGCATACCGCCTTCCCCGACGGCTATCCGCTGCTGGTGACGCACCAGGCCTCGCTCGAGCGACTGAACGAACGCCTCGTCGCCAAGGGATGTGATGCCGTACCGATGAGCCGCTTCCGGCCCAATATCGTGGTCGAGGGTGACGCCCCCTTCGCCGAGGTCGACTGGGACGAGGTGGCCGTGGAGTCGGGAGTCCGTTTGGGGCTGCGCAAGCCCTGCAAGCGTTGCAAGATCATCACCCAGGATCCGCTCACCGGCGAGGCGCCGATGCCCAAGGAGCCGCTGAAGACGCTGGTCGAGATGGACACCCAGCCGGGCTGGAAGGGCGCCTTCTTCGGCCAGAACGCCATCCCGCTCGAGGGCGTCGGCCAGATGCTGTACGTCGGCCAGGCGCTGACGGCGACGGTTCGGAGCTGAGGCGCAGTGCTGTCGCTGAGCCCGGCGCGGGAGTCCGACCGTGACTGGGCCGCCGCCCTGGTGCGGACCAACATGCGCGAGGCCTATGAATGCCATGGCCTTGACTGGCATCCGGAGGCGTTTGAGGCCGACTGGGCCGCCGGCGAGAACCATCTGCTGTGGTGCGAAGGCGCCTGTGTGGGCTATCTGCGCCTCCACTACGGCGAAGGCATCGGCTATCTCCAGGACCTGCAGATCGTGGCCGGTCGGCGCGACGTCGGGCTCGGCGCCCGGGCGCTCGAGGCCGCCAAGGCACGGGCCCGCGAGCGTCGCCTCGAGGCGCTGCGGCTCAAGGTCTTCGCCGACAGCGTGGCCGTGCGGTTCTATCGCCGCCACGGCTTCGTCACGCTGTTGGATGAGCCGCCGCTGATCGGCATGGAATGTCGCCTGGCCGCGGCCGGGTGAACCCACCCGGGCCTCCAAGGAGGAGGCCCTTGCCCATAAGGAAATGACATGATCGTGATCTATGGCATCCGCCATCGACTGGACCCCATCAAGGCTCGCCTCTCGGCGGTGATTCACGAGTGCATGATGTCGGTGCTCGGCATGCCCGAGGACAAGCGGGCCCATCGCTTCATGCCCATGGACGCCGAGGACTTCTATTTCCCCGGCGGGCGCAGCGACGCCTACACCGTGATCGAGATCAACATGATGGCGGGGCGCGCGGCCGAGACCCAGCGGGCCCTGATCAAGGCGCTGTTCGCTCGGATCGAGGCCCGACTCGGCATTGCGCCGGTGGACGTGGAGATCATCCTCAAGGAGCAGCCGCCGCACTGCTGGGGCTTTCGTGGAATGACCGGCGACGAGGCCAGGGATCTCACCTACCGCGTGAACGTCTAGCGCTGCCGGCGGTTCATGGGCCATGACCGGGACGCTGCAACGGACGAGTATTCCCGATCCACCTGGGCAGCCCGATCACATGCTGCGCATCGGAAACGGCGCGGGCCGGTGAGCGTTCATTCCAGCGATGTCTGACGACCGGCACGATGCAAGCGATGGTGGAGGGCGCGTACCCGTTCGTCGAGCCCCGCCACCGGCCCCTCGACGGAGATGCCCGACACTACCTGCTGGATCGGCAGCGCTGCCACCGGCGGCGGTGGAACGCCCAGTGCGCTCAGCCATTCCCCCAGTTGGGCGCTGGAACTGGCGTAGACGATGCGACCGAGCCCTACCCAGCCGTGGGCGGCGGCACACATCGGACAGTGTTCCCCGGAGGTGTAGACGGTGGCCGCGGCTCGCTCCGCCGGGCTCAGGTGCTCCGCTGCCCAGCGCGCGATGGCGAATTCGGGATGGCGGGTGGCATCGCCACCGGCGATGCGGTTGCGGTCCTCGAACAGCACCTCGCCGTCGGCCGAGACCAGCAGCGAGCCGAACGGCTCGTCGCCGGCCACCAGGGCTTCCTCGGCAAGGGTCAGGCAATGCTCGAGATGCTTGCGGTCCGCGTCCTGGATCATGATCGTCGCTCCTCGCTGCGCTGGCTCTCCCAAGGAGTGTAATCCCTGGCGCGCCCCGCGACAGGCGCGCGTGACGTCGCGGAGCGTAAGCGATACGAGGAGGGGCGTCAGGCGTCCGGCAGCGACGGCACCAGCCCCAGTGCCGTGACCAGGCGCACCAGCTCGGCCAGGTTGGCGGCGCCCAGCGCCTTCATGGCCCGCAGCCGATAGATCTCCACGGTCTTGGCGCTGATCTCCAGATGGGCGGCTATCTCGCGACTGGTCAGGCCCTCGGCGACGTGGACCAGGATCGCCTGCTCCTTGGGGCGCAGACCCGCGAAGCGCTCGTGCAGTGCCGACAGGCATGCGCGTTCGCGCTGCCGCCGGCGCGACGTGTCCGCGGCACGCTGCACCAGGTCGATGAGCTGCTGCTGGTTGAAGGGTTTCTCGACGAAGTCGAAGGCCCCGGCCTTCAGCGCGCTCACGGCCATGGGGACGTCGCCGTGGCCGGTCATGAAGATCAGGGAGGTAACGTCGCCTCGCTCGACCAGGCGTTGCTG
The DNA here is from genome assembly GCF_014192055.1 of Halomonas organivorans. Classification (GTDB taxonomy): domain Bacteria; phylum Pseudomonadota; class Gammaproteobacteria; order Pseudomonadales; family Halomonadaceae; genus Halomonas; species Halomonas organivorans. Next base: position 111,339 of record NZ_JACHXM010000008.1, on the reverse strand, counting down.
TACCTGAAGGCCCGAGAGCCCGGGCATGCGCACATCGAGCAGGATGACATCGTGATGCTCGGGGGCGGCGGCGAGGAAGCTTTCGCCGTCGGGGTAGGCCACGGGAGCCAGGCCCACGGACTCGAATAGCCAGGTCAAGGATTCGCGCAGCGCCGCGTTGTCGTCGACGATGGCGATGTGCAGGGCGGCGGGGAAGGGCTCGGTCACGCATGGCTCCGGCGGCGGGCGATGAGGGGCGCCTCGGGCGCAGGGGCAGTGTACCTCTCGTCGGCCTCGACGGTCATGTCGCGGGCCGAGGAGCTGCTAATCTGGAAAGGCGTGTCTGGAAAGGCGTGGCGGCGGTTGTCGAGGGGAGGAATGCACGATGACGTCGGGATCGGACATGGGGCCCAGGGAAGACGCCTCATCGGATGAGGCGATGCAGTCGGAAGCCGTCGACCCGATTGCCTTGCAGCTGGATCGAGCCTTCCATGCCGGCCTGGCAAAACTGACGGCCGGTATCTCGCCGGCGGGGTTGGCCAGCACCCAGGCCGAGTGGCTGATGCACCTGGCGCTGTCGCCGGGCAAGCAGATCGAGCTCGTCGACAAGGCCGGGCGCAAGGCCTGGCGACTGGGACATTACCTGCAGCGGTTGGCGCTGGACCCGGGTGTCGAGCCATGCATTGAGCCGATGCCCCAGGATCGACGCTTTCGTGCCCCCGCCTGGCGACTGTGGCCGTACAGCCTCTACTACCAGGCCTTTCTGCTGAATCAGCAGTGGTGGCATATCGCCACCACCGACGTGACCGGCTTGCCGGTCGAGCGCGAGCGAGTCGTGAACTTCGTGGTGCGCCAGTGGCTGGATCGCTGGTCGCCTTCCAACCTGCCCTGGCTCAACCCCGAAGTCGCCTCGCTGACCCTGGCCACGGGAGGTCAGAACCTGGTCCAGGGCTGGCACAACCTGCTGGAGGATGCGCAGCGGGCGCTGGCCGGCCGCCCGCCGGTGGGCGCCGAGGCCTATCGGGTAGGCCACGAACTGGCCACTACGGCTGGCAAGGTCGTCTATCGCAACCGGTTGATCGAGCTGATCCAGTACGCGCCGACCACCGAACGCGTCTATGCCGAGCCGGTGCTGATCGTGCCGGCCTGGATCATGAAGTACTACATCCTCGACCTGCATGCCGGTGCCTCGCTGGTCGAGTATCTGGTCGGCCAGGGCCATACGGTATTCATGATCTCCTGGCGCAACCCGGATTCCGACGACCGCGAGCTGGGCATGGACGACTATCGGCGGCTGGGCCCGATGGCGGCGCTGGACGCGATCGTCGAGATCACCGGCAGCGATCGGGTTCACGGCGTGGGCTATTGTCTGGGCGGGACCCTGATGTCGATCGTGGCGGCTGCCATGGCACGCGATGCCGACCCGCGCCTGGCCAGCCTGACCACGTTGGCCACCCAGGTGGACTTCACCGAAGCCGGCGAGCTGATGCTGTTCATCGGCGAGAGCCAGATTTCCTACCTGGAAAGCATGATGTGGGATCGCGGGTATCTGGATGGCTACCAGATGGCCGGCGCCTTCCAGATCCTGCGCTCCAACGATCTGATCTGGTCGCGGGTGGTGCACAGTTACCTGCTCGGCCAACGCCAGCCGATGAATGCCCTGATGGCCTGGAATGCCGATTTGACGCGCATGCCGTACCGGATGCACTCCGAGTATCTGCGCCGGCTGTTCCTCGACAACGATCTGGCCAACGGCCGTTACGGCGTGGAGGGACGGCCGGTGGCGATCAGCGATATCCGGGTGCCTCTGTTCAGCGTGGCCACCGACGAGGATCACGTGGCGCCCTGGCGTTCGGTGTACAAGATTCACCTGCTCGCCGATGCCGACGAGGTCACTTTCGTGCTGACCAACGGCGGCCACAACGCGGGCATCATCAGCGAGCCGGGCCATCCCCGACGCCATTACCAGTGCTGTACCCGGCGCGGTACCGACCGCTATCTCGATCCGGATACCTGGCGCGGGTCGGCGCCAACCGAGAAGGGATCCTGGTGGCCGGCCTGGCAAGCCTGGCTGGTGGCGCATTCCTCCGCGCGTGTGGCGCCACCGTCGCTGGGCAGCGAACGCCATCCGCCGCTGGAGGATGCCCCCGGGCGCTTCGTGCTGATGTCCTGATGGGGTGTCAGTCGGGGGCGGCGAGGCGCAGGGTGCCCTGAAACAGGGTGCCATCGTCGCCGGTCCCTGCGAGAACCAGCCCACCGCCCATGGCTTCCATCAGCGAGCGGGCGATGGCGAGCCCCATGCCCAGGCCATCGTCACGGGTGGTATGGAAGGGGGTGAACAATCGCTCCTGGGCCGCTTCGCTCACCCCCGCGCCTTGATCGTGCACCTGAAAGATCAGCTCCCGGGGGCCTTGTCCACGGGCCGAGATCGTCACCCGTTCGGCCCTTGGGCATTCTCGGCTGGCGTCCAGGGCGTTGCGCAGCAGGTTGACCAGCACCTGTTCCAGGGCCAGCGGATCGCCGTGCACCTTAGGCAGGTCGTCCGGCAGGTCGAGCGTCAGGCGTACGCCGGCCTGTCGGAACTGCCAGTCGCACAGCCGAACGGCACCGTCGACGGCGGTAGCGAAGGCCAGCGGGGCGCAGCGGGTCTCTCCGCGGCGCACGAAGGTGCGGATCAGGCGCAGCCGTTCGGCGAGATCGCCGACCTGTTCGTGAATCCGGGTCAGCGGTAGTGTCAGGCTCCGGGCCGGGGCGTCCGGTGACGTTTCGAGTCGCATCAGCGCGCCGCTGGCGTAGTTGGCGATGGTCGCCAGCGGCTGGTTGAGCTCGTGGGCGATGGTCGAGGCCAGCTCGCCGGTGGCCGCCAGGCGGTTGGCGTGGGCGATCTGCTCCTGGTGGCGATGGGCCTGGGCCTCGGCGCGACGGCGCAGGGTCACGTCCCGGGAGACGCAGAGAATGTCCAGCAGCTCGCCGCTGACGGGATCGCGACGGGTGCGGCTTGTGGTCTCGATCCACATGTAATGGCCATCCCGGGCGCGGAAACGATAGCAGAGCCGATAGAATCCATCGCGGTGATAGACCCGCGGCGACTTGGCGAGCAGGTCGGCCAGGTCGTCGGGATGGAAGAGGTCATAGGCCGAGACGCCGATCAGCGACTCGGGGGCGTAGCCGATCAGCTCGCGGGCGGCCGGAGAGGCGTAGAGGAAGGTGCCGTCCCGGGCGTGCCGCGAAATCAGGTCGGTGGTGTGCTCGGTCAGCCAGCGATAGTGATCGCGCTGCTCGGCAAGCCGCGCAGCGCGTGCCTCTAGCTTGGCATTGTCGGCCTCGAGCGCCGCTACGCGGGCCTCGAGCGTCGCTCGTTCATTCGCCATCAGTGGGCCGGATCCACCAGGCCGCCCAGCGAGGCGTTGCGCCGGAACCAGCCGGCGATGCTGGCGCGGGGATAGCGGGTTGGTAGAACCTCGTGGGGGACACGATCCGAGAGGAAGCACACGAAGGTGCCGGCTTCCGGGCGCACTCGTGCCTGCTCCTGCTCGGGGGCGTCGGCGTCGAAGATCACCATTTCGCCCCCGCCGTCGGCAGGCCAGTCGGCGTTGAGATAACCCACGGTGGAAATCACCCGGTTGGCGCGGCCCCGGAAGCTGTCGAGATGGCGGCGGTAGAAGGCTCCCGGCGGGTACTGGGCGAAATGGGCCTCATACTCGAACAGCCCGAGGAACAGGGCCTGGTTGAGGGCCTGTTGCAGCTCGCCCATGGCCTCCAGGTAGCGGCGCTGGGCCAGGCTCTCCCGGTCGAGCCAGCGGATGGCGTCGCCGCGAATGTCGTGGCGCAGATGATGCTCGCTGCCGCGACCGACGCCGGCGGCGGCCAGCGCGTCGCGGGCGGCCATCGCTTCGACTTCGGCCAGTAGCGGGACGTGCAGTGCCTCGGGGAGGAAGGCGTCGCCTTTATACCAGCCCTGTTCGACCAGGGCGTCGACCAGCTCGGTGAGTCGATGGGTAGGCAGATGCGGGTGGCTCATGACGGTGTCGTCCGGCGCTCTGGGTGGAAGCGCAGCTCGCCGGAAGGACGCTGGAACAGGGTGATCGGCATGCCGAAGCCCTCGGCCAGCAGTTCCACCAGCATCATCGACGACAGCCCCCAGATCACGTGGCCGTCGTGTCGATAGCTCGGCACGTAGTAGTCGCGGCCGTCGACGCGAATCACGTCGGTATGGGTACGGCGGTCGGCCAGGAAGTCCGCCACCGGCACCTCGAAGATCGCATCCAGCTCGCCAGGATCCGGTGACAACGGCAGGTCCGGTGGGATCACGCCCACGTAGGGGGTGACCTTGATGCCGTGCAGCGAGAGCACGTCGGACAGCCGGCCGAGCACCTCGACCCGGGTGGGAGGCAGAGCGATTTCCTCTTCGGATTCGCGCAGCGCGGTGGCCAGCAGATTGGCGTCCTGTTCCTCGCGCTTGCCGCCGGGAAAGGCCACTTGCCCGCTGTGAGTCGAGAGGTGGGCCGCTCGGCGAGTGAACAACAGCGTGGGGTCGGGGCGTGCCACCACGGGGATGAGCACGGCCGCCTGGGGGAGGTCGACGCGCAAGGGGGGCGGCGCATGCGCTTGCAGGCGCTCGCGGAGTTTCTCTAACATGGTGATTCCGTCGAGTTTCACTCCTTTTACCCAGTCGCCGCGCGCGGCGTCAAGCCCGGGCCATGTCCGGTCGCCAGCCTGTCAGGGAGCGCCATGAACTTTTGCAGCCACTGTGGTCAGCCGGTCCGATTCGCGATCCCCGAAGGTGATGACCGGCCACGCTTCCTGTGCGAGGCTTGCGGCACCATCCACTATCAGAACCCGCGCATTGTCGCCGGTACCCTGCCGGTGCTGGGCTCGCAGGTGCTGCTGTGCCGCCGGGCCATCTCGCCGCGCAAGGGCTTCTGGACGCTGCCGGCGGGCTTCATGGAAAACGCCGAGACCACCGTCGAGGCGGCGGCCCGCGAGACGCGCGAAGAGGCGTTGGCCGAGGTGGCGATCCATGATCTCTATACCCTGATCAATCTGCCGCACATCGACCAGGTGTTCATGATCTTTCGCGCCGACCTGACCGGCGACTACGGTGCCGGTCCGGAGAGCCTCGAGGTCGCGCTGTTCGAGGAGCACGAGATCCCCTGGGACGAGCTGGCCTTTCCCACCATCGAGCGCACCCTGCGCCACTTCTTCGCCGACCGCCGTGATGGCGGTTTTCCGCTGCACATCAGCGATATCACGCCCGAGGATCGCGAGCGCTACTTCGGCTCGGCCTGATGCAGTAGCGGCCAGGGGCGGCGTTCTTGCCGCCTCGATCACAGGTCCGCGAGCCGCCAGACGTCATAGGCCGGTTCCTCGTAGGGATGGGCTCGCCGCAGCGCGGCCAGTGCCTCGCGGATCAAGGCGTCCTCGCAGACCAGCTCCACCTTGAGTTCTTCCACCCTTTCCATATCGCCGACCCGGCCGATATGCGGGGTCGCCCCGGCCAGCGGGCGGAACTGGCCGGTGCCGGACGTCTGGAAACAGCAGGCCTCGTAGTCGCCAATGCGCCCGGCTCCGGTCGCGAAAACGGCCTCCTTGACGGCTTCGGCGTCTGCCACGGGAACGAAGAAGGCGAGCTTGTACATGATGATCTCCTGTCCGCTGGTGTCGGCGTCTCGTTGTGCCATAGAAGCCGGGGCAGCGTCATTCATCGGGCGGTAGCAGCGCAAAAAAATACTTGTCCAATACGTGTACATATCCTATATGTTGTATAGGAAGAGGCGGCGCCTCTCCGTCAGGTCGAGCGATACGCGCTCGTGTTGCTTCAGAGGAGCGATTGACGATGAAAGCTTTTATCTCCGCAGCACCCAAGTGGATAGGTACCGGGATGATGGGCCTGATGCTTGCTGGCGCCGTCCAGGCTGACCAGCACGGCATGAAAGCCGATATCGTGGACACTGCCGTGGAGGCCGGCCAGTTCGAGACCCTGGTTGCCGCCGTGAAGGCCGCGGGGCTGGTCGAGACCCTGAAGGGAGAGGGGCCGTTCACCGTCTTTGCCCCTACCGACGATGCCTTCGCTGCTCTGCCGGCGGGTACCGTAGACGACCTGCTCAAGCCCGAGAACCGCGAAACGCTGACGTCGGTACTGACCTATCACGTGGTGCCGGGCAAGATCATGGCCGAGGACGCCATGGCGGCAGACAGCGCTACCACCGTTCAGGGTCAGGACCTGACCATCACCACCATGGACGGCAAGGTGATGGTGAACGATGCCACCGTTATTCAGCCCGATATCGAGGCCAGCAACGGTGTGATACACGTCATCGACGGAGTGCTGATGCCCGAGTGACTCTTGACGCCCGCCCGTGGTTGCGCCTGCGACCCGAGATTTGCCGCCCACCCCCTGGGGCGGCTTTTTTTTGACAAGGGTGGAGCGAGGGACGAGCCTCGGGGGCGATATTCGACCGGAGCTACGCCATGCCCGATGCCCTCGACCAACTGTTGCGCCGCCTGGGGATTCGTCCTGCCGGCGCATTGGTGCCGCTGTCCGGCGGTGATATCGCCGCCGTCTACCGGCTGTCCACCGACCGCGGCGAGGCGGTGGCCAAGTACGACGACGCCGGTCGATTGAGGGGCGAGGCGCAAGGGCTGCAGGCCTTGCGCGCCGCGACGTCGCGACTGGTAGTGCCCGAGGTGTGGGGTGAGGGCGATGGCTGGCTGGTCATGGAGGCCCTGGTGCCGGGGGCTCGAACGCCGCACGACGAGATCGCCCTGGCGGAGGGACTGCGCGAACTCCACGCGGCCGGTCATGAGCCCCACGGCTGGCCCTTTGACAACGCCTGCGGTGCGACGCCGCAGCCCAACGCACCACTAACCGACGGGCGTGTCTTCCAGCGCGAGCGCCGGCTGCTGCCGCTGGCCAAGGCCTGCCATGCCCGGGGGCTGCTGGACGACCGGCTTGGTGAGCGCGTGGAGGGCGTGGCCCATGGCCTCGAGGCCTGGCTGCCGGACGCCCCGGCGAGCCTGGTTCACGGCGATCTGTGGTCGGGTAATGTGCTCTACACGGCCCGGGGGCCGGCGCTGATCGACCCGGCGGTCTATCGTCACTACCCGGAGGTCGACCTGGCCATGCTGACGCTGTTCGGCGCCCCTTCACCGGCCTTCTTCGAGGCCTACTGGCAGGGCGGTGAGCCCGCCGATTGGCCTCGTCGCGAGGCGCTCTTCCAGCTGTATCCGCTGCTCAATCACCTGCTGCTGTTCGGCGGCGCCTATCGGGAGGGTGTGGCTCGAGCCCTGGCGCGGGTGGAGCAGGAAGACTGACGTCAGCCGCGGATTCGTCGGCGTAGCCAGGCCCAGCTACGCTGCCACCAGGCCACTTCGCGATGCGATACAGGCGGCGTGGCGGGCAGCGGGCGTGCCAGGAAGTCGGCGATGGGGGCGACCTGTTCGGGGTGGTCGAGCATCGGGGCGTGGCCGCAACCGGTGACGTCGATGTGCGTCAGCGTCGGCTGTTCGCGGCGCATGCGCTCGATGGTCTCGGCGCGCAGCAGCGGTGAGTCGGCGCCGCGCACCACCATCAGCGGGCAGCGGATGGCACGCCAGTCGGCCCAGGTGTCGCGGGGCGTGTCGTGGACGAATTGCTCGCCGATGCGTGGATCATAGTGATAGGTCCAGCCGCCGTCGGGGAGCCGGCGGGCGCTCTCCAGGGTCAGGCGTCGCCAGGTGGCCTCGTCGTGAATGCCGAAGCCTGCGTAATGTCGACGCAGCTCAGCGGCGAGTTCGCTGAAACGTCCGAAGCGGTGCGGTACGCCGAAGTAGCTGGCTAGCGATGCCAGGCCGTCCGGGTCCAGTTCCGGGCCGACGTCGTTGAGCACCAGACGCTCGATGCGTCCGGCGGTCTCCGGTTCGGCGGCCAGCAGCATGCCAAGCAGACCGCCCATGGAGGTGCCGACCCAGGAGACGCGCTCGAGATGGAAGTGCTCCAGCACCGCGACTGCTATGGTCATGTAGTGCGAGTATAAGTAGTCATGGGAGGGATAGAGCGACCAGCTGGACAGGCCGCGCCCAGGGGTATCAGGCGCCAGGACTCGCCAGTCGGGGCCCAGCCGGCGGGCGAACTCGGCGAAATCGCCGCCGTGGCGCGCCAGGCCGTGCCAGGCGATCAGGGTGCGAGGCGCTCCGGGGTGCCAGATGCGTACGGCAACCTCCAGTTCCCTGACGCGCACGAGGGTCAAGTCGTCCATGGGTCGCTATCCTGGTATGGGGTATGCTGCTTCGCAGCATAGACGATTCTCCGGCATTCGACGGACGGCGCGATAATTTTCACGCTAATTGCATGGATGATGATGGATTGACGTCACAAACATGCGACAATGAATGTATAGTCACTCTCGCAGAAGGAACTTGCCGATGAAGCCGTATCATCCGGTGCCGGTGGGGCGGCGCGCCCTGTTGCCCTGCCTTCTGGCCATGTCGCTGGCCAGCCAGGCGCAGGCCGCTGATCTGCTGACCATCACCCGCGATGCCATCGACAACAACGCCACCCTGGCCTCGGCGCGTGCCCAGTATGGCAGCGTGGAGGCGGGACGCGATGTTGCCCGTGGCGATCTGCTGCCACAGGTCACGGCCTCGGGGCAGGTGGCGCACAACCGCCAGTACGAGAGCCAGCGTTCGACGCTCGCCGCCGGGAGCGGTGCGGCGTCCAGCGACGACAGCTATAACAGCGCTGCGCTATCCCTGGAGGCCACTCAGGCACTGTTCGACGCGGCCAACAGTGCCGAGGTCGATCAGGCCGAGCGCCAGATCGACCAGCAGACCTACCAACTGGCCGCCACCGAGCAGCAGGTGTTGATCGACGTGGCGTCGGCCTACTTCGATATCCTGCGGGCCTACGAGATCCTCGAGGCACGTCGTGCCCAGGAGCGCGCGATCGGGCGCCAGCTCGAGCAGGCCCAGGAGCAGTTCGATGTCGGCCTGATCGCGATCACCGAAGTGGAAGAGGCTCGGGCCAGCTATGACCAGTCCCGCGCCGAGCGGATCGCCGCCGAGAGCGATCTGCAGGTCAGCTTCGAAGCCCTGGAGCGCTTGACCGGGGAGCGCTACGAGAGCATCGATGCCCTCCAGGAAACCATGCCGGTCACGCCCCCCGAGCCGTCTGGTCGCGATGCCTGGGTCGATCTGGCAATGGACAACAGCCCCTTGGTGCTGGCCAGCCAGGCCGGCGTCGAGGTATCGCGCAGCGGCGTGGATATCGCTCAGGCGCAGCGGCTGCCGGTGGTCGAGGCCTTCGCCAGCTACGACTATGCCGATGCCGACCAGGATGGCGTCGAGGGACATTCGTCCTCAAGCCAGGTCGGCGTGGGCGTGAGCCTGCCGCTGTACACCGGCGGGCGAACCAGCGCCGGCATTCGCCAGTCCACCTATTCCCTCGAGGCCAGTCAGTACGACTTCGAGGACCAGCGTCGCCAGACCATCCAGCAGGTACGTTCGCTGTATACCCAGGTCAGCAACGACGTGGCCACGGTAGAGGCTAGGGCCCAGGCCATCGTTTCCAACCAGAGTGCGCTGGACGCCACGCGTGCCGGCTACGAGGTGGGCACCCGCAACATCGTCGACGTGCTCAACGCCGAGCAGAATCTCTATGACGCCATTGCCAACCATGCCGATGCCCGCTTCAGCTATGTGATCGACCTGCTCACCCTGCGCCAGCAGTCGGGCACCCTCAATGTCGAGGCCATCGAGTCGATCAATGACTGGCTGGCGGACGACCAGAGCGTCTATCTGACGCTGCCCGATGCGCGGGAGGGCGGCCGCTATGACGAGGCAATGGACATTGGTGCTCCGCCGCAGCCCGAGTCGTGATTTTTCTTACGTACAGACGCGAATGTATGTTTAGATTCGCCGCTGTCGATCGATAACCCGCTTCGACGTTCGATCCCCTAACGAGATTGCCAGGCATGAAAATGACCCTACAACGCAGCCGCGCCGGGCTGCTGGCGCTGGCGGCGGGCCTGTTGCTGTCCGCCTGTGGCCAGGACGAGGCCTCCCAGCAGCAGGCTGCGGCGCAAGGCGGCCAGGCGCCGCCGCAACCCAAGCCGGTGGCGACGCTGGCGCGTCAGGACATCCCGCTGGACAAATCCTATCCGGCCAAGCTTCGCAGCGAGAGCGAGGTGACTCTGGTGGCCCGGGTCACCGGCTTCCTCGAGGCACGTCACTTCGAACCCGGCGACATCGTGGAAGAGGGCGAGAGCCTTTATGCCATCGAGCCGGATCTCTACCAGGCGACCGTGGCCCAGCGCGAAGCCGACCTGGAGAGTGCCAAGGCCGAGCTCGCCCGGGCCGGCCGCGATGCCAATCGCTTCCAGCAGCTGTTGAGCCAGAACTCGGTGAGCCGCCAGCAGGTCGACCAGGCCCAGGCCGACCTCAACGTGGCTCGGGCCAGCGTGGCCCAGGCCGAGGCCGCCCTGGCCAGTGCGCGCATCGACCTGGGCTATGCCGATGTCACCGCGCCGGTGAGCGGGGCCATCGGCCTGAGCCAGGTGAATGTGGGCAACCTGGTCAGCTCCGGCACCGAACTGGCCACCATCACGCCGCTGGACCCCCTCGAGGTGCGCTTCCAGTTGCCCCAGCAGGATGCCTTTGCGTTGCGCCGTCAGCTCGGCGATGCGTCTCTCGGCGACATCGATGCGAGCCTGGAATTGCCGGCGGGCGAGGGAAGCCTCGAGGGCCATCTGGACTTCCTGGGCTCGCGCGTGGATGAGGCCACCAGCACCGTCCAGGCCAAGGCGACCTTTTCCAATCCCGAAGGGCGCGTGCTGCCAGGTCAGTTCGTGCGCGTGAGGCTGGAAGGCCTGAAGCGCTTCGAGGTGCTGGCGGTACCCGAGATCGCCCTGAGCCAGGGGCTGATGGGACCGCAGGTATTCGTGCTCGACGAGGATGACGTGGCGCGGGCCCGGCCGGTGGAGCTGGGTGAGCTGGCCGGACCCTGGCAGATCCTGAACGGTGGCGTCGAGTCGGGCGAGCGTGTGGTGGTCGGCGATCCGGCCGGGCTCAAGCCAGGCACGCCGATCCAGGCCCAGCCCTTCGACGGCGATGCCGCCGCGCTGATCGCCCAGGTGGATGCGGCGCAGACTGGTGGCCAGGGCCAGGGCCAGGGCCAGGGCCAGGGTCAGGGCCAAGGAGATGATGGGGCGGCCGCCGCCGAGCAGGCCGCGCCGGCCGAAGAGGATGCGGCGGAATGAATTTCTCCAATTTCTTCATCAAGCGACCGATCTTCGCCTCGGTGCTGGCGATCATCCTGACGCTGGTCGGGCTGATGAGCATGCGGATTCTGCCCATCGAGCAGTATCCCAGCGTGGTGCCGCCCACGGTCTCGGTCAACGCCACCTTCCCCGGGGCGGATGCCGAGACCGTGGCCCAGACGGTGGCTGCACCGCTGGCGGAGGCGATCAACGGCGTCGAGGACATGCTCTACATGACCTCGACCAGCGCCGACAACGGCTCGATGAGCCTGTCCGTGGCCTTCGGCATCGGCACCGATGGCGATATCAACACCATCAACGTCAACAACCGGGTGCAGGGGGCGCTGTCCCAGCTCCCCGAGGCGGTGCAGGACCAGGGCGTGACGGTGGAGCTGCGTTCCAGCTCGATTCTGATGCTGGTGTCGCTGATCTCTCCCGAGGGTGACTACGATCGCACCTACATGCAGAACTACGCGACCCTCAATATCCTGGACGAACTGCGCCAGGTGCCGGGGGTCGGCGAGGCCGAGGTGCTGGGCGGCGGCGACTTTGCCATGCGGATCTGGATGGATCCGGACAAGCTGGCGCAGTACGACCTGACGCCCTCCGAGGTGGCCAGCGCGATCCGTGCCCAGAACACCGAGGTGCCGGCGGGCAGCCTGGCGGCTACGCCGCAGTCGGAGCCGCGCGCCTTCACCTACACCATCACCGCCGGCGGGCGCTTGAGCAATGTCGACGACTTCCGGGACATCTTCCTGCGCACCAACCCGGACGGCTCGGCACTGCGCCTGGATGACGTGGCGCGCATCGAGCTTGGGGCTTCGTTCTACGGCGTCGAGGCACGGCTGAACGGCGGCACCATGACGCCGATCATCATCAACCAGCAGCCGGGTGCCAATGCCCTGGAGACCGCCCGGGCGGTCGAGTCGACCATGGATGAGCTGGCCGGGCGCTTTCCGCCGGGGCTCGAATACGTGGTGCCCTATGACACCACCCAGTTCATCGACGCCTCCGTGGAGACGGTGCTGCACACCTTCATCGAGGCCTTCCTGATCGTTGGCGTCATCCTGTTCATCTTCCTGCAGAACTGGCGCTTCACGGTGATCGCCATGTCGGTGGTGCCGGTCTCGGTACTGGCCACCTTCGCCGGCTTTTACGCCTTCGGCTTCTCGATCAACCTGCTGACGCTGTTCGCGCTGGTGCTGTCGATCGGCATCGTGGTGGACGATGCCATCCTGGTGGTCGAGAACGTCGAGCGGGTGCTCGGCGAGGACGAGGAGATCACCGTCCTTCAGGCCACCGTGCGGGCCATGAAGGAAGTCGGCGGGCCGGTCATCGCCACCTCGCTGATCATGGCGGCGGTGTTCGTGCCGGTGGCCTTCCTGGGCGGCTTTAGCGGCCAGATCTATCAGCAGTTCGCGTTGACCATCGCCGTGTCGGTGGGCTTCTCGGCGCTGATGGCACTGACCTTTACCCCGGCGCTGTCGGCGATCTTCATCAAGCATGACCTGCATCGTCGCGAGTCGGCCTTCCTGCGTGCGGTGCGTACGCCGCTGCGGCTCTTCGACCGCTTCTTCGCCGGAGCCACCGCGGTCTACATGTGGGTGGTCAAGAAGCTGGTGCGTTTCTGGGGGCTGGCACTGCTGTTCACCGCCCTGGTCGGGGCGGGTTCCTGGTGGCTCTACCAGACCACCCCCTCGACGCTGGTGCCGGAGACTGACCAGGGTATCGTGCTGGCGGCCGTGCAGCTGCCGGACTCGGCGTCACTGGCGCGAACCCGTGACTACATGGGACGGCTGAGTGCGGCCATCGAGGAAGTTCCGGGGGTGAAGTACTCCTCGGCGGTGGCGGGCTACGACATGCTGACCAGCTCGGTGAATACCGCCCGCGGGATCATCTTCGTCAACATGGAGCCCTGGGACGAGCGTGACCTCACCGCCACGCAGCTGATCGGCAAGATCATGGGCCTCGGCGCCCAGATCCAGGGCGGTTCGGCCATCGCCTTCAACATGCCGCCGATCATCGGGCTGTCGACCACCGGCGGTTTCACCGGCTACCTGCAGTCCTACGAGGGGGCGTCTCCCCAGGAGCTCTATCAGGCTTCGCTGAAGGTCATGCAGGCCGCCGGCCAGAACCCGGTGCTGCAGCAGGTGTTCACGACCTTCAACGTCAACGTGCCGTCCTTCCGCGCCGAGATCGATCGGCAGAAGGCGCTGAGCTACGGCGTGTCGCTGGAGGCGTTGAACTCGACGCTGGGCAACACCTTCGGCAACGGCTTCGTCAACTTCTTCAGCTATCAGGGCCGCAACTTCCAAGTCTATCTGCAGAACGAGGACGAGTTCCGCAAGACGCCGGACGACATCTCCAACGTCTACGTGCGTGGTGGCGACGGCGAGCGTATTCCGCTGTCCGAGTTCGTGACCCTCAAGCGCCAGACGGCGCCCGCCGTGGTGACCCGCTTCGGCGTCTATCCCGGTGCGCAGTTCCAGGGCGGGCCGGCGCCGGGCTACAGCTCCAGCCAGGCCATCGCCGCCATGGACCAGGTCGTCAATGAGACGCTCGGCGACGGCTGGGGCATGGGCTGGACCGGGACCGCCTACCAGGAGAGCCAGGCGGGCAGTGCCGCGACCATGGCCATCGTCTTTGGCCTGCTGATGGTGTTCCTGATCCTCGCGGCTCAGTACGAGAGCTGGTCGCTGCCGCTGGCGGTGCTGACGGCGACGCCTTTCGCCTTCCTGGGCGGTATCGGTGGTATCGCCCTGCGCGGACTGGATACCAGCGTCTACGTGCAGATCGGTATGCTGGTGGTGGTCGGCCTGGCGGCCAAGAACGCCATCCTGATCGTCGAGTTCGCCGAGCTGCAGCGGCGCGAGATGGGCAAGACCATCCACGAGGCGGCCATCACGGCGGCGGAGCTGCGCTTCCGGCCGATCGTCATGACCTCCCTGGCGTTCATCTTCGGCACGCTGCCGTTGGCGATGGCCACCGGGGCGAGCGACACCAGCAGCCACCATATCGGCACCACGGTGGCGGTGGGCATGGCCTCGGTGGCGGTGCTCGGCAGCCTCTTCGTGCCGACCTTCTACGCCATGATCGCCGGGGTTTCCGACTGGCTGAGACGCAAGACGCGCGGTAACCAGGCTGCCGAACGGCCTGCACTGGAGCAGGACGCGACCTGATCACGGCCGTGGCCTGACCGACGGGCACCGTCTCCTCAGGGGCGGTGCCCGTTTTCGTTGCTGGAGCTGGCATGCGACCAAAGTGGCGGCGCTTTCACGGATCACTCGGCTACGCTGAAGGCAAAGCCACGGAACGCTTTGCCGGCTAACGGGCCGGCCCAAGGAGCCGCCATGAACGCCACTGTCTCGCTTGCCCTGAGTTTCCCCCTGATCGTCTTCACGGTGCTGCTGGCGCTGCTGATCGTCTATTGGCTGCTGGTGCTGCTGCGGCTGGCGCCGACCGAACTGTTCGAGCACGACAGCCTGCGCGATGACAATCTGGCCAGCGCCCTGGTGTCGCTGGGATTCGCCGGCGTCCCGGCCTCGGTGGCATTGAGCTCGCTGGTGGTGCTGGCTGCGGCGCTGACCCTGGTCGCCGAGCTGGCGGTGCTGCAGTGGCTACCGCTGGGATTCTTCCGCATTCCCGTCGGGGTGGGGGTCATCTGGGCCGCTTTCGCGCTGGCCTCGCCGCTGGCGGCCGGCCTCTGTCGACGGCTGCACCGGCGTCTGCACTGCCACCCGAACCTGTCGCGCCGCTGCCTGCTCGGTGAGCGAGTGCGAGTCATTCGGGTGGATGACGAGGTGGCGACCGCCGTGCTGGATGACGATCCCGGTCGAGAGGTCAGGCTGCTGGGCAAGGCGGGCAACCTGCCGCAGGCAGGCGAGACGCGCATCCTGGTCAAGTACCTGGCGGGCCAGGAGGCCTACCGGTCGGTGCTGGAGCAGGACTACCTGGATGCGCGAACAAGGCTGGTGCGCCTGCATTTGCTGGAGCGTCACGAGCGCTCCGACCACTCCGACCACCAGAGGCAGCGTGGCCACAATGGCTCGACGCCTTCAGGGTGAGGCGTCGTCCCGGCCGAGCAGGCGCAGCTGGGCGTCGACCAGTTGCGAACCACGCTCGAGGAGGGAAAAAGCCTCGCTGTCGCGCAGCCAGTCGTGAAAGAGGCCGCTCAGTACCGCCTGCAGGAGCTGGGTGGCCAATTCGGGGCTGACGTCGTCGCGCAGCAGGTCCTGGTCGCGGGCGGCGGTGAAGTAGCCAAGCAGGGCGTCCAGGCACTCGCCGGCCATCTCGGCCTGCATGGCCTGGGGGTCGATGTCGCTGAAGAACTCGCAGCGGTGCAGCAGGATGGCGTGGACCCGACGGTGCTGCGGCTGTTCCAGGCGCTTGAAGCCCTGTCGGCAGCCTAGCCGAATGGTATCCAGCGGGGTGGCATCGCCGATATCGGTTTCTCCTACCAGCTCTTCGAACGGCATGCGGACACGGTCGAGCATGGCGCGAAACAGATCGGCCTTGTTGCGGAAGTGCCAATAGACGGCGCCACGGGTCATGCCGGCGTGGCGGGCGATCTGCTCCAGCGAGGTGCGAGCGACGCCCTTGTCGAAGAAGACCTCTTCGGCGGCATCCAGCAGGGCGACTCGGGTGGCTTCGGCTTCGGCCTTGGTGCGTCTGGCCATGGTGGTGATCGACTCCGGTAGGGTGCGCCCCCATTCTACCTAAGCGGCGCGTCGCTTTACATTCATCAGTGAATGCTTGCTCGTTCGGGATGCCTTGTGGTGCGCGGCGGGATGCGGGAATATGCGTGAATACCGTTTCCAGCAGGAGGTCGCCGCATGGCTCGCGCCCCTTTCGAACTCGCCGGCGTGCGTGTGGCCCCGGGGTCACGTAGCCAGATCGATGTGCCGGTGGCTCGGCTCTATACGCATGCGCCCCTGCATATTCCGGTGGAGGTGGTGCACGGCCGTCAGCCGGGGCCGGTGATCCTGGTCTGTGGCGGCATTCACGGCGACGAGATCAACGGCGTCGAGATCGTCCGCCGGCTGCTGCGCTCGCGGCAGATTCAGCGGCTGCGGGGCACCCTGATCGCGGTGCCCATCGTCAACGTCTTCGGCTTCGTGCAACACAGCCGTTACCTGCCCGATCGGCGTGACCTGAACCGCTGCTTTCCGGGTAGCGAGTCGGGGTCGCTGGGCAGTCGCGTGGCGGCGCTTTTCCGTCAGCAGATCGTCGATCAGGCGACCCATGTCATCGACCTGCACACCGGTGCGTTGCATCGTACCAACCTGCCGCAGATCCGGGCCCAGCTGCGCCCCGGCAGCGAGACAGAGCGCATGGCCGATGCCTTCGGGGCCCCCGTGATCCTCAATGCCGACCTGCGCGAAGGCAGCCTGCGCCACTATGCCGAGACGCACGACATTCCGGTGCTGACCTACGAGGCCGGGGAGGCGCTGCGCTTCGATGAGTGGGCGATCACGCCCGGGGTGCGCGGCGTGCTGCGAGTGATGCGCCGGCTGGGCATGCTGAGCGGCGAGCATCGCCGCCGCTCGCCGCCCGCTGCCGAGGTGGCCAATGGCTCGAGCTGGGCGCGGGCGCCCATCGACGGCATCCTCCGGCCGCAGGTCCGGCTGGGGGCGCGGGTGGCCCAGGGAGAGCTGCTGGGGCGGGTCGCCGATCCCTTCGGCAACGCCGAGGGCGAGGTGCGGGCCGTGGCCGATGGCATCGTGATCGGCATGAGCCGGTTGCCGCTGGCCAACGAGGGCGAAGCGCTGTTCCATATCGCCCGCTTCGATGCCATCGAGGAGGCCGAGAATGCCGTCGAGAGCTTCCAGTCGACCCTCGAGCCGCCGCCCGATCCGCTGTACTGAGTCAGCCGACCAGGGACCGATCCGGTGCCGGCTCCGGGACCAGGCCCAGGGCGTCGTCGAATACCGCCAGGCCCGCGCCCGGCCGGTGGGCGTTCTCCGACAGGTGGCGACGGAACTTGCGCCCGCCGGGACAGCCCTGGAAGAGGCCGAGCAGGTGGCGGGTCAGGTGATTGAGCTTGGCGCCTTCGTCGAGGCGTCGGGCCATGTAGGGACGCAGGGCTTCGGCGGCGGCGTGGCGGTTCGCCGCCGGGCCGGGCTCGCCGTAAAGGCGTTGGTCCACCTCGGCCAGCAGCCAGGGATTCTGGTAGGCCTCGCGGCCGATCATTACGCTATCGACGTGCTCGAGCTGTGCCTGACACTCGCTCAGGGTCTTGATCCCGCCGTTGATGCCGATGTGCAGCTCCGGACGGCTGGCCTTCAGCCGGTGGACGCGCGGATAGTTGAGCGGCGGAATATCGCGGTTCTCCTTGGGAGATAGCCCCTCGAGCCAGGCCTTGCGTGCGTGGACGATGAATACCTCGCAGCCGGCATCGGCCACCCGCTCGATGAAGTAGGCCAGGTCGGTGTCCTCGTCCTGGTCGTCGATGCCGATACGACACTTCACGGTGACAGGGATCGATACCGCCTCGCGCATGGCCGACACCGCCGCGGCCACCTTTTCCGGATGGGCCATCAGGCAGGCGCCGATCAGGTTGTTCTGGACGCGGTCGCTGGGACAGCCAACGTTGAGGTTGACCTCGTCATAGCCCCATTGCTCGGCGATCGCAGCACACTCCGCCAACTCGCCGGCGTCGCTTCCGCCCAATTGCAGGGCCAACGGA
This sequence comes from Halomonas organivorans, assembly GCF_014192055.1. Classification (GTDB taxonomy): domain Bacteria; phylum Pseudomonadota; class Gammaproteobacteria; order Pseudomonadales; family Halomonadaceae; genus Halomonas; species Halomonas organivorans. The sequence goes on along the minus strand of NZ_JACHXM010000008.1, from coordinate 93,441 downwards.
TGTTCGACGGCATCGTAGCCGAGGAAACGCTCCCGCGGGCTGCCGTGCAGGATGGCGCCGGTGGTCACCATCTCGGTGTAGAGCAGGGCACGCCGGGTCAGCGTCCGCGCGAAGGCGCGGTAGTCCCGGGTCGTCCAGTCCATCATCGGCGCGACGGAGAAAGTTCTATCCAGCGCAGGGCGCGCGGTGCCAGTATTCATGCGGGTTTCAGCATTTGCCTTGCAAGCCATAACTGTTCATATTTACAGTGGTTAAGACAGGTTTTTCGAAGCACGCTGGTACTGATTTGGTACTTGGGGCGTCTTCGATTTGGTACCAGGGAGGTGCAAATTGGCGACGATCCGGAAACGCCGCAAGAAGGATGGCAGTTTCTCATACATTGCGCAGATCCGCATCGCGCGGGATGGCCACCAGCACGCCGAGTCCAAGGCTTTTCCCCGCAAGGCCATGGCGGAGGAATGGGCCAAGCGCCGAGAGCTCGAGCTCAAAAGCCCGGGAGGCATGCTCTCGGCCAAGTGGCGGGGCGTGACCCTTGGCGACGCCATCGAGCGCTACATCCACGAATTCGCCCAGGATGCCGGCCGTTCGAAGCGAGCCACCATCCAGCAGCTGCTGCGCTTCCCTATCGCCCGGGTACAGATCACTGAGCTGACCAGTGAGCAGATCATAGGACATGCCGTTATCCGCCGGGACAGCGGCATCAAGCCCTCGACCATCAACCAGGACATCACCTGGCTGGGCATCATTCTCAAGACAGCCGCGGCCGCCTGGAAGATGCCGGTGGAGCTCAACGAGTTCGAGTCGGCCAAGCTGCTTCTGCGCAGCAAGGGACTCGTCTCCCGGCCAGGGTCACGCGATCGGCGGCCGACGGCCGAGGAGATCAAGCAGATCCGGGCCTACTTCCGCCGCTCGCAGAGGATCCGCCCGAGCGCGATCATCCCCATGGAAGACATTATGGACTTTGCCATCTCTTCCTCGAGGCGCCAGGAGGAGATCACCCGGCTTACCTGGGAGGATCTTGACCACCAGGCCATGACCTGCTGGGTTCGCGATGCCAAGCACCCGCGGCAGAAGTGGGGTAACCACAAGCGCTTCAAGCTGAGCCACGAGGCCATGGGCATCATCCAGCGGCAGCCGCGGGCCCAGGGCGAGGAGAGGATCTTCCCCTACAACGGCAAGTCGATCGGCACCCGCTGGCGGGCGGCGACGGCGGCCTGCGGGATCGAGGACCTACGCTTTCACGACCTGCGCCACGAAGCGACATCCCGCCTCTTCGAGGCGGGATATGAAATCGTGGAGGTGCAGCAGTTCACGCTGCATGAGAGCTGGGACGTGCTGAAGCGGTATACGCACTTGAATCCGCAAGATTTAATTCTTCGTGATTTTTAGATTTTTGTCACTACTGACTCTAGCTTGAGCCTTCCCTCATGGAAGTCTGTGTTGGCTTGAGAAAGCTTGTTCATAGCCTTGTCATAGTTTTTGCCATATTTTTTCTTTTGCCCTTCATCTAGTCGCTTGTCTTTAAGGCATTTTTTGCAGAATCTTATGTCCTTTTTTAGACCTGCCTTGTACTTGGAAAGCTCATCTGGTTCGTCAAGAGAGTTAAGCAGTTTTGTGCAGTAAGCGCTAAGAAATGGAGCGAAGAAGACGCTTGCATAAACACCTATCTGAACAAATTCTTCAGGAGCAAAGCTTGTTGCTAGCATTGTGAAGAGGGTGCCCACGCCACCTGTGAAGAAGGTTTGGGCTGTTCTATTTCCAACCTTTCCTTCATTCATTTTGGGCACCTTTTTTCAGCGATGTTAATTGCTCAACAATAGGGGAATTGGAGTCTAGTTTGATTGCTGTTTTATGCTCTTCTCCATCTTCCTCTTTTATTGAGACAATTAGAGTTGTGCCGCTTATTCTGCTGTTGATAAAATGTCTTGTTGCAGCCCTTGAAAGCTTGAATAGCATGGGGCTGATCGATATCAGCCCCAGCCAAAAGAAGAGCTCGGTAATTTCAGGGTATTCAGAAATCATTTAACACCCCTCCTTTTTACATCCTTGATCTAAATGAGCCTTCTGTTTTTTGCAGCCAAGTGCCGGGTGACTTCACTTATTTTGTAGTTTTTCGTTGAGCGTGTTGCTCTTTTGGTTTCTTCGTGTTGAAGTCTGACTTCAAAGATATCATCTTTAATGAATTCTTGCTTCCTTGAGGCAACCTTATCAAGGAAGTTCTTGTCTAACATTTCGACAGCGCAGTCCTTGCCGTTGTACATCATTCGCCAGCCTTTAGAAGAATTAAAGTTGACCTGTGTAAAAGTGACGGTAGTCAGTTCATCCTCAAATATGTTTTCTTCTAACGAACCGTCTGGCATTTGCGAAAGGCTTGAAATCTCTTCTTGATTGGCTGCGAAATATGTTGCGTGGTCAACACCTAACACTTTGAAAGAAGGGTTGTTTTTTCCTCTTAAAGGCTCGTGGGCGATCTTGTTTATCGCTTCTCTGACTTTTTTGTCAGTAGCCAGGAGACCAAGGTTTTTGTCTGAGATTATCTGCTCATCACCGAGATCAATGATAGATTTATTTTCTTTTTTGTCGATTTTTACTTTGATGATTTTTTTGTTTTTTAAGCTCTTGGTTAGCTCAAAGAGTGAGCCGCCGAGTATGGCGCTCCCGGCGGAGGAAATCCCAATGTACTTCAGTACATTGAGAACCTCAGGAGAAGCTGCGGTCACCAGGAACTCGACAATGAATGAGCCTTCTTTAGCTGGTGTGGTAACTTTTAGGTTTTTCGAGAGTTCAGCATCTTTGTGAAGTTTTTTTGAAACTTCGGAGATGAGCTCGTGCATGCCAACTATGGCATTTCCTAAATCAATGGCATTTATTCTATGATCAGAAAGACCATTGTCTTCCGCATCGTATGAGATGCTAAATCTTTCATCTTTGTATGACACGTCCACGTCCCTGCGTATTGATTAATTAGTCTTAGACATAAAATGGACGAGAACTTACAGCAAAGCAAACGCTGATGCAAGACTACGGCCTACCTCTGGCACTAAAGTGCATAATTGGCTATTAAAAGTCCTTATATTCAACAGTTTACCATTCTCCACATCTCATGTGCCTCGGCCCGCCGCTTGTCCAGGTACTGGGCGAGGTCCACGGCGCTGACAAGCCAGGGCGCCTTCTGCGAGTCACCGGCGCGGTAGGCGGGCACCGGCAGGGCCTGGGCGCCGGCACGGGCACTGGCGGTGCGTGCGCTGATGCCGAAGTAGCGCGGGGCGACCTCTTCAAGCGGCAGCTCGCCGCGGCCGTCGAACTCGGCCAGCAGTCCGAAGTAGGTATTCATGGTTGGGCCCTCCCTTTCCAGTGCTGGAAGCGTTGCGTGATGCGTTGGAAGACGCCACCGGCGGTGACGTTATGGTCCAGCTCGGCGCGGCTCTGGATGCCGCAGGCGGCGCAGATCCAGTCCCGGGCGTCCTGCTCGTTGTGGGTGCCGTCCGGCAGTTGGCTCTCGGTCATCCGATGCTTGTGGCGGCGGCGACGGTCCAGGTAGAGCCGGAAGGCCGGATCCTGGCAGAGCATCGCCGCCCGGCGGGCCCGTGGCCCGCCTTTCGGTCGATCAGCGCACATGGCGGCGCTTCCTCTCGTTGATCTCCTGGCACTCGATGCAGGTGGTGGCCCAGGGCGCGGCCCGGCGGCGGGCCGCGGGGATCTCGTCGCCACATTCCTCGCACTCGTCGTTGGCGGCCGGCGCAGCCGGCAGGCGGCGGTGGGCCAGGGCGGTTTCCATGCGCTGCTCGAGTAGGTCGGTGGCGCGGTCTGCGTTATCAGCCATTGGCGATGCGCTCCTGGATGGCCTGTCCGTCGCGGTAGGCACAGTGGTGGTCGGCAAGGGCCTGGCGCAGCTCTTCCTCGCTGTTGAAGGCCACGACCATGGCGTAGCGGTGGTGGACCTGCCCGCTGTCCTCGCTGAGCACGGCGAGCTCGCCGGCGTCCTGCAGGATGCCGCGGGGTTCCGGGCGATGGTGTTGTGCGATAGGCATGACTTCCTCCTTGATGATGGTGATCAGCACAGCTCCGGCGGGAAGGACTCTTCCGGCTCGGGCGGTGCAGGTGGTTGGAACAGCCGCTGGGCCGCGGCGCGGACCATGCGGGCCTCGAGGTCGGCGTCTTCCTCGGCGGCGCGGACGTCGTCGCTTTGCCGCCACGCTTCGAAGCGCGCGACCTGCTCGGCGAGGACCTCCGGTGGGGGCGTGCGGGGGGCGATATCCACCCCCGTACAGTTAGTGACACGAGTCCAAGCGTCGCCGGCTGCGCCGGCTCCGGAACGGCCCGCCGCCCGCTGACGGGAGCGGATCTCCCACCGATACAGGCGCGTGAGGTATTCGGCCTGGCGGCCGCGACGGTCGCGGACGACGAGGCCCCAAGTGGCTTTCACCGGCTCGCCGTAGCGGCCTCGGGCCTCGATGCTGCGATGTTCCTCGCCGGTGGCGTGGCTGAAGCTGGGCTCACTCGTGTCGGGGCGCTTCAACGTCCACGGCTTGATGGGCTGGTCGCAGCGCGGCGCGTTGGGGCCGCCCATCAGGCGCATGAACAGGTCCCACTGGCCGGCGTTGGCGGCCTGGCGTATCAGGCCCAGCGTTTCGGAGACGCTGGGCGCCGGGCGGGTGGCTTCTTCCCACTGGCGTAGCTGTTCTTCCTGCTGCTCAGTGAGACGGCGAACCTCGCGCCACACGGTGACGCTGGGCAGGCCCAGGAACTGGAACTGGCGGATGCCCCAGGTAGCGGCCCAGGCCTCGATGCGCGGGGCGGCGTCGGAAAGCTCGTGGCCGTAGCGGTCCTGGTGGTCGTTCTCGACGCTGTCGCGGGCGAACTGCTCGCCGTTGATGTTCTTGCTGACGTACTTGGCCACGTAGCCGGCCGCGGTGCCCCGGGAGTAGTCGATCCGCACCGGCTTGAAGCGGGCGGTGGACTTGTGGCCGCCTCGGTCGAACAGCTCGTCTGTCGCCTCGGCCTCGGCGTACTCGCGCAGGATCTCGGTCACCCGTGGCTCGGCGCCGGGCTGCATCCACAGCAGCAGATGCCAATGGGGCGTGCCGTCGTGGTGGGGCTCCACCACACGGATGCCATAGACACCCAGGCCCTCGCGGGCCAGCTTGGCGCGGGCCTGGGACCACAGGCGCTGGATGTGCTGCTGGGCATCGCGCGGGGTGCTGCCGTCGTACTTGCGATTGCGCCGCGCATTGCGCGACAGCACCGGGTGGAAGCGGCTGGGCGCGGTGATGGTGTAGAACATGCCGGTGTGGCCCAGGCGGCGAGCCTCGGCCTCGGTGTCGCGGATGCGCAGCATCAGCTCCGCCCGGCGGTGATCGGCATTGGCCAGGCCTAGTTCGGCCAGCTCGGCGAGGCTGTAGACCTGACCGTCCTGGTTAATCGCCTCCAGCGTCTCCAGCAGGGCGCGGTTACGTACCTTCTGGCTTCGCCGGCGCTCGACGGTCATGTCGCTGCAGTAGATGCCGGCGCGGGCATGCACGCGGTGGGCCTCGCGCTGGACCTGCTCGAGGCGGCGGCCAGCGGTGCGGCGCAACTTACGGCGCCACCACAGCGAGCAGCTCAGCCGAGCCAACTGCACGGCGGTGCGCGACCGGCGCGCCGGCGGTTCGATGCCGTGCTGGGCGGCGCGGCTCCGGGCCTTCTTGAGGGCGATCTCGTCGACCACCGCCAGACTCATCGGCGGGTGATAGGTGAAGCGGAACACCGCCATCAGCGGAATGCCCACCGGCGGCGGGGTGAGCGGGTTGCGGCTGTCGGCGAGCTGTTCCTGGTAGTCCGCCATGCGCGCCGAGAGCGTCTTGCCCCTGGGCGTGATGGCCGGTGCCGGCGGCGGCAGCAGGCCGTGACGGCGCCGGCGGTTATAGTCGGCGATGCCGCCGATCAGCTTCTGGCGCTCGTCGTCCACGGCGCGGGCCTGGGCCTCAGCGTAGCGGACCAGGGCCTCATCATCGTGACTGGCATTCAGGCCGCCCACGGTGAGGCGCTTCTCGACGTCGGCCAGCCAGGCGCATTCGGCCTGGATGCCCTCGATGGTGGTGCGCTCCAGGCGACGCAGCGAGGCCGCGCCCCGCTCCAGGTCCTTGGCGATCGGGGCGAAGCGGCGATAGATGCGGCCCGGATCGACGAGGCCCTGGGTGTTGCGGCGCAGCCAGCGGTTGCCGGCGGCGTTGCCATGACGCTTGGCGACGTGCACGAAGCCGGCGGCCAGATCCTCTGCCAGGGTGGGTAGGGCATCGAAGAAGCCCTGGCGCCACCGATGGCACTCCGGTGTGCCGAAGGTGCGGGATTGCTCGAGCACGGCGGACATCAACGCGCCTCCTGCCGGAACGGCTGGGGCTTGGCCGGGCGCGGCCGTTCAAGGCTCGCCAGCTCGCCGGCGTACTGCTGCACCACCGCTTCGACCTCGAGCAATTGGTTGCCAAGGCGGTGCGCCGTGGCGTCCAGCTCGTTGGCCGCCTCGTGCTCGCCCTTCTGTCGCAGGCGAGAGGCTTTGCCGTGCAGCGTGGACTGGCCTACCCAGAGACGTTCCATGGTGATGTGCAGGCTCATCACGCCACCCCCCGCTCGATGATGGCCAGCCAGTGCAGGGCGGCCTCAGTGTTGCCCTCGGCCAGGGCCTGGCGGGCGTGGGAAGCCAGCTCGCGGCTGGGGTGCGGGCGGTGTCCGCCGAGGTTATCGCGCAGGCGGCTGGCGTACTGGCTCATACGGTGCACGGCGGCACGCAGGGCCTCGCGGCTGGGCTTGGGCAGTTCGTGAATGCCCACCCGTGGGTCGCGCTGGGGCAGTCGGGCACTGGCCATCAGCGTGCGTCGCTCGCCGGGCTCAAGCTCGGCCCACAGCGTGGCCAGGTCCTCATCGGCGCAGCGGCTGTGCAGCTCGGCGCGAAGGGCGCCCCAGTCGCCGCGGTCGTGTTCGACGGCGGGGCGGGGCTGTGCACTGGGTAGCGGATGGACGTTGGCAGACAAGGGGCTCCCCTCCACTGGCGTGGTGACGATGAAAAAAGACGGAAGATCGGGGTTAGTGCGAGGCGCGCTCCAGGACGAGCAGGCGCCGTGAATCGGTGTTGGCGGCGGTGCAGTGGCTCGATTCGACCAGGGTCAGCAGATCCTTCACGGTGAGCACTACTCGGCTACCGCCGGCGCGCTTCAGCACCACGGCATGGGCGCTGCTGGCCTCCACGTCGATGCGGTCCACCTTGTTCATGCTCTCCATTTCGGCGTAGGCCTGGAGGGCGGCATTCTCGGCGGCGTGCTCGGTCATCTCGCGGTTGACCACCAGGTGCTCGATGCAACTGTCGATGGCCACCGCGCGTGGCAGCCCCGGGTGGCGCCACAGGTGGGCCGTGGCCTCATTCTCGGGGTCGAGCCGCGGCGCAGTAGCCGGGCGGATCGGCATGACATTGCTCATGGTGATGTCCTTCATCGTGGCGTCAGGCGTTGGCGGCGGCTTGCGACAAGGCCAGTTCCCGCAGGCGAGGCACCAGTGGCAGCCTGACCGTGGGGTTGGGGTGGTCACTCGGCGCGATGGTGTGGGTGAACTCGATCGATGCCTTGGCACGCCACCCGCAGTTCTCGTTGCGACATTCGAAGACGGCTTCTCGATAAACCGGCGTCAGCCCCTGGCTCTTGCGGATACGCATATTCGTGCCGCAGTGCGGACACGGGATGCGCGGGCGGATCGGGGCTTCTCTCATTGATGGCCTCCTTGTGGCTTGACCAGATAGAGCGCCGGCGGGGCTCCCGTGATTTCCGTGGTGCTCTTGTTCATGCGGCCTTTCAGCAAGAACTCGGTGGCCTGATCGATGGATGCGAGGCCGTATTCCTCCTGGATGGCGAGGAGCGCGCGCTGTAGCTCGATGTCGCCCTCCAGCGGGATCCGCTCTTCGTGCTCTTCATGCATGGGGTCTCCTTGAGGACCTGAAAAAGGCCTTCGTTTACTGGGCGCCCCGGGCGAGATTGGCGTTGTAGAGCCTGCCGACGCCGAGGCGGTCGTAGGCTTCCTTGAGCAGCATCTCGCGGAGCAGCACCGACCTGGGCTGGCCGCTGTGATAGACGAGAGCGTCCAGCAGGGTCCGCTCGCGGTCGTTGAGATTGACGCTGGCATACCGTTGGCGAACGAGATTGGGGTCCTGGTACATGGCGGATTTCCTTATGCAGAAGATCAGGACAGTGCAGCGATCAGGAGCGGCCAGCGTGGCCGGCTTCGGCATCGAGCTGGGCGAGCCCCTTGAGCACAAGCAGCCGGGTGGTGGCGGAGAGCGAGCGCTGCTGCTCGTTGGCCAGTGCATCGAGACGCTTGCGCTCGTGTTGCGTGACGTGGGTCATGACCGGGCAATTGCAGCCCTTGGGCGCACGCTGAGTGGTGGGGTGAGCGATGGTTTCGGCGGTATTCATCGGTTAGGCTTCCTTAATAGAGTGAAAGACTGTGCCGGGCGGTGGCAGCCGCCCGAATCAGTGCCCGTAGAGCCGAATCAGCTTGCGCTGGGTGAAGTGTTCGTCGAGGTAGACGCGCAGGTCGCAGAGGGCGTCTTCGATTTCGTGGTTGGGCCGCTGGTCGCGCAGCAGTGCAACGGCCAACTCGGCTGCTGCCTCGGCGGACACGCGCTCCTCGAGCGCCTCGAGATCGGCCAGCGGGTTGGCCGCGGCGTCGCGCTCGGTGGCCTTCACCGCCTGGCGATTGGCCGGGGTGCAGCGGCCCAGCTCGACGTCGAGGCCGCGAAACGTGGTGCGATGGGGCAACGCTTGGACGTTGCCGGTAGCAGCAGGAGTGGCCATGGCAGTGGCTCCCTTGTGATGTGAAGTGCTTTGTAAGACTGCAGGTTGATAATGGTTCAACGAACGTTTACCAGTCAAGGGGAAGGTAAAAAATACATGACCACAGGGAGCAGGTTACGAGAGGAGCGCGAGCGTCTGGGCATGAGCCAGACAGAGCTCGCCGTCCTTGGTGGTGTGGGGAAAATGTCCCAGATCAACTACGAAAAGGACGCTCGTAGCCCCAATGCGGCCTACCTCACGGCGTTAGACGAGGCTGGTGTTGACACCCATTACGTGCTCACGGGAAGGCGAACAGATGAGAGCCACGCCACATTAGGTGATGGCTCCTTATCGTTTACCACGGGGAGTGAAGCCCTATCACCGGTGGCCATGTACGACATCGAGGCCGCGGCTGGTGATGGCCGCTCGCTCGAGCGGGAAGAGGTCGAGTCCACGATGTACTTCCCCACCGAGCAGCTCGCCGCCCAGGGCCTCGACCCGGCCCAGGTGGTGGGTATCAAGGTTCGCGGCGACTCGATGGACGGCACGCTGGCCGACGGCGACTGGGTGCTGGTGGATCGCAGCAGCCGCGATCCTCACCCGGAAGGCGTGTTCTTGCTGCTCGTGCACGGCGAGCGGCGCATCAAGCGCGTGCAGCGCGTCGCCGGCGGCGCCTGGCTGCTGATCAGCGACAACCCGCGTTATGAGAAGGAATTGATCAAGCCGCAGGATATGAAGGACGTGGAGATCCTGGGGCGGTGTGAGATTCGGATTGGGCGTATAACCTAAATCATAAGGGGCATGCTTTGGCGAGCGTAAATGCTATTAAAGTAAGGAATTTGCGTAGCTTTTGTTCTGAAAAAGATTTTGTTCCAATCAAGGATATTAATATTTTGGTTGGTAAAAACAGCTCAGGGAAAAGCACTTTTGCTCGAGTATTTCCGCTGTTGAGACAATCAATGGAGGAAAAGACCAAGGGGCCGGTTTTATGGTTTGGAAATTATGTTGATTTTGGAGATTTTAGCTCTTCTGTAAATTGCAATATTCCAGACGGGGAAAAAGAGATATTTTTTGATTTTGACCTGGATGTTGATTTAGAGAAAGAGGTGGTAACTGATTATTACGATTATGCTAGCAGCGTTTTTATGGACTTCGACTTGGATAGGGATCTTGTTTCTCTCCCTCTTCAGTTTAGTCTTGGTGTTGTAAATCACGGCAATATAACCTCTGCTAGTTATATGGGGGTGAGTTCAGGTGACTGCAAGGTAGAGTTGAGGTTCTCAGGTTTCGATGTTTGTGGCTTTAAGGCCTTCAATGTCAAGCATGGCTATGAAGTTAGTTTTAAAGAAGAGTATAGAGCTCTCAATTCTATTTTTTTTCCTAGGGTGCTTTCAGCAGATGCAATGAAAAGCAATAAGTTTAAGCTTCTTCCTACTAGAAATCTCCCTGAAGTTCGTCATAAGTTTCAAAGATTTTTGCTGGATTACCATCACAAGTCAAAAAAAGAGTCAACTGTTGCAGGAGTTGTCTCCAAGGTGAGAGTTGGCGGCAGAGAAGATGTTTACAGTTATTTGCTAAAAAGCTTTTCTTCTGACAAGCAGTTTTTAAAAAACCTGGTAGGAAAAGAGGAGTATGTGAGAGATATATCTTACCTTTATAGTTTTTGCATGCATTTCCAAAAGATTGTGGACTCTGCCAATTCGGCACTTAGGGAGTTTTTTTTAGGCGTTAGGTACCTTGGGCCTGTTCGTGCTTCTGCGGAAAGATTTTATAGATATCAAGATCTGCAGGTCAATGAGATCGATCATTTGGGGGCAAATCTCCCAATGGTTATTAATTCATTGACTGAGTCGCAGAAATACAGGTTGAAGCTCTGGATGGAAGAGAGTTTTGGGTTTTCACTGCAGCTTTCAGGAGGAGGGTCACATTATGCGTTGCTAATCAAAGAGGAGGGGAGCGAGACGCCCTTCAATATTAGCGATATGGGGTTTGGGTACTCTCAGATATTGCCGGTTGTGGTTTCTGTCTGGCTTGAGAAAGAGGATATTGTTGATAGAGTCGGATATGGTTTCTCTAGAAATCACCCCCAATCAGTTATCGTTATAGAGCAACCGGAGTTACATTTGCATCCACTTTTGCAATACCGATTTGCACATGCAATTGCAAAGCTTTCTGCTTCGGGGGGTGAAAAGAAAATAAAGTTTTTGTTTGAAACACACAGCAAACACATTATCGATGCTTTTGGGGATTCTGTCAGTAATGGGTTGATTAGTGACGATGATGTAAATATCACTATCTTCGATAAAGAGGTTGGCGGCTCAACTAAGGTAGTTCGCTCAGGATATGACGCGGAGGGCTATTTAATGAACTGGCCTGCCGGCTTCCTATCAGCGTGAGGGTTTAGAGGTTTTCATGATTGTAAGAATCCCCGGAATTCCTAACCTTGATGATGATAGAAGTGATAAGCTTAGGGTTATAGAACATGCAATTAATGCTTTCGGTGAAGGTAAGCATATATTGTGGATGCAGCGTGCTTTAGTAGAAATGTTGTTGGATACAGAAGGGCTTAGTGACTACCATTATCGAGCTCTTTATAAGCTTAAGAGTTATGTGAGAGAGTCTAAGTATTTACATGAAAGTTTTGTGTTTCATGTTGAAATTGATTTTGATGATAAGATGTGTAGACAGGTTGAGGATGGTAGGTTTTTGAGAGTTGGCTATGGCTGGCTAAATGACTCATCCTTTTGGCAAAAGGCTAAAATTATAGTTGAGCACGTTTTTGACTATCAATTGTATTTAAAAGGGAGTCAGGTCTTTTTGGTCAAAGCCGGCTTGTTTGATTCTCAAGATGTTAAGTGCAATCCGCATCATGGTGGTGGAGCAACCACATATGATGAATTTGTGAGGCATCTAAATGAAGATGAGCCAGTTCTCTGTATTGTTGATAGTGACAAATCTCATCCTTCTGGTAAATTGGGTGGCACTGCAAAAAGGTTCAATCGTTTTGAAAGAGGAGCGGATGGTTTCGGCTATTTAAGAATTCTTGATTCTCGTGAGGTCGAGAACATTATCCCTTTAGACGTGGTTGAGGAAGTTATTTTAAGAACCTCTCAGAACAACTATGACAATTTTAATATTGTGGCGAGGCATGGCTGTAGGCCTTTTTTTGATCATAAGTGCGGTTTAAGAAAAGATGATGCACTTGCTTTAGATCATCAATGTGGGTCTGTTTATTGGGAAGGTGTTGTTGAGGCTCGTGAGGATGCAGACGATTGGGTCTGTCGTGGTATAGGCAGTGATTTGTCTCGGCATTCTTTGGATGCCATGAATTGTTGCTCTGTACATAAGCTGGCAGAGCGAACTGTTGAGGGTGTTGATGATGAATGGCTAAGTATTTCGCAACTAGTGGCATCTTGGGGAGCATGCTTGAAAAATAGAGTATGTTAACTATAAATCTTACCTTCACAGTGATTGTGAATAGCGATGAATTATGTGCGGCCGCTTCGCTCTTTATAGCCCCTATCCGAAGCTCTCTCAGGCCCTGCGTTTGCCGCTGGAGCCAGGGGAGCTGAGGCCACGCTACAACGTGGCGCCGGGTACCTGGATCACTGCGGTGGGCCATCCCAGCGATGATGCGCCGCTGGTGATGGGTGAGGTGTGGTGGGGCTACCGGCCGCACTGGACGAATGACAAGGCGCCTGAGCCCATCAACGCCACCGTCGAGAAGGTAGCCACCTCCAACTACTTTCGCGGGGCGTTCGCCCATCATCGCTGCCTGGTGCCGGCGGACGGCTGGTACGAGTGGCTACCGGTAGACGGCAAGAAGCAGCCGCACTTCCTGTGCCGTGAGGACCGCGAGCCGATCTGGCTGGCGGGCATCTGGAGTGAGCGGCCGGACGGCAAGCCGGGCTGTGCCATCCTCACTGAGCCGGCTCGCGGGGTGGCTGCGGAGATCCACTCGCGCATGCCGCTGGCCCTGGACGACGAGAGCCTGGAGCCCTGGCTCGATCCCCACCTGACGGACCGCGAGACGATCCGCCAGGTGGTCCACCACCTACCCGCTGAGCTGATAATCCATTGGCCCGTCAGCACTCGCGTCAATCGTTCCGCTAACGACGATGCCAGTTTAATACAATTCTGCTAGTGCTTTTACTTCAGTGCTTGCATAAGTGCTCGGTATTCTCTTTCTGCTCTGATTGCCTGATCCATGGCTGCTTCTTCATACATGGGGTCTAGTCCTTCAGTTGAGACATTCTCGCTTGCTTGGTCTCCTGTGAATGCAATCCCGTTTATTGTTTCTCTGAACTTGTGAAGTCGCGCAAAGGCGTTTTTTTTGGTTAAGGACTCAAGGGTGATGGTGGATAAGGCGTTGCAATGGTTTTTTAGGCTTGTGGTGTTTATTCCTTCGTGGATCAGGTATGTCAAGTCGCCGCGCACTGTTTGATCTATATATCTGGCTTCTTTTATGGCAAGAGTGGCAATGTCGACTATTGATTTATGATAGTTTTCTTCGCCTTTTATTTTTTCTGATTTTTCGTGATGCCTATCTCTCCAAGATATAAGGAAGGCGGCAAAGATGGCGGCTATGCTTCCAATTGCCTGAACCCATGATGGCTCTGTTAAGTCAATTTCTGCCACTACAATTTCTCCATTCGTTTTTAGTTGAAGACTGCAATCCTAGCACTTCATGTTTTAGCATTGATGAGTTCATTCCATTGAGTAGTGTATCGCGGTGTGCGGTGCGCGCAGCGCAGGTGCCAGGCGGCATTCTTGCTTGGCATGCCCAGGCGTACGGTGCCGCGGCCCATCTTACCGTTGAGCTTGTCCAGGGTGGCCATCAGCTTGTGATCACGATCGCGTTGGGCGGCCCGCTCGGGCGTGTCGAGCAGCGAGAGCTGTTCGCGGTTGGCATCCACCAGGTCGAGCAGCATCACGCCGCCTTTCATGAATCGGTACCCACGGCGGTAGATCGCCTCGAGGCACTGGCGGGCGGCGGCCAGGATCAGTCTGCTGTCGTCAGTGGGCTCGGGCAGTTCGACAACGGCGCTGGGCGAGTACTGAGCCAGGTCCAGCCGGTGTCGGTTGGTCTTGAGGAAGACGAGCACGGCGCGGGCGTGACTGTCCTGCTGGCGGAGCTTCTCGGCGCCGCGTTGGGCGTGCTGGCGGATGGCCTCCTGCAGCTCGCCCAGGTCGCCGGTGAGGCGACCGAAGGAGCGCGACGTCATGATGCGATCGCGCGGGCGGTCGGCGTCGTTGAGCTCGATGCAGGGTGTGCCCTGGAGTTCGCGCACGGTGCGCTCGAGCGTGACGGAGAAGCGCCGGCGGATGGTCTTGGGGTCGGCCTGGCGGAGATCCCAGGCAGTCCCGATGCCCTGGATGGCCAGCCGCTCGACCAGCCGGCGGCCGACGCCCCAGACATCGCCCAGGGCGGTGCGCTCGAGCAAGCGGCGAGTCTCGTCGCCCTCGGCGTGCAATACGCAGGTGCCGCCGTACTCCGGCAGCTTCTTGGCGGCGCGGTTGGCCAGCTTGGCGAGGGTGCGGGTGGGCGCCACACCCACGCAGACGGGGATGCCGGTGAACTGGCGCACGTTGCGATAGAGCGTGCGGGCCAGGGCCTGGGTGGTGGCAGTGTCGAAGCCGTCGAACCTGACGAACATCTCATCGATTGAGTAAGGCTCGACGCCGGCGGAGAACTCCTCGAGGACCTCGCGCACCCGGGCGGACATGTCGCCGTAGAGCTCGTAGTTGGACGAGAGCAGGTGGATGCGGCCCTGGTTGACCCACTGCTGCAGCTCGAAGGCTGGGGTGCCCATCTCGACGCCCAGGGCCTTGAGCTCGTTGGAGCGCGCGATCACGCAGCCGTCGTTGTTGGACATCACGCCCACCGGCACGCCCTCGAGCCGCGGCTGGAAGACGCGCTCGCAGCTCACGTAGAAATTGTTGCAGTCCACGAGCCCGATCATACGGCGTACTCGTGGATGACCGAGCGCACCACGCCCCACACCTGGCAGTCCAGGTCGGCCACTGGGATCGGCGCATAGCGGCTGTTGCCGGAGCACAGGTAGGGCCGCTTACCAATCGTCTCGTAGCGCTTCACGATCACTTCCCCGTCGACCAGGGCCACGACGATGTGCCCTGGGCGAGCGTCGATGGAACGGTCCACCACCACGGTGTCGCCGTCCTGGATGCCGAAGTCGACCATGCTGTCGCCGGTGACGGTCATGAAGAACGTGGCCGCGGGGCGCTTCACCAGCCGCTCGTTGAGATCGAGCGTGCGGCCGACGTAGTCCTCTGCCGGTGAGGGAAAGCCGGAGATGCCGGCGCGGATGGTGGCCAGTGGGTGGGGCAGGGCGCGGTATGGCGGTGCCGGGTGCGGATGGTGGATCTCGGGATCGCGCATGGCGGTGCCTCTTGTCAAAGACTGTTCGTTTATACAGTATTCGACATCGGCGCACTCTTAGGCAAACGCTAATATGAACAAAGGCCAGGTGACGCAGGCGGCCGGGCCCGGTGTGGTGCGGCTGGTGGCAGGATCATGAATTGGCAGGGACGACATGCGAGTGAATTACCTGGGCCCGGCGTGTCTGGGCATCGACCATCCCGCGCTGGAGGGATACGACCTCTCGCGCTTCAAGCCCACCTGCTACCTGGTGGAGGTGAGCGAGGATGCCGGAGTGGGCGGTCCGTTAATGGAAGGCGACCTGTTGGTGGTCGACGAGCAGAAGCCCGCCCAGCACGCCGACCTGGTGGTGGTGGAGCTGGATGGCGAGCAGCGGCTGTTCAGCAGCCACCGGATCGGCGGGCGGATGCGCCTGATGCCTACCGCCGGGCCCCGCGAGTCGATCTGGGCCCGGCAGTCGGATCTGCGGGGCGTGGTGGTGAGCCAGGCGAGGCGGTATGGGTTGTGATTTCTCACATCTGATATAGCTTTAATGTGAAAGGAAGACGTTGTCATGTGATTGATCAATGGGGGCGGCTATGAAAGGAAATATTTCTCTTGGGAGGTTTATTGCTCAAGTCAAGGATGAGTTGAAGAGCTCTCAAAGTGATCCGGCCGATGCATTTTATGAGCTAACGGATGTTCAGCTTGAGGTGACCTTTGCCTTGAGTACAAAAGGTGGTGCAAAAGGGAAGCTGGTTGTTGTTGAATTGGGTGGAGAAACTGCTGCATCACAAACGCACAAAGTGATATTGAATTTAAAGCCGCTCCCTTTATATGGTGAAAGGGAAGGTGAAGATGGGAATTCAGATGCAGGAGGAGGTGGTGGTGACAATAGTGGAGGTGGTGGGGGGACGATTCCAGGAGGGGTGTATTCGGACAAGCGACCAAACTTGCCTCTCTATGCGCCTGCCAATATCAAGGAATATGATCTTTCTCAACAGCAGTGGTTGCCTCGTTAAAGCGGTACCCTGATACGAGGGGACCCATGGAAATGGAAATAGCAGCGATGGTACCTACCTGTAGTTTCTTTTAAGCCCGGCCAATTCATGGCCGGGTCACCATTTACATGGTGCGCTTGCTTCATCAAGTTTTTACTTCCATCTCTACCGAGCTCGTCAGTGCGCGGTCGCTCAGGTCGTGGCTGACCTCGGTGATCAGCCAGGGCGTGGTCTCTATCTCGGGTTTCCAGCTGGTGAGCGTGACCGGGATCTCTGGGTCTAGGTCGGCTCGGCCCTCGGCGAGGTCTCTCACGCCCCCACCTTCACCTCGCAGCGAATCCGCGTGATGTAGCCCTTGTCGTCGAGGATGTCCTCGACGTCGGTAATCAGCCAGTCGGTGCCGTCGATCTGGGGCTTCCAGCCCACCAGGGTGATGGGCGTTTCGGCGATGAGGTCGGCACGGCCGTGGGCCATGGTGAGTTCGAACAGGGCCTCGCGGCGCTGAATGCGCTGCCACTCGGAGACGGCTTCGTCCATGGCGTCGGCCTCGTTGGCGAACACGGCGCGCAGCTCCTTGAGTTTGCCCGTGCCGCCTGCGACGACCTCCTGCCGGGCGGCCGCTCTCGGGTCATTCCAGTAGGCCTTCACGCCGGTATAGCTCTCGGCGTCGCGTGAGGTGCGGCTGTAGCGGTGCTGGTCGCCGTCACGCCGGGTGATGACCACGCCGCCCAGGGCCGCGCCGCTGGCGGCTCGGCCGTCGCCGGCCGGGGTGAACAGCAGGCGCCCAGATTTGATGGTGGCCACGGCGTCATAGCGTCGGCCCAGGCGGGTCAGGAAGTTGAGGTCGCTCTCGTCGGTCTGGTCAATATGGGGCAGGGGGATCGCCCCCAGGTCGCCGCCGATGATGGGCGACAAGCCGTTGCGCCCGGCGACGGCGCCGATGATGGTGCCGAGCGTCTGGGTGGGATCGTGCCAGCTCTGGGTGCGCTTGCCGGGCAGCATCTGCTGCATGTCGGCGGCGCGGGCGCGGATGGTGAGCCGGTCGGGGCTGCCGGAGTGTTCCACCTCGTCGACGTGGAAGGTGCCGCGATCGATCAGCCCCTCGTCCTGCCAGCCGATGGCGACGCTGAGCAGGGCGCCGCTGGGGGGAATGGCGAGCTCGCCGTCGTGGTCGGTGAGCACGATGTCGAGCTGGTCGGACTCCTGGTCGCGCTGCGCCTTGATGCGCAGCGAGTGGAGACGGCCGTTGAGCTTGGGCGTGATGTCCTGGCCGGCCAGGGTGACCCGGTAGCTGGGGCGATGATAGGGCATGGCCATCAGGCGTAGGCCCCCTGGAGCACGGCCTGGCTGTAGAGCGTGATATCGCCCAGGGCGGCCGCGCCGGCCTGGTCATCAACGTGCTCGAGGGTCATCGAGAACTCGATCTTAGCGGGCGTGCCGTCGCGGCACAGGGTGCTGGCGGTTTCGTCGATGCCGGTGACCACGAACAGCCCGTACTGGCGGCCGCTGCCCTCGACCAGCGGCCAGGCCTTGCCCTTGTCGGCCATGTCGCGGATCTCGTCCAGGCTAGGCCGGCCGCCGGTGAACGCGGGGTACAGGGTGCCCGAGAGGGTGATGGTGTCGCTGCCCACGCCAACGAACTGATAGGCCGGCCGTTCGCCGACGCGCGACTGGGACGGGTGGCGCCACTCGGTGCGGCGTTGCAGTTGCTGATACGGCACGCTGCGTGTCTCGAACACGAACATGCCCAGGGCCATCAACATGGCGGTCTCCTATTCACGGTCCCAGAGCGACGAGCGCCCGCGTGCGCTGGCGTCGCGCTGGGCATCTTCCAGCGCCCGCTGCACCTCGCGGGCGACATGCTGTGCCAGGGTCTGCTCATCCATGCCGGGCGCGGCGTTGACGTTGATATTGATGTCACCGAACGAGAGGCTGCCCGCGCTTGGGCTCATGCCGCCCTGGGTGAGCGGTGGTCGATTGTCGATCTGGATCGGCTGGGTATCGGCGGCAATGGGCGCCACGTCGGGGCGGGCGACCTGCAACGCCGGGAGCTCGGGCCGCTGATAGGGCACGGTGCCTAGGTCCGGCACCTCCGGCCGCTGGATGGCCAGCGCCGGCATGGTGTCGAGCTGCGGCGGGCGCAGGCGCAGCGATGGCAGTTCGCCGAGCTGGGGCAGCCTTGGCGATTCGGCGCGAATCTTCAGCGTCGGTAGCTCGGGCATCGGCGGTAGCTCGATGCCCGGGGCACGCAGGATGCCCAGATCCGGCGGGGCCGGGGCCTCGGCCGCCACTCGCATGGCGGGGAGCTCGGGCACAGGCGGCAGCTCGAGGCCAGGGGCGCGCAGGGTGCCCAGCTCCGACAGGGTCGGGGCCTCGGTGGTCAATCGCATGGCCGGCAGCTCGGGCATCGGCGGCAGCTCGATGCCCGGGGCGCGCAGGGTGCCCAACTCCGGCAAGGCCGGGGCCTCGGCCGCCACTCGCATGGCCGGCAGCTCGGGCATCGGCGGCAGTTCGAGGCGCGGAGCGTGCAGGATGCCCAGCTCCGGCAGGGGCGGGGCCTCGGCTGCCACTCGTAGGGCCGGCAACTCGGGCATCGACGGCAGCTCGATGCCAGGTGCGCGCAGGGTGCCCAGCTCCGGCAGGGCTGGGGCCTCGACCGCCACTCGCATGGCCGGCAGCTCGGGCATCGGCGGCAGCTCGAGGCGCGGGGCGTGCAGGGTGCCCAGCTTCGGCAAAGCTGGGGCCTCGGCGGTTACTCGCATAGCCGGCAGCTCGGGCACCGGCGGCAGCTCGAGGCCCGGGGCGCGCAGGGAGCCCAGCTCCGGCAGGGCCGGGGCCTCGGCCGCCAATCGCATGGTGGGCAGCTCTGGCACCGGCGGCAGCTCGAGGCCGGGGGCGCGCAGGGTGCCCAGCTCCGGCAGGGCCGGTGCCTCGGCGGTCACGCGAAGGGCGGGCAGCTCGGGCGGTACCGGTGGCGTGGCGGTGGCCACGCTGGGGAGCGTCAGCGCGCCCAGGCTGAGGCCAGCGCCGGCCTGGCGCAGGCGTTGCCCGAAGCGGTCGACCTGGTGCAGCGGGCCGTCCTCGCCGGCTTTCAGGCCGCGTTGCAGTCCGGCCATGGTGTGGCCGCCTAGCTCGGCGAACACGCGAGACGGGGAGTGGATGCCGAGCTTTTCCTTGAACCAGCCCACCACGGCGTCGGCGGTGCCGCCGATGGCGTCCTTGAGGGCCTGCCAGCGCTCGTCGATGCCGTTGACCAGGCCTTCGATGAGGTTGCCCCCAAAGCCGGCGAACACCCGTGAGGGGGAATGAATGCCCAGCACGCCCTTGAACCAGTCGGCCACGCTGCCGGCCATGCCCACGATACGTTCGCGCAGCGCGCCCAGGGCGCCGGTGACACCGCCGATCAGGCTATCCACGATGGCGCTGCCGAGGCTCGCGAAGCGTTGGGGCACTTGAACGCCGAGGCGCTCCAGGGCCGCGGTTATACCGCGCCACAGCAGCCCGAAGGGCGACCAGTCGAGCAGCAGGCGGCCGAGGCCGGCCAGGCCCTCATCGAAGGCGCCGGTGATGTGCTGCCATCCAGCGGCCAGGCCACGCGACAGGGCGCCGAACAGGCCGTCGACGATCAGCCCGCCGAGGGTGGCGAAACGTTGAGGCACGTCGACGCCGAGCCAGCCCAGTCCCTTGGTGATGCTCCGGTAGATCAGCCCGATGGGATTCCAGTTGAGCAGTAGCGTGACGACCGCGCCGGCGCCCTCCTGGAAGGCGGCCTTCACGTCGGCCCAGCGGTTGCGGAAGAAGGCGGCGATGCCATCCCAATGGCGGTAGATCAGATAGGCGGCGCCGGCGATGGCGGTGATGGCCAGCCCGATGGGGTTGAGCAGCAGTGCCCGGCCCACGGTCGCCATGATGCGCCCCACCCACAGCAGCCCCTTGCCCAGGGCGGGAAGAATGCGGCTGGTGAAGGCGTAGATCCGCCCGCCCAGGCCCCCGGTCTGGATGCCCAGCATGGCCAGGCCGTAGCGCACCGTGACGATCGGGCCGAGCAGCGAGGCCAGCATCAGGGTCAGGGCGCCGCCGACGGCCACCAGCCCGGCGACGCCGGCCGCAGCGGTGGCAATCTGGGCGGTCAACTCGGGATTTTCCTTCATCCAGTCGCCCACGGCGCGCGTCACGGCGGTGACCTTCTGGATCAGCTCGCGCAGCGGCCCCTGGTTGGTGTCGGTGAGGGTGATGCCGATTTCCTGCCAGGCGCTGTTGAGCGCCTTGAGGTCGCCGCCGATGTTGTCGGCCATGGTGCGTGCCATGCCGGCGTTCTCGCCCTGGGCGTGGCGCACGGCCTCGATCAGCTCGGTCAGACGACCCTCGCCCATGGCATCCACCAGCTCGCTCATGCCCGAGCCGGCCTCGACGCCGAAGATCTCCTGGAGGGCCGACGTCCGTTCGACGTTGCCCAGCCCTGCGGTGGCCTGTTCGATGTCCGACAGGATGGCGGGCAGGTCGCGCATGTTGCCCTGGGTGTCGGCGACCTGGAGGCCGAGATCCTGCATGACGCCGGCGGCAGCCTTGGTGGGATTGGTGAGGCGGTTCTTCATGGCACGCATCGCCGTGCCGGCCATCTCGCCCTGGATGCCGATGTTGCCGAGGATGCCGGCCATGGCGGTGGCCTGCTCAAGGCTGATGTTGAGATCCGCCGCGCCGCCCAGGTACTTCACGGTGTTGCCGAGCTTTTCGAGATCGACATTGGCGCGGCTGGCGGTGGCCGAGAGTACGTCGGCCACGCGGGTCATGGCGCCGTCCTGCTCGAGGTCGATCTTGAAGGTGCCGGCGATGTTGGAGGCGATGTCGGCGGTGCGGCCGAGCTCGGTGTTGTTGGCGATGGCCAGGTCGAGCACGTCGCCCATCGAGGCGCGAATCGCCTCGGCGCTCATGCCGGCGCGCAGCAGGAACTCCTGGCCGGCGCCGACCTCGGTGGCGCTGAAGGCAGTGGAGGCACCGAGCTCTCGCGACTGCGCCTGGAGCGCCTGGAAGCGCTGGTCATCCTCGGTGAAGCGGCCCACGGCCTGCACGGCGCTCATCTGCTCGCCGTAGGCCACGCCGGGGGCGAGCAGCCGCGCCCCGCCGTAGAGGGCAGCGCCGCCGGTGGCCAGGCCGGTCATGCCGGCGCCGCGCATGTTGTTGGCCCGGCCGATGCCGCGCTGGTACTGGTCGGCGGCCTGGCGGGCGCGTCGCTGGGACTCTGCCAGACGGGTCAGCTTGCGCTGCTGCTGGTCGATCTGGGCGTTGGCGTCGCGCATCTGCCGGGCCAGGGATTGCTCGCTGCCGGCGAGGCGGCCGGTGATGTCGTGGGTGTCGCGCAGCGAGCGCTTGAGCCGCTGGGCCTGGCCGGACTGCCGATCGTAGGTGCGGGCGAGCTCCTGGGCCTTGCGGATGGCCCGGTCTCGCTCGCGGTTGAGGGAGGCGGTGTCGCCTTCGGTGGTGTTCAGCTGCCGGGAGAGCTCGGCGACCTGGCGGCGCTGGGCCGCCAGGGCGTCGCCGGTCTCGCCGGCCTGGCGCTTCATGTCACGAAACGCGCGCAGGTCACGCTGCGCGCGTTCGAGTTGCTTGAGCTGGTCGCGGCTGGCCTTCAGCGCCTGGGCGGTGGCTTCACTGCCCCGGGTGATCTGGCGTAGCGGGCGGGTCGCGTTATTGACGGCGTCGAGGACGACTTGAAGCTTGAGATCGCGCGCCATGTGCGGCTCCGTCTGCGGCGCCGCTGCGCTTGCGCGCGCGTTCGCGCCAGTCCATCAGTTCGCGCAGGGTGAAGGCCGCGCAGTCGGTAGGTGTCCAGTGGAAGACGGTGGCGAGATCCGCCATCGCGTCTTCCACCTGGTCGGGGAGCCTTACGCGGCGTCGCCCTTGGCCCGCTTCGTCAGCAAAAAACCGGCGATTTCACTGCCGCATTGCACCAGGTCGGCCGGGTCCATCTCGCGAACCTCGGGCTCGGTCAGCGACGGCGCGGACAGCCGCGGGATCAGCTTGATCAGCGCGTCGGTCTGCATCTGCAGCACGTCGGTGAGCGCCACGCCGCGCAACTCGCCGCTGCGGGGCTTGCGCAGGGTGATGGACTCGATAGTCTGCTCACCGCGCTTGATGGGGGTGTCGAGCTCGACCTGGCCGGTGATGGGCTGGGTTTTCTCGGTCGCTTTATCGGTCATGGGGTGTAACTCCTGGTCGTAATCGCGTTTTCTCACGCGACGGTTTATGCTGTGCCACAGGTTCCCCCTAGCCTTGATAGGGTGTGAATCCAGAGCGCCTCGCCGGCCCCTTACCGGCGAGGCGTTCGTCGTTTATAGCCCCAGGGCGGCGCGTCGCTCGGCCAGGCGGTCTTCGCCGTTGACCTTGAACACGTACCCGGGAATGTCGATCTCGATCACCGTGGCGCCGTTGATGGTCAGCTTGTAGTAGCTGAGCGTGCTGGTGACGGTGTGCTCGGTGTTCTCGCCGGACTGGGCGTCGCCCATGTCGATCTCGGTGTGGCGGCCGCGCATCACGACCTCGACCGGCACCACCTCCTGGACGTCGTCGCTCTCGTAGCTGCCGGTCATGCGCAACAGGTCGGCATCGATGCGGCTGCTGCCGTAGTTGTCGAACATCGCCGCGATCAGGCCGCCGACGGTCCATTCGCAGGTCATCAGGCCGTCGATACCCATGTCGATGCCGACGGTGCCTTCCATGCCCCCGCCGCGCCATTCCTCGATCTTGCGGGTCAGGGTGGGCAAGGTGACGGACTGGACCTGGCCCTGCCAGGAGTCGCCGTTGGCGAACAGGTTCATGTCCTTGAGCTTCTTGGGAAGTGCCATGGGGCGGGGCTCCTATCAGGTCAGGGCGGCGACGCGGTCGGCGAAGTCGGCGAGGTAGGTGTCGGTGATCCGCTGCTGGAAGCCGAGATCCTCGAGGGGCGGCACCGGCGTGTAGTCGTAGTCGATGCGCAGCTTGCCGGCCTTGAGCGACTCGTTGGTGTTGAGCTCTTCGTTGAGCCAAGCCTCGCCGTCGACGATGTAGCCCAGCGTCTTGAGCTCGCGCAGCTTGGCGTTTATGCCCTCGATGATGTCGCGGGCCAGGCTCGCGTGGAGCGGCTTGTCGACCGCCCAGAGGTGGGCCTCGGCGATGGTGTCGGCGAGGATCTGCGCGGTGCGGGTGTAGTTCTCGAACGGGAACAGCGACTCGGGGCCGGCGCAGGTGCGCGAGCCCCAGAAACGGTAGCCGGACTGGTTGATCAGCGTGGTGACGTCCGCGGCGTTCAGGATGCCGGCGTCGGTGTTGGGGGACTGCAGGTCCCAGAACACGTCGGCCGAAATGCCGGTGACGCCGTTGACCGGGATGTTGGAGAGCGTCTTGTGCCAGCCCACGGTCTGGTCGAGCTTGGCACGCAGGCCCAGGGCGCGGGCCACGGCGCTGACCGGCGTGGTGGCGCTGTCGGTGATGTCCCAGGCCTCGAACTCGGGCCAGATGACCATCAGCTCGCGGGCGCCGAACTGGTCGCGGTAGCTGGTGGCGTCGGTGACGGTGGTCGCGCCGTCGGCGCTGACGTAGGCGAAGGCCCGCAGGTCCTGGGCGATCGATACCAGGGCGGTGGCCACCGGCTGGGTATCGAGCTCGGGCACGCCCAGGATGCGCGGCGTCACGCCGAGCTTTTGCTTGGCGGTGAGCAGCGCCTGCAGCCCGGTGCGCCGGGACTCCGGGGTGACGGTGCCGATGATGTTGCTGGTGGTCTCGGCCTCGTCGGCGCCTTCGGCCACGCGCACGGCGACGATCACCGGATCGCACTGGTCGGCGATGGCATCCAGCGTGCGGCCCAGGGTGCCGGTGGTACCGGCCTGGCCGATGGATCGGCTGATGTTGGTGATCAGCACCGGGGTGTCGAACGGAAAGGCGGTGTCGTCGGCATCCGGGGCGGTACAGACGATGCCGATGATGGACGTCGAGATGGTACGGATGATGCGGGTGCCGTCGTTGATCTCGGCAACACGGACGCCGTGATGGTATTGGTCGAGTGCCATGTGTAGGTCCTGATCAGGGAGAACGGTGGCAGGGAACGCGCGGCAGGACGCGCTATCAGGCCTTCATGGTGTGGTGAGGGCGTGGGCGGGGCGAGCGGTGCTCGGTGTCGTGAGGGCGTCTTACACCGGCAAGACGGAGGCTCATTGGCGGGGTGGCAGAGTCACCGCACGGCGACTACAAGTGGTAGGGCCGTGTCTGTAGTGGATGGAGGCGGCTAGGCTGTGCAACCAACATGGAGGTCGAACGATGGCGGGTTACTATGAGCTCAAGCAGGCCACCGATGGCCAATATCATTTCACGCTCAAGGCAGGTAACCATGAGGTCATTCTGACCAGCGAGCGGTACACGACCAAACCCGCAGCGGAGAATGGCATTGATTCGTGCCGTATCAACAGTGGCAATGACAATCGCTATGATCGGAAAGTGGCCAAGAATGGCCAGCCTTACTTCAATTTGAAGGCTGGAAACGGCCAGGTCATCGGAACCAGCGAAATGTATTCGTCAGAGGCGGCTCGAGAGAATGGAATCCAGTCCGTGAAGACGAACGGAAAAGGGCCGATGAAGTTCAAGGAAAGCTGAATGATGGAGGAAGCCCGCCGGATGGCGGGCTTCTTGCTACATCAGGCAAGCAATTAACACGGCGAGGCTCGTTGCCCCTACCGGGGCTGCGACATCGATCGCTGAGTCTCGCGTCCAGCCCCGCCATACCCCTTCATGCCATCGCACCGGCAGCGGGTCGCCCCACTGCCAGCCGCGCTCGAGGCCGAGACGGTACTCGTGCTGGCCGATTTCCCGGCCGAGCAGCAGGGCCACCGCCACGGCGCCGGCGGCGATCGGGCCGAGCAGGGGCCAGAGGGCGAGCTGGATCGCCAGCGCGATCAGCACGTGCTCGAGGTGGGTGCGGTTCACAGTGAGCCCTCCTGCGGCCGAATGGCGTTCAGCTCGGCGATGGCGGCCTGCGACGCCAGCTCGGCGGCCTCGATCGTCTCGGCGTTGCGTACCGCCGCCTTGCCGCCCAGGCGGGCGCTGCGGATGGTGGCCAGCGCCTGCTCCCACTGCTCGGCCGTCGCGACGATCTCGTTGGCCGCTGCCTCAGCTCCTACGCCGAACATGGCCATGTGGTCGCTGATGCTGGAGGGTATGGCGGTTCCGTCCTTGCCGCCGTCGAGCCAGGTCTGAGCCTCGTGCTTGGCCAGTTGGTATTCCTGCTCGATCAGGGTTCCTGGCGACACGAAGGCAGCGCGGGCTTGGCCGGCGGCGGTGTCGATGGCTTGGCCGAACTGTGTCTGAGCGGCAGGAAGAACTTCGCCCAGCGGCAGATCGGCGGAATCGGTATCCAGGTTCCAGATGGTGGTGCCATCGTGGCGCGTTACTTTGTTGATCATCATCTCTTCGATCTCCTTGGAAGCGACTTAGAGCTGGGCGTAATCCAGGTTCGTGAGTATGTTGGAGTGGTCCGGTTTGACGGGCACCAGATCACTCCAAAGCTTACCTTCCGGCAAGGTCATGCTTGAGACGCCGAGCGAATAAAGAGCGCTGCCGCCGAGGATGACCTTTGCATTCCCGTCATCCGCTTCAATGGATAGAGAGCAGCTGTTCAAGCGAATATCGAGACGTGTCCTTCCTCCTTGAGAAGCACCGAACAAGGGGCGGTTGTACAAATTGATATGCGAGTTGGAGGCCATCAGTGTTAGTGATGAAAGGTACGTGTAGAAAAAGCCATCGAGTGGGAAGAGCTGCTCGCCGTTGTCGGCGTTTCTGACATCCAGGTCAACATCCTTGATCAGAATCAAGCCATTATCCATGGTTACCAACTTGCCACGGTTGGCTGAGTAACTTGGGAGATAGTCAGCGGTATTGCGAATGATGGGTTTGTCGATGCCCGACGTATTTCCCCAGCGAGAGAACTCGATGACACCTGAGGCGATTCTGCCGGATAGACTTCCTTTCTCTTCGAAGACTTGACCCTCGCGCAGCAGGATCGTGAGCTTGGAGCCTGTCACATGTAGGTGTAGTGCTGAGCTCAGTGTCTTGAGAGGCGCCTGTGCAGACCCATCATTGGCGTCGTCACCCTCCTCGGTATCCACACAGACTGTCATTTCGGCCATGGATCGAATGGCATCCGGTACGGCGGCGGTGGCCTCGTCGACCTTCCGGTCGATCTGGCTCATCTTGCCGTTGACCGCGCCGGTCAGGTTGTTCGCGGCGCTGACGAGGGCGGAGATCTGTTGCTCGAGACTCATGGTTAGGCTCCCGTGGTGCTGGTGATCAGCGCGGCGCCGTCGTCGAACGCCTGCGCGAGTTGGGTGAATCCATCGCCGACGCGGCTTTCCAGGTCGGCGAGTTGGGCGGTGGTGGCCTTGGCGGCCAGGGCCGTGGTGACGGTGGCGGCGAAGTCGGGATCGTCGCCGAGGGCGGCGGCCAGCTCGTTCAGGGTGTCGAGGCTGGCCGGGGCGCTGTCGATCAGCGCCTGGAGCCGGGCATCGACCTGCTCGGGCGTCAGGGTGGCGCTCTTGTCCGCCTTGGTGGCCAGGGCGGTATCGACGTCGCCGCGGGTGTACACCTCGGCCTTGTCGGCCTTGTTGCGCAACTTGCCGTCGATGACGCCGAGCGTGTTGTTGATGGCCTGGCGCAGGGTGTCCAGGCTCCCGGAAAGGCTCATGACATGGGCTCCTGGGCGGCGATGGCGCCGCCGTAGAAGGTGAAGGAGGAGGTGAGGTCGTCGACCAGGGCGTTGACCGAGGCCACTGCTGTCTGGGCCTGCGCGGTGGCGGTCTCGGCCGCGGTGATGGCCTGCTCGACCTGGGCCATGGCCTCGGGCGTCAGGCGGCCGGCCGGGCCCTGCTGGCCGGCGGCGATCACCTTGGCGCGCTGGCCGGCAACGTGTCGCAGCTCCAGCGAGCCGCACGGCAGGTGCACGGTGAGGCACGTCAGCCGTTCAGCCATCGATCACCCCCGGAGTAAGCCGGATCGGGCCCTGCAGCAGGCTGTAGACGTCGCCGCCCGGGAAGGTGAGGCGCAGCTCGTAGCGGGCGCCGACCCAGTCGCGTGAGTAGCGCCCGGCGGTCATCTCGGGCGCGATGCGGATGGCGATGCGGCCGGCCGCGGGCTCGAGCGTGATGGCGTCGTTGTCGGTGCTGCAGTCGACGAGTGGGGTGCTTTCGCTGGCGGGGGCGATGACGAACCGGCCATGGCAGCCCGCCAGGTCGACGGGCGTGCCGTCCGGCTGGGTCCAGTCCAGGGCGAAGGCGTAGGTGGTGCCTTCGACGATGGTGAGCAGAGGCGGCTGGTGGCTCATCGTCGCCTCCTATCGACCGCGCTCGAGGTCGTTGACGCGGAAGAACAGCTCGACGTGACGCGCCATCTGATCGACCAGGGCGGCGGCGTTGGCGGTGTACTGCTCGCCCCAGGCGGCCAGCGAAAGATCCGCGCCGGTGCCTACCACGGTGACCGATTCCGCCGGCAGAGCGTCTAGGCGCAGATCGAAGGCCAGCAGCAGCGGCACGTTGTTGGAGACGTAGGCCAGCGGCCGGGTGTCGGACCAGACGGCCAGCATGGTGCCGTCGGCGAGCATGAAGCCGACCTCGCGGACCCAGAACTCGGGGGCATCGGGATCGTCCACCACGGCGGTGACGTGGATCTGGTGGTCGTCCACGCGCTCGCCGTCCGCCACCGGGATCAGGCGACGCTCGTTGACCAGGGAGAACTCGTCCTTGCTCGGCTGGCGGCCGTTGTCGCCGAGCGCGATGTGAGTGATGCGCGCCTCGAGACCGTCGCTTTCGGCGTTGAACACGGCGGCGAGGCCGGCGGTGGTGATGACAGGGACCAGAGCCGTCATGTGGTGCTCTCCATGGTGAAATGAGTGATGCCCCGGGCTCGCCAGGCACCGGCGGCCCGCAGCGACATCGGGGCGAGGCTGGCCTTGGCCACGGTGTCCGGAAGATCCGCAGCGTCCGGGCCGCGCACGTGGCGCCGTGTGATGGCCACGGCCTGGCAGCTTCCGGCCACCCGCAGCGAGGCGGCGGGCAGGCTGGCCTGCACCGCGGTGCTGGCCGTGGCATGTCGTGACACGGCCGTGACCTGGCAGGCGCCGGCGGCACCGATCCGCGCGGCGGGCAGGGTGGTGTCCGCCTGGGGCGAAGCGGCCCGACGAGCGAGGCCGCCGGCCTGGTGCGCCGCGGCGGCGGTGAGCGTGCCGATCGCTTCCAGGGGCGGCTGTGTCGGGCGTGCGGCCTGGCGGGCCAGTGCCCCCGGCTGCAGCGCGCTGGCGGCGCCGAGCCGGTTGGGGCCGAACCTGGCGCCGACCTTGAAGGCGTAGTGACTGCGCACGTTCTTGGCGGCGTCGATCGTGGCGCGCAGCTCGTCGTAAAGGCGCTGGTTGAGGAAGGCCGGCTCGTCGGGGGTGAGGTTGTCGTTGACGTAGAGCACTGCCTCGAAGGTGCCGCGCGGCAGCATCGGCTCGGCCTCGAACCACTCGGTGATCTCGACATCGATGCCCATGGCCGCCAGTGCACGATCCACCGCCAGCCGCGTGCCCTTGATGCGGTGCACCTCGAAGCTCGCCGCGATGACGTCGCGCTTGATGCGCTCCGGCCAGTCCGGCGACCAGTGGTCGACCGAGAACGCCCAGGCCAAAAACGGCAGCAGGTGCGCCGGGCAGGTGTGGGGATTCCACAGCGTGCGCAGCGGTACCGGCAGCGCGAGCGGGTGCGAGGCGGCGACGCGGTCCTCGAGGGCGGTGCGATTCGGCGGCAGCAGCGAGGTCATTGGCGGCGGCCTCCCACCGTGATGCTGGCATCGAGACAGTGCGGCGCCTGATGGGGCTCGGCGCGCAGTTCCTGCCAGCCGCTGAGCTCCACGGCCACCACGCCCTCCACGGTCAGGGCGGCATCGATGCCGCTGCGGGTGACCCAGGCGCCTAGGCGGTGGCGGTCGGTGATGTAGGCGTCGAGGCGCCGACGCGCGGCGCTGATCACCACCTCACCATCCGGGCCGGGGTTCAGGATCAGCGAGGCGTCGATGTGATAGCCGGCCAGGCTGGCCGGCTGCACGGTGACGCGGTCGGTCAGCGGGCGGCGCTCGTCGATGTGGGTGCGCACCGCCTCGAGCACCTCGGGCCGCGGGATGCCGTTGCCGCTGCGCGCGAGCACGGTGACCACGACGTCGACCGGCTCGGGGCTGACCACCGACACGTCGAGCACGTCGGCATGGGCGGCGCGGGCCTGGAACTCGTAGGCGCCTACCGGGCCGGCCACCGACAGCGACTCGAAGGCGAGCTGGATGCGGGCGCGGTAGTCGGCGTCGCGCTCCAGGGTGGGCGGTACCGGTGGCAGGGCGTCCGGGTCGCCGGGGTCGATCACCAGTCGCTCGACGTCGTAGTTGGCGCCGAGCTGATCGAGATCGGCGTCCTGGGCATAGGCCAGCATGACGGCGCGGGCGGCCTCGTTGATGCGTTGGCGCAGGATGAGCTCGCGATAGGCGTTCTCCTGCAGCAGCTTGGTCAGCGGCTCGGACTCCAGGGCCAGGGTGGCCGCGAGGGCATCGCGTTCCTCGGCGGGCGTGAGGTCGAGCAGCCGGTCCTTGCGCTCGGTGAACAGGGTCTCGTAGTCGAGTGCCTCGATGACGTCCGGGGCAGGGAGCTGCGAGAGATCGATCGGCGTGGTCATGCCACGCCCCTGGCGGCCAGCGGCACGCGAATATCGAGGCTGGCCCCGGTGGCGACCACCACGGCGTCGATGGTCAGCGTCAGCCGGCCGGGGCGTTCGGTGCTCACCTCGCGCTGCACGGCGCGCACGCGAATGCGTGGCTCCCAGCGCATCAGCGCGACGATGGTCGCCGAGTAGGCGCGCAGCGCCGTGGCGCCGTTCAGCGGCTGGTCGACGAGCTCCGGCAGCAGCGAGCCGTAGTCGCGGCGCATGACGCGCGAGCCGATGGGCGTGGTGAGGATATCAATGACCGACTGGCGGATGTGTGCGATGCCGCTCAGGCCGGTGCCGGTAGTGCGCTGCATGCCCATGTCCGTCAGCCCCCCGCGAACACGTTGAGTGAGCCCGTGGCGACCATGGATTGGCAACTGATGGCGTCGCCCACGCGACCCAGCGGCAGGCCGTTGACGAAGACACTCGATGAGCCGGTGGCCAGCACGCCGCCATGACCGCAGTGCTTGGCCCAGGCGTCGCCGACGCGATGGGCAGGACGCCCATTGATGAAGACGTTGGGCGAGCCGGTCAGGGCGGGGCGTGGCTTGCATCCCGGGTGACCGGTACACATGTCGGACTGGCGGGCAGCGGCAGGCATCGTCACGCACCCCCTTGTTCCGCGAGCACGGCATCCAGCATGCCGGCTTCGCGCAGGGCAACGACCATGGCGGCCGTGTTGAGTCCATCGTCATTGGCCGGGCGCGAGACCAGGCCGCGCTCCACGTCCGCTGCCCGCTCGAAGATGGCCAGGGCGCGGGCCATGTGGGTCTGCCGCGTGCTGCCTTGTTCGGCCAGCTTGCTCAGGTGGTCGCGCACGCTGCCCAGGTGGTCGCGGATCTCGGCCAGGACGAAGGTCAGCTCGGCGATGGCCGGGGTGTAGTCGACCTGCTGGGTGTCGTCGGTCAGTTGGTCGTCGCCGATTGCCATGGAGCCTCACTGATTCAGATCGATGCGGGCACCGCTCACCGAGACGGTGGCCTGTGCGGTGATGTTGATGTTCTTGGCGTTGATGCTGATGTCGTCGGCGCTGGTGACGTCGATGGCCCCCTTGGCGTTGATCGTGGCGGTGCCGGGGAGGCTGGCGTCGAGGTGCATCTTGTCGTGGTCGTACTGGAGCACGGCGCCGTCGGGCATCACGAGCATGGTGATCTCGGGTTTGTCGCTGGGGGCCGGGATATGGTCGGAGTTGATGCCCGTCAGCACCGTGGCGCCGCGCAGCTCGCCGCCGGGGGTGAGCAGCAGCACCTGTTCGCCCTCGGTGGGCGGATTCCAGGTGCGGGTCTTGCCGGCGCGCTGCTCGCGCCAGGGAATCCAGTCGGTTTTCATCGCGCCCACGAACACGCGCACCCGTGCCGGCTTGGGCGGCGTCACGGAGATGTCCCCGTGGTCGACCTCGGCGATGACGCCGGGGCGGACCAGGTTATGCAACAGGCGATTGATCTCGACTTGGTTCATGCCGCTATCGTGGCGGGGCGCGTCACGCGGGCGAAGCGCTGCCCGGTGTAGAAAGCGCCTCTTACACCGGGCAGGGCATCAGGGCGGGGTCAGGTGCTCGAGCAGCGCGTCGCGAATGGCCTCGCGGTCGGCCTCGCTGAAGCCGAGCAGGCGGCGCTCGGCGTACTTCACGCGGGGGCCGTCGCGATCCACTTGGTCGTGCAGGCCGTACTGGTGCACGCGGGCGATGCGGTTGATGCGGCCGAAGAAACCGGCGACCGCCGCGTCGCTCGTGCCGCGGGTGCGCAGGTACTTGGCGGTGCGTAGCTTGTGGAACATGCCGCGGCGGCGGATGGCGCCGGCTTTCTGGCGGTGCTGGGGTTTGCGCGGGGTGAAGCCGCTGCCGTCGGGGTTCTCCTGGGCCTTGATGCGCTCGCGCTGGCTCTGGCGCAGGGTGGTGGCCACGCGCCGGGCGAGCTGACGGCGTTGCTTGGGCTCGAGGCGGGCCAGCAGCGGGGCCACCCAGTCCTCGAGCTGGTCCAGGTCAGTAGAGCTCATCGTCGACTCCGGCCGTTTCCCACTCGGCAATCTTCACGAAGTCGCCTCCCAGGCGTTCTCGGACCTCCAGGGTCCAGCGCACCCCGGGGCAGTCCGGGCGCTCGAAACGCGGCATCCGGTGCTCGGCGGTGATGCGACCGGTCTCGCAGTCTCGGGTGGCCACCACCCGTTCGTCGAGGCGCACGCGAAGGGCGAGATCGACGCTGTTGTGGTTGAGGATCTCGGCCTCGAAGGCCACCGCCTGCTCGGACTCGAGATCGGGCTGGTAGACCGACAGCCAGTCAAGCAGCGGCAGCATCACGGCATCGATCTCGCCGGCGTAGTCGGTGAGGATCAGCTGGGCGGTGAAGCGATAGCCGTGGCTCAGGTTGGGACCACGGGAAAAGGCTACGCTGCCATCCTCGACGAAGGTCAGCAGGCGATCGGGGTCGCGCTTGAGCTCGGGGACGGCATCGATCAGGTATTGGCGCAGGGCGCTGAGTTTGCGCATGGCTCGGTCCTCGGTCAGCGCCGCCAGCGGCGTTCGATGGCCACCGCCAGGCGGTCGCACTGGCGACCGACCCCGCGGAGGGGCGAAAGGCAGGCCGCGATCAGGCGGCGCAGGAGGGCATAGAGGCGCTGGCGGTGAATCATGGTGACGCTCCGGGTGTGGTGGCGTGGCAGGCGATGATGGCGTCGACCTGGGCGGCGCAGCGCGCCCAGGCGCTCTCGGTTAGTTCCAACTGACGGTGAAGGTCACCGTTGGTCGTCGGATGGCTGGCCGGCAGGGTGCAGGGCGTCGGCGTCACGCAGCGCTTGACGATAAGCGGCGGCGCCGGTGACGGCGGGGCGCTCGCGCAGGCGGATAACAGGCTCAGGCAGGCGAGCGTCGGCCCAAGCGCGTAACTCGGCGTTCTCACGTTGCAGTTCCTCGAGGGTGGCCAGGCGATCGGAGGCGGTGCGATCGAGCTCGGCGAGCGTGGCGTTCAGCGTTCGACGCTGGTCGGCGAGGCGCTGGGCGTTGGCCCACAGGGCGTCGATGACCACCTGGCGTTGCTGGTTCTCGCGCTGGGCGACGTCACGCTGGTCCGCCAGGCGTTCGGCCTGCTGCCGGGCGGCGTTGCCGCGCTCCCACAGGGCCCAGCCGCCCAGGGCCAGGCCGAGCATCAGCAGCAGCGGTAGCCCCCAGCGCAGCAGGGGGCTACCCAGCCGACTCACGAGCGATCCCATGAGCCGAGTCCGACCAGGCAGAGTTCGCGTTCCGCGGCCCGGCGCCTCACCAGGCCGGCGAGCTTGCGGCCGCCGGCGTAGATCCAGCGCGACAGCTGTTCGCAGGCGGCGCGTGGCTGCCCGGCGTTGAGTCGCTCGAGCAGGGTGGAGCGGGCGAAGGCCCCCTCGCCGACGTTGAAGATGAAGCTGCCCAGAGCGGCGCGGCGCGTGGGTGGCATGGCCTCGAGCACGCCCGGCGCCACCTCGCGTTCCAGGGCGTCGAAGGCCTCGCCGAGATCGCCGGCCAGCAGCCGCTGGCACTCGGCGTCGCTGAGCGTCTGATCGAGCCGCACGTTGGGGCCGGTGTGGCCGGTGCAGATGGTCGGGATGCCCACCGGGTCGGTGTAGGCGGTGTTGCGGGTGCCCTCGAAATGGCCGACCACCTGGATGGCGATGGTGAGCGCGCCGCCGGCGGCCGCACCGATGGCCCCGCCACCGAGCCAGCGATTGCGGTTCTTGATCATGTGTCCTCGATCTCCGTGTCTGTGTGCCGACGGCGTCGCCAGCGTCGATAGCGGTCGATGTAGCGGGGAATCAGCAGACCGATCTGCAGCGTCAGGTAGCAGAGGGTGAGCACGGTGACCCAGTCCGACGGCGTCATGCCCCCGGCATGCAGCAGCGCCACCAGCGCCGGCGGCGTGGTCTTGAGGGCCTCGGTGGTGACGTTGAGCTCTTGCGCCATGGGGCGTCCTGCGATGGTCGGGCGGATCAGTCCCAAAGCTGGACGCGCGGTGCGCGGACCGGTTCGGGGGCGATGTCGGGCAGTGTCACGGCGGTGCCGGAGGGCAGCACCGGGCCCTGCTCGGCGAGGCCGACGTTGAGCGCCAGTACTCGCTCGGTCACGCCGGCGGTGCGCCCCAGGTGCCGGTAGCAAAGGCGGTCCAGGGTGTCGCCCTGCTGGCTGCGCACCGTGCGGGTCATATCAGGTCGACGGTGGTGTGCGGCCGGCCTTCGATCTCGGCGATGGCCCAATGGGCATCGCGGCGGTAGGCGTCGGCCGGATCGTCGATCTCCAGGCTGCGTTCGCGGGCGGCGTTGGTGGCGTCGTAGTCGGCATAGCGCTCGGCGAGGCCGGCGTGTGCCATCGACATCACGGCGCGCAGGTACAGCGTTCGATAGACGCCCGGGGCCTGCCAGATCGGCACGGGGATGGCATCGACGGTCGGATAGCCGGCGTCGACCTGCACGCTCTGCCAGTCGCGCAGCACGCGATTGACGTGCGCCATGGCGGCGTCCAGGGCCCCGGTCAGACGTGCGTCGGTCACGGTGCCGTCGAGGCGGTGCCGCTCGCGGAAGTCCGACGGCGAGAGATCCGGCCAGAAGCCGTTATTGAGCACCGGCCGCTCCGGCGGCGCGGATTCCGGGTCGGTGCTGGTATGGGTACCGGTGGATACGAAGCTACTCATGGCACTCCCGTGGCACGTGGTAAGAAGGGGGTGGACCGGGTGGTAGGCGAGCAAGGAGACAAGTCAAACCGCCATCACCTGGTGCCCCCTGACGTCGGCGTGCGACTCGGTGTCAGGCCTGGGCGGCGTCGCCCTGGCCAGCGTTCTTGGCGCTTTCGTCACGCACTTGGCGCTCGAGACGCTCGATGTCCTTTTTCACTCCGGCGCGGTCGTTGAGCTCCAGGGCGCGGCGCAGGTGCTCCAGGGCCTCGGCGGCATGGCCGCCACGGGCGCGCTCGGCGTAGCCCAGGGCCTTGTGCAGCTTGGCGCGCACCGGGTCGTGCATGTCGGCGTCGTGGGTCAGCGCCTCGGCACGGCTGAGGTGCATGGCCAGCTCGGCGGCGGCATTGGCGGCGACGGCGCGGGCTTCTTCGGTGTCCTGGACCGGGGCTTCCAGCTGCTTGATCGCCTCCTCGGCGAGCTGCTCGGCGAGGATCGAGGCGGTGTCGCGCTCGAAGCGGTCGGGGGCGTCCAGGCCGTGGCGCAGGGCGTACTCGGCGATGGCCAGCGCGCCGTCCAGGTCGCCAACGTCGAGGCGCCAGATCATGACGGTCATCAGCACGTCGTCCTGGGCGCCGGTACCGGCCTCCAGCACGCCGGCCACGTAGGCGTCGAACTCCGGCAAGATCTCGCGCTTCTTGGCGATCTTCTGCTCGGTGCTCTTGATGCCCTTGAGGGTGCGC
This sequence comes from Halomonas organivorans, assembly GCF_014192055.1. Classification (GTDB taxonomy): domain Bacteria; phylum Pseudomonadota; class Gammaproteobacteria; order Pseudomonadales; family Halomonadaceae; genus Halomonas; species Halomonas organivorans. The sequence goes on along the minus strand of NZ_JACHXM010000008.1, from coordinate 58,156 downwards.
CTTGCCTCGTACAGCGCGGCGGCGTGGATCTCGTACTGCTCGCCGTTCTGCTGGCTTTCCGGATCGGCGGCCCCTGCCGCCTGGGCGGCGGAGACACGTGCGTAGTGATTGCGGGCGGGGCTTTGCATCAGACCCTCCAGTCGCCGAAAACGATGTTTTCCACCAGGCAGCCGGCGCCGAAGTCCTCGACCACGTAGGCGTCGTTGGAGGACTCGTAGTTCTCCACGCGCTTGCGCTTGGGCTCGTCCTTGAGGTAGCGGCGGCGGCTGCCGCGCTGCCAGTAGATGGAGAGATTCTCCGGCGGGGTGATCAGCAGGGTGCCGTCGGGCATGTAGGGCACGCGGGCCGCTTGCTGCCCGCCCATGCGCTTCTGGCTGACGATCATGTCCAGGGCGCGCTGCTCGGTGGGCGGCTGATCCTTGTTGATCAGCGGGAAGTACTTGTCGGCGAGGATCTTGCGGCCGCAGATCGCGCGCAGGTCGGTGGACTCGCGATGCCAGGGGTCGATCATCTCGTTGACCACGTCGTAGACCAGGGCGTCCAGGTTCTCGTAGTCGCCACCGGGGCCGACGCGAACCTCGCCGGAGGAGGCGACCACCTCGCTCAGCACCCGGGCGGGCGCCTGATCTCGGTAGTGCTGCAGCCAGCCGATGTTGACGTCCTGCAGCAGCGGGTTCGCGACGCGGTCGGTCTCGATGGCGGCACTGGTGCCGTTGAGCCCGATCATGATGCGATCGAGCGCCTGCTGGCGGATGATCATGTTGCGCACGCGGGCCTGGAAGTCGCGGAACTTGGCCCAGGCGTCGAGCTTGCTCCAGGGGAGGTAGGTGTCGAACTCGGTGGAGCGGCACTCGTAGCCGAGGGCGTCCAGGGAGCTCAGATCCCGCGGCGTCCGGTCCTTGGCGGTGGTATCGGTGCGGCCGGCGATCGGGCCGGTCAGCCCCAGGCCGAGCTTTTCGCCCTTGAGTTCGTCGACGCCGATGATGTTGATGCTCCCCAGGAACTCGCTGGACTCCTGGATCTTGGATTCCAGGGTCTGCTGAACGCTGGGCTCGACCGAGAAGGACTCGCCGGCGCTGGGCACGCCAGACAGCTGGGCGATGCGCTGGGCAAAGCGGTTGAATTCTTGACGGGTATCGTTGCGCATGGGGTCGGGGTCCTCAGCAGTCGGTGAGCTCGACGCCGCCGTTGCCGCCCAGGGCGGGGGAGCGGGGCTCGGTGTCAGGGGTGTTGTCGAGCTGGGTGTAGAGCTCGTCGAGGCGTTGCTTCGTCGCCTCGAGGGTGGTCTTCAGCTCGTTGAAGGCGGCGGCGTCAGGGCGGTCCGCGAGGTCGTCGACCAGGGCCTGGTGCTTCTCGACGAACAGTTCGAGGGTCTGCTCGAGGTCGGTGCGGAAGTCCGCGAAGCCCTTGTCGGTCTTGGCGTCGTGCTTCCTGAACAGCGACTTGACGGTATCGAGCAGGCCCGGCCCCTTGTCGGGCTTGGCAGCCGGGGTGGAGAAGTCCAGTTCGGTCTCGACGGCGGCGGTGAAGACGTTGCTCGGCTTTTGCTTGCGGGCGGCCAGCGGCGACTTGTCACCCTGCTGGGCGCTGAACTGCAGCATGTCGGTGCCGAGGCTCGCCGGGGTGTCGGTGACTGCCAGGCCGACCAGGTAGGCTTCGCCGGTGTCGGAGAATTCCGGGTCCACTTCGATGGAGGTGTAGACCTTCTGACGGCTCTGGTTGATTTCCTTGAGCTTGTCGGTGGGGTCGATGTCGACGAACAAGCCCAGCTTGCCGTCCTCGACTTCCTTGGCCTCCACGGCCGTCACGTCGCCCAGGGCGGGGAAGGGCCCGTCGTGGAACATGCCGCGCATGTGCTCCATCCACACGCGGGCGCCGTACTTGGAGCGGTCGAAGTTCTTGGCCATCTGCTCGATCCACTGGCGTGAGATCGTGCGGCCGTCGGTGGTTGCGCCTTCGGTGGCGACGCGGAACTGGGCCATGGGTGCCTCGTTGGGTGGCGGGTCGGGCAATGGCGTCAGGTTCCGCGTACAGGGGGACTCTCTCAACGCGGGGCCGGTGTAAGTCGGGCGACTCACACCGAGGCGCCCGGAGATGGCCATGCGCGCGCGGGTAGGCTGGCCGCATGACGACACCAGCCCCCGATACCCTCGAATCCCCGCGCCTGACGGCCCGCCATCTCTACTGGCAGGGCTGGCGAGTGGCGCGTATCGCCGAATTCCTCGACCTCAAGGCGCCGACCGTTCATAGCTGGAAGGAACGCGACGGCTGGGAGGAGGCCACACCTACCCAGCGGGTGGAGGGGGCGCTCGAGGCACGCCTGGTGCAACTGATCGGGAAGGTTCCCAAGGAGCCTCGGGACTTCAAAGAGATCGACCTGCTAGGCCGGCAGATCGAGCGGCTGGCCCGGGTGCACCGCTACCAAGAGAGCGGGCGCGAGGCCGATCTCAATCCGAACATCGAGCGGCGTAACGCCGGCGAGAAGCGCAAGCCGCGGCGCAACCATCTCGACGAGGAGCAGGTCGAGCAGCTCAAGGCGGCGTTCCTGGAAGGCGCCTTCGCCTATCAGCGCCACTGGTACGAGGCCGGCCAGAAGCACCGGATTCGCAACATCCTCAAGAGCCGCCAGATCGGCGCCACCTTCTTCTTCGCCCGCGAGGCGATCGTCGACGCCTTCGAGCACGGCCGGAACAAGATCTTCCTTTCGGCGAGCAAGGCGCAGGCCCATATCTTCCGCAACTACATCGTCCAGTTCGTGAAGGAGGTCTGCGACGTCGACCTCAAGGGCGATCCGGTCGTGCTCGACAACGGCGCCGAGCTGCACTTCCTGGGTACCAACTCGAAGACGGCCCAGGGCTATCACGGTGACGTTTACCTGGACGAGTACTTCTGGATTCACCGCTTCCAGGAGTTCCGTAAGGTCACCTCCGGGATGGCCATGCACAAGAAGTGGCGGCAGACGTACTTCTCGACGCCCTCGAGCCTGGGCCACGAGGCCTACCCGTTCTGGTCCGGTGAACTGTTCAACAAGCGGCGCAAGAAGAGCGAGCGTCAGGAGTTCGACGTCAGCCACGCCGAGCTGGCCGGCGGGTCGCTGTGCCCAGATGGCCACTGGCGACAGATCGTCACCGTGGAGGATGCCATCGCCGGCGGCTGTGACCTGTTCGACCTCGAGCAGCTCAAGCTGGAATACAGCCCCGACGAGTTCGCCAACCTGCTGATGTGCCAGTTTGTCGACGACAGTCAGTCGGCGTTTCCGCTGTCGCTCGTGCACCCGTGCATGGTCGACAGCTGGGAGATCTGGGACGACTACCGGCCTTACGCGCCGCGTCCGGTGGGCGATCGTGGGGTATGGATCGGCTACGACCCGACCGGCACCGGCGAGGACGGCGACGGCGCGGGCATGGTGGTGGTACTGCCGGCGCGCAGTGCCGGCGAGAAGCACCGCATCTTGGAGCGCCACCGGCTCAAGGGCGAGGACTATGAGGCCCAGGCGGCGTTCATCAAGTCGTTCCAGGCCAAGTACCGCATCGAGCATATCGGCATCGACATCACCGGCCTCGGCGAGGCGGTGGCCGAGCACGTCGAGAAGTGGTTCCCGACCCTGGTGCGCTTCCGCTATGACCCGGCGGTCAAGGGTCGGCTGGTCATGCAGGCCCAGCAGATCATGCGCAAGGACCGCCTCGAGTTCGACGCCGGCTGGTCGGATCTCGCCCAGTCGTTCATGGCCATCAAACGAGAGCTCACCGCCTCCGGCCGCCAGTACACCTACACCTCGGGCCGCAGCCAGGCCACCGGTCACGCGGATCTCGCGTGGGCCACCATGCACGCCTTGTCACACGAACCGATCGACGGCCCGGCCGAGGGGGCCGGCCAGTCCCTGATGGAGATGTACGAATGACCGCCACCGCCAGTAAACCGCGCGTCCGCCTGCCGGCGGGGTACTCCACTGCCAGTGCGCCGGCGACGCCACGCACCGAGGCGTTCAGCTTTGGCGACCCGGAGCCCGTCACCAGCATGCGCGACGTCTTCTATGAGGGGGTCTACCTGTCGGCGGACGAGTGGTACGAGCCACCGGTGCCGATGGATATCCTGGCCAAGTCCTATCGGGCCACGGCCCACCATGGCAGCGCGCTCCAGGTGAAGCGCAACATCCTGCTGCGCACGTTCCGGCCGCACCCGTTGCTGGGCCGGCGCACCTTCTCGGCGCTGGCCCTGGATTACCTGGTGTTCGGCAACGCCTACCTCGAGGAGGTGCGCGGCCGGCTGGGCAAGCAGCTGCCGTTCCGGCACCTGGGTGCCAAGTACATTCGGCGTGGCGGCAAGCGTGCCGATCGCTACTGGTGGGTGCCCAACTACCTGGAGCGCACCGAGCTGCCACGGGGGAGGGTGGTGCACTTGCTCGAGCCGGACATCGACCAGGCGATCTATGGCGTGCCGGACTACCTGGGCAGCCTGCAGTCGGCCTGGCTTAACGAGTCGGCCACGCTGTTCCGTCGCCGCTACTACCTCAACGGCTCACATGCGGGATTCATCATGTACGTGAATGATCCGGCCCACGATCAGAAGGACATCGACGCCATGCGCCAGGCGCTCAAGGAGTCGAAGGGCCCCGGCAATTTCCGCAACCTGTTCCTCTACTCGCCCAGCGGCAAGAAGGACGGGGTGCAGGTGATCCCGGTGAGTGAGGTGGCGGCGAAGGACGACTTCTGGAACATCAAGAACATCACCCGCGACGACCAGCTCGCCGGCCATCGCATCCCGCCCCAGATGATGGGGATCATTCCCCAGAACACCGGCGGGTTCGGCGACGTCGAGAAGGCTGCTCGTGTCTTCGTGGCCAACGAGCTCGAGCCGCTCCAGGCCACCATGCGCGAGATCAACGAGTGGGCCGGCGAAAAGATCGTGCAGTTCGATCCCTACTCGCTGAGTGCCGGCGAAGGCACTGGCCTCGATCCGACCCGGCGATAGCCACCGACTCGCTGACTACCACCATGGCCGCCCACTCGGGCGGCCTTTTCGTGCGGGCGCTACCTTCTCCACCTGCCGGCATCCCCAGCCGTGGACCGCCGCGCGCCGTCGACACCCCGCCCCGCCTGCGCGCTAAACGTGCCGGTTTTTATGCACTTATGCACTAGGTCGTCAGACCCCACCGTTGAGCGGGTTGGAAGGGGTTACAGGGAGGCGACGGTCTATGCGGATCTATGCAGTTTTATCCTCTTCGTCACCGCTCATATCCCTTACGAACGAAACGCATGATGTAGGAATTAAGCCCACGCCCATTACGAGCCAGGGTTTTCATCTGTTCGACATGGTGTTGGCCACAGCTGGCATACGACCAGGTATATGGAGTACCTGTTTTGAACTGCACATGGATACGGTCGGCCAAAATCTCGTAGAAGCGAACGCCTGAGTTCCCGCCGAGGTTGAGGTAAGGCTGCATCTGTTTCCCCTGCTGCGAGCTAATGCATTGGTAGGTTATCAAGCTAGCAGTGAAAGACTGGTATCGGTTGGGCGGGGAGAAAATACTGTGCCAATTTTGGTACTTGGTGGCGCTAATGCCCGTGGTTGTCAGCCTTCGTTCCAATCCATCATCGGGGCCACGGAAAAAGTGCGGTCGAGGTCGGTCATCGGTATCACGGAGGTCGGGCGGAATGGCGCGTATTCTACCAGTCGTGGCGTCGGTTGCGAGGGGGCTGTCAGCGTGAACCGTGCCGCTGACGATGTCGTCCATACTGCAGGTGATACCGCGGTAACAGGGTAAGAGGAGAGCAGCCCATGGACGCACATGATCTCGGCGATACACGGCGCGAGTTGATGGCCCGCGTGCTGCAGCATGGCGGCGTACTGGTGGCGCCTTTCGGTCATGCCGGTGGGGATTCGCACGAGGCTATGATTCTGGACGATATTGCGGCCCTGGAGGCGGCGGGCTTCCTCGAGGTCGGACGTGATGACGAGGGACGAGTACATCGGATCGAGCTGACGTCGTCCGGGTATCGTGCCCTGGAGGTTGGCGAGTAGCGGTGGGCCATCAGATGAAAGGAGACATGGCGATGAGTGACGATCGCAAGGTCGAACTGGAGCGGCTTCGGGATGAACTCAAGGAGCGCCTGGAGCGCTATCGGGCCCATCGTCAGCATCTGGGCGGTCCGGTGGACAGGGACATGGAGGATCAGCCCCTTGAGACGCGCGACGACGAAGTGGTGGCTTCGCTGGAAGCGGAAGCCGAGGATGAACTGGCCCAGGTGCGCCATGCCTTGGCACGGATTCGCGAGGGTAGAGGAGAGATCTGCGAGCGGTGCGGTGAAGTGATCGATGCGGGGCGGTTGGCCGCAGTGTCGCATGCCACGCTATGCCGGGAGTGTCGCGGTGACTGACGGGCGCGAGTCCGTCGCTGTGATGGTAGGCTGGCGAGGGATTCCAGGGCATGGAGGACAGGCATGAGGGCATGGCGTCGCGGTACGGTATGGGTCGTTCTGGCAGCGTTGCTGTCCGGATGCGGCAGCAGCGAGGAGGACTCGCCGCCGGCCGACGAGCGGGTCGGCGGCGTGGCTCAGCCCGAGCCGACCGCCGAAGCCACGCCTACCGCCGAGGTGCCACCGTTCGATGCTGTCGTGGTCATCGAGGTGTCGGCCCGGCTGCGTAGCGATCGGCGGCTGGTGGTCGAGAGCACGACCAATCTGCCGGACCATACCCGCCTGCAGGTGTTGGTGGAGCGGGAAGTCAGTGGCGTGCGTTGGCAGGAGCGAACCACCGTCTCGGCCGGCGCATTCTCCGCTGGGCCCTTTGGTCCCGGGAGCGGTCTGCCCGACGGGGACTACCGCATCACCGTGAACATGCCGCCAGCCCAGGTTCAGCCGCCGGAAGTGCGAGCGCGGCTGGGAGAGCAGGGGGAGAACCTGCGCGGCCCCCTGGTCGAGGCATCACGTCATGGGCTGGGGCAGGTGGTCAGCGCCTCTCAGCGTTTTCTGGTGGGCTCACGGCCGCGACATACCACCGATCAGGTCGAGGTCATGGAACTGGACTGAGCGTGCGGTTCACAGGACTTCGTGGCGCCACAGCGAGACGATCTTGCCCAGTAATCGGCAGTCCGGTGTATAGGGGACGAGGGCGTCGTCGTCCTGGCGCTGGAAGGTCAGGGCACCCTTGGCATCCTGCTGTACTCGGCGCAGTGCCAGGCGACCGGCCTCTTCGATCAGATACAGGCCGGGTTGCCGGAATATTTCGGTAGGGGCGATGGCCGCCAGATCGCCGGCGCCGAGATAATCGAAGCTCTCTCCCGGGGCCGGTGTGACCAGGTGGCAGTCGCCATCCCAGCGCTGCCCAGGGGTCAGCTCGATAGGCAGTTCGATGCCCTTGGCATCGGGGGTCGTCCAGGGAGGCGAAGCATCGGCCCTCAAGAAGAGCGGCGAAGGACGCGTGCCCTCGTCATCGAGCAGGGCGGACAGTGGACAGTTGAGGGCGGCGGCCAGGGCCACCAGGCGTTCATGGCCGATCTGCTTGATAGCCCCGGACTCCCAATACGAGATGGTGACGTCCGAGACGCCGACCCGGCGGGCGAGAGCGGCCTTGTTGAGCTTGGCCTCCAGCCGGAGATGCTTGATCCGAGGGCCGAGTGTATCCATTAACGTCGTCCTGTCTGAGGTCGTCTAGAAGGATGGAATGGTCCGTTATTGCTACAGACTGTGCAATAGCGCGCATCAACGATATGACCGCGGGCTCGAGACTTTGTCACCATGGGATGGTGGCATCGTTCCAGTCCAGGAAGCCGCCGCTGTCCTCGGGCCGTCGCTCTCCCAGCACGCTCAGTAAACGTTCGGCGACGAAGGCCGGTGAGAACAGCTTGCCCTCGGGCACCCTGGTCTGGAAGGGAGCCGACAGGGCGGTATCGGTGGTGCCAGGATGCAGGCAGATCACCACGGCGTGGGGATTGAGGCGGCGGAGCTCCACGGCGGCGGTCTTCATCAGCATGTTATGTGCGGCCTTGCTGGCGCGGTAGGCGTACCAGCCGCCGAGGCGGTTGTCGCCGATCGAGCCGACCCGGGCCGAAAGGCTGCCGATCAGAACCGGGTGATGGCCCTTGAGCACGGGCTCCAGCGTCTGGAGCAGCAGTGCCGGGGTCGTGGCGTTGACGTGAAACAGGCGGGCCATGGCGTCGCCGTCGAGGTCGCCCAGTTTCTTTTCCGGAAAGATGCCGCTCGCTTCGTCGTGCAACAGGCCGAGGGTATTGATCACCAGGTGCAGCGGCCGGTCGGGAAGGGCGTGGCCGAGTGCCTCCAGCCCCTCAGGCTTGGTCAGGTCCAGGGGGAAGGCGCTCAGTCGCGAGTCATCACGTCGCACCTCATGCCGGCTGACGGCATACAGTCGCCCAAGCCTGGAGGAGGCCAGCAGGGCATCGACCAGGGCTGAGCCGATCCCTCCGGAGGCTCCGGTCACCAGGGCGTTGAAGTCATTCGGCAGTTGCGCGAGCATCGTTGTTCGTGCCTTTGCAGAGGGTTTGCTGTGGACCGCCTGGGGCGTCAATGATTCCATACCACGGCTGCCGCCCTGGCGCGAGGTGCGTATAATGCGTCCATCCGCCCTGGTCAGGTGCCTGTCCCATCGATCGAGCGTCTCGGCCTTTTCGTGCCGCGCTGGCGACGGCGCCCAGGGCCTCATTCTCTCGACTGGACCAAGGACGACATGACCGTACGTACTCGTATCGCGCCGTCTCCCACCGGTGATCCCCATGTGGGCACCGCTTATATCGCTTTGTTCAATCTGTGCTTCGCTCGTCAACACGGCGGTGAGTTCATTCTGCGTATCGAGGACACCGATCGGGTACGTTCGACCGCCGAGTCCGAGCAGATGATCCTCGACTCCCTGCGCTGGCTGGGCCTGGAGTGGGACGAGGGGCCCGACGTGGGTGGTCCCCATGGCCCGTATCGCCAGAGCGAGCGCGGCGACATCTATGCTGAGCATGCCAGACGGCTGATCGAAGCCGGTCATGCCTTCAAGTGCTATCGCACCAGCGAGGAGCTCGACGAGCTACGCGAGGCGCGCAAGGCCGAGGGGCTGCACCTGGCGCTCAAGCCCGCCGACCTGGCGCTTCCCGACGATGAAGTTGCTCGCCGTGAGCGCGAGGGCTGGCCCCACGTGGTGCGTATGCAGGTACCGGCCAGCGGGACCTGCGTGGTGGAAGACATGCTGCGTGGCACCATCGAGGTGGACTGGGCTCAGGTGGACGCCCAGATCCTGCTCAAGTCCGACGGCATGCCGACCTATCACCTGGCCAATGTGGTCGATGACCATCTGATGGGCATCACCCACGTGCTGCGCGGCGAGGAGTGGATCAACTCCGCGCCCAAGCATCAGCTTCTATATGAATACTTCGGCTGGCCGATGCCGGCGCTGTGCCATATGCCGCTGCTGCGCAACCCGGACAAGTCGAAGCTCTCCAAGCGCAAGAATCCGACCTCGATCAACTACTACCGGCGCATGGGCTTCCTGCCGCAGGCGGTGACCAATTACCTGGGGCGCATGGGCTGGTCGATGCCGGACGAGCGCGAAAAGTTCACCCTCGATGAGATGATGAGCCACTTCGACGTGCAGCGGGTCTCGCTGGGCGGGCCGGTGTTCGACCTGCAGAAGCTGAGCTGGCTCAATGGTCTGTACATCCGCGAGGATCTGGACGACGACGCTTTCCTCACGGCGCTACGCGATTGGGCCTTCAACGAGGACTATGTGCGCCAGATCCTTCCACAGGTGCGCCCGCGCGTGGAGACGCTTTCCGATGTCATGCCGCTGGCGGGTCACTTCTTTTCCGGGATGCCGGCGCTCGAAGAGGGCGACTTCGATGCGGTCAAGCTGGGCCGTGAGGACCTGGTGAAGCTGCTGCAGTTCCTCACGTGGCGCCTCGAGACGGTGCCGACCTGGCACAAGGAAGCCTTGCTCGCCGAGGTCAAGGCGCTGGCCGGGCACTTCGAACTCAAGATGAAGGACTTCCTGGCCCCGGTGTTCATTGCCATCACCGGTTCGGCGTCCAGCACCTCGGTAATGGATGCCATGGCGATCCTCGGCTCCGACATGACCCGGGCGCGCCTGCGCCACGCCATCGCGGTGCTTGGCGGCGTGTCCAAGAAGCAGGCCAAGCGGTTTGAGAAGGAGTACCGGGAGCTGTAAGCCATAAGCTGTAAGCTTTAAGAAGACCTCGGCAAGACCGGCAGCAACGGTTGTGCCGAGGTGCGGTGGGAGCGGCGATATGGGTGTTGTTTCTCTTCCAGCTTCAGGCTTATAGCTTAAAGCTCTCGTGCGAAGCACGAGGGGTTGACGAAGGCGAAGGGAATCAGTACTATACGCCCCGTCTTCACGAGATGCGGGGCCTTAGCTCAGCTGGGAGAGCGCAACACTGGCAGTGTTGAGGTCAGCGGTTCGATCCCGCTAGGCTCCACCAACCATCTCGCATCGAAGATGCTGCGTCCCATTCGTCTAGTGGTCTAGGACACCGCCCTTTCACGGCGGTAACAGGGGTTCGAACCCCCTATGGGACGCCATCCCTTCCTGTATATCCGGACGCCGAAGGCGTCTTTTTTTGTGTTCGCCGTTGCGAGCCGCTGGCGCGCTGAGCATGGCGCATTCTCGTACTTTTGTACCAAAGATGGGTCGCTACGGGCCTTGACTTGTCCACGTTGACTGTTCCTCCCCCGCGATCTGTGCACAGGCTCGCGCTCTAGCCCCGTGGTTATGGGCTTCGTTGATTAGTTCTTTAAAATCAATGGTTTGCATTAGGTCAAAAATTGATCAATCTAAGCGCGACCCGCTGCCCATGGCGATTTGAGGCGTTTCTCTAGGGGTTTTGAACAGGGTTATCCACAGAATGTGTGGAAAACGCTGCGGAATGAGGTCAGCGGGATGACAGTGTGATGTCGTCGGCCCTGATCGTCCACCACTGCGCTCCCTGGCGTCGCAGGCAGGCGAGGCTGGTCGAGCTTCGTCAGTACCCTGAGACGGGCGCAGGCACCCCTTCCAGGGCTCGCTGGGGCGGGGGTTGTCGGGCTTGCAGGTGAGGGGCGGTGGCAAGCAGCCAGGGCCGCCAACGACGAAGGCCGCCCGATGGGCGGCCTTCGTCGTCGTGGGGTCAATGCTGGCGGATCACTCGGCGGGATAGTCGCGTTGAGTGTGGCCCACGTAGAGCTGGCGCGGACGGCTGATCTTGTAGCTGTCGCTGATCATCTCGTGCCAGTGGGAGATCCAGCCGATGGTGCGGGACACCGCGAAGATCACGGTGAACATGTTGGTCGGGATGCCCATGGCCTTGAGGATGATGCCGGAGTAGAAGTCGACGTTCGGATACAGCTTGCGTTCGATGAAGTACTCGTCTTCCAGGGCAATCTGTTCCAGGCGCTTGGCGATCTTGAGCTGCGGATCGTCGGCCATTCCCAACTGGGCCAGGACCTCGTCGCAGGTTTCCTTCATGACCTTGGCGCGCGGGTCGAAGTTGCGGTAGACGCGGTGGCCGAAGCCCATCAGCTTGAACGGGTCGTTCTTGTCCTTGGCCTTGTCGATGAAGCGCTGAATGTTCTCTTCGGAGTCGTCGCCGATCTCGTCGAGCATGTTGAGCACCGCCTCGTTGGCACCGCCATGAGCCGGCCCCCACAGGGCGGCAATGCCGGCGCTGATGCAGGCGAAGGGGTTGGCACCGGTGGAACCGGCCAGGCGCACCGTAGAGGTCGAGGCGTTCTGCTCATGGTCGGCGTGGAGCATGAAGATGCGATCCATCGCCTTGGCGAACACCGGGTTGATCTCGTAGTCCTCGCAGGGGTTGCTGAACATCATGTAGAGGAAGTTCTCTGCATAGTTCAGGTCGTTGCGCGGATAGTTGAAGGGCATGCCGACGTTGTACTTGTAGGACATGGCGGCGATGGTCGGCATCTTGGCGATCAGGCGGATGGCGCTGATCTCGCGATCTTCCTGCTTGGTGATGTCCAGGTGGTCATGATAGAAGGCCGCCAGGCCACCGACCACGCCGCACAGGATCGACATCGGGTGGGCGTCGCGACGGAAGCCCTTGAAGAAGTTGGCCAGCTGTTCGTGGACCATGGTATGGCCGCGCACGCGTCCGGCGAAGTCCTTGTACTGGGCCTTGTCGGGCAGCTCGCCGAACATCAGCAGGTAGCATAGTTCGACGAAGTCGGAGTGCTTGGCCAACTGCTCGATGGGGTAGCCGCGGTGCAGCAGCACCCCCTTGCCGCCGTCGATGTAGGTGATGGCGGACTGGCAAGAGGAGGTTGCCATGAAGCCGGGGTCGTAGGTAAAGAGGCCTTCGGCGCCCAGGCTGCGGACATCGATCACATCCGGACCTGCGCTCCCCGAGTAGACCGGCAGCTCGATCGGCTTGTCCAGACCTTCTACCGTCAACGTTGCTTTCCTGTCAGCCATAACTGGCCTCCTCTCGAGTTCATGGTGGCGCGATAATGCGTGATTTCGCAGAACTTGCCGGCGAAAAGGTTCGCCCACTATAGAAGCGTCTTCACGATTGTCAATTCATCCATCGCCACCCTTGGCTTGTGCATTCCTCGCGACATGTACAATGTCTGTAACAGAGTTGGTGCTTTGCACCATTTGCGTGCAAGATCCATCGGAGGCTGTGGGTGTAGGCGATAACTTACGCCGTGGCGGTGTTTTTTTGCCCCCGAAGCGCTTGCCACCATGGTCGAGTCGGTGCGCGCGTCATTTGTCATGGTGTGGGCATAACCCTATAATCCTGTCGCGCGACTGGCAGGAAACGGTGATCGTGACATCGCGTCATGATCGAGTCCCTTCCCGAAACCACCGCCCGTGACGGGCCTCGCCCGAGCGCCTACTGCGGGCCAAGAGAGTGTGTAGAGAGCCGTGAATAGCAAACGACCCGTAAATCTGGATCTGTCCACGATACAGTTCCCCCTCCCCGCCTTGACGTCGATCGCCCACCGCATTACCGGCGTCATTCTCTTCATTGGCCTGATCTTCGGCTTCTGGGCCCTCGACGCCTCGTTGTCGTCGCCCGAAGGCTTTGCGGCGGTGCATGACGCGCTGGCCCACAACTTTCTGGCCAAGTTGATCGCCTGGGGATTGCTGTCCGCGCTGGCCTTTCATTTTGTGGCCGGCATCAAGCACCTGCTGATGGATATCGATATCGGCGTGACCCTCGAGGGCGGCGTCAAGAAGGCACAGATCACCGTGGTGGTGAGCGTGGTCCTGATCATTCTGGCTGGAGTCTGGGTATGGTAACCAACATCACGAACTTTGGGCGCAGCGGGCTGTCCGACTGGCTCGTGCAGCGTGTCTCGGCCATCATCCTGGCCCTCTACTCACTCTTCATCGTCGGTTATCTGCTGTTTCACCCGGGTCTCGACTACGCGACCTGGAGCGGACTCTTCGCCCAGACCTGGATGCGAATCTTCTCGCTGCTGGCTTTCGTGTCTCTGGCCGCCCATGCCTGGGTGGGGCTGTGGACCGTGACCACCGACTATCTCAAGCCGACCGGCATTCGTATCGCCGTCCAGACCGTCATCATCCTGGCCATCTTCGTGTTTCTGGTCTGGGGTATCCAAGTCCTGTGGGGAGCCTGATCCATGTCCAACATGCGTAGCCTGACCTTCGACGCCATCATCATCGGCGGTGGCGGTTCCGGCCTGCGGGCCGCCCTCGAGCTGGCCAAGTCCGGCAAGCAGACCGCCGTGCTGTCCAAGGTCTTCCCGACCCGCTCGCACACCGTTTCCGCCCAGGGCGGCATCACCTGTGCCATCGCTTCTGCCGATCCCAACGACGACTGGCGCTGGCACATGTATGACACCGTCAAGGGCGGCGACTACATCGCCGACCAGGATGCGGCGGAATACATGTGCTCCGAGGGGCCGAAGGCGGTCTTCGAGCTCGAGCACATGGGGCTGCCGTTCTCCCGTTTCGACAACGGCCGCATCTATCAGCGCCCGTTCGGCGGCCAGTCCAAGAACTTCGGCGAGGGCGGCCAGGCGGCCCGCACCTGTGCCGCTGCCGACCGGACCGGCCACGCCCTGCTGCACACCCTCTACCAGAACAACTTGAAGAACAATACCACGTTCCTCAACGAGTGGTACGCCATCGACTTGGTCAAGAACGCCAACGGTGACGTGGTCGGCTGCATCGCCATGGACATCGAATCCGGCGAAGTGGTTCATATCAAGTCCAAGGCCACCGTGCTGGCCACCGGTGGCTCCGGTCGCATCTATGCTTCCACTACCAATGCCCTGATCAACACCGGTGATGGTATCGGCATGGCGCTGCGTGCCGGTTTCCCGATGCAGGACATGGAGATGTGGCAGTTCCACCCGACCGGTATCTACGGCGCCGGGGTCCTGGTGACCGAGGGCTGCCGCGGCGAAGGCGGCTATCTGGTCAACAAGGACGGCGAGCGCTTCATGGAACGTTATGCCCCCAACGCCAAGGACCTGGCCGGTCGCGACGTGGTCGCGCGCTCCATGGTCATGGAGATCCTCGAGGGTCGCGGCTGCGGCGAGAATGGCGATCACGTCTATCTCAAGCTGGATCACCTCGGCGATGAGGTGCTTGGCAAGCGCCTGCCGGGCATCGTCGAACTGTCCAAGACCTTTGCCCACGTGGATCCGGCCAAGGAGCCGATTCCGGTGGTCCCGACCTGCCACTACATGATGGGCGGCGTGCCGACCAACGTGCACGGTCAGGCCATCATGCAGGACGGCGACGGCAACGATCACATCGTCAACGGCCTCTACGCCGTCGGCGAAGCGGCCTGCGTGTCGGTCCACGGCGCCAATCGCCTGGGGGGCAACTCGCTGCTCGACCTGGTGGTGTTCGGTCGTGCCGCCGGCATGTTCATCGAAAGCGCGCTCAACGAAGGGGTCGAGTACCTGGCCGCCAGCGACTCGGACATCGAGTCGGCGATGAAGCGTCTCAATCGCTGGAACGAATCCGAGAGCGGCGAGACCGTCCCCGAGCTCAAGCGCGAGCTGCAGGACATCATGCAGAACGACTTCGGCGTGTTCCGCGAAGAGAAGAACATGGAGGAGGGCGTCAAGAAGCTGGCCGAGCTGCGTGGCCGCATCGACAACGCCTACCTGCCGGACAAGTCGAACGCCTTCAACACGGCGCGGGTCGAGGCGCTCGAGCTCGACAACCTGATGGAGGTCGCCGAGGCCACCGCCATCGCCGCCCTGGAGCGCAAGGAGAGCCGTGGTGCTCACTGCCGCTATGACTATCCGGACCGCGACGACGTCAACTGGCTGAAGCACTCGCTCTACTTCCCGGCCGACAAGAGGCTGGGCAAGCGCGACGTCAATTTCGCGCCCAAGACCGTCGACATGTTCGAGCCGAAAGTCCGCACCTACTGAGGGGAGTCACGATGTCCAATCTTCAGGTATCCCTGTACCGCTACAACCCGGAAACGGACTCCGCCCCTTACATGGAGGAGTTCCAGGTCGACACCCAAGGCCGCGACCTGATGGTGCTCGACGTCCTGCACATGGTGAAGGAGCAGGATAATGGCCTGGCCTTCCGTCGCAGCTGCCGCGAGGGCGTGTGCGGTTCCGATGGCATGAACATGAACGGCAAGAACGGCCTGGCCTGCATCACGCCGCTTTCCGAAGTGGTCAAGAAGGGCAAGCTGACCCTGCGTCCGCTGCCCGGTCTGCCGGTCATTCGTGACCTGGTGGTCGACATGGGGCTGTTCTACAAGCAGTACGAGCGCATCCAGCCGTACCTGCAGAACGACAATCCGGCGCCGGCGATCGAGCGCCTGCAGTCGCCGGAGGACCGCGACAAGCTCGACGGCCTCTACGAATGCATCCTGTGTGCCTGCTGCTCGACCTCCTGCCCGTCGTTCTGGTGGAACCCGGACAAGTTCGTCGGTCCGGCCGGCCTGCTGCAGGCTTACCGCTTCCTGGCCGACTCCCGCGACGAGGCGACCCGTGAGCGCCTGGCCGAGCTGGAGGACCCGTTCAGCGTGTTCCGCTGCCGCGGCATCATGAACTGCGTGGCGGTATGTCCCAAGGGGCTGAATCCCACGCGCGCGATCGGCAAGATCCGCGAGATGCTGCTGGCGAATGCCACTTAAATCGTGGGCCCCGGCTTGTTATCATACGCCGCGAGCTGCGACGTGCTGTCGCAGCCTGGCCCCCGGTGAGACGTCGAAGCCGGTGCCCTGCGCACCGGCTTTTGACCATCGAGAACAAGGTGTCCGCCCGCCGGCAGGCTACCAAAGATGTCGCCACGGGTGAGCCGTGACGGCCGATACCACCCCATCAGTGCAGGGTGACCGAGAGATGCAACAAGGCATAATGGAGTTGATGTGGCGCTCCTCCCATGTCAGTGGCAGCAATGTTCACTATGTGGAAGCGCTCTACGAGCAGTACCTCGATGACCCCACCGCCGTTCCCGACGAATGGCGTCAGTATTTCGACCAACTGCCGAGACCCGATGGCAGCGCCACCCCCGACGTTCCACTTGCTCCAACCCGCGAACAGTTCTATCAGCTAGGCCGCCAGCGCCGTACCGCCCAGGCCGCCGCCGCTTCCGGCAGCGACGAGAGTCGCAAGCAGGTCAAGGTACTGCAGCTGATCAACGCCTACCGCTTCCGCGGGCACCAGAAGGCCGATATCGACCCCCTCGATCTGCGCAGCCCGACCCCGGTGCCCGACCTCGACCTCTCCTTCCACCAGCTCTCGAAGGCCGACCTGGACACCGAGTTCCAGACGGGCTCGTTCTTCCTCGGCGCCGACAAGGCCCCGCTGAAGGAGATCGTCGAGGCGCTGGAGCAGACCTACTGCCGCAGCATCGGCTGCGAGATCATGCACATCGTCGACACCGAAGAGAAACGCTGGCTGCAGCAGCGCTTCGAGTCGGTGCGCTCCAAGCCCAAGTTCAGCAACGAGGTGCGCAAGCACGTCTTCGAGCGACTCACTGCCGCCGAAGGCCTCGAGAGCTACCTGGCGTCCAAGTATCCGGGCACCAAGCGCTTCGGTCTTGAGGGCGGCGAGTCCTTCATCCCGATGATGGACGAGCTGATCCAGCGTGCCGGCGGTTACGGCACCAAGGAAGTGGTGATCGGCATGGCCCACCGTGGCCGCCTCAACGTGCTGGTCAACATCCTCGGCAAGAACCCCTCCGAGCTGATCGACGAGTTCGACGGCAAGAAGGTGGTCGAGCGTGGCTCCGGTGACGTCAAGTATCACCAGGGCTTCAGCTCCAACGTCATGACGCCGGGCGGCGAAGTGCACCTGGCGCTGTCGTTCAACCCCTCGCACCTGGAGATCGTGGCGCCGGTGGTGGAGGGGTCGGTGCGGGCCCGCCAGGATCGTCGCAGCGACGCCGACGGCGGCAAGGTACTGCCGATCAACGTCCATGGTGACGCGGCCTTTGCCGGTCAGGGCGTGGTCATGGAGACCTTCCAGATGTCCCAGACCCGTGCCTACCGGACCGGCGGCACGGTGCACATCGTGATCAACAACCAGGTGGGGTTCACCACCTCGCACCCGGAAGACTCGCGCTCCACCGAGTACTGCACCGACATCGCCAAGATGGTCCAGGCACCGATCTTCCACGTCAACGGCGACGATCCGGATGCGGTGCTGCACGCCACCCAGGTGGCACTGGACTACCGTCAGCAGTTCAAGAAGGACGTGGTCATCGACCTGGTGTGCTATCGCCGCCGCGGCCACAACGAGGCCGACGAGCCGTCCGGCACTCAGCCGATGATGTACAGCAAGATCAAGAAGCATGCCTCTTCGCGGACCCTGTACGCCCAGCGCCTGGTCGAGGAAGGGCTGATCAGCGAGGACGATGCCAAGGCCACGATGGAGAAATACCGCGACGACCTGGTCGCCGGCAACCACGTGGCCAATGCCCTGGTACAGAAGCCCAACACCGCACTGTTCGTCGACTGGAAGCCCTACCTCGGTCACGAATGGAGCGGCCATACCGACACCAGCTTCGACCTCAAGCGCCTGCAGCACCTGGCGGCCAAGATGTGCGATATCCCGGACGGGGTCGAAGTGCAGCGCCAGGTCGCCAAGATCTACGACGACCGTCGCAAGATGCAGGCCGGTGGCATGGCCACCAACTGGGGCTTCGCCGAGACGCTGGCCTATGCCACGCTGATCGACCAGGGGCATCCGGTGCGCCTGACCGGGCAGGACGTGGGGCGCGGCACCTTTTCCCACCGTCACGCGGTAGTGCACAACCAGAAGGACGGCAGCACCTACGTGCCGCTGCAGCACCTGAGCGATGGCCAGCCGTGCTTCACCATCCACGATTCCTTCCTCTCCGAGGAAGCCGTGCTGGCGTTCGAGTATGGCTATTCCACCACGGCGCCCAATGACCTGGTGATCTGGGAGGCGCAGTTCGGCGACTTCTTCAACGGCGCCCAGGTCGTGGTCGACCAGTTCATCTCCTCCGGCGAGACCAAGTGGGAGCGACTGTGCGGCTTGACCATGCTGCTGCCGCACGGCTACGAGGGGCAGGGGCCCGAGCACTCCTCGGCGCGTCTGGAGCGCTTCCTGCAGCTGTGCGCCGAGCACAACATGCAGGTCTGCGTGCCGACCACCCCGGCGCAGATCTTCCATCTGCTGCGTCGCCAGGTGATCCGCAAGCTGAGAAAGCCGCTGGTGGTGATGTCGCCGAAGAGTCTGCTGCGACACAAGGAGGCGACCTCCAGCCTCGACGAGCTGGCCAGCGGCAGCTTCCAGATGGTGCTCCCCGACCAGGGCGAGCGCGACGCCGAGAAGGTCGAGCGCATCATCCTGTGTGCCGGCAAGGTCTATTACGACCTGGCCAACTGGCGCGAGGAGAACGCCCGCGACGACGTGGCCATCCTGCGTCTCGAGCAGCTCTATCCGTTCCCCGAGGCCGAGCTCCTCGAGGCGATCCAGGCCTACACCAACGTCAGCGAGATGGTGTGGTGCCAGGAAGAGCCGCTCAACCAGGGCGCCTGGTATTCCAGTCAGCATCACATGCGCAGCGTGGCGGAGCAGCACAAGACGGGCCTGGGCGGCAAGCTCAAGTTCGCCGGTCGCCCGGCCTCGGCGGCGCCCGCGGCGGGCTACATGTCCGTGCACACCGAACAGCAGCGCAAGCTGGTGGAAGACGCCTTCAACCTCTAAGGCAGCCCACCGGGACGAGAGAGAACACACAAGGGAAACGACATGGCTACCGAGATCAAGGCACCCACCTTTCCGGAATCCGTTGCCGAAGGCAGCGTGGCCGCCTGGCACAAGCAGCCGGGTGATAGCGTCGAGCGTGACGAGCTGATCGTCGAGATCGAGACCGACAAGGTAGTGCTCGAGGTCGTGGCACCCGAGGCCGGTACCCTGGCCGAGGTGCTGGCGGAAGAGGGTGATACCGTGCAGTCCGAGCAGGTGCTCGGCCGCCTCGGCGAAGGCGCGGCCAGCGGCGGCGACGACAAGGCCGAGGCCGCCAGCGAAGAGAAGAGCGACGCCAAACCGGAGGCCGCCCCGGCCGCCGGCGGCCAGACGCACGAGGTGAAGGCGCCGACCTTCCCCGAGTCCGTCCAGGAAGGCACCGTGGCCAGCTGGGCCAAGCAGGTCGGCGAAGCCGTCAAGCGCGACGAAGTACTGGCCGAGATCGAGACCGACAAGGTCGTGCTCGAGGTGGTCGCCCCCGCCGACGGTGCGCTGTCCGAGATCAAGGCCGAGGAAGGCAGCCAAGTGACCTCCGAGCAGGTGCTGGCAATCTTCACCGAAGGTGCCGGCGGTGCTGCTGCCCCGTCCGCCGGTGAAGGCAAGGCCGCCGCATCCGCCGACGACGGCGCCAGCGACGAGAAGGTCGGCGACAAGATCCTCGCGCCCGCCGCGCGCAAGCTGGTCGCCGAGCACGACCTCGACGTCAGCAAGCTCGAGGGCACCGGCAAGGGCGGTCGCGTGCTGAAGGAAGACGTGCAGAAGGCCATCAAGGACGGCAGTGCCAAGAAAGCCGCCAAGCCGGCCGGCGGTGCCAAGGCTGCCGCAGCGCCGGCCCCGGCCGTCGAAGGCGAGCGCCCCGAGAAGCGCGTGCCGATGACCCGCCTGCGCAAGACCATCGCCAAGCGCCTGGTCGAGGCTCAGCAGACCGCCGCCATGCTGACCACCTACAACGAGGTGGACATGGGCGCGGTGATGGATCTGCGTGCCCAGTACAAGGACACCTTCCTCAAGGCCCACGACACCAAGCTCGGCTTCATGGGCTTCTTCGTCAAGGCGGCCTCCGAGGCGCTCAAGCGCTTCCCGGACGTCAACGCCTCCATCGACGGTGACGACATCGTCTATCACGGCTACCAGGACATCGGCGTGGCCGTGTCTACCGACCGCGGCCTGGTGGTGCCGGTACTGCGCGACACCGACGGCATGAAGATCGCCGACGTCGAGAAGGGCATCGTCGACTTCGGCAAGCGTGCCCGCGACGGCAAGCTCGGCATCGACGAGATGCAGGGCGGCACCTTCACCATCACCAACGGTGGTATCTTCGGCTCGTTGATGTCCACGCCGATCCTCAATCCGCCGCAGACCGCGATCCTGGGCATGCACAAGATCCAGGAACGGCCCATGGCGGTGAATGGCAAGGTCGAGATCCGTCCGATGATGTACCTGGCGCTGTCATACGATCATCGCATGATCGACGGCAAGGACGCGGTGCAGTTCCTGGTGACCATCAAGGCGCTGCTCGAGGATCCGGCTCGCCTGCTGCTGGACATCTGATCCGCACGGGCAACAGAGACATAGCGAAACACAACGCAAGGAGCCAACATGGCCGACAAGTTTGATGTCATCGTGATCGGCGCGGGCCCCGGCGGCTACGTCGCCGCCATCCGTGCCGCCCAGCTGGGCCTGAAGACCGCCTGCGTCGAGAAGTGGATCGGCAAGCAGGGCAAGGTCGTGCACGGCGGGACCTGCCTCAACGTGGGCTGCATTCCGTCCAAGGCACTGCTTGAGGCCTCCCACAAGTTCGTCGAGGCCAAGGACGAGTTCGGTGACCTGGGCATCCAGACCGGCGACGTCCAGATGGACATCACGAAGATGATGGCCCGCAAGGACCAGATCGTGAAGAACCTGACCGGCGGTATCTCCGGCCTGTTCAAGGCCAACGGGGTGACCCCGATCGACGGTACCGGCAAGGTCATCGGCAGCCAGCAGGTCGAGGTGACCGATCCGGACGGCAAGGCCGCCACCTACGAGGCCGACAATATCGTCATCGCCGCCGGCTCGGTGCCGGTGGAGATCCCGCCGACCCCGCTGACCGAAGGCCTGATCGTCGATTCCACCGGCGCCCTCGAGTTCGAGGAAGCGCCCAAGCGCCTGGGCGTGATCGGCGCCGGCGTCATCGGCCTGGAGCTCGGCAGCGTGTGGAACCGCCTTGGCTCCGAGGTCACCGTGCTGGAGGCCATGGACGACTTCCTGCCGATGGTCGACAAGGACGTGGCCAAGGAGACCCAGAAGTCGCTCAAGAAGCAGGGGCTCGACATCAAGCTGGGCGCCCGCGTCACCGGCTCCGAGGTCAAGGGCCAGGAAGTCGTGGTCAAGTACAGCGACGCCAAGGGCGACCAGGAGATCACCTTCGACAAGCTGATCGTCTGCGTCGGCCGCAAGCCCTATACCAAGGGCGTGGTCGGTGATGGCGTCGGCGTCGACCTGGATGAGCGTGGTTTCATCCAGGTGGATGATCAGTGCCGTACCAACGTGCCGGGCGTCTACGCCATCGGCGACTGCGTGCGTGGCCTGATGCTGGCCCACAAGGCCTCCGAGGAAGGCATCATGGTGGCCGATATCATCGCCGGTCATAAGGCCGAGATGAACTATGACGCCATCCCCAGCGTGATCTATACCTTCCCCGAGGTGGCCTGGGTCGGCCTGACCGAGCAGGATGCCAAGGCCAAGGGCATCGAGGTCAAGACCGGGGCCTTCCCGTATGCCGCCAGCGGCCGGGCGATGGCCAACAACGCCACCGAGGGCATGGCCAAGATCGTCGCCGATGCCGAGAGCGATCGTGTGCTGGGCATGCACATCGTCGGGCAGCACGCCGGCGAGCTGATCGCCCAGGGCGTCATTGCCATGGAGTTCGGCTCCAGCGCCGAGGACCTGGCCCTGACCTGCTATGCGCACCCGAGCCTCTCCGAAACTGTCCACGAGGCGGCTCTGGCCGTGGAAGGCCACGCCATCCACATGGCCAATCGCAAGAAGCGCAAGTAAGACAACAAGAGCGCCGCCCTCGGGCGGCGCGTCCCCTTCGGCGACGCATCGAAGGGGAACGGTGGTAGCCGCCGCCTGTCGTCTCAGGCAGTGCAGAGGCTACCGTTCGAGTCACATGCAACCAATGGCATGAATCGATGAACCTTCACGAGTATCAGAGCAAACAGCTGTTTGCCGACTATGGTCTGCCCGTTTCCAAGGGCTTCGCCGTCGACACCCCCGAAGAGGCGGCGGAAGCCTGCAAGAAGATCGGCGGTGAGATGTGGGTCGTCAAGGCCCAGGTCCATGCCGGTGGTCGCGGCAAGGCCGGCGGCGTCAAGCTGATCAAGAGCCCGGAGGAGGCAAAGGCCTTCGCCGAGCAGTGGCTGGGCAAGAACCTGGTGACCTTCCAGACCGACGAGAAGGGCCAGCCGGTCGCCAAGATCCTGGTCGAGAACTGCACCGACATCGCCAACGAGCTCTATCTCGGCGCCGTGGTCGATCGCGCCACCCGTCGCGTGGTCTTCATGGCCTCCACCGAGGGCGGCGTCGAGATCGAGAAGGTCGCCGAGGAGACGCCCGAGAAGATCCTCAAGGCCGAGATCGATCCGCTTGTCGGCGCCCAGCCGTACCAGGCCCGTGAGCTGGCTTTCCAGCTGGGTCTCGAGGGCGCGCAGGTCAAGCAGTTCACCAAGATCTTCCTGGGTCTGTCCAAGCTGTTCCACGACAAGGACCTGGCGCTGCTCGAGATCAACCCGCTGGTGATCACCGACGAGGGCAACCTCCACTGCCTGGACGCCAAGATCAACCTGGACGGCAACGCCCTGTACCGTCACCCGGACCTGCAGGCCATGCGCGACCCCTCCCAGGAGGATCCGCGCGAGGCCGAGGCCGCGGCCTGGGACCTCAACTACGTGGCCCTGGACGGCAACATCGGCTGCATGGTCAACGGCGCCGGCCTGGCCATGGGCACCATGGACATCGTCAACCTCAACGGCGGTAGCCCGGCCAACTTCCTGGACGTCGGCGGCGGTGCCACCAAGGAGCGCGTTGCCGAGGCGTTCAAGATCATCCTCTCCGATGACAACGTCAAGGCCGTGCTGGTCAACATCTTCGGTGGCATCGTGCGCTGCGACATGATCGCCGAGGGTATCATCGGTGCCGTCGAGCAGGTCGGCGTCAACGTGCCGGTCGTGGTGCGTCTCGAGGGTAACAACGCCGAGCTGGGCGCCGAGAAACTGGCCTCCAGCGGTCTGAACATCATCGCTGCCAAGAGCCTCACCGACGCGGCTCAGCAGGTCGTCAAGGCAGCGGAGGGCAAGTAATGAGCATCCTGATCGACAAGAACACCAAGGTCATCTGCCAGGGCTTCACTGGCGGCCAGGGGACCTTCCACTCCGAGCAGGCGATCGCCTACGGCACCCAGATGGTCGGCGGCGTGACCCCGGGCAAGGGTGGCCAGGAGCACCTGGGCCTGCCGGTGTTCAACACCGTCAAGGAAGCGGTGGCCGAGACTGGCGCCGAGGCCAGCGTGATCTACGTGCCGGCACCGTTCTGCAAGGACTCGATCCTCGAGGCCGCCAACGCCGGCATCAAGCTGATCGTGTGCATCACCGAAGGCATCCCGACCCTCGACATGCTCGACGTCAAGGTCAAGTGTGACGAGCTGGGCGTGCGCCTGATCGGTCCGAACTGCCCCGGCGTGATCACCCCGGGCGAGTGCAAGATCGGCATCATGCCGGGCCACATCCACAAGCCTGGCAAGGTCGGTATCGTGTCGCGCTCCGGCACCCTGACCTATGAGGCGGTCAAGCAGACCACCGACCACGGCTTCGGTCAGTCCACCTGCGTGGGCATCGGCGGTGACCCGATTCCGGGCTCTACCTTCATCGATATCCTCGAGAAGTTCGAGCAGGATCCGGCCACCGAAGCGATCGTGATGATCGGCGAGATCGGCGGCACCGCCGAGGAAGAGGCGGCCGCCTACATCAAGGCCAACGTCTCCAAGCCGGTCGTCTCCTACATCGCCGGCGTCACCGCGCCTCCCGGCAAGCGCATGGGCCATGCCGGCGCCATCATCGCCGGCGGCAAGGGCACTGCGGACGAGAAGTTCGGCGCCCTCGAGGCGGCGGGCGTCAAGACCGTACGCTCTCTGGCCGAGATCGGCGACGCTCTGAAGGAAGCCACCGGCTGGTAAGCCGCGGCCTTCTGACGAGACGCGAAAAGGGCACCCTCGGGTGCCCTTTTTCATGTCCGTGCCCCGTCCTGAATGGAATTGACACGGTCGGCGACGCCGAGGGGATCGCTCAGCCGGCGCGACGCGAGCGGTCACGACCCTCGCGTTTGGCGGTCAGCAGCGCCTGATCGGCGCGGTGGATGGTGTCTCGGTAGTCCTCGTCGGGCTGGTGTTCGGCGATGCCGATACTGGCGGTGACGGTGGTGGGCTCACCCGAGGCATCCAGCGCCAGGTCCAGTTGACGCAGTCGATCGCCGAGCCGGGCGACCAGGCACTCGGCCTGGTCGAGCCGGGTGGTCGGCAGTGCCAGCAGGAACTCTTCACCGCCCCAGCGGCCGCACAGGTCGCCGGCACGCAGCGATGCCGTCAGGGTCTTGGCCAGGGCGATCAGGGCGCGGTCCCCCGCGGCATGGCCGTAGCGGTCGTTGATGACCTTGAAGTGATCGATATCGATCATCGCCACGCTGAACGGCTGGCTGGCATCGTCGGTCATCTCTTCGAGGTGCTGATGGAGGCGGCGTCGGTTGGCCAGACCGGTCAGCGGGTCCTGGCCCGAGACATCCTCCAGGGCCTGGTTGCGCTCGTGCAGCAGTTCCTGGAAGCGGTCGGCGATGCGCGAGAGCTTGCGCTGGCGACGGCGCTGATGTTCCAACTGGTGGCGGGCGTCGTGCAGGTCGTACTGGGCGCTCTGCTGAAAGCCGTCGGCAATGCTGATCAGCCGTTCCAGCCGCTCCCGCTGCTCCAGGTGGTGGCGATAGAGGCGTTCCAGAGCCCCATGCAGCGGGTGATCGCGATGGCTCGGATCGTCGAGCAGCGCCAGCACCTCGTCGAGCAGGGCCTGTTCCCGCATATTCACGAGCCCACCTCGAGCGGCAGGATGGCGAAGGGATAGCTGCAATCTTCCTTGAACTCCTCGGCCAACTCGGCAATGCGTTCATTGCGTGGATCATAGCGCCACTCGACGGCTACCTCCCGGCCACCCTGGTAGGTGTCCTCGAGCAGGTCGAAGATGTCCATCATGGCCTTGACCGAGCTGGTGTTGAGATAGACGAGTTCCAGTACCAGCGTCAGGGAGCGAGACTCGCGTTCCAGGAAGGCCTCGACCCAGTCGATGACCTGGCTGAAGAGTTCGTAGGAGTTTTCCGGATAGGAATCGCCCTGCATGGCGAGGCGGCCGGACTGCCAGTCGCTCTGGATCGCAGGCGTGGACGGGCTGCCGGGAAGGTTTAGATCGTGACTCATGGCGATGACCGTTAAATGGTGGCTGTCAGGCTAAAAAAACTTTGGCTCGATGACAATGGCTGCAGGGAGGCTTCCAGCGGCCGCGTCGACTTGCGCGCCATGTCGATCAGTCCTAGCCCGGCGCCGCTGGTGGCGGCCTCGTCTCGAGGGCGGCGCAGCTGCTGCTTGTAGGCGCGCTTGAGTTCGTCGGCATCGAGCCCCGCCAGGCTCTCCACGGCCTCGACCAATCGTTGTCCGTCGGCATCCTCGACCAGGTTGCCGGCCGAGACCAGGTAGCGGCCGTCGCCGTCCCGGGCTACGGCGATGGTGGCGGTGGCTTCTTCCTCCCCATAGTCCTGCAGCCGGGCATAGTGGCGAATGTTCTGGGTCATTTCGATGTAGACGGCAAAGACGTCCATCGCCGAGGAGGGAGCGGCGGACTGGCTGTTGAGGTAGTTGCGCAGGGCATGACCGATTTCCTCGATCAGGCTGCGCGAGATCGGGCCGTTGAAGCACAGCATGATGCGTTGCTGCAGGTAATTGTCGCGCAGGCTCAGCAGATTCATGGCGTCTCCGGGTCAGGTGGACGAAGGGGGGATGGCGTCGTGAGACGCGGCCTTGGGTGGCCTGTCGAAACGGAAGCACAGCAGGGTGATGTCGTCGCGCTGGGGATGTTCGCCGCGGTAGGCGTCCAGTTCGGCCTCGAACGCGGCGATCTGGTCGTCCAGTGGCGCGTCGGCATGGCGTTGCAGCATGGCTTCGAAGCGGCGGTTGCCGAAGCCGAAGCCGTGCTCGCCGCCGGCCTGGTCGAGAAAGCCGTCGCTGCACAGCGTGTAGGTCCAGCCCTGGCGCAGCGGCAGGCGATGGTTCTCGTGGGTCATGGAGCGTTTCTGTCCCAGGGCGCGCTTGCCCCCGGGCTGAACTTCCAGTCGCTCGCCGTCGCTGGCATATAGCGACATCTTGGCGCCGGCGAAGGTCAGGCAGTCGCCGCCATGCTCGACCCATACCAGACCCACGTCCATGTTGGTGGCGATGGAGGAGGGCAGGGTCTCCCGGTTCAGGGTCGCGCGATTCTGGCGGTCGGTCTCGTTGAGGATGGCCGCCGGGTCATGCGCGCCCACGTGCAGGATGGCATTGTCGATGATGGCTCGGGCCAGCATGGTCATCAGCGAGCCGGGCACGCCATGCCCCGCGCAGTCGATGACGCCCATCAGGTAACCGGCCTCGGTGGCGCGGAACACGTAGAAATCGCCGCCCACCTGGTCTCGGGGCCGCCACAGCACGGCCTGGTGCCCGGCCAGATGCATGTCCAGCTGGCGGCTGGGCAGGATGGCACGCTGGATGATGCTGGCGTATTCCAGCGACGCATCGATCTGGCGCCGCGCGGTGACCATCTCGGCGTTGGTGGCTTCCAGGTCTCGGGTGCGGCGACGCACCTGCTCCTCCAACTCCTGGGTGTGACGTTCCACCTGGCCGGCCATGTGGGCGAAGGCACGAGACAGTTCGCCGATCTCGTCATCGCGCTCGGTGGGCAGATGGCTGCCATAGTCCCCGTCGGCGATGGCCCGGGCCGAGTGCTGCAGGCGACGTATCGGCCCCAGGATCAGCCGCTCGGTGCCGTAGGCGAAGCCGGCCATCAGAATCGCCAGCACCAGCGTCAGGGCGACGACCAGCGTCCAGAACCAGCGGCCCTCGAACACCGGCGCGCTCTTCAGGTCCAGTGCCGAGACGAACAGCCACTGCAGTTCGGGGATATAGCCGACCGACAGCAGGCGCGGCTGTCCTTCGAGGGTGGCTTCCAGGCTATGTACCTCGCCGGGCCGGCGCCGAGCCGCGAGCATGGCGTCCTCGAGGCGCTCGCGCTGAGCCGCATCGCCGAGTAGCGACTGGATCCGTGGGGTGTCGCCGGCCAGCCGGGTCTGGGCGCCGGAGTTGAAGGCCAGCCGCTGGCGGTCGGGGTGGGCCTGGATGGCGCCGCGGCTGTCGATGATCATCGGCGTCAGGCCGGGGGCGTTGTCGCGCAGGAAGTCGTCGAGGAACCGGCTGAGGTCCAGCCCGCCGCCTGCCATGCCCAGCCCTCGACCGTCCTCCTGAACCTTGACGTTGATCCATACCTTGGCCAGGCCCAGCTTGCCGTCGATGTTGACGTTGATGTTGTAGCTGGCACTGCTGTCCATGGTGGAGAAGTACCAGGCATCTTCCGGATCGTCCGGTGACAGCCGGTAGCGGGGATGACGACTGTCGGGAGAGTCTGCATCGTTGTAGAAGTAGTCGCCGCTGGCATCGTCGACCACGAAATAGGCATCACCGCTGAACTGCTCGCGAAAGCCTTCGGCCTCGCGGAAGAAGCGGTCGCGTCGTTGCGCATCGTCGGGAGTGGCCAGCCACTCCCGGGTCACCACCGAATCGGCGAAGCGACGAGCCAGGGCCAGTTCGCGGGAGACGGGGGCGAGAATTTTCTGCATGTGCAGCAGGGTGTACTGCTCGGCATAGCGGGTGGCGAAGTGGTGGCGGACATCGTCGATGGCCTGCCAGCCGATCAGCAGGGCCGGAATCAGGGCCAGCAGGCAGGCCAGCAGCAACGTGAGTGTGGACTGGCCACGCAGTCCCCAGCGATTGGCCATGGGTGAGTTCCCTTGCACCGCCTCGGCGATGGTAGCCGAAGGGTATGGTTCTGTAATGATTTGTGACTACTATGCCACATCCCGAGGGGTAAGAAACCAATCACCCTGCAGGGAGAACCGTCATGAGGAGGCAAACAGGGGCCCCGCAGGCGCCCCTGGGTTGCGGTTGGTGGGCGTCAGGCGATCGGTTCCTCCACCGTCGTGTTGCCCAATCCGAGGACCTGAACGTCGAGGGCGCCTCCCTCCCCGTCCTGGGCCGTCATCTCGGCGGGCAGCGTTTCATCGCCGTAGGCCTTGAAGCTGAAGCGCCAGGACTCGCCCGGTGCGAGGGTATTGGCCTCGTTGTCCTGGATATGCAGGCCATCCGGGCCCTCGGTGACCAGGCCGTTCCAGAGGGTGTCGAGCTCGGCGGGCAGATCCAGGTCGACCCGAGGGTCGACGATATCGTCGCTGGAGATGTTTTCCACGAAGATCTCGGCCACATAGCCGGTGGACCATTCGCTGGTGACGTTGCCGGTCACCAGCAGCTCGGCGTCGTCCTCCAGGATGGCGGGCCTGATACCCTCGCCGTCGAGGATTTCCCCGGGCTTGGGTACGTCGATGGGCTCGCCGCGAAAAAGGTTGCCCGATGCCGTGTGCAGGGTGGTGCCGTCGCCGAAGACCGCGAACTCCATGTCGTTGAGGATGTCTTCGCCGCCCTTGCCGGTAATGATCACGCCCTCGTCGGTGAATTCGACCTCGTGGTCGTCGACGTCGTCGGCGTAGCGGGCGGTGTCGATGCCGTCCCCGCCGTCGAGTCGGTCGTCGCCATCGTACCAGTCATCGCCCGGCCCGCCCTGCAGCAGGTCGTCGCCGCTGCCGCCCGACAGTCGATCATGGCCCAGGCCGCCGTCCAGGTAGACGCCGTCGTCCGTGCCCTGGACCTCGTCCGCGCGTCGCGAACCGACCAGGTAGTCGAAGGTGACGTCGTTGGCATCCGGATCGGTCGGGGCCCCGAAGCTCTCGCCGTCTTCGTTGACATACAGCGCCGGCGACAGCTCGTCCGCCTCCGGGTTACGTATCGAACGCTGAACATGGACGCTGTTGTCGTGATCCCGCCCGCCGTGGAAGTTGACGTCGCGGTCGGTGGCGGCGATCTCCACGTCGTTGCCGGCCGAGGAGCGCCAGGAAGCGAAGACCAGCCCATGACGCATGCCGCTGTCCTCTAGCCCGGTGAACTTGCCGTCATAGCTCTCGTGCAGTTCATAGGCGTAGCCGTTGCCCCCGCTGCCCTTGTTGAAGGCACCATGGGCCTCGAGATCATTGCCCCGGGTATCCATCGCTCGGGAGAAGCGAAAGGCGGTGGACGGGCCATCCAGGACCTGGATATCGTCGAGATGCGCATTGACCGTGCCCTCGAGGTGCACGGCGTGATAGTCGGTCAATTCGTCGAGGGGGTTCTCGAAGCGCGACGGGTCGGCGTCCCCGAGCTCGAAGCCCAGGCTGAAGCCCTTCAGGGTGACGTCATCGACGCTGTCCAGGCGCTCAACCCGGGTCTTTCCCGCGGCGAAATCGAAGCGAACGTCACGGTCCAGGGTGATCCGATCGCCGTCGACATCGGTGACCTTGGCCATGCTGGTGCGGAGCTCCGCATACTCGACCTTGCGCCATGCGCTATCGCCGATCTCCTCGAAGAAGTCATCATCGTTGTCCTGCCATATCCGAATGGTGTCACCAACGGCGACGTCGGATTCCGCCTCCAGCGTCAGCCGGTTCTCTCCGGCGTTAATCCCGGAAGCGAGGGTCCCGATATCGGTGTTCTCGCTGCCGTTCAGGTGAATCGCCTGGTCGTTATCATGCGACAGAGCAGCGTCGGTGAATGTCAGCCGAGTTTCCCCGGAGCCCGCGCCTATCAGGGATATGTCCGATCTCTCGATAGTGATGGCCTCATCAAGGGTAAACTCCCCAGCGGAAAGCTCCAGGATGCTGCCAGGGGCGGCATCTCGGATCAGCGCCTCGAGTTCTGCCGCGGTCGTGTCCGTTTCTACCTCGATGGTCGTGCTCATTAATTGACTCCTTTTGTCAGGGTTTGGCGACGCATCATGAGGTTGATGCGTCGGATGGTGAGTGGGTATTCAGTGAGGTATTTAGCTTTGATTGTCGTCATTTTGAGACGGTTTTAGCGAGTTTTAGAGAAGAATTTTTGATGGTTTTTCCATCAGTTGGCGCCGTTATTTCGCCGTGAAACAGTGTTGTATAGGTAAAAAATGGCGTCAATAATGGCGCTCGAATTACGGGGGTTGAGGGGGCGTTGAGTGATGAGAAAGCGAAGTGGGGAAAGGCACCATCGACACGTTGAGCCCCGTCCGTCAGTCGATGATCTCGCCCGAGCAGGTGGCGGTGGCGTCGTTCAAGAGGACGGTCTCGCATTTCGAGGGAGGCATCGTCCGGCGCATCGCGGTCGAGGAGAGCAAGCGCCGGGGAAGACCAGGCGCTGCCGATGCCCGGTGCGACTCGCGTCACGGCTGCGGATCGCCGCCCGGACTTTCACCGGTCATCTGGCCAATCTGGTGACCGGCATGCCGTTGCGGGCCCGGCAGGTGGATCGGGCCGTCCGGTGCTCAGCTTGCCCGGTCGCCGTCGGCCGTGATGCGCCGTCGCATACCGACCATGATCAGGAATACCGGGGCGCCGGCCAGCAGATAACAGTGGAAGGTGACGAAGCGCCACACCACGATAGCCGCGCCGGCGGTGGCCTGTCCGACCAGCGGGATCAACAGCATGCCGGTGCCCAGTTCGGCGGCGCCGGCGCCGCCGGGCAACAGGCTGAGCTGGCCGGCCGCCATCGACAGCATCTGCACCAGGAAGGCCCAGCTCCAGGCCACGTCGGCGCCGAGGCCGGAGAGAGCCAGGTAGAGCAGGCTGTAGCGCACCAGCCAGTGGCCGGCGCAGCAGGCCATGACCAGCACCAGGGTCGGGCGTGGCAAGGCGAGGGTGGCTAGCAGCGCGCGGCGAAAGTGCAGCAGTCGCCTGGCCAGCCTGGGACGCTTCTTCATCGGATGACCGCGGCGCAGCAGCGTCGGCAGGCGGATCACCAGCAGGGCGATGCCGATCAGCAGCAGCGCCAGGCTCACCATGGCGGCGACCAGCAGACCCTGATGGGGCCAGGGCACCGCCGTGGCAAGTGACACCAGAACCAGTCCGCCGAGGGCCAGCAGGAAGAACAGCAGGTCGCAGCACTGATCGATCATGAAGATCGCCGAGGTCGCTGCCGGTCGCAGGCCGCGACGAGCCAGCAGCAGCAGCAGCGTGGCCGGGCCGCCGCTGCCGCCCGGCGTGGCGCAGATGGCGAATTCGGTGGCCATGACCAGTCCCATGGCGCCGCGCTGGCCGAGCCTTCCGGCGCGGCCCGCCAGCAGCAGGCGCAGGCGCAGGGCGTTGAGGTTCCAGCACAGGGCCACCAGCGCCAGCATCCCCGCGAGTCGCTCCAGGGGAAAGTCGCCCAGCGCCGCCAGGGCGTCCCGTCCGCCGACCAGCAGCGGTACCGCCGGTGCCAGCACCAGTGCGACGGCCAGCCATCCCCAGCGCTGGCGTCGGCGTCGTTCAGCCATGATCTCGGTAGGATCCAGCGCTTGCCGCGGGCACCAGGGTGGCATAGTGGGCGAGCAGGTCATCGATCACCCTGTCCCAGTGGAAGCGTCGCTCGACGTAGCGGCGGGCATGTCGGCCGCTGGCTGCCGTTCCGTTGAGGAACAGCGCGTCCACCGCCTCGGCCATGGCGGCATCGTCGCGGGGCGTGCACAGCATGCCGCCCCCCAGCGGCACATTCTCGATCAGCGCGCCGGCCCTGGCGGCCACCACCGGCAGGCCGCAGGCCATGGCCTCCAGCGCCACCAGGCCGAAGGTCTCGCGGGTGCCGGCATGCAGCATGGCGTCGGCGCTGGCCAGTGCCCGAGCCACCTCGCGGCGATCGCAGTAGCGCGATACCACCGTCACGTTGGTGGGCACCCGGGTCGGCATGCCGGGGCCCATCAGCAGCAGGTGATAGGGGCGGCCGAGGCGCTGCAGGGTGCGCAGCAGCACGTCGACGTTCTTTTCCCGGGAGTGGCGCCCGGCGAAGACCAGCAGCCGGGTGTCGGCGGGCAGCCCCAGCGAGGCCCGCCAGGCGGGATCGGCGCGATCGGGGTGGAAGGTGTCGAGGTCGACGCCCAGCGGCTGGACGCGGACGTCGTTCACGCCCCACTCGGCCAGGCGCTCGGCCATGGCGCGGCAGGGCGCCAGCACGCCGTCGAAGCGACGGTAGAGGTCGACGACGTAGCGCTGCAGCCGACGACGCACCGCGTCGCCGAAGCGGTCGCCCATCAGCCGTGGCAGGTCGGAGTGGTAGAAGCCCACCACTGGCACGCCGAGCCGCTGCCCGGCGTCCAGCGCTGCCCAGGCGGTGACGTAGGGATCGCCGGCCTCGATCAGGTCCGGGGAGAGGTCCAGCAGTCGGTCTCGCCAGGGGGCGCGACGCAGCGGGAAGCGGTAGCCCTGGCCCAGGGGGAGCCGCGGCGCGGGCAGGGTATGGCGGTCATCGAGGCCGTCGCGCTCGGCGCCCGGCACCAGCAGGCTCGAGCGCAGGCCGGGATGGGCGGCGATCCGGCGCCGCTTGGCCTGAAGATAGGTGCGCACGCCGCCGCTCGAGGGCGCGTGGAACATGGTGACGTCGGCGATATGCAAAGGGTCCCTCCCGCGCGGGCCGATGGTTCAGCCATTACGCTACGCGGGCTTTGCGACAGTTCGACGACATGGGCTTCGAGGACGTGGCTTCGAGGACGTGGCTTCGAGGACGTGGCTTCGAGAAAAAGGGTCTGCGCTCGTCGACTCTTGGTGTGTGGATGAACGCAAAACGGCGGCCCGAGGGCCGCCGTTTTGCGTGCGAGGCATGGCGCTAGAGGGCGCTTACTCGGCCGGGCGGCCGACCAGCGAGCGGGTCTCCTCGCGGGCCTCGGTCAGTGCCACGCGGGTCACGTCGCCGAGCTTGAAGCGCTCGACGCCCTCGATCTGGATGCGGCCTTCCTTGTCATCGATCACCACCTTGTCGCGGTCGCTATGCATCAGCGGCGCCGGCACGAAGGCGGTGGCACCGTTGGCGGTCAGGCGCACGCGCATGCCGCCACGGTTGATGGCGATGATCTCGGCTTCGAAGCTCTCGCCGGACTCGGCGGCGTTGCCCAGGAAGCGCACGTAGAGCCAGTCCTTGACGTCGCGCTCGGCCAGGCGATTCAGGCGGCGGCGCTCGGTGAGCTGCTCGGTGAGCGCCAGGCTGGCCTCGGCCGGAGCCTGCTCGCCCTTGAGCACGCGCTTGATCAGGCGATGGTTGACCATGTCGCCGTACTTGCGGATCGGCGAGGTCCAGGTGGCGTAGGCATCGAGCCCCAGGCCGAAGTGCGGGCCAGGCTGGGCGGACATGTTGGTGAAGCCCTGGAAGCGGCGCAGTCGGGCGTCCAGCCAGGCGTCGTCGCGGCCTTCGAGCTCGCGCTTGAGCTCCTTGTAGCGGGGCAGCTCGGTCAGTGCCTCGAGCTCGACCTGGATCTCCTGGCTGGCCAGGAACTCCTGGGCCGCCTCGGCCTTGTCGGCCTCGAAGGCGCGATGGACGTTGAAGATGCCGTGACCCACGTGTTCGGCCAGCAGGTCGGCGCAGCAGGCGTTGGCCGCGATCATCGATTCCTCGATCATGCGGTTGGCGATGCGCCGCTCCTCGGTGCGGATGTCCAGCACGTTGCCGGCGGCGTCGAGATCGAAGACGTAATCCGGGCGATCCTTGAACACCAGGGCATGCTCGGCCCGCCAGGCGGCGCGTGCCTCGGTCAGCTCGCGCAGGGCCTGGAGCTGTTCGCCGATGGCGTCCGCCGGTGCCCAGTCGCCCTGACCCTCGAGCCAGTCGGAGACGTTGTCGTAGACCAGCTTGGCATGGGAGCGGGCGGTGGCGGCGAAGAAGCGGTAGCCGCCCAGGCTGCCGTCGGCCTCGATGTCCAGCGCACAGGCCAGCACCGGGCGCTCACGGTCTTCCCACAGCGAGCACAGGTCGTCGGCCAGCGCCTCGGGCAGCATGGTGACGTTCTGGCCCGGCAAATAGACGGTGAAGGCGCGGGTGCGTGCCTCCAGGTCGGCGGCGTGGCCTTCCTCGACGTAGGCGGTGGGGTCGGCGATGGCCACGGTCAGGGTCCAGCCGCCACCCTCGCGGGGCACTACCCGCAGGGCGTCGTCCATGTCACGAGTCTTCTCGCCGTCGATGGTGAAGAACGGCTCGGCGGTCAGGTCCTCGCGGCTGAGGCCCTCGTCGCGCAGCGGCCAGTCGTCGCCGGCATCGGGGCATTCCTGCTCCAGTGCGTGGCGGGCCAGGGTCACCCGCCAGGGCACCGCCGGGTCGTCGGTCTTGGCTACCAGCTCGTCGATCTGGGTGAAGAAGCCGCGGTCCTCGGGCTTGAGCGGATGACGCACCAGGCGCACCACGACCCAGTCGCCGTCGCCCAGGCTCGCCTCGTCGAGGCTGCGCTTGACCCTCGCCTTGAGCGGCGCGTTCATCGACGGATGATCGGGGATCACCGCCAGGCGGCCGTCGCGCTTCTTCACGCGGGCAATGAAGCGTTCCATGCCGCTCTCGATCAGGGTGTCGGGCTCCACGGACTTCTTCTCGCCCTCTTCGTGGAGCACGGCCTGGACCCGATCGCCATGGAGCACCTGTTTCATGGCGGGGGGCGGCACGAAGTAGGACTCGCCGTCGTCGGTCTCGAGGAAACCGAAGCCGCGGTCGGTGGCCTTGATGACCCCCTCGACGCGGGGCGTGTTGTCGCGGATCTGTTGCTTGAGCTGAGCAAGCACCGAGTTGTTCTGCAGCATGGGTCACGATCGATTGGCGGGAGTAGGGGAGCCACTATACGGATTCCGCCAGCCGGCGCCAATCGGGCGATGGCCGGTATCCCTCCCTGCCGTCGCGAGGAGGGCGAGAAGCGTCGTCGGCAGCGCTCGAGGGAGGTCTCGGACCAAGGTCTAAGACAATTGGTATTTAATTGGTATTGTTAGTGGTCTACATTGGTATTATCAAGATGCCAAGACGAGACCGCCCATGGATGCCCGCCTGCAACAGCTTCATCTCGATACCTCGCTGCCGACTCCGCTCTATCACCAGCTGGCCAGCGGGCTCGAGCGCGCCATCGAGGCCGGCGCCTGGCTGGCCGGCGAGGCGCTGCCTTCCGAGCGGGCCCTGGCCGAGGCGCTGGACGTCTCGCGCATTACCGCTCGCAAGGCGCTGGACCGGCTGGCCGAGCTGGGCCTGATTCGTCGCACGCGCGGGTCGGGAACCTTCATCACTCCGCGCCTCAACCAGCCGCTGACCCGACTGGTGAGTTTCACCGAGATGCTCACCCAGCGCGGCTTCACACCGACCTCGCGCTGGCTGTCACGCACGCTGGCCGCGCCCACCGCCGAAGAGAGCCTGCGCCTGGGACTCGCCGGTGACGCCCGAGTCGCCCGGCTCAAGCGTCTGCGCCTGGCCGATGGGGTGGTGATGGCGGTGGAGGAGAGTTGCCTTCCCCAGGCGATCCTCGGCGACCCCGAGGCGGTGGAGAGTTCGCTCTACGCCACCCTGGACGCCGCCGGCCGCAGCGTGGCGCGGGCCCTGCAGCATGTCAGCGCGATCAACGCCGATGCTGAGCTGGCCCGGTTGGCGGAGGTCCCCGAGGGGCAGGCGCTGCTCGAGGTGACCCGCCTGGGCTATCTCGCCGACGGCACCCCGGCGGAGCTGACCGTCACCTACTGCCGCACCGACTACTACGACTTCGTGGTCGAACTCACCCGCTGAGAGGAAGCCCCCATGCATGAAGGCAAGCTCTACGGCAATGTCCTGATCCCCGACGGCTGGCGGCTCGGCGAGCTGCGCTGGCGCGACGGGCGCCTCGCCGCGCTGCCCGAGGCGCCGGTGGACCCCGATGACAACGACTTGCCGCGTATCCTGCCCGGCTTCCTCGACCTGCACGTGCACGGCGGCGGCGGGGCGGACGTGATGGAAGGCGGCGCAGCCCTGGCCACCGTGGCGCGCACCCATGCGCGCTTCGGCACCACCGGCTTGCTGGCCACCACCATGACCGCCCCGGACGCCGAGATTCGCCGCGTGCTCGGCGACATCGGCGATTACCTGCGCGACCCGGCGTCGGACGCCGCTGGCGTGCTGGGCGTGCATCTGGAAGGCCCCTACATCAATCCCGGCAAGCTCGGCGCCCAGCCGTCCCATGCACGCCCCGGCGTGCTCGAAGAGGTCGAGTCGCTGTGCCGGCTGGCGCCGATCCGCCTGCTGACCCTGGCGCCGGAACTGGCCGGCCACCTGACCCTGATTCGCCAGCTCAGCGAGCGCGGCATCCGCGTGCAGCTCGGCCACACCCTGGGCAGCTACGAGGAGGGCGTGGCAGCGCTCGAGCACGGCGCCTGCGGCTTCACCCACCTGTTCAATGCCATGAGCGGGCTGCATCACCGCAAGCCCGGCATGGTCGGCGCGGCCCTGGCCCATGCCGACTACGCCGAGCTGATCCCCGACCTGCTGCACGTGCATCCCGGTGCCATCCGCGCCGCCCTGCGCAGCATTCCCCATCTCTATGCGGTCACCGATTCCACCGCCGCGGCGGGCATGCCCGACGGCGACTATCGGCTCGGCGAGCAGGCCGTCACCAAATGCCTGGGCGGCGTGCGCCTGGCCGACGGCACCCTTGCCGGCAGCACCCTGACCATGGACCAGGCGCTGCGCAACCTGGTGAGCCTCGGCCTGACGCTGGCCGAGGCCTCGGATCGGCTGTCGCGCTTTCCCGCCGACTTCCTCGGCCGCCAGGACCTGGGCCGCCTGGCCGAGGGCGCCCGGGCCGACCTGGTGGTCCTGGACCCCGAACTCAACCTGCAGGCCGTCCACGTGGCGGGCCGGCGCATCGAAGGAGAACCCCATGTCACTGATGCTTGACGAAGCCCGCAACGCGCCCGAACGGATCCGCGGACAGCTGCAACGCAACGCCGAGGTCCTGGCCTCGCTGGGCGCCCGCCTGCGCGACGCGCCGCCGAGTGGCGCGCTGACCGTGGCCCGCGGCAGCTCCGACCACGCCGCGGCCTACCTGGGCTATCTGGTCATGAAGCACCTGGGCATCCCGGTGGCCTCGCTGCCGCCTTCACTGGCCGGCGCTCCCTGGCGGCTGTCCGGCCAGCTGGCGGTGGCGATCTCCCAATCGGGGCAGAGCCCCGACCTGATCACCGCCCAGCGGGCCCTGGCCGCCGGCGGCGCCCGCACCCTGGCGCTGGTCAACACCCCCGAGTCGCCGCTGGGCGAGGCCAGCGACGACGAGGTGGCGCTGTTCGCCGGGGAGGAACTCAGCGTGGCGGCGACCAAGAGCTACCTGGCGACGCTGTCCGCCGGCGCCCAACTGGTCGGCCATTGGGCCGGCGACGAGACGCTGCTGGCGGCGCTCGAGGCGCTGCCCGATCGCCTGAGCGAGGCGGCCGGGCAGGACTGGTCGCCGGCCATCGAGGCCCTGGGCGGCGTCGAGCGGATGATGGTGATCGGCCGCGGTCCCGGCCTGGCGGTGGCCCAGGAGGCGGCGCTCAAGTTCAAGGAGACCTGCGCCATCCAGGCCGAGCCGTTCAGCGGCGCCGAGGTGCGCCACGGGCCCATGGCGCTGATCGAGGAGGGCTATCCGGTGCTGGTGTTCGCGCCGCCCGGCGCCGAGCAGGCCGGGCTGCTGGAGCTGGCCGCGTGGCTCGAGGGCGTGGGCGCCCGGGTGCTGCTGGCCGCCGATGCGGGCGTTGCCCGGCGCCACCTGACCCTGACCGACGCCGGCCACGACGACCTGCAGCCGCTGTCGGTAGTCCAGAGCTTCTACGCCATGGCCGCCGGGCTGGCCGAGGCCCGGGGCAGCGACCCGGACCGTCCCCGTCACCTGCGCAAGGTTACCCGCACCATCTGATCGGTGGTCGGTGAGGCCTGCCGCCCAGGCCTTTTTGCCAAGGCCTTTCGCCAAGACAACAACAACCCATGGAGACTTCCATGCCTACCCCATCCCTGACCCTGCAGGCGCCGTGCAATGGCGTGCTGCTGCCCCTGCACGCGGTGCCGGACCCGGTCTTCGCCGGCCTGGCGCTGGGCGAGGGCGTCGCCCTGGATCCCCTGGGCGACACCCTGCATGCCCCCTGCGACGGCGAAGTGGTGCAGTGTGCCCGGACTCGCCATGCCGTGACCCTGCGCACCGCCGAGGGCGTCGAACTGCTGCTCCACCTGGGCCTGGATACCGTCGAACTGGACGGCGAGGGCATCGAATTGGTCGTCACGACCGGCGATCGGGTGGCCGCCGGCCAGCCGCTGTGTCGCTTCGCCCCCGACCTGCTGGCGCGGCGGGCCAAGGCCCTGATCACCCCGCTGGTGGTCACCGAGCCCGCCGGCCACCGGATCGAGCCGGTCGAGCGGCCCAGCGGACAGCGCGTGGCCCAGGGCGACGCGCTGCTGACTCTGACTCAGACGCAGCAGCACGCGTCGCCCGCTGTGGCCGACGGGCCGACCCGCTCTTGCGAGCTGGTCCTGGCGCTGGCCGCCGGCCTGCACGCTCGGCCCGCCGCGCGGCTGCGCGCCATCGCCAGGGAGCACTCGGTAAGCCTGACGGTGGCCTCGGTGGACGGCGAGGCTTCGGCCGACAGCCTCAGCGCGCTGATGAACCTGGGAGTCGTGGAGGGCACGTCGCTGACGCTGACGGCGCGGGGCGAGCGAGCCGAGGCGGCCCTGGACGCCGCCCAGCGGCTGCTGACCACGCCCGAGGCCGCCGAGCCGGCCCCGGCACCTCAGGCGAGCCTCGCCGAGGCCGCCGACGGTCAGTATCCCGGCCTGGTGGCCAGCACCGGCCTGGCGATCGGTCCGCTGGTTGCCTACACCCCGGCGCTGCCGCGGGTGCCGCGGGACGGCGAGGGCCAGTCGGTCGAGGCGCCGCGTCTGACCCGCGCCCTGGAAACGGTGGGCGACGCCCTCGATGCCGCGTATCGGCGCGCCCGGGCGGCCGGCCAGGAGGCCGAGGCGGAAATCTTCGCCGCCCACCAGGCCTGGCTGGAGGATCCCGACCTGCGCCGGGCGGCAGACGATCGTCTCGCCGCGGGCCGCAGCGCCGGACAGGCCTGGCGCGAAGCACTGGACGCCGAGGCCGAGCGCCTGTCCGGCAGCGGCAACCCGCTGCTCGCCGGACGCGTCGCCGATCTGCGCGACCTGCAGCGCCGGGTGATGGCCGAGTTCGCCGAGGCCGAGGCGTCAGTGCCCGAGGTGCCCGCCGGGGCCATCGTGCTCGCCGAGGATCTTACCCCCTCCGAGCTGGTGGCCCTGGCCGAGGCCCGCCCGGCCGGGCTGTGTCTCGCCGCCGGTGGTACCACCTCCCACGTGGCGATCCTGGCCCGGGCCCGCGGGATTCCCTGCCTGGTGGCCATGGGCCATTGCATCGGCGAGCTCGACGGCGAGCGGGCCGTGCTCGATGCCGAAGCCGGGCTGCTCGAGCCGGCACCGAGCGCCGCGCGCCTGGCCGAAGTCGAGGCGGCCATCGCCGAGCGCGCCGAACGCGCCGCCCGGGAGCGGGCCGCCGCTCATGAGCCGGCCGTCACCCGCGACGGTCGCGAGATCGAGGTGGGCGCCAATATCGGCTCCGCCGATGAGGCGCGGTTGGCCGCCGAGGCGGGCGCCGACGGCATCGGCCTGATGCGCAGCGAGTTCCTGTTCCTCGAACGGTCCGCGGCACCCAGCGAGGCCGACCAGCGCGGCGAGTACCAGGCCGCGGTGGATGCCCTGGGCGGCAAGCCGGTGATCATCCGCACCCTGGATATCGGCGCCGACAAGCAGCTGCCTTACCTGCGCCTGCCCCAGGCGCCCAACCCGGCGCTGGGCCTGCGCGGCTCGCGGCTGTGGGAGAGCCATCCCGAACTGCTCGATGCCCAACTGCGCGCGCTGCTCGGCGTCACGGCCCCGGAGCGGCTGCGCATCATGGTGCCGATGATCGGCGACGCCGGCGAGCTGGCCCGGGTGCGCGAACGCCTCGAGCGTCTCGCCGAGGGGCTGGGCCTGACCCGGCTGCCGGCGCTGGGCGCCATGATCGAGGTGCCGAGCGCGGCCCTGTGTGCCCGGCGTCTCGCCGCCGAGGCCGACTTCCTGTCCATCGGCACCAACGACCTGACCCAGTACACCTTGGCCATGGATCGCGAGGATCCCGGGCTGGCGGCCCGCGCCGACGTGCTGCATCCGGCGGTGCTGACGCTGATCCACACCACCGTGGAGGGCGCCGCCGGGCGCTGTCCGGTCGGGGTGTGCGGCGCCGCCGCCGGCGACGACCTGGCCGCGCCGCTGCTGGCGGCGCTGGGCGTCGACGAGCTCTCGGTGGAGCCGGCCCGGGTGCCGGCGATCAAGGCCGCGCTGCGTCGCCTGGACGTCGCGGCCCTGGCCGGGACGATCCCCGAGCTGCTGGTCCTCGACGACGCCGCCGCGGTGCGCGAGCGCCTGGCGGGATGGTTCGCCGCGCAATCCACCATCACAACAACAACCCACGAGAGGATGCCCTCATGAGCACCACCCTCGGTTCCCGACTCATGGCCGGCCTGCAACGGCTCGGCCGCTCGCTGATGCTGCCCATCGCCGTGTTGCCGGTGGCCGGCCTGCTGCTGCGCCTGGGCCAGCCGGACCTGCTCGACATCGCCTTCGTCGCGGAGGCCGGCAATGCCATCTTCGCCAACCTGGCGCTGATCTTCGCCATCGGCCTGGCGGTGGGCTTCGCCGACGATAACAACGGCGCCGCCGGCCTGGCCGGGGTGATCGGCTACCTGGTGCTGGATGCCGTGCTCAAGACCCTCAATCCCGACATCAACATGGGAGTGCTGGCCGGGGTAATCATCGGCAGCGTGGCGGGGCTGCTCTATAACCGCTACAAGGCGATACAGCTGCCGGACTACCTGGCCTTCTTCGGTGGTCGGCGTTTCGTGCCCATCGCCACCGGACTGGCGGCGGTGGGGCTCGGCATCGTCTTCGGCTGGGCCTGGCCGGTCATCCAGTCTGGCATCGATGGCCTGGGTCATTGGCTGATCGAGGCCGGCGCGCTCGGCAAGTTCGTCTACGGCGCGCTGAATCGGCTGCTGATCGTCACCGGCCTGCACCACGTGCTCAACAGCTTCGTGTGGTTCGTGTTCGGCAGCTTCGACGGTGCCACCGGCGACCTCAACCGCTTCTTCGCCGGCGACCCCTCCGCCGGGGGCTTCATGGCCGGCTTCTTCCCGGTGATGATGTTCGGCCTGCCGGCGGCGGCGCTGGCCATGTACCACGCCGCGCCCCGGTCGCGACGCGCTCAGGTGGGCGGCCTGCTGATGTCGCTGGCGCTGACCGCCTTCCTGACCGGGGTGACCGAGCCCATCGAGTTCACCTTCATGTTCCTGGCGCCGCTGCTCTATGGCTTCCATGCGGTGATGACCGGGGTGTCCATGGCGCTGATGCAGTGGCTGGACGTCAAGCTCGGCTTCACCTTCTCTGCCGGCGCATTCGACTATGCACTGTCCTACGGACTGTCGACCCACGGCTGGCTGATGCTGCCGGTGGGGCTGGCCTATGCCGCCCTCTACTACATGGTGTTTCGCTGGGCCATCGTGCGCTTCGACCTGCCGACGCCGGGCCGCGAGCCCGAGAACGAGGCGGCCGAGGCGGCTCCCGCGGCCATCGGTGAACGCGGCCCGGCCTTCGTCGCCGCGTTGGGCGGGGCGAACAACCTGACGAGCGTCGGCGCCTGCACCACCCGGCTGCGCCTGGTGCTCGCCGATGCCGGCGCCATCGACGAGCCCGCTCTCAAGTCTCTGGGATCGCGTGGCGTGCTCAAGCTGGGCGGCGGCGGCCTGCAGGTCATCCTCGGCCCGATCGCCGACGGCGTGGCCGATGAGATTCGTGCCGCCGTGGCGGATGTCGGCCTGGCGGCTCCCGACGACGCTTCGCCGGAGACGGCGGGCGACGCCGAGCGCGACGCGCAGGTCGCCACCCCGGCGCCGGATGCCGAGCGGCTCGAGCGCTGGCGCCAGGCGCTCGGCGGCGTGGACAACCTGCGTCGCCTGGAAGCCCTGGCCCATAGCCGGCTGCGCGTCGAGCTGGCCGACGAGGCCCGTCTGGACGCTGCGGCCCTGGAGGCGCTGGGCTGTCGGGGCATCCAGTCGCTGGGGCAGGGCGCCTGGCACCTGGTGGTCGGCGACCAGGCCGCGCCGCTGGCCCGAGCGCTGAACGCCGGCTGAGCCTCCCCCGGGGCGCCGCACACGACCGCGAGTGGCGCCTCCGGGCCTGATAGAATGGGCGGACATTCTTTTCAGTGGAGGGCGCCGCCCATGTCGTCCCATCTCATCGTCACGGACCTCGACGGCACCCTGCTCGGCGCGGATCACGCCCTGGCGGACGTGACGGTCGACACCTTCCGCGCCCTGGCGGCCCGGGGCCACCATATCGCCCTGGCGTCGGGGCGCCATCATCGCGACATCCTGGCGTTCCGTGACCGGCTCGGCGTGGACGCCCACATCATCAGCACCAACGGGGCCTATACCCACGGCCCCGACGACGCCCTGATCGAGGCCCGCTACCTGCCGGTCGAGCTGGCCCGCGAGCTGATCGACCTGCCGCGCCCCGCCGAGGTTCGCCTCAATCTCTATCACGACGACGAGTGGGTGATCGACGCCGCGGCCCCGGGGCTGCTTGCCCTGCATGCTCACACCGGGTTCGGCTATCGGGTGGTGGCGCCGGAGCGGCTTTCCTCCGACGGTGTCGGCAAGGTGCTCTATATCGGGGATCCCGGGGCCCTCGCCGAGCTCGAGCAGGAGGTTCGCCGACGCGCCGGCGAGCGGCTGCACGTGACCTATTCGATGGGCAATTCGCTGGAGATCATGGCCGAGGGCGTCAACAAGGGCACCGCGCTGGCGGCGCTGCTCGCGCGCCTCGACCTGCCCGCCGAACGCTGCCTGGCGTTCGGCGACAACCTCAACGACGCCGAGATGCTGGCGCTGGCCGGCGAGGGTCACATCATGGCCAACGGCCACCCCGAGCTCGCGGCGACGCTACCCGGGGCCCGGCGCATCGGTCACCACGACGACGGCGCCGTGGCGCGCCACCTGGCCGGGCGCTTCGCGCTCTGAGCGCTGCCACCATGGTGGTATCGCCGGGTGACGGCGTCGCGGGTAAGGTGTCCGACATGACAACCCCCGCCGCTACCCTGATCGTGGTCGACGACGACCCGGAAATCCGCGACCTGCTGGCCGACTACCTGGGCCGTCACGGCTATCGCGCCCTGGTAGCGGAGGACGCCGTGGCGCTGCGCGAGCTGCTCGCCACCGAGCGTCCCGACCTGCTGATCGTCGACCTGATGCTACCCGGCGACGATGGGTTCGCGATCTGTCGCGAGGTGCGCCGCGACGGCGAGCTGCCGATCATCATGCTCACCGCCAGTCCCGACGAGACCGATCGCATCCTCGGCCTCGAGCTTGGCGCCGACGACTACCTGGGCAAGCCCTTCAATCCCCGCGAGCTGCTGGCTCGGATCAAGGCGGTGCTGAGACGCTGCCGGCCGCGGGAACCGTCGATTCCTCCGGCGCGAGCCAGGGTGGTGGCCTTCGGCGACTGGCGGCTGGATCGCGTGACCCGCGAGCTGATCGGCGCCGACGGCGCACGCAGCGCGCTCTCCGGCGCCGATTTCACGCTGCTGCAGGCCTTCCTCGATCACGCCGAGCAGGTGCTGTCGCGCGACGCCTTGTTCGACCTGACCCGGGGGCGACCGGCGCCGCCGCTGGATCGCTCCATCGACGTGCATGTCTGTCGCCTTCGCCAGCGGCTGGGCGAGGACGCCCAGCACTCGGCGCTGATTCGCACCGTGCGCGGCGCGGGCTACGTGCTGGCGGCCCGGGTGGACGTGATCGCGTGAGTCGCGGTGCCTGGCGACGTGGCCGCCGGCGGCTGGCGCGCTGGCTGCCGCGTACCCTGCGTGGCCGCTTCCTGCTGATCATGCTGGTCGGCGTGCTCGGCGCCCAGCTGGCCAGCTATGCCATCTGGACGACCCAGGTGCGCGATGGACGGCTCGCCCGGCTCGACGAGCTGTCGCGCGACATCGCCTACAGCGTGGCGTCCACGGTGCGCTTCTTCCGTTCGCTGCCCTACGGCTACCGCCATATCGTGCTCGACCAGCTGCGCGACATGGGCGGCACGCGCTTCTTCGTCAGCGTCAACGATCACCGCATCGCCGTGTCCGATGCCGGGGCGGGGCCCGAGGCGCGGCTGGTGATCGACAACTTCCGGGGCGTGCTGCGCGCCGAGCTCGGCGTCACCGATGCCCAGGTGGCCTTCTCGGAGCCCGGCACCCTGCGGC
Organism: Halomonas organivorans; assembly: GCF_014192055.1. Lineage (GTDB taxonomy): Bacteria > Pseudomonadota > Gammaproteobacteria > Pseudomonadales > Halomonadaceae > Halomonas > Halomonas organivorans. The sequence goes on along the minus strand of NZ_JACHXM010000008.1, from coordinate 13,500 downwards.
TGCTCAACAACGAAGTGCCGCTGCGCGACCTGCCGCCGCGCTGGGGGCAGCACAGCCTGCTGACGGCGCCGCCGTCGCAGCCGATCCTGGTGGTGCAGCTGCCTCTGGAGGCCGACCAGTGGCTCTACGTGGCCACCCTGCTGCCGGTGCCGGAGGGCCTGGACGCGCGCCAATGGCTGTCCGCGGATCGCCTGTTCGTGCTGCTGGTGGTACTGCTGACCGTGATCGGCCTGTCGTGGCTGGGCATTCGCAGCGCCACCCGAACCCTGGCGCGGCTGGCCAGGGCGGCGCGGCGCTTCGGCGACGACCTGGATGCACCGTCGCTCGGCGAGGGCGGGCCGCGGGAGGTGGCGGCCTCGGCGGCGGCCTTCAATCGCATGCAGCGGCGTATCCGGCACCAGGTGGAGGAGCGCGAGCGGCTGTTCTCGGCGATCTCTCACGATCTCAAGACGCCGATCACACGCCTGCGGCTGCGCGCCGAGATGCTCGACGACCCGGCCCAGCGCGAGCGTTTCTGCGCCTCTCTCGATGAGCTCGATCAGCTGGTGAGAGGTGCCCTGGATTCGGTCAAGGGGCTCGACATGCACGAGGCGGTCGCCGACGTCGACCCGCGGGCACTGCTCGAGGAACTGGCCGGCGAGCTGCGGTTGCAGGGCGGCGAAGTGACGATCGAGGGCAAGTCGGCGCCGCTTGCCGTCAAGCCGCTGGCGTTCAAGCGCTGCCTGGCCAACCTGCTGGAGAACGCCGTCTTCTATGGCCGGCGCGCCGAGGTGAGCCTGACGGACGATGCGTGGTCGCTGCGCCTCGATATCCGCGACCATGGGCCGGGCATTCCGGCGGCGCAGCGCGAGCGGGTCTTCGAGCCCTTCGTGCGCCTCGAGCCGTCGCGCAGCCGACATACCGGCGGCAGCGGCCTGGGGCTGGGCATTGCCCGACACATTCTCGAGGCCCACGGCGGGCGGCTGCAGCTCGACGACCCGCCCGGCGGCGGGTTGGTGGTGCGCCTCGCGCTACCGCGTCCCGGCCCGCTGGCCTCGTAACACTTCGCAGCATTTGGAAATACGGCATTCCCCCCCGGCTCACGCTAGGCTGGACCCGATATTCCTGCAGGAGGCACCCAGTGAACGTCTACGATTGCGACTTTCTCGCCGCCCATGTCCGCAAGACCATGGCCTTCTACCATCCCCGCGCCATCGACCCGCACGGTGGTTTCCATCACTACCTGCTCGATGACGGCACCATTCTCGATCGCGGCCATCGCCACCTGGTCTCCAGTGCCCGCTATGTGGTGACCTACGCCCGCTACGCTCGCCATGGCGGCGGCGACGAGTACCGCCACTGGGCGCGGCATGGCCTGGCCTACCTGGAGCAGGCGCACTTCCAGACCGCCTCCCAGGGCTATGCCTGGACCCTCGACGCCGGGGTGGTGGAGGACGATACCCATCACTGCTACGGGCTGGCCTTCGTGCTGCTTGCCTACGCCGAGGCGCTCAAGGCCGGTATCGACGAAGCGCGAGACGGCCTCTATGCCGTTCATCGGATGCTGCAGAGGCGTTTCTGGGAGCCGCGCTGGCAGCGCTTCGCCGATGAGGCCGACCGGCACTGGCGAGTGTCGGCCTATCGCGGCCAGAACGCCAACATGCACGGCTGCGAGGCGCTGATCGCCGCCTTCGAGGCCACCGGCGACGCCGCCTTCCTCGACCAGGCGCTGGCCATCGCCCGGGCCATGGTGACGGCCAATCGCGACCATCCCCACGGCTGGATCTGGGAGCACTACGACGACCAGTGGCGGCCCGACTGGGACTACAATCGCGACGACCCGGCCCACCTGTTCCGCCCCTGGGGTTACCAGGTCGGCCATCAGACCGAGTGGGCCAAGCTGCTGGTGATGCTGGAGCGTCATCGGCCCGAGCCCTGGCTGGTGACCGCCGCCGAGCGGTTGTTCCTGTCCAGCGCCACGGCGGGCTGGGACCGTCGCCACGGCGGCCTGGTCTACGGCCTCGATCCGGCGGAGCGGGTCTGCGACGGCGACAAGTACTTCTGGGTGCAGGCCGAGAGCCTGGCGGCGGCGGCGCTGCTCGGCGCGCGCACCGGCCGGCCCGCCTACTGGCGCTGGTACGAACGGCTCTGGGACTATAGCTGGCGCCATTTCATCGACCATCGCCACGGTGCCTGGTACCGCATCCTGACCCCTGACAACCGCCGCTACTCCGACGTCAAGAGTCCGGCCGGCAAGGTCGACTATCACACCATGGGCGCCTGCCACGACATCATGGATGCCCTGGCCGGGAGACATGTTTCAGCCCCGTAACATCTCGGCAATACTATCCAGTATTAGGTAACGCCTATCGATGCCACGAATGCGCTAGCGTGAGGCGAGCCGCCAAGGTTTCGGGCGGCAGTCGAGACAACAACAATCAGGAGGCACGTCACATGCGCGCATTGATGCGATTCACCCCACTCCGCCATGCCCTGCTGGGACTGACCGCGGCCGGTGCCCTCGGCGCCGGCCAGGTCCAGGCCGGGGAGGTCGAGGTCCTGCACTGGTGGACCTCCGGCGGCGAGGCCAAGGCGGTGGGCGAACTGCGCGACCTGCTCGAGGCGGAAGGGCACCAGTGGAAGGACTTCGCGGTGGCCGGCGGTGCCGGCGACAGCGCCATGACGGTGCTCAAGTCGCGGGCGATGTCCGGCAATCCGCCTGCGGCGGCGCAGATCAACGGCCCGGAGATCCAGGAGTGGGGCGAGCTCGGCCTGCTCGGCAATCTCGACGGCGTGGCGGAGCAGGGCGACTGGGACGCGCTGCTGCCCGAAGTGGTGGCCGACATGATGCGCCACGACGGCCACTACGTGGCGGTGCCGGTCAACGTCCATCGGGTCAACTGGCTGTGGGCCAATCCCGAAGTGCTCGCCGATGCCGGGGTCGAGATGCCGACCAGCTGGGACGAGATGTTCGCCGCCGGCGATGCCCTGCGCGAGGCGGGCTACGTGCCGCTGGCCCATGGCGGTCAGCCTTGGCAGGACGCTACCCTGTTCGAGAGCGTGGTGCTGAGCCTCGGCGGCAGCGACTTCTATCGCCGCGCCTTCGTCGACCTCGACGAGCAGACCCTCACCAGCGACACCATGATCGAGGCGCTGACCACCTTCAAGCGCCTGCGCGAGCTGATGGACGAGGGCATGCCGGGACGCGACTGGAACCTGGCCACCGGCATGGTGATCGACGGCGACGCCGCCATGCAGATCATGGGCGACTGGGCCAAGGGCGAGTTCACCGCCGCCGACATGCAGGCCGGCGAGGATTATCAATGCGCGCCGGTGCCGGGCACCGAGGACGCCTTCACCTTCAACATCGACAGCTTCGCGATGTTCAAGCTCGGCGATGCCGAGGCGCGCGAAGCGCAGTTCGCCCTGGCGCGGCTGATCCTCGAGCCGGAGTTCCAGAAGACCTTCAATCAGCTCAAGGGCTCGATTCCGGCGCGCCCGGATCTCGACATGAGCGGCTTCGACGACTGTGCCCTGCGCTCCATGGAGGACTTCCAGGCCGCCCGCGACGCCGACACCCTGGTGCCCAGCATGGCGCACCGCATGGCCATGCGCAGCGATGTCCAGGGCGCCTTCTTCGATATCATTACCAACTACTTCAACTCGAGCGACATGAGCGCCGACCAGGCCGCCGAGCGGCTGGCCCAGGCCGCCAGCCTGGCCCTCTGAGCGTTCCGTCCGGCGCCCGTCAACGTGCGGGCGCCGCCCCTTCCTCGAGTGTGAGGTGATCCCATGAAATCCGTTTCGACCCACGCGGACGCCTGGCGGCGCGGCGGGCGTCCCGCGGCGCGTGCCAGTCTCACGGGGCAGTTCCAGACCTGGCTGCCCAAGCTGGTGCTGGCGCCGTCCGTGGCGATCTCGCTGTGCTTCATCTACGGCTTCATGCTGTGGACCTTCGTCCTCTCGTTGACCAATTCACGCATGCTGCCCAGCTACGACTTCGTCGGCTTCGCCCAGTATTCGCGGCTGATGGCCAACGAGCGCTGGTGGGTGGCGGCCACCAATCTCGGCGTGTTCGGCGCGCTGTTCGTCGGCGTCTGCCTGGTGCTGGGAGCCGGCCTTGCGATCCTGCTCGACCAGCGGATCCGCCAGGAGGGCGTGCTGCGTACGATCTACCTGTATCCCATGGCGCTGTCGTTCATCGTCACCGGGGTGGTGTGGAAGTGGCTGCTCAACCCGGGCCTGGGCATCCAGGCGATGGTGCGCGGCTGGGGCTTCGAATCCTTCACCTTCGACTGGCTGGTGGATCCCGACATGGCGGTCTACACCCTGGTGATCGCCGCGGTGTGGCAGGCCTCGGGCTTCGTCATGGCGCTGTTCCTGGCCGGCCTGCGCGGCATCGACGACAGCATCCTCAAGGCCGCCCAGCTCGATGGCGCCAGCCTGCCGCAGGTCTACCGCCGGGTGGTAATGCCCTGCCTGCGGCCGGTGGTGTTCAGCGCGGTGATGATTCTCTCGCACATCGCCATCAAGAGCTTCGACCTGGTGGTGGCGCTGACCGGCGGTGGACCGGGCTATGCCTCCGACCTGCCGGCGACCTTCATGTACGCCCACGCCTTCACCCGGGCCCAGATCGGCATGGGCTCGGCCAGCGCCATCCTGATGCTCGGTGGAGTGCTGGCGATCCTGGTGCCCTACCTGTATTCCGAACTGCGGAGCCGTCGACATGGATAACGTGATTCGCTCCCGGACGCCGGCGGCGCGTGCCGGGCGCCTGCTGCTGCAGGCGGTGCTGGTCGTCGCCGCACTGTGGTATCTGCTGCCGCTGGCGGTGATGGTGCTGACCTCGCTCAAGCCCCTGGACGAGATCGGCGCCGGCAGCCTGCTGACGCTGCCCGAGCACCCGACGCTGGCGCCCTGGCTCAAGGCCTGGGGCTCGGCCTGCACCGGGATGCGCTGCGAGGGGGTGAGCGGCTACTTCTGGAACTCCTTCGCCATCGTCATCCCGGCGGTCATCATCGCCACCCTGATCGGGGCGCTGAACGGCTATGCCCTGACCAAGTGGCGCTTCCGCGGCGCGGAGCTGCTGTTCGCGCTGATGCTGTTCGGTTGCTTCATCCCCTTCCAGGTCATCCTGCTGCCGATGGCCCAGACCCTGGGCTGGCTGGGGCTGTCCAGCTCCCGGGCCGGACTGGTGCTGGTGCACGTGGTGTTCGGCATCGCCTTCACCACGCTGTTCTTCCGCAACTTCTACGTGTCGATCCCCGATGAGCTGGTCGCGGCGGCCAAGCTGGACGGCGCGGGTTTCTTCCGCATCTTCTGGCGCATCCTGTTGCCGGTCTCCAAGCCGATCATCGTGGTCTCGGTGATCTGGCAGTTCACCCAGATCTGGAACGACTTCCTGTTCGGGGTGGCCTTCTCCGGGCACGACACCCAGCCGGTGACGGTGGCGCTCAATAACCTGGTCAACACCTCGACCGGGGTCAAGGAGTACAACGTCGACATGGCCGCCGCCATGATCGCCGCGCTGCCGACCCTGCTGGTCTACGTGCTGGCCGGCAAGTATTTCGTGCGCGGGCTCACCGCCGGCTCGGTCAAGGGCTAGCGACGCGATAGCACGGTAGCCGCCCTCATCGACGGCGGCCCGTCGGCCCCCGGTACGAGGGCAATAGAACAATGAAGAGGTAACCACCATGTCAGCTTTGGAAATCCAGCGGGTCTGCAAGGACTTCGGCAGCACCCAGGTGCTCAAGGACGTCAGCCTGGCCATCGACTCGGGCGAGTTCCTGATCCTGGTCGGCCCCTCCGGCTGCGGCAAGTCGACCCTGATGAACGCCATCGCCGGCCTCGAGCCGGTGACCTCCGGGGAAATTCTCATCGGCGGCGAGGACATCACCTGGCGCACCCCAGCCGAGCGCGATATCGCCATGGTCTTCCAGTCCTATGCGCTCTACCCGAGCATGACGGTGCGCGGCAACATCGCCTTCGGCCTGGAGATGCGCAAGGTGCCCAGGGCCGAGCGCGAGGCGGCCGTTGAGCGGGTCGCCGACCTGCTGCAGATCTCGCATCTGCTCGAGCGCAAGCCCTCGCAGCTCTCCGGTGGCCAGCGCCAGCGGGTGGCCATGGGCCGGGCGCTGGCCCGCGAGCCCAAGGTCTACCTGTTCGACGAGCCGCTCTCCAACCTCGATGCCAAGCTGCGGGTGGAGATGCGCACCGAGATCAAGAAGCTCCACCAGCGTCTGGGCACCACCATCGTCTACGTGACCCACGACCAGATCGAGGCCATGACGCTGGCCGACTGCATCGCCGTGATGCGTGACGGCCGGATCCTGCAGATGGGGAGTCCCGACGAGATCTACAACGACCCGGTGGATATCTTCGTGGCCGGCTTCATGGGCTCACCGTCGATGAACTTCGTCGCAGCGGTGCTCGAGGGCGGGCCCGGCGACTATCGCCTGCGCGTGGCGACGCCCGGCGCCGACGACCTGCTGCTGCCCTGGCCGGCGAGCCGCGAGACCGCCGTCCTGGCCGAATGCTGCGGTCGGACGCTGACGCTGGGCCTGCGTCCCGAGCACTTCAGCGAGGAAGATGCGCGCCTCGGCGAGCAGGCCGAGGGCACGCCGCTGTCGGCGACCGTCAGCGTGGTCGAGCCCACCGGGGCCGATATCCTGCTGCGCCTGCCGCTCGGCGACGGCGAGATCACGGCCCGGGTGAATCCCGACTGCCGGGTGGCGGCGGGAGAGCGCCTGGGCCTGCGCGTCGACATGCGTCGTGCGGTGCTCTTCGATCCCGACAGCGAACAGCGTCTCGCCTGACACAGGAGATCGTCATGCCACAGCAAGCCTTTACCTTCGATCCCGAGCGGCTCGGCGAGACCATCGCCACTGCCAAGCGTGAGCTGCGCCACCGGATAGGCGACTATCGCGGCGCCTTCGCCCGGGCCGAAGCCGCCATTCTCGCCCAGGCGGCCGAGATCCGGGCGGAGCGCGAGGCAGGCCGCTCGGCGATCCCGAGCCTCGACGCCGACGACGTGGTGGCCGGCCGGGTCGACGAGGCGGTCCTGGCGCAGATCCGCCGACGCGGCGCCTGCGCCATCCACGGCGTGTTTCCGGAGTCCACCGCCGCGTCCTGGAACGCCGAGATCGGCGACTACCTGGCGCGCAACCGCTTCATGGCAAGGCTCGCCGAGGCCGCCGAGGACCCTTACTTCGGTGGCCTCGATCAGGGCACGCCGCAGATCTACGGCCTCTACTGGTCGCGCCCCCAGGTGCTGGCGCGCCAGGATCCGCGCCTGGCCGCCGCCTGCCGTTTCCTCAATGGCCTGTGGGACGCCGGGGAAGAGTTCGACCCCGGGCGCCTGGCCTGCTATGCCGACCGGCTGCGGCGTCGCCCGCCGGGCTCGGCGAGCCTGGGGCTGTCGCCCCACGTCGACGGCGGTTCCGTGGAACGCTGGCTGGAGGCCAATTTCCGCGACGTCTATCGGCACGTCTTCGACGGCCGGCCGGAGCGCTTCGATCCCTTCGACGCGCGCAGCCGCACCCGGGTGCGCGAGGTGAAATCGCCGGTGGTGTGCTCGATGTTCCGCACCTTCCAGGGCTGGACGGCGCTGACGGCGCAGCGCGGCGGGGCGGGCACTCTCAACCTGATCCCGATCGCCGATGTGATGAGCTATTTGCTGCTGCGGGCGCTGCAGGACGACGTGCCCGACGATGATCTGTGCGGGGCCCGGCCGGGTCGGGCGCTGTCGGTAGACCCTCACTGGCATGCGCCGTTGCTCGAGGCGCTGACGCCGATCCCGGACCTGGCGCCCGGCGACACCATCTGGTGGCACTGCGACGTGGTGCATGCGGTGGACCCCGAGCATCGCGGGCACGAGGACAGCAACGTGATCTATATCGGCGCGGCGCCCTGGTGCGACAAGAATGCTGCCTACCTTGAAGAGCAGTGGCGGGCCTTCGCGTCGGGGCGCACGCCGCCGGATTTCGCCGCGGACGATTTCGAAGTGGACTTCGTCGGGCGCGGGGGGCCGGCGCTGCTGACGCCGCTGGGGCGTGCACAGATGGGGGCCTCGTCGGTCAGCGAACGGTGATCACCCGGCACTTGGCGCCGTGGCTGACCTTGTGGGACACGCTGCCCACCACCAGCCCCTTGAGGTCGCCGAGGCCCCGGCTGCCCATGACGATCGTCTCGACGCCATGCTCCTCGGCGGCGGCCAGGATCGCCTGACTGGGATCGCCCTGGGTGAGCACGGGGGTGAGCTGTTCGACGCCCAGGGTCCTGGCCTCTTCCATGGCATGGTCGAGCAGCTCGCGGCCGACCTGCTCGCGCTTCTCGAGGGTGGCACCCAGCGGCACCGCGCCGGCGCCCCACACCAGCAGGGGCTCGTGGGGCAGCGCCTCGGGGATATGCAGCAGGACGATGCGACCGTCCTCCTGGCGGGCCAGCTTGCAGGCCACGCACAGCGCGACGCGCGAGTGCTCGGAACCGTCGACGGGCACGAGAATGGACTGGAACATGGGGAGGTCTCCTTGGCTTGGCCGGGTCACACCCCTACAGCCTAGACGGCCTGCCGACGGTGTGGGCTGATCCTCATCAACTCTCGCCGTCCTCCCGGCGCTCCAGGCGCCGCAGCCGGTTCCACAGTTCGCGGCGCAGGTCGGCGATGCGCGGGCGTTCGGCCTCGTCGAAGGCCAGCGGTCGCGTCAGGCGCTGGGCGCGCAGCCCCAGCCGCGCCCCCAGCAGACCGACCCCGAGCCCCTGGCCGGCACGTGCCGAGAGGCGTCCGGCCAGGTTCAGCGACAGCCACTCCATGCCGGCTTCGCTGGCCATCTCGCTGGCCCCGGCGAAGGCCATGTCGCGCAGCACCCGGCGAAACAGGCTGAGCCGCGCCGCATAGCCCAGCTCCAGGCCATAGAGCCGGCACAGTCGGTCGATCAACGCCAGGTGGCGCCAGGCCACCAAGGCCATGTCGACCAGCGTCAGCGGGCTGAGCGCCACCATCACCGCCGTCTCGCCGCTCATCCGCGAGATCAGCCGGCTCGCCTCGCGATCCCGCGGGGCGAGCAGGTGATGGGCCAGCAGGGCCTGGGTCTCGCGACCGTCATGGTGGGGCTCGCGTGCGGCGAGGAAAGCCCGCCAGTGAGGATGGTCATCGTCCAGCGCCAGGCGGCGGCGCAGGGTCTCGGCGGTGGCTCGAGCCTGGCGCGGCGTGGCCTCGGGCAGTGCCGAAAGCGCCTCGCGCAGCCGCTCGTGGCCGCGCAGGCGACGCAGCCGCCACACTTCTCGAGCCAGCGCGCCACCGCCCAGGCCGATGGCGCCGAGCCCCAGCAAGGCCCAGCCCAGGCCGAGCCAGTCGCCTTCGGCCAGCGACGCCGGTAGCGACAGGGCGAGCTCGCCGGCGCCCAGGCCAAGCCCCGCGGCCAGCAGGCCGAACAGCCCCCAGCGGCGTCGCCGCGGTGGCGCCAGGCCCGCCGTGACGGCAGCCTCGCCGGCGTCGCTGTCGGGCTCCGTGGCGGCCAGCGGATGGTGGGCCTGGTCGGGATCGTAGCGTCGGCCCGGCGCCGGTGCCTCGTCGGGTGCCTCGTCTGGAGAAGGGGCCGTGTCCAGCGAGAAACGCTGGCCGGGGCGCGGATCGGTGTCGTGAGGAGCGGTCATGTCAGCTTGTCTCCGATCAGCCAGTCCAGGGCGGCGTCGAGGCGGATATGCGGCAGGGCGCCGCCGTCCCGGGGCAGGGGGCGGAAGGCGGTGAAGGCAAACCCCTGGCGGCCCCAGAAGTCGGCGTCGGGCAGTCGTTCCGGGACCTCGCCGGGGAACAGCAGCGCCTCCTCGCCCTCGAGGGTGGTGCCGCGCAGGGCCGGTTGGCGCTTGCCGCGGTGGTCGACCTCGCGCGGTTCGGTGGCGCGGATCGAGGCCAGGCTCAGGGCGCGCACCGGCACGTCGGCGAAGCGCAGGTCCTTGAGCGGCTCGGCGAGCAGCGCCTCCAGCAGGCCGGTAAGTCGGGCGTGCTGCTCGGGAGTGACGTGGTCGGCCTTGGTGGCGGCGATGGCCAAGCGATCGATGCGCGGGGCGAACAGCCGCGACAGCAGGCTGCGTCGGCCGTAGTCGAAGCTTTGCATCAGCCGCGACAGCGCCCGGGACAGATCCTCGAAGCGTTCCGGGCCGGCGTTCAGCGCTCCCAGCACGTCGACCAGCACGATCTGGCGGTCGAAGCGGCGGAAGTGCTCGCGGTAGAAGGGTTTGACGATGTACTGCTGATAGTGGCGAAAGCGCCGCGCCAGGGTGGCGTAGAGGCTCTCCGGGGGTAGCCGCTCGAGGTCGGCCGGGTCGGCGGCGTCGAGCCCTGGCAGGGGAAAGAACTGCAGCACCGGTGCCCCCGCCAGCTCGCCGGGCAGCAGGAAACGCCCGGGCTGGAGATCGGAGAAGCCGGCCTCGCGGGCCGCCCGCAGCCCCTCGGCGTAGCGCTCGGCGATCTCGGCCAGGCGGCTTTCCTCGACTTCCTGAGCCGGTTCCAGGTCCGCCACCTCGCGCTGCCAGTCGGCAAACAGCATGGCCCGCTCGCCGTCGAAACGTTGGGCGCGGCACCAGCTGGCGAAGTCATGCTCGAGGAGCGGCAGGTCGAGCAGCCACTCGCCCGGGTAGTCGAACAGATCCAGGGTCAGCCGCCGGGTATCGCCGCCGACCCAGCCGGGACGACGCGGCCGGTAGCGGATCGATAGGCGCAGCTCGCTGATGCCGCGGGTCGGCTCTGGCCAGCGCGGCGGGGAGTCGTCCAGCGCCGCCAGGGCGCGGTCGAAGGGAAAGCGCGGTACGCCGAGGTCCTGCTGCTCGACCCGGCGGGCCCCCAGCAGGCGCCCCTCCCGGGCCGCCGGCAGCAGGTCGAGGCGGGCCTCGAGCCCGGCATGGCGCAGCTGGTCGACCAGCGACGTGAGAAAGGCGGTCTTGCCGGCCCGCGACAGGCCGGTGACCGCCAGCCGAAGCTGGCGGTCGCGTCCGCGTTCTAGTAGATCATGGAAATCGCGTGTCAGGTCCCGGGGCATTCGTGGCGTCGCTCGGCATCCGTGTCAGCCTCTAATCTGTGGGCGGCGAGCGCGGAAGGCAAGGTGTCGCAGGCCCAGCAGCGCCAGAGGCAGCAGGCACAGGGGGATCAGCAGCGCGTTGAGCATCGACCAGCCGAGCAGGGTCATGGCGGGGCCGGCGAGCAGGGCCGTCAGCGCCGCGGTGGAGAACACCAGGAATTCGTTGGCCGCCTGGGTGCGGGCCTTCTCGGCGGGGCGGTGGGCCTCGGTGAGCAGGCCGGTGGCCGGCAGGAAGGTGAAGTTCCAGCCCAGGCCGAGCAGCACCAGCCCGGTGTGGAAACCGGCGATCCCGGCGTCGAACTGGGCGGTCAGGGCGCTGGCGACCAGCAGCAGGCAGCCGGCGGCGATCATCCGCGAGGCGCCGAAGCGGGCGGTCAGGCGTCCGGTGACGAAGGAGGGCAGGAACATCGCCACCACGTGCCACTGGATGGTGGCCGCCACATGGTCGAAGCCATGGCCGACTTCGGCCATTGCCAGGGGCGTGGCGGTCATGGCCAGGTTCATCACCCCGTAGCCGACCATGGCGCTGACCACCGCCAGCAGGAAGACCGGCTGGCGAATGATCTCGGCCAGCGGGCGCTGTTCGCCGTCGACGGTATCGGCAGCCGGCTCGGGCATGCGCACGAAGGCCAACAGCGCCAGGGCTGCCAGATAGAGCACGCCGAGCCCCAGGAAACTGCCCAGGTAGGGGGTGTCGGCCAGGGCGTGGCTGTGACGCGCCAGCCAGGGGCCGAAGAAGGCGGCCAGAACGCCGCCGCCCATCACCAGGCCGATAGCCCGGTCGCGTCCGCCCTCGGGTGCCGCCTCCACCGCGGCGAAGCGATACAACTGCCCGAAGCCGATGCCGATGCCGATCAGCCAGGTGGCGAGCAGGAAGATGGCGAAGCTCTGGATATGCAAGGCGAACACGGCCAGCGCGGTCCCGCCCAGCCCCAGCAGGTTGCCGAGCACGAAGCCGCGGCGTCGGCCGAGGCGGGCCATGATCAGCGAGGCCGGAATGGTGGCGCACATCAGCCCCAGCCACTGGGTGGCGACGGGAGTGGTGGACCAGGTGGGCGCCGGCGCGAGCTGGGCGCCGATCAGCGGCGACACGGCGATCAGCAGGATGTTGCCGCTGACCAGCAGGGCCTGGCACAGCGAGAGCAGGGAAACCGTCAATGGCATGGCAGGGTGTCCTCGTGGTGGGGGGAGCGGGCGCCGAAGCGCTCATGATAGACCGACGGCGGCACGCCGTAACGGCGGTGAAAGAGGCGCCGCAGCTGTTCCGCGCCGCCCAGGCGCCACTGGGCGGCAAGGCGCGCGAGCGGCGGCGCGGGATGGGTCGCGAGCAGCTGTTGCCGGGCACCCTCCAGGCGCAGCTGCGTCAGGTAGGCGCCGGGCGTGGTATCGAGATGGCGGCGGAACAGCCGCGACAGGTGGCGCGGGGTGACCGCCATGCGTGCGGCCATGCTCTCCAGGCGGTGGTTGCCGGCGGGGTCGGCGTGCAGCTGGTCCAGCAGCTCGCGCAGCGGGCCGGCGGTGCGCTGCTGGTGGCGCAGTGCCTCACTGAACTGGGACTGGCCGCCGGGCCGGTGCAGGAACATCACCAGCTCGCGGGCCACCCGGCCGGCCAGCTCGCCGCCGTGATCGGCCGCGACCAGCGACAGCGCCAGGTCGATGCCGGCCGTCACCCCGGCGCTGGTGTAGCGGCCGCGATCGTCGACGTAGAGGGCATCGGACTCGACGCGCACCTGCGGATGGGCCTGTGCCAGCGCCTCGGCATGGCGCCAGTGGGTGGTGGCGCGGCGGCCGTCGAGCAGCCCGGCCCGGGCCAGCAGGAAGGCGCCCGTGCAGATGGCGCCGAGTCGCCTGACCCGCGGGGCCATCTCGCGCAGCTCGTCGAGGTGGTGTCCGGCCCGGCATTCCGCAAAGACGCCGCTGCCGCCGGCCACCAGCAGGGTGTCCGGTGCACCGCGTGCCGCCAGGCCCGCCCAGTCGAGGTCGGCCAGCATCGCCAGGCCGCCGTTGGTGGTCAGGGTGCCGGGCGCGCGGGCGACCAGCTCCAGGGCGTAGAGGGGCTGGCCCGCGCAGTCGTTGGCGCTGGCGAACACCTGCCAGGGGCCGCAGACGTCGAGGGCCTGGCAGTCAGGATAGGCGATCAACGCGATGCGGCGCGTCGAGGTGGCGGTGGGCGAGGTGAGGGAGGACGAGGCGGCCATCCGGGGGCTCCCAGTGTGAACGATGTCCTCGAGTTTGACCTCAAGGCGCGATGTCCACAATGACCAATGCCCCACCAATAAGGACATGCGGTCCCCAGACGAAGACGCCCCGCGGTGAGCGGGGCGTCTAGGAGGCCGATGGGCGGGCCGGCGTCAGCCGGCGAAGGCCGCGTAGATGGCGATCACCAGGATCACCAGCACGATGCCGGCCGGTACCGCGCCCTTCCACGGCGTCAGGTCGACGGCGC
>NZ_JACHXM010000007.1 GCF_014192055.1 Halomonas organivorans | reverse complement strand
GCTTCGAGCTTCGAGCTTCGAGCTTCGAGCTTCGAGCTTCGAGCTTCGAGCTTCGAGCTTCGAGCTTCGAGCTTCGAGCTTCGAGCTTCGAGCTTTCGCTATTGATCGAGACACGGATGACATGACCCACCCCGACCCCACGATTGAGGACGAGGCGGCGCGCCTGCGCGCCGAGCTCGAGGACGCCAACTACCGTTACTACGTGCTCGACGAGCCGCGCATGACCGACGCCGACTATGACCGTCGGCTGCGTCGGCTGCAGGAGATCGAGGCCGAGCATCCCGAGCTGGAGACGCCCGACTCGCCCACCCAGCGGGTCGGCGCAGCCCCCGCGGAAGGCTTTCCCGAGATCCAGCACGCAGAGCCGATGCTGTCGCTGAACAACGCCTTCGACGAGGAGGAGCTTTCGGCTTTCGCCAAACGGGTCGCCGACCGGTTGGAGACGGATGCCGACGAGCTGGTCTTCTGCTGCGAGCCCAAGCTCGACGGCGCCGCCGTGTCGCTCGTCTACGAGCGCGGTGAGCTGGCCGTCGGCGTCACCCGGGGCGATGGGCGCACCGGCGAGGGCATCACCTCCAACCTGAGGACCCTGAAGTCGATCCCGCTGCGGTTGCGCGGCAAGGAGTGGCCAGATCGGCTGGAGGTTCGTGGTGAGGTCACCATGCGCCACGCCGAGTTCGAGGCCATGAACGAAAAGGCGCGTGCCGAGGACACCAAGGTCTTCGCCAACCCGCGCAACGCCGCGGCCGGCAGCCTGCGCCAGCTCGACCCGCGAGTCACCGCCACCCGACCGCTGGAATTCACCGCCTATCAGTTGGTTAGCCAGGACATGGCGAGCCTCGCCCATATCGATACCCCGACGCACAGCGAGCAGATGGCGCTGCTGCGCGAGTGGGGCTTCCGGGTGAATGCCGAGCTCGAGGTCGTCCACGGCGCCGAGGGCATCATCGACTACTGCCGCCGGCTCGGCGAAAAGCGCGACGGGCTCGGTTACGACATCGACGGCGCGGTGATCAAGGTCGACGACCTGCGCCTGCAGCGCGAGCTGGGCTTCGTGGCCCGGGCGCCGCGCTGGGCGATCGCCTTCAAGTTTCCCGCCCAGGAACAGGTCACGCGGCTCAATGACGTCGAGTTTCAGGTCGGCCGCACCGGCGCCATCACCCCGGTGGCGCGCCTCGAACCGGTCTCGGTGGCCGGCGTCACGGTCTCCAACGCGACCCTGCACAACGCCGACGAGATCGCGCGGCTCGGGGTGATGATCGGCGACACCGTGGCCGTGCGCCGGGCCGGCGACGTCATCCCCCAGGTGGTACGCGTCCAGCTCGACGAGCGCCCGGAAGATGCCCGGGAGATCGTCTTCCCCCAGCGCTGCCCGGTCTGCGACTCGCAGATCGAACGTCTCGAGGACGAGGCCGTGGCGCGCTGCTCGGGCGGGCTCTATTGCGCCGCCCAGCGCAAGGAGGCGCTCAAGCACTTCGCCTCGCGCCGGGCGTTGGACATCGAGGGGCTGGGCGAGAAGCTGATCGACGGGCTCGTCGAGCGCGACTGGGTGAAGACCCCGGCGGACCTGTTTGCCCTCGAGGCCGAGCGCCTGGCCACGCTGCCGCGCATGGGCGAGAAGTCCTCCGAGAACCTGGTGGCGGCGCTGGAGAAGGCCAAGGCGACCACGCTCTCGCGCTTCATCTACGCGCTCGGCATCCGTGAAGTGGGCGAGGCCACCGCCGCCAACCTGGCGCGCCACTTCGGAACCCTCGAGGCGCTGATGGCGGCCGACCGCGAGGCGCTGGAAGCGGTGGATGACGTCGGGCCCATCGTCGCTGCCCACGTACATACCTTCTTCCAGCAGCCGCACAACCGCGAGACGATCCAGGCGCTGATCGACGCCGGGCTGCGCTGGGAGGAAACCGAGGTAGAGGTCGGGCCTACGCCGCTGGAGGGTCAGACCTGGGTGCTCACCGGCACCATGGAGAGCATGACCCGTGACCAGGGCAAGGCGCGGCTCCAGGCGCTGGGCGCCAAGGTCTCCGGCAGCGTGTCGAAGAAGACCGCCTGCCTGGT
This sequence comes from Halomonas organivorans, assembly GCF_014192055.1. GTDB lineage: Bacteria > Pseudomonadota > Gammaproteobacteria > Pseudomonadales > Halomonadaceae > Halomonas > Halomonas organivorans. Next base: position 194,063 of record NZ_JACHXM010000007.1, on the reverse strand, counting down.
GGCCGGCGAGGCCGCCGGCAGCAAGCTGACCAAGGCCGAGCAGCTCGGCGTCGAGGTGATCGACGAGGCGACCTTCATCGAGCGCCTGGCGGGATGGGAAAGTGGCCGTTCCGATCAGGACACGCAGGAGGAAGACGCATGATTGGCGATCGCTTTATCGAGGTGCCCTACCGCATGCTGCCGGGAGAGACCCTGGATGGCCTGCTGGAAGCCTTCGTCACCCGTCAGGGCTACGACACCACCGATACTGGCGAGGGCATGGACGGCTGGGTCGGCGAGCTCAAGCGCCAGCTGGAGCGCGGCGAGCTGCTCATCGCTCACGATCTCGAGACCGAGACCACCGAGGTGATGACCCTGGCCCAGTGGCGGGCCTTCGGACGGGATCTGGCCGACGACGAAGAGGAAGGTTGATCCCGCGAGTCGAGTGCTCGAACGCAAACGGCGCCCCGAGGGGCGCCGTTGTCGTTGGCGTGAGGTTCGCCTCAGGCGAACAGCAGCGGTACCACCACGCTGGAGATCAGCAGGATCAGGGCGCCGCCGAGGCGCGAGGAGATCTGTGCGAAGGGCATCAGCGACATGCGGCGCGCCGCGGAGAGTACCGCCACGTCACCGGTGCCGCCCATGTTGGCCATGCACAGCCCGGCGGTGATCGCCGACTCGATGGGGTAGAAGCCCACCAGCTTGCCGACCAGGCCGGCACCGAAGGCCGCGCCGGCGACCACGGCGAAGACGATCATCACGTAAGTCAGCGAGATGGCATCGATCACCTGGCCGAGGTCGGTGTAGGCAATGCCGATGCCGAACAGCAGGGCGAAGGTCCAGTTGCGGGCGACGAACTGGAACCACTGGGCGGCGGACTCGGTGACCGATGCCGGCAGCACGTCGCACACCTTGAGGACCGCGACCAGCACGATCATCAGCGCATAGGGATGCAGGGGAATGAAGGTGCCGAGGATCTGGCCGGCGGTGAACAGCGTCAGGGCGGCGACCACGCCCACGCCCAGCTTGCCCAGGTCGAGCCTGTGCTCGGGTTCCTCGACGTCGACGCCGGGCATCATCTGGCCGTTGCCGGTCAGCCCCGGGAAACGCTGGCCCAGGCCGTTGAGCAGGCCGGCGATGATGATCGCGAAGACATTGCCCAGCGCCAGGGCCGGCACCAGGATCGAGATGTAGTAGCTGGCCGGCTGGCCCAGCAGCTGCTCGTAGATCTGGCTCATCGGCACCGCGCCGGCGCCCATGCCGCCGCCGAGGATCGGCATGGCGATCACCACCACCGCGTCCTGGGCCGAGAAGCCCAGCAGGGCTCCCATGGCCACGGCGAACAGCGAGGCGCCGAGCACCGCGCAGCACAGCGGCAGCGCATAGCGGGAGCCGACCTTGACCAGAACCCTGGAATCCATGCCCAGGATGCTGCCGGTGATCAGCGCGGCGATGTAGAAGTTGAGGAAACCGCCGCCCTTCATGAAGGTGGTGACGTTGTCGACCACCGGAGCCGGCAGCCAGCCGAGGTAGACGAAGGCGGCCGCGCCGAAGATCGCCAGGATGGCGCCGCCCCCGAGGTAGGTCTTGACGACCGGCAGTCGGTCGCCGATGAAGCCCAGCAGTTCGCCGAGCAGCATCATCACCAGCAGGGCGCCGATCATGCCGGTGGGCAGGCTGTCGGTGGCGATCGCCGCCACCATCACCGTCAGGGCGAGGGCGAAGAACGGCAGCGGCATGCCGAAGATGCGCTGGGCGAGCCAGCCGCTCGATGTCGCGGACGGTGTCGCGACGGTGTCCGTCAGAGATTGACTCACGGGAGCTCTCCTTGGGGATTCGATCCCGCGCGGGGGGCGCGGGACATCGTTGTTCGAAACTTTGCCCTGGCGGCTTGATCGCCACGGGCGAAGGGCTGGCATCGAGCATAGGCGCGCCATCCTTGGCGCCAAGATTGCGCAATTTATTAAAGCGTTCCGAAACTAATGAAAACGGCGGCTCGCTTGACGGCACACCGCCGCCGTGTAGGGAATGCCACCAAGGTCGAATTCCGGCCATCAATCCTTTTCGCTCGATTCCGCTGGAGCCCTCGCCATGCCTCGTCTTCGCCTGAACACCTGGATCTCGTTGCTGGTCGCGGTGATGGTGGTGCTCTCGCTGGGACTGGCGCTGTGGCTGTTCACCGCTCAGCTGCGCGACACCCTGGAGGAAGCCCAGGCCACCCGCGTCACCGATCTGGCGCGGACGCTGGCCGCGGAGCCGGAGGTCCAGGCGGCGCTGATCGAGGAACTGCCGGGCGCCGACAGTGACCTGCAGGCGCGCATCGACGGCCTGCGCCAGGCGCTTGGCGTCGATTTCATCGTGGTGATGGATAGCGGCTCGATCCGCCTGACGCACCCGGATCGCGAGCGTATCGGCCGTCACTTCCAGGGCGGCGACGAGGGCCGTGCGCTGGCCGGCGAGGCCTATCACTCGCGGGCCCAGGGCACCCTGGGCACCAGCATTCGTGGCTTCGCCCCGGTACGCGCAGCGGACGGCGAGGTGGTCGGCGCGGTGTCGGTGGGCGTGACCCTGACGTCGCTGGCGCCGCTGCTGGCGGACAACCGGCGCGACGTGATCCTCGGCGTGTTGGCGCTGATGGTCGTCGGCGGGCTGGGCGCGCGCGCCCTGTCGCGCACGATCAAGCGCGTGCTGCTGGGCTTGGAGCCGCACCAGATCGCACGGCTGGTCGAGGAGCGCCAGGCGATGCTGGCCTCGGTACACGAGGGCATCCTGGCGGTCGACCGCGAGGCGCGAATCACCCTGGTCAATCCGGCCGCCCGCCGGCTGCTGGCCGAGGCCGGGCTGGAGGCGCCGACGCCGGGCGCGGCGGTGGCCGACTACCTGCCAAACAGCGGCCTGCCCGAGGTGCTGGCCGATGGCGGCGCCGGCGACGAACAAGTGCTGGATCGCGAACTCGATCTCAACGGCCAACTGGTGCTCGCCAATCGCCTGCCGATCCGCCATCGGGGCCGGGTCATCGGCGCGATCGCCACCTTCCGTGACAAGAGCGAGGTCAATGCCCTGGCCGAGCAGCTCACCGGGGTCAGCCGCTACGCCGAGGCGCTGCGCGCCGCCACCCACGAGTTCAAGAACCAGCGTCATGTCATGCTGGGACTGGCGCAGATGGGCGAGCTCGCCCGTCTGCGCGGCTATCTGGGCGAACTGGCCGATCATCGGGTCATGCCCGGCATGGCGCTGGTGGAGGGCGTCAAGGACCCGGTGCTGGCGGGCTTCCTGCTTGGCAAGCGCAGCGAGGCTCGCGAGCGCGGCATCGAACTCGAAGTGCTGCTCGATGCGCCGCTGCCCGAGCTGCACGAGGCGACGCTGGCGCATACCCTGGTCAGCGTGCTCGGCAACCTGCTGGAGAATGCCTTCGAGGCCGTCGAGGGACGCGACGAGCGGCGGGTGACCCTGACGCTGGACGTCGACGAGGAGCTGGTATCCTTGCACGTGCAGGACACCGGCGATGGCATCGACGAGGCGGTGCGCGCGCGACTGTTCGAGCCGGGCGTGTCGACCAAGGGCCAGCGGCGCGGTCTCGGGCTCGCCGCGGTGCGCGAGCGGGTCGAGGCCGGCGGCGGCCGTCTGGCAGTCTACAGCGAGGCCGGGCGCGGCACCCTGTTCGAGGTCGAGCTGCCCTGGCCCCAGGGCCCCGTGAGCGACGAGGGAGAAGGATGATGCGCGTGCTGATCGTCGAGGACGACCCCATGGTCATGCGCCTCAACGTCGAGTATCTCAACCGGCTGGACGATCTGCGGCTGGTCGCCCAGTGCGAGAGCGTGCCGACGGCCATCGAGGTGCTCGAGCGCGAGGCGGTCGACCTGGTGCTGCTCGACGTCTACCTGGGCAGCCGCAGTGGCCTGGAAGTGCTCCGTCACCTGCAGCGCAGCGGCCGCGACATCGAGACGGTGCTGATCACCGCTGCATCGGAGCTGGCCACGGTGCGCACTGCGCGGCGGCTGGGCGTCAGCGATTACCTGGTCAAGCCGTTCACCTTCGAGCGTTTCCGCGACGCCGTGCTGGCCTGTCGCCAGGCACGCGAGGCATTGGCCGAACTGCCGGGACGCGTCGCGCAGCGCGATATCGACCGGCTGTTCCAGCCCGCCGCACCGAGCGTACCGCGCCGTGCCGGCGACCTGCCCAAGGGCTTGACCGTGCCGACCCTGGCTCGCGTGGCGCAGGCCATTCTGGCCCTCGACGAGGCGACCTTCACCACCGAGGCGCTGCTCTCCGCCACCGGCATGTCGCGGGTCTCGGTGCGCAAGTATCTCAAGTACCTGGCCGAGATCGCACTGCTCGACGAATCCTTCCATTATGGCCAGGTGGGTCGCCCCTCCTTCACCTACCGTTGCCTCGACCGTGAAGCGCTCGAGGCCCTGGCCGCCGAAGGCTGACGCCAGGACTAAGGCAAAGGCGAGGGCGAGGGCTCAGGCCGATGCGCCGGACAGGAACACCGCCGTGCAGTGGCGCGCCCGAGCCTCGCACTGCACCGGGCCGAGATCCAGGCAGCGTCCCAGCAGGGCGTCGATGTGCCACTCGCCGAGCAGCATGCCCATGAACATGCCTGCCGCCTCGCGCGGGTCCTCCAGGGACAGCCGGCCCCGAGCGACCTGGTCGGCCAGGTAGTCGGCCAGCGCCTGGCGGGTGCGGTCAGGGCCCCGGGACAGGAACAGTTCGCCGAGCTCGGGCACCCGCTCGGCTTCGAAGGCGAGTCCGCGCACCAGGCGGATCACGCCCGGCTCGAACACCAGCGACAGCATGCGTCGGCCCAGCTCGTACAGCACCTCCTCAGGGACCTGATGCTCGCGTTGTCCGGCTTCGAGGACCTCCCAGGCGGTGGCCACATGGCGCTCCATGGCCGCCGTGAACAGCCCCTCCTTGTTACCGAATTGCTTGTACAGGGTGGCCAGCGAGCCGCCGGCCCGGGCCACTACCTCGTTGACGCTGGCCGCGGCATAGCCCTGCTCGAGGAAAACGTCGCGGGCGGCGTCGAGCAGGCGTTCGCGACGCGCCACCCCGCGCGGCGTGAGGGGAGCGTCGTCAGGGGCATGGCGGCGCATCGGGGCTCCTGTGATCGGTGAAGGGGGGCACCATTGTATCGTGCTCGCGGATCCGGCGAGCGATCACGGTGGTCATGTAGTGTAGCATTCATTACACTTGTGGTTCACCACCGGTGGCCAGCGTCGCCGGGTCGCCAACCAGCGAGGAGAGTTCATGGCATCGGACGGCAAGAAGGTCGCGAAAACGGGAGCCGGCAGCGGACGCCGGTCGCGCGGCAGGATCATCGCCGGGCTGGGCGCGCTCGTCGCGCTGGCGGCACTGGCCTGGTGGGCCATCGGCTGGTGGCAGGTCGGGCGTTTCCTCGAGGAGACCGACAATGCCTACGTGCGCACCGACAGCGTGGCGGTGCGAGCCGAGCTCTCGGCGCGGGTCGTCGAGGTGGCGGTGGACGACAACCAGCGCGTGCAAGAGGGTGACCTGCTGGTGCGTCTGGACGACGAGAGCTACCAGGATCGGGTCAGCCAGGCCGCAGCCCAGCAGGCGGTGGCCGCGGCCGCCATCGTTCAGGCCCAGCGGCAGGTGGCCCTGCAGCGGGCGGCGATCGACCAGGCCGAGGCCCAAGTTCAGGCCGCCGAGGCGGACGTCGAACAGGCCCGGCAGCATCTCGAACGCTCCGATTCGCTGGTGGCGCGCAACTACGCCTCGCGCCAGCAGCGCGAGGACGACCAGGCCGCGCTTCGCGTCGCCGAGGCCAGCCTCGCCGAGAGCCAGGCGGCGCTGGTCTCGGCGCGCCGTCAGCTGGCGGTGGCCGAATCCGAGGTCGGCCAGGCCGAGGCCAATCGCGACGCCGCGGCCGCCGACCTGGCCTATGCCCGCCACCAGCTCGACAAGACCCGGCTGCTGGCGCCGCGCGACGGCGTGGTCGGCAACCTCACCGTGGAGGCCGGCACCCTGGCGCAGCCGTCGCTGACGCTGCTGCAGCTGGTGCCCATCGAGTCGGCCTACGTGGCGGCCAACTTCAAGGAAACCCAGCTCGAGCGCATGCGCGTGGGCCAGCCGGTCGAGGTGCACCTCGACGCCTATCCGGACATCACCTACCACGGCGTGGTCGACAGCTTGTCCCCGGGGACCGGCACCGAGTTCAGCCTGCTGCCCCAGGACAACGCTACGGGCAACTTCAACAAGATCGTCCAGCGGGTGCCGGTGAAGATCCGTGTCACCGGCCCCGAAGAGGCGCTGGGGCGCCTGCGCGCCGGGCTCTCTGCGGTGCCCGAGGTCGATACTCGTGACCTCGATCCCGAGCATGAGCGCGAGCAGCGGGTCGCCGATGCCAGCGAGGTGGCCGAGGCCGGGAGCGGCTCGTGAGCGACGCGACCGCGGCCGCTGCCGGCGCCCGGCCCGATGACATGCCGCCCTGGCCGCAGCGGATCGGCTTCATCGCCGCGGTGTTCGGCATGTTCATGGCGATTCTCGACATCCAGATCGTCGCCAGCTCGCTCAACGAGATCCAGTCGGGCCTCTCGGCCAGCGAGGACCAGATCTCCTGGGTGCAGACGTCGTACCTGATCGCCGAGATCGTGATGATTCCGCTGTCGGGCCTGCTGATGCGCATCCTCTCGACCCGGGTCGCCTTCACGCTCTCCTGCGCCGGCTTCACCCTGGCGAGCCTGGGCTGCGCGCTGGCCGGCTCCATCGAGCAGCTGATCGTGCTGCGCGCCATCCAGGGCTTCGCCGGCGGGGCGATGATTCCGATCACCCAGGCGGTGAGCTTCTCGATCTTCCCGCGCCGGGTGATGGGCAGCGTGCAGGCGGTGATCGGCATGGTGGTGACCATGGCGCCGTCGGTCGGGCCCACGGTTGGCGGCTTCGTCACCGAGTCGCTGAGCTGGCACTGGCTGTTCCTGGCCAACGTGATCCCCGGCGTGCTGGTGTGCTGGGCGGCCTGGACCTTCCTCGACATCGACAAGGCCGATCACGGCCTGGCCAAGCGACTGGACCTGATCGGCCTGGGGCTGATCGCGGTGTTCCTGGGCTCGCTGGAGTTCGTGCTCGAGGAAGGCCCCGGCGACGACTGGTTCGCCAGCGATCTCATCCTGATCACCACCCTCGTCTGCGTGCTGGCCGGCATCTGGTTCTTCGCCCGCACGCTGCGCCATGACCATCCGATCGTCGACCTGCACGCCTTCGCCAACCGCAACTTCGCGATCGGTGCCGGCATGGGCTTCATCATCGGCATCGCCCTCTACGGGCTGGTCTACCTGATGCCGCTGTTCTTCGGCTACGTGCGCGGCTATTCGAGCCTGCAGATCGGCCAGGTGATGTTCGTCACCGGGCTGACCATGTTCTGCTGCGCACCGCTGGTCGGCCAGCTGTCCAACCGCCTCGACCTGCGGGTGCTGCTGTTCTTCGGCCTTTTACTGGTCGGCATCGGCACCATGATGAACGCCAACCTCACCGTGGAGTCGGGATTCTGGCAGTTCTGCCTGCCGCAGATCGTACGCGGCATGGGGCTGATCATGTGCATCATCCCGGCCTCGCGAATCGCGCTCGGCACCCTGCCGGCCAACGAGGTGGGCAACGCCAGCGGGCTGTTCAACGTGATGCGCAACCTCGGCGGCGCCATGGGCCTGGCGCTGCTCGACACGGTGCGCGATGTGCGCGAGGACTTCCACTGGAATCAGCTGATCCCGGCGATCGACGCCGGCCGCGAGGTGGTGGGCACCGAGATCGCCAAGTACGAGGCGATGCTCGCCGGTTCGGTGCCCGACGCCCACCAGGCGGCGATCGGCATGCTGGTGCAGCGGGTCATGCAACAGGCCCAGGTGCTGGCCTTCAACGACATCTTCCTGTGGATGGGCATGATCTACCTGGTCAGCGTGCCGCTGGTGTTCCTGCTGCGGCGGCTCTCGGCCTGATGTGTGAATAAAGAACCCTCGCTACGACTTGCCCTCGGCGCTCGTCTCCCATGTCGCGCCTAATCCAGTCGCTTGTGCATGCGCCCCACCGCCATCACCAGCAGGATGGCGGTGAACACCGCCAGGGCGGCCAGCGCCGGCCATAGCTCGAGCAGCGCCGCGTCGCGCAGCATGATGCCGCGCACCAGGCGCAGGAAGTGGGTCAGCGGCAGCAGCTCGGCGAACCAGCGGGCCGCCAGCGGCATGCCGGCGAAGGGAAACATGAAGCCCGAGAGCAGGATCTGCGGCAGGAAGGTGAAGATCGCCATCTGCATGGCCTGGAACTGGCTGCGTGCCAGGGTCGAGAGGAAGATGCCCAGCGACAGGCTGGCAAGGATGAACAGCAGCGAGGCCAGGTAGAGGTCGAGCAGCGAGCCGCGCACCGGCACGTCGAACAGCCCACGGCCGAGCCCCAGCACCACCGTCACCTGCACCAGGCCGATGCCGACGAACGGCAGTACCTTGCCGAGCGTCAGCTCCCAGGGCGTCACCGGCGTGGCGATCAGCATCTCCAGGTTGCCGTTCTCGCGCTCGCGGACCAGGGCGATGGCGGTGAACAGCACCAGCGTCATGGTCAGGATCACGCCGATCAGCCCCGGCACGGTATTGATCGGCGCACGTCGCTCGGGGTTGTAGAAGTTTACCGTCTCGATGGGCTCGACCCGCGCCGTCCAGCCTGCGGCGTCCGGCACCGGAAAGCGAACCAGCTGGCGGGCCGCGGCCTGCACGGCCGGATCGGCGCCATCGACGATCAGTTGGACGGCCGGGCGGTCGCCGCGCTCGAGCCGCGTCTCGAGGTCGTTGGGCAGCACCAGCCCCACGTCCACCTCGCCGCGGCGCAGCAGCGTCTCCACCTCGCCGGGTGAGGCCGCCCGCGCGGCCACGTCGATCACCTGGGTGGCTTCGAGCTGGGCGACCAGCTCCCGCGAGCGTGCCGTATCGGCCTCGTCGACGACGACCGCCTGCAGGTGGCGCACGTCCAGGTTGATGGCGTAGCCGAACAGCACCAGCTGCATCACCGGGATGCCGACGATCATGGCGAAGGTCAGCCGGTCGCGGCGCAGCTGGCGCAGTTCCTTGAGCACGATGGCCAGCAGGCGTTGCGCCTTCATGATGCGGGCTCCCGCTGGCGGCGGGTGGCGGCCACGAAGACGTCCTCGAGAGTCGCCGTCTCCGGGGTGACCCGGGCCTCGACGCCGGCTTCCTTCAGGCGTTCGGCGATCGCCTCCGGCGTGGCGCGTTCGTCCACCAGCAGGCGCAGCGCGGCGCCGATCTGGGCGACCTCGCGCACGCCGGGGGCCGATTCCAGCAGGCGACGGGCCGCCCGCGGACGTTCGACCTCGACGCGCAGCGGCCGGCCTGGCAGCGCCGCCATCAGCGCCCTTGGGGTGTCGTCGGCGACCAGCCGGCCGCGGTCGAGGATCGCCAGCCGGGTGCAGCGTTCCGCCTCGTCCATGTAGTGGGTGGAGACCAGCACGCTGGTGCCGGCATCGGCGAGCTCGAAGAGCGATTCCCAGAAATCGCGCCGCGACTGCGGGTCCACGGCGCTGGTGGGCTCGTCCAGCAGCAGCAGGTCGGGGCGATGCAGCACGGCCCCGGCGAGCGCCAGGCGCTGGCGCTCGCCGCCGCTCAGGGTGCCCGCCAGGCGGTCGCGGAATCGCTCCAGCCGGTAGCGCGCCAGCAGTTCCTCGCGGCGCTTGCGGGCCTCGCGCCGTGGCAGCTCGTGCACCGCGGCCAGGAAGGCCAGGTTCTCGGCGACGCTCAGGTCGCGATACAGCGAGAAGCTCTGGGTCATGTAGCCCAGCCGCCGCTTGAGCGCTTCGGCCTCTTCGGGCAGGCGGTGGCCGAGCACTTCGATGTCGCCGGCGCTTGGGCGCAGCAGGCCGCACAGCATGCGCAGGGTGGTCGATTTTCCCGAGCCGTTGGGGCCGAGAAAGCCGTAGACCTCACCGCGGGCCACGGCCAGGTCGAGGGCCTCGACCGCGAGCGTCTCGCCGAAGCGCTTGCTCAGCCCTCGGGTGCGGATCACCGTCGACTCAGCGGTCGCGTTCATCGACGATCTCCACGCGCACCGGTAGCCCGGCCGGCAGGGTGCCGGCCCGTTCGCCCGAGAGCCGTGCTTCGGCGCGATACACCAGGCGGCTGGCGTCCTCGCCGCTCAGCGCATAGAAGGGCGTGAAGGCCGGCTCGCGGCGGATGTGCTCCAGGGTGGCCTCGAAGGGCTCGGCGAGGCCTTCGACGTGCACGATCAGGGCATCGCCGACGGCCAGGTTGGCGCGTTGCCCGGCGGGGACGAAGAAGCGTGCGTAGGGCGCCTCGCCGACCAGCAGGCTGACCAGGGTCGCACCGGCGGGGGGCTGATCGCCGGGCAGGAAGGGCAGGGCGTCGACCCGGCCGGGGCGCGGCGCGCGCACCACCAGGCGCTCGCGATCCACGGCCAGAGACTCGACGCGGTGACGGGCCCTGGCCGCCGCCGCCTCGGCCTGATCGAGGCGCTCCCGGCGGGTGCCGGCCTCGAACTCCGCCAGCCGCGCCTCGGCTTCTGCCGACTCGGCGCGGCGCCGGTCGCGCTCGGCCCGCGCGGCATCCAGGGCGTCCTCGGACACCGCGCGCCGCTCGAACAGCGCCTGCTGGCGTCGGAAGGAGAGCTCGGCCAGCCCGGCCTCGGCCCGTGCCCGCGCCAGTTCGGCGCTGGCCGCGGCCAGTGTTTCGGCGCGTGGGCCATGGCGCAGCTCGGCAAGGCTGGCCTCGGCCTCGGCGAGCTCGCTTTCGGCGGCGGCCAGCTGTGCCTCGAGCCGCCGGCCGTCGAGCTCCAGCAGAACCTGATCCGCCGCTACGCGCTGCCCTTCGTCGACGGCCCAGCGGCGCACCGGCTCGGAGGCCTCGGCGGGCAGCGCCAGGCGGTCCCACTCCAGGCTGCCCGGCAGGCCGGCGGGCGTGTCGCCGCAGCCGCCGAGCAGGGGAAGCATCAGCAGCAGGGCAAGCCCGCCGGCTCGCTGGCACCGCTGCCTTTCCCGCCATGGCCTGCCTCGCATCCCCGGTCTCCCCGCCGGCTCCCTTGTTGACAGCCTATCAGCAAGCCGTCATATGGGCCCGGCGCCAGATCAAGTCAGCGAGGGTCTGTCTAATGTCCACGAATCAGATCGCGGATGACGCGCCGCCCGGGATGCAGGTGATCGGCCAGCGGTGCCTCGAGTGGCAGCGGCTCGTCGCAGATACGCGAGGCGATCAGCTCGGCGCACAGCGGCGCGCTGGAAAGACCGCGTGAGCCGTGGGCGGCGCTGATCCACAGCCCCGGATGATGGCGCCCGGGCCGTTCCGGCGCGCGGGTGGCGTCCTTGGCCATGGCGGCATAGTCGTGGCGCCAGGCTTCGGCGTCGGGCACCGGGCCGGCGTAGGGCGACTTGTCGGGGCTGGCGGCGCGCACCGCGGCGCGGCCGTCCAGCGCCGCCGGCGAGAGATCGGCGTCGGCCGCCGCCAGCGCGGCGGGATAGCCGGGCAGGGTACGCTCGAGCTCCTCGAGATTGGCGGCATGATCCGCCTCGCGGGTCGCCGCATCGGCGTCGTTGGGGGCGAAGCTGGCGCCGAAGGTCAAGCTGCCGTCCAGCGGCGGCATGGCGTAGCCGCCGGCGCAGATGACCCGCGTCGGCGCGGGAGCGCCGCTCGGCAGCGTGAGCCGCGAGATCTGGCCGCGCACCGGCTGCAGGGGCAGGGCGGCGGTCTGGGCGAAGCCGTTGGAGGCAGTGGCTGCGGCGATCACCACTTGGTCGATCTCGAGAGTGTCGACCGCGAGGGCGGCGCTGTCGCCGCCGGCCAGCGCCAGCCGCCAGCCGCCGGCTCCGTCTTCACCCGCAATGGGCGAGATCTCGCGGACCTCACCCCGGTAAACGCTCACTCCGTCGCTCGCCGCCAGACGGCGGCAAAGGGCGTCCGGACGCACCCAGCCGGCCAGCGGGTAGTAGAGCCCGCCGTAGGATAAGCCGAGCCCTTCGTGGGACAGGCCGAGTCCGTCGTGGGACAGGCCGAGTCCGTCGTGGGGCAGATCGAGCCCGGCGAGCCGGCCGGCCTCGTCGGCGTCGACCGCGCGCACCACGCTCTCCGGCAGCGGATGGTTGGCGAGAAAGCGGGCCTGGCGGCGCGTCTCGCGCTCGGTGGGAGCGAGCTGCAGCACCCCGCCGGGCGACCACAGCGTGTGCTCGGGGTCCAACGCCTCGAGCCAGCGTCGGGCATGCAGCAGCCCGGCCAGGTAGGTGCGGCTCTGCCGGTTGGTGTCGGCGGCGAGCTTCACGTAGAGCGCGCCCTGGGCATTGCCGGAGGCGCCTGCGCCGGGGCCCTCGCGGTCGATCAGTGTCACCGCCACGCCGCGACGCGCCAGGGCGGCGGCCACGGTCGTGCCGGCGAGCCCGGCGCCGATCACCGCGACGCGGCGTGCCGGCTGCGGCGCCGGGGGCGTGAACCAGGGCGTCGTCCGGCGGCGTTCGTCTTCCGGCGGCGTCTCGATCTCGCCGGCCAGCATCTCGCGCTTGCGGCCGAAGCCGGGCACCTTGCGCCAGGCGAAGCCGGCGGCCTTGAGGCCGCGCTTGACCACCCCGGCGCAGGTGAAGGTGGCGAAGGTGGCGCCCGGTCGCGAACGCGCGGCCATGGCGGCGAACAGCTCGGGGTGCCACATCTCGGGATTCCTGGAGGGGGCGAAGCCGTCCAGGAACCAGGCATCCACGGCCCCGTCGAGAAGCCGGAGGCGCTCGGTGGTGTCGCCGAAGTGCAGGTCCAGGGTCACGCGCTGGTCGAGCCACAGGCGATGCACGCCGGCCACCGGCTCCGGCCACTGCGCGACCAGCGCCGCGGCGCGTTCGGCGAGATCCGGCCAGGCAGCGAGCGCCCGTGCCAGGTCGTCGCGCTCGAGCGGAAACTTCTCGGTGGATACCAGGTGCAGTCGGGCCTCGGCCGGGGCGTGGGCATCGAAGCATGCCCAGGCGCATAGCATGTTGAGCCCGGTGCCGAAGCCGGTTTCGCCGACCACGAAGGGGCGAGTGGCACGCCAGTGGGCGAAGCGTTCGGGCAGGCGATTGGCGGCCAGGAACACGTGCTCGGTCTCGGCGCGGCCGTCATGGCGCGAAAAGTAGACGTCGTCGAAGGCGCTTGAGTGCGGAGCGGTCTCGCCGTTGGCATCCTGGCGCCAGTCGAGGCGGGCGTGTTCCAGGCCGGCCAGCGGCGGCAGGTCATCGGGGGCGGCGGTCAAGGTCGGCTCCGGGAGGGGCAACTGGTCAAGGATTGATCGATCTCGCCGCGGCGCCTTCGCCACTGGGCTGGCGCAATGGGTCCGCGGCGTTTCAACAATGTTATCCACAGAAGCTGTGGGAAATCGACGTGTTGATAAGTCATCTCTGGGGACAAGTCGGCGCCGTGGGACGATGCGCTCATGCCCCGAGGCATTCGCAGAGGGGCTCGGCAGACCGTCCCCACGCTTCAGTCAGGGGTGTCACGGCATCACCCCCTATGAAAACGGCTCGAGCCCGACGCGCGAGCCGATCCTGCCGCTTGCGGCCGGCAGGCGCTTAGGGGAGCGCCTTCTTGAAAGGCTTCACCGTCACCTTGGCGTAGACGCCGGCGATGATATAGGGATCGGCGTCCGCCCAGGCCTGGGCGCTCTCCAGGTCCTCGAACTCGGCGACCACCAGGCTGCCGCTGAAGCCTGCCTCGCCGGGATCCTCGCTGTCGATGGCCGGATGGGGGCCGGCCAGCACCAGGCGACCTTCATCGCGCAGCTGCTCGAGGCGGGCCAGGTGATCGGGACGGGCGGCCAGGCGCCGTTCCAGGCTGTCGTGCACATCTTCACTGATGATGGCGTAGAGCATCTCGGGATGTCCTCGGCTATTAACGTATCAATCCAAAGCGGCGTCCTGACCTCCTGGATCGTCGCCCGTGCCACACGGGCGCAGAGGCGGGAATATGCCGGTGTCGTGCCGCGATTCGCCCGGCCTCGATGCTGGCCGCGCGGCGGCGTTTCGCGCCAGGGAGCGAGTGGCTCGGTTGACCGGGGTGGGTCGGGCGAGCACCATGGTCGCTATTCTGACAAAGTCACCTGCCTACGTCATGCCAATGCCAGCACTTCCCGTGCGCTTCGAGGGTCAAGATGCCCTCACCATCGATCTGCACATGCATTCCACCGCCTCGGATGGCGCCCTGTCGCCGACCGATCTGGTGGCGCTGTGCGCTGAACGGGGTCTGACCCATATCGCCCTGACCGACCACGATACCGTGGACGGCGTGGCCGAGGCCTGTCAGGCCGGAGAGGCTGCGGGGGTGAGGGTGCTGCCGGCCACGGAACTCTCCACCCAGTGGCGCGGGGTCAACCTGCACGTGGTGGGATTGTTGCCCGAGGGTGTCCGGGGCACCCTGGCCGAAGGGCTCATCGGCCAGGCCGAGGCCCGTGAGCGGCGTTCGGTGACCATTGCCGCGCGTCTGGAGAAGATCGGCCTCGACGACGCCCTGGCCCGGGCTCGCGAGCAGGCCGGCTCCGATCGCCCGCTGGGCCGCCCCGATTTCGCCAAGGCGCTGGTCGCGGCGGGCCTGGTACCCGACATGGCCACGGCCTTCGCCAAGCATCTGGGTAACGGCAAGGCCGGTGACGTCAAGGCCCATTGGCCCTATCTTCGCGAGGCGGTGGGCTGGATCCTCGACGCCGGCGGCGTGGCGGTGCTGGCGCACCCCCTGCGCCACAAGCTGACGCGCCGCAAGCGCGGGCTGCTGCTGGACGACTTCCGCGAGGCCGGCGGCAGGGCCGTCGAGCTGATCAGCGGATTCCAGAACCCCGATGCCACCCGCGACCTGGCCCGCCAGCTCCAGGAGCGTGAGCTTCGGGCCTCGCTGGGCAGCGACTTCCATTTTCCCGGCGGCCATCTGGCGCCGGGCAGCATGAGCCCGGTGCCCCGCACCGCGGTGGCCCCGGTGTGGACCCATCCGCGGCTGGCGGGGTGGGTAGGCCTGGCCCCGGCGGCCTGAGCCGCGTCTTCGACCCAAGAGAACAGGGAGTGCCCATGAGCCAGTTCTTCCAGATTCACCCGGACAATCCCCAGAAGCGCCTCATCGACCAGGCGGTGCAGATCATTCGCGATGGCGGCGTGATCGCCTATCCCACCGACTCCGGCTATGCCCTGGGCTGTCACCTGGGCGACAAGAAGGCGGTCGAACGCATCAAGTGGCTGCGTGATCTGGACGACAAGCACAACTTCACCCTGGTGTGCTCCGATCTCTCCGAGATCGGCACCTACGCCAAGGTCGACAACGCCGTGTTCCGGCTGCTCAAGGCCCATACCCCTGGGCCCTACACCTTCATTCTCCAGGCCACCACCGAGGTGCCGCGCCTGCTGCTGCACCCCAAGCGGCGTTCGATCGGTGTACGGGTGCCCGATCACCAGATCACTCGGGCGTTGCTCGATGCCCTGGGCGAGCCGCTGATGAGCGTGACCCTGATTCCCGACGGCGAGGAACTGCCGATGACCGATGCCGAGGAAATTCGCGATCGCTTCGGTGCCCACCTGGCGCTGGTCATCGACGGCGGCGCCTGCCACCTGGAGCCGACCAGCGTGGTGGACCTGCGTGAGCTGCCGCCCAAGGTAGTCCGCGAAGGCCGCGGCGATCTGGCTCCCTTCGAAAGCTGATTCCGCACCGTTTACGGCACTTCTCCGCCGGCTCGACCTTCTGGTCGAGCCGGTTTTTTTTCGCAGCGACGATACAGGGCAGTAGGCAGTCGCTCTTCTCGGTCATTATTTGAATGACCAATAAAAATAAAATATGATCCAATCGTCTTTCTTCGATAACAAGGTGTAATCGAGTGGCGGCCAGTGTCGCCGCGCCCGAGAGCACTCACACAAGGAGAACTCCATGCCGATGACGGATTACCGCCTTGCTGGCGTCGCCGCCGTGGCCGGTCTGATGGCGCTGCCGATGGCCGCCCCGGCCGTTGCCGATGACGATTCCATGATCTGCGCCCAGGCCGCCTATGCGATGGGCCTGCGCTACCAGCAGCAGTCCGCCGAGGTCGCCGCCCTGCAGCGTCAGGGCTTCGCCCTGGCACGCTATCGCCTCGAGGACCGGCTAGAGGCGCTGGGCGAAGACGCCGCCCCGGCGATCATCACCGACCTCGACGAGACGGTGCTGGATAACAGCGCCCTGCTGGCCCGCGACATGAGCGAGTGCCATGACTACACCACCTGGGATACCTGGAAGCATTGGGAGCGTGAGGGCGAGCCGAGCCTGATTCCGGGCGCCAAGGCCTTCCTGGACTATGCCGACGAGCACGGCGTGGCCATCTACTACGTCTCCGATCGCTATCAGGAGAACGAGGCCGATACCATCGCCACCCTGGAGGCGCTGGACCTGCCCCAGGTCTCCGAGGACAGCGTCATGCTGTTGGGGCCGCCCAAGTCGGAGCGTCGTGCCGCGGTGGTCGAGGACCACACCCTGGTGATGCAGCTTGGCGACTCCCTGCACGATTTCGCCGGAGAGTTCGCCGATGCCGATCTGGCCGGTCAGCATGAGCTCGTCGACGAGAACGCCGAGCGTTTCGGCCAGGACTGGATCGTGTTCCCCAACGCCGGCTACGGCGACTGGAGCGAGGCCGAGCTGGAGGGCTGGGACGCACCGCTCGAGGTCGAGTGAGTTCGCGCCCGCGACATCGCACGAGGAGGCGCCCCGGGATCATTCCCGGGGCGTTTTTTCATCCAGGGTGCGGGGATCGGGCGTGGTCTCGTCGAGCCAGGTGCCACAGCGCAGGCAATAGCGGGCGCGTTTCTCGTGATGATCGTGTCCGCACCCGGGGCAGGCTTCTTCGGAGTAGCGGTCGGCCCGGATCGAGCGGATCACCTCGGCCGAGAACACGCCGGTGGGCACGGCGATGATCGAATAGCCGATCAGCATCACCATCACCGAGATGCTCTGGCCGAGCGGCGTCACCGGGGCGATGTCGCCGTAGCCCACCGTGGTCAGGGTCACCGCCGCCCAGTAGATCGACGCGGGAATGCTGGTGAAGCCGGCCTCGGCGGGCTCGATCAGGTAGACCAGCGAGGCGAAGATGGTGATCAGCATGCAGACGGTGAACAGGAACAGGAAGATCTGCCGCCCGCTGCGCTTCAGGGCGTCGATCAGCAGGCGCCCCTCGCCGACGAACTCCATCAGCCGCAGCACCCTGAACACCCGCAGCGTGCGCAGCAGGCGCACTACGACCAGCGATTGGGCGCCCGGCAGCACCAGCGCCAGCCAGGTGGGCAGGATGGCGACCACGTCGATGATGCCGTAGAAGCTCCGCAGGTATTGCCAGGGCCGCTCCAGGCAATAGAGCCGGACCAAAAGCTCGGCGGTGAACAGTAGCGTGAAGCCCCACTCGAGCCGGCGGAACCAGGGGCCGTAGGCGTCGCGCAGGGCGGGAACGCTCTCCAGCATCACCACCAGCACGCTGGTCAGGATGATCCCGATCAGCACGATGTCGAAGCCCTTGGCCAGCGGGGTATCGGATTCGAAGATGACCTGGAAGACGCGGGTTCTCAGGGTACCGGCGGCAGGCTTGAAACGGTCGTGTTTCACGATGGCTCCTCGATCCCTCAGCCCAGGGCCACGGAGCCCGGCAGCCGGCGCGCCAGGGCCAGCATCCTCCGTCCGGTATCCGTGCCCGCCTGGTAGTCGTCGCGCACGGCCTTGGCCAGGTGGCGGGCATCCTCGGCCACGTCCGATTCGCCGTCGGCGAGCCGCAGGAAGGCGTCGCTGGCCGCTTCGCGCCAGGCAACGTCGCCGGTGTCGGCCAGGGCGTCCAGCGCCACCACGGCGCGGTGTAGCCAGGCAGCGGCGGTACCGCCCTCGGGGAGCGTCCAGCGTCCGGCGAGCAGGGCGGCGCCGCGGGCGGCCTTGCTGGTGTCGGACGGGCGCAGCGGTACCCGCTCGGCCAGGGATTCGGCGAGGTCGAGCAGGGCGTCGGGAGCGCCGGCCTTGAGTTCGAGTTCGAGCTCGCGAATGGGAGCATCCTGGGCGTCGGCGCGGATCTCGCCGAGATCCAGCGCCACCTCGATGGTGGCGACGTCGTCTTCCAGCCACCAGATCTCGCGTGCGAAGTCGGTGGCGAAGCGAGGCGTCAGCCGGCCCAGCACCCCTTCGCCGAGCGCGGCGATCGGCGGCAGGTCGATCAGTCGACCCAGGTCGAGCCCCGGTCCCATGACTTCCCACTCCCATTCGCCGCGGCTGGACAGCCCGCCGCCGCCCTGGCCGCTGGTCTTCAGCGTCTGCACCAGGCGGGTGTCGTCATGACGCAGCCGCAGTGCCATGCGAGCGGCTTCCAGGCGGCCGTCTGGCGTATCGAAGTAGGTGTTGCCCAGGCGAGTGGTGCGAGGCGTCAGGCCGGCGAGCCGGGGATGGTGGCGCAGGGCCTCGGCGCCGGTGGGGCCCAGGGCCAGCTTGAGTTCGATCTCGTTTGCCATGAAGCGGTCGCCTTATCGGATGTTCGTGAAGATTAGATGATTTTCTCATGACGACGGCGCGGGCAGTCTCTATACTGACGCCGCCATTTCCAAGTGCCTAGATGCCCCATGGTGACATCCAATCCCTTCTCGGCGATGTTCGGTCGCTCGCCATTCCAGCCCCTGCTGGCTCATATCGTCAAGGTTCATGACTGCGCCGAGGCGCTGCTGCCGTTCTTCGAGGCGACTCTCGAGGACGACTGGCAGATGGCCGCAGAGCACCGCGAGACCATCACCCGGCTAGAGCATGAGGCCGACGAGCTAAAGACCGAGCTGCGTCTCAACCTCCCCAACACCATGTTCCTGCCGGTGTCGCGCTCCGATCTGCTGGACCTGATCAGCGTCCAGGACAAGATCGCCAACAAGGCGCGTGACATTACCGGCATCATGCTGGGTCGCAAGATGCGGGTTCCCGACGAGATCGCCCAACCGATGCGCGAGTACATGCGCACGTCGGTGGCCTGCGTCGGCCAGGCCCGACAGGCTCTCGAGGAACTCAAGGACCTGCTCGAATCGGGCTTCGGCCGCAACGTCTCCGACGTGATGCAGAAGATGATTCGCGAGCTGCATGTCTACGAGCAACAGGCCGACAAGCAGCAGATTGCCATCCGCCGTCAGCTCTTCGAGCTGGAAGACCGCTTGCCGCCGGTGGAGGTGATGTTCCTCTACAAGATCATCGACTGGGTCGGTGAGCTCTCCGATCGCGCCGAGCGTGTCGGCAGCCGCCTTCAGATCATGACGGCCAACTGACCGGGCCTTCCCGCGCCACAAAACCGCCACCTTCTGACCGCTGAAAGGGACGTCGTCCTATGTCGATCATCGCGCAACACGGTGACATCTTCATCATCCTCGCCTGTGCCTTCGGTTTCTTCATGGCCTGGGGCGTGGGTGCCAACGATGTCGCCAATGCCATGGGGACCTCCGTAGGTTCCAAGGCCATCACCATCAAGCAGGCGATCATCATCGCCGTGATCTTCGAATTCCTTGGCGCCTGGCTGGCCGGGGGGCAGGTCACCGAGACCATCCGCAAGGGCATCATCGACCCGGCGCTGCTCGAGAACGATCCGCAGTTTCTGGTCTACGGCATGCTGGCCTCGCTGCTGGCCGCGGCGACCTGGCTGCTGATCGCCTCCATGCGGGGCTGGCCGGTGTCCACCACTCACTCGATCGTGGGCGCCATCGTCGGCTTCGCCATGGCCGGGCTGGGTCTCGAGGCCGTGGGCTGGGGCAAGGTGGGGCAGATCGCCGCCAGCTGGGTGGTGTCGCCGCTGATGTCCGGGACCATCGCCTTCATGCTGTTCAAGTCGGTGCAGCTGCTGATCTTCGAGAATCGCGACCCCTTCTCCGCCGCCAAGCGCTACGTGCCGATGTACGTCTTCCTGGTCGGTTTCATCGTTGCCATGGTCACCCTGACCAAGGGCCTGAAGCATGTCGGTCTCGACCTGAGCTTCGGCGAGAGCCTGCTCTACGCGATTCTGATCGGGCTGGGCGTGATGCTGCTCGGTGGCTTGCTGGAGCGCCGCGTGGGGGCCGAGAAGCGCCAGGACGATGCCTTCGGTTTCGGCGGCGTGGAGCGGGTGTTCGGCGTGCTGATGCTGTTCACCGCCTGTGCCATGGCCTTCGCCCACGGCTCCAACGACGTGGCCAACGCCGTCGGCCCGCTGGCCGCGGTGATCAGCGTGGTATACAGCAGCGGCGACATCGGTAGCGGTTCGCTGGTGCCCTGGTGGGTACTGGTACTCGGCGGTGGTGGTATCGTCGTCGGCCTGGTGACCTACGGTCACAAGGTCATCGCCACGGTGGGCACCGGCATCACCGAGCTGACCCCGAGCCGCGGCTTCGCCGCTACCCTGGCCGCCGCCACCACCGTGGTACTGGCCTCGGGTACCGGGCTGCCGATCTCCACCACTCACACGCTGGTCGGCGCCGTGCTCGGCGTCGGTCTCGCGCGAGGCATGGCAGCGCTCAACCTGCGGGTGATCGGCACCATCGTGATGTCGTGGCTGATCACGCTGCCGGCCGGTGCCGCCCTGGCGATCGTGTTCTTCTTCATGTTCAAGGGCATGTTCGGCTAAGTTCGGCCACGGGCCACGGGCCACGGGCCACGGGCCACGGGCCACGGGCAACAGGCTCTGAATCGGGAGATCTTGCGCGGCATCACGAAGGCTTATCATCCAGCCCGAAGCCCGAAGCCCGAAGCCCGAAGCCCGAAGCCCGAAGCCCGAAGCCCGAAGCCCGAAGCCCGAAGCCCGAAGCCCGAAGCCCGAAGCCCGAAACGGCGGCACCGCTAAGGTGCCGCCGTTTTCGCGTGTCTGATATAGTCGACACTCATCCCTTCCCTTCACCTGCTGCCGGAGCGCGGCCTTGGACACTCGTTTTCCCTTCGTCGACTGGTTTCGCAACTCCTCGCCGTATATCAATGCGCACCGAGGATGCACGTTCGTCATCCTCATCGAGGGCGAGGCCGTGGCGGAGGGTCGAGGCGAGCAGCTCATTCAGGACCTGGCGCTGTTGCATACCCTGGGCGTGCGCCTGGTGGTGGTGCTGGGCATTCGTCCCCAGGTGCAGCGGGTGCTGGCCGAGGACGGCATCGTGCCGCGTCGCCACCATGGGCGCTGGGTGGCCGACGAAGCGATCATGGCCCGGGTCGAGCGGGTGGCCGCCGAACAGCGCCTGTGGCTGGAGGCGCGGCTGTCGCTGGGGCTGCCCAATACCCCGCTGCACGGCGTGGAGATGACGGCGGTTTCCGGCAATCTGGTGATGGCCAAGCCGTTGGGGGTGCGGGACGGCATCGATTTCCACCGTAGCGGCGAGGTGCGTCGCGTTCGTGACGGTGCCATGCGTGGCCTGCTGGATCAGGGCTCGCTGGTGCTGCTTCCGCCGCTGGGGTACTCCAGTACCGGCGAGGTGTTCGATCTGGACGCCGCCGAGGTGGCTCGCCATACCGCGACGGCGCTTGGCGCCGACAAGCTGATCCTGCTTGGCGAGGCCTGCGGGCTGTTCGACGAGGCGGGTCGCCTGTGCCGGCAGCTGGCGCCGGTCGAGGCCGAGCCGCACCTGGCCGCCGCCTGTGCCGGCAGCGAACTGGCTCGCCACCTGGGCGCCGCCTGTGCCGCCGCTCGCCACGGGGTGGCTCGCACCCACCTGCTGTCCTGGCAGGACCATGACGCCCTGCTCGGCGAGCTGTTCACCCGCGACGGCGTTGGCACCATGATCACCCAGCATCGCTACGAGCAGCTGCGCCGCGCCGAGATCGATGATATCGGCGGCCTGCTGGAGCTGCTCGAGCCGCTGGAGCGCCGCGGCATGCTGGTACCGCGCTCCCGGGAGCGGCTGGAGTACGAGGTCGACGACTACGTGGTCATCGAGCGCGACGGCATGGTGATCGGCTGTGCCGCCCTGCATACCTTCGGCGAGGCACGCATGGGCGAGCTGGCCTGCGTGGCCGTGCATGGCGACTACCGGGGTGGCGCCCGCGGCGACCTGCTGCTCGGCGAAGTGGAACGGCGCGCCAGGGCCCTCGGGCTCGAGGCGCTGTTCGCGCTGACCACCCATACTGCCCACTGGTTCTTCGAGCACGGCTTCCGTCTTGCCGCCATCGACGAACTGCCGCCGCTGCGCCGTGACACCTACAATCACGCCCGCCAGTCCAAGGTCCTCGTCAAGGCGCTCGGCTGAGCGCTGTCGCTGCCCGACGCCACCCAGGGGCTTGGATGTCTCCTGATGGCAACACATCAATCTTCTGTTTTTAAACGTTTTTTCTATACCTCGCTGAATGACGTCGCCATTCAGCGACGAAAATCGCCTCGACGAGAACGGTTTCAGCGCCCTTCACCAGTCATGCCAATATCAAGCATTCCTCAAGTTGTTGATTTTAAATGGAATGGCTTGAAGATGGCACGCAACTGGCAATAGATAGGGTGAGCAAACGGAAGCGATTCAAACGGCTCGAATTGCTTCCGGTCGCCGAGAGGCTCGCGACAACACTGCCCTGTGCCTCCGACCTCGCGGCGACCAACGTCTGCTCCAGCGATGTGTGACTTTAGGTTGCGATGAGACGGTACCGACGACGTCATGGACGTGTACCGAAAGGGCAAGGATGCCCTGGCAAGGATGCCTCTCCTCCGATGGAGATGAATCGCGCGGCCACGCCCCGGCGGGGCCGCCAAAGTCGAAGCGGGGTGGTTCGCCATCCGCGAAGAGAGCTCGCCTGGCGTTACCGGGCCTCTTCCCAGGCTTCGCGGGCCCGTCGGCCCAAGGGAAAAACACTCGATCGCCGGGCCAGGTCGACGACCGAATGTTTTGCCCACCCCTTCAGTTCCCTGCGTATTGGGCCGGCTCTGCCGGCCTTTTTTTTGCCTGTTCGGCCGCGACGCGGCGCGGGACACAGGCCGAACTCTGGTATCCTCGGGCATTGACGATGGTGATTGCCGACTCACTCCTCTACCGAACGCTGGCCATGACTTCTGCCGTTTCCCGACGCTGGCGCCCCCGCTCGCTCTTGCAGCTGGTGTTGCTGGCTTTTCTAATGGTGATGCTGCCCCTTGCCGTGCTGATGTTCCAGGCCGGACAGGCGCTGTCCGAACTCTCGCGCCTCGCCGACCAGAGTGCCCGAGAGGCGGTCGAGGAGACGCGGCGTGCCCGCACCCTTGGCGCCCTGGCCCTGGAGATGGAGCGCGGGGCGCGCCAGTATGCGGTGGTGGAACAGGACAGCCTGCTCGATATCTTCGACGAGCGCCTGGCCGAATATCGTCGCCTGCTGGCTCGGCAACGCGAGCTGTTGCCCGACGATCCGGACGTCAAGGCGCTGGCCGGGCTGCTCGACCGGCTCGCCGAGCTACCCGGGCTGCCGATGGAGGCGTTCCAGGATCGCCTCACCGACTTCCTGCCCTTCGCCGAGCATACCGAGGCCATGCGTCACGCCACCAACCGGCGCATCGACGATCGGCTGGACGTCATCCGCACCCGTGCAGAAACGGTGCAACATCGGCTGTGGTGGCAGACGGCGGCCCTGGTTTCCGCCAGTCTCATCCTGATGCTGCTGTTCACCCGCCTGATCGTGCGCCCGGTACGCCAGCTCGAGCGCCGCATCCTCGGCATCGGCAGCGGCGGCCAGCAGGCCCGGGTATCCCCGGTCCAGGGGCCGGCGGAGCTGGTCAGCCTCGACGAGCGGCTCGACTGGCTGGCCTCTCGGCTGGATGAGCTGGAGGAGCAGAAGCAGCAGTTCCTGCGCCACATGTCCCATGAACTCAAGACCCCGCTGGCCAGCGTCCGCGAGGGCTCCTCGCTGCTGGCGGACGGCGTGGCCGGTGAGTTGACCGGCCACCAGCGTGAGATCCTCGACCTGATCGATGCCAGCGGCAGCGAACTGCAGCAACTGATCGAGCAACTGCTCGACTACAACCTGCTGCAGCATAATCAGCGCCTGGAAACCGAGCGCCTGGACCTCGCCACCGTGGCCAAGGAAGTGCTGGCCAAACACCGCCTGGCACTGCAGCAGAAGGGCATGGTGCTGTCCTGTTTCGACGGTCCGCTGGTCTGGCAGGCCGACCGCACCGCGACCGGACGGATCCTCGATAACCTGATCTCCAACGCCATTGCCTACGGTGAAGACGGCGGCCAACTGGAGATCCGCGCCCATGCCCGGCACGACCGACTGGTGCTCGAAGTCGCCAACAGCGGCGAGCCGATTCCCGAAGAGGATCGGCCGCGGCTGTTCGAGGCCTTCTATCAAGGACGCATCCGCCGCAAGGGAGCGCTCAAGGGCTCGGGCATCGGGCTGTCGGTGGCCGCCGATTGTGCTCGCCTGCAGCATGGCAGCCTGGCGCTGGTGGATGATGCGCGGCTGGCGGTGTGTTTTCGCCTGACCCTGCCGCGCCCGGCACCGGGCAACGAACATCAAGACACCGATTCCGCCATCGCGGAACACCACGCAAGGAACGAGTGATATGACCCCACGCCCCCTGCTCCTGTGCCTGGTTCCGGTCTGGTTGACCGGATGCCAGTGGCTGCCGGTGCAGCTGCCAGGACAAGAGCCGCGGGAACCCGTGGTTCAGGAGACCGATGTCGGGGCCTGCTTCTCTGAGATACCCGATTTCGACGAGCCCTCCTGCATGTTCGAGGACTGGGTCGCCTTCGGACTGGCCTCGCAGCGCGGTGACCGGGCATGGCGCGATGCCATGCTGCTGCGCCTGGAGGGCAAGGACACCGATCGACGCCTGGCCAGGGCCGTCGTGCTGGCCTGGGGCGACGAGCGCCAGTGGGACCAGGCCTCCGAGCTGTTCAAGGCCGACCTGAGCGCCGCCCCGGCGCGGCTGCAGCCGCTGCTGCGCTACTGGCTCAACGAGGTCGAGGGCCGGCGCGGACTGAACCAGCGATTGAGCGAGAGTCGGCAGGCCCAGGATGCGCTGGCCGAGGAGAAGGCCGCCCTGGAAGAGAAACTGGATGCCCTTACCGACATCGAACGCAACATCAACTCGCGTCAGCAGACCGAGTAATGCGGGAGACATGACATGATGCCAAGCGCAAGCCCCCAGGCCCCGAACCACGGGGCCCACATCCTGCTGGTGGACGATGATCCCAGCCTTCTCAAGCTGCTGGGCATGCGTCTCGAAAGCCGGGGTTATCGCGTGACCACCGCAGAGAGCGGGCGCGCGGCCCTCAAGCACCTGGATGCCGGCAACCCCGACCTGGTGCTCTCCGACATGCGCATGGACGAGATGGATGGCCTGGCGCTGTTCCAGGAGATCCAGCGTCGCCTGCCGGGCCTGCCGGTGATCATCCTCACCGCCCACGGCTCGATCCCCGATGCCGTGAGCGCCACCCGTCAGGGCGTGTTCGGCTTCCTGACCAAGCCGGTGGATCGCGAGGAGCTGTTCACCACCATCGACGAGGCGCTGTCCCAGACCAGTCCCGGCGGCAACGGCGACGGCGACGATCGCTGGCGCGAGGCGATCATCACGCGCAGCCCGGAGATGGAACGCATCCTCGAGCAGGCGCGGATGGTCGCCACGTCCGACGTCAGCGTGCTGGTCACCGGTCCCTCGGGGTCGGGCAAGGAGCTGATGGCCGAGGCCATCCACAAGGCCAGCCGCCGCGCCGACAAGCCGTTCGTGGCCATCAACTGCGGTGCGCTGCCCGAGCAACTGCTGGAAAGCGAGCTGTTCGGGCACGCCAAGGGCGCCTTCACCGGCGCGATCAGCGAGCATCGTGGCCTGTTCCAGGCCGCCGACGGCGGTACCCTGTTCCTCGACGAGATCGGCGACATGCCGCTGCCGCTGCAGGTCAAGCTGCTGCGCGCGCTGCAGGAGCGCCAGATCCGCCCGCTGGGCTCCACCGCCTCGATCCCGGTGGACGTGCGGCTGATCTCGGCCACCCACCGCGACCTGGGCCAGGCCATGCACGACGGTGAGTTCCGCGAGGACCTCTTCTATCGCCTCAACGTGGTCAACCTCAAGCTGCCGCCGCTCAAGGAGCGTGCCGAGGACGTGCCGCTGCTGGCCAAGTACCTGGTCGCCCAGGCCGCGGAGCGCCACAAGCCCTTCGTCAAGGGCTTCTCGCGCGAGGCCCTAAACCTGCTGGCCTCCTGCGCCTGGCCCGGCAACGTGCGTCAACTGGTCAACGTGGTGGAGCAGTGCGTGGCGCTGACCAGCGCGCCGATGATCCCCGAGGCGCTGGTCGCCCAGGCGCTGGCCGCCGAGGAGAACGCCCTGCCGACCTTCAACGACGCCCGGGCCGGCTTCGAGCGCAGCTATCTGGTCAAGGTGCTCAAGATCACCGAGGGTAATGTGACCCAGGCGGCCCGCATCGCCGGGCGCAATCGTACCGACTTCTACAAGCTGCTGGCCCGCCACGAGCTCGAGCCTTCGACCTTCAAGCCGGGGGCAACCCACAGCGAGGCCTCATAGCGGGGGCTTCGAGGCGACGCCGTCAGTCGGCGGCGTCTTCGTTCGGTAACACCTCGAGGGCCAACCGCCCCTCGCCGAGCCGCGCCGCCAGGCGCTCCCCGGGCCGGGTATCCGCTGCATGGCGGATCACTCGGCCCTCGTCGTTCTCGAGGATGGCGTAGCCGCGGCCGAGCACCGCCAACGGGCTGACCGCCTGCAGCTCGCGGCTCACCGCGGCCAGGCGCTCGCGGTGGCGGGCCAGCTCCCTCGGCATGGCCAGCCGCAGGCGCTGCCCGGCCAGCGTCAGCCGGCGTTCGGCCTGCTCGAGCTGGTGCGTTGGCGACCGCAGCGCCAGGCGCCGGCGAAGCTCGCCCTCGTGGCGACGGTCCGACTCCAGCCGGGCGCGCATGGCCCGGTGCAGCCGGCCCTCCAACTGCTCGAGCTGGCGGCGCCGGAAGGCCAGCACCTCGCCGGGATGGCGCAGCCGCGCACGCAGGTGATCGAGGCGCTGGGCCTCGGTGTCGAGCCGCGCGCGCTGGGCGCGCAGCAGTCGGCTTTCCAGGGCCTGCAGGCGCTGCAGCAGCTCGCGACGATCGGGCACCAGTTGCTCGGCCGCCGCCGAGGGCGTGGGGGCGCGGCGGTCGGCGGCGAAGTCGGACAGCGTCACATCTACCTCATGGCCCACCGCCGACATCACCGGCAGCCGGGAGTGGAAGATCGCCCGGGCCAGGTGTTCGTCGTTGAAGGCCCACAGGTCCTCCAGGCTCCCCCCGCCGCGCGTGATCAGGATGGCATCGCGCTCCGGATCCAGCGCCGCCTGGCGATTGAGCAGGCCCAGCGCCGCGATCATCGCCGGCGCCGCCTCGCGGCCCTGCACCGGCACCGGGATCAGCGTCACCTGGGCCAGCGGCCAGCGCGCCGCCAGCACCGCCAGCACGTCACGAATCGCCGCCCCGGTGGGCGAGGTCAGCACCAGCAGATGGCGGGGCGGGTAGGGCAGCGGCCGGGCGTTGGCGAACACCCCCTCGGCGTCGAGCTTGGCCTTGAGCCGCTCGAAGGCTGCCAGCAGCTCGCCTTCGCCCACCGCCTGCACCGCCTCGGCGATCAGCTGGTAGTCGCCGCGCGGCTCGAACAGCGACACCCGGCCGCGCACCTTGACGTGATCGCCGTCGCGCATCGGCGCGGCGATGAAGCGCGCGCGATTGCGGAACAGCGCGCAGCGCAGCTGGGCCCGCTCGTCCTTGAGGGTGAAGTAGACATGGCCCGACGCCGGCCGCGAGACCCCGGACAGCTCGCCCTCCACCCAGACGTCGCCGACGTCCTGCTCCAGCGCCTGGCGGGCGCGGCGGTTGAGCTCGCTGACGGAGAGGGCGATATCGTCGGCAGGGGGCATGGGCATCCTCGGCGGGGGAATGGCGGGCGCCCCGTACTGTAGCCGACCACGCGTGGCGCGACTACGCTGACCAGGTGCCGCCGTCATTCCGGGGTATCAGTCGGGCACCATACCAGCGAAGGAGAGCCGTCATGTCGGGACTGCGTGCACCTCACCTGGGACCGATCGTCGGGCATACCGCCCATGATCGCTGCCGGATCTGGATCCGCGGGCACGCCTCCCGGGACGAGGGCGTCCAGCTGGGCGCCGAGATGCGCACCCTGGGGCTGCTGGCGGTGGTCGACGAGCGCGGCCGGCCGCTGCACGACGCGGCCACCGGCCAGCCCTGGGCCTACTTCTTCCGCCTGCATCGCGAGTTCGACCGCACCGGCACCTTCGTGCTCGGCCGGCAGACCAGCCTCGGCGGCCGGGACGGCCCCGGCCCCTTCCCGCTGGAAGCGGATACCGAGTACCGGGTGCGGGTCGCGACCCTCACCGTGGACGATCCGCTGCCCGACGCCGAGTCGTTGGACGATGCCGACCTGGCCGATCGCCTGCCGCCCGTCGCCAGCATGGCGGCGCTGCTGGCCGACCTCGAGGCCCCGGCCTGCGAGGCGCGCTTCCGGACCTTCCCCGATCCCGCCGCGGGCCCGGCGGACGAGCTCCACTTCCTGATCGGCTCCTGCCGCTATCCGGGGCTGCTGTGGAAGGTCAAGGAGGCGGATCGCATCTTCGCGCCCATGGCCGGCCACTTCCGGCGGCAGGGCGCGCGCCGGCCGGCGCGCTTCACGCTGCTGATGGGCGATCAGATCTACGCCGACAAGCTCAACCGCCACCTGCCGATCGGCCGGGCCGACACCTTCGAGGAGATGCAGTCGCGCTATCACGAGTCCTTCGGCGCCCCCAACATGCGCCACCTGCTGCGCCACTCGCCGGTCTACATGATCCTCGATGACCACGAGATCGAGGACAACTGGAGCCAGGACCGGCTGCGCGACAACCACCACCTGTTCAACATCGCCATCGGCGCCTACATGAGCTACCAGTGGAGCCATGGCCCGCGCAGCTTCGGCCGCCGGCTCTACTACCGCTTCAGCTGCGCCGGCTACCCGTTCTTCGTGGTCGACACCCGCACCCAGCGCTACCGGCAGCGGGCCGGCCTCCACGACAACCACCTGCTGGGCCGGCCGACCATCGATCCGGCCCACCCTGGCCAGCTCGACCGGCTGCTCGAGTGGCTCGGCGAGCAGCAGCGCGAGCACGGCAACGTGCCCAAGTTCCTGGTCACCTCCAGCGTCTTCGCGCCGAGCCCCATCGACGAGCGCCTCGGCAACGAGTACCGCGACGAGCCCGAGCGCCTGGCGGCCAACCTCGAGCGGCGCGAGGCCAGCGACTCCTGGCCGGCCTATCCGCGCACCCGCCAGGCGATCCTCCAGCACATTCACGATCATGGCATCCAGAACGTGATTTTCCTCAGCGGCGACGTGCACTGCGCCAACGTCGCCCGGCTGACCTTCGAGAGCGAGGGGAACGATCAGGGCCTGTTCGCCTATGATGTCACCTCCTCGGCGCTCTACTGGCCCTTCCCGTTCGCCGACGGCGACCCCAACGGCTTCGTGCACGACTCCCGCGTGGATGAGCAGTACGACGGCTTCCCGCTGGAGGGCGGGGAGGGCGATCACAGCGCACCGGTGGTGCACTACCGGGCCTGGGGCTTCAGCCAGGAAGACAACTTCTGCCGCCTCGAGCTCGACAAGGGCCGCCAGCGGCTGCGCGTCCGGGTGCTCGACGCCCGGGGCGAGCCGGTGGAGGTGGCCGACGCCGACGGCCGCCCGGTGCGGGTGAACGAGCTGCCGCTGGCGCCCTGGGACTAGCAGCCTGTCGGGTTTGGCCGAAAGACCGGGATTCGCAGTAGATCAGTGTTAAGTCCGACAGGCTGCTAGGGAGGACCACATCATGAGCGCGGGCATCGCCTTCGAGGAGACCATGCGTGGCGCCTTCGCCCTGGGCGAGGCGGACCCGGAACGCGGCGCGGCGGCGGGGCGCCGGGCCGGCACCCGGCTGGCCATGCATGCCGGCGTGGTCATCGACGACCTGGCGGCCTTCCTGGCCGATGCCGGACATCCCGGCGGGCTCGGCGGCCGGGTTGACTTCTCGCCACTGGGCGTCGACCTGGGGGCGAGCGGCGGCGTCTTCCGGCTGTTCTCGTCAGCCGGGGACGACGGCATGGGGCGTCGCATGGTCTACGAGCTGGCGCTGCCGGTCGACGGCGTCGACTACTATCTGGCCGGCGAGAAGCGCGTGCGCGACGACCCCGGCCCCGACCTGTGGCGCGACACCACCACCCTCTATACCCGCCTGCACCGCGGCACGGATACCGGCGGCGAGGTGGTCGGCGCCGGCATTCTGGAGCTCGGCGTGCCCCAGCTGACGGCGCTGCTGTCGACGCTGCGCATCACCGGCGACGGCGACGCGCGCACCCTGGCCGCCTTCGGCGGCTTCTTCTTCGGCGAGCTGTGGGAGCTCTACGCGCCCCTGGCCCGGGGAGGTCGGCCATGAGCATGAGCTTCGACGCCATCGTCATCGGCTCGGGTTTCGGCGGCGCGGTCTCGGCCTGTCGGCTGGCCGAGGCCGGCCAGCGGGTGCTGGTGCTGGAGCGCGGGCGGCGCTGGGCCACCGAGGACCTGCCGCGCGGCCCCGAGGACGACTGGGTCTTCGATGCCCAGGACCCCCAGCGCCACCATGGCTGGCTGGATCTGCGGCTGTTCCCGCGGGTAGGCGTGGCCCAGGGGGCGGGCGTCGGCGGCGGCTCGCTGATCTATGCCAACGTCTTCGTCGAGGCCGAGCGCTTCGTCTTCGATCACGGCTGGCCGGAGGAGATCGACTTCGAGGCGCTGGCGCCGCACTACGCCACCGCCGGACGCATGCTCGAGGTCCAGACCCTGCCCGCTGGCCAGCGCACCGCGCGCCATCGGCTGATGCAGGAGGCCGCCCAGGCCACCGGCGCCGCCGACCGGTTCCGCGACCTGCCGCTGGCGGTGCGCTTCGACGACGCCTGGCACTACGGCCTCGCGGATCCCCACGACCCACGCCACAGTTCGGCACAGACCAACGTTGCCGGCCGCGCCCAGGGCACCTGCATGCACTGCGGCGACTGCGACCTGGGCTGCCCGGTGGGCGCCCGCAACACCCTGGACCTCAACTACCTGGCCCGCGCCGAGGACCGGGGAGCCGAGATTCGGCCGCTGTGCCTGGTGCAGGCCATCGAGCCGGACGGGCAGGGCTACCGGGTGCGCTACCGGCGCCTGGACGGCGGCGGCGAGGCCAGCGAAAGCGCCCGTCGGGTGGTGGTGGCCGCCGGCTCGCTGGGCTCCACCGAGCTGCTGCTGCGTTGCCGTGACCAGTACCGCACCCTGCCGGCGCTGTCGCCCCGGCTCGGCCACGGCTGGTGCGCCAACGGCGACTTCCTGACCCCGGCGCTGTACGCCGGGCGCGACGTCTCGCCGACCCGCGGGCCGACCATCACCTGCGCCATCGACTACCTGGACGGCAGCGACGGTGGCGCGCGCTACTTCGTCGAGGACGGCGGCTTTCCCGACGTGGTCGGCAACGCCCTGCGTGCCGCCCTGGAGCGCCACGCCGCGGGGGAGCGGCTGTTCGAGGGCTGGCGGCTACTGCTCGACGGCCTGTTGCAGGGGCACGACCCCCAGGCCCACCTGATGCCCTGGTTCGGCCAGGGCGTGGACGCCAGCGACGGCGTGATGCGCCTGGAGCGCGGCTGGTTCGACCGCGACCTGGCGCTCGAGCTCGACTACGACGTGCGCCGCTCGCGGCCGGTCGTGCAGGCGCTGGTCGAGCGCCATAAGCGGCTCTCCGCGGCCACCGGTGGGCTGGCGCTGGAACCGCCGTCCTGGTCGCTGTTCGACTACCTGCTGACCCCGCACCCGCTGGGCGGCTGCAACATGGGCACCCGCGCCGAGGTCGGCGTGGTGGACCACAAGGGCGAGGCATTCGGCTACCCGGGGCTGCACGTGCTGGACGGCTCCATCGTGCCCCGGGCCCTGGGGCTCAACCCCTCGCGGACCATCGCCGCCCTGGCCGAGCGCGCCATGGCCGAGATACTCGCCTAGGGCAAGATACGAGGGGCAAGGTACGAGGAGCGAGGCATATCGATCAAGGAGGGCAGCATGAGCCGGGAGATTCCGCTCTACACCCTGGAGGGCGTCCGGGACGCCGAGACCAGCACTCATCACTTCACCACCGAGGACGGCCTGGGGCTGTCGCTGCTGCGCTTCTGCCGGGCGCCGTGCCGCAACGTAGTGATGATCATCCACGGCCTGACCACCTCCTCGGACATGTTCATCCAGCCCGAGCACGACAACCTGGTTTCCTGCCTGCTGGATGCCGGCTTCACCGATGTCTGGACCCTGGACTTCCGCATGAGCAACCGCCATGCCTACAACCTGCAGCCCAGCGACTGGTCGATGGACGACTGCGCGCTCTATGACCACCCGGCCGCCGTGGCCAAGATCCGCGAGGTGGCCGGCGCCGACGTCAACCTCCATGTCATCTGTCACTGCCTGGGGGCCATGAGCTTCACCATGGCGCTGTTCGCCGGCACCGTCACCGGCATCGGCTCCTGCATCGCCAACAGCGTGGCGTTGACGCCCCACGTACCCACCTGGTCGCGGATCAAGGGCCACGTCTTCCCCTTCATCATCGAGCGCATCTTCCAGCAGCCCTACGTCAGCCCGCGCTGGAGCGAGGACCCGCGGCTGACCGTCGGCAAGCTGCTGTCGAAGCTGGTGTCGCTGTTCCATCGCGAGTGCGACGTGCCCGCCTGCCACATGCTGTCGCTGATGTGGGGCACCGGCTGGCCGGCACTCTACTGCCACGAGAACCTCGACGAGATCACCCACCGGCGGGGCGGCGACCTCTACGGCCCGGTGGGACTCAACTACCACAAGCACGTGTTGAAGATGCTGGGCCGCGGCCACCGCACGGTACGCATGAAGCCCGACGACCCGCGCTACGCCGACCTGCCCGACGACTACCTCGCCGGCGCCGCGGCCGTCGACACGTCCTGCCTGTTCATGACCGGCGACACCAACCGCGTCTTCACCGACAGCAACATCCACTGCCACCGGGCCCTGGAGGCGGTGGTGCCCGGCCGCCATCAGTTGGCGATCTTTCCAGGCTACGGCCATCAGGACGTGTTCATGGGCAATCGGGTCCACGAGGACATCTTCCCGCGGCTGATCGACTTTCTCGACCAGCACCGCGGCTGACGGGCGGACGGCGTCCCACCGCCGACACATCGGATGCCAACCAGCCCGCTGTCTGAGGCCCCGCGCCTTTCGTGGGAGCGCGATTCATCGCGCGAATGGCGCCGTCAGGCGCCCGGGTTGTCTAGCTCCCGGGACGCTCGAGTGTCCTCAGCAGCGTCGGCAGGATCAGCACCCGCACGCTGATCCGCGGCACCGCCGTCCGAGGCCGCCGCACCTTTCGTGGGAGCGCGATTCATCGCGCGAATGGCGCCATCAGGCGCCGGGGGCTAACTCTCGGGACGCTCGAGTGTTTTCAGCAGCCCCGGCAGGATCAGCACCAGCACGCTGATGCGCAGCAGGTGGTGGGTGGTGACGAAGGCCGGGTCGATGCCGAGCGTCAGCGCCACCAGGCTCAGCTCCGGGGCGCCGCCGGGCATGTAGGCCAGTAGCGCCGCGGCGGCCGAGTAGCCGGTCAGCAGGTGGCCGGCCCAGGCGGCGACCACGGCGAGGGCCAGCAGCACCAGCGCCTGGCCGACGGCCATCACCAGGGCGTGTCCGACCTGGGCCAGCGAGGTGCCGGCGAAGCGCACGCCCACGGAAATGCCGATCAACACCTGGGCCAGGGCCAGTAGCGTCGGCGGCACCGCGGCGTGGGTGACGCCGCTGAGGTGCAGGGCCGCCGAGACCAGCGCCGGGCCGAACAGCAGCGCGTTGGGCAGGCGCAGCCACCGCCCCAGCCACAGGCCGCCAACGCCCGCGGCGACCAGCCAGGCCGTGTCCACCGGGCCGGGCAACCACAGCCACTGGGAGAGGTCCGGCGTGGCGCTGCCCAGGTCGACGTGGCCGATCGCCTGGAGCACCGGCGGGATCGCCACCAGCAGCACCAGGATGCGCACCGCATGGGTCATGCCCACCACTCGCAGGTCGGCCCCGGAGGCCATCGCCATCACCGTGACCGTGGACACCCCGCCCGGCACGCCGGCATACAGCGCGGTCTCCCGCGAGTGGCCGGCGATGCGCTGCGAGAACCACACCGAGAAGGCCATCATCGCCGCCGTGGCCACCAGCATCACCGCCAGGCTCAGGCTCCACAGCCCCAGGTCGCCGGAGAGCTCGGGAGTGAAGGCCGAGCCCAGCATCACGCCAATCACCACCAGCACGCCCTTGCGTCCGCGTCCCGGGGAGCGCAGTCGTACGCCGGCCATGCTCACCGCGGTGGTAGCGATCATGGCGCCGAGCAGCCACGGCAGCGGCAGGTTCACGGCGAAGGCCAGCGCCCCGCCGGCGATGCCGAGGATCAGGGTGGGCAGGAAGCGCAGCAGAGGGGCAATGGGCGAGGCGGCGGGGGAAGGCAAGTCGATGAATCTCCTTTTCAAACGCCTCGGGCCCGCTTGAGCGTGCCCGAGGCGAGGATCAACTGGCGTGGCGGCGGCGACCGGCCAGCAGCTTCGGTACCAGCCAGGGCAGTACCAGCAGCGCGGCGGCGGCAATCCAAAGCCCCAGCGAGATGCCGGACTGCCACAGGATGCCCGCATCGCCGCCGCTGATCGACAGCGCCCGGCGCAGATTTTGCTCCATCAGCCCGCCCAGCACGTAGCCGAGGATCACCGGCGCCAGCGAGAAGCCGAGCTTGCGCAGCAGGTAACCGAATACGCCGATGATCAGCATCAGGTAGATGGCGGTCAGGTCGGAGTGCAGCTGGTAGACGCCGACGAAGGCCAGGATAGCGATGGCCGGCACCAGCACCCAGCGCGGAATCGTCAGCACCCGGGCGAACACGCCGGCCAGCGGCAGGTTCAAGGCCAGCAGCACGATATTACCGATATACAGCGAGGCGATCAGCCCGCCGGCCACCTCGGGGCGCTCGGTAAACATCATCGGGCCCGGGGTGATGTTGTAGAGCATCAGCGCGCCGAGCAGCACGGCGGTGGTGCCGGAGCCGGGAATGCCCAGCGTCAGCATCGGCACGAAGGAGCCCGCCGCCGAGGCGTTGTTGGCCGCCTCCGGGGCCGCCAGGCCGCGCATGTCGCCCTTGCCGAAGGTGCCTTCCTTGTCGGACAGGCGCTTCTCGGTGGTGTAGGACACCGCGCCGGCCACCGAGGCGCCGGTGCCCGGCAGCACGCCGATGATGAAGCCGAGCAGCCCCGAGCGGCCCATGGCGCCCTTGCAGTACATCACTTCCTTGAGGCTGACGAACACGCGGCCCAGGGGCGGCATCTCGTCGTCGGCGTCGCGACGGTGGGCGTGCTCGAGCATCAACAGGATCTCGCTGATCGCGAACAGGCCGATGATCATCACCACGAAGTCGACGCCGTCATAGAGCTCGGGCATGCCGAAGGTGAAGCGCATCACGCCGGTGCCGGAGTCGACGCCCACGGTGGCGATCAGCACGCCGAGCACCGCGCCGAGGGCGGTCTTGATCGGGTCCTTGCCCATCATCACCGCCATCGACGAGAAGGCGAACACCATCAGCGCGAAGAACTCGGCGGGGCCGAACATCACCGCCACCTCGGCCAGCAGCGGCGCGAACAGCGTCAGGCCGATGATGGCGATGGTGGCGCCGACGAACGAGCTCACCGCGGAGAGGCCCAGCGCCGGGCCGGCCAGGCCCTTCTTGGCCAGCGGATGACCGTCCAGAGTGGTCATCACCGCGCCGGCGTCGCCGGGCACGTTGAGCAGGATGCTCGACATCCGGCCGCCGTACTCGGCGCCGGTATAGATGCCGGCCAGCAGGATCAGCGCCGACTCGGCGGGCAGGCCCAGGGTATAGGCCAGCGGCATCAGGATGGCGATGCCGTTGATCGGGCCGATGCCCGGCAGCGCGCCGAACAGGGTGCCGAGCAGGGCGCCGAGGAAGGCCAGCCCCAGGTTCAGCGGGCTCAGCGCGACGCCGAAGCCCTCGATCAGGAAATCAAACATGGTGGCGCTCCTCTAGATGACGTCGGCCAGCCAGGTGCCGGAAGGCAGGGCGATGCCCAGCGCCTCGGTGAACAGGAAATAGCTGCCCGTGGCCATCAGCGCACCGGTGAGCAGCGCCTTGGGCCAGCTGGCATCGAACAGCCGGGCCAGGGTCGCCACCACCAGGAAGGAGGCGGGCACGAAGCCCAGGCGAGTGAAGAGCAGCGCGTAGGCCAGCAGCAGGCCGAGCACCACCAGCAGCCTCAGCGCCAGGGCGGGGTGCGGCCAGTGGCCGTCCTCGCCGGGCTTGAAGACCAGCACCAGTGCCAGGCCGGCGAGCAGGGCCGCCAGTCCCAGCGGGAAGGCTTTCGGCCCCACGGGCTCGTAGCTGAAAGGGACTTCCAGTTGAAGGGACTGGACGGCGATGAACGCCGCCAGACCGATCAGGGCAAGCCCCAGCAGTCGGTCGGCGGCGATCCTCATTTCAGACCCACTTCTTCGGCCAGTGACTTGAAGTCGGCGACCTGATCCTTCACGTAGGCGTCGAAGTCGTCACCAAAGCGTGCCATCGGGAACAGCCCGCGCTCTTCGCGCATCTCGGCGAAGCCGGGGTTGTCGGACAGCTCCTTGAAACGCTCGACCCAGGCCTGGTAGGCCTCATCGCTGACGTCCGGGCCCATGTAGTAGCCGCGCCAGATCGGCCACTGGACGTCGTAGCCCTGTTCGGCGGCGGTGGGGATCTCGGCGTAGGGGCCGCCCATGCGCTCCTCGGAGAGCGCGGCCAGCACGCGCACCTTGCCGCTCTCGAGCTGGGACTGCAGCTCGGACAGGTCGCCGGTGAACACCTGGATGTGGTCGCCGAGCAGCGCCGCCAGCGCCTCGCCGCCGCCCTCGAAGGCCACGTAGCGCAGCTCGCGCGGGTCGATGTCGCCGGCCTTGGCGGTCAGCGCGGCCTTCATCCAGTCCTGGCTGCCCACGGTGCCGCCGGCGCCGAAGGCCACCGAGCTCGGGTCCTCCTGGAGGTCGGCCATCAGTTCGTCGAGGGTCTGCCAGGGCGCATCGGCGCTGACCACGATGGCGCCGTAGTCGACGCCCAGGGCGCCCAGCCAGCGCACTTCGCTGGCGTCGTACTGGCCGAACTTGCCCAGCGCCAGGTTGACCGCCGCACCGGTGCTGGCGGCGACGATCAGGTTGTCGTCGTCGTTGCGCACGCCGTTGACGTGGTTGTAGGCCACCGCGCCGATGCCGCCGGGCATGTAGGTCACCAGCATCGGCTCGTCGATCAGCTCGGCGGCCAGCAGGCCGTTGGCCGCCAGGCGGCAGGTCAGGTCGTAGCCGCCGCCGGGCTTGGCGGGGGCGATGCATTCGGACTCGCCGGCCGCCTGGGCCTGGCCGGCGAGCAGGGCGCCGCCCAGCAGGGCGATGCCGGAGGCGTGGCGGATGGCCGTGTTGATCTTCATGGCGAACTCCTGTTCTCTTGTTGTGAAAGGCGAGCGCGAGACGCGAGGCGCTGCCTCGACCGCCATCCTGTCGATGGCCCGAGCGATGCTAGGTCCGCCACCTTTCATCAACCTGTCATCCTGCCCGATACCCTCTGAGACTTTGGTCGCATGCGCCTGCTGGTCATCGAGGACGATCCGCTGATCGCCCGCTCCCTGGAACACGCCCTGGCCCCGCTGGGCAACACCGTCGAGGCCTTCGCCACCCGCGCCGAGGCCCGGGCCGCGCTGGCCCACGACCGCTTCGACCTGATCCTGCTCGATCTCGGCCTGCCCGACGGCGACGGCCTGGAGCTGCTGGCGGAGCTGCGCGACCGCGGCGATACCACCCCGGTGCTGATCCTCACCGCCCGCGACGCCGTCGACGACCGGGTCTCCGGCCTCGACCTGGGCGCCGACGACTACCTGGCCAAGCCGTTCTCGATCGCCGAACTCGAAGCCCGGGTGCGGGCCCTGCTGCGGCGCAGCCAGCAGCGCAGCGACAACCGCCTGCGCCACGGGCCGCTGGCCTTCGATCCGGCGACCGGCAGCGCCAGCCTCGAGGAGGCGCCGCTGGAGCTGCCGCGCCGCGAGCTGCTGCTGGTCGAGGGCCTGCTGTTGCACGCCGGCAGCATCGCCCCGCGCGAGGCCCTGGAGCGCCGGCTGTTCGGCTTCGACGAGGTGGGCACCAACGCCCTGGAGGTCTACGTCAGCCGGCTGCGCAAGCGGCTCAAGGGCAGCGGACTGCGCATCCGCACCTTCCGCGGGCTCGGCTACCGGCTGGAGGACGACGCCGGGTGATCGAGGTCAGCGGCTCGCTGAAGCGCCGCCTGGCGGTGTGGCTGCTGGTCACGGTGAGCGGGCTCGGCGCGCTGCTGATGGTCGAGGCCTGGTGGAGCGCCCACCGTGCCGCCCAGCGCGCCTACGACAGCCAGCTCGAGGCCGCCGCCCTGACCATCGCCGAGGCCGTGCAGTGGCAGCAGGGCGAGCCGGTGGTGGAGATTCCCGCCGCTGCGCTGCAGATACTCGCCACCCGCCACCAGGAGCGGGTCTTCTACGCGGTGCTCGACGCCGACGGCGAGGCGGTCTCCACCAACATGCCGTTCGCGATTTCGCCGAGCTGGCGGGAACGCGCCGCCCACGCGCCCCGGGCGCTGACCACCGAGTTCGACGGCACCTCCTGGCGGCTCTACGGTCGCGAGTACGACTCGGCGGGCTGGGTCTCCCAGGAACCGGTGCAGATCTGGGTCGGCCACACCCGCGAGGGGCGGTTGGCGCTGGCCGACGAGCTGTTCGAGCGCACCGTCAGCCGCTTCGTGGCCATGGTGCTGCTGGCCGGGGTGCTGATGGCCATGGCGCTGCGCGTCGCACTCGGCCCCATGCGCCGGCTGCGCCGCCAGCTTAGGGCGCGCGAGGCCGACGACATGCGCCCGCTGGACGCCCGGGTGCCCGAGGAAATGCGCGAGCTGGCCCAGACCCTCGACCACCTGTTCGCCCGCCAGCGCCAGAGCCGCGAGGCGCTGCTGCGCTTCACCGCCGACGCCAGCCACCAGCTCAAGACGCCGCTGGCCGGGCTGCAGAGCGTCAGCGAGCTGGCGCTGAAGAGCCCCGAGCCCGCCGACTGGCACGCCGCGCTGGGCGCGGTGCACGAGGGGGCGGCGCGCACCAGCCGGCTGGCCGGCCAGCTGTTGAGCCTGGGGCGGCTGCGCCACGTGGAAGAGGCGGGGGAGGTCGCCCCGCTGGACCTGGCCGCGCTGCTGCGCGAGACGCTGCTCGACTGGGCCGGGCGCGAGGCGGCCCGCTACCACGACCTGGGGCTCGACGAGCTGCCGGCCGGCCCGAGCTACGTTCGCGCCGAGGCCTGGGCGCTGCGCGAGCTGCTC
Source organism: Halomonas organivorans (assembly GCF_014192055.1). Classification (GTDB taxonomy): domain Bacteria; phylum Pseudomonadota; class Gammaproteobacteria; order Pseudomonadales; family Halomonadaceae; genus Halomonas; species Halomonas organivorans. Next base: position 154,801 of record NZ_JACHXM010000007.1, on the reverse strand, counting down.
GGCAACCTGATCGACAACGCCCTGCGCTATACGCCGCCCGGCAGCACCATCACCCTGGGCCTCACGGGGGACGCCGAGACGCTGACGCTCTACGTGGAGGACGACGGCCCCGGCGTGCCGGCCGAGGCCCGCGAGCGGCTGCTGCAGCCCTTCGAGCGCGGCGGCCGCCAGGACACCGACGGCTCCGGGCTGGGGCTCGCCATCGTCGACTCCATCGCCCGGCGCTTCGATGGCCGGCTGAGCCTTGCCGAGCGCTCGCCCCACGGCCTGGCGGTGCGCCTGCATCTGCCGCGCTGCGCCGAGGAGGAGACGCCATGATCCGCCGCTGCCGTTCCCCGCTCGCTGGCCTGCTGATCGCGCTGCTGGGGCTCGCCGCGCCGGCGGGCGCCGCCACGCCGCTGGTGGTGGAGGCCGCCCTGGACCGCGAGGTGGTCACCCCGCTGCTCGACGCCTTCCGCGCCGCCCATCCCGACATCGCGCTGGAGTTTCGCGACCGCTCGACCCTGGAGGTCGACGAGCGGGTCGTCGATGACGGCCCGGCGCCGGACGTGGTGATCAGCTCGGCGATGCCGTGGCAGATGGCGCGGGTCAACGAGGGCCATGCGCGGCGCCTGGACTCCGCCGAGGCGCGCCAGTGGCCGGAATGGGCCAAGTGGCGCGACGAGGTGTTCGGCTTCACCTTCGAGCCGATCGTCATGGCCTATCGGCTCGACCTGTCGCGGCGCATGCTGCCGCCGCAGACCCACGCCGACCTGCACACCCTGCTGACCACCGAGCGCGAGGCGCTCGCCGGCAAGGTGACCACCTACTCGCCGCTGGGCAGCGGCGTGGGCTACACGCTGTTCCAGCAGGACGCTCGCTACACGCCGCGCTTCTGGGACCTGGTGGCCGGCATGGGGCGGGTCGACGCCCATCTGGAGAACAACACCCGCGCCATGCTCAAGGGGATCAGCGACGGGCGCTACTGGCTCGGCTACAACCTGCTCGGCTCCTACGCCATGGTCTGGGCCCAGGAGCACCCCGAGGTGATCGTCCAGGTGCCCCAGGACTACGCCCTGGTGCTGATGCGCATGGCCTTCGTGCACCGCGACGCCCCGCATCCCGCCGCCGCCGAGGCCTTCGTCGACTTCCTGCTCAGCCACGCCGGCCAGCGGGTGCTGGCCGGCGAGACGCCGCTGTTCAGCGTGCGCCCCGACGTGATCGGCCCCTACACGGCGGCGCGGCTGCGCGACCAGGTGGGCGAGCGGCTCTACCCGATCCCGCTCAACGCCTCGCTGCTGGCCTTCGTCGACCCCCAGCGCCGCGACGCCTTCCTGGCACGCTGGCGCCGTGAGTTCCGCCGCGACGACTAAAGGCGAATCGCTGGGATCATGGTCTTCGCTGCCGACGAGGGGCGCCGGGGACAAGCCGAAGAGGAGCTCCTGCGCCATGGATGGCGTCGGGAGCTACAAGGACGTATCTACCGCGTCTCCTCGCAGGCTTGTCGACGGGGTAGCCCCGAGTCACCGCACCTGGCGTGGAGTCATCCCCGGATTGCTGGAAAGCGGCCCGAGACGTTATAATGGTCGATTAACTTCTCCCTCCTCCAGCGCACTGGGTGTTGCCGATTATGCTACGTATGGCCCAAGAAGCTCTTACGTTCGATGACGTATTACTCGTTCCCGGCTATTCGGAGGTCCTGCCCAAGGACGTCAGCCTCCGGACACGCCTGACCCGCGACCTATACCTCAACATCCCGCTCCTCTCCGCCGCCATGGACACCGTGACCGAGGCCCGCCTGGCCATCGCGATGGCGCAGGAAGGCGGCATCGGCATCATCCACAAGAGCATGACCATCGCCCAGCAGGCTGCCGAGGTGCGCAAGGTCAAGAAGCACGAGAGCGTGATCGTGAAGGACCCGGTCACCGTCGGGGCCAAGGCCAAGCTGGCCGACCTGCTGGCCATGGCCCGCGAGCACGGCTTCTCCGGCTTCCCGGTGGTGGAGGGCGAGACCCTGGTGGGCATCGTCACCGAGCGTGACATGCGCTTCCAGCCCAACCACGGCGACAGCGTGGCCGACATCATGACCCCGCGCGAGAAGCTGGTCACCGTGGCCGAGGGCACTGCGCTCGACGTGATCAAGGGCAAGATGCAGGAGCACCGCGTCGAGAAGATGCTGGTAGTGGACGACGAGTTCCGCCTGCGCGGCCTGGTCACCTTCCAGGACATCGAGAAGGCCCGCACCTTCCCGAACGCCGCCAAGGACAGCGACGGCCGCCTGCTGGTCGGCGCCGCCGTGGGCACCGGCCCCGAGACGCCGGACCGCATCGCTGCCCTGGCCGAAGCCGGCGTCGATGCCATCATCGTCGACACCGCCCACGGCCACTCCCGCGGCGTGATCGATCGCGTGGCCTGGGTCAAGGAGCACTTCCCGCAGATCCAGGTGATCGGCGGCAACATCGCCACCGCCGAGGCCGCCAAGGCGCTGGCCGAGGCCGGCGCCGACGGCGTCAAGGTCGGCATCGGCCCCGGCTCCATCTGCACCACCCGCGTCGTCGCCGGCGTCGGCGTGCCGCAGATCACCGCCGTCTCCAACGTCGCCGCGGCGCTCAAGGCCTACGACATCCCGCTGATCGCCGACGGCGGCGTGCGCTACTCCGGCGACCTGGCCAAGGCCATCGCGGCCGGCGCCAGCGCGGTGATGGTCGGCGGCCTGCTGGCCGGCACCGAGGAAGCCCCGGGCGAGGTCGAGCTCTACCAGGGCCGCACCTACAAGGCCTACCGCGGCATGGGTTCCATGGGCGCCATGTCCCAGACCCAGGGCTCCAGCGACCGCTACTTCCAGGACAAGGAAGCCGGCGTCGAGAAGCTGGTACCGGAAGGCATCGAAGGCCGCGTGCCCTACAAGGGCCTGATGGGCGCCATCGTCCACCAGATGATGGGCGGCCTGCGCGCCTCCATGGGCTACACCGGCTGCGCCAGCATCGAGGAGATGCGCACCAAGCCGGAGTTCGTGAAGATCACCGGCGCCGGCTTCAACGAGTCCCACGTTCACGACGTGCAGATCACCAAGGAAGCCCCGAACTACCGCGCGGGTTAACCCAAGCTTGAAGCCGGAAGCTTGAAGCTGGAAGTGCGCCCTGGGCCGCTTCCAGCTTTTCGCTTCCGGCCCGCGAAATTCGCCATCCGTTTTGCCCGCCTCGCATAGGAAAGGCCAGATGACCGACATTCACGCCCACAAGATCCTGATCCTCGACTTCGGCTCCCAGTACACCCAGCTGATCGCCCGCCGGGTCCGCGAGATCGGGGTCTACTCCGAGATCCGCGCCTTCGACATCACCGAGGAAGAGATCCGCGAGTACGCTCCCAACGGCATCATCCTCGCCGGCGGCCCGGAGTCCGTCACCGAGCTGGGCTCGCCCCGCGCGCCGAAGTGCGTGTTCGAGCTGGGCCTGCCGGTGCTCGGCATCTGCTACGGCATGCAGACCATGGCCGAGCAGCTCGGCGGCGCCGTGGAAGGCTCTAACAAGCGCGAGTTCGGCTACGCCCAGGTGCGCCTCGACGTCGAGACCGCGCTGTTCAAGGACATCTCCGACCACATCGACCACGACACCGGTCGTAGCCTGCTCGACGTGTGGATGAGCCACGGCGACAAGGTCGCCCAAGTGCCGGCCGAGTTCAGCGTGACCGCCTCCACCCCGAGCTGCCCGATCGCCGCCATGGCCTGGGAAGAGAAGCGCTTCTTCGGCGTGCAGTTCCACCCCGAGGTGACCCACACCCTGCAGGGCCAGCGCATCCTCGAGCACTTCGTGCTGGATATCTGCCAGAGCGAGCGCAACTGGACCCCGGCCCAGATCATCGAGGACCAGATCGCCCGCGTGCGCGAGCAGGTCGGCGACCGCCACGTGCTGCTCGGCCTCTCCGGCGGCGTGGACTCCTCAGTGGTCGCGGCGCTGCTGCACAAGGCCATCGGCGACCAGCTGACCTGCGTGTTCGTCGACAACGGCTTGTTGCGCAAGGACGAAGGCAACCAGGTGATGGAGACCTTCTCTCAGCACATGGGCGTGCGCGTCATCCGCTCCGACGCCGAAGACCTGTTCCTCGGCAAGCTCGAGGGCGTGGCCGACCCGGAAGACAAGCGCAAGATCATCGGCAACACCTTCATCGACGTGTTCGACGAGCAGGCCGCCAAGATCGACGGCGTGGACTTCCTCGCCCAGGGCACCATCTACCCGGACGTGATCGAGTCCGCCGCCGCCAAGACCGGCAAGGCCCACGTCATCAAGTCGCACCACAACGTCGGCGGCCTGCCCGAGACCATGAAGCTCAAGCTGGTCGAGCCGCTGCGCGAGCTGTTCAAGGACGAGGTGCGCAAGCTCGGCGTCGAGCTCGGCTTGCCCTACGATATGGTCTACCGCCACCCCTTCCCGGGGCCGGGCCTGGGCGTGCGCATCCTCGGCGAGGTGAAGAAGGAATACGCCGACATCCTGCGCGAGGCCGACGCCATCTTCATCGAGGAGCTGCACAACGCCGGCTGGTACCACAAGACCAGCCAGGCCTTCGCCGTCTTCCTGCCGGTGAAGTCCGTGGGCGTGGTCGGCGACGGCCGCCGCTACGAGTGGGTCATCGCCCTGCGCGCCGTGGAGACCATCGACTTCATGACCGCCCGCTGGGCGCACCTGCCCTACGAGCTGCTGGAGAAGGTCTCCAACCGCATCATCAACGAGCTCTCCGGCGTCTCCCGCGTCACCTACGACGTGAGTAGCAAGCCGCCCGCCACCATCGAGTGGGAGTGATCGCCAGGGCAGGGCGGACGAGCGCCGCCTAGCCCCTAAGCATCACCCGCGTCATACGAAAGCCTGCCGCTATCGGCAGGCTTTTTTGTTGCCGAACGTAATCTGGCTAAGGTTAACTAGGCTTCAGCCGCGGAGGCAGTGGCCGATAGACAGGAGCACGAGAGCACAGCGCGAAGGGAGTCGCAGGGAAAGGATGTGATCCCCGGGCGGCAGCGTGTCTTTCTGCGATCACTCGAGGGATTCCGAGCCCAGAAGGGCTACCCCATGCCCTGGCGGATAGCCCTACCCGTATTAGGCTGCCGGCACGATGATTGGTGTTATGACGCCTAAGTACGATTGGTTTTCATTTAAATCAGTAGGTTAGGTCTTAGATGTCGGGTCCCGTGTGATTGACTACCCGCTTGGTAAATAACTCAGGACGCTTGGTCTGCCATTCCTTCATCACCGCAATCGGTGATTGATGGTGCAGCGCCTTCTGCGGGATGTGGTGATTGTACAGCCAGGTGTAACGTTTGAGCGTCTGCTTCAGGTCCTCGCCTGAGGTATAGCGCCGAGTCGCCAGCACGTCGCCTATACGGCCGTTGAAGCGCTCCACCATGCCGTTTGTCTGCGGCCTTCCCGGCTTGATCAGACGGTGCTCGATACCAAGGACCTGGCACTCTTGGTCGAACGGGTGGCGGCCGCTGGGCTTGCGCTCACCCGCCCGCGTGAAGCGATCGGTGAACGACTTGCCGTTGTCGGTCAGTACCGTCTGGACCTTGAAGGGAGCCTTGTCCTCCACCCGCCTCATGAACGCCCGCGCATCCTTCGCGGACTGGCTGCGTCTCACCTCCAGATGGACCCAGCGCGTGGCGCGATCGATGGCGACGTACAGGTAGCGTTTTTGCTCCTCGTCGGGCATCTGGGGCAGGTGCTTGATGTCGATGTGCACGTAGCCCGGCTCATAGTCTTTGAAGGGCTTGTGCCGGAGCTTCTCATCATCGCCCGCGTCCCGTCGAGCCAGCTCTGCCAGAGTCGGCACCTCGCGCCGCTTGAGCATGCGATGCAGACCAGAACGCGACAAGCCAGGATTGAGGAACTCACGTGCAACGACGAGCAGATCATCCAGGCCGAGGCGCAGGAATTCGCGCGCCGCGATCAGCACCTCTTCCTGTTCGGAAGTGAGCGTAGCCAGCAGGTTGTGACGCGTGTGCGGTCGGTCCTGGACATCGTCACGGTACCGCCAGCGCCGGATGGTCGCGACGGCGACGCCGTACTGGCGTGCCAGCTCGCTGTCGCTGATGCTGGAAGGCGCTGCCTGGATCTCGGCCCGGATCTTCGGTGTGGTGGTTGCCTGTTTATGTAGCTTGATGTCCATATCCTTGCTCCCGGATGAACTGCTGAAGAAGCTCCTTGGCGGCCAGCAAAGGATAACTCCTATAGCTCATCTGATCATCCGGGACCCTACACTTAGACAGAGTGCGGTATAACACGAATGAACGTGCCGGCGCGTTCAGGTGGATAAACGCGCCGGCTATCTAATACCTGTTAGAAGACAGGGGTAAGCTATGTATGAAAAAGTTAATCCGTTTGATAAAAATAACAAAGAAAGAATATATAACCTTCTTATTTTAAAAGGCGAGGCTCTCATAAAAGGGGATTCTTTAGCCTTGAAACAAGGAGCCTGTGAAGGCCAAAATTACAGTAATTTTTTCACAGCGATGTCAAACCAAATCGACTTACTTCTCGTGTACTTTATTAACGATGAGATTTCTGCATCTCTGCATGAGCGAGGCCCTCTTTCAGCACTAAGAGATGAAGTCATAGCTGATTTTTACAAAGATGAGGACTTCAAAAGGTTGGAGTTCGCAAAACAAGATTTGTTTGAACTTTTTGATGCAAGAACCGACTTCATCATTGGATCTAATTTCTTTGATTTTAAAGTTAATACCTTTTCCACGTTTGAGCATTATGTTGATGAGTTATATGAAGAGCTAACCCAAGTAGAGCCAAGAAGTAACAAAAAAGAAATTGAGCTTGTTAAGCTAATTGAGAAATACTCTTCTGAGCAGGACAAAGAAAAAAAGAAAGGCACACTTGAAAAAATAAAAAGAGTGAGCTTTTATGTTTCAAGTGCGGAAAAGATAAGCTACGTATTATCTAAGTGCAAAATGGATAAACAGGAATGTTCAGAGTTAAAAGCATTTCTGGATTACTATAGAAGTCAAAGAAATACAGTGCACAACCTAGGTATTCACAAAGGGAAATCAAAATCTATAGAGGTTGATGGTATTGAAATAAAACTTGATGAAAACAATCCTTCATACACTGAAAATCATAATTCGGCAATATTTGCTTGCCGTAAACTTATGGATATATATGAAATCATGCTCGCAACTGTTCGAGGAATAACTGTTTTCTAGCGTTTCTAACAAGCGCATCAAGAACGGACGCAAAAAGCTTGGCTTGCGCTCATTCTTCGCTAATTATAGCCAAGCCTTTTTGCGCCGCTTATGCGGGCGTTAGTCACAGTCGAGTAAATATGGGATTCATGGAAAAATTTTTGGAAGAGAGCTACAAAGAATTTGAAGCCTTGGCCGATACAGTTTGGAAGCTGAACTCTTCAATAGACGACTTATATGAGGAAGAAAAAGCCAAACTCACGACTTATTTTCCAAATGATCCGGATTTACAGGCTATGAGGTGGAGCCACGAAGGTTATATACTGGATCAAGTGATCCCCAAGGCTCTGAACTACTCGTTAATAGTTTTTCTCTACATTGAGCTTGAAACTCGACTCATGAAGTTGTGTAATTATTTATGTGATAATCGAGAACTTCCGGTTAAGCCCAATGAGTTGAAAGGTCAAGGAGTAATAAGATATCTGAAATATATCGAGTCATTTTTTAATGTTCCTATCGATGAAGTTTCGGGGATTGAGGATGTTAGATCTCTCGGACATTTAAGAAATTGTATAGTTCATACCAATGGCTTTGTTAATCACTCATCAAACAGAAAGGCAATACATCATATTGTTAATCAAGGGAGGTACCTAACTAAAGATCGTAGGGATTTACGATCTGGCGAACTTGCGCTAATCAAGTTGGAAGAAACAGAAGACGGTGCAAAGCTAAAATTTGATTTTCACTATCCATTTATGCTCTGCGGTTATCTTCAGAGGTTTATACTTTCCTTAGTAAGAACCATAATTAATGACTAACAAGTGCAGGCACGGCGACGCCCATTTCATTGTGCCTTCGGCTCCATACCATGGGCGCGCATGCTGCATGCGTTATAACTCACAGAACTAGGAAGCAACTATGCCATCTGCTGCAAGAGCCAACCTGACAAGTCGCTTAGCCGATATCAACCAACTTCTCGAAGCACATAAGGCGATTACCAAGTTCAAACGTGCCGAAGCTGCTGCTCAACAGGCCGGTGGAGCATTGGCTGATGTCAGCCGTGTCTTTGATGCGTTGGTGACCGATCCGGGGCCAGGAAAGCCAAAAGAAGTAGATGCTATAAATCGAGCTGCATTTGTCCTTCTGTGTTCACATTTACAGGGCTTTATCGATGACCTGCACCGTGAAGCAGCAAATATTGTTTTAAACGGCAAAGTTCAGGATGTCGGAAAAACGATTAAACTGATAAAGCCTCGGAATGCCAACCCCCACGTAGAGGTTATAGAAACCATGTTTTCTGGCTTGGGTATCTACGACCTAATGCAGAGCGTTCGCTGGCAAAAATGCTCCAATAGCACAGTCCGAGAAAGGCTTAGAAGGTATATTGAAGATCGCAATAAGATCGCACACGGAGCCCAGGTTGGGGTATCCAAAGATAAGGTCGAGCGGTTCAAGAAATACGTTGAGACACTAGCCGATAAGCTAGATGAATCAGTCGCTCAGAAAATTCAAGGATTGGTAGGTAACAGGCCATGGTGAGTTATAACAATAGCTTCAACCTGACCGGCTTTTCCGCTGGCGCTCCAAAGCCGGCCGGGTAAGCTGGGCATTATACGCCGATGAAACTGTTGTACACATTTGTTTTGAAAAATCGAATCGTTTTATCATTTATGATTTTTCATAAAAGAATATAAGGAGCTGAAAAGGTATGAGCGGAGGACAAACCAAAAATGCTGCGTTAACCACCGCCTTTGCCTTTCATTACCAAGTGTTGATTGGCTTAGATAAGTGCTTTTCACTCGAAGAAGCCCAATCAGTTTGGTTTGAAAAAGACGGTGATGTAAGCCTGATTGCTCCAGATGCTGTGGCTTCGACTCAAACCGAAGTCAAAGACTATGCGACTCCGCTTACTGACCACCACGAGAACCTCTGGAAAACACTCAAGAACTGGTTGGCTCCAGAATTTAACCATACCCAATATGGTGTTTTGGTGCTGCATACCACTCAGGCTTTTGGTGCAACCACCCGACTAAAGGATTGGAATGAACAATCTGTTGAGCAACGTTTGGCTGTGCTACAGGCCATTTTTGCCGAGCGTACTGATGAGCAGCTTAATACTAAAAAGCCATCTGAAATCATAAAAATACAGAAAGCAGTGATGGCTTGTGATGAGGCTTTGCTAAAAAGTGTACTTGACAAAGTTGCCTTGTTTACCGTAGCCGATAACGCTCAAGCACTAGAAAAACAGATTCTTGCTAAACCTGTTGGCATTCCGAAGAATAACTTAAGCAGTTACCTTCATGGCTTAGTTGGATTTGTATATTCTCAGGCAACGCAGCAATCATGGAGCATTAGCCAGCAGGCTTTCGCAGAGAAGTGTGAAGAGTTAACAGCACTTCTTTGTAAAAAGGAATTCACTTTTCCTGTATTTTCAGGATATGAGGCGTCGGAGCTTGAAGTTGAACTACATCAAGACCGACCTTTCGTCCAAAAAATAGCTGAAATAGATCATCACGAGATGATCCCTGATGCTGTAGGCAACTGGTTAGAACTGCAAAACTCTCTTCTAGAGCAGCTTGATGAATACCCCTTATATAAGGATAAAACGGTAACCTATCAGAACCAACTTGTAAGAAAATATAAGCTGGCATATTCGAGTGCTCAACTTGAAGCAATCGATGCCATTAAGAGCTCAAAGCTACTGTACAACAAAACCATGCAAGAACAGCCGCTAAACATGGGCAATGATATTCCGCCGATTGAGTACAAAAATGGTTTGATCCACGATGCTATGGACGATGACGAGCGAGATTTGAAATGGAGGGTTGAGCCATGAGCAGTATTGTCGACGCTCTATACGAATTAAAGTATAACCCGTTTGAGTATGGGCCATATCTTGCCTCATTTTATGCACATTTGGATGAGTCAGAAAACAATTTTTTGCTTGCTCAGCTGGCAATCCCTCTGTGCAGCCATTCCATATATAGCCATAAGCTTCTGAACTCAAATAAGCGTAGCTCAATTTGGACAGTATTCGACGATAGGACAAAACTCTACGACCTTCAGGAACGCATTGACGGGTTTCAAGCCCTAACAGAGCAGTGTATTCAATATTGTTTAATCAATGACTGGCTATCGGTTAATGAGCAATTGCTATCCCTTAGTAAAGGAGATGAGAATGACTCTGTTTTCACCCATCAAAAAAGTGCTGAAAAATTAGGGCGATTATTTAGTGGTCGCTCAGTAGTCGAGATTTATGCGTTTTTAGGAGTGAAACCGCGATGAAAACACTTATTCATGAAATTGGTGTAATTGATAAAAAAGGAGTCAAACACCCTGTTAGTTTTAAGTCTGGGCTTAATGTCGTTACTGGTAAGTCATCGACAGGTAAAAGCGCCTTAATTGAGATCTTTGATTATTGCTTTGGCAGTGGTGAAAACACCATCCCCAAAGGCGTTATTACCAACAGTGCTGCCATATACTATGTGGCGCTTTCGGTTAATGAGCAAGATATGGTGATTGCGCGTGATCCCGAAATTTCTACAAAAGCTTTTTTTCGTCGTATCGAGATATTCAACACAACAGAAATTGATCGGGAATACTTCAATGCCAGTTATTTTCGCCCACTGGACGAGTATAAAAAGCACTTAAGAGACTTTTTCTTAGATATAGATGATGTCGATGAGTCTTTGGTTGCAAAAGCCTATAGAGGGAATCGAAAAGCACCTACACCATCTGTTCGTAGCTTTTCATCGTTCTTGCTTCAACATCAAAACCTTGTTGCTAATAAACATGCATTATTTTATCGGTTCGACGAGAAGGAAAAGCGAGATCAAGCTATTGAGCATACGAAGATCTTTTTAGGGCTTGTCGATCAAAAGTTCTTTCACCTATCACAAGAAAAGGAACGGCTAAGTGCAGAGGCACGACGTTTAGATCGCCAAAAAGAAACCAACAAGCGTACGTCAGAAAGTTACAAACAAAAAGTCGGCCCAGTTCTAAGCCAACTCTACGCCTTGATGGGTTTTAAGGATGAACCGCTGTCATTAGACAAGGTGCTTCGCCATCCGCAAGATGCCAAAGACCAGCTTGACGGTATCATAATTGCTGAGAAAATTAATCATAATTCAGATGCTATAACTCAACGTTACGATCAGCTGAAACTGGCTCGCAATCAAAAAACTGCTGAACTAAGAAAGTTGCAGCGTCAAGCTTCATCAATTAATAAGCATATTCAAGAAGAAGAGCGATTTGTTGATAACGTAAACCAGTTTAGCTCTCCTAAGAATGTACATATCTCAGCTTCCGTATGCCCGTTTTGCCTTAAGGAACAGGACAGCTTGCGACAAAGTGCTGAAAAACTTCAACAAGCCATCACTAAAGTATCGGGAAACCTTGCTCAAGCTCGCCCGATGAAAGCAAAGTTTGAATCCTCTTTGGTTGAAGTGAAGCGTTCTACAGAGTCTGTAAGCAGAGCGCTGACTGAGCTCAACCAACAAATTTCTGAAATTGAGAAAGCAAATAAGCAGTTAACAGAGAAAAAGAGCCTGTATGAAAGCATTATTATGCAAAAAGCAAAGCTATTTTCGCTTCTTGACACCCTCAATATGGGCGACGATGCAGAGCTTGAAAAGGAAATCAAAGAAATAAAAAAACAACTCAATGGTATTAGTAAAGACCTTAAGAAGTACAATGTACAAAAAGGCTTGGATGACGCATCGGATAAAGTAAATGAATACATGGCTGATATCGGCAAGCATTTCGAGTTTGAAAAGAGCTACCAGCCCATTGATCTACGTTTTTCTTTTGAAACATTCGATTTATATCACTTGCAGGGCGATGAAAAAATCTATTTGCGGTCAATGGGTAGCGGTGCAAATTGGCTATACTGCCACGTCACGTTGTTCTTAGCATTGCATAAGTATTTTGCTGAGCTAGGCGATAAATGTGCCATCCCATCAATACTGTTTCTAGATCAGCCGACGCAAGTGTATTTTCCTAACTTTAACCGCGATACTTCTGAGAGCTTCGATGAGCAAAAGAGTCAGGAATCCGAGCAGCGAACAGAAAAAGAAAGACCCGTTGATGAAGATATCAAAGCCGTTGAAAACCTATTCAGCCGACTTTCGATTTACTGCAATGAACTTAAGTTGAAAAACGGCTTTAGTCCACAAATCATCGTGACAGACCATGCGGATAACTTGACGTTGTCTAATGGAGTGTTGTTCGAGTCTTTGGTTCATGGTAATAGGTGGCGCACTCGCGGCTTGATTCATCCTATTCAAGAATAATTAGAAGCTAAGGATCGTATGTGTCGGGTCCCGTGTGATTGACCACCCGCTTGGTAAATAACTCAGGACGCCTAGGTGTATGGTCCCGGGAAGTAGTGGGCAGGGTCTTCATGGAATCTCTCGGGGTCATCCTGCCAGCGGTCAAGAATGAACCCAATGGGCGTTTTTCCCTTGAGCGCCCGAAGCGGGCGAGCACTGTTATACGCCCAGAGATAGTCCTTTAGATGGGCGCTCAGCTCGCCCAAGGTGGCGTAATGAAAGCTGCGGACGGTCGCTTCCTTGATGGTGCGATTCATCCGTTCCACCTGCCCGTTGGTCCATGGATGGAACGGACGTGTCAATCGATGCTCGATGCCATGCCGATGGCAGACCACATCAAACCTATGCGGCTTGTAGGATTCCGTCCCCGGGCGCTTGGCAAACTGCGAGCCGTTATCTGTCAGCACGGTGTGAACCCGATACGGCAGCTGTTGCAGCGTGTCTTCGAGGAACTCAGCCGCCTGCTTCCGCTGTGCCTGGCGATTGAGCCGGGCATGCACAAACTTGGAGGTGCGGTCGACGGCCACGAACAGATACGCCTTGCCCTCCCCGGTGCGGATCTCGCAGATGTCCATATGCAGGTAGCCAATCGGGTAGTGTTTGAAGGACGGCTTGTCCACCATCGCCTCATCGGTCTGACGAGGTAGCTGGCTGATGCCGTGGCGCACATACAGCCGATGCAGGCTGGAGCGCGTCAGATGAGGGATAAAGCGCTGGAGCGCAAAGAGGCAGTCATCCAGGGCGAGCCAGGTGGTGCGCCGAAAGGTGATCGCTGCGGCCTCCTCAAGGTCCGATAAGGAAGTAGAGCTTGGCTGCTTGGGGCCCATGCGCTCATCTTCCACGGAACTGCGGCGCTGCCACTTGCGCACCGTTTTGGGATTGAGATTGTAACGGCGGCTCAGCTCCGCGACCGAAGCTGACGATCGCTGTATGTCTTTTCGGATGGCGTGCGTGGTCTTGGCGCGTTGATGAAGTACTTGAGCCATGGATCCTCCTCGGACAATGGTTCGTACCATGGACCATTACACTCCGGGACTAAACACCTAGCTACTGGCGAGTCGCTGGCGAAGCTTGGGAAGTCCTCGAGCTACCGGCGGCAGGCGGGTCGCCATGATCAGGGCGGATGCGGTGGCGTACAGGGTCCATTCCACAAGGTCGGCGCGCACTACCCAGAGAAAGTGCAGGAGGATCAGTCCCAGGATGGGATAGGCAAGCTTGTGCAGCGGCTTCCAGCGCTTGCCGAGCTTTCGCATCGCCCAGCGGTTCGAGGTCGCGCCTAGGGCCGCCAGCCCGGTCAGGGCGAGCATTCCGACGATGATGTAGGGGCGCTTGACCAGCTCGCTGCCGAGCATCGCCCAGTCGAGCCCGAGGATGAACAGCGCATAGCTGAGCAGGTGCAGGCTGGCGTAGGCCAGCGTCCAGAGGCCGAGCTGCCGCCGAATCAGCGCAAAGCCCTTCCAGCGGGTGAGTTTGGTCAGCGGCGTCAGGCTCAGGGTGAGCAGCAGCATCCACAGCCCGCCCAGGCCGATATTCAGCAGCAGGTAGCGCCCCGGTTCGGGGCCGGCGGCGTTGTTGGCGACCTGCCAGCCCCACAGCAGCAGGGGCGTCAGCGCCGCCAGGAACACGCCGCCGCGCCAGAGCCGCCATTTGCCCTGCGCCGTCATCAGAAGTGCTCCCGCAGATCCATGCCCGCGTATAGCGCGGCCACCTCGTCGGCGTAGCCGTTGAACATCCGCGTATCGATGGTGTTGGGGCTGAACAGGCTGTTGGGCAGGCGCCGTTCGCTGGCCTGGCTCCAGCGGGGGGGGTCGACCTGTGGATTGACGTTGGCGTAGAAGCCGTATTCCTCCGGGGCGATCCGCTGCCAGGAGTTGATCGGCTGCTCCTCCACCAGCGAGATGTGCACGATCGACTTGATGCTCTTGAAGCCGTACTTCCACGGCACTACCAGCCGCAGCGGCGCGCCGTTCTGGTTGGGCAGCTCACGGCCGTACATGCCGAGGGCCAGCAGCGTCAGCGGGTGCAGGGCCTCGTCCAGGCGCAGCCCCTCCACGTAGGGCCAGTCGATCAGCGAGAACGACGAGCGCTGCCCGGGCATCTGTTCGGGGTCGACCAGGGTCTTGAAGCGCACGTAGCGGGCCTTGCCGGTCGGCTCGGCGCGCTTGATGACCTCCGCAAGGGGAATGCCCAGCCAGGGAATCACCATCGACCACGCCTCGACGCAGCGCAGGCGATAGATGCGCTCCTCGAAGCGGGAGGGACGGGCGAGGTCCTCCAGGTCGAAGCGGCCACCGTTGTTCACCTCACCGTCGATCACCACGCTCCACGGCTGGGTCTCGAGGTCGCCAGCGAGGCGGGCCGGGTCGGACTTGCCGGTGCCGAACTCGTAGAAGTTGTTGTAGCCGCTGGCGTCATCGAACGGGGCAATCGCGTCCTTCTCGGGGTCGGCCGGCACGATGGCGCGCCGGCGGGAGGCATCGAGCTTTGCCTTGAGCCAGGCGGGGGCGTCGCCGTCGGGGACGTCCGAATAGTCGGCGTTTGCTCGGGCCCGGCCGGACAGGGCGAGCCCCGCCCCCAGGCCGGCCATGCCGCCCATGAAGCGGCGGCGCGAGAGGTAGACGGATTCCGGTGTCACATCGGATTCGCGCAGATCGCTGGGCTTGGCGATGTTGATCAGCATGTGATGCCTCCACTGGCGGTGGACGTTGACGCGGCGATGTACGGCAGCGTGACACCATGGCCTCGTCAAACCGCTGACGGCAGGATGACAGCTTTGTCATGTGGAACGAGGGGCAGGCCCTGACGATTCCTGGCCGTTGGCTGACTGTCAGACAACCATGAAAAGCATGGGCGGTGTGCCTGCTAAGCTACGCAGTTAGTGTGCTTTCGACGGCGGAGGAGACGATGGCCTTCCACAATCCAGATCCGAAGATGCGGGCGGTGGAGCAGCGCAATGCCCGATTGCGAGCCGATCTGTTTGCCAAGCTGTTCGGCGGTGCGTGGCGTGGGCTTCGCCAGGGTGCTCGGCGGCTGTCGAGGGGGCGATACCGGCGACGTCACCATCGGCCGCGGCGTTGACCAACGGCCAACCTTTGCCTCTGCGCATCGTGTGAAACGAGGGACAGACCCTGGTTATCTCCAGAACCCGCCGATCGGCGGGTTTTTTTATGCCTGCTAGTCCCTCACGTCGCGGGTAACGCCTCACGCCGAGGGTGGGGCGATTGTCCATCCCTATGGACAGACGTGGCAGGTTTCGCGTCTTCTGCCCGCGGTGGCGGTCCCCTAGCATCGGTGGCCATCAACGACGCAAGAGGCCGAACCGATGAGCAAGCCCGAGTTTTTCGTGACCCCCGGCTATGGGGAGAAGGCACTGGACCTGCTGTACTACTCGCAGGCGGTGAGGGTCGACAACCGCGTGGAGATTTCCGGGCAGGGCGGCTGGAATGACGACTTCGAGATACCGGCCTCGCTGGTGGAGGAGATCGAGCAGGCGTTCCGCAACGTCGAGCGCACCCTCGCCACCGCCTGCGCCGGCTGGGAGCACGTCATCCACGTCAACTCCTACCATGTCGGCGGCTTTCCGCCGGAGGTGAACGAGACGATGACCCGGCTCTACCGGCACTACATGCCGCACCAGGCACCGATCTGGACGCAGACCGGCGTCGAGGCGCTGGGCCTGCCGACGATGCGGGTCGAGATTCGCGTGACGGCGATCATTCCCTGAGGGCGGTGAAGCGCCGCGCGGCAGGCTCACCGGGCGGGCGGCGCCTCTCCGAAGGTCGCCAGCAGCCACTCGATGAACACCCTCAGCCGGGCGGTCTGGTGGCGGTTGGGCGGGTAGAGGAGGTGGAACGGCATGCGCGAACGCTGCCATTCCGCCAGCACCGGCACCAGCTCGCCGGCATCGAGGTGCGGCTGCACGCAGCGCCGGAAGTGCTGCCCGACGCCGAGCCCGGCGAGCAGCATCGCCATCAGGCCGTTGCCGTCGTTGGCGGCGTAGTCGCTCTCGCTCATCGTGAAGCGCTCGTCTCCCCGCGCGAACTCCAGCGGGATCGGCCTGCCCGTGGCGGCGATGAAGTAGCCGAGCCGCGTGTGGTCGGTGGCGAGCGCGCTGGGATGCGTCGGCGTTCCCCGTTGTTCGAGGTAGCCCGGCGCCGCGCAGGTCACGTACTCCAGTTCGAGGAGGTGGCGCCCGACCATCGACATCTCGTCGAGCCGGCCGGCGCGAATCACGCAGTCCACGCCTTCGCCGACGATGTTTACCGCCCGGTCGCTGATGCCCAGCGCTACGCTGATGTCGGGGTACTCGCGCTGGAAGGCGGGCAGGGCCGGTATCAGCAGGCTGGTCGCGAAGGTGGAGGGGGCATCGATGCGCAGGTGGCCGCTGGGCTTGCCCTGGCTGCCGCGCATGTCGCCGTCCAGCGCATCCAGCTCGCGGATCAACTTTGCGGCGCGCGGGTAGTAGGCCAGCCCGTCCGCCGTGGCGGCGACCGCGCGGGTGGTGCGATTGAGCAGCTTGAGGCCGAGATGGCGCTCCAGGTCGGAGACCAGCTTGCTCGCCGTCGAGCGCGGCAGCGCCAGGTGATTCGCGGCCTGGCTGAAGGAGCCCGTTTCGACGACGCGCACGAAGGCCCGCATGGCGAGGAGTTGGTTCAATGTGGCCGGTCCCTGTCGCGGTGGGTACGGCAATGATGGCAGATCGGAAAGCCTGGCGTCGCGACGAGGCCGAGCGACGGCGGGTTCTTTTGCCTCGCGCCTGATCGTCCGGCTACTCTGCTCAATTCGATTCTGCTGATCTTGCTCAGGAGCCCCACCATGCCGACCCTCTCACGCCGCCAGGTCCTCGGGACCATGACCGCCGCCGGTGCCATGCTCGCCGCGGGCCAGCCGGCGTTCGCCTCCACGTCCACCTCGACCACTTCCGCCGCCACTACCGACCTCGACCAGCAACTGGCGGAGCTGGAGCGCGCGGAAGACGACCGCGTGGGCGTGGCGCTGATGAACGTCGCCACCGGCGCGGTGGCGAGCCATCGCGGCCATGAACGGTTCCTGTTCAACAGCACCGGCAAGTTCTTCATCGCCGCGGCGGTGCTGGCCCGGGTGGACGAAGGCAGCGAGACGCTGGATCGCCGGATCGTGGTCGAGGAGGGCGACCTCGTTGGTTGGACGCCGATCACCGAGACGCGCCTGGGCGAGCCCGGCCTGACCGTCGCCGAGCTGTGCCAGGCGGCGGTGGCCTGGAGCGACAACACGGCGGCGAATGCGCTGATCGAGAGCGTTGGCGGGCCCGAGGCGGTCACCGCCTATCTGCGTTCCATCGGCGACGAGACCACCCGGCTGGACCGCATTGAGCCCGGCCTGAACACCCACGATCACGAGGGCGACGAGCGCGATACCACCACCCCGCTGGCGATGATGGCGACCCTGCGCACCCTGCTGCTGGGCGATGCCCTGTCGGCGAAGTCGCGGCACCAGCTCGCGTCCTGGATGATCGAAGGCAAGGTTGGCGACGCCCGGCTGCGCGCCGGCATGCCGTCGTCGTGGCTGGTCGGCGAGAAGACCGGCACCAACGGCGTGGGCAACGCCAGCGATATCGGAATCGGCTGGCCGGGCGATCGTGGCGCGGTCATCGCCGTCGCCTATACCTACATGCCCAGCGCCACCAAGACGCAGCGCGACGAGACCATCGCCGCCGTCGGAAGGCTGGCCGCCCACGTATAATGTCGCTCCATAGCGCGCCATCGGGCATGGCTCGATGGCGCGACCGTGAACACAGCAGCGGCATGAGAGCGTCATGAATCGCGGAACGAATGCAGGAACGGAAGGGGATGGCCGCCCAATGAGCACTACATCATTCGAGGCGCTGGCCTGCCCGCTCGACGGCGACCCGCTTCAGCGTCGCGACGGCGCCTGGCGCTGTGCGGCCGGCCACAGCTTCGATATCGCCCGCCAGGGCTACGTACACCTGCTGCCGGTGCAGAACAAGCGCTCCCGCGATCCCGGCGACAGCAAGGCGATGGTGGCGGCGCGGCGGCGCTTTCTCGAGGCCGGCCACTATCGTCCCATCGCCGAGGCGGTGAGCCGCGCCGTGCTGGAAGGGGCTTCCGCCGTCGGCACGCTTAGCTGCCTGGATGCCGGCTGCGGCGAGGGCTTCTATCTACGAGAGCTCGCCGAGTTGGCGGAATCGCAGGACGAGGCGCCTACGCTTTCCCTGCTGGGCGTGGATATCTCCAAGTGGGCGGTGCTGGCCGCCGCCAAGCGCGAGAAGGCCGCCACCTGGGTGGTGGGCACCAACGCCCACCTGCCGGTGCAGTCGGAAAGCCTGGACCGCGTGCTTTGCCTGTTCGGTTTCCCCGTCTACCCGGAGTTCGCCCGCGTGCTGAAGCCGGGCGGCGAGCTGCTGATGGTCGAGGCCGGGCCGGATCACCTGCGCGAGCTTCGCGAGATCATCTATCCGAGCGTGAAGCCGCCCCGCGAAGACGACGAGGCCGCGCCGGAAGGCTTCACACGGCACTCTGGCGAGACGCTGCGCTATGCCATCGCGCTCGAGGGCGCCGAGCCCATCGCCGACCTGCTGGCGATGACGCCGCACCTGCACCGCGCCAGCGCCGAAGGGCGCGAGAGGGCCGCGGCGCTGACCTCGCTTGCCCTCACCGTGGACGTACGGCTGACACGGCTGGTGCGCAAATGAGGGTGTTGTCCTTGATCTTCGTGGGAGTTCTTCTGCGCGATTCAGTGGCCGGGCCCCAGGCGCCGGACGAAGGGCGCTCCCGCCAAGTCTCGGGGCTTCTAGCTGGTCTTCGTGGGAGCCCAAGTCATTGGGCGAAAGGCGCCGCTAGGCGCCCGGGGGTGAGTCGAAGGGTCGCAGTTGATAGGGCGCTAATGGATTTTCATGCTAGCGTATGCGGCACCCACTCATCTCCGGCCCTCGTCGTGTCTCCCCTGGCGGGGCCGCCAAGCGGACATCGAAGATGCGCCAACCCGCAACGAACAAGCCCCTGCGTCGTCCCCGCCGGCTGCGCCAGTCGCCGGCCATTCGTGACCTGGTCCGGGAGCACGATGTTTCCCTGAACGACCTGATCCACCCGATCTTCATCGAGGAAGGCATCGATGAGCCCAAGGAGGTGTCCGCCATGCCGGGCATCGTTCGCTACCCGGAGGCCATGGTCGAGCAGGAGATCCGCGAGCTCGCCGAGCTGGGCGTGCGCTACGTGATGCCGTTCGGCATCTCGCGCCACAAGGACGCGCTGGGCAGCGACACCTGGAACGGCGAGGGCCTGCTGGTGCGGATGATCCGCGCCATCAAGCGGGCCTGCCCGGAAATGGTCGTCATCCCGGATATCTGCTTCTGCGAATACACCAGCCACGGCCACTGCGGCGTGGTCGAGGACGGCCACGTCTGCAACGACGCCACGGTGGAGAACCTGGTGAAGCAGTGCATCACCGCGGCCGAGGCCGGCGCCGATATGCTCGCGCCCTCGGCGATGATGGACGGCCAGGTGCGCGCCATCCGCGAGGGCCTGGACGCCGCCGGCTACGAGCAGGTGGGCATCCTTGCTCACTCGGCGAAGTTTTCCTCGTCGTTCTACGGCCCCTTCCGCACCGCGGTGGACAGCGAGCTCGAGGGCGACCGCAAGGGCTACCAGATGGACATCGCCAACGGCCGCCAGGCGCTGGTCGAATGCCTGCTGGACGAGGAAGAGGGCGCCGACATCCTGATGGTCAAGCCGGGCACGCCCTACCTCGACGTGCTGGCCAACCTGCGCCGGCGCAGCGACCTGCCGCTGGCCTCCTATCAGGTCGGCGGCGAATACGCGGGCATCAAGTACGCCGCCATGGCCGGCGCGCTGGACGAGCGCGAGGTGGTCTTCGAGACCCTGGTGGGCTTCAAGCGCGCCGGCGCCGACCTGATCGTCAGCTACTACACCAGGCAGGTCGCGGAGTGGCTGGCGGGGAAATAACGCCACAACGCCCTGTCGTAGCGGCATGCCCGACCTCGTGGGCCACCACGTTCCCGATCGTGTATAACAGGACCGAGTGATCCTTGATGCAGGAGGCGGGCATGCCTGACGGAACGAGTCTGATCGGTTTTTCCCTCGTGGCGCTGGGAATGGTGCTGACGCCCGGCCCCAACATGATCTATCTGATTTCACGCTCGATCTGTCAGGGCCGGATGGCGGGGTTGATCTCGCTTTGCGGCGTGGCAATGGGCTTCGTCTTCTACATGCTCTGCGCCGCTTTCGGCATCACGGCGATCGTGCTGGCGGTTCCCTATGCCTACGATGCCCTGCGGATCGGGGGCGCCCTGTATCTGCTGTGGCTGGCATGGCAGGCGGTCAGGCCGGGGGGAGCGTCGCCCTTCCAGGTCAGGGAATTGCCGAAAGATGGCCGTTCCAGGCTGTTCCTCATGGGCCTTGTCACCAACCTGCTGAATCCCAAGATCGCCGTCATGTATCTCTCCCTGCTGCCGCAGTTCATCGAGCCGCAGCACGGTAGCGTACTGGCGCAGTCATTGGCGCTCGGGAGCCTTCAGATCATCGTCAGCCTCGGCGTGAATGCCCTGATCGTGGTCATGGCCGGTGCCATCGCCGGTTTTCTCGCCGGGCGCCCGGTGTGGTTAGCGATCCAGCGCTGGCTGATGGCGGGCGTGCTGGGTGGCCTGGCATACCGCATGGCGACGGAGGCGCGACGCTGACAGGTGAAATAGCGAGAGTGTTCTGCCATCCATGGCAAGGGTGAGCGAACGCCTTGAACGCATGAGGACAAAGGGAGTTGCCCGTGAAAAAGCTGGGAATCCTGGGCGGCGTCGGCTGGCCGTCCACCATCGAATATTATCGCTTGGTCTGCGAGGCGAGCCTGGCGTATCACCGCGGCCGCGAGTTCTCCGGCCCGACGCCGATGCCGGAAATCGTCATCGAATCCCTCGACATGAACTTCACCATCAACAACCGGGGAACGTCGGAGCCTGGCTCGTGGGATGTCTGGGATGCCTATTTTCATCGTGCGCTGCGGCGCCTGGAGGCGAGCGGCGCGGAGCTGATCGTTATCGCGAGCGTGACGCCCCATGCACGGCTGAAGGAAATATCCCACGGCATCGGGGTGCCGGTGCTCAGCGTCTATGAGGCCATCGGCAGGCAGTGCGCCGCGCAGGGCATCGAGAAGCTGCTGGTGCTCGGCACCCTGCCGACGATGACCTCTCCCGCCTTTCGCGCGGGGATGGCGCCGTTCGGGGTCGATGCCGTAGCTCCCTCGCGCCAGGCGCTCAAGGATGACGTCGCCGGCATCATCGGCAAGCTGTATCGCAACGAAGTCGAGGGTGCCGCCGAGGCCATCGAGCGGGTCGTCAGGGCCGCCGTCCCCGAACAGGAGCTCGCTGGCCTGGCCGTGTGCCTCGGATGCACCGAGCTACCCCTGGCGTTTCCCGAACACAACGGCGAACCGGACTTCCTCGCCAACGGCATTCGATACCTGAATTCGTCCGTCATGCATGCGACTGCCGCCTTTCAGGCCTGCGTCGACACGCCCTGATTCCTCAGGACCGAGGGCGGCCGGTCCGTGCCTCACACCGAGCAACAGGGGGCAGGTTCCAGGGACGGTGGCTATCTTCAGCGCTAGACGTCGATGAGGCGAAGCGGAGACCAGCGCGATGAAGATATTGATCAATATCGACGTGCCCGAACTGGCACCGGCCATTGCCTTTTACTGCACTGCCTTCGGCTTGGTGCTCGGTCGCGAGCTCGATGACGATGTCGCCGAGCTGACGGGGGCAGAGGCGAGGATCTACCTGCTCAGGCACGATAGCGGTTCACCCTGCGCGAAGGGCAGCGGGCAGCACCGGGATTACGCGAGGCACTGGACGCCCGTGCACTTCGATGTCGTGGTGGACGATATCGACCAGGCCACCGCGCGGGTGCTTGGCTGTGGCGCGGTCCAGGAGAGCGAGTGCGTCCACTGGCAAGGCTCGACGTGCGTCACGTTCTCCGATCCATTCGGCCACGGATTCTGCCTGATCGAATTCAGCGGAGAGGGCTATCGCGACGACCGCTCCTCATCTTGTTGACGTGGCAGATCGTTATTCGTGCCGGCGTGAATGCTCGGTTCAAGGTTCTGGCGGGTATCCCACATGGTGGGCGTTATCCTGACGTTCGCCGCACAGGCAAGGAGGCCACATGCCGACACAGGAAACGATCCCTACACTCAGGGCCGAGACGGCGCGGCTGCGCTTGCGGCCATTGTCACTGGATGATCTCGATGCGCTGGCCGAGATCCTCGGCGATCCGGCAGTGATGCAGCACTCCATTCGGGGTGTGCTCGACCGCGAGGCAGTGAGGGCGTTCATCGAGACCTGCCAGGCGTGTTACCGCCGCCATGGCACCGCACCGCTGGCGGTGGTCGACAAGGCCTCCGAGGAACTGGCGGGATTCTGTGGGGTGGGCATGGACCGCGTCGATGGCGACACCGAGGCCACCCTGGGCTATCGGCTGGCCAGGCGCTTCTGGCATCGCGGGCTGGCAGTGGAGGCCGCTCGGGCCGTGCTGGATGACGTCTTGCTCGCAGGACACTTCGCCTCGGTGGTGGCGCTTATCGAACCCGACCATCAGGCATCCATTCGCGTCGCAGAAAAGGTCGGCTTCGGCGATTTCCGCCTGCAGGAATACCATAATCGTCCGGTGCGCCTGTATCGCATGAACGCGGAGGAATGGTGCCGGCGACGGAGAGGCGCATCAATTCGTACTTCTGGTGTGACTGCCGGATATGAGGAGCCGTCCGCGAATGGGTAGCGAAACGCGTTTTTCATGCATGCGAGCGCCGCCTTTCAGGTCGTGTGTCGCGCCAAAGCCCACGTTTCCTCTCGATTCACTGTGCCTGGGCCGTCGCGAAAACCTGCTCGCGAAACCATCGATGAGCAGGGTCATCCTTCATGCGTGGATGCCACATGGCTTGTAGCTGGAAGCGTCCCACATCGAGAGGAGGAGGGAACAGGTCCAGCATGGCATCAAAGCGCTGCAGAAAACGGCTGGGCAAGGTACAGAGGTTGTCACTGCTCGCGAGAATGGTGGGTGCTAGCGCATAGCTCTGTATCGAGACGTTGACCCGACGCTTGTGGCCGAGTTCGTCGAGGACGCGGTCCACTTGGCCGGTGAATTCGCCGCCTTCGGCAGAGATCAAGAGATGATCGGCGGCGCAGAACTCTTCCATCGTGATCGCTTGGGATCCTCGTGGGTGTCCGCGTCGTTGAGCCGTAAGGAAGCTGTCAGAGAGAAGCATGCGGCCGATGAGTCCCTCATCTTCCGTTCTGGGTACGCCCACGAACATATCGATGTCGCCATGCTCGAGTGATTGCGCCAAGCTATCGGCATCGGGCAGCACGAATGCGACTCGAATATTCGGCGCCACTTTTTGCAAGGCAGGCACGAGGTCGGGGCCCAGAATGGCGGCGGGGTTGTCATGGGCGGCCACGACGAAGACGCGGTCGCTTTCGATGGGGTCGAAAGAGGGCGGCGGTCCCACGAAATCACGCAGATGGTCGAGCAGGCTGGGTAGCATAGCGCCCAGCTCTTCGGCACGCGGAGTCGGCGTCATGCCTCGTCCGGCAACGGGGACGAAGAGCTGGTCGCCGAACAATGCCCGCAGCCGCGTAAGGCGACTCGAGAGGGCCGGCTGCGTGATGCCCAGCCGTTCGGCAGCACGACTTACGTTGCGCGCCAGTATCAGGGCTTCAAAGGCCGTGAGCAGGCCGATGTCAATGTCGTTCAGGCGATCGGGCATGGTGGGTTCCGGGTCCTGGGACGTCAATGTGGAGGCTATCAATGGCAGTGATGAAAGTTATAACTCGCGTTGCTTTCTAAACAGGCGCTCCCGTCAATATATTGAGCGCGACATTCGGAAGAACACGAGAGGAATATTCATGTCTGCACGCTCTATCGCCATTTCCGCCGTCATGCTGGGAACGCTCAGCGTAAGTTCCGCGCTTGTCGCGTCGCCATCAATGGCGTTCGAACCTCCCGGTATCGTCCAGCAGGGAGCGGATGTCTATGCCTTGAAAGTGGGAGACGTGAGGGTCATGTCTCTCACGGATGGTACCGTGCCCCAGGACCTGCATGAGCTCTTGCGTGGAACGACGAACGAAAAGACCGATGCCCTGATCGCGCAAGCCTATCGTACCAATCCGGTCGAGGCATCGATCAATGCTTTCCTGTTTGAGTTGGCGGACCGGCTCGTTCTTGTCGACACGGGAGCCGGCGACCTGTTCGGGCCTGGCTATGGAGGAAAGTTGCTCGACAGCCTTCGTGCGGCAGGTTTCCAACCCGAGCAGATAACCGATATCTTGATCACTCATGTTCACTCTGATCATTCCGGTGGACTCACCAGGGATGGCCAAATCGTCTTTCCTAACGCCACCGTTCATGTCGGGGAGCCGGACGTCGACTTTTTCCTGGATCGCGAGAATGCGGCGCGTTCAGGCTATGATATCAAGTACTTCGATGAGGCCATCAAGACGCTGAAGCCTTATGTCGACGCCGGAAGGGTCGATACCTTCGGGCAGGAGACCGAGGTGATGCCTGGGCTGACGGCAAGTCTTCACCCGGGCCACACGCCGGGGAGCGCCTTCTATACGTTGGAGAGCCGGGGGCAAACGCTGACGTTCATCGGCGATATTGTCCACGTTGCGCCGGTCCAGTTCCCGGACCCATCGATCACGATCGTCTATGACGTCGATCCCGAGATGGCGGCCGAGGCTCGCTCGACGCAATTTTCGATCTTGGCACAACAGCATGACCTGGTCGCTGCGCCGCACCTCCCTTTCCCTGGCGTCGGCCATATTCAAGCCTTGGAGCAAGGCTATCGCTGGGTTCCCGTAGGCTATAACAACCGCGACACGACACAGGCGCCCTGAACAGGGTAGATGTCGGCCCGGCAGGGGGCATGTCGGGCCAAACCTCACGCTTTCGCCTAGGATGGGCGAACGTTCGAAACGATGTCGGGACATGGACCGCCGATGACCGCTCCCCAACGACTCACGCTGACACCTGCCGACGCTCGCCGGCTGCTGGTGCACTATCACTTCCGCCCGGCGCCGCTGGCGAGCGTCATTCGCCGCCTGGGCACCATCCAGTTCGATCCCCTGGCGCCGGTTGGCACCAACCCCGATCTGGTGCTTCAGGCCCGGGTGCCCGGCTATCGCCAGGGCGACTGGCAGCAGGCGGCCTACGGGCAGCGGTGGCTGGTCGACGGCTGGGACAAGCAGGCGAGCCTGATCCAGCCCGCGGAGTGGTGGGCCCAGGCGCCGTTCCATCGCTGGTTCGCCTGCCGCTGGCAGCACCGCGGCGTGGACGTCGAGGCCCCGGAGGCCCGTGCCCTGGTCGAGCAGGTCGAGCGCCATGGCCCCTCGACCAGCCTCGAGCTCGGCGACCAGCGGGCCGATCCCGCCCTGCGCGGCAGCTGGTACGGCCCCAAGCGCTCGCGGCACCTGCTCAAGGCGCTGTGGGACTCGGGCCATCTGATGACCCACCATCGCGTCGGCGGCCGCCATGCCTACGACCTGCCCGAGCGGGTGCTGCCCCAGGGGACGAGCGTAGCGGAGGCCAGCGACGACGAGGCCCTGCAGCGGCTGGTGGCGCGGCGCGTGCAGGCCGCCGGGCTGCTGCGCCCCGCGGCCGACGGTGCCGTCTGGTCGCTGCCGTGCCCGCGCGCGGAGCGCGATCGCATCGCCGCCCGGGCCATCGCCCGGGGTGAACTGCTCGAGCTCGACGTCGACGGCACCGCCTACTGGACGACGCCCGAGGCCTTAGCGACGCTGGAGGACGCCGCCGAGCCGCTGGCGTCCCCGTCGCGGGAGGTGCGCTTTCTCGCCCCGCTGGACCCGCTGATGTGGGACCGCGGCGGCGTCGCCCGGCTGTTCGCCTTCGACTACGTCTGGGAGGTCTACAAGCCCGAAACCCAGCGCCGCTGGGGCTACTACGTGGTGCCGGTGCTGTGGGGCGAGCGCTTCGTGGCCCGCTTCGATGCCAGGTGCCAGCAGGGCATCCTGACGATCCTCGCCTGGCACTGGGAGTCCGACATCACGCCGGCCCGGCTGCCCGAGGGCCTGGACGAGGCGCTGGAGCCTGCCGCCCGGGCATTTCTCGACTACCTCGGTGCCACGCGACTCGTGCTGCCCCGGGGCCTCGGCCGCGAGGCGCGCCACGCCTGGCAGCGGGCGGCCCGCTGACGCGGCGAGGCCGGGTGCCGTCGACGAGCGATTCAGTGGCTGACGCGTTCGGCCACCGTCTCGGGCAGCAGGGCCTCGAGATGGCGAAGCTTGTCGGGGTTGCGCACGATGTAGATCGCCCGGATGCGCCCCCCTTGCGGTTCGATGGCGGTGGTCTGCAGTGTGCCGTCGTGCTCGACCGAGAGGATGCCGGGCAGGCCGTCGATCCGCATCCGGCGCGACCAGATCGGCCTGGCCGTGAAGCCCTTGCGCGCCATGCCGGCGAAGAAGCGGCCGATCCTGTCGGCGCCTTCGATGGCGCGGCGTGCCGCACGCCGGCGACCGCCGCCGTCGGCATGCAGTTGGGCGCCAGTCGTCAGCAGGGCCTGCAGGCGGGTCGCATTGCCGCTTCGGCTGGCCTCGAAGAAGGCCTCGGCCAGGCGGGCGCCCTCGTCCTGGGCGAGCTGGAAGCGCGGCCGGGCGCTGACGACGTTGCTGCGCGCGCGGCTGGCGAGCTGCCGGCAGGCGGTCTCGCTGCGCTCGAGCGTGGCGGCGATGTCGTCGTAGTCCATGTCGAAGATGTCGTGGAGGATGAAGGCCACCCGCTCCAGCGGCGACAGGCGTTCCAGTGCCATCATCAGCGCGGTGGAGACCTCCTGCTCGATGAGCGGAGCCGCGTCAGTCGACCATTCCTCCACCAGGGGCTCCGGCAGCCAGGGGCCGACATAGACCTCGCGCCGCGCGCGGGCCTGGCGCAGCCGGTCGAGGCACAGGCGCGTCACGGTGCGCGAGAGGTAGGCGCGCGGGTCGTCCACGTGCTCCCGCGAGCGGTCATGCCAGCGCAGGTAGCCGTCCTGTACCGCATCCTCGGCTTCGGCGACCGAGCCGAGCATGCGGTAGGCCAGGCGCAGCAGGTGCGCCCGGTGGGTCTCCACATCACGAGAAGGCTCGGGCTCTCGGGCCGCTCGGTCGTCGCTCATGGCATGGCCTCTTGCCGTGACGCGCCCTCGATGGGGTGAAGGGTGCGAAACCCGACGTTGATCCGGTTCCAGATATTGATGGCGCCGATCAACAGGGTGAGCTTGACCAGCTCTTCCTCGTCGAAGTGGCGGCGAGCCTGGTCATACATCTCGTCCGTGACCTCGCTGTCGGCCAGCCGCGTCAGCGCCTCGGTCCAGGCCAGGGCGGCGCGCTCCCGCTCGCTGTAGAGCGGAGATTCCCGCCAGGCGGAGAGCAGGTAGAGGCGTTGCTCGCTCTCACCGTCGGCGCGGGCGTCGCGCGTGTGCATGTGCAGGCAGAAGGCGCAGCCGTTGATCTGCGAGGCGCGTGTCTTGACCAGCTCCATCAGGCTCGGCTCCAGGCCCGAGCCGCTGACGCGCTGCTCCAGGTCCAGCATGGCCTGCATGGTGTCCGGTGCGGCAGTAAACGCATTCATTCGTGGGGTCATCGCTGGGTCTCCATGGGTGAGTGTACGCAATGAAGACGACGCAGCACCGGCCGTTGTGACATGGATCGCTGTGACAGGTCCGCTGCGGCATGACGCGGACGACGTTTCGCTTCCGCCGCATCGCGCCCTCGCTGGCGAGGCAATAGGACCTGGCTATCGCATCGATGGCTGCCCGTTCCCTCGCAGCGGGGGGCTCGATCGGCTAAGGTCTGTTGCAGGTTGATAGCCCGCTAACGTGCCCCCACATGACCGTGTGAGCAACGCCCATCGCCATCGAGGAGATCGCATGAGCCAAGGCAACGACTACACCCCACCGAAGGTCTGGAGCTGGGAGAAGGCCAGCGGCGGCACCTTCGCCAGCGTCAATCGCCCCATTGCCGGGCCGACCCATGACAAGGCACTGCCGGTCGGCAAGCACCCGTTCCAGCTCTACTCGCTGGCCACGCCCAACGGCGTGAAGGTCACGGTGATGCTCGAGGAACTGCTGGAACTGGGCTACCAGGACGCCGAGTACGATGCCTGGCTGATCCGCATCGGCGACGGCGACCAGTTCGGCAGCGGCTTCGTGGAGGCCAACCCCAACTCCAAGATTCCGGCGCTGGTCGACCATGGCCCCGACGAGCCGATCCGGGTCTTCGAATCCGGCTCGATCCTGCTCTACCTGGCCGAGCGCTTCGGCGAGTTCCTGCCGGGCACCCTCACCGGGCGCACCGAGACCATGAACTGGCTGTTCTGGCAGATGGGCAGCGCGCCCTTCGTCGGCGGCGGCTTCGGCCACTTCTACGCCTACGCGCCGGAGAAGCTGGAGTACCCGATCGACCGCTACGCCATGGAAACCAAGCGCCAGTTGGACGTGCTGAACCGCCGCCTGGCCGAGACGCGTTACCTGGCCGGCGACGACTACACCATCGCCGACATGGCCGCTTGGCCCTGGTACGGCCAGCTGGTGCTGGGCCGGCTCTATGACGCCGCCGAGTTCCTGAGCGTGCACGAGTACGAGCACGTGCTGCGCTGGGCCAAGGAGATCGACGCCCGCCCGGCGGTGCAGCGTGGCCGCATGGTCAACCGCACCTTCGGCGAGCCGCAAATGCAGCTGCACGAGCGCCACGACGCCAGCGACTTCAAGGAAAAGACTCAAGACGTTATAAGCACTTAACCATCCGGTCTTTGCACATCAAGCGCCGCGGGCCTAGGGTCCGCGGCGCTTATCGTTTTCAAGAGGTCATCATGTCCACTCCCCTGACATCCCTGTGGCGCGGCTATCGCGATGCCTCGCTGATCCTGCGGGTCACCGTTGCCCTGGTGCTGGGCGCCGCGGTCGGCCTGGTCGGCGGCCCGGCCGTCGGCGAGGCGCTGGCGCCGCTGGGCGAGCTGCTGATGCGGCTGTTGAAGTTCATCATCCTGCCCATCGTGCTGTTCACGCTGATGGCCGGCATCAACCAGGGCCGGGCCGGCAGCCTGGGGCGCATCGGCCGCAAGGTGTTCCTCTACTACCTGGCGACCTCGGCGCTGGCGATCGTCGTCGGCCTGGCAGTGGCGAGCCTGCTGTCGCCGGGGGAGGGCATGACGCTCGAGGGCGCCGGCTCGGTGTCGGTGCCCGAGAACCCCGGCATCCTCTCGGTGGTGCTCGGCATCGTGCCGACCAACATCGTCGAGGCCTTCGCCGGCCAGGACCTGCTCGGTATCATCTTCACCGCCCTGGTGTTCGGCCTCGCCGTGGCCCAGCTGCGCCGCTCCGAGACCCACGGTGAACTGGGCGAGCGCCTGGCCGGGCTGATCGAGGCGCTCAACGCCGTGACCCTCAAGGTGATGGGCGGCATCCTGCACGTGGTGCCGGTGGGCGTGTTCGCCATCGTCGCCGGCACCGTGGCCGAGCAGGGCGTGGGCACGCTGCTGTCGCTCGGCGACATGGTGGTGGTGCTCTACGTGGCACTGGGCGTGCAGCTGCTGGTCTATCTGGGCCTGCTCAAGGGCTTCGGCGTGCCGGCGCGGGCTTTCTTCCGCGAGGCGCGCACGCCCATGGCTACGGCCTTTGCCACCCAGAGCAGCTCCGGGACCCTGCCGCTGACCCTGGACGCCGCCCGCGGCCTGGGCCTGCCCCGCGGCCTCTACGGCTTCAGCCTGCCGCTGGGCGCGACCCTGAACATGGACGGCGCGGCGATCCGCATCGCCATCTCGGCGGTGTTCGCCGCCAACGTGGCGGGCGCCCCGCTGGACCTGGCCAGCATGGCGCAGATCGTGGTGGTCGGCACGCTGATCTCGGTGGGCACCGCCGGGGTGCCCGGCGCCGGCATCGTGATGATCGCCACGGTATTCGCCCAGGTCGGCCTGCCGATCGAGGCGGTGGCGCTGCTCACCGCCATCGACGCCCTGGTCGGCATGGGCTGCACGGCGCTCAACGTCACCGGCGACCTGGTCGGCAGCGCCGTGATCGGCCGCAGCGAGGGCGAGCGCATCGCCGAGGTGGGCGGCGAGGACGCTTCTACCGAGGGATCCCGCGCCTGAGTGGGCCGGCGGCCGTCCAGCGAGTCGTCATACCTGGGCGGGCCATTTCCCGAGCGCTAGCCGCCCCCGGCTTGTGGCGGCGCTTCGGAGCCCCGGAGTAGTGCCCGCAGGGGCGCGCGAACACAAGCAGGAGACACAACGAATCAGGGCCCGCAAAGCGGGCCCTGATCAGCGAACCGGGGAGGTTCGCAAGTTCTCGTGATCGATCAGATCAGTCGAGAGACTTGATGTTGGAGGCCTGGAGGCCCTTCTTGCCCTGGGTCACGTCGAAGGAGACGTTTTGACCATCCTGCAGGGACTTGAAGCCTTCAGCCTGAATTTCGGAGAAGTGGGCGAACAGATCATCGCCGCCATCGGCAGGAGAAATGAAGCCGAAACCCTTGGAATCGTTGAACCACTTGACGGTACCAGTAGCCATGTGAAAATCCTTTGCGCTTAGCGCCTTGCAAAAATTTCTGGTGTCACCCAGACGAGTAGCGGGTACAACAAGAAATACAATTACAGGCGATCGAAAAGATTCGAATGCTGCTGGAACCATGCTGCTTGCTAACCAACCGACGCCACGGTGACACGCCAGGCCGCGGGGGTCAAAGACTTTCGTTTTATTTCGCGATCATCGCACCCTGCGGGCAGTCTCCTGCTCCATGCTCATGAGAGGCAGACGCCAAGGATCGCTCAGCGGTGCCGTTGCGCGTTCAGGGGACGTCGTGGGCGTCGATGACTTGGGCCGCACGCGGCTCACCATGACGCGATACGGCTTCATGCCGATCCGTGTGCCCCTCTTGGCGCGTTCCCGTACCGTCGGTCGGCGTCGGCGGCGAGCCCTGATAGGCTGAACGGCGGCTCTTCCCGTTCGGCAAGGATGCCCCATGCTGCCCTTCGCGATCCTCTACTCCCTCGGCCTGATCCTGTGCGGCCTGAGCGCCGACCCGCGGCTGCGCTACGGCGGTGCGGTGGCGTGGCTGCTGGCCGCCGGGGCGATGGGCCATGCCAGTGCAGGGTTCGTGGCGGCGGCGCTCGGCTATGTGGCGCTGAGCGCCTGGATGCGCAAGCGGCGCCTGTCGCCCTGGTGGGCACGGGCGCGCATCGCGGCCTGGCTGGCGGCGAGTGCCGTGCTGGTCGTCCACGCCTGGCCCGGCGACCTGGGATTGGTGCTGGTCGAGGAATCGGCGCTCAAGCCGGGCAGCGTGCCCTTCGACCTGGTGCTGCATCCCGACAAGGTGCTGGTGGCCTGGTCGCTGCTCGGCTGGCTACCGCTGTTCGGCAAGAGTGCGCTGCCGGCGGGGGCGCCGCGGCCATGGTGGACGATGCCGCTGCTGGCGATCGCCGGGGTGCTGGCGCTGATGGGGCTGGCCGTGGCGCTCGAGCTGGTGGCCTGGCAGCCGGGGCTCGTGCCCTGGTTCGCGGCCTTTGCGGTGGCCAACCTGCTCAATACCTGCGTGGCCGAGGAGCTGCTGTTTCGCGGCGTGCTGCAGCGCTGGCTGGCCGCGCGCCTCGGTGGGGCGCTCGGCCTGACGGCCGCTGCCGCGCTGTTCGGCCTGGCCCACTTTCCCGGCGGGGCCGGTTTCGTGGCGGTCGCCGCCGGCGCCGGGCTGCTCTACGGCCTGGTGTATCGCTGGACCGGCCGGCTGGCCTGGGCGGTGCTGGTTCACTGGGGGCTGAACCTCGTCCATTTCACCCTGTTCACCTACCCGCTGGCGGCCCGCTGAGGGATCTCTGGTTGTCGGTGCCTCGACCGTCGGCGGCCCGGGCGCGCTCGGCGAAGCTCGAGGGCGATTCGCCCAGGGTTCTGCGGAACATGGTGGCGAAGGCGCTGGGGCTGGCGTAACCCAGCGCCAGGGCGACGCGGGTCACCGGCACCCCGGCCGAGAGCTGCGGCAGGGCGGCCAGCAGGCAGGCCTGCTGGCGCCAGGCGCTGAACGACAGGCCGGTCTGGTGCTTGAAGAAGCGGGTGAAGGTGCGATGGCTGCGATTCAAGCGCCCGGCCCACTGCGCCGGTGAGCTGCGCAGGTCCGGGCATTGCAGGAAGGTGGTGCACAGCCGCGCCAGCGCTGGGTCGCGGGGCAGCGGGGCGTAGAGCGGCAGTGGCGCGCACTGGCGCAGCTCGTGCAGCGCCAGCCGCAGCAGGGTGCCGTCGCGGCCCGCCTCGTCGTAGCGAGCGGGAATCTCGGCCGAGGCGAGCAATAGCTGGTGCAGCAGCGGAGTGACGAGCAGCACCTCGCACAGCGCGCCGGGCCGCGGCGCGGCCGCCGGTTCGATGTACAGGCTGCGCGTGCTGACCCCGAGCATCTTCACCCGGTGCGGCTTGCCGGCGGGAATCCAGACCCCGGCATAGGGCGGCACCACCCAGGCGCCATCCTCGGTGCCCACTTCCATCAGCCCCGTCATGCCGTAGAGGAACTGGGCGCGCCGATGGCGGTGGGTGTCGAGCAGGGTGCCGGGCGGGTAGTCGGTGCCGATCGCCAGCACCTCCCGGGCGATGTCGTCCACGTCCGCCAGGGAAACGTTGCGCATGCGGGGTCTCGATTGGCCTATACGCGAGCATTATTGACCAGTAGTCGAATGTCGGCCACTCCTCGGCGGCGTACGCTGCGCGCTCACCCTCTCGATGGAGCGCTGTCATGTATCTCCTGCTGCTGGCGTGTGGCGGCCTGGCGGGCATCACCACGGTGCTGTTCGGCTTCGGCGGCGGCTTCTTCATGGTGCCGCTGCTGTACGCGGTGCTGCTGGCCACCCACGGGGCGGACAGCCTCGTCGGCCAGGCCGCCATGCATATCGCCGTGGCCACCTCGACCGGCGTGATGATCGTCGGTGCGGGGCTGGCCACGCGGCGTCATCATCGGGCCGGCACGCTGGACTGGCAATGGATCCGCCCGCTGGCGGGATACATCGCCCTGGGGGCGGTCGCCGGGGCCGCAGCCGCGATGGCGATGCGCGGCGACTGGGTGCGCTGGGCCTTCGTCGCCTATCTGGCCGTCACCATCGTCGACGCGCTGCTGCGCCCGGGATTCCTGGCGCGAACGGCGGCAACGCCGCGGGCGCCGTCGGCCGGCGCGAGTGCCGTGCTCGGCCTCGGCATCGGCATGGTCGCGGCCCTGCTCGGAGTCGGCGGCAGCGTGATGACGGTGCCGCTGATGCGTCGTCGCGGCCTGCCGATGACCCGCGCCACCGCGATGGCGACCCCCTTGTCGCTGCCGATGGCGCTCGCCGGTACCGCCGCCTATGTGCTGCTGGCCCGGGACCAGGCCGCGCTGCTGGGACCCTGGCAGGCGGGCTACGTGGACCTTCGCGCCTTTGCGGCGCTGGCGGTCGGCTCCTGGATCGGCATTCGCCTGGCGTCGCCCTGGATCGGACGGCTCCCCGACGGGGTCCACGCCAAGGCCTATCTCGCCCTGCTGGCCGGCGTGCTGGCGGCGATGGTAGCGCTCTGAGGGACCGGCCCCCGGGCGGCGGCGGACCTATACTGAAAGACCACGTCATCAACCGGGAGGTGCGTCATGGGCGCTCGCCTGGTGAGGGGCATGCTGGCTGGCTTCGTAGCCACCTTCGTCATATCGATGATCCTGGTGCTGCGCCTGGCGGCGGGCATCATGCCCTGGTACGACCCCATCGAGATCATGAACCTGGCCGCCCACGACCTGCTTGGCACGCCGGACAGCCGATGGGTGGCCTGGGTCATTCATTTCGTGGTGGGCACGCTGATCTGGGGCCTGCTGTTCGGGCTGCTGGCGCCCTACCTGCCGGGACGCACCGACATGCGGCGCGGGCTGGAATTCGGCCTGCTTGCGTGGCTGGTGGTGATGGTCACGGTCTTTCCGCTGGCGGGTTCCGGGGTGTTCGGCCTGGGCTTCGGGCTGATCGCGCCGCTGTCGATGCTGCTGGCCCATGTGGTGTTCGGGCTGTCGCTCGGCATCGCCTACGGCTGGGCGGGCGGTGTGCTGGGCCATGCCTGACCCGCTGGCGCTCGCCGGGGCCGGGCATGGCGGCGGCGGGACGCGATCAGGGCGACGCTGCGTCGGCAGCCGCATCGGCGTTGTCGTCCTGCGAGGCATGGGCGGGGCGGCGCAGGACGCGTAGCGTGCCGCCGTTGCCGCCGCCGCAGAACAGGCGCCCGGCGCCGTCGGATTCGAGCCCCGAGACCCCCGTGCCCGCGGGCATGTCGATCCGCTCAAGCACCTCGCCGGTGAGCGGGTCGAGTCGCCTCACGTCGCTCTCGTCGTCCTGCCAGGTGCCGTGCCATAGTTCGCCGTCGACCCAACTGACCCCGGTGACGAAGCGGTCGGTGGCGATGCTGCGCAGCAGTTCGCCGGTGTCGGGGTCGACCTGCTGGATCCGCCGATCGCGATACTGGCCGACCCACAGCGAGCCCTCCGCCCAGGCGAGGCCCGAGTTGCAGTCCCCCGGCGGCGCGGGGATGGTGGCCAGTACCCGGCCGCTCTCAGGGTCGATACGCTGGATACGGTCGCCGGCCATCTGGAACAGGTGGCGGCCGTCGAAGGCCGTGCCGGCGTCGGCGGCGACCTCCAGCGTGCGCTGAATCTCGCCGCTGTCCGGGTCCAGGGCGGTGAGCCGCCCGTCGCTGGCGAACCATACCCGCTGGCCGTCGTAGGTGACCCCGTGGATGCCGGCAATGTCGGGGAAGGGGCCGTATTCGGCGATGAACTCGGCGGTGGAACCTTTCATGGTGAACTCCCGTGTGGTGGCTGGGGGGGGGGATGTACCCAGCCTAGGTGCTTGGCAGCGCAGCGGGGAGTAACAAGGTTGTCGGGAATCCCGGCACGGGCGGGGCGAGCCAGCGGCGCGACCGGCCGCGTCCCATGGCTTCTACCTTGCCGTCCGTCGAGAGGGCGTCCAGCGCCCGCTGCACCGAGCGCTGGCTGGTGCCGAGGGCCAGGGCGAGCGCCGAGCTCGACCAGGCCTCGCCGTCGGCGAGCAGGGCCAGCAGCCTGGCGTGTCGGCCTTCAATGGGTGGGGCCAGCACCGCGACGGGCTGGCCCTCCGGCAGGGACAGCCGGTAGCCGCCCGGCGTTGCGACCACGCCGGCCAGCGAGCCGAGGGCCCGGCGCAGCCGGCCGATCTCGACGCGCAGCCGCGCCCGATGCGAGGCATCGCAGTGGCGTAGCCGGAAGGCCTGGGCGATGAGCGTCTGCCGCGGTACGCCGGCCGGCCAGGCCTCGCCCAGCAGACGGGTGAGGGTAAACAGCACCGGACGACGACTCAGGGAAATGGCCGTGTGGCTATCGCGCACGACGTGCCGGCAGGCGTCCACCACCAGTGTCGGCGTGGCCAGCAGTGCCTCGACCTCCTCGAGGCGCAGCGGGCGAGTCTCGCCGGCGGCGATCAGCGTCGCGGCGGGGCGAATCAGCGCCTGAGAGGCCTGCTCGATCTCGGCCATCAGCGCCGGGACTCCGGCCATCCGTGCTGCCTGGGCCGCACGGCGGAAGGCGGCGCGGGCCTCCGACGTCTGCAGCCGGCGCAGGGCAATGCCGGCCTTCACCAGCTCGCAGGAGGCGCGGGAAGCGGGCGACAGGGCGTGCGCTGGCATGTCGGTGAGCCGTGCCTCGGCCTCGTCCAGGCGGCCGATCAGCAGCAGGCGCCGGGCCTCGAGGTAGCGCGCGTGGGCGGCGTTCACCCGGTCGCCCTGTGCCTCGAGGGTGGTGCGTGCCGTGGCCAGTGCCTTGCCCGGCCAGCCGAGCTCGCGGGCGACCAGCGCGATCTCGGCCTCGGCCAGAACGCAGCGGGCGCGGGCGACGGGCTGCCGGGGGCCGAAGGCACGTGCGGCGCGCTGCAGCAGCGTCCTGGCGCGTTCGAACTCGCCCAGCTGGGCCATGGCGATGCCGCGCAGTGCCAGCGCCGGAGCGTCGTCGCACAGGGCCACTCGGTTGAGCGCGCCAAGCGGGTCGCCCTGTGCGAGGGCCTGTGCGGCGGTCGTGATCAGGCTGTGCATGCGAGTGTTGCCACGCTTGTCGCTCCCGGGGCGCGGGTCCGCTACCCAGTCTATGCCATCGACGCGGTGCCGTTAGCACCGCGTCGATGCGGTCCACGCAGCGAGAGTCTGGTGGCGTGGCCCGCTATCCGGATATCGCCAGGCGCCCGTCGGCGATGCGTCCGGCGGCGCCGTAGCGCCAGGGGCGGTTGTGCAGGCCGTGGCCGATCGGCAGGCCGCAGAACAATGGCAGCCCGAGCGGTGCCAGTGTCTCGGCGACGATCGCCTCCAGCGGCGTCTCGCCGTAAGGTGTGCAGCCCTCGAAGGTGCCCAGGCATACCGCGGCGGCACGCTCCAGGGCGCCGCCGTGAACCAGCTGCCACAGGGCGCGTTCCAGGCGGTAGTAGGGTTCGCCGACGTCCTCGAGGATCACCAGCGCGCCGGGCGGGGCGCGGAAACCCGCCGGGGTACCCACCAGGCTGGCGAGGGTGGCCAGGTTGCCGCCCACTACCGGGCCCTCGAGCGCCGCCGGGGCCGGACCGTGCGCCGTCAACGGGTAGTCGAGCGGCGTTGGCCTGGCGATCAGCGCCAGGGTCTCCTCGAACTGGCCGCGGACGATCTCTCGCGATTCTGCGTCGCCGTCGTGCAGACCGCCGGCGGCCTTGGCCACCGGGCCGTGGATGGCCGGCAGACCGTGGCGGTGGCAGTGGTCGAGCAGCACCGTAACGTCGGAATAGCCGATCAGTGGCTTGGGCCGGCGGGCCAGGCGCGCCCAGTCGATGCCGTCGACCAGTTGGGCGGCCCCGTAACCGCCGCGCACCGCCCACACCGCGTCGGTGTCGGGATCCTCGAAGGCGGCATGCAGCTGGGCCAGGCGGTGCGCGCGGCTACCGGCCAGGTAGCGTTCCGGGGCCTGCAGCGTCGCGTCGCAGCGTGCCTCGACGCCCAGCGCCTCCAGCCCGCGGATGCCGGCGGCCACGGCCTCGGGGGCGGTGAAGGAGGAGGGGGCGATGAGGCTGACGGCAAGCGACATGGTGGCGGATCCTCGATGAGCGAAGGGGGCAGGTGGGCATTGTCGACGGGATGCGAGCGGCTGTCACGGTCGGCGCCCTGGCATCGCCATGCGGATCGATACCCGGGCACCGGGCGGTCTTGCGAAGGGCGATCCAGGAGGAGAGGCTAGGGCGTGATGTTTCTCACGCCGGGACACCGCCATGAACGAGAAGGACAAGATGCTCGCCGGATTGCCCTACGTGGCCTCCGACGCTGCCCTGCAAGCCGAGTCGCGCCACGCCAAGGCGGTCTGCCACCGCTTCAACCTGATGGATCCCGGAGATCCCGCGGCGCGCATGGCGGTGCTCGCCGAGCTGCTCGACCTCGAGGGCGAGGCGCATATCGAGCCGAGCTTCTACTGCGACTACGGCTACAACATCCGCCTGGGCGACGGTTTCTACGCCAATCATCACCTCACCATCCTCGACCCCTGCGCGGTGATCATCGGCCGGCGAGTGATGTTCGGTCCCCATGTGCTGCTTTCCACGGCGACCCATCCCCTGGAGGCCAAGGCGCGTCGCGAGACCGAGCATGCCGCGCCGATCACTATCGGCGACGATGTCTGGCTGGGCGGCAACGTGTCGGTGATGCCGGGGGTGACCATCGGCGAGCGGGCGGTGATCGGTGCCGGTAGCGTGGTCACGCGCGATGTCCCCGCCGACGTCGTCGCCGTGGGCAATCCCTGTCGTGTCGTCCGCGCGCTTGAGCCTTCCGCATGAGCGGCCTGGGTGGAAGGGCTGGGATCCTCGATCATGCCTCAGCCGACTTGGGATCAGGTGGAGCCTTGGGCCCTGTTCGTCTTGACTGAGAAGGCAGTGAGGCATGCTGCAGGCAAAGGTCGAGAGGGCTCGGGCCGGTGGCAGGGAGGCATGCACGACGAGGGAATATCGCAGCCGGCCCAGTGAATGGGAGGAGCGAGCGATGAATACCCGTATATCCCGCCATGCCTGGATGGGGCTGGCCATTGGAGGCCTGACGCTGGGGCTGGCGGGCGTGGCGGTCGCCCAGGAGGAGGCTCCAGCGGACAAGTTGCAGGATGCGCTGAGTGCCACCTGGCCGGGCATGGCCGAGGGGGCCGCCGTCGTCGATTGGCAGGGCAAGGGGCTGCAGGAGGGTGGCAACGGTTACACCTGCCTGCCGTCGCCCCCGGACATGGCCGGCAATGCCCCCATGTGCCTGGATGAAGCCTGGATGGCCTGGGCCAAGGCCTGGCAGAACAAGGAGCCTTTCACGGCGGATCGCCTGGGCATCGCCTACATGCTGCAGGGCGATGCGGGGGCCAGTAACCTCGACCCCTTCGCCATGGAAGCCACCGATGACAATCAGTGGGTGGTCGAGGGACCGCACCTGATGATCATCGCCCCGCCGGCGCTGCTGGAAGCCTTCCCCACCGACCCGGACAACGGTGGACCCTATGTGATGTGGAAGGGCACCGACTATCAACACTTGATGGTGCCGGTGGCGGCGCGGCCGATGGAACAGGACATGGAATAGGGACCCGCACAGGCATGCCGGGCGTCACGGACGATGCCCGCTACGAGCGACGGACGGGCGGGGGACGCGCTGCCCTGTCACCCCGGGGGGCCGTGCCGCGGATCCACTGCGGCGCGGATCTCGCCGGCCAGCTCCTCCAGGGCGAGATGCAGCCAGTCGCGGAAGGCACGCACCCGCGGCGCTTCGGCGGTGCCGGGCAGGGTGACCAGGTAGTGGCTGAACTCGGTGCGCCGCCAGGAACGCCGCGTCACCACCTCGCCGCGTCGCAGTGCTTCCCGGGCCACCGAGAGGCGAGCCAGGCACAGGCCCAGCCCCTGGCGGCAGGCATCGAGCGCCAGGCCGCTGTCGGAGACGGTGAAGCGGCGCAGCATGCCGGGCTCGTGCAGGCCGGCCTCTCGCCACCAGGGCGCCCACCCGCTCCAGGGTTCGACATCCGTGGCGCTGCTGTCCTCGATGAAGCAGGCGCGTCGCCAGTCGTCGTTCGTCGTCTCCCCTGCGGGGGCCAACACGGTGATGGCATCTTCCATCAGCGGTTCGGCGCTCAGTCCGGGATAGCGGCCGGTGCCGAAGCGCAGGGCGATATCGGCCTCGCCGGTGTGGAGATTGGCGAGCCGGTTGTCGCCCACCAGGTCCAGGGCCAGCCCGGGGTGGCGCCGCGCCAGGTCATCCAGTCGCGGCAGCAGGGTGTGGCGCAGGAAGGCATGGGGGGCCGATACGCGCAGGGGGCCGTCGATGCCCGGCTCGCCGAGCTCGCGGGTCGCCGCCTCGATCAGCCCGAAGGCCTCGGCGATCCTCGCCCGATAGCGGTCGCCGGCCTCGGTGAGGATCACGCCTCGGGCCTTGCGCTCGAACAGCGCCACGCCGGTCTCCTCCTCGAGCGCCTTGATGCGATGGCTGACGGCGGCGGGGGTCACGTGCAGCTCCATGGCCGCGGCGCTGAAGCTTCCCAGGCGCGCCGCCGCTTCGAAGGCGCGCAGGGTGGCGAGGGGGAGTCGAGATGAGGCGATCAAAGGCATACTCCAGCTAAGCCTATGGAGGAAAAATGCTCGCTTGTTATTACTCCAGCTGGGCGCAAAATGCGAGGACGGTTCTCACAGGAGATGACGTCCCATGACCGGCACCCTCTATCGCCTTTCCGCCTTCACGACCGATCCACACGGCGGCAATCCCGCCGGTGTCTGGTTCGGCGAGGCGCTGCCCGACGCCGCCACCATGCAGCGTATTGCCGCCGAAGTCGGCTACTCCGAAACGGCCTTCGTCGCGCCGCTGACCGGAGCGCGTCGCACCGTGCGCTACTACAGCCCGCAGGTCGAGATCGACTTCTGCGGCCACGCCACCATCGCCGCCGGCGTCATGCTGGGGCGCCTGGGCGGTGCGGGCACTTACACGCTGGAGACGATGATCGGCGAGGTGCCGGTCACGGTGTCGCAGCAAGACGGCGAGTGGCACGCCGCCCTGGTGTCGGTGACGCCCGAGCAGCGCCCCGCGGAACCGGCCTTGGTGAACGAGGTCCTCGAACGCCTCGGCTGGGACGCCGCGGAGCTGGATGTCACGCTGCCGCCGGCGCTGGCCTATGCCGGTGTCTGGCATCTGGTGCTGGCGGCGGCAGAGCCGTCGCGCCTCGCTCGGCTCGACTACGATTTCCCCGCCCTTCAGGCGCTGATGCGCAAGCGAGAGCTCACTACGCTGCAGCTGGTGTGGCGGGAGAGCCCGACGCTCTATCACGCCCGCGATCCGTTTCCGGTGGGAGGCGTGGTGGAGGATCCGGCCACCGGCGCCGCGGCGGCGGCCTTGGGTGGCTACTTGCGCGATGCCGGGCTGCTCGCGGCGCCGGCTCGCCTGACCATCCTGCAGGGCGAGGCCATGGGGCGCCCGAGTCGCCTCGACGTGGCGATTCCGGCCACCGGTGGCATCGAGGTGAGCGGCACCGCCGTCGATCTCGCCCCGGCTACTGCTGCGGCATAGGTCGGCCGGCATGGGCGTGACAGCGGGTAGGCGAGCGCTTACGGGGCCGGCGAGGAGCTGCGGCGAAGGCGTCAGTCGAGGTAGGCCGCGATGGCCTCCAGGGCAAGCGTCTGCTGACGGGCGAATTCCGCCCAGCATTTCAGGACATAGGCGTCGAAGATCGTCGTGGCATACGGCATCTCGGTGTCCTCCTTGGTGGGACACTTCGAGTATAGCGCGCTTTGCTGCGATGCAGCATGATGATTCCGTGACGGCTTCGTAGCTTCCATACGGCCGCGCTTCCGCTCATGGTGAACGGGAAGCGCGGCCGGGATGATGCTCTGTCTTCAGCGCTTCGGTTCGCTGGCGGTTGCCTCCTCGAAGAGCTCCGCCTTGGCGTCGCGCATCACGTCTTCACAGGCGGCCTGCTGGGCGAGTTCGGTGAGCAGGCCCTGGGCCACCATGAACCCCTTGCCGAGGCAGTCATCGACGTCCTCTTGGGGAAGTTCGGGCGTTACCCGGCAGTCGAGCTTGATCGTTCTTCCACCGCCATCCAGGCGGTCGGCCAGCCGGCGCAATCGCCAGGCGATACGTGCCAGCCAACGGGTCGAGGATTCCGCGCCTTCGGTCACGCTCAGGATGCAGCGCCATTCGGGCTTGTATACCTTCATGCGAACCTCCTTATCGGCTTGGAATGAATGATCGGTCGTGGGGCGGGCTCCGTCGGAGGGTGAGTGGGCTCGGTCGGGAAGCCGAGCGGAGGTGGTTCTGAGTGATGACACCGTGTGCTCAGGTTAGTTGCACCTCGCCCAGCATGCCCGTCAGTCGCTCGAGCAGGGCGCCGCTGTGGCGCCAGAAATGCCAGTACAGCGGCACCTCCAGGCGGCGCTGTGGATCAAGACTGGCGAGCTGGCCAGCCTTCACCAGGTCGGCCACCTGGCGATGCGGCATCATGCCGTAGCCGATGCCGGCGGCGGCGAGTCGCACGAATCCCTCCGATGAGGGGCACAGGTGGTAGGGAAAGGCGCCGTGGTAGCCGCATTGAGCCAGGAACCGATGTTGCAGCTGGTCGTGGGGGCCATAGACGATCGCCGGGGCATGGCGAAAGGCCGCCTCGCTGGGCCCCTGGGGAAAATATCGGGCGATGTAGGCCGGGGTGGCATAGGGGTGGTAGACCATGGTGCCCAGCGGGACACAGCGCGCCCCGGCGATGGGCTGGTCGCTGGCGCACAGGCAGGCCGCCACCTCGCCGTCGCGCAGTCGTCGAAGGCCCACGTCCTGGTCCTCGATGACCAGGTCGAGCAGCAGCCCTTCATCGCGACAGAAGCGCCCCACGGCGTCGGCCCACCAGGTGGCAAGGCTGTCGGCGTTGATGGCGATGCGCAGCCGCGGCGAGGCGGTCTCCAGGGTCGGCAGGGCGCTGCGCAGGTCGCGTTCCAGCAGTTGGACCTGCTGATAGTGGTTGAGCAACCGCCGTCCCGCGGGCGTGGGCTCAAGGTGTGGATGGCGAATCAGTACCGGCTGGCCGAGGCGCACTTCCAGGGTCTTGAGGCGCTGGGAGACGGCCGACTGCGAGAGGCCGAGCGCTTCGCCGGCACGCTCGAAACCGTTGCATTCGATGACCGTGGCGAGGGCCTCGAGCAGCTTGTAATCGATCATAAGAAAAACTGATACAGCATTAGGAAGATGATTTTTCAGTATATCGTCGTGGCGCTAGGCTGGCCTCCTCATTTCAGGGAGGCATGTCGATGCTGGAGAGTTATCTGACCGGGCTGTTGGTAAGCGGCGGCATCATCGTCGCCATCGGCGCCCAGAACGCCTACGTGCTGGGGCTCGCCGTTCGCCGTCAGCATCACTGGTGGTCCGCCGGGCTATGCATGGGTAGCGATCTGCTGCTGGTGGCGGCGGGCATGTTCGGCATGAGTGCGGTGCTGCTGACGATCCCCGGGGCGCTCGATGTGCTGCGCTGGCTGGGGGTGGCTTTCCTCGGCTGGCTGGCCGCCCAGGCGCTGTACCGGGCCAGCGTCGGCCGCCAGGGGCTGGCGGGCTCCGCCGACGGAGAGCACAGCGTCACCCGGGTGCTGCTGGCCACCCTGGCGGTCACCGTGCTCAATCCGCAGGTCTATCTCGATACCCTGCTGCTGATTCCCTCGGTCGGTGCCCAGCAGGACAGTGCCGTGGCCTTCGTGGCCGGAGCCGGCAGCGCCTCCGTGCTGTGGTTCAGTCTGCTGGCCTGGGGCGGGGCACTGCTCTCGCCGTGGCTCTC
This sequence comes from Halomonas organivorans, assembly GCF_014192055.1. Taxonomy (GTDB): domain Bacteria; phylum Pseudomonadota; class Gammaproteobacteria; order Pseudomonadales; family Halomonadaceae; genus Halomonas; species Halomonas organivorans. The sequence goes on along the minus strand of NZ_JACHXM010000007.1, from coordinate 111,489 downwards.
GCGACCGCGGGCCTGGCGGCTGATCGACGGCGCCATCGGCATGATGATGGGCGGTATCGCGCTGCAGCTGGCCGGGAGCGGGCTGGGCGAACTGGCCTGAGGCCCGCCGAGATCCAACGTTGCGTTTTTCATTCGTTTTAACTTAACTACTGGTACTTCTCAGGCCACTCTCTCGGGCGGGGGTGTCGTCATCGCCGAGCGCATCGGCATCCGTCGGGGGCATGCGGTACAGTGGTCGCCTGGCACCATCGGGATAACCGTGGTGAAGGAGACCCGAGACGGAAGGACCATTCGATGGCTGGATGCCCAGCGCTTTTCCGGTGCGCCGTGCTGACGGCCGCCATCCTGATGGGCGCCCTGCCGGGGGAGGCCGCCAGGGCGACGAGTCATTATGTGCCCATCGACGACTATCTTGCGCGGCATCCCGAGCAGCAGGCGCTGATGGCGGATTTTTCCACCCGCGTCCAGTCGCCGGCCATGCCGCTGTCTGCATCGCCGCGGCGCACGCTGCGCATCGCGGTCATCTACCCCGGCCTGCAGTCCTCGGACTACTGGCGACGCAGCCTGTCTTCCTTCGAGGCGCGACTAGAACAGCTGCGTATCCCCTACGATCTCAAGACGTTCATGTCCCGACCGTCGGTGGACGTCGACCTGCAGGCGCGGCAGCTGACCACGGCACTGCAGTGGCGGCCGGACTACCTGGTGTTCACCCTGAACGCGGTGCCCCACCTGCGCATGATCGAGCGGGTCCTGGCGCTGGGCAGTCCGCGGCTGATCCTGCAGAACATCACCACTCCGCTGATCGACTGGGAAGCCGATCCTCCCTTCATGTACGTCGGCTTCGACCATGTGCAGGGCACCCGTTTGATCGCCGACTGGATGCTCGAACGGGCCGGACATCGGGGCAAGTACCTGATGCTGTACTTCTCTCCCGGCTATGTCAGCCGCATGCGTGGCGGCACCTTTGCCGACGAGGCCGCTCGCTATCCGAAGGTGGAGGAGGTGGATGCCTATTACACCGACGGGGATCCGGACAAGGCCTACCGAGCGACGCTGAAGACCCTGCAGGAACACCCCGATCTGAAGATGATCTTCGCCAGCTCCACCGATGTGGCACTGGGCGCCCTGCGGGCGCTGCGCGAGACCGATCGCATGGACGTGCTGCTCAACGGTTGGGGCGGCGGGGCGTCGGAGCTCGAAGCCCTGCAAGATGGCGGCCTGGATGTGACCGCCATGCGCATCAACGACGAGAACGGCATTGCCATGGCCGAGGCGATCCGCATGGCGCTGATCGGGCAGGCGACGCGAGTCCCGGATATCTTCGCCGGCGACATTGCCTTGATCACCCGGGATACGCCGCCCGAGGAGATCGAGCGTCTCGAGCGCCGGGCCTTTCGGTTGAGCGGCGACGGGGAGACAGACTGACGTGCGGGCCTGGCGCTTCTCGCGGCTGATGCTGGCACTGCTGCTGGTGTTGCTGGCCGTGGTGGCCGTGACCCTGTTGTCTACCGCCTACCTGGGATCTCGCCAGGCGCTGCTGGAACGAACGCAACAGGATCATGCCCAGTATCGGCGCATCCTGGAGCGAGTCGTTGCGACCCGCTTTGCGGGCATACGGCGATACAGCCAGGGTATCGCCGAGCGGGCCGAACTGGTGTCGGCGTTGAGCGAGGGCTCGCCGCAACGGGTGGATGGCGTGCTCGAGGGGCTGCTGGATGACGGTCAGGCCTCGCACATCGATGCCCTGGTAGTGGAACGCGACGACCAGCGCCATCGTGTCGTCAGCGCCAGCTTGCTGGTTCCGTCGCTGCCGCTGGACGCGCTGAGCAGGATGCCGGCGCCCCTGGAACGCTGGACCACCCTGAATACCCGCTGGCAGGGTGAACCTTACAGCCTGCTGCGCTTGATCCTGCCGATCGTCGAGCCTTCCCTGGGACGGGTGGTCGGCCGTTTGCACGCCTTCGTGGTCCTCGACGACGGCTTCTGGCTCACCCATGAGTTGCAGGGACTGTTCGCTGCTCGGGCCGTCGCCCTGGGTGTCGATGGTCGGCCCGTCGATGCGCGCCTGGCCGCTGAGGTGGCCGTGACGCCCGCGGCACTCGTCGACCGCGACGATCCGATCACCTTCATGCCCGAGGGCATCCTGCACGGCTATTCCCTGCAGATCGGTGACAGCGACACCTACCGGGCTGCCCTGCTATTGCCCGATGACGATTTCCTGGCGCTGCGCGATACCTACCTCGACAGCCTGATGTACGCCGCATTGCTGGTGGTGGTGGTCGGGGTAGGGGCCATGGTGCTCCTGCGGCGTCTGGCCGCTCGTTCCCTGGACGACCTGGTGCGCTACGCCGAGGCGGTGCCCGAGAGCGGCACGGCGAAGCCGTTTCGTGGCGGGCGTTTCCAGGAGTTCAACCGCGTGGGACGGGCCTTCGAGACCATGCTGCAGCGCATTCGGGAGCGCGACAAGTACCTGGACGGCATCATCCAGCATGCCCCGGACCTGATCTTCGTCAAGGACCGGCAGGATCGCTATCGGCTGGTCAACGACCGCTATGCCTGGGCGGTACATGGGACGCCCTCGGCCCTCGTCGGCACCCGCGTGACCGATCGGCTGGACGAGACGGTGGCGGCGCAGGCCACGCGCACCGACCGGCATCTGATCGAGAATGGCGAACCGGTCCAGTACCACGCCAGCCTGCCGACCCCCGACGGGACGCGTCACTACCTGGTCACCAAGTTTCCGATTCTCGACGATCGCGGGGAGGCCTACCTGATCGGCGGGGTGGCGACCGACGTCACCGACCTGCGCCAGACCCAGGAACAGCTGCAGCTCGCCCAGCAGGTGTTCGCCGAGACCGCCGAGGCGATCATCGTGCTCGACGCGCGCCACCGCGCGCTGCTGACCAACCGGGCCTTTGCAGAGATGAGCGCTCGGCCGGCCGCGCATGCCACCGGCGTGATACGCGATTTCCTGCTGCATCATCCCGAGGTGGCCCGGGCCCTGGCAGACGAGCGGCGCTGGCAGGGCCAATGCGAGTTCATGACGGGGGAGGGCGAAAGGCTGCCGGTGCTGGTCTCGGCCGCCTCGCTGCCGTCGGAGGATGAATGCCGGCGGCACATGCTGCTGTTCAGCGATATCTCCTCGTTGAAAGTCGTCGAGCAGCGCCTGGAGCGGCTGGCCTGGTACGACAGCCTGACCGGGTTGGCCAATCGCAGCCTGTTCACGCTGCGCCTCGACGAGGCGTTGCAGGGAGAAGCGTCGCTGTCGGTACTGTTCATCGACCTGGACCGATTCAAGGACATCAACGACCGCTATGGTCATCCGCTGGGTGACGAGCTGTTGCGCCAGGTGGCGGATCGCCTGCGCACCTGTACCCAGGCGCGCGACACCGTGGCGCGCTTCGGCGGTGACGGATTCGCCGTACTGCTGCAGGGCGTCGGCCAGGAGGCGCCGGCCATGGCCATTGCCCAGCGCATCCTCGACGCACTCAGCGAACCCTATGAGCTGGGCGTGGCCCGCTGCTTCTCCTCCGCCAGCCTGGGTATCGCCCTGGCCCCCTCGCAGGAGGCGTCCGCGGAGATGCTGATCCGCTACGCCGACCAGGCCATGTACGAGGCCAAGGCCCAGGGCCGGCAGCGAGCGATGGTGTTCGAGCCGGCCATCGACGAGCGTCACCAGGTCCGCCTGCGCATGGAGGCGGGACTGCACCACGCCCTGGCCGCCGGTGACGAGCTGTTCGTGTGCTTCCAGCCCCGCTTCGACATCTCCGGCGATCGAGTGGTGGGCGCCGAGGCGCTGCTGCGCTGGCAGAGTCCGACGCGCGGCCTGGTTCCGCCGAGCACCTTCATTCCCCTGGCCGAGCACTCCGGGCTGATCGTCGAACTCGGTCGCTTCGTGCTCGGCGAGGCCTGCCGGCAGGCCGCCGCCTGGGCCGAGGCGGGGTGCGCGATCCCGGTGTCGGTCAACCTGTCGCCGCGACAGCTGCACGCCGATGACCTGATCCGGGACATCCATGCGGCGATCCGCCAGGCCGGGCTTTCGCCGCGCATGCTGGAGCTGGAGCTGACCGAGACGCATGTGATGGACAACATCGATCGGGTGCTGCCGGTGCTCCATCAGATCCGCGCCATGGGGGTGGGCCTGGCCATCGACGATTTCGGGACCGGCTACTCGTCGCTGGCGTATCTCAAGCGCCTGCCGATCGAGCTGCTCAAGATCGATCGCAGTTTCCTGGCCGATGTGCCCGGCGACGCCGATGACGAGATCCTGCTCGCGGCCATCATCAACATGGCGCACAACCTGGGGTTCCGGGTGCTGGCCGAGGGTGTCGAGACCGAACGCCAGCGGCGCTTCCTCGCGGAACGCGGCTGCGACGAGCTTCAGGGGTTCCTGCTGGGTCGCCCCCAGTCGCCAGAGCAGCTGATGGCGACGCTGCGGCGCGTCAGTGGCGTGCCGGGATCGCGGATATGACGGCGTCATGGGCTATGTTGGGGGAGAGCGTGGCCGGATCTGACCCGGCCGCGATGGCGCAGATGAGGCGCCTTTCCTGCGCGAGGCGCGTATGGCGAAAGCGGACCGCAACCAGGCTCCCGATAGCGACCGCCCGCCCAATGGTAACGGGCGAGGTCCGCGCACGCCGCCACAGTGGCTGACGTTCCTGTGGATGGCCATCGTGGTGCTGGTGGTCGTCAATCTGGTCGAGACATCGCAGCAGCCGGATCGCGTCGAGCTCAACTACTCCGAGTTCCTCGATGAGGTGGATCAGGGGCGGGTCGCGACGGTCACCCTGCGCGGCCAGTCGGTGACCGGCACCTTCACCGACCAGGCAAGCGCCGCGCGCGGCCTGGCCGCCGGGGAGGGCTTCCAGACCACTCGCCCGACCCTGGAGGGCCGTGCGTTGCTCGACCGCCTGCAGGCCCAGGGGGTGGCGATCGTCGCGCGCCCGGAGGAGCCGCCCTGGTGGCAGCGCATGCTGATGCTGGTGGTGCCCTGGATCCTGCTGCTCGGCTTCCTGTTCTGGTTCTGGAATCGCATGCAGCAGCGCCTGATGTCGGGGGGCGGCCCCTTCGGCCTCGGCCAGTCCCGGGCCCGCCAGATTCGCGCCGAGGAGAGCGGGGTGCGCATGGAGGATGTCGCCGGCTCCGAGAATGCCAAGCGCGATGTCATGGAGGTGGTCGAGTTTCTCAAGCGGCCCGATCGCTATCGGGCCCTGGGCGCCAAGGTGCCGCACGGCATCCTGATGATGGGGCCACCGGGGACCGGCAAGACGCTGCTGGCCCGGGCGGTCGCGGGTGAGGCCGGGGTGCCCTTCTTCAACATCGGCGGCTCGGAGTTCATCGAGATGTTCGTGGGCGTGGGGGCTGCACGGGTGCGCGACCTGTTCAAGCAGGCCAAGGACCAGGCGCCCTCGGTGATCTTCATCGACGAGCTGGATTCCATCGGCCGGGCGCGCGGCACCGGCATGGGCGGTGGGCACGACGAGCGCGAGCAGACCCTGAACCAGATCCTCTCCGAGATGGATGGCTTCGAGCCGCATCATGCGGTGGTGGTGCTGTCGGCCACCAACCGGCCCGACGTGCTGGATCCGGCCCTGCTGCGGCCGGGACGCTTCGATCGCAAGATCGTGATGGAATTGCCCCATCGCCAGGCCCGCGAGGCGATTCTCGCGGTGCATACCCGAGACATGCCGCTGGGCGACGATGTCGACCTGGCGCGGCTGGCGGCCATCACCACCGGCTTTTCCGGCGCCGATCTCGCCAACCTGGCCAACGAGGCGGCGCTGCTGGCGGGGCGCCGCGGCCAGTCGATCGTCGATTGGTCCTGCGTGTCGGAGGCCCGCGATCGGGTGCTGATGGGCGAGGCCAAGGACGTCGCCCTCTCCGCGGCGGAGCGGCGCCGGGTCGCCTATCACGAGGCGGGACACGCGCTGCTCGCCTACCTGCTGCCCCATGCCGACCCGCTGGAGAAGGTGACCGTGCTGCCGCGGGGCCAGGCCCTGGGCGTGACCGCCCAGATGCCGGCCGAGGATCGCTTCACCTTTGGCGAGGCCTACCTGCGCGATCGCCTCACCGTGATGTACGGCGGTCGCCTGGCCGAGGCCATCGTCTTCGGCGAGGTCAGCAGCGGGGCCCAGGACGATCTCGAGCAGGCCACCCGTCTGGCGCGGCGGATGGTGGCCAACTGGGGCATGAGCGAGCGGGTCGGTCCGGTGGTGTTCGCCCAGAGTCGGGAGCACGTCTTCCTCGGCAAGGAGATGGCCCAGGCCCGCGAGCACAGCGAGGAGACCGCCAGCCTGGTGGATGCGGAGATTCGGCGCCTGCTCGGTGAGGTCGAGGCGCGGGGCCGCGAGCTGCTCGAACGCCATCGCCCGTCGCTCGAACGCCTGGCCGAGGCGCTGGCCGAGCGCGAGACCCTGGAGGCCGAGGCCATCCACCAGCTGCTGGAGGCGTGTCTGGATCGTGAGTCCGCGGCGCCGGACGACGGCCTGGTTCCCTGAGAGCGCCGCGCCGCTGCTACACTGGCGGTGGCGTGTCCGGTGTCGCCTTGTCAGGCGGACGGAGACGCTTCGATCGTGTCACCGATACAGGAGGTATCATCATGCGTCGCGTCATGTTCGGCCTGTCGGGGCTGCTGCTCGGCAGTGCGCTGCTGGCATCCGCCGCCCAGGCCCAGATGGAACCCGCAGCGGCTCCCGAGGGGGCTTCGGTCTACTTCATCACCCCCGAGGACGGCGCGACCGTCAGCGGGCCCGTCACCGTTCGCATGGGGCTCGAAGGCATGGGGGTGGCCCCGGCCGGCACCGAGGCGGAGAACACCGGCCACCATCACCTGCTGATCGACACGCCCCTGGACGAGGTGGACCTCTCGGCGCCGCTGCCGTCCACCGAGCAGACACGCCACTTCGGCGGCGGCCAGACCCAGACCACCCTGGAGCTGCCGCCCGGCGATCACACCCTGCAGCTGCTGTTCCTGGACTATCGTCACCTGAGCTTCGAGCCGACGGTAGCCTCCGACCCCATCACCATTCACGTGGAGTAGGCGGCGGCGATGGCGCACGCGACGCTTCTTCCACTTGCCCCGAAGGCGGCAACTGGGTAGCGTCGCTCTCCCGCTTTCAAGCCGTTTAAGACAGGTCCATCCCGTGACTGATGCCCACTCCTCTGAAGCCGCCTCTGCCAGCGCTTTCTCCCGCTTGCCTCTCTCCACCGAGCTGCTCGCCAACCTCGACTCGCTGGGCTACCGGCAGATGACGCCGATTCAGGCCGCGAGCCTGCCGGTGATGCTCGACGGGCGCGACGTGATCGCCCAGGCCAGGACCGGCTCGGGCAAGACCGCGGCCTTCGGTCTGGGCCTGCTGTCGCGGCTTGTGCCGGCCAGTTTCCGGGTGCAGGGGCTGGTGCTGTGCCCGACCCGCGAGCTCGCCGATCAGGTCGCCGAGGAGCTGCGCCGGCTGGCGCGTGGCTTGCCCAACATCAAGGTGCTGACGCTGTGCGGAGGCGCGCCCCAGGGGCCGCAGTTGGCCTCGCTGGCCCATGGCGCCCATCTCGTTGTCGGCACCCCGGGCCGGGTGGAGGAGCACCTGCGCAAGGGCAGCCTGGCGCTGTCGGACCTCGATACCCTGGTGCTGGACGAGGCCGACCGCATGCTCGACATGGGCTTCCAGGCGACCCTGGAGGCGATCATCGCCGCGACCCCCGAGAGCCGCCGGACCTGGCTGTTCAGCGCCACCTACGACGACAGCGTGCGCCCGCTGGCCGAGGAGCGAACCCGCGCCCCGATCTCGATCTCGATCGAGGAGCCCCACGACGAGGACACCATCCGCGAACATTTCTACCGGGTGGCGGACGACGCGGCGCGCTTCGAGGCCCTGCGCCTGCTGCTGCTGCACCGGCGCCCGACTTCCAGCGTGGTGTTCTGCAACACCAAGCAGGAGACCCGCGAGCTCGCCGCCGCCCTGGACGACGCGGGCATCAGTGCGCTGGCGCTGCACGGCGACCTGGAGCAGAAGGACCGCGACCGGCTGCTGGTGCTGTTCGCCAACCGCAGTGTCTCGGTGCTGGTGGCCACCGACGTGGCGGCCCGGGGGCTGGACATCGCCCAGCTCGACGCGGTGTTCAACTACCGCATCGCCCGGGAGCTCGAGGTGCACGTGCACCGGGTCGGGCGTACCGGCCGGGCCGGCCACCAGGGCGCGGCCTTCACGCTGGTCGGCGAGAACGAGGCGCACCGACTGGAACGGCTCGAGGCCTTCCTCGGCCAGACCCTCGAGACCGAGGCGTTGCCGCGCCTGCGGGGCGAGTCGATGCCGCTGCGTGCGCCGATGGAGACCCTGCAGCTCGGCGCCGGCAAGCAGCAGAAGATCCGCCCCGGCGACATCCTCGGGGCCCTCACCGGCGAGGGCGGCCTCGACGGGGCGCGAATCGGCAAGATCAAGGTGCTTGCCCGCAGCACCTACGTTGCCGTCGAGCGCGAGCTGGCCGAGTCCGCTCTGGCGCAGCTGAACGGCGGCCGCCTGAAGGGGCGCACCTTCCGCGCCCGACGCATTAGCGGTTGACGGCCTGACGGCGAACGTTAGGGGATTATGCTGGTCGAACGCATGATTTTTGACTCATCAAACAGGATGATGACCCATGAGACGACTCTTCCAGCTCACCTATTTCCTGCTTCTGGCGCTGTGGCTGGCGGGCTGCGCCGCCCTGGAGCGCTCGCCGGACGCCGAAGCGGCGCTCGGCGAGCTGCCGGCGAGCTACCGCGGCGAGCTGCCCTGCGCCGACTGCGCCGGCATCCGCTACCACCTCTCGCTGTTCCCCGACGGGGTCTATACCCTGAAGACGGCCTATCTCGGGGCCGGCGAGGGGCGGCGCTTCCATGAGCGGGGCGAGTGGGCGCTGGACGCCAGCGGCGACATCCTGACGTTGAACGGTGGCGACCAGGGGCCGCGCCAGTGGCGGATCGAGGCTCAGGGCGGCAGCCTGGAAATGCTCGACCTCGAGGGTCACGAGATCGACTCCACGCTGGACTATCGCCTGCGACGCACCCCGTCGTTCGTCACCGAGACCCTGGAGGACAGCTACTGGAAGCTGATCGAGCTGGATGGCGAGGCGGTCGAGGTGGCCGAGGGCGTGCGCGAGCCGCACCTGGTCTTCCACGGCGAGCAGCAGCGTCTGACCGGCTTCGGTGGCTGCAACCGCCTGACCGGCGGTTATCAGCGCGAGGGCGAGGCCCTGAGCATCGGCCGCGTGGCGGCCACGCGCATGGCCTGCATGACGGGCAACGATCTCGAGCCTCGCTTCCTGGCCATGCTCGAGCAGGTGGCCGGCTATCGGCTGCGCGCGGACCGGCTCGAACTCCTGGATGCCGACGGCGAGGTGATGGCACGGTTCGAGGTGCGCCACCTGACCTGAGGTCGCGAGAGGCCGCCGGCGAGGTGCTGGCGGCTCTCTAGCGTTCAGGGTGCGGCACTGACCTGACACTACGCTCAACGACAGGCGGCCGGCCCCCCGAGGAGCCGGCCGCTTTCTTTGGGTTTGGCGTGAATACCGTTGTGGGGCACTCGGTCCGGCGCTCCAGATCCCATCAAGGCTTGACGGGCAACAGAGAATCTCCTTTGAAGCCCCTTCAGCGGATCAGCGCCACCGAGCAGGTCTTCGTGGGGGGGCCATATAAGCCCAATTCATTGGGCGAAAGGCGCCGATAGGCGCCCGGGGGAGATCCTGCAGCGGTGCCGCTAGCGCCGCCGCTGCGCGGCGGATCGCGCTGCGGAGCAGCGCTCCCACGAAAAGCACTCTCACCATGCCGTACTGGGCTGGGCAGTGGCTCCCACCATGCCAAACCGGGCTCGGCAATGGCTTCACGCCGATTGGCGATGCACCTTTCTTTTCTTGCCCATAGCGCCTTGGCGTGCGGCGTCGCGCGCCGACGGACTCAGGGCAGTTCGGCGCTGTGGTAGACGTTCTGGACGTCGTCCACGTCGTTGAGCATGTCCAGCAGCTTCTCGAACTGTGCCACGTCGTCGCCTTCCACCGGCGTGGTGCCCTGGGGCAGGAACTGGATCTCGTCGACCTCGAAGTCCAGCTCGCCGAAGGCGTCGATCAGCGCCTGCTTGGCCTTGGCGTACTCGGTGTGCGGGGCGAAGACGGTGATGTGACCGTCCTCGTTCTCGATGTCGGTGACGTCGACGTCGGCTTCCATCAGCGCTTCGAGCACGGCCTCCTCGTCACTGCCCTCGAAGGCGAGGATGGCGCAGTGGTCGAACATGTGGCTGACGCTGCCCGGCGTGCCCAGCTTGCCCTTGGACTTGTTGAAGCAGGTGCGCACGTCGCCGATGGTGCGGTTCGGGTTGTCGGTCAGGCACTCGACGATGACCATGGCGTTGCCCGGGCCGAAGCCCTCGTAGCGCGCTGGCTCGAAGTCCTCGCCGCCGGCGCCGCTGGCCTTGTCCAGCGCCTTGTCGATCACGTGGGACGGCACCTGGTCCTTCTTGGCGCGCTCGATGAGCCCGCGCAGCGACAGGTTGCCGTTGGGGTCGACGCCGCCCTGCTTGGCGCAGACGTAGATCTCGCGACCGTACTTGCTGTAGACCTTGGTCTTGGCGGCGGCCGTCTTGGCCATGGATTCCTTGCGGTTCTGGAAGGCCCTGCCCATTGTGTTGTCCTGTTGCGACTATTCTCGGCTCTGGATTCTACGAGACAGCGGGCTTCGGTGACAGCCCTGATTTTCCCCGCCGCGACTCGCCCAGGGCCCGACTACACTGGCCTCAGGCCAACCCGTGGAGTCTGCACATGGACCATCATGCCTATCGCCGTGCCCTCGCCGAGCGCCTTGCCGGCAGCGAACTTCCCGTCCCCGAGGCCGAGCTCGACGGCCGCTGCCGACGGCTGCGCGAGGCCATGGCCGAGGCCGGCCTCGAGGCGCTGCTGCTCACCGATCCCGCCGACCTCTACTACCTCACCGGCTACCACACCTTCGAGGTCTCGGTGCACGCCTGCCTGGTGGTCGACGCGCGGTGCCTGGTACTGCAGGTGCCCTCCATCGAGACCGGCCCGGCGGTGGTCACCGCCCGGGTGGACGAGGTGCTCGGCTATCGCTGGGAAAACCTCGAGGAGGTGATCGAACCTCTGGCCGACGCCCTGGCACCGCACCGCACCATCGGCCTCGACCCGATGAGCGCCGGGCTGCGCCACGGGGTGCTGGCGCCGCTGCAGGCGCGGCTGGGGGCCGAGCGCTTTCGCGACGATGGCGGGGCCCTGGTCGATGCGCTGCGCCTGGTCAAGAGCCCGCTGGAGCTCGACTGCCTGCGCGAGAGCGCACGCATCACCGGGCTCGGCATCCGCGCCGCCCGTGAGGTGATCGCCCCCGGGGTGACCGACGGTGCGGTGGCGGCCGAGGGCGCCCGGGCGATGCTGGCGGCGGGCAGCGAGTTCATGAGCCTGCAGCCCATCGTCACCGTCGGGCCGCGCTCGGGCACCATCCACGTCAACCACAAGCGGCGGGTGATCGGCGAGGGCGAGCCGGTGTTCCTGGAATTCGGCTCGGCCTGGGAGCGCTACACCGCACCGATGATGAGCACCGCGGTGGCCGGCCGGGCCAGCGCCGAGATGCGCGAGCTGCGCGATGCCTGCCGGGCCGTCTTCGAGGCGCTGTGCGGGGCCATGCGGCCTGGCAATACCTTCGACGACGCGGCCCGGATCGGCGAGGCCGCGCTGGCATCGGTGGCCGATCGGGCGTTCTTTTCCGGCGTCTTCGGCTACTCGGTGGGCGCCCAGTTCCCGCCCAGCTGGGTCGAGGGCACCGGCTTCATCGCCCGCGGCCAGGCGCGGGCCTTCGAGGCCGACATGGTCTTCCACCTGCCGCTGTGCCCGCGGCTGCCGGGGCGCTTCGGCATCGGCATCAGCGACACCGTGCGCGTCACTCCGAACGGCGGCGAGCCGCTCACCGACAACGACTGGCAACTGCACGAGCGGGCTTGAAGTCGTCGGGCTCGACCCCCATCGACTATCCTGTTAGTCGGCTATCAATATCCGCGAAGGAGACAGCATGAAGGTCGTGACACTCAAGACCCCCGGCGGGCTCGATCGCCTCGAACTCCAGGAGCACGAGGCGCCAGGCGAGCCCGGCCCGGGCGAGATCCGCGTGCGCCTGCACGCCAGTTCGCTCAACTTCCACGACTACGGCGTGGTGGCCGGCAAGATGCCCACCGAGGACGGCCGTGTGCCGATGTCGGACGGTGCCGGCGTGGTGGAAGCGGTGGGCGAGGGCGTCGACGACTTCGCCGTCGGCGATGCCGTGGTCTCCACCTTCTTTCCAAGCTGGCTGGAGGGGCCGGCCCGCATCGGCGACTTCACCAGCGTGCCGGGGGACGGCGTCGATGGCTATGCCCGTGAGCGGGTGGTGCGCCCCGCCCACTGGTTCACTCGCCAGCCCGAGGGCTGGTCCCACGCACAGTCGGCGACCCTGACCACCGCGGGACTGACCGCCTGGCGGGCGCTGGTGGTCGATGGCGGCCTCAAGGCCGGCGACACGGTGCTGGTGCTGGGTACCGGCGGGGTGTCGATCTTCGCCCTGCAGTTCGCGCGGATGATGGGCGCGCGGGTGATCGCCACCTCGTCGTCCGACGCCAAGCTCGAGAAGCTGCGCGAGATGGGCGCCGAGCACGTCATCAACTACCGCGACGAGCCCGAGTGGGGGCGCAAGGTGAAGGAGCTGACCGGCGGTGACGGCGTCGACCACGTGATCGAGGTGGGCGGCCCTGGCACCCTGCCGCAGTCCATCGAGGCGGTGCGCATCGGCGGGCACATCTCGCTGATCGGCGTGCTGACCGGTCGCGGCGGCGAGGTGCCCACCGCCAAGCTGATGGCCAAGCAGGCACGCCTCCAGGGGCTGATCGTCGGCAGCCGGCGCCATCAGATGGAGATGATCCGTGCCATCGAGGCGAGCGACCTCCGGCCGGTGATCGACCGCGAGTTTGCGCTGGAGGAGATCGCCGAGGCTTTCCGCCACCAGGAAGCGGGCCGCCACTTCGGCAAGATCTGCCTGACCTGGTAACTCTTGCGAGGGCATTGCTCGGGGCTGATTCGGCGACAGGTCCCGGAGCGCCGGACCGACAAGGGGGCGCTGTAAACCCTTCCATGGGCGCCACCGATGCCCTGCGGCGCTCCCGCATCCTGCTCTGCTTGCAGGACCGGTGCTGGTCATCCATGACCAGCCCGTTCGGAGGGGGCCTCCTCACCCATGGCATAGGACCCCCTCTACGACCTGTCCCCGACGCCCCTGCATTGTGCTGAGACATACAAGCGCCGCCGCGCCCTTGCCGGGTGTCGGCGGCGCGCGCATGCTGAGGGCCGTGGCCGATTCGCGCTGCAAGGGAGGTGCTGATGTTCCGTTTCTTCGAGACCCTGGTCGACCCCTATCCCGAGCACGAGATGGGGGTGCCGCCGCGCGGACTGCTGCCGTTCATCCGCTTCTACTCGCGGCCGGTGGCGTGGCTGCTGGTGGCCATGTCGCTGGTCTCGGGGATGGTCTCGGCGGTGGAGCTGGTGTTCTTCCACAGCATGGGGCAACTGGTCGACTGGCTGACCGTCGCCGATCGGGAGAGCTTCTTCGCCGTCCACGGCTGGCGCCTGGTGGGGCTGGCAGCGCTGGTGCTGGTGGGCCTGCCGCTGCTGGTGCTGCTGCGTTCGCTGCTGACCCACCAGGGCATCTTCGGCAACTACCCGATGCTCGGCCGCTGGCTGTCGCATCGCCAGATGCTGGCCCAGAGCATGGCGTTCTTCCAGGACGAGTTTGCCGGGCGCGTGTCGCAGAAGGTGATGCAGACGGCGCTGGCGATCCGCGAAACGGTCATGAAGCTGATGGACCTGCTGGTCTACGTGGCGGTCTACTTCGTCGGCGCCATGTGGATGCTGGGCAGCGCCGAGCCCTGGCTGGTGACGCCGCTGGTGCTGTGGCTGGCCGGCTATGCCGGCCTGATGAGGATCTTCGTGCCGCGCCTGCGCCGTGTCTCCATGGCCCAGGCGGACGCCCGGGCGCGCATGACCGGGCGCATCGTCGACAGCTACAGCAACATCCAGACCATCAAGCTGTTCGCCGACCGCCGCCGCGAGCAGGCCTACGCCCGCGACGCCATGGAAGGCTTCATGGCCACGGTGCACCGCCAGATGCGTCTGGCCACCTGGCTGTCGGTATCGCTGACGGTGCTCAATTCGCTGCTGCTGGCCTCGGTGGCGACGCTGGCCATCGGCGCCTGGTATTTCGAGCTGGTGTCGCTGGGGGTGATCGCGGTGGCCATCGCCCTGGTGATGCGCATCCGCTTCATGTCCGACTGGATCCTGTGGGAGGTGGCGAGCCTGTTCGAGAACATCGGCACCGTGCAGGACGGCATCAACACCATCGCCCGGGAGCCCGCGGTACAGGACGCCCCCGATGCCCGCGAGCTCGAGGTGCCGCGCGGCGAGATCCGCTTCGAGGCTTTGCGCTTCGGCTACGAGCGGCCCGAGGCGGCGCCCGCGCGGCCGGTCTTCGACGGCTTTGACCTGACCATCGCCCCGGGCGAGAAGGTCGGGCTGATCGGACGCTCCGGGGCAGGCAAGTCGACGCTGGCCAACCTGCTGCTGCGCTTCTATGACCTGCAGGGCGGACGCATCGTCATCGACGGCCAGGACATCGCCGGGGTCACCCAGGAGTCGCTGCGCCGCCACATCGGCATGGTCACCCAGGACACCTCGCTGCTGCACCGCTCGGTGCGCGACAACATTCGCTACGGCAGCCCGGACGCCGACGACGAGGCGATCATGCGGGTGGTGCACCAGGCCCATGCCGACAGCTTCCTCGACGAGCTGGTGGACCCCCAGGGCCGGCGCGGCCTCGACGCCCACGTCGGCGAGCGCGGCGTGAAGCTCTCCGGCGGCCAGCGCCAGCGCATCGCCATCGCCCGGGTGCTGCTCAAGAACGCGCCGATCCTGGTGCTCGATGAGGCCACCTCGGCGCTCGACTCCGAGGTCGAGGCCGCCATCCAGGAGCAGCTCTACGCGCTGATGGAGGGCAAGACGGTGATCGCCATCGCCCACCGGCTGTCGACCATCGCCATGCTGGACCGGCTGGTGGTGGTCGACGAGGGGCGCATCGTCGAGGTCGGCAGCCACCGCGAGCTGCTGGCCCGCGACGGCCTGTATGCGGCGCTGTGGCGGCGCCAGTCCGGCGGCTTCCTGGGACTCGAATGCGAAGACGAGGCGGACGAACGCCAGGCCTCCGCCCGCGTCGAATAGCCCCGGCGGCATCGGTGTGGCCGGTCCCGGGCGTTGGCGTCTCGTGGCGCCCGGGGCCGGCACTCGAGGGTCAGGACGGCGTCTCTTCCTGGCGATGGCGTGCCTCGACGCGGTGCAGGGCGTCCAGGGCATCCTGGGTGCGCGGCAGGCGCAGCGCCCGGTGGATATCCCCGCGGCGGTAGCCGATATCCTCGAGGGTGGCATCGTCGCAGGCCAGCAGGCGGCGCAGGTTCTGGCGCAAGTGCCGACGCCGGCGCCGGGCCTGCCACCAGGCTTCGAGTGCGCGGATCGCGCCCAGCGGCGGCATGGCCGGCATGTACAGTGGCGGCCATGTCTCCGGAGCCGGCCGATCGGTCGTCTCTTCCAGGCGATGAAGCGGTTGGTACTGACTCATCTCTCACTCCCTTGGCAGGAATGGCACCAGCGGACTCGTTCGAGCCGTCGCGTGCGCCATCGTGCTGCGCTGATGGCTGGCCGGGGCAATGTCTTGGCGTCGTGACTCAGGGCCTTGCTGCCTTTCCCTCTGGCCTTTTCCCTGCGTCCCTTTCCCTCCGGCCCTGTCGTGACGCCGATCGGCCCGTCCCTCGGTGGTTGAGGAGCGCCGAGTCGGCGCGAGAGGCGATGTCGCCTTCTCTGGGAAACAGCATGGTGTGGGAGAATTGATCAATCCAACGAAAAGCACTACATTGATCGTTAAATTTATCTGAAAGGTTTGGCCATGAACCCTATGCCGGCCGAGGGACGAGCGCCCCTGCCGTTGCTCGATACCGACGTACTGCGCACCTTCGTGGCGATCGCCGAGAGCGGCAGTTTCACCCGAGCCGCTCGGCAGGTGTTTCGCACCCCCTCGGCGCTGAGCATGCAGATCAAGCGCCTCGAGGAGACCCTGGGGCAGTCGCTGTTCGTTCGCGAGGCGCGCCGGGTACGCCTCACGCCGGAAGGCGAGCTGCTGCTCGGCTATGGGCGGCGGTTGCTCAGTCTCAACGAGGAGGCGGTGACCCAGTTCCTGGCGCCTTCCCTGGAGGGGCGCGTCAGTCTCGGCACGACCGATGACGTCGGGGCGCGCACGCTGCCCGGCATCCTGGCGCAGTTCGCCCGCTCGCATCCGGCCGTGGAAGTCAACGTGGTGGTCGGCAGCAGCCGGGAAATGCTGGCGCGCCTCGACGCCGGCGAACTGGACCTGGTGGTGTGCACCGCCGGCACCCAGGACCCCTCGATGCCGGTCGAATGGGTGCACAGCGAACCCCTGGTGTGGGCCGGGCGCGAGGGCGGGATGGCCGCCCAGCGCTCGCCGTTGCCGGTGGCCCTGGCCCATCAGGGATGCCCGTGGCGCCAGGCGGCGCTGGATGCCCTGGACCATGCCGGTCTGAGCTATCGGATCGCTTACACCTGCGAGCATTGCGCGGGGCAGGAGGCCGCCATGCTGGCCGACCTGGCGGTCGCTCCTTTCCCGCTGGGGCTGGTGCGCCCGCCGCTGCGTCGGATCGACGGCGGTGCCCTGCCGCCGTTGGGGGATTACCAGCTGGCACTGGCGCGTCGGCAGGGGCTGGGCGATGCCGGGGAGGCCCTGGCGACGCGCGTGGTCGAGGCCTTCGGCACCGCCAGCGGCTAGCGGCTGCGGTCAGTCCAGGGCGGACGGGCGGGCCGTCAGTGCCGACAGCGAGCTTCGCTGGCGCCCCTCGGCATCGAAGTTGTCCGGCGACAGCCAGCGTTGGAGGATCGCTTCCAGCGCCGGCCATTCGCCGTCGAGAATCGAGAACCAGGCGGTATCCCGGTTGCGTCCGGCCACCACTCGATGCTGGCGGAAGACGCCCTCGAAGCGAAAGCCCAGCCGCTCGGCGGCCCGCCGTGACGGGGCGTTGAGGGCATCGCACTTCCACTCGTAGCGGCGATAGCCCAGGGCGAAGGCGTGCCGCATCATCAACGCCATGGCCTCGGTGGCGGCCGGCGTGCGCTGCAGGCGCGGCGAGAAATGCAGGTGACCCACCTCGATGCTGCCCTGCTCGGGCACGATGTTCAGGTAGGCGGCCACTCCCAGCGCTCGGCCGCTGGCCCGCTCGACGATGGCATGGAACCGCGGATCCCGGCTGTCGGTCCGCTCGGCCAGCCAGGCGTCGAAGCCGCGCCTGTCCCGGTAGGGGACACCGCCGAGGTAGGTCCAGCGCGCTTCGGCGGCGTCGCCGGGCGCCGTTCCCGCCTCGCCCAGGGCCGCATGCAGTGAGTCGCCGTGGCGGTCGGTCTCCAGCGGCTCGACGCGCACCCGGTGGCCGGTGAGGGTAGCGTCCGGGAGCGGCGTCGCTCCCTGCCAGCCGGGCACCGCCTCGCCAACGGGTTGGCCGAAGGGCGTCCGTGAACGCGTCGAGGTGCCAGGGGTATCAGTGGTCATTCTCGCTCTCCGTCTCGATCAGGGTCTTGGCATAGCGTTCGGTATAGCGCCCCAGCTGCCGGGCCAGCGGGTCGGCGCTGTCGGCCAGGCCGGCCAGCACGCCGGCCTGGTCCTCCCGAGAACGGTTCAATCCCAGCTTGGCCTTGCCCTGCAGCTCGTCCAGGCGGATCCGGAAGCCGACGACGCCCTTGAGCAGTCGTTGGCGATAGGCGGGACTCATGATGTCCGGTTCATCGAGCAGCTCGGGCTCGTACTTGGCCACCAGCGCGTCGAGTGCCGTCAGGGTGGCGTCGTCGTCGAGCCGTTCCAGGGTGCCGCCGGCATGCACGGTGGCATGGTTCCAGGTCGGCACCGCCGGCCTGGCGGCGTACCAGCGGGGGGAAACGTAGCTGTGGGGGCCCTGGAAGATGGCCAGCACGCGCCGGCCCTCCAGCCCCTGCCAGTGGGGATTGGCGCGGGCGAAGTGGCCGTAGAGGGTGCCCAGATCGCCTTCGTCGCGCGCCAGCACCAGCGGCAGGTGACTGGCCTGCAGGCTGTCGTCCACCAGGCTCGCGAAGCCGTGGGCATCGATCAGCGCCTGGGCCTGTGCCAGCGGCATGCGGGTATCGCGGGGTCGGGTCATGGGGGGGCTCCGTGAGTGTGCCGTGTGCTTAGCCGAGGCTCAGGGCATAGTGATGAAACGCCCGGTCGCGCTGCCAGCCTTCGGATTCGTACAGGGACTGGGCGGTCCGGTTGTCGATGCCGGTGGCCAGCTTCAGATGGTGGACCCCTTCGGCCAGGGCCAGCTCGGCCGCGGCCTGCATCAGGGCCCGGCCGATGCCTCGGCCTCTGGCCTGGTGCGCCACGAACAGGTCGTTGAGCTGCCATTGCCGGGCGAGTCGCACGGTGCTGAAGGAGGGATAGAGCTGGACGAAGCCTTCCAGGGTGCGGTCGTTCTCGTGCACCAGCAGGTGCGAGTCGCCCAGTCCCAGGCGCCGGGCAACGAAGCGGCGGGCGGCGTCAGGGTCGCTGGGCTGGCCGTAGAAGACCCGGTAGGCATCGAGCAGATCGCCGAGCGCTTCGACGTCGGCGAGACGGGCGTGACGGATGGCCATGGTGATCTCCTTTCTGTTGGCAACGGTGACACCGTCTGAGTCTGTGGGCATAGTGGTTCCCTGGTAAGAACCAGTTATGGGGAAAATCATGGAACCGGTTGCCGCCGTGCACGCCGACTGGGTCGGCGAGGCGCTGGGCATCGAGCTGACCCGAACCTCTTCGCTGCCGCTGGCTCGCCGCCTGTATCGAGCGCTGCGCAGCTGGGTGCAGTCGGGGCGCCTGGCCAGCGGCTGTCGGCTGCCGTCGTCGCGCCGGCTGGCCCGCGAGCTGGGCGTGGGGCGCAACAGCGTGCTGGATGCCATCGACCAGCTGGTCGCCGAGGGCTTCCTGGAGCCCCGTCCCGGTGCTGGCACCTTCGTCGCCGACCTGCCGTTCGGTCGTATCGAGGCACCGGCCGAGGAGGCCTCGGGCGGTGGCGCACCGCGGGCGGCGCTGTCCCCCCGCGGCGAGCGCCTGCTGAGGTTCAGTGCTGCCTCGGGCGGCCATCACGAAGCCTTCCCGCCGGGCGTGCCGGCCCTCGACCGCTTTCCCCGCGAGCTCTGGGAGCGGCTGCTCAGGCGCCACCAGCGGCGTGCCCCCGACGCGTGGCTTGATTACCGCACCCAGGGCGGCGTGACGGCGCTGCGTGAGGTGCTGTGCGACTATCTGCGGCTGTCGCGCTCGGTGCGCTGTCGTCCGGAGCAGGTGCTGGTGGTGCAGGGGGCGCAGCAGGGCTTCGAGCTGATCGCTCGGATGCTGGCCGATGCCGGCGACACGGTGTGGATGGAGGAGCCCGGTTACGGCGGCGCCCAGGCGTGCTTCGATGCCTCCGGCCTCGCGCTGGTGCCGGTCCCGGTGGACGGCGAGGGCCTGGATCCCGCTCGGGTGCCTTCCGGTCATGCGGCGCCGCGGCTGATCTACGTGACGCCCTCCCATCAGTATCCCAGCGGCGTGACCATGAGCCTGGCGCGGCGCCTGGCGCTGCTCGAGGCGGCCGAGACGCATGGTGCCTGGATCGTGGAGGACGACTACGACAGTGAGTTCCGCTACGACCAGCGCCCCATCGCCGCCCTGCAGGGGCTCAGCGAGTCGGCACGGGTGATCTATGTCGGTACGCTCAGCAAGGTGCTCTATCCGGGGCTGAGGCTCGGTTACCTGGTGTTGCCCGAGTCCCTGGTGGAGCCCTTCCGGCGCGCCAATGCCCGCCTGCATCGCGAGGGGCAGTATGCGGTGCAGGCGGCGCTGGGGGAGTTCATCGCCGCCGGCCATTTCTCGCGCCACGTGCGCCGGATGCGCGACTGCTATCGCCGGCGTCAGGCGCTGCTGCGCCGGGTGCTGGCGCCGGCCGTGGCGCGGGGGCTCGAGCTGTCGCAGGGGCAGGCCGGCATGCATCTGGTGGCCTGGCTTGGCGACCGGGCCCTGGAGGCGGAACTGGTCGCGCGCGGTGCGGCGGCAGGCGTCACCCTGTCGCCGCTGTCGGGCTTCTATCTGGAGGCGCCGGGAAGGCCAGGGCTGGTACTGGGCTACGCCGGCACCCGCGACGACGAGATCCGGCGCGCCGGCCGCTGGCTTGCCGAGACCTGGCTGGCGCTGGTCGAGGAGCGAGCGGCAGCTACCAACGTGCCAGGCTGATGCCGCGGTCTTCCTCCATCGGACTCAGGGGCGCCAGGCGAGCGGATGGTCATGGCGCAGCACGCCTTCCTCGTCCCAGTCTTGCCAGCCGCTGAAGGGAATCGGCGACTCCGTATCGAGCCGCGTCAGCCGCTCTGCCCAGGCGGCCTTTTCGTCCTCGAGCCGGGCGCGGAAACCGGCCTCGTCCTGGTAGCGCAGCCCACCGCCCTGGACGCCGTAGACCACCTGGGGCGGCAGTACCGTCATGCCTAGGTAATAGAGCGAGCAGTGCAGGGGCCACAGCAGGGTGGCCATGTCGCCGCCACGGCCCCGCGGCGAGAAGGCCGCGGCCGGCGAGCCGGTGGTCACCGCGCACAGCGCTCGTACGCCGGCCAGGCGTCCGCGGTCGTAGCGCATGCTGCCGGAGTAGAGGCCGCCGTAGACGCAGACCCGGTCGAACCAGCCCTTGAGCATCGCCGGCGGGCCGTGCCACCACAGCGGAAACTGGAAGATCACCAGCTCGGCGTGCAGCAGCCGCGACAGCTCGCGCTGCACCGGGTCGGGGAGGGTGCCGGCCTCGAAGTGGTGGCGCTGCTCGGTCAGCGCCGAGAAGCTTTCGGGCGCGGCGCGCGGGGCGAAATGGTCCGCGCGCTCGACCGGGTCGAAGTTCTCGGCGTAGAGGTCGGCGACCTCTACCTCATGGCCCAGGCGGCGCAGGGTGTCGGCGGCGGTCTCCGTCATGGCGCCGTTGAAGGAGCGGGGCTCGGGATGGCTGTGGACGATCAGGACTCGCATGGCGGCCTCCGGGTCGCAGGGAATGTCCCGGCAGGCTAGTCTTTGCATCAGTGAACGAACATTCCCCATTATTTCAAATGGAATTTGCATGGATGAACAGGGGCTCGGTTGGGACGATCTGAGGGTGGCCCTGGCGATCGCCGAGACGGGGTCGCTGTCCGGGGCGGCACGCCGGCTGGGCGTCAGCCATGCTACGGTCTTCCGGCGGCTGGGGACCATCGAACGGCGCCTGGGCGTACGCCTGTTCGAACGCGGGCGGTCCGGCTATGTGCCCACGCCGGCCGGCGAGGAGCTGGCGGCCGCGGCGGGGCGCGTCGAAGCCGAGGTGGCGCGGGCCGAGCGCCGCCTGGCAGGGCGGGACCTGCGGCTGTCGGGAACGCTGAGGGTGACCACCACGGATACGCTGCTGATGGGGCTGCTGTCGCCGATCCTGGCCGATTTTCGACAACGACATCCGGCGATCGAGCTGGAAATCGCCGTCTCCAACCAGCTGTTCAACCTCTCGCGGCGCGATGCCGACCTGGCGTTGCGGCCGACCCGCTCGCCGCCGGAGCACCTGGTCGGCCGGCGGTTGGGCGACATCGCCCAGGCGGTCTACGTGCGTCGCGGGGCGGCGACCGAGAGCGCCTGGGTGGGG
The DNA here is from genome assembly GCF_014192055.1 of Halomonas organivorans. Classification (GTDB taxonomy): domain Bacteria; phylum Pseudomonadota; class Gammaproteobacteria; order Pseudomonadales; family Halomonadaceae; genus Halomonas; species Halomonas organivorans. The sequence continues at coordinate 89,722 of NZ_JACHXM010000007.1, read as the reverse complement.
CCCGACCGTCACTTGGGCGACGCCGCCCTTGAGGCCTGGATGGCGGCCCGCACTCCGGGCGCGGCCTGTCGCATCGATACCCTGCTCGGCATGTTCTCGGCGGTGCGCGACGGGCTGGGCCGGGCGGTGTTGCCCTGTTACCTCGCCGATGCCGAGCCGGCCCTCGAGCGTCTCGGCGCGCCGATCCCCGAGCTCGCCACCGGCCTGTGGCTGCTGACCCACCCCGACCTGCGCCGAGTGGCGCGGGTCAAGGCCTTCATGGAGCACCTCGCCGAGGCGCTCGAGGCCCGCGTCTCTCGATTGGGCGGCGAGGGCGTCGACTGAGTCGGCCGGGCGTCGGCGGCCATGTCGGCCTCATAGCCACCAGGCCAGCACCAGGCCGGTCAGCAGCGATACCGCCATGGGCAGGACGACGCGTTGGCCGAGCTCTCGCGTTCCCAGGCCGGTGGCCATGCCCGCCTTGATGATGTTGTTGACCGAGGCGGCGATGACGATGCCGAGGACGACAGTGTCCGGGGCGATGGTGCCGTGGGACAGTCGGGCCAGCGACAGGGTGACGGCCCCCACATCGGCCATCCCGGAGGTGGCCGCCAGCAGGTAGACCCCGGCATTGCCCAGCCAGTCCTGGAGCCAGTGGCCGAGTAGCATGATGATCGCCAGCAGCACCCCGAACAGCAGCGCCATGCGCAGCTCCAGGGGATTCTGGTTCAGTGCCGGCCGGTCGACCTTGGCCGCGCGACGGTGCGAGCGCCAGATCAGCAGCGCTGACACATATAGCAGCACGGCCATCGTCGTCACCGGAAGCGCCAGCGGCGCGATCAGCGCCGGATTGATGACCAGGCAGTAGAGCATGATGCGCGGGAACATGGTGCCGCAGGCGATCAGGATGCCGGCCGCCAGCAGTGGCGAGAATTCCTGGTGCTGCCGCGACAGCCGGGCGAAATGCAGGGTCAGGGCGGTGGAGGAGCTGAGCCCGGCGAACAGGCTGGTGAACAGAACGCCTCTCTCCGGCCCCCCCAGGCGGATGGCGAAATAGCCGACGAAGGAGATCGCCGCGACCAGCACCACCATCCACCAGATCTCGTAGGGATTGAGGGCCGCCCCGGGGCCTATGGCGCGGTCGGGCAGCAGCGGCAGCATCACCACCGAGATCAGCAGCAGCTTGAGGCCGGCATCCATCTCGTGGGACTGCAGCTGGTTCAGCAGGCCGTGGATTTCCCGCTTGTTGTCGAGGATGACCGCCGTCACCACCGCGCAGGCGGTGGCCAGGGCCAGGTCGACGGCCACCGCGATGGCGCCGAAACAGAAGGTCAGCAGCAACCCCATCAGGCCGGTAATGCTGTAATCCTGGCTGAGCGGCATGCGGGCCCGGTAGGCCACCAGGGCGGAACCGGCCACGGACAGGAATATCAAGGGGAAGGCCCATTCGGTGACGGTCGTCGAGAGCAGGGCGGAGATGCCGCCGAGCAGCCCCACCAGCGCATGGGTGCGTATCCCGGCGATGCGTTCGCCGGCGTCTCGCGTTCGGGCGACCCAGCCGCGCTCGATCCCGATCAGAGCCCCCAGCAACAGGGCCACCGTTAACCGGATGGCCGTTTCGTTGTTGGTAATGAACTGGCTGGTGAGCTCTTCCATGGCCGGGCCGCTCTCGTCGTGATCATTCGGGATCGATGCAAAAACACTGACTTATATTCTGGGTGCTCGAGGCAGGGTGGGAAAGTCGCCACGCCATGCTTGCCATTCGATGGACGGGGGCAGACGGCGAGTCGCCGGCCTTGGCAGGAGGCCCCAAACGGGCCTGCACCGGGCCCCATGGCACATATCGAGCTTCCCTGATGACTTATCCACAGCGTGTGGAAAACGTTGGAAAGCCTCTTATAATCTTGTAGATGAGGCACCCTTTTTGGGGTGCCGACATGGCCTGGTCAACCGGATTTCCGGGGGAGGGTGTCATGAATACGCAGGAACTGAGGACTCACTGGCGTGAATGGCTGATGCTGCTGTTTGGCGCCTGGCTGGTGGTGTCTCCCTTCGTGCTCGGCTTCACGGCCGTTGCCAATGGAATGGCCATGTGGAGCGCGGTGATCCTGGGCCTGATCGTGGCGGGCTTCGCCGTCGCCGAAATCATGAAGCCCCGGATGTGGGAAGAAGGCGTCAGCGCGGTACTGGGGGTCTGCCTGATCGCCGCCCCGTTCGCGCTGGGCTTCGCCGATGCTCCGCTGGCGCTGTGGAACAGCGTGATCATGGGGGTGCTGGTAGGCGGCGACGCCATCTGGAGTCTCATCGACATGAGGCATCACGGCGGCCACGCCGCCTGATATCCGCGACGTCACGGGAAAGACAAGGGGGGAGGCCATGGCCTCCCCTCTTTCGCTTGGGACTCGCCGTCTGCCCCCACTCGCCACTCGCCACTCGCCACTCGCCACTCGCCACTCGCCACTTACCACTCACTAACGCCGCCGCCGTCCGTCGGCCTGCTAACTTGGATAGGTAGGCGACGAGCGACGAGTTCACGGAGAGGCATGGGCCATGAGTGAACGATCTCCCGAGCGGATTCGCAACCTGGCGCTGACCGGCCAGGCGGGCACGGGGAAGACCACCCTGGCCGAGGCGCTACTGGCGGCGGCCGGCGCCATCGGGCAGCTTGGCAGCGTGGAGAGGGGCTCGACGGTGAGCGATGCCGGGGCCCAGGAGAAGACCCTTCATCATTCGATCAGTGCCTCGGTGCTGGGGCTCGAATATGGCGACGTCTGGATCAATCTGCTCGATACCCCGGGATACACCGACTTCCAGGCGGCCGCGCTGTCCATCCTGCCTGCCGTGGAGACGGTGGCGGTGGTGATCGATGCCGAGAACGGCGTCGATACCACCGCCCGACGCATGATGCAGTGGGCGCTTGATCGTGGGCTGTGTCGTCTGGTGGTGATCAACCGTATCGATGCCGCTTCCGCCCGGCTCGAGGCGCTGCTCGAGGACGTCCGCCAGCTGCTGGGGGCCGAATGCCTGCCCCTCAACCTGCCCGCCGAGGGAGCCTCCCGGGTGGTGGACTGTTTCTTCGCCCCCCAGGGCGAGGCCGACTTCTCGTCGGTGGCGGCGACTCACGAGATGCTGGTCGATCAGGTGGTGGAAGTCGATGAGGCGCTGATGGCGCTTTATCTGGAACAAGGCGAGGAACTCAGCCCCGAGCAGCTCCACGCGCCCTTCGAGGCGGCGCTGCGCGAGGGCCACCTGGTGCCGGTGTGCTTCACCTCGGCGACCAGCGGCGCCGGGGTGCGGGAATTGCTGACGGTGTTCGAACGGCTGATGCCCAACCCCCTGGAGGGCAATCCGCCGCCTTTCCTGCGCCAGGACGCCGAAGGCACCCACCAGTATCTCGCCGCCCCCGATCCCGAGGCTCATGTGTTGGCGCATGTGGTCAAGGTCGAGCACGATCCCTTCCTGGGCAAGCTTTCGGTCTTTCGCGTCCACCAGGGCACCGTGACCCGGGATAGCCGACTGTTTGCCGGTGATGCCCGCAAGGCCTTTCGCGTGGGCACCCTGTATCGCCTCCAGGGCCGGGAACACCTCGAGGTGGAGCGCTGCGGGCCGGGTGAGATCGCCGCCCTGGCCAAGGTCGAGGAGGCCGGCCTCGACAGCGTGCTGCATGACTCCCATGACGAGGATCATATCCATCTGCGTCCGGTGGCGCTGCCCGCACCGGTGTTCGGCCTGGCACTCCACACGCGGCGCCATGGGGACGAACAGAAGCTCACCGAGGCCTTGGCAAGAATGACCGAGGAGGATCCGGGCCTGCGGGTAGAGCAGGATTCGGCGACCCGAGAGACGGTGCTGCGAGGGCAGGGCGAACTGCATCTGCGCATGGCCCTTGAGCGCCTGAGCGAGCGCTATCGGATCGAGGTGGACACCAGTACCCCCTCCATCGCCTACCGCGAGACCATCCGTGCCTCGGCTGCGGGACATTGCCGGCACAAGAAGCAGAGCGGCGGGGCCGGTCAGTTCGGTGAGGTGTTCCTGCGGGTCGAGCCGCTGCCGCGGGGAAGCGGCTTCGAGTTTGCCGATACCATCCGTGGCGGAGCCATCCCGTCGTCATTGCTGCCGGCGGTGGAGAAGGGCGTGCGCCAGGCCATGCAGGAGGGCGTCGCCGCCGGCTACCCGCTGCAGGACGTTCGTGTGGTGGTCGAGGACGGCAAGACCCATCCGGTGGATTCCAAGGAGATCGCCTTCGTCATCGCCGGACGCAAGGCCTTCCTGAATGCCGTGGAGGAGGCCGGCCCCCAGGTGCTCGAACCCCTGGTCGAGCTGGAGGTCGAGGGGCCCGGCTCGGCCATGGGCGATCTCACTGCGGACCTGGCCGCCAGCCGCGGGCGGATCCAGGACACTCGGACCCTGGGCGACCTGGTCAGCATCCAGGCGGTGGTGCCACTGGCCGAGATCGCCGACTACCCCAGGCGACTCAATGCCCTGACCGGTGGCAGCGGGCGCTATACCCTGCGTTTCAGCCACTACGAACCGGCTCCGGATCCCGTGCAGCGTGAGCTGATCCAGGCTCACCGGAGAAAACGGGAGGACGCCTAGCCAGCGCAGGGGAGCGCGCTGACGGGTCGTCTGATCCTCCCCTGGTCGGGCGACGCGGACTAGACTTATCCACAGGCCCTTGAACGAGCCAGAGCCAAGAGAGGGTGAAAGCCATGTCCATGGAACGTGTCAAACGCTTTCTCGACGAGAACGGCGTGAAATATGTCATCGAGCAGCATTCTCCCGCCTACACCGCTCAGGAGGTCGCCGAGGCGGCCCATGTGCCCGGCCGCCACTTCGCCAAGAGCGTCATGGTCATCGTCGATGGGCGCCTCGCCCTGGCGGTGCTGCCGGCTACCGACCGAGTCGACCTGCGGAAACTGGCCCAGTCGCTGGGTGCCCATTCCGTCGAACTGGCCGAGGAAGCCGATTTCAGCGAGCGTTTTCCCGACTGCGAGCCCGGGGCGATGCCGCCCTTCGGCAACCTCTTCGACATGGAGGTCTTCGTCTCGCCGCACCTGGCCGAGGCCGACCTGATTGCCTTCAGTGCCGGCAGTCATAGAGAGGTGATGCAGCTGCCCTACGGTGTTTTCGAGCGCCTCGTGAAGCCGGCAGAGGTGGCGATGTAGCTGGCGGTCATGACGATGTAGCCGGCGGTGTTGGCGCTGGATTCAGGGGGTGAGCCCCCAGGCCAGCGCCAGGCCCGCCAGCAGTGATACCGCCATGGGCAGGGCGACCCGGCGGCCCAGCTTTGCCGTGCCCAGGCCGGCCGCCATGCCGCTCTTGATGGCGTTGTTGACCGTGGCGGCGATGATGATCCCGAGCACCGCCGTGGACATCCCGATGGTGTCCTGGGACATGCGAGTCAGCGACAGGGTGATGGCATCCACGTCGGCCACGCCGGAGGAGGCCGCCAGCAGGTAGATGCCGGTATCGCCGAGCCCCTCCTCGAGCCACCGGCCGAGCAGCATGATCGCCGCCAGCAGCGCGCCGAACATCAGGGCCATGCGCAGCTCCAGCGGGTTCTGGCGCAGCGCCGGTCGATCCACCTTGGCGTCCTGGCGCTGGCCGCGCCAGATGACCAGGGCCGAGGCGTAGAGCAGCCCGCCCATTACGCCGACCGGCGGGGCCAGCCGTGGCAGCAGCTCGGGCCGGATGAGCAGGCAGTAGAACAGGATGCGCGGGAACATGGTGCCGCAGGCGATCAGGATACCGGCGGCCAGCAGCGGCGAGAGTTCGGGGTTGCGCCGCGACAGGCGGGCGAAGTGCAGCGTCAGGGCGGTGGAAGAGCTCAGGCCGGCGAACAGGCTGGTGAACAGTATGCCCTTCTCGGCACCCCCCAGGCGCATGGCGAAGTAACCGATGAAGGAGGTGGAGGCGATCAGCACCACCATCCACCAGATCTGGTGAGGGTTGAGGGCGTCGCCGGGACCCATGCCGCGATCGGGCAGCAGCGGCAGCATCACCACCGAGATCAGCAGTAGCTTGAGTCCTGCGTCCAGCTCGTGGGCCTGCAGCTTGTTGAGCAGGCCATGTATCTCGCGCTTGTTGTCGAGGATCAGCGCCGTCACCACCGCACAGGCGGCGGCCAGCACCGGATCCATGGCCACGGCCACGGCGCCAAGGCAGAAGGTCAGCAGCAGGCCGATCAGGCCGGTAATGCTGTAGTCGCGGCTGTGCGGCATGCTCGCACGCTGGGCGACCAGGGCAATGGCGGCCACGGCCAGCAGCAGCAAGGGAAAGACCCACTCGCTGACGGCCACGGAGAGCAGCGCGGCGAGGCCGCCGAGCAGGCCGACCAGGGCATGGGTGCGGATACCGGCGATGCGCTCTCCGGCCTTCTTCTCGCGCGCCGCCCAGCCGCGCTCGATGCCGATCAGCGCCCCGAGCAGCAGGGCGACGGTCAGCCGCAGGGCCGCCTCGTGGGCGGTGATGAACTGGGCGGTGACCTCATCCATTCGCGCGCTCCTGCGTCGCGATCGGTGCCGTGAACCCCGCGAATCGCGTGCCTTGGCCGGGCGACGATCGAGACGATCAGCCCCGCGGACGTTCGGGCGCGGCTTCGCGCTGCTTGACCTGCCAGGCTTCCAGCGAGAAGGCCGGCGCCGTGGACGGCGGCAGCGGTTCGCGGCCCAGCACGTGATCGGCGCCCTTCTCGCCGATCATGATGGTCGGGGCATTGATATTGCCGTTGGTGACGCTGGGCATGATCGAGGAATCGATCACCCGCAGCGCCTCGATGCCGTGGACCCGGCACTCGGGGTCGACCACCGCCAGGGGGTCGGTGCCCATGCGGCAGGAGCCGCAGGGGTGATAGGCGGTCTCGGCAGTGGCGGCGACCCAGGTGTCGATCTCGGCGTCGCTCTGCACGCCGGGGCCGGGGGAGAGCTCCTCGCCGCGGTAGGAGTCGAAGGCGGGCTGGGCGAAGATCTCCCGGGTCAGGCGCAGGGCGCGGCGATAGTCGTCCTTGTCTTCCTCGTCCTGCAGGTAGTGGAAGATCATCGACGGCGGTGCTTCGGGGTCTGCGGAGGTCAGGCGCACGCGCCCGCGACTGCGGGGCTTGTTGGCGCCGAGATGGACCTGGAAGCCGTGGCCCTCGGCGGCGCTGGAGCCGTCGTAGGCGATGGCGCCGGCCAGGAAGTGGTACTGGATGTCGGGGTAGCGCAGCCCCTCGCGGCTGCGGATGTAGCCGTTGGACTCGAACTGGTTGCTGGTGCCCAGGCCCCGCTTGAAGAACAACCAGCGGGCGCCGATCCACAGCCGCGCCAGGGGGTTGAGCCAGCCGTTGAGGGTGATCTTCTGGGTACAGCTCTGCTGCACCCAGACCTCCAGGTGATCGTGGAGGTTCTCGCCGACGCCGGGCAGGTCGTGGACCACCTCGATGCCGTGCTCGCGGAGGTGCTCGGCCGGGCCGATGCCGGACAGCATCAGCAGCTTCGGCGAGTTGAAGGCGCTGGCCGAGAGGATCACCTCGCGCCGTGCCCGCACCCGCACGGTCCTGCCCCGCTGGCGGTATTCGACGCCCACGGCGCGCTTGCCATCCATCAGCACCCGGGTGGTCAGGGCGTGCATCTCGAGCCTCAGGTTGTCGCGGGCGAGCGCCGGCTTGAGGTAGGCGTTGGCGGTGGAGCAGCGCACCCCATCGCGCACCGTCATGTCCATGCGGCAGAAGCCTTCCTGGCGATAGCCGTTGTAGTCTGCGGTCTCGCCGTAGCCGGCCTGGCGACCGGCCTCGATGAAGGCGCGGTAGAGCGGGTTCGCCATGTTGTTGCCGTTGCACACTCCCAGCGGGCCGCCGCTGGCGCGGTAGTCGTCCTCGCCGTAGAGGCAGTCCTCGGCGCGCTTGAAGTAGGGCAGCACCTCGGCGTAGCTCCATCCCTCGGCACCGCGCTCGACCCACTCGTCGAAGTCGCCGGCGCAGCCGCGAACGTAGGCCATGCCGTTGATCGAGGAGGAGCCGCCGATCACCTTGCCGCGGGCCTGGTGGATGCGCCGCCCGCCGAGGCCGGGCTCCGGTTCGGTGTAGAGCCCCCAATCGAAGCGTGGCTTGTTGAGCGGGATCGAGAAGGCGATGGGCATCTGGATGTAGAGGGAATCGTCCTTGCCGCCGAACTCCAGCACCAGCACCTGGTGCAGGCCGTCGGCGCTCAGGCGGTCGGCGAGCACCGAGCCGGCCGAGCCCGCGCCGACGATCACGTAGTCGACGACCCGGTTGAAGGTGGCATCGTTCATGGCGTCGCTCCTCGTCCAGGGTCATTCCCCGCGTGCGGCGGGGGTGTCCGGCATGATGGCCTCGCCGCCGGGCAGCTCTCGCTGGGTGTGCAGGAAGAACAGATGACGCTCGTACTGATCGAGGATGTCGGCGATCACCTGTTCCTTGGTGTAGCCGTAGATGTCATAGCCCTGGCCGCCCTCGCCGATATGCACTTGCAGCCGGTAGTAGTGGGTGCCCGCGTGGGTGGCGCGGATCGAGAACGCCGGCATGGCGCAGCGGTGCGGCCACACCTGGTAGGTGAAGTTCGGCTCGCCGCCGAGGTCGACGTTGAGCTCGAGATGCCCCTCCTTGTCGTTGCTCTCGACGAGCGCCGCGGTGATTCCCTGCTCACCGAGCACCTCGCGGATCTCTTCCATGGCCGGGCGCACGGTATCGCCGAGAAAGCGCCGGGCTTGCCCGCGACTGGGGAAGTGCATGGCCCGGGAGAGCCGCTGCCGCCAGGGATGTCCGGCGCCCTCGCCGGGCAGGCGCCCCGACAGGTGACCGGCCATGCTGCCGCGCAGGCTGTCCTCCTTGAGCCCCTCCACCTTCAGCGCCTTGAACAGGCCGAAGATCATCAGGAACAGCACGAAGGCGAAGGGTAGCCCCATGATGACCACCGCGCTTTGCAGGGCGCCCAGTCCGCCGGCCATCAGCAGCGCCAGGGTCAGGATGCCGATGATCGCCGCCCACAGGATGCGCATCCAGGAGGGGGCGTCGTGGTTGGGGTCGGTGAGCACCGAGGTCAGGTTGGAAAGCACCAGCGAGCCGGAATCCCCGGAGGTGACGAAGAACACGATGGCCAGGATGGTGGTCACCACCGTGGTGATCCATACCCAGGGGTAGCTCTGCAGGAAGAGATAGATCGACGAACCGGGGTTGTTCATGGCCTGTTCGCCGAAGTCGGCGACGCTGGCGGTGCCGCTCATCACCAGGTCGATGGCGCTGTTACCCATGATCGACATCCACGCCATCATGAAGGTCAGCGGCAGGATCAGGGTGCCGGCGACGAACTGGCGAATGGTGCGCCCCCGCGAGATGCGCGCCAGGAACAGCCCGACGAAGGGACCCCAGGCGATCCACCAGGCCCAGAAGAATACCGTCCAGGCGTTGAGCCAGTCAGAGGGCGGGTTGAAGGCGTAGGTGTCGAAGGACAGCCGGGCGAAGTGGGCCAGGTAGTCGCCGACGTTCATCACCAGGGCGTTGAGCAGGAACAGCGTCTTGCCGCTCAACAGCACGAACAGCATCAGCAGCACGGCCAGCAGCATGTTGAATTCGGACAGCCGACGAATGCCCTTGTCGACCCCGGTCACCGCCGAGATCGCCGAGAAGACCACGATCAGTATCGCCAACGCCGCCTGGGTGACGGTGTTCTCCGGCAGGCCGAACATGTAGTGAAGACCGAAGTTGAGCTGGATGATGCCGATGCCCAGGCTGGTGGCGATGCCGAACACGGTGCCGAGCACGGCGGCGATGTCCACGCTATGGCCGATGGGGCCGTGGATGCGGCGCCCGAACAGCGGATAGAGGGCGGAGCGGATGGTCAGCGGCAGGCCGTGGCGGTAGCTGAAGAAGGCCAGCGACATGCCGACCAGGGTGTAGATGCCCCAGCCGGACAGCCCCCAGTGCAGGAAGGTCAGCTCCATGGCGTGGCGGGCGGCTGCCGGGGTGCCGCCTTCGCCGACCGGCGGGGCCAGGAACTGGGTGACCGGCTCGGCGATGCAGAAGAACAGGAGATCGATGCCGATGCCGGCGGAAAACAGCATGGCCGCCCAGGTGATGATGTTGAAGTCCGGCGTCGAGTGCGCCGGGCCCAGGCGCAGCTTGCCGTAGCGGGACAGGCCGATGCACACCACGAACACCAGGTAGGCCACCACGGCGAGGAAGTAGAACCAGCCGAAGCTGTCCGAGATCCAGGCCAGCACGGTGTTGATGACGTTGCCGGCCGCCTGGGTAAAGAACATGGTCCACAGCGCGAAGGCGACGATGCCGATGGCCGAGCCGTAGAACACCACGGGATTGATGCGGTCGCGGCGCGGTTCGCTGGCGGGATCGGGAAGATTGGCCATGCCGTGCTCCTCGGGGCCTCATCCCGGCAACGCTGGTGCACCGTCCATGGTCGACCCGAACCGGGTGACGCCGCTGGCTGGGCGGGGTCTCCACGTCGGCGATGTGGCGCGCGACGGGAGGCGAATGGGCTATCTGGGTATAGGTAGGGCGCGGCGCGGGCGTCAAGGGAGACCGCTTGGCGGAGTACTCGACTTGCCACCCGGGCGAGGGTGTCGGATACTGTTTATAGATACAGTATTTCCAGGAGGCGCCATGTCATTGCCGAGGTCGTCTCTCGCCCATCTGCCTGCCGCTGACGGGCCGGGACCCGACCGGGCGGGCCAGCCGCTGCTCGGCTGCCGGGTGCGGGCCGGCTTTCCCAGTCCCGCCGACGATCACCTGGACGTGGAGCTCGACCTGCATGCCCATGTGGTGCGCCGCCCGGCGTCCACCTACTTCGTGCGCGCCGAGGGCGACTCGATGCTCGGCGACGGCATTCACGACGGCGATCTGCTGGTGGTGGACCGCAGCCTGGAGCCGCTGCCCGGGCGGGTGGTCATCATCGCCGTGGACGGCGAGCCCACCGTCAAGCGGCTGGCCCGGCGCGGCAACGGCCTGGTGCTGGAGGCCAGCAACCCGCGCTTCGCGCCGATTCCGCTGGCGGGGCGCGAGTGCCAGGTGTGGGGCGTGGTGACGCATGTGCTGCACGCCCTGCCGGGGGCGACGCCATGATCGCGCTGGTCGACAGCAACAACTTCTACGTCAGCTGTGAGCGGGTCTTCGCGCCGCGTCTCGAGGGCCGGGCGGTGGGTGTGCTGTCCAACAACGACGGCTGCGTGGTGGCGCGCTCGGAAGAGCTCAAGGCGCTGGGCGTGGCCATGGGCATGCCGGCGCACCAGATCCCCGCGTCGATGCGTCGGCGAGCGACGCTGCTGTCCAGCAACTATGCCCTCTACGGCGACATGAGCCGGCGCGTGAACCAGGTGCTCGGCGACTTCTCGCCGGACGTGGAGGCGTATTCCATCGATGAGAGCTTCGTCGGCCTAGAGGGGCATGAGCCCGATGACCTCGAGGCGTGGGGGCGGCGGCTGCGGGCGACGGTGCTGCGCGACACCGGCCTGCCGACCTGCGTGGGGCTGGGGCCGACCCGGGTGCTGGCCAAGACCGCCAATCGTGTCGCCAAGCGAATGCCCGGGCTGGGCGGCGTGTGCCGACTCGAGGCCGAGGCGTCCGAGACCCGCCGCGTGCTCGAGGCGTTGCAGGTGCACGAGCTATGGGGCATCGCCCGGCGTAGCGCCGAGCGGCTGGCACTGCAGGACATCCACACCGCCTGGCAGCTGCGCCAGGCCGATCCCAAGCAGATCCGTCGGACCTTCTCGGTGGTGCTGGAACGCATCGTCTGGGAATTGCGCGGGCGGCCGGCCATCCCCCTGGAGGACCTCGCCGAGCCGCGCCAGCGCATCATGGTGTCGCGCTCCTTCGGCCGCTTGACCGGTGAGCTGGCCGACCTGCGGGCGGCGATCCGCCAGCATGGCGCCAGGGCCGCCGAGAAGCTGCGTCGTCAGGGCAGCCTGGCCTGCGCGGTGCTGGTATTCGTGCGCAGCGACCCGCACCGGCTCGACGAACGCCAGTATCGCAACAGCCAGGTGGTGGCCTTGTCCGGCCCCAGCGGTGATACCCGCGAGCTGCTTGCCGCCGCCGGCCGTGCCCTGTCGGCGATCTTCCTCGAGGGCGTGCGTTACCAGAAGTGCGGGGTGATGCTGCTGGACCTGGTCGACGCCGAGCATCACCAGCTGTCGCTGCTGCGCGAGAGCGATGGCGCCGAGCGCCGACGAGGCGGGCAGCTGATGGCCACCCTCGATCGGCTCAACGGCCGTATGGGCCGCGATACCGTGCGTTTCGGGCTTCCCGGGGAAAGGGCCGCCTGGGCACTGCGCTGCGAGCATCTCAGCTCGCGCTATACCACCCGCTGGGACGAGCTGATGCGCGTCAAGGCGCGCTGAGCCGGCTCACGGATAGCGGCCGCTGCGGCGATTCTCCACCAGCACCTCGAGGATGGCATTGGCCTCCTGCATGACCGGCGAGGGCACTTCGCCGCGGCGACGGCTGCACAGGATCGGAATGGTGATGTGCTTTTCCGCCAGGTAGACGTAGCTGATGCCGTCGCGCTGGACGCGCTTCACCTGCTCTGGCACCAGGGTGATGCCCATCTCCGAGGCCACCAGGCCCAGCGCGGTCTGCATCTCGTTGGCCTCCTGCGAGACCGTGATCTTGAGCCCGCGGCGTCGGAACATGCCGAGCACGGTATCCGCCATGCTCGGTCGCGGCGTGGCGGGAAACAGGATCAAGGGGTACTCGGCCAACTGCGCCATGCTCGGCGTCGTGCCCTCCAGCGGATGGCCCTTGGGCAGCGCCGCCATCAGCGGCTCCTCGAACAGCACTTCCTGCTCGACCTCCGGGTCGTCGAGGCGCAGCCGGCCGAAGCCGATGTCGATGCGGCCGGCCTTGAGCGCCTGGATCTGCTGCACCGTGGTCAGTTCGACCAGCGTCAGCTCGACGTCATCCTTTTGTCGCAAGCCGCGCACCAGCAGCGGCAGCTGGCCGTAGAACACCGAGGGCACGAAGCCGATGCTGAACAGCTGGCGGTGGCTGCGGGCGATGCGTCGGGTATCGGCCACCGTGGTGTCGACCTTCTCGAGTATCTGCAGGGTATGTTCATAGAAGAACTGTCCCGCCGCCGTCAGCGCCAGGCCACGGGGCCCGCGGTCGAACAGCCTGACGCCCAGTTCCTTCTCCAGGTTGTTGATTTGTCGAGTTAATGGAGGCTGGGCGATGTGCAGCTTGGCGGCCGCCCGCGTCATGTTCAACTCCTTGGCCGCGACGCAGAAGTAGCGGAGATGGCGTAGCTCCATGATACCTCCAGGGTATGGCTAAGGACTTAAACCATATTGGTTGCCGGGCCTGGAGGCAATCAAACTGCGAACACTTCTTTCGTGCATAGCCCAGGAGCCTTCATGCCCGCCGTGATCGAGTCCTTAGAGACGCTGCTGGTCGACCTGCCGACCATCCGTCCCCACAAGCTTTCCATGGCCACCATGGCCTGCCAGACGATGGTCATCGTGCGCCTGCGTACGAGCGACGGCATCGAGGGGCTGGGCGAGGGCACTACCATTGGTGGCCTGAGCTACGGCCCCGAGAGCCCGGAGAGCATCAAGCGCAACATCGACGCCTATCTGGCGCCGCTGCTGGTCGGTCAGCCCTCGAGCAACCTCAACGCCCTGATGGCGCGGCTGAATCGTCACGTGCGCGGCAATCCCATCGCCAAGTCGGCGCTGGAGACAGCGCTGCTCGACGCCGAGGGCAAGCGCCGCGGCCTGTCGGTGGCCGAGCTGCTGGGCGGCGCCCGCCACACGCATCTGCCGGTGCTGTGGACCCTGGCCTCCGGCGATACCCGGAAGGATATCGATGAAGCTTTCCAGCGCCTCGACGACGGCCGCCACTGCGACTTCAAGCTGAAGATCGGCGCCAACGCCCTGGAACAGGACGTGCGCCACGTGGCGGACATCAAGGCGGCGCTGGGCGATCGGGCAAGCGTCAGGGTCGACGTCAACCAGGCCTGGGACGAGGCCACCGCGGTGCGCGGCATCGCCGCCCTTCAGGAGGCCGGCATCGCCTTGATCGAGCAGGCCATCCCGGCCCGCGAGCAGGCCGGCCTGATTCGCCTGGCCGAGCGCTTCCGGGTGCCGATGCTGGCCGACGAGGCGGTGGCCGATGCCCGGGACGGCCTGGACCTGGTGGCCGGCGGCTTCAGCGGCGCCTTCGCGCTGAAGATTGCCAAGGCCGGCGGGCCGCGGCCGGCGCTGGAGCTGGCGCAGCTGGCGCTGACGGCCGGTGTCGGCCTGTACGGCGGCACCATGCTCGAGGGCACCATCGGCACCGCCGCTTCGCTGCATGCCTGGGCGACGCTGCCCGAGATGGCCTGGGGCACCGAGATGTTTGGCCCGCTGCTGCTCAAGGACGACATCGTCGCCGAGCCGCTGCGCTACCACGACTTCGGCGTCGACCTGCCGGCCGGTCCCGGCCTCGGCATCGCCCTCGACGAAGACAAGCTGACCCACTATTCGCGCAAGTAAGTCCGGGCGCTGACACTGTTCCAGACAAGGAGACCCGCATGCTGTTCCAGGTAGAAATGACCGTGAAACTGCCGCCGGAGATGCCCGCCGAACAGGCCGCCGAGATCAAGGCGACCGAGAAGGCTTACTCCCAGGAGCTGCAGCGCGCCGGCAAGTGGCGCCACCTGTGGCGGGTGGCCGGCAGCTACTCGAACGTCAGCATCTTCGACGTCGAGGACAACGCCGAGCTGCAGGAGCTGGTCTCCCACCTGCCGCTGTTCCCGTACATGGAGATCGCCGTCAAGCCGCTGTGCCGCCATCCCTCGTCGATCCGTGACGACGACAGCTGATACGCCGTTCATCGATGACTCGCTATAACAACCATGAGGACGCCAGCATGACCGTGAAGATTTTCGATACCCCCGAGGTTCAGGACTTTCTCAAGGCCGTCAGCGGCTTCGAGCAGGACGGCGGCAACGAGCGCGCCAAGCAGATCCTGCATCGCCTGCTCTCCGACCTGTATCGGCTGATCGACGATTTCGACGTCAGCCCCGAGGAGTTCTGGAGCAGCATCAGCGTGCTCAACGCGCTCGGCCAGGGCACCCAGTTCGGCCTGCTGGCCCCGGGGCTCGGCTTCGACCACTACCTGGACATGCGCATGGACGCGGCCGACGCCGAGGCCGGCCGCACCGGCGGCACGCCGCGCACCATCGAGGGCCCGCTGTACGTGGCCGGCGCCCCGGAGCTGCAGGGCAGCGGGCGCATGGACGACGGCACCGATAGCGACGGCGAGGCGATGTGGCTGACCGGCCAGGTGCGCGACACCGACGGCCAGCCGGTGGCCGGGGCCAAGGTCGAGATCTGGCACGCCGACTCCAAGGGCGGCTACTCCTTCTTCGACCCGTCGCAGGCCGAGTACAACCTGCGCCGCTCGATCATCACCGACGCCGAGGGTCGCTACGCGGTGCGCAGCATCGTTCCCTCCGGCTATGGCGTGCCGGAAGGCGCGCCCACCGACCAGGTGCTCAAGGCCCTGGGCCGCCACGGCCAGCGCCCGGCGCACATCCACTACTTCGTCTCGGCGCCGGGGCACCAGCACCTGACGACCCAGATCAACCTGGCGGGCGACCCCTACACCTTCGACGACTTCGCCTTCGCCACTCGCGAGGAGCTGGTGGTCGCCGGGCAGCGAGTCGAGGATGCGGCAACGATCGAAGCACGCGGCTTCGAAGGCCCCTTCACCGAGGTGGTGTTCGACGTCGAACTGTCGGCGACTGCGGACCGTGAACTGCAGCATCGCCACAAGCGCCCGCGGGCCAAGGAAGACGAACAGGACCAGGCCAGCCAGCAGGCGGGTTCCGCCAAGGTCTGAGGACCCAGCCCGTTCTTTCTTCCCTGACCCCATGACAATCTCGAGGAGCCAGATCATGACCAGCAAGCTTGATCGTCTCGAACAACGCGTCCGCGGTGCCGTCGTCGACGACGCCGAGGCCGGTATCTTCCGCGTGCATCGCAGCATCTTCACCGACCCCGAGTTCTTCGAGCTCGAGATGAAGCATGTCTTCGAGGGCAACTGGCTGTTCCTGGCCCACGAGAGCCAGATCGCCGAGCCCGGCGACTACATGACCGTGACCCTGGGCCGCCAGCCGGTGATCATCACCCGCGACAAGGCCGGCGAGCTACATGCGCTGATCAACGCCTGCGCCCACCGCGGCGCCACGCTGTGCCGCAAGAAGCGCGGCAACAAGGGCACCTTCACCTGCCCGTTCCACGGCTGGACGTTCAAGAACGACGGCCGGCTGCTCAAGGCCAAGAACGAGAAGACCGGCGCCTACCCCGACGCCTTCAAGAGCGACGGCTCCCACGACCTCAAGCGGCTGCCGGTGTTCGAGAACTACAAGGGCTTCCTGTTCGGCAGCCTGAGCGCCGACGTGATGCCGCTGGACGACTATCTCGGCGAAACCCGCAAGGTGATCGACAACATCGTCGACCAGGCGCCGGAAGGCCTGGAGATCCTGCGCGGCACCTCGTCGTACACCTTCAACGGCAACTGGAAGCTGGGCGCGGAGAACGGCGCCGACGGCTACCACGTCAGCACCGTGCACTGGAACTACGCCTCGACCATGGATCGCCGCAACTACGACGCCGGCGGCACCCAGGCGGTGGACGCCGACGGCTGGTCGAAGAGCCAGGGCGGTTTCTACTCCTACGAGCACGGCCACATGATGCTGTGGACCCGGCTGCTCAACCCCGAGGTGCGCCCGGTCTACACCCGCAAGGACGAGATCGAGGCCGAGCTGGGCGAGGCCCGGGCCGATTCCATCGTCAACCAGACCCGTAACCTCTGCCTGTATCCCAACGTCTACCTGATGGACCAGTTCTCCACCCAGATCCGGGTGATCCGCCCGCTGGCCGTGGACAAGAGCGAGGTGACCATCTACTGCTTCGCGCCCAAGGGCGAATCCAAGGAGAACCGCGCGCTGCGCATCCGCCAGTACGAGGACTTCTTCAACGTTTCGGGCATGGGCACGCCGGACGACCTGGAAGAGTTCCGCGCCTGCCAGAACGGCTACCAGGGCCTGGACGCCGAGTGGAACGACCTGTCTCGCGGGGCCAAGCAGTGGATCGAAGGCGCCGACGACAACGCCCGGGCGATCGACATGAAACCGCTGCTGAGCGGGGCATCGCCGGAGGACGAGGGGCTCTACGTGCTGCACCACCAGCACTGGGTCGAGGAGATGCTGCGCGCCATCGACAAGGAACGCGGCCAGTTCATCGCCACCGAGTCGGCATAAGGGGGAGCACCATGAGCATGACTTTCGAAGACATCCAGGCCTTCGTGCATCGCGAGGCGCGGCTGCTCGACGACCGCCAGTGGGACGAATGGCTGACCTGCTACCGCCAGGACGCGGAGTTCTGGATGCCGGCCTGGGACGACGACGACCGGCTGACCGAGGACCCGCAGTCTGAAATCTCGCTGATCTACTACCCGAGCCGCGAGGGGCTGGAGGATCGGGTCTACCGCATCAAGACCGAGCGCAGCGGCGCGACCAGCATTCCCGAGCCGCGCACCACGCACCTGATCAGCAATCTCGAGGTGCTGAAACAGGAGGGCGACACGGTGGAGCTGCGCTTCAACTGGCACACCCTGAGCCACCGCTACCAGCAGACCAACCAGTTCTTCGGCACCTCGTTCTACACCCTGGACGTGTCGGGGGAGGCGCCGCTGATCACCCGCAAGAAGGTGATCCTGAACAACGACTACATCCATCAGGTCATCGACGTCTATCACATCTGACCGGGTCACGCTGACCGGGTCACGCTGACCTGTCGGGGAGGAGAACGACCATGAGCTATACCATTGCCCTCAACTTCGAAGACGGGGTGACCCGTTTCATCGGCTGCAAGGAAGGCGAGACCGTGCTCGATGCCGCCTACCGGCAGAAGGTCAACCTGCCCATGGACTGCTCCGACGGCGTCTGTGGCACCTGCAAGGGCCACTGCGAGCAGGGCTCCTTCGACCTGGGCGACGAGTACCTGGAAGACGCGCTGTCCGACGAGGAGGCCGCCGAGGGCCAGGTGTTGACCTGCCAGATGGTGCCGTCGACCGACTGCGTCATCCAGGTGCCGGTGGCCTCGACCCTGTGCAAGACCGCGGTCGGCAAGCTCGAGGGCACCGTGGCCACGGTCGAGCAACTCTCCGAAGACAGCATCGAGCTTTCCATCGACCTGGACGAGGGCGCCGAGTTGGCCTTCCTGCCCGGCCAGTACATCCATATCGACGTGCCGGGGACCGAGGAACACCGTTCCTACTCCTTCAGCTCCCGGCCGGGCGCCGCGCGGACCACCTTCCTGATCCGCAACGTGACGGGCGGCCTGATGAGCGGCTATCTCACCGAGCAGTGCAAGCCCGGCGAGCGCCTCGGCCTGACCGGGCCGATGGGCAGCTTCTATCTGCGCGAGCTGACCCGACCGGTACTGATGCTGGCCGGCGGCACCGGCCTGGCGCCCTTCCTGTCGATGCTCGAGCAGCTGGTGGAGAAGGGCTGCGAGCAGCCCGTGCACCTGATCTACGGCGTCAACAAGGACGACCACCTGGTCAAGACCGAGGTCCTGGACGCCTTCGACGAGGCGCTGCCGAACTTCACCTACTCCACCGTGGTAGTGGACGAGGCAAGCGACCATCCCCGCAAGGGCTACGTGACCCATCACATGGACGCCGAGGTGCTGCATGACGGCGACGTCGACGTCTACCTGTGCGGGCCGCCGCCGATGGTCGACGCCGTGCTCAAGCACTTCGACGAGCAGGGCATCGCGCCGCAGAGCTTCCACTACGAGAAGTTCACGCCCAACCAGGCACCCGGGGAGGCCGCATGAACCGTCAACGTTTCCAGGACCGGGTGATGGTGATCACTGGTGCCGCTCAGGGCATCGGCCGGCGCGTCGCCGAGCAGGCGGCCGCCGAGGGGGCTCGCCTGGCGCTGGTGGATCGCGCCGAGATCGTCCAGGAGGTGGCGGCCGAGCTGAAGGCGCAGGGAGCGGACGCCATCGCGCTGCAGGCCGACCTGGAAACCTGGGAAGGCGCCGAGCGCGTGATGCGCCAGGCCAGCGAGCACTTCGGTCGGATCGACATCCTGATCAACAACGTGGGCGGGGCGATCAATTTCAAGCCGTTCACCGAGTTCACCTCCACCGAGATCTCGGCCGAGATCACCCGCTCGCTGATGCCGACGCTGTGGTGCTGTCGCGCGGTGCTGCCGACCATGGTGGCTCAGGGCAGCGGGGTGATCGTCAACGTCTCGTCGGCGGCGACACGCGGCATCCACCGCATTCCCTATTCGGCGGCCAAGGGCGGCGTCAACGCCATGACCGCCTCGCTGGCCTTCGAGTATGCCGAGCACGGCATCCGCGTGGTGGCCACCGCCCCCGGCGGCACCGAGGCGCCGCCGCGGCGCATTTCGCGAGGCACGCCCGAACCGCGCAACGAGACGGAGCAGGCCTGGTTCCAGGCCCATATCGACCAGACCAGGCAGAGCTGCCTGTTCGGCCGCTACGGCACCCTGGACGA
The DNA here is from genome assembly GCF_014192055.1 of Halomonas organivorans. Lineage (GTDB taxonomy): Bacteria > Pseudomonadota > Gammaproteobacteria > Pseudomonadales > Halomonadaceae > Halomonas > Halomonas organivorans. The sequence continues at coordinate 70,224 of NZ_JACHXM010000007.1, read as the reverse complement.
GATGGCCGCGCCGATCCTGTTCATGGCATCGAGCGAGGCCAGCTACATCACCGGCAGTGTGTTGCCGGTGGCCGGCGGCGACCAGGGTTAGGCCTCGCTGAAAAGGCCTGCGCTCGGCTATACGGTGTCAAAAACCGGCGCCAAGTGCTCGTTTACGGCTCGTGAACTCGTACGCGAGCCCGGTCCGCCTTCTCGCCGATTTTTTCCTTGTCTAGCCTTCGCTCGGCGACTTTTCCGTCGTGGCCAACCCGTTAACGCCATAGCGCCAGCAAAGCGAAACGCCGTCCCGACAGGGGCGGCCTTCGACAGCAAGCCCCTGATACCAATGACAACAACACCTGGAGTACAGCATGAAACATATCGAGAAGGGGGTCAGCCTGCGGCATGCGCCAGCTGACTTCATCCGCGACCTCAACGTCGACAACGTCAGTGCGGGCTTCGTGGCCGGCATCTTCGGCCTCAGCGCCGGCGTGATCCATATCAGCGCCGGCACCGCCGCGGGGCTCGACCCCCACTTCATCATGATCTGGGTCATCAGCTATCTGATGATCAACGGTTTATTCGGGCTGTTCATGCCCGCCTACTATCGGCTGCCGCTGCCGATGGCCAACTCCATTCCCGGGGCCCTGCTGTTCGCCGCGATCATCCCCGTGGTGGGCGTGGAGGCGGCGCTCGGCGCATCGCTGATCGCCGGCGCCATCTCGCTGGTGGCGGGATTGGCCGGGGTGATGGGCATCGTCATGAAGCTGATTCCCATGCCGATCGTGATGGGCATGGTCGGCGGCATCCTGCTCAAGTTCGGCCTCAACATGGTCGCTCCCCTGGAACACGCCATCCTGCCGGCGGCGATCATGATCCTGGCCTTCTTCCTGGCGGCGCGCTTCCTGCGCCGGGTGCCGCCGCTGATCGTGGCCATGCTGGCCGGTATTGCCTACATGGCCTATGCCGGCGTCGATCTCTCGGGCATCGAGTTCTCGGTGACCTTCCCCGAGTTCATCGTTCCCGAGTTCACCCTGGAGGCCTTCCTGGCCTACGGCTTGCCGCTGGCACTGATCCTGATCGGCATGGAGACCCCCGCCGGCGTGGGCCTGGTCAAGGGCATGGGCTACAAGGAAGTGCCGGCCAACGCCATCACCGCCGTGGGCGGCTTCGGCACCATGATCTCGGCCTTCTTCAACCTGCACAGCACCTGCATCGCCGCGCCGATGACCGGTATCTGCTCGTCGCCCGAGGCCGGCAAGCCTGACAAGCGCTGGGTGGCGGCGGTGATCGCCGGGGCCATCTTCGTGGTCGGCGCGCCCTTCTACGGCTACGTGGTCAGCCTGATCGAGGCCATGCCGGGCTACTTCATCGCCATCGTCGCCGGGCTGGCCCTGCTGCGGGTGATCACCTCGGCGATGCACATGACCTTCTCCGGCAAGCATGAGATGGGCGGACTGTTCTCCTTCTTGATCGCCGCCTCCGGGCTGCAGATCCTGGGCATCGGCTCCTCCTTCTGGGCCCTGGTGCTGGGGGTGTTCGTCTCGCTGCTCTTCGAGACCAAGGACTTCGAATTCATTCGCCGGGTCGCCCACGAGCCCAGCGCCTGACGGCAGGCCTTCGCGCGATAGGCGCTGCTCAGGTTATCCTCCGTTGGCCCGTCGTTGTCTGTCAGCACGGGCCTTTTTTCTTTTCGTGGTGTCGCCGGCCCGGCGCCACCGCCCCCCTGCCCAAGGAACTCGCCATGCGACGCTTCAAGGACTGGTCGATCCCCGCCGTCACTGCCGGCTTCGTGGCGGTGCTGGTCTCCTATGCCGGCCCGCTGGCCATCTTCTTCCAGGCTGCCCAGAGCGCCGAGATCTCGCCGGCGATGATGACGTCATGGGTCTGGGCGATCTCCATGGGGGCCGCCGTGTCCGGCATCGGCCTCAGCCTGTGGCTCAAGGTGCCGGTGGTCACCGCCTGGTCGGCACCGGGCACGGCGCTACTGGTGACGCTGTTTCCCGAGCTGTCGCTCGGCGAGGCGGTGGGCGCCTACCTCACCGCGGCGGCGGTGATCCTGGTGATCGGCGTGACCGGCTCCTTCGACCGCATCATACAGCTGATCCCGCCCGGCATCGCCAGCGCCATGATGGCGGGCATCCTGTTCCAGTTCGGGGTCGGCGTCTTCGAGTCGCTGGCCACGGTGCCGGCGCTGATGATTGGCATGCTGCTGGCCTACCTGGTGTTCAAGCGCCTGACGCCGCGCTACTGCCTGGTGTGGCTGTTGGTCGTCGGCGTCGGCCTGGCAGTGGTCCTGGAAGGCGCGAGCCTCGAGGGCGTGACCCTGCAGCTAGCCTCGCCGACCTTCATCGCGCCCGAGTGGACCTGGCAGGGCACGCTCGGCCTGGCCATCCCGCTGGTACTGGTCAGCCTCACCGGGCAGTTCCTGCCGGGCATGGCGATCCTGCGCACCTCCGGCTACAACACGCCGGCCCGGCCGATCGTCACCGTGGCCAGCCTGACGTCGCTGGCCACTGCCTGCTTCGGCGGTATCACCACGGTGATCGCGGCGATCACCGCGGCGATCTGCACCGGCGAGGATGCCCATCCTGACCGCGACAAGCGCTACGTGGCGGGGATCGCCAACGGCCTCTTCTACCTGGTCGGCGGCACCTTCGCCGGCACCATCGTGCTGCTGTTCACCTCGCTGCCCGGCGAGTTCGTGGCGGTGCTGGCGGGCCTGGCGCTGATCGGCGCCATCGCCAGCAACGTCAGCGCCTTCACCGCCCAGAAGGATCACCTGGAGGCCTCGGTGATCACCTTCCTGGCCACGGCCTCCGGGGTGAGTTTCCTGGGCCTGGGGTCGGCCTTCTGGGGCGTGGTGGTCGGCGCCATCGCCTACAACCTCTTGCATCGCCGCTTCGCCGGCAAGAAGGCAGAGGAACGGGCGTCCGACGGCGCTCGCTGAGCGCCGAGGAAACCGTGCCGGAGCGCCGGACCGCCGGACCGTCATCCCTCCGCGAACATCTCGTGGATCAAGCGCCGTAGCCAGCGATTGCCGGCGTCCTGGTGGAAGCGCCGGTGCCAGAACAGGTTGATCGGCACCTCGGGCAGCGCCATGGGATGCGGCATGGCGTGCAGCCCGAAGCGGTGCGCGGTGGCCTCGGCCAGCTTGTCGGTGACGGTGACGATCAGGTCGGTGCCGCTGACGATATAGGGCACGGCCACGAAGTGCGGCAGCTGAAGTCGCACCGGACGGGCGATGCCGGCCTTGGCCAGCAGTTCCTCGACCCGGCCGTGACCGGTGCCCTTGGCCTCCACCACGATGTGCCGGGCCGCGGTGAAGTCCTCCATGGAGAATGCGCGCTGCGCCAGGGGATGATCCTCTCTCATCAGGCAGACGTAACGCTGCACGAATAGCCGCTGCTGGTAGAAGCCAGCTCCCAGTTGCGGGATCAGGCCCACCGCCAGATCGATGTGTCCTTCCTCCATGTCGTGCGGCAGGTCGCCGAGCTCGCTGCGCACGGTGCAGAGCGAGACGTGCGGAGCCAGTGCCGCCAGCCGTGACATCAGCCGGGGAAGGAAGTAGATCTCGCCGATATCGCTCATGGCGACCTGGAAGCTGCGCCGGCTGGTCGCGGGATCGAAGTCTTGGCTCAGGTTGAGCGCCTCCTGCAGCCCGGCAAGGGCCTGGGCGATCGGTTCATGGATGCGCGTGGCATAGGGCGTGGGCATCAGGCCTCGCGAGGTGCGCTCGAAGAGCTGGTCGCCCAGCAGCTTGCGCAGCCGTTTCAGGGCATGACTGATCGCCGGCTGGGTCAGGCCGAGCTGTTCGGCGACCCTCTGGGTGTTGCGGCGCTGATAGAGAAGGTCGAACACCACCAGCAGATTGGTATCGATTTCCGACAGCTTGCGCATGATGGCTTCGTCTCCGGGAGGGGCAGCGACAGGAGGGCAACGCCGAAGCGTCGATCGCCCTAGACCATGGTCGATAAGGGAGCGTGAGATTGGTCGCTAAGCAACTGGTTTGTCGTGATATTAACCCTGTTTATTCACGACATGAAGGTGGCTTCGTTGTGAGTCATATCGGTAGGCGCCTAGCGTGATGGGAGACCATCCATCCCCTGACAGGAGTGACTATCATGCCGACCCACAAGACCCCCGCTCAGCCCGACACTCGGCAGCCCCGCCAAGCCCGTCTGCGCATCGGTATCGTCGGCGGCGGCATCGGAGGCGTGGCCCTCGCCGTCGCTCTCTCCCGACGTTCGGACCTGGAGGTTCATCTGTTCGAGGCCGCCGAGCGTTTCTCGGAGATCGGCGCCGGGGTTTCCTTCGGACCCAATGCCGTACGGGCCATTTCGCTGCTGGGCCTGGAAGCCGCCTATCGACGCATCGCCGACGCCTCCCCGGCGCCCTGCGAGGATGTCTGGTTCGAGTGGCGACGAGGTCGGGACGAGGCCTATTTGACCGCCTCATTGGCCCCGGGCTGTGGCCAGTCCTCGGTCCATCGCGCGGACTTCCTGGATGCCATCGTTGCCCACCTGCCCGCGGGCATCGCCCATTTCGGCAAGCGCTGCCAGGCCGTGGTTCAGGATGCCGAGGGCATCAGCGTGAGCTTTGCCGATGGCAGCGAGTTCCGGGGTGACCTGCTGATCGGCTTCGATGGCATCAAGTCGGCGGTGCGCGAGCATGTGCTGCCCGTGGCGGACTTCGGCGAGGTCGGGCCGCGCTGGAGCGGCACCCAGGCCTATCGCGGGCTGGTTCCCGTCGAGCGCCTGCGCCGGGCGCTGCAAGAGGCGGGCTGTGACGAGCGGCTGGCCGTGGTGCCGCAGATGTACCTGGGCACCGATCGCCATATCCTGACCTTCCCGGTGAAGCAGGCGGCACTGATCAATGTAGTGGCGTTCGTCACCGACCGGTCGTGCCCGGAGCCCCAACTGCCGGAGGGTGCGCCCTGGGTCGTGGAAGTGAGTCAGCAGGCGATGCTCGAGGACTTCCCCGGCTGGGGCGCCGCATCCAAGGCGATTCTTGGCTGCATCGATCAGCCGACCCGCTGGGCCCTGCACGAGCTGCCCGAACTGCCGCGCTACGCCCGCGACCGGGTGCTGATCGTGGGCGATGCCGCGCATGCGATGTTGCCCCACCAGGGCGCCGGGGCCGGCCAGGCACTGGAGGATGCCTACGTGCTGGCCGGCCTGCTGAGCGACCCGCACGCCGAGCGTAACAATGTCGCGGCGGTGCTGGCGGCCTTCGAGGCGGCGCGTCATGCGCGTACCCGCCGAGTGCAGGCCACGTCTCGGGAAGCCGGGGATGTCTACGAATGCCGTGGCGATGGCATCGGCGCCGACGAAGCGCGCCTGGCGGCGGACCTGGAGCGACGCTTCGACTGGCTCTGGCAGCATGATCCACGTGACGATGTGGCCTTGGCGCGTCGCCGGCTGAAGTGGCCGACGCCGGCAGTCGCCGTGGCGGGGGATACGGAGCTGCCGACGACCTGATACGGACCTGACTGTCACGCCAACGATCGTTGGCGTGGCACCCGTAGAAGACCTGAGGCGTGCAGGAAGGGGAGATGATGTTAGACTAACGTCTAACGACTAAGGTATAATGCCTCGACACTCATCGACACAGGCATGAGATCCCATGACGACTTCAACCGCCCGTCCCTCCCTGCTCAAGCGTATCGGCAAGGGTGCCTATCGTGTACTGGAAGTGATGACCGAAAGCGCCTACCGCGGTTTCCAGGCTCGGATGCCCTACGCCTACATCTGATGCTCCCGTAGTGCATGGCGCCTGAGCCTGGCGTGCGCATCTCGCGCCCGTCGGGCCGCGTCCCGCGGGCTGCCCGGTAGCCGCCTGATGGCCGCGTCGAGAAACGTCGCATTTCTGCTCCCGACGTCCCTCTCTTCCCATGGAGCGACACCTGTCCTCGCCGCTCCCGCCCATACGACGTCGACATGACGGTCTGATACCGCGTCTGTGGAACATCGGCCGCCGAGGTGCCCTTGGCAGCCTGGCGACCGGGTCGTATGATGCTCGGCACGCCGGTGTAGCTCAGCTGGTAGAGCAACGCACTCGTAATGCGTAGGTCGGTGGTTCGAGTCCACTCACCGGCACCAGGCACACGAAGACCGCCACCCGAACGGGTGGCGGTTTTTTGTGTCGTGAGCGCGGGCGCGTCAGTAGGCGTAGTCGCGTCCTGCCGCCTTGGCGCGTTCCCGGGAGCTGGGATTCACCGAGGCGCGGAATGGCATCTCGCAGACCACGGCGTCGACCGGCTGGCCGGGGATGTCGAGGAACTCGTCGGGCAGCCAGGCCACCAGCACGGTCCCGACCACCGCCGACGCCACCGGCACGTAGGCCATGGCGATGTTGGTGCCGAGCTCGGGGGAGTACCAGGGCGAGGTGATCCATCCGCTGGGGGCGCTATCGGCATCCGGGCCGACCAGCCAGAAATCCGGCGCATAGTCCTCGATGGGGCGACCGCCGAGCTTGAGCCCCACCAGTTGGTGGGTGAAGGGCGGTGTGCCTTGCTGGACCAGTTCGCGGGTACGCTCCAGGGCGTCGCGGCCGATATAGTCCGCCTCCTTGGCCTTGGGGACCATGTGGCCGAGATTGCACTGGAAGGGATTGGTCTCGTGATCCAGATCCTGGCCGTAGGAGAGGATGCCGGCGGCGATGCGCCGGTGGTGGGCCGGGGCGATGACCTTGAGGCCGTATTTCTCGCCCTTGGCGAGGATGGCGTTCCAGACGGTCTCGGCATGCAGGCTGGAGTCGAAGGCATAGACCTCGTAGCCCTTCTCGCCGGAGAAGCCGGTCTGGGAAATCAGCACCTCGGCCCCCTCGATGGTGCCTGCCATCAGACCGTAGTAGGGCACCTCGCGCACGGCTTCGCCGACCAGGTCGGCGATCAGGTCCTCGGACTTCGGGCCCTGCACCTGCAGCGGGCTGACGTCGATCTCGTCGATGGTCACGTCGTAGCGCAGCCCGTGATTGATGCCCTTGAACCAGTAGGCCAGGTCGGAATCGCTGATGGTGAACCAGAACTCGTCCTCGGCCACGCGCAGCATCACCGGGTCGTTGAGCACGTGGCCCTGCTCGTCGCAGAGCACCACGTAACGTCCCATCATCGGCGGAACCCGGGTCACGTCGCGGGTGCAGACGTAGTTGCAGAAGGCCTCGGCATCGGGCCCCTTGACGCGTATCGGTCGCTCGACGGCGACGTTCCACAGGGTGACGTCGTTGACCAGCGCGCGGTATTCCTCCATGGCCCCGCCGTCTTCGGGGCGCACGTAGGCGCGTGGATGGTACATGCGGTTGTAGACGGTGGCCTTCCAGCAGCCGGCTTCGACCGAGAGGTGCCAGTAGGGCGACTTGCGCACGCGGTTGGAGATCAGCATCTGGATGCCCGGGTCGCCGCTCTGGCGCAGGTTGACCGGCACCAGACGGTCGCTCTGGTCGATGGAATCCTGGTAGTTCACGTTCGCTCGATGGGACATGGCTCGGCACTCCTCGCCCGTTCGTTGCCATAGGGGCAGCGAGGGGCGATAGGCGGCCATTCGGGACCGTCGACGAGGCACCCTCGATCCTGACCCGCGCGGCGGCGACCGTCTGCAAAGGTCGCCGCTATTTTCAAGGTAGGCAGGGCGTTAGTCGCCGGTGTTCCGGTGACGACGCCGGGTTTCCCGGCGACGACACGGACAGGGGCGCGCAAGGACGGCGGGGGCTATTTCACTGATGCGGAGCGCGCAGGCGCGTCAGTCCCTCCTGGGCGCTGGAAGCCACCAGGCGCCCCTGGCGATCGTAGATACTGCCGCGAGTGAAGGCGCGGGCGCCGCCGGCCCAGGGGCTGTCCATGTCGTAGAGCAGCCAGTCGTTGACGCGGACATCGCGATGGAACCACAGGGCATGGTCGAGGCTGGCAATCTGCAGGCCGGGATCTCCGAAGCCGATGTCGTGAGGCACCAGGCCGGTGGTCAGCAGGTTGAAGTCGGAGCTGTAGGCCAGCAGGTAGCGATGCAGCGCGGGATCCTCGGGGAGCTCCCCGGCCAGGCGAAACCACAGCCGCTTGCGTGCCGGCTGTCCGGGCTCGGAGGCGTCCAGCACGTGGCGAAACTCGATGGGGTGGCCGGGGAAGCGCAGGCTCAGGTCGGCTTCGTCGAGCGTTTCCGGAGCGGGTACGTCGGGCATCTGCGGCTGGTGATCGAGGCCCATTTCCTCACCGTGGAAGGAGGCGCTGCAGAAGAATATCGGGCGTCCCTTCTGGATGGCGGTAACCCGGCGGGTAGTGAAACTGCGGCCGTCGCGCACCGCATCGACCTGATAGACGACCGGTCGGCTGGCATCCCCGGGGCGCAGGAAATAGCCGTGAAGCGAGTGGACGCGCCGGCTGGCGTCCACGGTATGGGTGGCGGCAGACAGCGCCTGGCCGAGCACCTGGCCGCCGAACAGCTGGGGCAGGCCCAGGTCCTGGCTGCGGCCGCGGAACAGGTTTTCCTCCAGGGGTTCGAGGCCCAGCAGATCCACCAAGGCGTTCAGGGCATCGTTCATTGCGGGTATCCTCCTGGGGGCATGGCGCTCGATGGCGCCAGGATGTCATACGCATGTTTCATGGCGATCAGTTTACGGGAGTCGACGGCGATGCGCAGCGACGAGTTCTACATGCACCGTGCCCTGGACCAGGCTCGCCTGGCCGGGGAGGCCGGCGAGGTGCCGGTGGGCGCGGTGGTGGTGGATGCGGCCGGGGAGATCGTCGGCGAGGGGTACAACGCCCCGGTGGCCGACCACGACCCCAGCGCCCACGCCGAGATACGCGCCCTGCGCGATGCCGGCGCGCGCCTCGGCAACTACCGCCTGGATGGCTGTACCCTCTTCGTCACGCTGGAGCCGTGTCTGATGTGTACCGGGGCGATCATCCACGCGCGCCTGGCCCGGGTGGTCTATGGCGCCGCCGAGCCGCGCACCGGCATGGTCGAGTCGCGCGCCAACCTGTTCGCCCAGCCCTGGTACAACCATCGGGTGGCGGTGGAGGGCGGTGTGCTGGCTACCCGGGTGTCGAAGCTGCTCAAGGCCTTCTTCGCCGAACGCCGTTCAGACACCACCGGTGGATAGCCCGGGGCGCGGCGAGGCCCGCTCGACCCGGTCACGCCCGCGGGACTTGGCGCGATACAGGGCCTCGTCGGCGTCCTGCAGCAGGTCGTCGGCGACCAGCGATCCCGTTTCCAGGGTGGCGACACCGACGCTGAGGGTCAGGGGCGCGCCATCCCGATGGCGCAGCCCGGACTCGGTCAAGGCGAGCCGCAGCCGCTCGGCCACGGCCGCTGCGCCATCGGCATCCTGGCCCGGCAGGCAGGCAACGAACTCTTCGCCGCCGAAGCGGGCGAAAACGCCCCCCGCCGTCTCGATCACTCCTTGACCCAGTCGGCCCAGTTCGGCGAGGTAGCGATCTCCGGTCAGGTGGCCATGGCGGTCGTTGATCAGCTTGAAGTGATCGACGTCGCACAGCAGCACGCTAAGCGGCCGGGTCTCGGCGTGTTCCGCCAGTACCTGCATGAAGCGGCGGCGGTTGGGCAGGCGGGTGAGGTCGTCATGATCGGCAAGCCACTCGATCTCCCGCTGCAGCTGGGTGCGGCTTCGTACCTCGCGGCGCAGCTCGCGGTTGGAGCGGCGGACCTGGCGATGCTGCACCAGCATGCGGTGTCGGGCGAACAGTGACAGATAGAGCAGGTAGGCCAGCGACAGTCCTGCCGTCAGGGTGATGCCCGGCAGTCGTGAGCGGTGGGCGAGCAGGGTGTCGCGTCCGGGGCGAGTGACCAGAGTCAGCGGCAGGCCGCTGAGGTCCAGCATCGCGGCATGGCGCCAGGGGCCCTGGCGCTCGGCGGGCCCCTGATAGGCGAGCAGTCGTTCGCCATCGAGCAGCGACAGCGCCGTGGTCTCGGGGCCGACCTGGCGGAACAGGGTGTCGGCCATTGCCTGCAGGCCCACCACCACGCCCACGGCCCCCAGGATCCGGCCGCTGTCGTCCTGAATCACCGGCAGGTAGTGTATGAGGCCGGGCTGCTCCTGCAGCAGGCTGATGATGCCGGTGCGGCCGACGCGTCCGTCGTGAAGCGCCCGGCCCAGGGCTTCGCGCCCCTCCGGCTGGGCGTCGAACAGGCGAGTGTCGAGCAGCTCGTTGTTGATCCTGGACCCCGGGTGCACGCGCAGGATGCGGCTGTCCGGGGTGATGAAGGCGATGTTCAGGAAATAACGAAAGTCATGGTGATACAGCTCGGCCTGATGGGCCCACTGCGTGGCGGTGGGCGGTGAGTCGCGCCAGCTCCACGAGGCCGTGAAGCGACGCATGGCGGCCAGATGAGCGTTGATCTCGGACGATAGTCGACCGGCCAGGCGCTGACCCTGGGCTTCGATGTCGGCTCTCAGCCGAAGCTCGTCGGCCTCGCGCTGGTGGTGCCACAGTGCCAGCGTCAGCAACGCCAGCAGCAGCGAGGGCCACAGCGCACGCTGGATGCTGCCGCGGCTGGCACGCCAGCCGCCGAGGATATCGACCGACTGGCCGAGCAGCAGACAGGCCTGGGCGACGAAAACCGGCCCGTTGGCGGTCAGTGGCAGCAAGTCGTGGTCGTGGACCTGCTCGATGGCCTGGCCCACCAGCGACAGGGCGGCGACTCCCAACAGCAGCGGTGCGCCGAGGTTGGCACGGGTACGCACCAGCAGCACCAGCCCGAGCAGCGTCAGGCACAGCATCACCAGCAGCGGAGGGCGCCAGTCATCGATGTAGCTGCCCGGCATCAGGTGGGTCGCCCAGCGATTCCAGCTGGCGTGTGCCACCCAATGCTCAGGCAACAGGTAGCTGAGCAGGCTCAGGACCAGCCAGCCCAGTGCCGGCCACAGCAGCAGTCGCGACATGCGCAGGCGACGGCCGTGCCAGGCCAGCTGGCTGGCGCTGAGCAGGCCGCACAGGAGGACGCTCGCCGTGCTTCCCGATGCCTGGGAGCCGCCGGCCAGAAGGCCGAGCAGGGCCACCAGCAGGGCGACGACCGTCAGGGGCAAGGCGATGACACGGTGCCTCATGCTCGGCCCTCAACCGCTCGGCGGGACCCGGTCGAAGAGGCCATCCTCCTCGGACAGCGATCGCCGGGCGTTGAGCTGGTGGAATTGCTGTCGGCTGCGGTCCACATAGGCGAGGATCTCGTAGTAGCGGCGGACGTTGCGAACATAGATCACCGGCTCACCGCCGCGAGCATAGCCGTAGCGGGTCTTGCTGTGCCATTCGCGCTGTTGCAGCAGCGGCAGAGCCTCGCGGACATCGCGCCAGGCATCGGGATCGCCGCCGCGCATCTCGGCGATGCGGCGGGCGTCATAGAGGTGGCCCAGGCCCACGTTATAGGCGGCCAAGGCCATGAACAAACGGTCCTCCCCGGTGATCGATGCAGGCAGTCGTTCCTTCAGCTCGCGCAGGTAGCGGGCGCCGCCGTCGATGCTCTGGGCCGGATCGAGTCGGTTGTCGACGGCGAGGTCGGCGGCGGTGGCGTTGGTCAGCATCATCATGCCGCGCACCCCGGTAGGCGAGGTGGCGTCGGGACGCCAGTGGGACTCCTGGTAGCCCACCGCCGCCAGCAGCTTCCAGTCGAAGCCGCTGGCTCGGGCGGCGGCACGGAACAGGCTGTCGTACTTCGGCAGTCGTTCGTGGACGTGGCCGATGAAGGTGCGGGCGCCGACGTATTCCAGATAGTCGTCGCGGCCCAGGTAGCGGGTCTCCAGGCGGGTCAGCAGGCCGTTGCCCTGCAGCCCGTCGAGGAAGCGGTTGGCTTCGCGCAGCAGTCCCAGGCCCTGGCCGGTGGGGAAGGCCCAGGCCAGCGATAGCGGCCGACCGAGCCGAAAGCCATCCTCGACTTCAGGAAAGAACAGCCGGTTGAGGCGGAACTGGTGCTCGAAGACCACGGCGGCGTCCAGCGATCCGTCGGCCACCCGGCCAAGCAGCGCCGAGACCTCGATGTCGTCGGATTCCTGCCAGCTCAGCCAGGGGTGCTCGTCCTGCAGTTCGCGCATGACCCGGTCGGTCCCCGTGCCGCTCAGCGTGCCGATCTCCAGGCCCTCGAGATCGTCGAGCTCGCTCGGTGGCGGCAGGCCGCGGCGATAGACCAGCAGGGGCTGCAGCGGCATGATCGGCCGGCTGTACATCAAGCCGTCACGGGTCGGGTCCAGGGGCAAGGCCGCGGCGCCCAGGTCGCCTTTCTCGCGTACCGCTTCGAGGACTTCGTCGATGTTCTGGTCGGCGTCGAGGTTGAGGCTGACGCCGAGATGGTCGGCGAAGCGTCGCATCAGTTCGTACTCGAAGCCGGTCGGGCCCTGGCGGCCCTCGTAGTAGGTGGTGGGCGTGTTGCGCGTCTGGATGCTCAGGAAATCCCGTGCCAGCACGTCCTCGAGCAGTGGCCCGGGAGTGCGGTTCGGTCGGTCGGTAAACAGCCAAAGCCCCAGCAGCACGCAGAGGGCCGCGTAGCCTCGCCGCCGGCGACGGAGGTGATCGAGCAAGGATGACAGCATAGTGATGTCAGGATGCGATGAGTGGTGCCACCTTACCCAGCCCCTCGACGGCTGTCATCCACGCCGATTTCTCGCGGCCGGCGCTTTCCAGTATCATGTGCGCTCATTGCCGCCGGCCGCGGCCCCCGTCTTTACTGCATTCTGCTAGTTTCAGAGGCCCCAGGATATGCTCGAACTGCGTGGCGCGCCCGCCCTATCCGCCTTCCGTCATGCCAAGCTGCTCGAAGCGTTGCACGCCGTGGCTCCCCAGGTCGAGGCGCTCGGCGCCGACTATGTGCACTTCGTCGACCACGAGGGGGAGCTTGGCGGAGAGGACCTGCGCCTGCTCGAGCGGCTGCTGGATTACGGGCCGGCTCATGACACCGGTGCCCAGGACGATGGTCGCCTGTTCCTGGTGGTGCCGCGCATCGGCACCCAGTCCCCCTGGTCGTCCAAGGCCACCGACATCGCCCGCAACTGCGGCCTTGCTCGGGTGCGCCGCCTGGAGCGCGGTATCGCCTATCGGGTGCGCTTCGCCGGTGAGCTTTCCGAGGAGGCCTATGAGGCCGTCGTCGCTGCGCTCCACGATCGCATGACCGAAACGGTGCTGTTCGACGCCTCCGATGCCGCTCGGCTGTTTGCCCATCACCAGCCGGCACCGCTGGGTCAGGTGGATATCCTCGGCGGCGGGCGTCCGGCGCTGGAGGAGGCCAACGTCGCCCTCGGCCTGGCGCTCGCCGAGGATGAGATCGACTATCTCTGCGAGGCGTTCCAGGGGCTCGCGCGCAACCCCACCGACGTCGAGTTGATGATGTTCGCCCAGGCGAACTCCGAGCACTGTCGTCACAAGATCTTCAACGCCGACTGGGTGGTGGACGGCGAGGCCCAGCCGCGCTCGCTGTTCAAGATGATCAAGAACACCTTTGAGGCCTCACCGGACGACATCCTCTCCGCCTACAGCGACAACGCCGCGGTGATCCGCGGCAGCGAGGCGGGGCGCTTCTTCGCCGCGCCGCTGACCGGTGCCGCCGCCGAGAAGGCCGTCTACGGCACCCACCGGGAGTCGGTCAACATCCTGATGAAGGTGGAGACCCACAACCACCCGACGGCGATCGCCCCGCATCCGGGTGCGGCCACCGGCGCCGGCGGCGAGATCCGCGACGAGGGGGCCACCGGCATCGGCGGCAAGCCCAAGGCCGGCCTGACCGGTTTCACCGTCTCCAACCTGCGCATCCCCGAGTTCGTCCAGCCCTGGGAGGCGTTCGACTACGGCAAGCCCGAACGCATCGTCTCGGCGCTCGAGATCATGCTCGAGGGGCCGATCGGCGGGGCGGCCTTCAACAACGAGTTCGGCCGCCCCAACCTGGCCGGCTACTTCCGCAGCTACGAGCAGGATGCCCTGGGGGCCGACGGCGTCGAGCGCCGCGGCTTCCACAAGCCGATCATGCTTGCCGGCGGTTACGGCAACATCCGCGAGGGGCACGTCCAGAAGGGCGAGATCCCGGTGGGCGGCAAGCTGATCGTGATGGGCGGTCCGGCGATGCTGATCGGCCTGGGCGGCGGCGCGGCTTCCTCCATGGCCTCGGGCACCTCCAGCGCCGACCTGGATTTCGCCTCGGTGCAGCGCGACAACCCCGAGATCGAGCGCCGCGTCCAGGAGGTCATCGACCGCTGCTGGGCGCTGGGTGACGACAACCCGATCCGCTTCATCCACGACGTGGGCGCCGGCGGGCTGTCCAACGCGCTGCCGGAACTGGTCAAGGACGGCGAGCGCGGCGGGCGCTTCGAGCTGCGCGAGGTGCCCAACGCCGAGCCGGGCATGAGCCCGCTGGAGATCTGGTGCAACGAGGCCCAGGAGCGCTACGTGCTCGCCGTGGCCCCGCAGGATCTCGACACCTTCGACGCCCTGTGCGCTCGTGAGCGCTGCCCCTATTCGGTGGTCGGCGAGGCTACCGAGGCCCACCATCTGGAGGTCCGCGACGGCCATTTCGATTCCAGGCCGGTCGACCTGCCGATGAGCGTGCTGTTCGGCAAGCCGCCCAAGATGACCCGCGAGTTCACTCGCGAGAGCCGCGAGCTGCCGGGCATCATGCTCGACAATCTGGATCTGCGCGAGGCCATGGACCGGGTGCTGAGCCTGCCCACGGTGGCTTCCAAGAACTTCCTGATCACCATCGGCGACCGCTCGATCACCGGGCAGGTGGCCCGCGACCAGATGGTCGGCCCCTGGCAGGTGCCGGTGGCCGACGTGGCGGTGACCACCGCGACCTTCGACACCCATGCCGGCGAGGCCATGGCCATGGGCGAGCGGCCGCCGGTTGCGCTGATCGACCCGGCGGCCAGCGCCCGCCTGGCGGTGGCCGAGACCATCACCAACCTGGCCGCGGCGCCGATCGCCAAGCTCGGCGACATCAAGCTCTCCGCCAACTGGATGAGCGCGGCCAGCCACCCGGGCGAGAACCAGGCGCTTTACGACGCCGTCCACGCCGTGGGCATGGATCTGTGCCCGGCACTGGGCATCGCCGTGCCGGTGGGCAAGGACTCCATGTCCATGCGCACCGCCTGGCAGCAAGAGAATGACCAGGGTGAAGACGAGGAGAAGAGCGTCACTGCGCCGCTGTCGCTGGTGACCACCGGCTTCGCCCCGGTCACCGATGCGATGAAGACGCT
Organism: Halomonas organivorans; assembly: GCF_014192055.1. GTDB lineage: Bacteria > Pseudomonadota > Gammaproteobacteria > Pseudomonadales > Halomonadaceae > Halomonas > Halomonas organivorans. Next base: position 55,068 of record NZ_JACHXM010000007.1, on the reverse strand, counting down.
GACCCCGCAGATCAACCTGGAGCAGGACGAATCGGACCTGATCCTGATCGACCTGGGCGGCGGCAAGAATCGCCTGGGCGGCTCGGCGCTGGCCCAGGTCTACGGGCAGGTAGGCGACGAGTGCCCGGACCTGGACGATCCGGAGGATCTCAAGGCGTTCTTCTCGGTGATCCAGGGGCTCAACGCCGACGGCAAGCTGCTGGCCTACCACGATCGCAGCGACGGCGGCCTGCTGGTCACCCTGCTGGAGATGGCCTTCGCCGCCCATGCCGGCCTGGAGATCAAGCTCGACTGGCTGATCGACGAGACTCCCGAGGCCTTCAACGCGCTGTTCGCCGAGGAGCTCGGTGCGGTGATCCAGGTGGCCCGCGAGCACACCGAAGAGGTGCTGGCGCAGTTCGCCGGCGCCGGGATCGAGACCTGTGGTGTGATCGCCCGGCCGCGTTACGACGACCAGGTGCGCGTGACCCTGTTCGAAGAGCCGCTGCTCGAGACCACCCGACTGCTGGCCCAGCGCACCTGGAGCGAGACCAGCTACCGGATGCAGGCGCTGCGCGACAACGCCGAGTGCGCCAAGAGCGAGTTCGACGGCCTGCTCGACGGCCGCGACCCGGGCCTCTCCGCCCAGCCGAGCTTCGACGTGAACGAGGACATCGCCGCACCGTTCGTCAACACCACCAGGCCGGCGGTGGCGGTGCTGCGCGAGCAGGGCGTCAACGGCCACCTGGAGATGGCCTGGGCCTTCGACCACGCCGGCTTCGAAGCCGTCGACGTGCACATGAGCGATATCCTGGAAGGGCGCGTCGGCCTGGACGACTTCAAGGGCCTGGTCGCCTGTGGCGGCTTCTCCTACGGCGACGTGCTGGGCGCCGGCGGCGGCTGGGCCAAGTCGATCCTGTTCAACGACCGGGCCCGCGAGCAGTTCGCCGGCTTCTTCGGCCGCGACGACAGCTTCGCCCTGGGCGTATGCAACGGCTGCCAGATGCTGGCCCAGCTCCGCGAGCTGATCCCCGGCGCCGAGGCTTGGCCGCGTTTCGTGCGCAACGAATCCGAGCAGTTCGAGGCCCGCGTGGCCATGGTGCGCGTCGAGGAAAGCCCGTCGATCCTGTTGTCCGGCATGCAGGGCTCGCTGCTGCCGATCGCCGTGGCTCACGGCGAGGGCCGCGCCGAGTTCCGCGACAGCGCCCACCTGCGCAACATCCAGAGCAGCGCCCAGGTGGCGCTACGCTATGCCGACAACTATGGCCAGGTGACCACCCGGTATCCGGCCAACCCCAACGGCTCGCCCTCGGGCATTACCGGGCTGACCACGCCGGACGGCCGCGTGACCGCCATGATGCCGCACCCTGAGCGTGTGGTGCGTGCGGTGACCAACTCCTGGCGCCCCACCGAGTGGACCCGGGACGGAGCCTGGATGCGCCTGTTCCGCAACGCCCGGACCTGGCTCGGCTGAGGCCGGATACCGTGACGCGAGGCGCCCGGGCATGGCCCGGGCGCTTTCGTTTCCGGAGGTGGATCAGGGCGCGCCGTTGTTCGAGGGCTCGTGTTCCTTCAGGTGGGCTTCGAGCTCATCGAGAACATGACGGAACTGCGCCTGGAAGTAGTCGAAGCGGCCGAAATCATGGCCGCATCCGTCGCAGTAGACGTGATACTGGTCTTCGCGCCCCGGGGGGAAGCGTTTCACACGGCTGCCACACTTGGGGCATTCGGGGCGGGTCTGCACTTTCATGGGCGGCTCTCCTTTACTCGGCGATGGGCGATCCGTTCGCGCGACTGTCCTTTAGGTATCATGGTTGCCCATGATGAGGTCAAGTCACGACGGTTGAATGACAGTTAATGGAAAAAATTTCCACAAGTAGTTGCCTGGTGGGCCGCATCGGACTATAAGAGCGCTTCGAGGCGTCGGCATGGGAGCCGAACGCCCGGGATGGAGCGCGTTAAGGATGCATGAGGGGCTGAGTCTGCTGTACGTGGGGGCGGTGCTGGTGCTCAACGGTTTGTGGCTGTCGGGGCGCATCGAGGACCGCGAGATCCAGGTGATCAACTTCTTCGCTGGCGGGGTCAGCCTCGCCGTGGCCGCCTATGCGGCCTTCGGGCCCGGCGCCGATGCGGCCAGCGTCCGCACTGCCGCCATGACCCTGTTGTTCGCCTTCACTTACCTGTGGGTGGCGATCAATCGCCGTAACGGCAGTTCCGGCCATGGCCTCGGCTATTTCTGCCTGTTCGTGGCCCTCACCGCTCTGCCGACCGGCCTGCTGCGTCTCGCCGTGGCCGAGGGGATCTGGGGCTGGTGGTCCGGCGCAAATTGGCTGGCCTGGGCGGCGCTGTGGTTCGGCTTCTACCTGATGCTCTGCTATCGCCCGCGCCTGCAGCCGTTGATGGCTCGGGCGTCGCTGGCCCAGGGTCTGGTGACGGCCTGGGTACCGGGCTACCTGCTGCTGCAGGGATTGCTTGGCTGAGTGCCGGCGTTCCCTGTCTCTACGCTCGGTCATCGTCTGTCTTGGCGTGCCTTGAGCACAGGTCCAGGATCATCCTCCCTCTGCATAGGGGGGCAAGGGCGTGGGCGGCAGGTCGAGATCGCCTTGCCAAGGGGCAGGGAAAAACCGCAGATAGAATTGCACGGCATTCGGAGAATAGCCCTCCGACTCCTGGGCATCGAGGGCCAGGCCGACACGCCAGTGGGTGGAGAGGCGGCGTTCGACGGCAGCGGCGGCGGAAAAGCCGGTTCCTCCCCCGAGGCTGCTTGCGTCTCGGGCTGTGGCATCAGGCAGTGAGGCCGAGTAAGCACCGTCGAGCGGGTAGCGGTTGCGGGGGCCGCTCTCGGTCCAGGAGTGGGAAACGGCGGCCTCCAGGGACCAGCTCCAGTCGGATGTACGCTGTCGATAGCCGATCGGCAGGCTGAGCGACAGGTAGCGGCGCGGGCTGTAGTAGCCGCCCTGGCCGAGCGAGTAACCGCCGAGATTCTCGCGGTAGTGCATGGCCATGGCATTGAGCCCGATGCTCAGGCGCTCGTGGGACGCGTTGATCAGCTTGCGGTAGATGCCGCCCATCAGCCGGACACGTTGGTTGTCGGGCACGTTCTCGCCGTCCAGATGGTGAAGGCCGACGTTCGACCAGACGCCGTTGGGCCCGCCCTGATCGTAGCCGAGGCCGACATCGACGCCGGTGGTGCGGACGCCACCCCAGGTGATCCCCGTATTGGGGTCCTCGGTACCGGCGTAGCTGAGCAGCGAGTCGGCGAGCGGGCGTCGTGAGAGGCCGGCTGTCGTCCAGAGTGGGCCGAGCTCGCCGCTGTATTCGATGCCACCGACCCAGTCGGTCACGGCGAAGCCCAGCGGAGTGGTGCCGACGTCGATGCGCCAGGTGTCGTCATACCAGCCCACGCCGATGCTGACGCCGCGGTCTTGCTGGTCTAGGCCGCCTCGACAGCCCACGGCGGCGCAGGTGCCGAACTCGTCGCGATTGAGGCCGTCGGCGTCACGTCCCAGGCGACCGGCATTCAGCGTGACGCGATCGAAGCGTACGAAGCCGCGTCCTTCGCCAAGCGGGGTATCGACGTCGAGCATGTCGGTCGTGGTGGTCAATGCAGAGACGCCGTCGGTGCCGTTCTCGTTCTGGACCAGGCGGTCGGCGCGGACCCGCGTGTGGCGTGAGCGATACAGCTCTGCGGCGTCCGCGCGCAGGCTTGAGGCCAGCCAGTCATCGTCTTCCCGAGTACGCAGTGCCCGGGTGAATCCCGCATCGCTGGACAGCGTGCTCGGCTCGGCCAGCTCGGCGGCCGCCAGCGCCTGGCGATAGCGCGCCAATGCCGTCGTGTGGTCGCCGGCCATGGCCGCGATACGTGCCGTATCGCGTAACAGCAGCGCATCATCGCTCGCCCCGGACGTCGCGGCGAGGGCGTCGGCCTGGCGCTGTGCGTGGTCAAGCTCGCCCAGTGCCGCCCAGGCATTGGCAGTATGGCGCCGGGCATCGAGATCATCGGCGGGAGGATCGACGCCAGCCAGGAGGGTTCTGGCGGCAGCGTCATCTCCCTGGGCCAGCGCTGCATCCACCAGCCCCAGCCGGGCAGCGACGCTATCGGGAGCCAGCGTCAGTGCCTGCCGGTAATGACGCTCGGCCACCATGGGCTGGTCGTCGGCCAACGCCCAGTCGCCCAGTCGTCGCTCGATATCGGCGTCGTCGGGCTGGGCGGAGAGCAGGCGTCGTGCCTGTTCGGTTTGACCGGCCTCGCGCAGGCGGTCGGCGCGGGCAAGGACCTGGGCCAGAGCGAGACGCCGCTGCAGGGCGCGCATGTCGGCGTCGCGCTGGGCTGCCGGAATCCGTCCCAGGATGGCCAGGGCTGCCTGATCGCGTTCATCGCTGGCCAGGTAGAGCGCCTGGGCATAGTGGCCCTGGGCCATCGCTTCCGGAGTCTCGAGGCGCGTCAGCAGGTCCGCGAAGGCGTCGTCGGCACGAGCCGTCCGTGCCTGCTGTCGCAGTGCCTGGGCCAGGCTATAGGTCAACCAGACGTCGTCGGGTACCAGGGATCGGGCCTCGGTGAAGCGTTGTGCCGCCGCTTCCCAGCGCCGTTCGGCGGCCAGCCGATCGCCCTCGGCGCGCAGGGCGGCGACGCGTAGCCGGGTGCGAACGTCGGCTAGCAGGCGTTGCTGGGCGGCAGGCAGGCCATCGATGAACTCCACCCCGCGCTGTGGTGACTGTGAGGCATAAAGCTCGGCCAGCCTCGTCAGTACGTTGGCCGAGCCGGGAGCCCGACTCAGGGCCTGGCGGTAGGCGCGCTCGGCGGCTCCCGTCTTGCCTCGCCGTTGCGCCACGTCGCCCAGCCCCAGCCAGGCCTGGGGATCGTCCACGAGCACTTGGCTGGCGCGTCGATAGGCCTGTTCGGCTGGCTCGAGCGCATCGTTCGCCAGTGCGGCATCGCCTTGTCGAATCTGCTGCCAGTAGCGGGCGGTGTCGATCAACGCGGACCATTTGTCGCCGCTCAGGCTGCCGGTATCCAGGGCCTGGGCGCGCTCGAACTGGGCCAGGGCTGCCTTGTGACGGCCCTGTCGCAGGCGAATGATACCCAGCGCGCCGATCAGTTCGACGTCGTCGGGATATGCCGCCAAGGCGCGCTGGATATCGGCTTCGCCGGCGCTGCCCTGCTGCTGGGCAAGACGCGCCAGGCCGCGCTGTCGCGCCCGATAGGCGGGATTGGCCAGCAGGCGTCGCTGCTCGGCCAGGGTTTGCCGTGCCTCGTCGGCATATTCGGTATTGCCGAAGTGGCTGAGAAAGCGCTCCCAGGCGGCCACATTGGCGTCGCTGGCCGGGGCGTCGCGTAGTGCATCGCGCCACAGCCGGGCCGCGGCGAGACGCGAGCCCGAATCCTCGGAGAGGCGGAACAGATAACGCTCGGCCTCGGCGTTGCGCCCTTCGGCGAGCATCAGGCGTGCCAGGGCGAATTCCAGCTCGGCGCTTTGCGGATAGCGTGTATCCAGCGACTGAAGTTCACGGATGGCACGGTTGGCGCCGCCCGGCAGGCGTGCCACCAACTGCCAGTACTCCAGCGCAAGCGCCAGGGTGGGAAGCCCCTCGGCGAACAACGCATCGTAGGCATCCTTGGCCTCCGCGAGCCGGCCCGCCGTGGCAAGCAGGCGGGCCTGCCCCAGGGCGCTACGGGCCTCTGGGCGTGCCAGCGTCAGATTGAGGCGCGCCAGTCGGTACGCCTCGCTGTCCGGCGCCACTCGGCCCAGGCGCTCTACCAGCCGCGAGGCCTCGTCGACATCCTGGCGGCGCAGGGCCTGTCGGGTTCTGGCCTCCAGCACACGGGGATCGTCCGGGGCGATGGCGCTCAACCGCTCCAGGGCCTGGTCGGTGATCGCCTCATTGTGCCGTGCCTCGCCGAGGCGTACCTGCTCGAGCAGCCAGGCGGCGGGCGCGACACGGGTCTCACGAGGCGCGTCGTCGGGCAGCGGTTGTGCCGACAGGGGCGATGCCATGCCACCCAGCAGGAGACACAGCACGGCGGAGGGCACCAGGTCGGTATCTCTCATGGTGCCTCCCAGGCCGGATGCAACGAACCGTCCGGGGCGAAGCGGTAGCGTCCCTGGTCCCAGCCGACGCCGAACAGCATCAGGACCTGGCTGTAGTAGGCGTCGTCGTCGGGAGGGGCGCCAGCGATACGGCGTCGCTGCGCCGCCGCCAGCGGAGCGTCGTGATCCTGGGCGGTGGCCACCAGGAACGGCAACAGGGCGGCGGAAAAGCTCACGTTGGCGATGCCTGTTGACTCGCCGCTGCGGGCATCGATGTGTTCCGGCGGGACGCCCAGGGAGGCGGTCAGGTCGCGCATGGGCTGGAAGTGCGCGAGCAGCGTCTCGCGGTAGGGAGCATCGTGGGCGAGCATGCCCAGCCACAGGTAGACGCGAATGGCATCGTAGTCGCCGGCGGCGCCATGCTCGGGGTCCGGCTGCCAGCCACTGTCTGTCCGCCAGGCCACCCAGTCCGGTGCCAGGCCCCGGGGGGCGCTGCCCAGGAGCAGCTTGGGAACCAGCTTCGCTACCTCGGGCCAAGGGCCGCCCAGTGCGCTCAGGCGGGTCAGCAGCTGGGGCGGCAGATAACTGGGATTGACGCGCCAGCTGGCGTCGCCCACGAATCCCGTGCGCCCCGGCAGCAACATCTTGCCGAAACCGGGCAGCTCGGCGACTTCCTGCTCGGCAATGCGCCCGGCCAGGCGCTGGCCCAGCACGCGATAATCGCGACGCTGCCACAGTCGGCCGGCTTCCAGCAAGGTGTAGGCGAGCCACAGGTCGGAGTCGGCGGCGCTGTTGGCGTCGATCACGCCCCAGCGGTCATCGTCGCCTCGTCCCCAGAGCCAGGCGGGAAGCGTTGCCCCCAGGTCGCCCTTGGCCAGGTTGTTCTGCGTCCAGTCGAGCACGCGCTGAAAGGTATCGCGATCGTCGGCCACCAGGGCGAATAACAGCGCGTAGCTCTGGCCTTCCGAGGTGGTGATCCGGCGCTCATCGGACGGGTCGATGACGCGCCCGTCTTCACTGATCAGGTTAGCCTCGAAGCGGCTCCAGGCGGGCCAGTCGTGCTCGGCGGCCTGGAGCGGAAGCGCCATGAGCTGCATGCTCATTGCCAGTAACAAGGTTCGCAGCATGGCCTATTCTCTGCCGGCCGCCAGACGACGGGCGCCGAGGCGTCGCAGGATGCGCCATAGCAGGAAGGCGACCAGCAACACGGCGAACACGGCCACGCCGGCGATCAGCCAGGGATGCGTGGACAGGTGGTACCACAGCCAGGTGGTCCATGGCAGGTGACCGATGTAGTAGCGTTCGCCCACCATCTGGCTGTTCACGCCCGAGTCGCGGATCAGGCTGACCGAGCCATGAATCTGGGCGATGCGTGCCGGGTCGTTCAGGGCCGCATTGAGCAGGCGCTGGTCGGCGGGCTGCGGTGCCAGCATGGCGACAACGCTGCGCTCATCGAAGTACGGCGAGGGCATCTCGAGAATGGCGGCCAAGGCGCCGTGGGCGCGTACGCTGACGTCGCTGTCGGCCTGGACTTCCTTGGCGCCGAGGCCGTCGCGAGTCATCGCGTCGCTGGCGATACGCAGACGACTCCGGGCGTCGGTGCCGAGGGCCACGATCGGCTGAGGATCTTCCAGGGTGTCGGGGAGGCTACCGATGGCCAGGATGTCGGCGTCGATGTCACTGGCGGAGTGCCAGTCGTCGGTCAGCCTTACCGCGACGCCGGGGTAGCCGGTCTGGGCGCCGATCCGGCCCAGGTTGTCGAACAGCGCCGACAATTCATCGGCCGAAGGGGCCGCAGGCATCACGACCAACGTCTGCGACAGGTCGGCGAGGCGACTGAACGGGAAGCCGGCATTGGCAAAGGTTCGCAGTGCCGGCATCGCCAGATAGTGGGGGAAGCCCGAGAGGTCGATGGTCGACTGTTCATCGATGCTGACCTGGTGTGCCACTGGCAAGACGGTGCTGCACTCGTCGTGGGACGTGCCCCCCACGCGATTGGCATAGGCGAAATCGAAGCGCAGCTGGTTGAGGGCACCCAGGGTGAGAGAGGGGATGTCAACGCGACGCTGTCCGCCTAGCCAGTCCTGCAACAGCGGCACCTGGAAACGATCGGTTTCGGCGTTGCCGCCATCGGTCTTGAGCGGAAACGACTGCAGGTACTCGCCGTTGATGCTCACGTCGAGACGCGAGCCGGCATCCACTGACGGCGGGCTATAGCGGTAGCCGAGTTCGAGGTCGACCTGCTCGTCGTTCCAGACGAACAGGTCCGGGGGAATGCGCAACGCCAGGTTCAGCGGTGCGGGCTCCATGCCATCGGCATGGAGCTGGGAGGGATAGTCGATCAGCTCGTCGAAGCGCACGGGGCGGTCGGTGGGAATCCAGGCTGGTGCATCATAGGGCTGGCGGGGGGCCAGGGTATCCAGGGCCTCGACGCTGGCGCTTTGTCCGCGCAGCAACACGTCGCCCAGGGCAAGGGCGCGGGCGGCCTCGACAAGGTCGTCATCATCGCGGCCCAGTACCAGCAACATCTTGGCATAGGGCGATTCGGGATGGCTGATCAGTTCGAGGGTCGGGCCGTCGACCGCTGGATAATCGGCGAGGAAGTCGGGGCGTCGATCATTGGTGGCCAATACCACCGAGTGCCGCCGTGGAGGCGTATCGAAGGACACCGGGAAATGCTGCCCGCGCCAGTCTGCATGGATGCCGAACCAGGAGGCGATGATGCCGCCGGCGCGTTGCATCTCGAGCGTCGGTTCGGCGGGCAGTACGAAGGGAACTTCCAGCGATGCGTCGTCGCGCGGATAGAAGAACGGGCGAGGAAGGCGTGCCAGATCGTTGGCCAGGGGCAGTGACTGCTCTTCCAGCGTCAGCGTGCTATCGCTGCCCAAGGCGAGCCAGATGCTGGAATGGGAAGGATCTTCGCAGATATCCGTGTAGTGACCGACGAGTTCCAGCCGCAGGCGGTTGAAATCGCCGATGAGGCGAGGATCGAGATCGAGTCGTGCACGCTGGGCATTGCCTGGTGCTGCCGTGGATGACAGTGGCACTGAGCCCATCAGGTCGTCATTGAGATAGACCTTGAGATGCGAGACATCCCCGAGCAGGGACGGGGAGGGCGTGTAGCGCAGATCCAGGGTGGCCCGGGTGACTAGCCGGTCGCCGCGGACGCCGAACTCGAGCTGACGAGCCGGGCTCAGTCCGCTCAGCTCGAGCCCGCTTCGGGCAAGGTGCTCGAGGCGAAGGCTTCGCTCGGTGACCGGGGCGGCATCGTCGGCGAGCATGGAAGGTGCCTGCGATGCCTGAGGCTCCATGACCGGTGTCGTCTGGGCCTGGGCGGGCAAGGCAAGGGCGAGTAGCAGGGAGAAAAGCCAGCGATGGCGCATCGAAACACGATCCTTGTCTAACGGTATTAGCGCCCCCCGACAGGGGTGATGGTCACCCGTCGGGGGAGGAAAGAACCCAGCCAGCCGAGGGGGCCGCGAACCGACGCCGGGGCGTGCAGGAACAGGCGGCGATACCCCTCGAGCCCCAGCCCCAGTATGTCGCGAAGGCTTTGCATCGGCCGATCCGCAGCGATATCGTCGCGCCACAGCGTCCAGGTGTCGGCGCGGGCGAAGGTGCACTGGATATAGGCGATGTGCTGCGGCAGTGACATCGGCGCCAGTGCCAGGCCGGCGCGAGTGCCATTAAGGTTGACCACGCGGGCCTCGAAGGCATGCTCCTGGCGGCCGCGCCGGAGGAGCAGCGTGACGGTCTCGTCCGCTTCGAGCAAGCCCGGCCTGGGCAGGCTAAGGCCGACCCCGGCTTCGGCGTAGTCGTTGAGGATGCAGGGAAAGGTATGGCCGTCTTCGCGTGCCACGGCGGCATCCTGGGCCACTTGCACGCGATGGTGGCGACGCACCTGGCGAGCTTCGGCGGCGACGGCGACCGCTCCTCCCAGGATCATCAGGTTGTAGAGCGTCCAGCCCAGGCTCACCAGCACGGTGGGGATCTCGTCCGTCGGCCCGGCGTAGAGTCGCCAGCCTCCGGCCGCCACGCCGGCGATGTTGAGCAGGATCAGCAGCAGATAGGGGCGCGAGATCGTCCAGTCGAAGTATCGGCTGCTGACCAGGCCGCCCTTGGCGGTGACATTGAACTTGCCCTTGCGCGGATTGATCAGTGCCATCGTGGTCGGACGGGCGATGTACCAGGCGAGCACGGCGTCGTAGATCTCGCTCCAGAAACTGTGCCGATAGCGTCCCTGGATGCGCGAATTGGTCATGCCCGAGTGAAACATGTGCGGTGCGACGTAGAGCAGGATGGCGATCGCTGGCGCGTAGATGATGTAGGCGTGCAGCAGCAGGAAGGCCAGTGGGGCTGTGAGAAAGATCAGCCGTGGGATGCCGGCCAGGAAGTGCAGCATGGCGTTGACGTAGCACAGGCGTTGGCCCAGCGATAGTCCGCGCCCCAGCAAGGGGTTGTCGAGGCGGAAGATCTGCACCATGCCGCGCGCCCAGCGAATTCTCTGGCCGATATGCGCCGACAGGCTTTCGGTGGCGAGTCCGGCCGCCTGAGGGAGGCGCAGATAGGCCGAGGTATAGCCGTGACGATGCAGGCGCAGCGAGGTGTGGGCGTCTTCGGTGACTGTTTCCACGGCGAAGCCGCCGATGGCCTCCAGGGCACTGCGCCTGAGCACGGCACAGGAGCCACAGAAGAACGAGGCGTCCCACAGGTCGTTGCCGTCCTGCACCAGTCCGTAGAAGAGCGTGCCCTCGTTGGGCATCTCGCGAAAACGCCCGAGGTTGCGCTCGAACGGGTCGGGGGAAAAGAAATGGTGCGGCGTCTGCAGCATGCCCAGGCGTGGTTCCTTGAGGAACCAGCCCAGCGTCATCTGCAGAAAGGAACGCTGTGGCACGTGGTCGCAGTCGAAGACGGCCAGGAATTCGCCGTCGGTGACGCTTAGCGCGTGGTTGAGGTTGCCGGCCTTGGCATGGCGATTGTCGTCGCGGGTGATGTAGTTGATGCCCACCGATCGGGCGAAGTCGTGCAGGGCTTCACGCCGGCCGTCATCGAGCAGATGAATGCGTAGCTTGTCGCTTGGCCAGTCGATGCCCAGTGCGGCCAGCACCGTGGGGCGCACCACGTCGAGAGGTTCGTGGTAGGTGGGAATCATCAGGTCGATAGTGGGCCAGCGCGACGTGTCCTCGGGCAGCGGAACGGGGCGGCGATTGAGCGGCCAGATGGTCTGGAAGTAGCCGAGAATCAGGATCAGCCAGGTATAGGTTTCGGCGCCGAGGAGCAGGAGGCCGCACGTCATGTCCAGCGGGTCATTCCAGTTCAGCGTCGAGGTGTATCGCCACCAGAGGTAGCGGCACGACACGGTGACCGACAGCACGATCAGTACCAGGGTCGCCAAGCGCCCGGGAATGCGCCTCACGATCAGTGCGATCCCCCAGAGCAGCGCGACGAACACGGCCTGTGCCGCGAGCGAGAAGGGCTGGGTGATCACCAGCAGCATCAGCATGGCGGCCAGGGTGCCCATGGCCAGTAGTGGCCAGGACGATGCCTCGGCGGATGCCTGGAGGGGGCGTGACGCGGCGGGCATCAGATGCCGGGGGAGTGCACGAAGCGCTTCGCGATACGTGCCCCAAGCCTGCTTCGCCCATGAGGGCGCGCGCGACCTGGCGGCCTCTGCCGGCTGGGGGCGGCAGCGACGCGGGCGCAGCACGGCCAGCCAGACGATCTGGATCAGATAGCGCAGGGGATCGGCCAGCCCTGGACGGCGCCGGTGTAAATGGCGAAAGGCGTGCCCGTGGCTGGCGAACAGTCCTTGCCAGGCCGGTGACTCGAAACGCAACAGTCCCCAGCCGAGCAGCCAGAGTAGCGTCAGCAGCGAGGCGGTCAGTGGACCGGCGCCGCGCTTGTGGCGTAATGCCCGGTAATGATGCGACAAGGGCCTCATCAAGTTGCGGCGCAGCAGAGGGCTCATGAGGGCGAGGCCTCGTGCTGTGCCAGCAGCCAGGCCGCCAGTCGGTGGATGTCCTGGCTGGCCAGGCTGTTGGGGCGATGGCTGACCACGCCGCGTTTGTGGGCCAAGGCCTCGAACATGGCTTCGTCGCGATGAATGCTGAGAGGCACCAACCAGTCGCCATGCTGCCTCTGCCACAGGGCGTGCAGATCACCTTGAAGGGCGCTGCGGGCCGCGAGCCGATTGATCAGCAGATACTCGCCGACGCTGACGGTATGTGCCTCGAGCAGGGCATGGCAGGCAGGATCCGCCTGGGCGACCACCAGCCAGGTGTCCGCCGCACGGCGAGCCTGGCGTTGCGTGTCATGGGCGTGGGCGGGCACGTCGATCAGTACCCAGCGATAGGCATCGGCCTCGAGGGCCGCCAGTCGTTGCTGCCAGATCCCGGGATCGTCGTCGCGCGAGTCGCACTGCTGGTGATCGGTCGCGTCTAGCAGGCCGTGGGGGAGAAAATGTAACTGCGAACCCAGCACGAAGGCGGGTTCGTGCCAGGCGTCTCCCTCTTGTCGGGCCCTTGCCCATCCACGAGTGTCCTCCCAGGCATGGTTGAAATGCAGGCGCAACAGGTTGCGCGGGTCCATGTCGATGCACAGCACGGCTTCGCCGGCCTGGGACAAGGCTTCGGCCAGGCCGGCTACTACCGAGCTGGCGCCAGTTCCGCCTCGGAGTCCTTGCACGGCGACGACGTTCAAGTACCGTGCTCCGAGCGGGCCTGCGTTGTTTCGACCAGCAGCGGCCAACGGGCCAGGTCGGCGGCCAGTTGCTCCTGCTCGGCAATGTTGCGGTAGGGAAATCCGGTCAGCCCAGCCTTGTGGAGTAGCGCTTGGATGTCATCGTCGTAGCGCGGTGCGACGGGGGCATGATGCGGAATGATCAGATCGTGGGTCGACATGCATTACCTTGGTGGCTGGCGGTGTGACGTGGCGAGTCCAGAGCAGCAGAGAATCAATACTTTAATATGATAAGCTTATTATAATATGAGTATGAAAAGTAACAGCCATGGCATGCGTTCAGGCTAGGGAATTGATCCGTCATATCAAAGGAAGTGCTTAATGTCGATCTCGTCGGATCCGTCGCCCATGCGCACCGAGCGTCTCCACTACTCACTGGGCATCGAGGGGCTGTGGCCGGAGTTCGCTGCTTTGCGCTGCCCCGGCGTCTATTGGCTGCTGGCCGACCGAGCCGGGCATGCCGATGCCTTGATTCTCGGCATGCTGGCGAGCGCTGCGCCAGAGATGCGAGTCGACTGGGTCGCCGCCGTGGACCATGCCCGCCAGACCGCGGCGCGCCTGCCTCCTGAACGGGGGCCTGGGCGGCTGACTTTCTTCGCACTGCCCGAGATCATGAACGCCGAGGCCTGGCTTCGTCTGCCCGGGGAGCTCGCCCGTGGGCGCCGCTGGAGGCGCCAGTCATCCCGCATGCTCATTGTGGAGATCGAAACGCCTGATCTCGATGGTGCGCTGAGTGATGACGAAGAACTCGCCCTGTGGTGTCGGCAATGGCGTGATTGGGCCGTGGCGCATCGGGTCTGCGTGATGATCGTCAGCCATGGATCGCGTGGGCTGGCGCTGCGGGGTCGCCTGCACCCGTTCAACGATGCGCTGGATGGCCTGGCGCATCTGCAGCCTATCGGCGATGAGGGGCGTTTCCTCGTTCTCCACTGGCGAAGTGATCTGCTGGTGTGCGGGGGACGAGACCTGACCCTGACGGCCAGGGGGCTCGGCTGGCAGCTGCTGTCCTCGATGACGCAGGACGAGATCGTGGGCAGCGATGACCATGAATACCTGGTGCAGCGCTGTGTGCTGGAGGGTGCGCCGGCGTTGTCCGAGCACTGGCATGTGCATGACTCGGCACGCGCAGTGGTGGCCCAGGCAGTCAACGCCCAGGCCGCGACGGTTGTCCTGGGGCTGGAGCATGCCGACGAGATCGAGGCGGTGGCGCGCTGGATGCACGGCTTGAGGGTCCAGCGCGGCAACGCCATCAAGCTGGTCGTTCGTGAGCTGGTGCCCTGCCTACGCTATCGAGACGAACGTCTGCTGTCACTGTGCGGTGTGACGCTGGTGATCGGCGCGGCAGTACCGCTATCGCGGTTCTTGAGTCGCCTCGACGGGATCCAGGGACAGCGTTTCACGCGCCAGATCAGCCTCGATTTCGAGGGGGTCGTCGCTTCCCTGCATCCGGTCACGCCCGGAGGCGCGGTGTCGTCGGCGACCTTTCTCGACCGTATCGAGCAGTGGCTGGACAGCTCGGCTGCCGAGGCCGTCAGCAGCCTGATGGTGGCCCTGCAGCCGGCCGGCGGGCTGTCGCCCGAGCAGGCGCTGCACCAGTGCCGCCTGAGCCGATACGGTGACATGGCCACGCTCATGGAGGGGCGGCTCTATCTTTTCCTGTTCGGCTGTCGATCGACCGATCTCGAGCCCGCACTGAAGCGCTTGTTCGGATTGCCCGACGCGGCGCTGTTCGAGTCGCATGACGTTTTCGATGACCCCGAGGCGGTGGCGATCGAAGTGCATCGTTTGATCGGGCGAGGCTGGGATGGCGTGAGTCAGACGTTTGTCACTTCGGCGCCGATGGCCGTGGCAGAGCAGGAGCCAACCCGCGATCATGACGCCGCCTCTCCGCGTCCCCTCGCGCTCCTCCTGCGTGCTGATGCCGCACCGGAGGGGCCCCGTTCATGACCTGGACCATCGCGCTGGCCGGCCTGGCGGGTATCGTCATCGGATTGGCCGCGAGACCCTGCCTGCGGCTCATCTTCGCGTTTTCTTCACGCCGTCCGCGTCTCCTGGTGCGTCAGGGAGTGAGACGGCGTCCTTCGGTCGTCAAGGATGCGTCCCGGCATGAGTCACTCTGAATCGATCGCCGCTACATCGCCCTTCCCGGTCAGTCGCTACTGGCGCGGGTTCGGGCTCTGGAACCTGTACTTCATCTTCAAGCTGGCGCTTTACTGGCGAGGTGCGATCGATTTCGATGCCTTGGCCAACCTGGTGTTCGCCGCCTTCCTGCTGCTGCCACTGCCGCCACGCTGGCTGCACCGCCTGCGACATCTGGTAGCGATTCCGATCGGGGTGGCGCTCTTCTACCACGATACCTGGTTGCCGCCATTCGAGCGTCTGATCGCCCAGTCGTCCCAGGTCGGTGCCATGAGTCCGGCCTACCTGCTCGAGCTTGCCAGTCGCGTTGTCGACTGGCAGTGGTTGGGGGTGTTCTTCGTGCTCGCGGTGGGATATGGCTTCGTCGCCCCCTGGTTTCGGGTGACCGTTCCCGTGGTGCTGGCGCTCGTCTGGCTGGGGGTGGCACCGCTGCTTTCGCAGGGCGCGTCGGTGCCGGTTCGCCCTGGCCAGGCGGTATCGTCAGATGTGCCGGCAGGCACAGAGCGTACCGCGACGCGTGAGGAAACGGTCATTCCCGCCCCGGCCGAAGAGGCCAGCGACAGCGTCCTCGATGACCGCCTGCAATCCTTCTATGCCAGTGAGCGTGAGCGCTACACGACGTTCTCGGCGCGGCCTGCCGGGGCGGTGCCCTTCGATATCCTGTTTCTCAACATCTGTTCGCTGTCGTGGGATGATATCGCCGTGGCCGGGCTGGAGGATCATCCGCTGCTCGACTACCTGGACGTTGTCTTCGACGATTTCAATTCGGCGACTTCCTACAGTGGCCCGGCTGGGCTGCGCCTGCTCCAGGCCAGCTGCGGGCAGCGATCCCACGCAGCGCTCTACAACGACGTCCCCGCGCGATGCCATCTGTTCGAGAACCTGGCCGAGCTGGGATTCGAGCCGTCACTGGTGCTGAACCACGATGGGCATTTCGATGATTACCTGGCCTTGCTGCAGCGTGAGGGCGGATTGGACGTGCCCATGCTGTCCTTGTCTGGATTGCAAGCGCCGATGGTGGCTTTCGATGATTCCCCCGTATATCGCGACCTCACCATGCTGCAGCGATGGGACGAGCAGGATGCCCAGGGGGCCAATGCGGTGTTCTATAACACGGTGACGCTCCACGATGGCAACCGCTTCGTCGGGCAGCGCGGCTTCGCCGATTATGACGTTCGTCTTCGTCAGCTGTTCGATGACCTGCTGACATTCCTGCAGCAACTCGAGGCAGAGGAGAGACGGGTTGCCGTATTCGTGGTGCCGGAGCATGGCGCTGCCCTGCGGGGGGATCGCATGCAGTTCCCGGGCATGCGCGAGATTCCCAATCCGCTGATCACTCACGTGCCGGTGGGGGTCAAGCTGATCGGCCTGGACTCGCCACGCCATGGCGAACCGCTTCACGTCACCGCCCCGAGCAGCTACCTGGCGCTGTCGGAGCTGACTTCACGGCTGGTCGCCAACGACGTGTTCGGCCAACCGCGGCTGGATTGGTCGACGCTGGTGGCCGATCTGCCCGTGACGCAGCCGATCTCGGAAAACGAGGGAGTGGTGATGATGCCGTTCGGGGAGGAGCCCTATATCCGTCTCGAGGGACAGGGTTGGATGCCTTATCCACAGTAATCCGAAGCGGCTTGGGTGAGGCGCTTCGCCTGGGTATCATGCATCAGCACTTCGATGGCGAACTCCCATGCAGGCAGCATCCCCAAGCGTCTCACCTCCCGAGCTTCGCCCCTATCAGCGGCAGGCCGTTACCCGGGTGGTGGAGCACTTTCGCCAGACGGACGACCCCGCCGTGGTGGTGCTGCCCACCGGCAGCGGCAAGTCGCTGGTGATCGCCGAGCTGGCGCGCCTGGCCCGCGGCCGCGTGCTGGTGCTGGCGCACGTGCGCGAGCTGGTCGAGCAGAACCATGCCAAGTACCTGGCCTATGGGCTGGAGGCCGACATCTTCAGCGCTGGACTGGGTCGCAAGGAGGCCGGGCGCCAGGTGGTGTTCGGCTCGGTACAGTCGGTGGTACGCAACCTCGAGCGCTTCGGCGCTTCCTCCGAGGGGCGGGGCGACTTCACGCTGTTGGTGATCGATGAGTGCCACCGGGTCTCGCTGGACGAGGACTCGAGCTATCGGCGGGTGATCGCCCGCCTGCGCGAGCACAATCCGCGGCTCAAGGTGCTGGGCCTGACCGCCACGCCCTATCGGTTGGGCCAAGGGTTCCTCTATCACCGCCACTATCACGGCATGGTGCGCGGCAATGACGACTGTTTCTTTCGCGACTGTGTCTTCGAGCAGCCGCTGCGGCTGATGGTCAAGCAGGGCTATCTGGCCGAGCCGCGACTGGTCGATGCGGCCGTGGAGCGCTACGACTTCTCGGCGCTCGAGCCAGGCAGCGGTGGCCTCTTCCAGGAGGCGGAGTTGAACCGGGTGGCGGCCGGCAACCGGGCGACCCCGGGCATCGTCGAGGAGGTGATCGGCCACGCCGCCGAGCGCGCCGGGGTGATGCTGTTCGCCGCAAGCCGGGCCCACGCCGAGGAGATCCTCGGCTACTTGCCCGCCGAGGAGGCGGCGCTGATCACCGGCGCCACGCCCGCCGCCGAGCGCGAGGCGATCATCGCCGCCTTCAAGGCCCGTGAGCTCAAGTACCTGGTCAACGTGGCGGTGCTGACCACCGGCTTCGATGCGCCCCACGTGGACCTGATCGCGATACTGCGACCTACCGAGTCGGTGGGCCTCTACCAGCAGATCGTCGGCCGCGGCCTGCGCCTGGCGCCGGGCAAGTCCGATTGCCTGATCCTCGATTACGCCGGCAATCCCTGGGACCTCTACGCGCCGGAGGTGGGCAGCCCCAGGCCTGCGGGCGATACCGAGCCGGTGCAGGTCGAGTGCCCGCAGTGCGGCCACGCCAACCTGTTCTGGGGGCGGCGCGACGGCGAGATCGTCATCGAGCACTTCGGCCGCCGCTGTCAGGGGCTTGTTGAACGCGCCCGCCCCCACGCGAAGAGCACAAGATCCACCAGGGAAGCGCTGGCGATGGAGCAATGTTCGTTCCGCTTTCGCTTCAAGGTCTGCGATCAGTGCGGCGCCGAGAACGACACCGCGGCGCGGCGCTGCCACGGCTGCGAGGTGCTGCTGGTGGATGCCGACGACAAGCTGCGCGAGGCGCTGAAATTACGCGACGCCCGGGTGCTGCGCGTCTCGGGCATGCAGCTCGAGGCCACCGTCAACGGCCGGGGGCTGCCGCGGCTCAAGGTCGTCTATCACGACGAGGACGGTGCCACCCTGGCCGAATGGTTCGCCCTGGAGACGCCGGCCCAGCGCGGCGCCTTCGCCGCGGTCTTCCTGCGTGACCATCTGCGCGCTCCTGGCACGCGCTGGTCGCCGACCACGCCGGAGGAGGTGATCCGCGAGCAGCGCCGGCTGCGCGCGCCGGACTTCGTGATCGGCCGCAAGGTGGGGCGACACTGGCAGGTGCGGCGCAAGCTGTTCGACTACACCGGACGCTATCGCCTCGCCGCCGAGGCGGGGTAAGTCGCGGCTTACCCTGGGACGCGCCCCTTGGTAGACTGTGCGGTCGATCATTCGCCGCCCCACCAGCCCGGAGGCCAGCCCCCGCGTGAGCGAGACGCCCCCGTCCATCGACACACCCGACGACGACCCGGGTAGCCCCGCCGACCCGCCCGTCGCCGACGGGGCCGGGGAAAGCGACGCCGAGCGCGAGGCGATCTCCCAGAGCGCCGAGGTGCTCGGGCGGCTGTTCGACGAGCCGATCACCCAGTTGCCGGAGGATCTGTACATTCCGCCGGAGGCGCTCAAGGTCTTCCTCGAGGCCTTCGAGGGGCCGCTCGATCTGCTGCTCTATCTGATTCGCCGTCAGAACCTGGATATCCTGGCCATCGACGTGGCGGCCATCACCCACCAGTACATCGAGTACGTGGAGCTGATGAAGGCCATGGAGATCGAGCTGGCCGGCGAGTACCTGCTGATGGCGGCCATGCTGGCCGAGATCAAGTCGCGCACCCTGCTGCCCAAGCCGCCGAAAGAGGGCGGTGACGACGAAGAAGAGGATCCGCGCGCCGAGCTGATCCGTCGCCTGCAGGAGTATGAGCGGCTCAAGCATGCCGCCGAGGCCCTGGCCGAGCTGCCGCGGCTGGGCCGCGACTGGTTTCCGGCCCGGGCCGGGCTGCCGCCGCTGGAGTCCCGGGTCGTGCATCCGGACGTCGAGCTCGACGAGCTGCTCGGGGCGCTGGCCGGCATCCTGCGCCGTGCCGAGCTCAACCAGGCCCACCAGGTCAGCCGCGAGGCGCTGTCGACCCGGGAGCGCATGCTGGCGATCATGGACAAGCTGCACCACGAGCGCTACACCGCCTTCGAGGCGCTGTTCACCCTTGAAGAGGGCCGTGCCGGGGTGGTGGTCACCTTCATGGCCATCCTCGAGCTGGCCAAGGAGGCGATGATCGAGATCGTGCAGAACGCCCCGCTGTCGCCGATCCACGTGCGGGCCCGCGGTGGAGCGCAGGACGATGAGGAAGAAGAGGCCTACGCTGACGACGAGGTTGAAGGGGAGAGCCCCTTCGCGGATGACGACGACCAAGGGAGCGAGTCGCCATGACCGCCATGGAATTCCCCGATACCCTGGACGAGATCCTCGAGGCCGCGCTGCTGGCGGCCGGAGAGCCGCTGTCGCTGGATCGCCTGGAAGGGCTGTTCGATGACCACGAGCGCCCGCCGCGTCGGGCACTGCGTGAGGCGCTCGGACGGCTCGAGGTGCGCCACGAGCGCGGCGCCATGGAGCTGCTGGAGACCGCCTCGGGCTACCAGCTGCGCATCCGTCCGCGCTTGTCGAGCTGGGTATCGCGGCTGTGGGACGAGCGCCCCCAGCGCTACTCCCGGGCGCTGCTGGAGACCCTGGCACTGATCGCCTATCGTCAGCCGGTGACCCGCGGCGATATCGAGGAGGTGCGCGGCGTCACGGTCAGCGGCTCGATCATGCGCACCCTGGTCGAGCGCGGCTGGGTGAGGGTGGTGGGGCATCGCGACGTGCCGGGGCGCCCGGCGGTCTACGCCACGACCCGGGCCTTTCTCGACGACTTCGGGCTCAAGACCCTCGACGAGCTGCCGCCGATGCACGAACTCAAGGAATTCGCCGAGCCGGAGGAATCGCTCGAGGACACTCCGCCGCCGCCCCAGCATGAGCTGCTGGCCCAGGCGGATGAGCCCGGGCAGGATGAGCGGGTCGAAGAGGCCCAGAGCGAAGGCGAGACGGAGGGGAATGATACCGCCGACGATATCGCACAGGATCACCTCCTCGACGCGACCAGGGCCGCCTCGACGCCCAAGCCGGGTGAGGCGGCCGGCAAGACGACAGCCGGGACGGCTGACGATGACCACGCCGGGACGGCGTCCGAGCGGACGGGGTTGAGCTTCGCCGACCTGGAAGCTCGCCTGTCCGAACGTGCCCGGGGCCGCGTCGACGATGACGCTGCTCCGGGGGCGGAACCCACTACCAGTGAGACAGACGACTGATGAGCACCACCACCGAGAAACTGCAAAAGGTCCTGGCCAGGGCCGGCCTGGGCTCGCGCCGCGAGATGGAAGCCGCCATCGCCGATGGCCGGGTCAAGGTCAACGGCCAGGTGGCGACCCTGGGTGATCGCATCGAGACCCGCGACAAGGTTGCCTTCGACGATCGCCCGGTGACCCTGCGCGCCGCCGAGGAAGTGCCGCGGCGGGTGATCATGTACAACAAGCCGGAAGGCGAGCTGTGCACCCGCAAGGACCCGGAAGGGCGACGCACCGTCTTCGATCGCCTGCCACGCCTAAAGGGGGAGCGCTGGATCGCCATCGGCCGCCTCGACATCAACACCAGCGGCCTGCTGCTGTTCACCACCGACGGCGAGCTGGCCAACCGGCTGATGCATCCCTCGACCCAGATCGAGCGTGAGTACGCCGTGCGGGTAATGGGTGAGGTCCAGCCGCAGAACGTCAAGGCCATGGTCGAGGGGGTGATGCTCGACGATGGCCCGGCGCGCTTTACCGACGTTCAGGAGTTCGGCGGCGAAGGCATCAACACCTGGTTCCATGTGGTGATCATGGAGGGGCGCAATCGCGAGGTGCGCCGGCTGTGGGAGTCGCAGGGCCTGACCGTCAGCCGCCTCAAGCGAGTGCGCTACGGCAACATCTTCCTCGACAAGCGGGCCAAGGCCAGCGAATGGGTGGAGCTCAGCCAGGAGGAGGTCGACGACCTGGCCGAAATGGCCGGACTGCCATCGCGCAAGGTGCCTGAGCTGACGCCCGACGAGAAGAACCGCTGGAGTCGCGACAAGCACAAGCGCCGTCCGGTGCAGGCGATGCGCAAGCCCAAGTCGCGTCGCTGAGCCTGAGGGTGGCGCTGTCGGTGCTCGTGCTGACGGCAAGCACGAGCACCGCCGGTCCTGCTGCCGGGAAAGTCGATCAAAGGCAAAAAAGTCCTTGCCAGGCCGGGGGCATATCCGTATTATCTGCACCCGTTCGGAGGGGTCGTTAGCTCAGTTGGTAGAGCAGTTGGCTTTTAACCAATTGGTCGTAGGTTCGAATCCTACACGACCCACCATCCGAACCTGGATTCATGGCGACTGAGCCGCCATGCATCACGGGTCGTTAGCTCAGTTGGTAGAGCAGTTGGCTTTTAACCAATTGGTCGTAGGTTCGAATCCTACACGACCCACCAGATTCGACGCCCCTGCCTCCCCGAGGCAGGGGCGTTTTTCATGCGTGAGCGGTCGACGACTCGGCCGGCCGCGGGCCTTGCAAGGGGATCATGACGGCGTCATGATCGAGGGCTGTCATTTTTCTTGCACGGTGCGGGCGCGGCGCGCGCGTTCCGGCTAGAATGGAGACGGGTCGGCCACGGCGGTAGACGCGACGGTTGACCCACGGGTGTGTCGCGGCGTGCGGAGCGCACGTGCGTTGGCACCTGGTGCAATGCAGGGGGAGCCCCTGCCGGTCACAGTGGTAGACACGATGACGATCATGACTTCCCGCGCCGAGCTGCGTGAGCAGCTGGCACGTTCCTATTGCCCCACGCGTATTCCCGCCGAGGATCAGGCCCGCATCGAGGAGATCAAGCGTCTGCTCGCGGCCAACAACGCCGTGCTGGTGGCCCACTATTACACCGACGATGCCATCCAGCAGCTCGCCGAGGAAACCGGCGGCTGCGTGGCGGATTCGCTGGAGATGGCGCGCTTCGGCGCCCGTCATCCCGCCGACACCCTGGTGGTGGCGGGCGTACGCTTCATGGGCGAGACGGCCAAGATCCTCTCGCCGGAGAAGCGCGTGCTGATGCCCACCCTGGAGGCGACCTGCTCGCTGGACGTGGGCTGCCCGGCCGACGAGTTCAGTGCCTTTTGCGACCAGCATCCCGACCGCACCGTGGTGGTCTACGCCAATACCTCGGCGGCGGTGAAGGCGCGTGCCGACTGGGTGGTGACTTCGTCGATTGCGGTGGACGTGATCGAGCACCTGAAGGCACGCGGCGAGAAGATCCTGTGGGCGCCGGACAAGCATCTTGGCGGCTATATCCAGAAGCAGACCGGTGCCGACATGCTGCTGTGGGACGGGGCCTGCATCGTTCACGAGGAGTTCAAGGCCAAGGGCGTCGAGGACCTCAAGGGCCTGTATCCCGATGCCGCGGTGCTGGTGCATCCCGAGTCGCCGGCCTCGGTGGTCGAGCTGGCCGACGTCGCGGGCTCTACCTCGCAGCTGATCAATGCCGCCAAGGCGCTGCCCAACGAGGAACTGATCGTGGCCACCGACCGCGGCATCTTCTTCAAGATGCAGCAGGCGGTGCCCGAGAAGACCCTGTTCGAGGCGCCCACTGCCGGCAACGGTGCCACCTGCAGGAGCTGCGCCCACTGCCCGTGGATGGCGATGAATGCCCTGGACAACCTGGCCAGCGCGCTGCGCGAGGGCGAAGGTGAGATCCACGTTGGCGACGAGCTGCGTCAGGCGGCGCTCAAGCCGCTCACGCGGATGCTCGAGTTCAATCGCTAGGCGTCGCCGGGAGCTGGAAGAGCGCCCGCCGGGCTTCGCCCGGAGCTTGAAGTCATAAGCTTGAAGCTGGAAGAAAACCCTTGACCCGATGATGGCGGGGTTCATGCTGTCTTCCAGCTTCCAGCTTCCAGCTTCCAGCTTCCAGCTTCCAGCTTCCAGCTTCCAGCTTCCAGCTTCCAGCTTCCAGCTTCCAGCTTCCAGCTTCCAGCTGTCAGCTGTCAGCTGTCAGCGAAAGTCCTCCATCGTCTCCCGATAGCCGACGAAGGCCTCGCGGCGCTGCTCGACCTTGGCCAGGGCGTTGGCATCGCCGCTTTCCTCGGCGACCTCCTTGGCCACGTCGAGCTGCTCGATGCCGCGGTCGATGTGGCCGGTCAGCTGCAGCTGTTCGGCGCGGGCCAGGTGTCCCCAGGCACGGTGGCCGCTGCGCCCGGCGGCCTCGGCCAGCAGCGTGAACACCTGCGGATCCTCCGGTCGCCGGGCGGCCAGCTCACGCAGTATCCGGTAGGCGTCGTCGGGATCGCGCTGCAGCAGGGCCTCGCCCAGCAGCAGGCTGGCCGGGACGTAGCCGGGCATCAGCCGCAGCTGGTGTCGGCTGCGATCGATAGCGTCGTCCACTCGTCCTGCGTCAAGCGCCACCTTGGCGGCGGATGCCGGGATCAGGGCCAGATCCGGCAGCTGCGAGGCCAGGGCGTCCAGGGTCGAGAGCGCGGCATCGGTGCGGCCTTCCTGGGCATCGATCAGCGCCGTCAGGTAGCGCCGGGCCGACTCCGGCGCGCCGCCTCGGGCCAGTCTTGTCTGCGCCTGACGGGGGGCCTGATCGTGGATGGCCAGCAGGGCCCGGGCACGCACCAGCTGGAATTCGATGTCGTCGTGCCGCGGCGAGGTGACGGAGAGCTGGGCTACCCGCGCCTGGGCGTCGCTGATACGCGATTCGGTCATCGGGTGGGTGAGCAGGAATTCCGGCGGATTACCGCCCTGCAGGGCGACCATGTGCTGCATGGTGCGAAACATCTCGACCATGGCCTGGGGGTCGTAGCCGGCGTCGGCCAGGGTCTGCAGGCCCAGCCGGTCGGCCTCGCGTTCGAAGCGTCGCGAATAGGCCAGTTGATCCTGCACGAGCGCGGCCTGCGAGCCCATGGCGGCGGCGATACCGGCGTCGCCGCCGCCGCCTGCGGCGATCAGCATGCCGGCGAGCATGGCCGCCATGGCCGGGATGCGGGTCTGCTCGGCGCGCGCCTGGCCGCGGGCGAAGTGGCGCTGAGAAAGATGGCCGAGTTCGTGGGCGAGCACCGAGGCCAGCGGGGCCTCGCCCTCGGCGAAGGCGAACAGCCCCGCATTGACGCCGATCACGCCGCCGGGCACGGCGAAGGCGTTGAGGCGCTCGCTGGCGACCAGAGTGATCACCGGGTCGATGCCGCCGACGTGACTGTAGGGCAGTAGTCGCGCCACCAGCGAGGCCAGGTAGTCGGCGGCGATGGGATCCTGCCATAGCGGGGCGTGGGCGCGGAACTGGCGCAGCCAGGCCCGGCCCAGCCGGACCTCCTCGCCGCTCACCGCCTGGGTGCTGCCGCTGACCAGGCTCGGTAGCTCGAAGGTCGGCTGCTCGTCGAAGGCCGAGGTGGTCGTCGCCCGGTTGGGGAGATCGAGTGCCAGCTCCTGGTCGAAGGCCGAAGCGCTCAATGCCTGGCATAGAGCGAGGGCGGGCAGGCAGGGCAGGAGTCGACGCAGCATGGTCATCCTCGTCGGGCGCGAGCGGGAGCGGAATCCCTCCGACATTGATTCGGGGGGGAAAGTGCCTTTAAATCGCAGGCAATCATGCCACATGCGGCGACTGCCGCGTCGGCATGCCTCAGGCATTCTCCCGGGAGACATCATGGCTGTGCAACCCGACGACGTCCTCGATGCACGGGGACTTCCCTGTCCGCTGCCTTTGCTCAAGGCCAAGCAGGCGCTGTCGCGCCTTGCCCCCGGCCAGGTGCTGGAGGTGATGGCCACCGATGCCGGCTCCTGGCGCGACTTCGAAACCTTCATCGCCCAGAGCGGGCACGAAATGCCGGCCAGAGAGGAGCGGGGCGAGGTCTACCATTACTGGATCCTCAAGGCTGGGGAGGCGTCCCGATGACGCTGAGATCGGTACTGCGCGGCTGGGTCGACCATTACCTCTCCGACGAGGAGGCGGTGATCCTGCTGGTGGTCCTGGTGGTGGGCTTCGCGGTGGTGATCTGGCTGGGCAGGATGCTCGCGCCGTTCCTCACTGCCCTGGTCATCGCCTTCCTGCTGCAGGGCGGGGTCAATGCCTTGACCCGCCGCCGCGTGCCGCATTTCCTGGCGGTGATGCTGGTCTACCTGGCCTTCATCGGCGTGCTGCTGGCCATGGCGCTGATCCTGCTGCCGCTGATCTGGACCCAGCTGGTCAACCTGGTGCAGGAGACGCCGAGGATGTTCGCCAGCGGCCAGCAGTTGCTCGACAACCTCCAGACCCGCTATCCGCAGTTGATCACCCCGGACCAGATCCAGAACTGGGTGGGCATGGCCGGCCGCGAGGTGACCCAGCTCGGCCAGCGGGCGCTGTCGCTGTCGCTGGCCTCGCTGGGCAATATCGTGGGGCTGATCGTCTACCTGGTGCTGGTGCCGATCCTGGTGTTCTTCATGCTCAAGGATCGGGATCGGCTGGTGGGCTTCGCGGTGTCGCTGCTGCCGCGCCGGCGCGGGCTGATGACGCGGGTGTGGCAGGAGATGGACGCCCAGATCGCCAACTACGTGCGCGGCAAGGTTACCGAGATCGTGATCGTCGGTACCGTGGCGTTCTTCACCTTCGCCTTCTTCGGCCTGCCCTATTCGGCGCTGTTGGCGGTGCTGGTAGGGCTGTCGGTGCTGGTGCCCTACATCGGCGCCGCGGTGGCGACGGTGCCGGTAGCGGCGGTGGCCGGTTTCCACTTCGGTGTAGGCGAGCAGTTCCTCTATGTGCTGATCGCCTACGGCGTGATCCAGGCGCTGGATGGCAACGTCCTGGTACCGGTGCTGTTCTCCGAGGCGGTGAACCTGCATCCGGTGTCGATCATCCTGGCGGTGCTGTTCTTCGGTGGCGTCTGGGGATTCTGGGGGATCTTCTTCGCCATCCCGCTGGCTACCCTGCTCAAGGCGCTGGTCTACGCCTGGCCCCGGGGCATCCAGCAGCATCGCCAGGAGGAGGCGGCCACCCAGCCCGAGGCGATGGAAGAGTCCTGAGGCCGCCATGTCGGCGGCCTCAGGGTCCGCCGGCGGGCGCTCATGCCTGCCGTGCGTCGTGCCTCACTGGCCGCCGTGCAGCGCCTGGGCGGCCGCCAGCACCTCGTCGGCGTGCCCCTTGACCTTCACCTTGCGCCATTCGCGAGCCAGCTTGCCGTCGGCGTCGATCAGGAAGGTGCTGCGCTCGATCCCCAGGTGCTCCTTGCCGTAGAGCTTCTTGAGCTTGATCACGTCGAACAGCTTGCACACCACCTCGTCCTTGTCGGAGAGCAGGGTGAAGTTGAAGGATTGCTTGGCCTTGAAGTTCTCCTGGGCGCGGATGCCGTCCCGGGAGACGCCGACGATCACCGTGTTGGCGGCGTCGAAGTCATCCTTGCGGTCGCGGAAGTCGCCGCCCTCGGTGGTACAGCCGGGCGTGCTGGCCTTGGGATAGAAATAGACCACTACCTGGCGACCGCGCAGTTCCGAGAGGCTCAGGGTGGTATCGCCGGTGGCGGTGGCGGTGAAGTCGGGCACCGGCTGGCCGAGGCTGACGCTCATGGGCATGTCTCCAATCGGGGGGAATGAAGGGAACGATTACACGCAACCCGCCGGCGACTGTAAAGTCGCCGCTGTACAGGCTCTCGAGCCCTGAGTACCATTTGACCCTTGGCATCGAGCCCGCGGGTGAAAGCGGGTATCCCATGGCGACCGAGGCGCTGCGGTCGTCCGGCAGGTAGCGAGAGGACAAGAAGAGGATGATCACGGGTAGCATCGTCGCGCTGGCGACACCGATGAAGGTCAATGGCGATATCGACTGGGAGGCCCTGCGGGCCCTGGTCAACTTCCATCTGGACAACGGCACCGATGCCATCGTCGCGGCGGGCACTACCGGCGAGCCGACCACCATGTCGTTCGCCGAGCACTTCGACGTGATCCGTGCCGTGGTCGAGGAGGTCGGCGGGCGCATCCCGGTGATCGCCGGCACCGGCGCCAATGCCACCTCCGAGGCG
Organism: Halomonas organivorans; assembly: GCF_014192055.1. GTDB lineage: Bacteria > Pseudomonadota > Gammaproteobacteria > Pseudomonadales > Halomonadaceae > Halomonas > Halomonas organivorans. Next base: position 27,943 of record NZ_JACHXM010000007.1, on the reverse strand, counting down.
GTGGAACTGGCGCGTTACGCCAGCGAGGTGGGGGCGGACTACTGCCTGTCGGTCTGCCCCTACTACAACAAGCCCACCCAGGAAGGCCTCTACCAGCACTTCAAGGCCGTGGCCGAGGGCAGCAACCTGCCGGTGATTCTCTACAACGTGCCGGGACGCACCTGCTCGGATCTTTACAACGAGACCGTGCTGCGGCTGGCCGAGGTGGATAATATCGTCGGCCTCAAGGATGCCACCGGCAACCTGGAGCGGGCAGAGGACCTGATCGCCCGACTCAAGGGCAGCGACTTCATGCTCTATTCCGGCGACGACGGCACCGCCTGCGACTTCATGCTGATGGGCGGCCACGGCGATATCTCGGTGACGGCCAACGTCGCTCCCCGCGCCATGCACGAGCTGTGCGCCGCCGCGGTCGCCGGTGAAGCCGACAAGGCTCACCAGATCAATACTCGCCTGATGCCGCTGCACACCAACCTGGGCATCGAGGCCAACCCGATTCCCGTCAAGTGGGCCCTCAACCGCATGGGGCTGGCCGAGGCGGGCATTCGCCTGCCGCTGACCTGGCTCTCCGAGAAATACCACTCCACCGTCAGCGAGGCCCTGCAGCTGGCCGGTGTGATCGACGATTGAGCGGTGCACGGCGCCGCAACCTGGACAACTTGAGCAAGGTGGACGCATGAGCTCTGCGCTGAAATGGATGCCGCTCGTGGCGGCGCTGGCCCTGGCCGGCTGTGCCCGCGATGGCTATTACGACGACCGAGGCGTCGATTACGCCGAGGCCGAGCCGAGCGCGCCCCTGGTATTGCCCGATAGCCGTGATAACCGTCGCTATCGCGATGCCATGCCGGTGCCCAAGGCGCAGGGCGCCTTCGTCTCACAGGGCGATGAGTTTCGGGTGCCGCCGCCTCGTGCCATGGGCGCCGGCAGCGGCGTGGAAGCCGGCGGTGTCGCCATGCGCGAAGTCGGCAACCAGCGTTGGCTGGTGGTGGGCGCCGAACCCGGCGTGGTGTGGTCGGAGCTCGAGGATTTCGTGGCCGAGCGCAACCTGGCGGTGACTCGCCGCGACGCCGATGCCGGGCTGCTGGTCACCGACCAGGCACGCTTCAGCGTTCGCCCCGGATTGCAGAGCGGTGCCAGCGAGCTGCGCTGCGAGCAGGGCGGGGGCCCCCAGGAAGGCTGCCTGCGCGCCCTGCAGCGTCGCTTCGAGGCACGCGGCGCCACCGCCAGTGCTTCCTCGCTGGCAGTTCAGCGCCCCGAGGATCGTCCCCGTCCCCTGCTCACCCAGCAGGCCGGCGAATGGCGCCTGGAGCTGCCCTTCGACCTGGAACGCACCTGGGCCGAGCTCAGCTATCAGCTCGAAGCGGATTTCGCATTGGAAGGACGCCGCGAGCTGCTCGAGCAGGATGTCGACGCGCATGTCTTCCTGGTCGACTACCTGACGCTGAGCGCGCGCAGCGAGGGCATGTGGGAGACCCTGACCAGCTTCGGCGGCGAGGATCCCCAGCGCATCCGTCTGTCGCTGGAGGCCGTGGGGCCCGAGCGTACCGTGCTGCATGCCCGCTCCGCGGACGATCGCGAGCTCACCGCCGAGGATCGGCGCGAGCTGCTCGAGCGGCTGGCGGGCCTGCTGGGCTGATGACGGAGGTCTCGGCCAGGGAGGTCCCTCCGGGGCGGCTGCATTTCGCCTCCCTGGGCAGCGGCAGCAAGGGCAATGCCACCCTGGTCAGCGATGGCGAGACGCGGCTGCTGGTCGACTGCGGCTTCGGCCTCAAGGAGACCGAGCGTCGCCTGGCCCGCTTCGATCTCCATCCCCGCCAGCTCGACGCCGTGCTGGTGACCCACGAGCACGGTGACCATGTGCGTGGGGTCGGTCCCCTGGCGCGGCGACATGGCGTGCCGGTGTATCTCACGCCCGGCACCTGGCTGGCGGGCAAGCTCGGCGAGGTGCCCCACCGGCACTGGATCACGCCCCAGGCGCGCTTCAGCGTCAAGGGCATCGAGATCGATCCGGTCACCGTGCCCCACGATGCTCGCGAGCCGGTGCAGTTCCGCCTGGGCGCCGCCGGGCGCCGGCTGGGCCTGCTCACCGACCTGGGTCACCCCAGCGAGCATGTCGTCGAGGCCTTCCAGGGGTGCGATGCCCTGATCCTCGAGTGCAACCACGACGTTCACCTGCTCGAGACCGGCCCCTATCCGCCCAGCCTCAAGCGGCGCGTCGGCGGCCGCTGGGGGCACCTGGCCAATGGCCAGTCCGCCTGGCTGCTGCAGCGCCTGGGGCTGGATCGCCTGCAGCACATCGTCTGCTCGCACCTTTCCGAACACAACAATCGCCCCGAGCTGGCGCTGGCGGCCCTGTCGCCCCTGCTCGATGGCGACGATTCACGCCTGACGGTGGCGGCCCAGGACCAGGGGCTGGACTGGCAGGCGATCACCTGAGATTCCAGAATTCCATCTGACAGTTGCCTGTGGAGGCTCCCCATGGAAAAGCGTCAAGAACTCTACGCCGGCAAGGCCAAGTCCGTCTTCGCCACCGACGACCCGGATCGCCTGATCCTGCACTTCCGCGATGACACCAGCGCCTTCGACGGCGAGCGCATGGAGTCGCTGGCGCGCAAGGGCAAGGTCAACAACCGCTTCAACGCCTTCATCATGGGCAAGCTCGAGGCCGCGGGCATCCCGACCCACTTCGAGGGACTGCGCTCCGATACCGAATGCGTGGTCAAGAACATGGACATGCTGCCGGTGGAGTGCGTGGTGCGTAACATCGCTGCCGGGGGCCTGGTCAAGCGCCTCGGCGTGGAGGAGGGCAGCGAGCTCAATCCGCCGACCTTCGAGCTGTTCCTCAAGAACGACGCCCTCCACGATCCGATGATCAACGAATCCCTGGCCGAGACCTTCGGCTGGGCGACGCCGGAGCAGTTGGCCGAGATGAAGGCGCTGACCTTCAAGGTCAACGAGGTGCTCAAGCAACTGTTCGCCGACGGCAACCTGCTGCTGGTCGACTACAAGCTCGAGTTCGGACTGTTCAAGGGCCAGATCGTGCTGGGTGACGAATTCTCCCCGGATGGCTGTCGCCTGTGGGACGCCGAGACCCGCGAGAAGCTCGACAAGGATCGCTTCCGCCAGGGCCTGGGCGGCGTGATCGAGGCCTATGAAGAAGTGGGCAAGCGGATCGGCGTCGACTTCGACTGAATTCGCGAGTTCGCGAGTTCGCGAAGCGGTCATGGGAAGGCGGCCCTCGGGCCGCCTTCCTGCGTTCTGACGGTGTCTGCAGGCCGGTTCCAGCCTCTTATTCTTTGGTCGCAATTCAGACTCTCGGGTAAATCAGCCGATGCTCGGGCCAAACTCCAGCCCGTCGGGCAAGGCCGAGTGATGCATAGCTCCTTAGACTCCTCTCCAGATGGCAACCGAATCCGACAAGGCCATCGTGGAGAGGTGAATGAACACTTTCGAGCCGACCAGATGGGAGGGGCAGTCGGGCCGGATTGGCCGGCGGCAGCAGCGTGTCGAGGACGATGCTCTGCTGCGTGGGCACGGCCGATATGCCGACGACCTGGCGGTGGCGCCAGGCACTCTGCACGCCGCGGTATTGCGCTCGCCCCATGCCCATGCACGCCTGCTCCAGGTGGATGCGTCAGCCGCGCTGGCCATGAGTGGCGTGCACGAGGTGCTCACCGGAGAAGACATCAAGCGCTGGGCGCGGCCGTTTCCGGTTGGTGTGCGCCAGCCCATGGAGCACTGGTGCCTGGCGGTCGACAAGGTGCGCCATGTCGGCGAGCCGGTTGCCGTTGTGATGGCCGAGAGCCGTTACCTTGCCGAGGATGCCCTGGAGGCCATACGCGTCGAGTACGAGATCTTGCCTGTCGCGGTGGACACCGAAATGGCCGTCGCCGAAGACGCTCCACTGCTCCACGAGTCAGTGGGAAGCAACGTGGTCAGCGAGCGCCACTTCCGCTATGGCGATCCCGAGCGGGCCTTTGCCGAGGCCGAGCATCGGGTCTCGCTCAAGGTATGCGTGCCGCGCAGCTCCTGCACGCCGATGGAGTGCTATGCAGTCCTCGCCGAGTATGAACCGGCCAGTGCCAGTTATGACGTGCTCTCCAACTTTCAGGGCCCCTACGCACTGCACTCGGTGATGGCACGTGCACTCAATGTGCCCGGCAACCGTCTTCGCTTGCGCACCCCACCGGACTCCGGTGGCAGCTTCGGCATCAAGCAGGGGGTCTTCCCCTATGTGGTGATGATGGGCCTGGCCGCGCGCAAGGCAGGCGCTCCGGTCAAGTGGGTGGAGGATCGTCTCGAGCATCTCCAGGGGGCCTCCTCGGCCACCAATCGCGTCACCGAGATCGAGGCGGCGGTGACCGGTGATGGCCGGGTCACCGCGATGCGTTGGGACCAGATCGATGACTGTGGCGCTTACCTGCGGGCACCGGAGCCGGCGACTTTCTATCGCATGCACGGCAACCTGACAGGTGCCTACGCCATCGAACATCTCCAGGTGCGCAACCGGGTGGCGCTGACCAACAAGACGCCCACCGGCCTCAACCGTGGCTTCGGTGGCCCCCAGATTTACTTCGCCCTCGAGCGGCTGATGCAGCGCATCGCCGTGGAGCTCGAGCTGGACCCTCTCGAGGTGATCCGCCGCAACCTGGTGCCGTCCGGGAGCTTCCCCTACCGTGCCGCGGCCGGGGCGTTGCTCGACTCAGGCGACTATCCCGCCTCGGTAGAGCAAGGCGTTCGTGACGGCGGGTTGGACGAGCTGTTGGCGCGCCGCGATGCAGCACGACGTGGAGGTCGACTCTACGGCATCGGCTACACCGTGGCGGTGGAGCCGTCGATCTCCAACATGGGCTACATCACCACCGCCATGACGCCCGAGGAACGGCGCAAGGCCGGCCCCAAGAACGGGGCGGTAAGCACCGCCACGATCAGCGTCGGTCCGCTAGGCGACGTCAGCGCCCATGTCTCCTCGACACCCCAAGGGCAGGGGCACCGCACTGTGGTCGCCCAGGTGATCGCCGAGGTGCTCGGGGTGCCGCTGGAGTCGATCCGCGTCAACGTCGAGCTCGATACCGGCAAGGATGCCTGGTCGATCGCCTCGGGCAACTACTCCAGCCGCTTCTCCGGCGCCGTGGCCGGCGCCGTCTACCAGGCGGCGATGAAGGTGCGCGATCGCCTGGCCGGCATCGCCGCCGCCCAGTGGCAGGTGGAGGCCGCACGCATCCGCTTCGCCGAAGGACAGGTGAGGGTGGACGGTAGCGAGTTGACGATGCCCTTCGGCCGCCTGGCCGGCGCCACGCACTGGGCGCCGGGCACCCTGCCCGAGGGCGAGCCGGGCGGGTTGCGCGAGACGGCCTTCTGGTCGCCGCCTCAGCTCGAAGCGCCGGACGATGACGATCGTATCAACAGCTCGCTCTGCTACGGCTTCATCTTCGACTACTGCGGCGTGGAGGTCGACCGCATCACCGGCAGGGTGACCCTCGATCGTTACGTCACCCTGCATGACGCCGGCCGCCTGCTCAATCCGGACCTGGTCGATGGCCAGGTGCGCGGAGCCTTCGCTCAGGGACTCGGTGCGGCACTGATGGAGGAGTTTGCCTACGGCGACGATGGCAGCTTCCAATCCGGCACCTTCGCCGACTACCTGGTCCCGACCAGCGTCGAGGTGCCTGAACCACTGATCCTGCACAGGGAGACGCCGTCGCCGTTCACCCCGCTGGGTGCCAAGGGGGTCGGCGAGGGCAACAACATGAGCACCCCGGTGTGCATCGCCAATGCCGTGGCCGACGCGCTGGGTATCGCGGACATCGAGCTGCCGCTGACGCCGTCCAAGGTGCGCACTCTGATCGGCATCGAGGAGCCTCCGCGGCCCCAAGGAGTGGGCGAGGATCAGATGGCGCCCGCAGCCGGTGGCGGCTCGCGGCTCACCGCCAGCGACTCGGTGACGCTGCCGGGCAGCCCTCAGGCGGTCTTCGACACCCTGCTCGATCCCGAGACCCTGCAGGCGATCATTCCTGGCTGCCATGCCTTGGAACTTACCGGCGAGAACGCCTACCGCGCCGATGTCACCGTCGGCGTGGGGATGATCCGGGCGCGTTTCGATGCGCGGGTGGCGCTCTCCGACCTCGACCCCCCGCACGGCCTGCGGCTCTCCGGGGCCGGCACCAGCGCCATGGGCTCGGCAGAGGGCAGTGCGCGGATTCGGCTGACCGAGATCGAGGGCGGCCAGACGCGACTCGACTATGACTACGACGCCACCGTGGGCGGCAAGGTTGCCTCGGTGGGCGGGCGCATGCTGCAAAGCGCCTCGAGGATGATCATTGGCCAGATTTTCGCGCGCCTGGCCCAGCGCATGGGCGGCGCCGCACCACGGCCGTCGCTGTGGCAGCGCCTCAAGATCCTGCTCACCGGCCGGGGAGGTCGCTCATGAAACCTGCTGCTTTCGATTATCTGCGCCCGTCAAGCCGTCGCGAGGCCTGCGAACGACTGCATGAGGCCGGGGACGATGCTCGACTGATCGCCGGGGGGCAGTCGCTGATGGCGGTGCTCAACATGCGCCTGGCGCAGCCTAAGTGGCTGATCGATATCGCCGGTATCGAGGACCTGCACTACATCGAGCGGCGTGACGATCATCTAGCGGTGGGCGCCGGGGTGACTCAGGCCGAACTACTCGAGTACCTCGGCCTCGCCGAAGCGGTCCCGTTGCTGGCGCAGGCAATGCCCTGGATCGGCCATTGGCAGACCCGTAACCGCGGCACGGTATGCGGTTCGATCGCCCACGCCGATCCCAGCGCCGAGTTGCCGCTGTGTCTGGCCACCCTGGGTGGTGAGGTGGTGCTCGAGAACCGACGCGGCAAGTCGCGCCGAGTCCTGGCCCGAGACTTCTTCCAGGGCGTACTGACCACCGATCGCCGTCAGGACGAGCTGATCACCGAGGTGCGTTTCCCCCTGGCGAGGCCGGACGCGGAGTACCGCTTCCAGGAAGTGGCCATGCGCCATGGCGATTTCGCAATCGTCGCGCTGGCGGGGGTGGTCGACAGCGACCGAGTCGTCCTCGGCGTGGGCGGCGTCGCCGACCGTCCAGTGTGTCGCGAGCTCGCCCGCCACGAGGACCCGGGTGAGGCCCTAAACACCCTCGCCTGGTCCTTGGGCGCCGAGGACGATGCCCATGCCACGGCGGCCTATCGCCGCCAGTTGATCCGTGAGCTCGGCCGGCAGTTGATCGCCGGTGGGCCAGGTGACGAGGAGATCGCCCATGCACGCCAAGGCTGACCAGCGCATTCGCGTGACCCTGACTCTCAATGGCCGCGAGCGCAGCGGCTACGCCGAGCCCCGTACCCAGCTGTGTGACTTCCTGCGCCACGAACTGGGGGCCACCGGCACGCACGTGGGGTGCGAGCACGGCGTGTGCGGGGCCTGCACGGTGCGCGTCGATAGTCGCGCCAGCCGCAGCTGCCTGATGCTCGCGGTACAGGCCGAGGGGCGGCGGCTCGACACCGTCGAGTCGCTGGCAGGAGAGGAGGGCCTTTCCGATCTGCAACAGGCGTTCCGGCGTCATCACGCCCTGCAGTGCGGCTTCTGCACCGCAGGCATTCTGATGTCCTGCGAGGAGTTCCTGGACCGTGTGGCCGACCCCAGCGAGGCCCAGGTGCGCGACATGCTGTCGGGTCATCTGTGCCGTTGCACCGGCTATACCGGCATGGTCCAGGCGGTACTCGAAGTGGCTCGGACGCGCCGCGAGGCGGCCGTGCCCGACAGTCAACTGGAGAACAACGATGTTTGATCTTGGTCGCAGTTTTCTTGCCTCGGTGGAACGTCGCCCTCGGGCGATCGCCATGTCCGATGGCGAGTTTCGCAAGACCTATGCCGAGTGGTTCGCCGATATCCAGAGTGTCGCCAGGAGCCTTGAGGCGATTGGCCTGGCCAAGGGGGATCGCCTGCTGGTGGTGATGCAGAATCGCTGGCAGATGGCGACCCTGCACTGGGCCTGCCAGTTCGCCGGGATCGTGGTCACCCCCCTCAACTGGCGATCCACGGCCCGGGATCTGAGTTACTGCATCGAGGATGCCGAGGTCAAGGCAGTCGCCTATGACGCTTCGGTGGCCGAAGCGGTGAACAGCTGTCCCGAGGCGCAGCGGCTGCCGCGCATCATTGCCGGAGAGGTCGAGGACATCGGCGCTCATGACTTCGACGCCCTGCTCGGTGTGGAAGGTGAGCTGGTGCTACGTGCCGGCGCCGAGGATGTCTCGCTGATGCTTTACACCTCGGGCACCAGCGGCAAGCCCAAGGGCGTGCCACGCTTGCATCGCGCCGAGCGCACCGCAGCGCTGGCCCATGTGGCCCAGAACCTCTATCGCCATGACGAGTGCACCCTCGGCGTGATGCCGCTCTATCACACCATGGGCGTGCGCTCGCTGCTGTCGATGGCGCTGATCGACGGCCACTTCGTCTGCGTGCCGAAGTTCGATCCTGCGGCAACGCTGGACGCCATCGAGCGTGAGGGCGTCACCAACCTCTATCTGGTGCCGACCCTGTATCACATGCTCATCGAGCACCCCGAGTTCTCGCCATCACGGGTAGCCAGCGTCGACAAGCTGGGCTTCGCCGGCGCGCCGATGAGTGCGGGGCTGATGGCCCGTGTTCAGGAAGCCTTTAAGCCCAGCCTGTTCGTCAACCACTACGGCAGCTCCGAGATCTATACCTTCACCATCGACCAGCGGACCAGTGACAAGCCGGGGTCATCGGGTCGGCCTGCGCTCAACCAACGCATCCGGGTGGTCCGGGTGGGCGCCGAGTCGCCGGACGAGATCCTGGGCGTGGGGGAAGAGGGCGAAATCATCGCCGATATGGCCGGCGACGAGGCCTTCCAGGGCTACTGGCACCGCCCCGATGCCGACCGCAAGGCGCTCAAGGAGGGCTGGTACTTCACCAGCGACACCGGTTACTTCGACGCCGATGGCGACCTCTTCGTCACCGGCCGGGTCGATGATCTGATCATCACCGGCGGCGAGAACGTCAGCCCGGTGGAGATCGAGAATGTGCTCTCGGTGCACCCTCAGGTGGAAGAGGTCGTGGTGGTGGGGCTGGCCGACGAGCAGTGGGGTGAGGTGGTCACCGCCTTCGTCAAAGCCCGGCAAGCCATCGACGAGGGCGAACTCGACCGGCACTGCGTCGATTCCGGCCTGGCGCGCTTCAAGCGCCCGCGGCGCTACGTCTTCGTCGACGAGATTCCCAAGTCCCCGGTGGGCAAGATCCTGCGCCGCGTGCTGCGCGCACAGGATACCCCCAGCGCACAACCCCACTAATCAGCAAACCGACAAGGAACCAAGACATGACTATCACCGACGTGAACACCATCCTGGCCAGCGACTTCGACGGCTTCAGGGTCCAGGTCGACGCCGAGGCCGAGCGTGCCGACATCATCCTCGGCCATCCACCGCTCAACGTGATCTCGATGCCCCAGCGCGACGAGTTGCGCCGCGTGTTCGAGGCGCTGGATGCACATGACGGCGTGCGTGTGATCGTGCTGCGTGCCGAGGGCGAGCACTTCTCCAGCGGCGGCGACATCAAGGGGTTCCTCGAGGCCTCACCGGAGCATGTCTCGAAGCTTGCCGACAACGTGGCCGCTCCCGCGCGCTGCTCGAAGCCGGTGATCGTCGCCAACCGTGGCTACACCTTCGGCGTCGGCTTCGAACTGTCGCTGGCCTGCGATTTCCGCATCGCCTCCGAGACCACGCTCTACGCGCTGCCGGAGCAGAAACTGGGACAGATCCCTGGGTCCGGTGGCTCGGCCCGATTGCAGAAGATCATCGGCATCGCCCGTACCAAGCACATGGTGATGCGCGCCAAACGTATTAGCGGTCACCAAGCGCTGGAATGGGGTATCGCCACCGAGTGCGTCCCCGACGATCAACTCGAAAGTGCCACCCAGGCCCTGGTGGATGAACTGCGTGGCTTCTCGCCGCTTGCCCAGCGCACCGCCAAGCGCCTGATCAACGACAACGAGGATGCGCCGCTTTCGGTGGCGATCGAGATGGAAGGCCACTGCTACAGCCGGCTGCGCTCCTCCCGCGACTTCCGTGAAGGTGTCGAAGCCTTCCATGGCAAGCGCAAGGCCGTGTTCACCGGAGAGTGATCGTCGGTCCGTGATACAACAACAACCTCTTGGAGATATCGCATGCAAGTACACGACGATAATCGGGCAGGCCCCACGTCAGCGGCCACTCCCTCCAGCAAACGCCTACTATTGGAGGACCTGGGACGGGCCTTCACCGCCAAGTCGATCAGCGCGGGCATCGTCGCGGCGCTGTTCGGTTGCTCGGGGCCGGCGCTGATCGTGATCAGTGCCGCCGAGGCCGGCAACCTGAGCAATGGCCAGACCGTGGCCTGGCTGTTCGCCATCTACTTCCTGGGTGGCCTGATCAGCCTGATCATGGCCTTGCGCTATCGTCAGCCGATCACCGGCGCCTACTCGATTCCCGGGGCGGCGATCATGATCACCGCCCTGGCGACGATTCCCTTCAGCGAGGCGGTCGGCGCCTTCATCATGAGCGGGGCGATCGTGCTGGCGCTAGGCGTGAGCGGGGTAGTCGGGCGCATCATGCGCTGGCTGCCGATGCCCATCGTCATGGCGATGATCGCTGGCGCCTTGATCCGCTTCGGCATCGGCGCGGTGAACTCGGTGGGCGCAGCCCCGTGGATCGCCGGTACGGCGGTGGTGACCTTCTTCCTCAGCTCGCGCTTCATCAAGGTGGTGCCACCGATGCTGGTGGCGGCGGTGGTCGGCCTCGGCGTCGCGGTGGCGATGGGCGCCGTGCAACCCGCCGACGTGGATATCGCCTTCGTCGCGCCGCAGTTCACCGCACCGAGCTTTACTCTGGGGGCCTTCCTGGCGATCTCCGTACCGCTGGCAGCACTAGTGATCGGGGCCGAGAATGCCCAGGCCACCGGGGTGCTGCTGGCCGAGTCTTACCGTCCCCCGGTCAATGCCATGACCATCATCAGCGGTATCGGCGGCATGCTCGCGGGACTCCTCGGTGGGCATAACGCCAACATCGCCGGACCAATGACGGCCATCTGCTCCTCCGAGCAGGCCGGCGATGACAAGAGTGCGCGCTATGGTGCCACCCTGGTGAACGGCGTGCTGTTCTGTGCCTTCGGCCTGTTTGCCGGTGCGGCGGTGCCCGTCATCCTGGCGTTGCCCAGCGCCCTGATCGGCAGCGTGGCCGGCCTGGCGATGATCGGCGTGCTGTTGGCGGCCTTTCAGCATGCCTTCTCCCGACATCGTGGCCATCAGATCGGTGCCTTTGTGGCGCTGGTGGTGGCGATGAGTAACATCACCCTGCTGGGAATCAGCGCTCCTTTCTGGGCACTGGTCTGTGGGATTGCGGTCTCCCTGCTACTGGGCGAGAAGACGCTCGATCCCGAGGCAGAGAAGACCCAGGTCGCAGACTGAGAGCGGTGGAGCAGGAGGGGGGAGTGATGCACGACCTCGATACCCAGGTGATCACCCAGGCGCTGGCCTGGGTCCGTGATGGCCACCCCATCTGGCTATGCACCGTGCTCTCGACCTATGGCTCGGCGCCCCGTGGGCCGGGCTCCATGCTAGTGGCGCGTCGCGACGGTCAGTATGTCGGCTCGCTATCCGGTGGCTGTGTCGAGGAGGCCTTCCTCGAGGAAGTCGTCGCCGGCGACTTCAAGCGACCGGTGACCCTTCGTCGCTACGGCGAAAGTCGCGAGGAGAGCCGACGCCTCGCCCTGCCCTGTGGTGGGGTACTGGAGGTGCTGATCGAGCACCACGCTGCCGACGATGCCTGGCTGGCGCATCTCGAGGCGCTGCAACTGGCTCTGTCGGGACAGCGCCGGCTGAAGCGTCGGGTCGATCTCGAGTCCGGCACCATTCGGGCCGATAATGATGAGGAGCCTGGAGGGCCGAGCGTGGCACGGCACCCCGGGGCGGTCGACATCCGTATCGGGCCCGTGTTGCGCTTGCTGCTGGCCGGCATCTCGCCGGTGGCCGAGGCCTGTGCCGGCTTCGCCAAGATGTTGGGTCATGAGGTCATCGTTTGTGACCCCCGCGCGGAGGCACGCGAAGGGTTCCACGTCGAGAGCGTGACGGTTGTACCGCAATTGCCTTCGGCCTACATCGCGGCGGGGGGATGCCATGCCGCGACGGCCGTGGTGGCCCTGACCCATGATCCTCGCCTCGACGATCTGGCGATGATCGAGGCGGTGCGTACTGAGGCCTTCTACATCGGCGTGATGGGTTCACAGCGGACCTCGGATGCCCGTGCCACACGGCTGATGCGCTCGGGAGGGCTGTCCCAGGTAGAGATCGAGCGGATCCATATGCCTATCGGCCTCGCCATTGGCAGCAAGACCCCGGCCGAGATCGCCCTGGCCGTGGTAGCGGATATCGTACGGGTCTACCACGGGAAATCGCGTGATGCGCTCTGACGGCGTCGTTGCCTTGGCATTGGCGGCAGGCCAGGCCGCTCATTGTGCGACTTTGGTCTGGCTGTGACCGGGGGGCTGAGAAGAGATGGTACGCTGGCTTAAACCAGCAACCCTACAATTCTACTGACGAGGACGTCATGTCGAGTGCCCATCGCATTTTGCATGGCGAGTTTGGTCGCGTTGCCCTGCTGGACATGGACGACTCGCTGGTGCCCCACGCCCATTCCGAATGCCATGTACTGCTCAAGGTCTCCGGAGAGGATACCTACTTCTCGGTGCGTGACCGCAGGTTGCCGCTGACCAACAGGACGGCGGTGCTTATCAACGCCTGGGAGCCTCACTTCTACGACCACCAGCGTGGTGCCGCCGATACCCTGATCCTGGCGCTGTATATCGAGCCGAGTTGGTTGGCGGCCTTGCAGCGGGGATTGGCATTAAGTGGCCGACCCGATTTCTTCTCCACCCCCTGCATCGAACTCTCGCCTCGCATGCGACACCATGCCGACCTGCTGGTCGACGCCATGTTCTGTTTCGGTCTGGTGCCTCAGGACAGGCTGGAAGAGTTGCTTTGTGATTTGATGATCGGCATCACCGAGAAACATTCCGACTGGCGCCACTTGGCCAGGCTGAGGGTGGGGGTTGCCAGCGACTTCTACGATGCAAGAATTCGCCAGGCAAGCCAGTTCATCCTCGACCACCCCCAGGGGGAACTCGACATGGAGGGCATTGCCCGCCAGTGCGGCCTTTCCCGCGCACATTTCTTTACCCTGTTCAAGAAGAACACCGGCATGACGCCGCAGATGTTTGCCAATATCGGCAAGATGCAGATGGCGTTTCGCGGTCTATCCGACAATCGCTCCGGCACCCTGGGTAACTTGTCTGAAACCTTGGGATTTTCTGAGCAGGGCCACTTCACGCGCTTCTTTCGCCGCCATATCGGGGCCTCGCCCAGCCAGTACCAGAAGGCGATCGATGACTATTCTGCCCGTGTATCATGAGCCACCCGAGAATGCAGAGAATGACGACGCCCTAAGGCATTATTCGCAGGGGACCACCGTAAGCACTCGTAGCTGCACGATGCCACTTCCTTCAACCACGGCCCGGAAGCGCACGTCCACGTCGCGCAGACGCACCCCATAGACGCGCTCCTCGGCGCCCTTTCGATAGGCGGGGCGGGGGTCCTGGGCCAGCACCTGATGGATAAGTGCGCGCAGCGAGTCGCCGTCGGGACGGGCGCACAGGGCCGCTTCGGCGGCCGGGGCGAGGCTTACGGGCAGGGCGGTCGGAGCGGCTGGGGCGAAGCCGGCGCGGGCTTCGGGGCGGGCTTCCGCCCAGGGCAGGTAGGGCTTGATGTCGAGCACCGGGGTGCCGTCGACCAGGTCGGCGCCGCGCAGCGTCAGGCAAACGCCGTCCCGTGTATCGATGTTCTCGAGCTCGACCAGCGACAGCCCCAGGCGATTGGGGCGATGGGTGCTGCGGCTGGCGAACACTCCGACCTTGGCGTTGCCGCCCAGGCGTGGCGGGCGCACCAGCGGCGTCCAGCGCTCGGGACTCAGGTGGAAGACGAAGGTCAGCCACAGGTGGCTGAAGGCTTCCAGACCGCGCACTGCCAGCGGGTCGTCGAAGGGCGACAGCAGCACCAGGCGGGCTCGCGCGGCGTCGGCGAGCCCCGGCTGGCGGGGAATCCCGAACTTGTCGGGGTAGTCGCTCTCGATGTGCCCAACCGGCGTCAGGGCGAAGGCGTCGGAGGTGTCGTTCATGCGGGAATCCGGTGGCTGTCGCGGTAAGGCATTGGCGCGGCAGCGCCGCTTCGGTAGTCTCTTGGCGTCTTCATCATCGCAGGAAGTCCTTCATGGGTCATATCGACACCGCACGCGGGGAAGCCCCTGCCACCGCCAGGACACCGCGCATCCTCTACCGCGAGGCTCGGTGCCAGGACGGCGCCGACCAGGCCGAGGTCTTTCACCACGCCGTCATGCAGGGCGCCATGGGCCACTATGAGCTGTCCGCCCGGGAGGCTTGGGCGGCGGTACTGCCCCGGGAGGGCAGCGCCTGGGTCGCCCGCCAGGCCCTCTACACGACGCTGGTGGCGACCTGCGACGGCCGCTGCGTGGCCTTCCTCGAACTGGATGAGCCCCGAGACTACGTGGAGTCGCTGTACGTCTGGCCGTCGCTGGCGCGCCGCGGTATCGGCAGCGCCCTGCTCGGGCATGCCGAACGGCTGCTTCGCGAGCGGGGCGCCGAGCGGATGAGCATCGACGCCAGCCTGGTGATGGCCGACGGCCTCGAGCGGAAGGGCTGGGCGCGGGTGCGAGAGGAGTGGGTCGAGCGTGGCGGCCAGCGGCTGCAGCGTCGCCACCTCGAGAAGCCGCTGGCGCTACGCGACGCCTGAACCCTCAGGCGTCCTGCTCGACGAGGCGCATCGACAGGTCGATGGCCTTGACGTCCTTGGTCAGCGCGCCGCTCGAGATGCAGTCGACGCCGGTCTCGGCGATGTCGCGCAGGGTGGTCTCGTCGACGTTGCCCGAGGCCTCCAGGGTGGCGCGCCCGTCGCCGCGGCGCACCGCCTCGCGCATGTCGTCGAGCGAGAAGTTGTCGAGCATGATGATATCGGCGCCCGCGGCCAGCGCCTGGTCGAGCTCCTCGAAGGTTTCCACCTCCACTTCCACCGGCAGGTCGCGAGCGATGCGCCGGGCTTCTTCGACCGCCGCAGCGATTCCCCCGCAGGCGGCAATATGGTTTTCCTTGATCAAAAAGGCGTCATAGAGGCCGATGCGGTGGTTGTGCCCGCCGCCGCAGGTCACGGCGTATTTCTGGGCCAGGCGCAGGCCGGGCAGGGTCTTGCGGGTGTCGAGAATGCGCACCCCGGTGCCGGCCAGCAGGTCCACGTAGTGTCGCGTCCGGGTGGCGGTGGAGGACAGCGTCTGCAGCAGGTTCAGCGCCGCTCGTTCGCCGGTGAGCAGGCTGCGCGCCGGCCCCTCGAGCTCGAGCAGGCCTGCGCCGGCCTCGAGCCGGTCACCGTCGGCGGCCTGCCAGCGCAGCAGTACCCGCGAATCCAGGCGCCGGAACAGCTCGTCGACCCAGGCCACGCCGCACAGCACCATCGGCTCGCGGGTGATCACCCGGGCCCGGGCCCACTGTTTTTCGGGGATCAGCTCGGCGGTGATGTCGCCGGGGCCGACGTCCTCGGCCAGCAGCCGGGCGGCGCTGTCACGGATCTCTTCGGCGAGGGCATCCTGATAGTGCATGGTGGCGTGATCTCTGTGCTGTGAAGCTTGGGGCGTTCATTATAGGGGAAACGCCAGGGCCGACGTCAGGGGGAAAGATGCCGATTCAAGAGGGCTGGCTCGCGGGAGCCCGCCGGGTGCCGTCACCCAATCACAATGCGCGACCGGACGGCGAGGTCTCGCTGCTGGTGCTGCACTCCATCAGCCTGCCGCCGGGAGAGTTCGGCGGTGATGCCATCGAGCGGCTGTTCACCAATCGCCTGGATCCAGCCGGGCATCCTTTCTTCGCCGAGATCGCCGACCTGCGGGTCTCGGCGCATCTCTTGATTCGCCGCGACGGCGAGTGCGTGCAGTTCGTGCCCTTCCACGGCCGGGCCTGGCATGCCGGACGCTCGCGCTGGCGCGATGGCGGCGTCGAGCGCACCGGCCTCAACGATTTTGCGGTCGGCATCGAGCTCGAGGGTGACGAGGTATCGCCCTACACGGCGGCCCAGTACCGGACCCTGGCACGCGCCACCCGGGCGCTGCTGGACGCCTATCCGCGCTTGACGCACGAGCGGATCACCAGCCATGCCCATGTTGCGCCACTACGCAAGACCGATCCGGGGCCGGCCTTCGACTGGGCCTATTTCCGTCAGTGGCTGTCGTCGATGGACATTTCTGCGTAATAAAACGTTTTTATGGTATCCAGCGACGTCGCTGTGACCGATGAGGTGAATCACAGAGCTCTTGCGGCGGGCATCGCCGTCGATCATGTCGCCATAGCCCCGGAGTCGGGCATGTCGGGCCGATATTTGGTTTTGAAAATGTTTTCCAGTTCTGCTTCAATTGGCAGCCGCCAGCGTTTGCGGTATCGTCAGCGCACCCGACGATAACGGTCGCGCTGACTTGTAAAACGACTACAACCTTGGAAAACCGGCATGGAGGTGATCCTTCCATGACCGCCACTCAAGCGCCACACCCCCTTGCTGCGGGGCTGTTGCCCCCAACGTCATTCGGAGAGACGTCTATGAGTCTTGAGACAAGAGAAGATCTCGATCCGGTCGAAACCCAGGAATGGCTGGATTCCCTGGAATCGGTTCTGGATCACGAGGGCGAGGAACGCGCCCGGTACCTGATGACTCGCCTGGCGGATCGCTACCGCCGCGACGGTATGCAGGTACCTTTCTCGGTCACGACGCCGCATCGCAACACCATTCCGGTGCACCGCGAGGCGCCGATGCCGGGCGATCTCTTCATGGAACGTCGCATCCGCTCGCTGATCCGCTGGAACATGGCCGCCATGGTCACCCGCGCCAACAAGGCGAACAAGGGCATCGGCGGTCACCTGGCCAGCTTCATGTCCTCGGCGACACTCTATGACGTGGGCTTCAACCACTTCTTCCGCGCGGCCAACGGCGACTTCCAGGGCGACCTGGTGTTCATCCAGGGCCACAGCTCGCCGGGCATCTATGCACGCTCCTTCCTGGAAGGCCGCCTCACCGAAGATCAGATGGACAAGTACCGCCAGGAGGTGGACGGTGACGGCCTGTCGTCCTATCCGCACCCCTGGCTGATGCCGGACTACTGGCAGCTGCCGACCGTGTCCATGGGCCTGGGCCCGATCATGGCGATCTATCAGGCCCACGTCATGAAGTACCTGGATCAGCGTGGCCTGCAGCCCATGCACGACCGCAAGGTCTGGGCCTTCCTGGGCGACGGCGAGTGTGACGAGCCCGAGACGCTGGGGGCCATTCACCTGGCCAGCCGCGAGAAGCTCGACAACCTCAATTTCGTCATCAACTGCAACCTGCAGCGTCTCGACGGTCCGGTGCGCGGCAACTCGCGGATCATGGACGAGCTCGAGGGCGTGTTCCGCGGCGCCGGCTGGAACGTCATCAAGGTGGTCTGGGGCCGCCTGTGGGATCCGCTGTTCGAGAAGGACAACAAGGGCGTCCTGCAGAAGCTGATGGACGAGACCGTCGACGGCGAGTACCAGAACTGCAAGGCCAACGGTGGCGCTTATACTCGCGAGCACTTCTTCGGCAAGTATCCCGAGACCGCCAAGATGGTCGAGGACCTGTCCGACGAGGACATCTGGAAGCTCAATCGCGGCGGCCACGACCCGTTCAAGGTCTATGCGGCCTATCATGAGGCCTTCCACAATGCCAACGGCCGTCCCACCGTGATCCTGGCGCATACCGTCAAGGGCTATGGGTTGGGCGCCGCCGGCGGTGAGGCCGACAACGAGGCCCACCAGGTCAAGTCGATCGACGATCAGGACGTGTTGAAGAAGTTCCGCGACCGCTTCGGCATTCCGGTGTCCGACGAGGCGATCGAGAACGAGATGCCGTACTACAAGCCGTCGGACGACTCGCCTGAGATGAAGTACATGCATCTCCAGCGCGAGCGCCTGGGTGGCTACCTGCCGGCGCGTAACCCGGACTTCCAGGCACTGGACATCCCGGGCCTCGACGACAAGATATTCTCTTCCCAGACCGGCGGTTCCAAGGGGCGTGAAGTCTCCACCACCATGGCCTTCGTGCGCATCCTGACCGGCCTGGTCAAGCACAAGGGCTTCGGCAAGCAGGTAGTGCCGATCGTGCCCGACGAGGCGCGTACCTTCGGCATGGAAGGCATGTTCCGCCAGCTCGGCATCTATACCTCCGAGGGCCAGAAGTACGAGCCCATGGACAAGGGCCAGCTGATGTTCTATCGCGAGGACAAGGCCGGCCAGGTGCTCGAAGAGGGCATCACCGAGGCGGGCGCCATGTCCTCGTGGATCGCCGCTGCCACCTCCTACAGCAACCACGGGCTGCCGCTGCTGCCGTTCTACATCTACTACTCGATGTTCGGCTTCCAGCGCATCGGTGACCTGGCCTGGGCCGCCGGCGACATGCAGGCTCGTGGCTTCCTGGTCGGCGGCACCGCCGGTCGCACCACCCTCAACGGCGAGGGCCTGCAGCACCAGGATGGTCATAGCCACCTCCAGGCCTCGATGATCCCCAACTGCCGCAGCTATGATCCGACCTATGCCCACGAGGTGGCGGTCATTATCCAGGACGGTCTGAAGCGCATGTTCGCCGACAAGGAGAACTGCTTCTACTACCTGACGGTGATGAACGAGAACTACGAGCAGCCGGCCCTCGAGGAAGTGCCTGCCGACGACATCATCAAGGGCATGTACCTGCTGCGCGAGACCGAAGGCAAGAAGGCGCGCGTCCAGTTGATGGGCTGCGGCACCATCCTGCGTGAGGTCGAGGCTGCCGCCGAACTGCTCAGCGAGGAGTGGGGCGTGGGCGCCGACATCTGGAGCGTCACCAGCTTCAACGAGCTGCGTCGCGAGGCCCTGGAGATCGATCGCCAGGCGTTCCTCAAGCCGACCGAGGAACCGGGCAAGCCCCACGTCACCGCCTGCCTGGAGGGCCGCCAGGGCCCGGCCATCGTCTCCACCGATTACATGAAGCTGTTCGCCGACCAGGTCCGCGCCTGGGTGCCGACCGACTACCATGTACTCGGGACCGACGGCTACGGCCGCTCCGATACCCGCGAGAAGCTGCGTCACTTCTTCGAGGTCAACCGCTACTTCGTCACCGTGGCTGCGCTCAAGGCGCTGGCCGACCGCGGCGAGATCGATCGCAAGGTCGTTGGCGAGGCCATCGAGAAGTATGGCATCGACCCCAACAAGCCCAACCCGCTCGAGGTGTGAGGCGTCGATCGACCGGTGGCATGGCGGGCCCGGTTGGCCCGCCCCCGTCAAGAGTTTGAAGGAGCGCGACCTTGAGTAGCGAAATCATCAAAGTGCCTGACATCGGTGGCGATACCGATGTCGAAATCATCGAGATCGCGGTGTCGGAAGGCGACGTCATCGAGCCCGAAGACACCCTGATCACCCTGGAATCCGACAAGGCCTCCATGGACGTGCCGGCTCCCAAGGGCGGCAAGGTCCTCAAGGTGCTGGTCAAGGAGGGCGATACCGTCTCCGAGGGTGACGACATCGTCGAACTGGAGGCCGAAGGGGGCGGCGACGCCGCGCCCGAGCAGCCCGCCGAGGCCCCGGCAGAGCAGCCTGCACCGGCGCCCGAGTCCAAGCCCGAGCCGGCCGCCAAGCCCGCCGCCGGCGGTAGCCAGACCATCGAGATCAAGGTGCCCGACCTGGGCGGTGCCAGCGACGTGGAGATCATCGAGGTGGCGGTCGCCGAGGGCGACGAGGTGGCCGAGGAAGATCCCCTGATCACCCTGGAGTCCGACAAGGCCTCCATGGACGTGCCGAGCCCCCAGGCCGGCAAGATCGTCACGTTCACCGTCAAGGAAGGTGACACCGTCTCCGAGGGCGACGTCATCGGCACCATGCAGGTCGCTGGCGGCGGCGACGAGGCGTCGGCCGAGGCCAGCGCTGCCGAGCCTGCCAGCGAGCCGGCTGCAGCCGCCGAGCCCGAAGCGGCGCCTCAGCCCGCTGCCAGCGGCGAGCCGCAGCGCCGCGAGGTGCGGGTGCCGGACCTGGGCGGTGCCAGCGACGTGCCGATCATCGAGGTCAGCGTGAGCGCGGGCAGCGAGGTCGACGAGGAGGAGCCGCTGATCACCCTGGAGTCCGACAAGGCCTCCATGGACGTGCCGAGCCCCTACAAGGGCAAGCTGGTCGAGCTCAGCGTCAAGGAGGGCGATACCGTCTCCGAGGGCGACCTGATCGGCTATATCGAGACCGCCGGCGAGGCGCCCGCTCCCCAGGCGGCGCCGCAGCAGGGCGCGGCCAGCCGCGAAGCCCCGGCCGAGAAGCCGGCCGCCAGCAAGCCCGCCGGCGGCAGCCCCAGCCCGGAAGCGCAGATGGCTGCCCACAAGCCGCGTGACGGCAAGCTGGTGCACGCAGGGCCTGCAGTGCGCATGCTGGCCCGCGAGCTCGGCGTCGACCTGGGGCTGGTCAAGCCCAGCGGCCCCAAGGAGCGGGTGCTCAAGGACGACGTCCACGCCTACGTCAAGCAGGTGATGGCGGGGCAGGCCAAGGCGCCGGCGGCAGCGCCTGCCGCGGCCGAGGGCGGCATGGGCATTCCGCCGATTCCCGACCAGGACTTCAGCCAGTTCGGCGAGGTGGAAGAGAAGCCGATGGGCCGCCTGATGAAGATGGGCGCCACCAATCTGCATCGCAGCTGGCTCAACGTGCCGCACGTCACCCAGTTCGACGAGGCCGACATCACCGAGCTCGAGGCCTTCCGCAAGTCGATGAAGGCCGAGGCCGAGGCCCAGGGCGCCAAGCTCACGCCGCTGCCGTTCCTGATCAAGGCCTGTGCCTTTGCGCTGCAGAAGTTCCCGCAGTTCAACGTCAGCCTGAAGAGCGACGGCGAGACCCTGGTGCACAAGAAGTACGTGCACATCGGCATCGCCGTGGACACGCCGGATGGGCTGATGGTGCCGGTGATCCGAAACGCCGACCAGAAGTCGCTGATCGAGCTGGCCAAGGAATCCGTCGAGCTGGCCGGCAAGGCGCAGTCGAAGAAGCTCAAGCGCGAGGAGATGACCGGTGGCTGCTTCACCATCTCCAGCCTGGGCTCGATCGGCGGCACCGCCTTCACGCCCATCGTCAATGCCCCGGAGGTCGCCATCCTCGGTGTCTCCAAGGCGTCGATGAAGCCGGTGTGGGACGGTGCGGCCTTCCAGCCGCGGCTGACCATGCCGCTGTCGCTGTCCTACGACCACCGGGCGGTCAACGGCGCCGACGCGGCGCGCTTCACTGCCTTCCTCGGCCAGGTGCTGACGGACATCCGTCGCCTGCTGCTCTGATCGAGGCAAGGTGAGCCACGACCGACGGCGCCGCGAGGCGCCGTCGGCGTTTGTGTCCGGGGAAGACCAAAGTGCTAGACCGGACAGCCCCTTGAGAGCGAAGGAATTTTCGGTTCACTCCGGGAGCTGCGTCTTCGTGTCGCTTGTGTGACGTCGATGGCCCCGGTATGGTTCGCTATTCTCGTTTTCTCGTCTCTACGAACCATCCCAATTCCAAGGAGCTAGTTTCGATGCGTGTGATCCTCTTGGGCGCCCCGGGTGCCGGTAAAGGGACCCAGGCCCAGTTCATCTGTGAGCGCTACGGTATCCCGCAGATCTCCACCGGTGACATGCTGCGCGCCGCCGTCAAGGAAGGCAGCGAGCTGGGGCTCAAGGTCAAGGAGATCATGACCACCGGCGGCCTGGTGTCCGACGACATCATCATTGCCCTGGTCAAGGAGCGCATCGCCCAGCCCGACTGCGCCAACGGCTTCCTGTTCGACGGCTTCCCGCGCACCATTCCCCAGGCCGATGCCATGAAGGATGCCGGCGTCAAGCTGGACCACGTGCTCGAGATCGCCGTGCCCGACGAGGAGATCGTCAACCGCCTGGCCGGCCGCCGCGTGCACCCGGATTCCGGGCGCGTCTATCACGTCGACCACAATCCGCCCAAGGAAGAGGGCAAGGACGACGTCACCGGCGAGGCGCTGATCCAGCGCGACGACGACAGCGAAGCCACCGTTCGCAACCGCCTGTCCGTCTATCACGAGCAGACCGCTCCGCTGGTCGACTACTACCAGCAGTGGGCCCAGCAGGCGCCCGAGGCCGCGCCGGCCTACCACCGGGTGGAAGGCGTGGGTAGCGTCGACGACATCACCAACCAGGTGATCGCCGCCCTCGAGAGCTGAGAAAAGGCCAAGCGGTTTCTGTGCTCCGGCGGCGGGCAGGCTAGGCGCCCCACCTGTCGTTGCTCGCGATGGAATCCCACGCTTTTCTGCATCCCGGTAACGGCCCGCATTGCGCGGGCCGTTGTCGTATAATGCCCCGACACTTTCCGCACCGTGTTAGAGACCCATGCCGATCCTGCTGGCCCTGGATGCCTCCTCGAGCGCCTGTTCCGCCGCCCTGCTGCGGCGTCGCGAGGGCGCCGACGACGAGTTGATCTCCCGCTTCGAACTCACCCCCCGTGCCCACACCCGCCGGCTGCTGCCGATGGTCGACGAGGTGCTGGCCGAGGCCGGCATGGCGCCGGCCGATCTGGACGCGGTGGCCTACGGGCGTGGTCCGGGCTCCTTCACCGGCCTGCGCATCGCCGCCGGCACCGCCCAGGGCCTGGCCTTCGGCCTCGACCGTCCGCTGCTAGGCGTCTCGACCCTTCAGGCGCTGGCGCTGGGCGCCCATCGCCGCCACCACTTCCGCTACCTGATCACCGCCCTGGACGCGCGCATGGGCGAGGTCTATGCCGCCGCCTGGCAATGCCAGCGGGGGCGGGTCGAGTGCCTGGCCGAGGAGGCGGTGCTGCCGCCCGAGCGACTGCGCCTGCCCGCCGGTCATGATGATCATGACTGGGTTGGCGTGGGCTCCGGCTGGACGCTTTGGGATGACATGCCCGCCGAGGTGCAGGCGGGGCTCGGACAGTGCCTGCCCGACCTGGACGCCGCCGCCGAGGACATGGCGCTGCTCGCCGCCGAGGCCTTTGCCGCCGGGGAGGGGCGCCCCGCCGCCGAGGTTCAGCCGGTCTATCTGCGCGATCGGGTCGCCTGGCAGAAGAGCCGATGAGCGCAGTGGCCGTGGCGGATGACGCGGCGCTGGCCGCGCGCTGGGGGCTGCCCGGCCTCGACGCGTTGTCGTCGGGCGAGGTGCCGCCGCTGACGCTGCGCCGCGAGGATGACCGACTGGTGCTGGCCGGCGACGCCAAGGTCTACGGCAAGCCGCTGGCGGTGGATTTCGTCGAGGGCCGCGCGGCCCATCGGCGTCGCTTCGGCGGCGGTCGCGGGCAACTGATCGCCAAGGCCTGTGGGTTCGGCAAGGGCGCGACGCCTACGGTGGTAGACGCCACCGCCGGACTCGGCCGCGATGCCTTCGTGCTGGCCACGCTCGGCGCCGAGGTGCTGATGGTAGAGCGGGTGGCGGCCATCGCGGCCCTGCTCGATGACGGCCTGGCCCGCGCCCGGGCGGATGTCGACACTGCCGGGATCGCCGCTCGCCTGCATCTGGCCCATGGCGATGCGAGCCGCCAGCTCGCCACCCTGGTGGCGGAGGCCGGCATCGCGCCCCAGGTCATCCACCTGGACCCCATGTTTCCCCATCGCGAGAAGTCGGCGCTGGTCAAGAAGGAGATGCGGCTGTTCCGCGAGCTCGCCGGCGACGATGCCGACGCGCCTCGGCTGCTGGAGGCGGCGTTGGACGTGGCGACTCATCGGGTGGTGGTCAAGCGCCCGCGCAAGGCGCCGCCCATCGACGGCCCGCCCCCCCGCCATGTGCTGGAAGGCAAGACCAGCCGATACGATCTCTACGTCCACCGCTCCCTCAACGACTGATTCCCGCTAGTTGCCCAGCGTCGCCTCGTCCTTCCCGGAGTCGCCGCCTCGGGCGGCAATTCTTTCCAGCCGATGTCGCAGCGCCGGGTCGAACAGCGTCCGGCTGCGACGCGCCGCCTCGCGCAGGCTCTCGTCGTAGTGCAGGCGATGATCGTCGTGGACCGACAGCCACCCCTCGTGTTCCAGGCTCTCCACCAGGCCGTCGAACAGCCGCGGATCGAAGAACTCCGGGGCGTCGCGACCGGTCAGCTGCGCCAGGCGTTCGGCGAGCTGGCGGGCGTGATTCGCCAGCTCGACGTGGTCGAAGTGGCCCGGTGCCTCGCCGAGCAGGGCGGCGACCAGCAGATAGCCTCGTTCCAGCGATGGACGCATCAGCCGCCCCAGCATGCGCAGCTGCTCGGCCTTGGCCAGATCCTCGGCGCGCTTCCAGCCGTGGCCGTCGGCGACCAGCAGCCCGACCTCGGCGAGCCGCTCGAGGGTCGCGTCCAGCGCCGCGCCGAACGCGGCCGGCGGCTCGATCGAGAGTTCGTTTACCAGCACCGGCCAGCCCGGTGCCAACAGGGATTCCAGAGCGTCGCGCCGGTGGCGGACATGGTGGCGGACATGGTGGCGGAAGGCGAAGGCGACCAGCCCGGTCAGGGCAAACAGGTGCAGCACATTGTTGCGGTACCAGCTGAGCCGGACGGCCTGGCGCTCGTCGACGGTCACCAGGTCACCCAGCGGATGGGGGCGGTAGGCCAGCAGGCCGAGGGAGCGGGCATGATCGATCCATTCCCGCGGCGTGCCGTCGGGGAGACGCTGGCCCTCGTCGCCCGGACGGGGGCGCCTGAGATCGGCGAGCAGTGCCAGCTGGCGTTCGAGCAGCTCCGCCTCGATGGCCCGATGGGGCGTGGCCAGCAGGCTCAGGGCGACCAGGTTGACCGGGTTGAGGCTGGCGGCGGCGTTGATGCGCCGCGACAGGGTACGGCCGAGTCGCGATACCGCCTGCGTGCGCCACGCCGGACGAGGCTCGCCGAGGGCCTGCCGCCAGTCGGGCTGGACTTCGTCCAGGAAGGCGTCGAGAGCCAGCGGCTCGCCGACGTTCACCATGACCCGCCCGTAGGGCTGCTTCAGGCGACCCAGCACGCCGAGCAGCGCCAGCGGGCTCTCCTTGCGCTTGGCGCCGCCGCCCAGCTCGCGCTGGTAGCTGGCCTCCTCGAGGATCCGTTCGTAGCCGATGTAGACCGGAACGAACGACAGCGGGCGACCGTCGCTTGCCGGGCGACGCAGGAAGGAGCCCAGGGTCATGGCCAGCATCCCTGGGCGAGGCGTCAGCAGGCGGCCGCTGCGCGAGCGCCCTCCCTCGATGAAGTATTCAAGGCTGTGGCCACGCGACAGCAGGCGGTGCAGGTATTCGTCGAAGACCCGGGCATAGAGCGGCTGGTCGCGAAAGCTGCGGCGCATGAAGAAAGCCCCCCCGCGGCGTAGCAGGGGACCGATCAGCGGCATGTTCAGATTGCGGCCGGCGGCGATGTGCGGTGGCATCAATCCTTGCGAATAGAGCACGTAAGAGAGCAGCAGGTAATCGATGTGGCTGCGATGGCAGGGCACGTAGACCAGGGTATGGCGACCGGCCAGGGCGGTGACGCGCTCGATGCCGTTTACGTCGACGCCGTCGTAGAGCCGGTTCCATAGCCGCCCGAGCAGGCCGTCGAGAAAACGCAGCACCGGGTAGCTCATGTTGGCGGCGATCTCCCGGCCATAGCGCCTCGCCCGGCGGCGTAGCCGAGCCTGGGTCGCCGGGGCGTCGCCGGCCAGCCCGACGATGGTCCGCTCGACCTCGGGACTCGACACTACGCCCTCGATGAGGGTTCGGCGATGGGAGAGGTCGGGCCCCAGCACGCGGCTGCGGACGCGACGAAAATGGACCCGCAACAGGCGTGCGGCCTTGCGCTCGATGACGGCGGCGTCGCGGCCGTCGATGAGCTCCGAGAGCCGCAGTGGCGCGCCGAAGTGCACCTCCAGGTCGCGTCCGTTGACCAGCACTGCCAGCAGTCGGCGCAGGCGGCCGGTGAGTCGCCAGCCATCGGCGGCCAGCAGGTGCCAGACACCGAAGCGCTTGCCCGGAGCGCGCCCCCAGAACACGCTGACCGGCACTAGCTGTACATCCTGGCCGCTGTCGATCAGTTGCCGCAGCGCCGTGGGGCGTCGCCGGCGGCGAGGAGCGGGCAGGGCGATCAGCGTCCGGACGCCATGCGCGCCCAGCGAGTGGCTGGCCGCGGCGGATGGCAGGGCGTGGCGTTCGGTCAGGTCTTCCAGCAGCAAGGCATCCGATAGCGCAGGCCTGGGTAGCACGTAGAACGTCGGGATATCGGAGGGGAGGCCCAGCGTCTCGGGCGACGGCTCGATACGCCGTACCCGGACCCAGGCGGCAAGAAGCCGGCGCAGCGGGCGACGCCATGCTAGAGACGAGAAGGCCATCCGGTTGCCTGTGTAGTCGCATGTGCGGCCAGTATACGCATGCCCTGAGAGTTGGGGCAGGGGCGCCGATGGCCCTGCCCGGCGGCTGAGCCGAACGGAGGGCACGTGACAGGATGGCCGGCTTTCTCCTGTCAGGAAAACATGCGTCAATGAATGCTGTGATCGCGGCCAGGGAGGTGCCATGCACGGCATGTGGCGGGACGGTAACCATTTCGAGCTGCTGCCCGAGGCGGCACGCTTCCTGCCGGCCATGTTCGAGGCCGTGGACGGTGCCCGGCACTCGGTGCTGATCGAGCTCTACCTGATGGAGTCGGGGCGCCTGGCCAGCGAGGTGATCGAGGTGCTGAGCCGAGCCGCGGACCGCGGCGTGGCGGTCCTGCTGCTGCTCGACGGTTACGGTGCCATGGGGCTTGCCGCCGAGGATCGTCGACGGCTGGAGGCGGCCGGCGTGGCGCTGCGCTGGTTCAATCCCCTGGGCCTGCATTCGCTGGCGCGGAACCTGACCCGTGACCATCGCAAGCTGGTGGTGGTGGACGGCGCAGTGGCCTTCACCGGCGGATTCGGCGTGGTCGACGAGTTCCTGGAAGCCTGGTACGAGGTGGCGGTACGCATCGAGGGACCGGTGGTGGCCGATTGGATACGGCTGTTCTCGAGTCTATGGGATTCGCCAATGAGCCGCGGCGAGGGAGCCGCGGCGCTGGTACATGGTCTGGAAGAGGCCTCCGCCATGGGGCCAGGCTATCGGGGCATGCGCGGTCGGGTGGTATGGGGACAAGGCTATCGTTATCAGGCCATTCGCCATTCCCTGCAGCGTCAGGTTAGCGGTGCCCGGCGACGCATCTGGATCTGTACGCCCTATTTCGTGCCGACCCTGACGCTGCGTCGGCGGCTGCTGCGGGCCGCGCGACGGGGCGTGGAAGTGTGCCTGCTGCTGCCCGGCGACAGCCACGACCATCCCGGAGTCCGCTATGCCGGACAGCGCTTCTACGGACGGCTGCTGCGGGCCGGGGTGCGAATCTTCGAGTTCCAGCCGTCCTTCATCCATGCCAAGTTCACCCTGGCCGACGACTGGGTCAGCCTGGGGTCGTGCAACTTCGATCACTGGAGCCTGCAGTGGAACCTGGAAGCCAACCAGGAGGTGGAAGATGCCCGTTTCGCCGCCGAAGTGGCCGAGCTCTTCCAGCGGAATTTCGCCGCCAGCCAAGAGATTCACCGCGAGGACTGGGCCCGTCGCTCGCGTTGGCAGCGCTGCCGGGAGTGGCTCTACGGCACCCTCGACGGGCTGCTGACGCGGTTACGCTGACCCAGCCCGGGCTGCGCCGCTGAAGAGAGAAGATCGGCGCTTCGCGCCTGGAAGAGCCGGGCTTCGCCCGGAGCTGTAAGTTATCAGCTTGAAGCTGGGAGAAAACGCTTGACCCCATGGTGTCGGGGCTCATGCTGTCTTCCAGCTTCCAGCTTCCAGCTTCCAGCTTCCAGCTTCCAGCTTCCAGCTTCCAGCTTCCAGCTTCCAGCTTCCAGCTTCCAGCT
>NZ_JACHXM010000006.1:126745-205369 GCF_014192055.1 Halomonas organivorans | reverse complement strand
CTTCCAGCTTCCAGCTTCCAGCTTCCAGCTTCCAGCTTCCAGCTTCCAGCTTCCAGCTTCCAGCTTCCAGCTTCCAGCTTCCAGCTTCCAGCTTATGCTCATCGACGCCCACTGCCATCTCGATTTCCCCGACTTCGATGCCGATCGCGAGGCGGTGCTGGCGCGTGCTCGGGCGGCGGGCGTCGGCCATTTCGTGGTGCCGGGCACCACGCGACGGCGCTGGCCGGAGGTGCTGGCGCTGGGCGAGCGGGACGAGGTCAGCGTGTGCCTGGGGCTGCATCCCTACTTCATGGGCGATCATCGCGAGGGCGACGTCGAGGCCCTGGCGGCGGCGCTGGATCGTCATCCCGAGGCGGTGGCGGTAGGCGAGTGCGGTATCGATGCGCGCTTCGACGATACCCTGGATGCCCAGTGGTCGCTGTTCGATGCCCAGGTGCGGCTTGCCAAGGCCAGGGGGCTGCCGTTGGTGATCCACTGCGTGCGCGCCAACGATCGGCTTGCCAAGCGGCTGCGTCAGCTGGCGCCGGAGGCCGGCGGGTTGATCCACGCCTTCGCCGGTTCGCCGCAGCAGGCGAAGGCGTTTCTCGATCTCGGTTTCGTGGTCGGTCTCGGCGGTGCCTTGACCCACGAGCGGGCGAAGCGCCTGCAGCGCGCCGTGACGGCGCTGCCCGACGATGGCTACGTGCTGGAGACCGATAGCCCCGACATGCCGCTCGCCGGCCATCAGGGAGAGCGCAACGAGCCGGCCAGGGTGTCGGAGGTGTGCCGTAAGGTGGCCGAGCTGCGCGGCCAGCCTCCCGAGCGGGTGGCGGCCGACAGCACCGCCAACGCTCGACGGCTGTTCGGCCTGCCCCAAGGTGACAAGCGGGAGGATGACAGCGGCGTCAACGGCTCGACAGCTGATTGACCTCGGCGAGTCGACCGTTCCAGATCATCTCGTAATGGCGGGTCTGGACGAGCTCGCGTACCCGGCGCGGCGTCATCAGGCCCCAGCAGGTGGCGCCCGGACGACGCACCGACGGGAAGCGGATGCCGCTGTCGCCCGCCTCGTGGATGGCCCTGCCCAGTGCCCGGGAAGCCGTGTAGTCGCTCGGTGCCAGCAGGGAGTCGTCGGTGGGCAGGCTCAGGGCGTCGCGTACGCCTTGCTCATCGAAGTGCCCACGCAGCCCGCGAAAGGTGAAGCGCTCGTAGTGGAGTTGCGGCACGTTCTGCCAGTAGCACTGCTGGTGGTGGCGGACTTCCTCGATGGCGGTGGTCAGGCTGTCGGCCAGGTACAGGACCCCGAAGCTGCCGTCGCCGAATCGTGATCCCGCCGGGTTCACGTGGGTGAAGGGGGCGGTGGCATAGGCGCAGCCCGGGATCCCGAAGGGGATCTCATCTCGAGCGATCAGGCCCAGGTCGCCGGCCTCGACCAGCAGGCGAGGGTTGGTCATGGCCTGCAGGGCATACAGCGCTTCGAACTCGGCCTCGTCGGCGACGTCGTCGAACAGGTGGATCGGTGGAAACTTGCTGTTGACGAGGCGGTAGCCGGTCACGTCCCGCTCGGGGAGACGGGGGAAGGAGGCCAGGTTCACCAGCCACTCCCGCGCAGCGCATCGATATGCTTGAAGGTCTCGTAGAGGGCCGCGAAGTTGCCGCTGCCGAGGATCTCCAGCGGTGCTCGGCCGGCGAAGAAGGCGTTGTGATTGGCCATGCCCATGAAGCCGTAGAGGTTCTCGGGGTTGTCGAAGACGATCCGCAGCGCCGCGTGGATGTTGAGGACATAGCTGATGCGCGCCAGCTGGTCGCGGTCGAGCTTGATGGTCTCGAGGCTGCCGTTGCGTGCCCGGGCGCAGGTGCTGTGCGAGATCCGCAGGATGGCCTCGACCTGATCGCCGCTGGCGCCCCAGCGATCGAGAATGCGCACCGCGGTCTTGAGGCCGGTGGCAGCGGCGAGCTTGTCGTCGGCCAGGGACTGGGAATGGAGCATGGGTGCGCGCCTCGATCCTTTGCTGCATGTCTTGTATCTACAAATACTAGGATTCAAGAAATGTATTTGCAAATACAGGCGAGGCGCGACCCGGTCAGGTCGCGGCGGCCAGGCTTTCGGGATCCAGTCTCTCGAGCGGGTAGGGCAGCTGCAGGCGCTTGAACTGCTGGCCGTCGACGTCGAGCGGCTCGGCGGCTTCCCGGGTGCTCAGCACCGCCAGTACCTCGGCCTGGCCGTAGGCGTCGAGCGCGGCGCTGAGTACCTCGCCAAGCCCCTTGCCGTTGGCGTCCTTCACGGCGCTGCCGAGGGCCGGCAGCCGTTCTCCCTCGAGCTGGCCACGCACCAGGCGCTTCTTGACCTGGCCACGGAAGTGGGCGCGGGCGACGACCTCCTGGCCGGTGTAGCAGCCTTTCTTGAAGCTGATGCCGCCCAGTGCCTCCCAGTTGAGCATCTGCGGCAGGTAGGCATCGGCCTGGTCGGCGTTCAGCCAGGTCAGCCCGGCCTGGATGTCGTGCAGGCGCCACACCGCATTGTCGACGGGCGTGGCCTGGTCGCTGAGTTGCTGCCAGGTCTCTTCGGCGCGTTCGGTGGGCAGGCAGGCCAGCAGCCGGGGGCGCGGCCCGGGATGGGCCAGCACCTGGACATCGTCGGCGTTGGCCTGGTGCCAGGCCGTGGGGGGCAGGACGTCGAGGCGCGCTTCTGCCACCGCCGGTGCCTCGCGGCCGATCAGCCCGATCAGCGCCAGGTCGTCACGGAGCTGCAGCTCGGCCTTGTAGAACGGCGCAAACTTCTTGAGATGATCGTGCAGCCGGACGACCAGGCTGCGGTGCATCAGCAGCCGGTAGTGTCCCTCGGCGACACGCCATAGCTGGGCGTTGGCCAGGACCCGCCCCTTGGGCGTGCAGAAGCAGGTCAGGGGCGCGAAGTGGCCGTCGGCCAGCGACACCTGGGCGCTGGTCTGGCCCTGCAGGAAGCGTTCGGCGTCGTCGCCGCTGACATCGAGGATGCCCAGATGCACCAGCGGGGTCATCACGGTGGCGTCCATGGCGAGACGGGCCGGTGTGGGGGTGTCGAAGACGATGCGTTCCTCGTCTTCCTGGCGGCCGCCGAGGCGAGCGAGCCAATCGATCATGTGCACAATTCCTCGTCTGTCCGTGAGCCTGATGGTATCCGAGATGCGGGCGCCGGGGCGGCAATGCAACCGCTGCCGGGGCAGTCTGTCGCTCGTGACCCCGGGTCGCCGGGATGGCCGGGCGGCTCGCGACGAACGGCCAAACCCGACAGACCTCCTGGGCGGCATGCTAGACTCGGGCCATTCGCCTTCAACCGATCGGGAGCCGTCGCATGGCCCAGCAGAGTCTTACGTTCAAGGGCGTCGAGAACGCCGACCAGGTCAACCGCATCACCACGGCCCTGATGATGCTCGACGGCGTCGAGAGTGTCGAGGTCGGGCGTCACGGCGCCGAGGTCGACGGCCGTGCGCGCCGCGAGGCGCTGATCCAGGCCATTCGCAAGCTGGGCCTCGGCATCGAGGTGTCGTGATGAAGCCGCCTATCCGCATCACCAGCCAGCGCGATCGCGTGTTTCGCCAGCGTGTCGAGCTGGAGGGCGCCGAAGACCTGTTCGTCGACGTGCCCGAGGCGTTCGGCGGCGAGGGCAGCGCCCCCGATCCCCATGACTACTTCGACCTGTCGCTGGGTGCCTGCAAGGCGATCACCGCACAGATGTACGCGCGGCGCAAGGAGTGGCCGCTCGAGGGCGTCGAGGTGGTGGTCAATCGCGATGAACGCGACGAGCGCCGCGGCGTCTATCGACTGGAGGTGGCCATGCGCTTTCTCGGCGAGCTCGACGACGCCCAGCGCGCGCGGCTCGAGGAAATCAGCGACATGTGCCCCATCCACCGGCTGATGACCACGGCAACGGTGGAGATCACCACCCGACAGCAGGACTAGGTTCTGCACGAACACTGTCCGCGCTCGCCGACTTTTCGCACAACACTAGGCCCAGGGCATCGTTCCACGATCAGGAGACCCGATGAGCAAGGCATTCCGACTCGAGTCCAAGTACCGGCCAGCCGGCGACCAGCCCACGGCCATCCAGGGCCTGGTGAGCGGGATCGAGTCCGGGCTCGCCCACCAGACGCTGCTCGGCGTCACCGGTTCGGGCAAGACCTACACCATGGCCAACGTGGTCGAGCGCCTGCAGCGCCCGACCATCGTGATGGCGCCCAACAAGACGCTGGCGGCCCAGCTCTACGGCGAGTTCAAGTCGTTCTTCCCCGACAATGCCGTGGAATACTTCGTCTCGTACTACGACTACTACCAGCCCGAGGCCTATGTGCCGTCCTCGGACACCTTCATCGAGAAGGACGCCTCGATCAACGACCACATCGAGCAGATGCGCCTGTCGGCGACCAAGGCGCTGCTGGAGCGCCGCGATGCGCTGATCGTGGTGTCGGTGTCGGCGATCTACGGCCTCGGCGATCCCGACCAGTACCTGAAGATGCGCCTGCACTTCAATCGTGGCGAGCTGATCGACCAGCGGGCCTTCCTGCGTCGCCTTGCGGAGCTGCAGTACACCCGCAACGACCTGGACTTCAAGCGCGGCACCTACCGGGTGCGCGGCGACGTGATCGACATCTTCCCGGCCGACGCCGAGGACGAGGCGGTGCGGGTGGAGCTGTTCGACGACGAGATCGACGGCATCAGCCTGTTCGACCCGCTGACCGGCGAGGTGCGCGGCAAGGTGCCGCGCATGACCATCTACCCGAAGTCGCACTATGTCACGCCCCGCGAGACCATCATGGGCGCCATCGACGGCATCAAGGAGGAGTTGGCCGAGCGGCTGGCCTGGATGCGCCAGCACGACAAGCTGGTGGAGGCCCAGCGCCTGGAGCAGCGCTCGCTCTACGACATCGAGATGATGCTCGAGCTTGGCTACTGCAACGGCATCGAGAACTACTCCCGCTATCTCTCGGGCCGCAAGCCGGGCGAGCCGCCGCCCACCTTCTTCGACTACCTGCCCGCCGACGCGCTGCTGTTCATCGACGAGTCCCACGTCAGCGTTCCCCAGGTGGGCGGCATGTACAAGGGCGACCGCTCGCGCAAGGAGACCCTGGTCGAGTACGGCTTCCGGCTGCCCTCGGCGCTGGACAACCGGCCGATGAAGTTCGAGGAGTGGGAGCGCATCTCCCCGCAGACGATCTTCGTCTCGGCCACGCCGGGACCCTATGAGGCAGAACACGCCGGCCAGGTGGTGGAACAGGTGGTGCGGCCCACCGGGCTGCTCGACCCCGAGCTCGAGGTGCGTCCGGCGTCCACCCAGGTCGACGACCTGCTGTCCGAGATTCGCGAGCGCGCCGCCGTCGAGGAACGGGTGCTGGTCACCACCCTGACCAAGCGCATGGCCGAGGACCTGACCGAGTACCTCGACGAGCATGACGTGCGGGTGCGCTACCTGCACTCCGACATCGATACCGTGGAGCGGGTCGAGATCATCCGC
Organism: Halomonas organivorans; assembly: GCF_014192055.1. Lineage (GTDB taxonomy): Bacteria > Pseudomonadota > Gammaproteobacteria > Pseudomonadales > Halomonadaceae > Halomonas > Halomonas organivorans. The sequence continues at coordinate 199,899 of NZ_JACHXM010000006.1, read as the reverse complement.
GACCTGCGTCTCGGCAAGTTCGACGTGCTGGTGGGCATCAACCTGTTGCGCGAGGGGCTCGACATCCCCGAGGTCTCGCTGGTGGCGATCCTCGATGCCGACAAGGAAGGCTTCCTGCGCAACGAGCGCTCGCTGATCCAGACCATCGGCAGGGCGGCGCGCAACGCCCACGGCAAGGCCGTGCTCTACGCCGATCGTGTTACCGACTCCATGCGTCGCGCCATCGACGAAACCGAACGGCGCCGCGCCAAGCAGATGGCGCATAACGAGGCACACGGCATCGTGCCGGAGACGGTGCATCGTTCGGTGGCCGATATCCTCGAGTCCGCCCAGGCGCCGGGTCGCAAGGGCAAGGGGCGCAACAGCGAGCGCAAGGTGGCCGAGGGGGCTGCGCTCTACGATCCGAGCGATCTGGGGCCGGCGGAACTGGCCAAGGAGATCACCCGTCTCGAGGACGCCATGTCCGAAGCCGCCCAGAACCTGGAGTTCGAGGAGGCCGCGCGGCTGCGTGATCGGCTGCTGGAGCTGAAGGAGCGCCAGCTCGCAGTGGGCTAGGTGCGCTTGAATCCGGCTGCGCTCGTCGACGTTCAGGCATCGCCCGGTGGGTATGGAATGTGTCGTAAGGAGGGAGCATGCCGGAAGGACCCGAGATTCGTCGTGCCGCCGATGCGCTGCACGACCACCTGAGCGGGCGTCGCCTGGACGACGCCTGGTTCGCCTTTCCCGAGCTGGCGGACCAGGCCGGCTCGCTGATCGGCCGCGAGGTGAGGGCGGTCGACAGCTGGGGCAAGGCGCTGCTGACCCGCTTCGACGATGGGCGAGTGCTGTATTCCCACAATCAGCTCTACGGCGTGTGGAAGCTTCACGACGCCGAGCGCGAGCCGGACACCCAGCGTTCGCTGCGCGTGCGCCTGGCTGCCGGGGATCGCATGGCGAGCCTCTACAGCGCCTCGGACGTGTCGCTGTGGGAAGCAGGGCGACTGCACGAGCATCCGTTCCTGTCGCGGCTGGGGCCCGACCTGCTGACCCACGAGGTGACGGTCGACACCATCGTCGAGCGCCTGATGGATCCGCGCTGGCGCGGGCGTCGCCTGGGCGGTCTGCTGCTGGACCAGTCCCTGGTCGCGGGGCTGGGTAACTACCTGCGCTCGGAGATCCTGTTCTTCGCCGCGCTCTCGCATCGGACCAGGCCGGTCGACCTGACGGACGATCAGCGTCGGCAACTGGCCGAGCAGGTGCTCGCCCTGACGCAGCGCTCCTACGAGACCGGCGGGGTAACCAACCGCGACGACTGGGCCGCCGCCGACAGGCGCGAGGGCCGCAGTCGCAAGCGCTGGCGCTTCGCCGCCTTCGAGCGCGAAGGGCTGCCGTGCCACCGCTGCCAGGCGTTGATCGAGAAGCTCAGCGTGGCCTCGCGGCGACTGTATCGCTGCCCGTCCTGCCAGCCGGACTGAGCCGCCGCCGGTTTCCTCTTCGGTAGGAATTTATACCGTTATCTCTCATTTTCCTTGCTCCGCTAACTGCTGTGGCGCTGCCGGAAGAAGGCAAGTGCGGTATAATTTCGCTCCGTTCGAGCCCGCCACCGGCCGACGGCCGACCAGAAGCGGGCGTGTCGACCCACCAATGGAGCGTCTTGCCCATGACCGTGATCCGCCAGGATGACCTCATCCAGAGCGTCGCCGATGCCCTTCAGTACATCTCCTACTACCATCCCAAGGACTTCATCGACGCCATGGCGGCGGCCTACGAGCGCGAGGAGAACCCCGCGGCCAAGGACGCCATCGCCCAGATCCTGATCAACTCGCGGATGTGCGCCACCGGCCATCGGCCGATCTGCCAGGACACCGGCATCGTCACCGTCTTCGTGCACGTCGGCATGAACGTGCGCTTCGAGACCGAGATGAGCCTGGACGACATGATCAACGAGGGCGTGCGCCGGGCCTACCAGCTGCCCGACAACGTGCTGCGCGCCTCGGTGCTGGCCGACCCGGACGGCAAGCGCGCCAACACCAAGGACAACACGCCGGCGGTGATCCACCACAAGCTGGTGCCCGGCGATACCGTGGAAGTGCACGTGGCGGCGAAGGGCGGCGGCAGCGAGGCCAAGTCCAAGTTCGCCATGCTCAACCCCTCCGACAGCGTGGTCGACTGGGTGCTCGAGCAGCTGCCCAGGATGGGCGCCGGCTGGTGTCCGCCCGGGATGCTCGGCATCGGCATCGGCGGTACCGCCGAGAAGGCCATGGAGCTCGCCAAGGAGTCGCTGCTCGACCCGATCGACATCCAGGACCTGCAGGCCCGCGGAGCGTCCAATCGCGCCGAGGAACTGCGCCTGGAGCTCTACGACAAGGTCAACAAGACCGGCATCGGCGCCCAGGGCCTCGGTGGCCTGACCACGGTGCTGGACATCAAGGTCAAGGACTACCCGACCCACGCCGCCAACAAGCCGGTGGCGATCATCCCCAACTGCGCGGCCACCCGTCACGCCCACTTCACCCTGGACGGCAGCGGGGCCGCGGCCCTGCCGGCGCCCAAGCTGGAGGACTGGCCGGAGATCACCCGCGAGGTGGGCGACAACGTCAAGCGCGTCAACCTGGACGAAATCACCCCGGAAGAGGTGCAGAGCTGGCAGCCCGGCGACACCCTGCTGCTCAACGGCAAGCTGCTGACCGGCCGCGATGCCGCCCACAAGCGCATGGTCGACATGCTGGCCAAGGGCGAGAGCCTGCCCGTCGACTTGAAGGGCCGCTTCATCTACTACGTGGGCCCGGTGGATCCGGTGCGTGACGAGGTGGTCGGCCCGGCCGGTCCCACCACGGCGACGCGCATGGACAAGTTCACCCGCACCATGCTCGAGCAGACCGGCCTGCAGGGCATGGTCGGCAAGGCCGAGCGGGGTGAGGCAGCCATCGAGGCGATCCGTGACAACAAGGCGGTCTACCTGATGGCGGTGGGCGGCTCCGCCTACCTGGTGGCGCAGGCCATCAAGCAGGCCCGCGTGGTCGGCTTCGAGGACCTGGGCATGGAAGCCATCTACGAGTTCGAGGTGGAAGACATGCCGGTCACCGTGGCCGTGGACAGCGCCGGCACCTCGGTGCACCAGACCGGCCCGGCGAAGTGGAAGGAGATCATCGCCGAGCGCGCCTGACCCGAGCGCTCCGATCGGTGTCGACGGCCCTGCCATCTGGCGGGGCCGTCGTCGTTATGGGTAAGCTAGGACGCGCATTCCGCTCATCTCGTCCCACGGAAAGGGAGTGACCATGACGTCCTGGCTGTTTGGCCTGCTGCTCTTGATGTTCCATGTGCTCGGCATGCTGTCGGCGGTGCAGGCGCTGATGTCGGCGCGTACCTCCCAGGGGGCCATCGCCTGGATCCTGTCATTGGTGACCGTGCCGTACCTGGCGGTGCCGGCCTACTGGGTATTCGGCCGGCCGCGCTTCTATGGCTATGTCTCGGCGCGGGGCGAGCGCGATACCGTGCTGCGGCGCGTGCTGGCCGGCTATCGTGACCGCATCGCGCCTTACCTGGCGGGGGCGAAGGAAGCCGACGTGCGCGCCGTGGAGCAGTTGGCGATGATGCCGTTGACCAGCGGCAATCGCGTCGAGCTGCTGGTGGATGGCCATGCCACCTTCGACAGCCTGTTCGCCGGTCTCGACGCTGCCGAGGATTACATCCTCATCCAGTTCTTCATCGTGCGCGACGATGCCCTGGGCGCCAAGCTGCGCGAACGCCTCAAGGCCGCTGCCCAGCGCGGCGTGCGCGTGCGTTTCCTGTACGACGAGATCGGCTGCCATGCGCTGCCGGATCGCTACCTGCGTGATCTGCGTGAAGCGGACATCGAGGTCAGCGCCTTCCATTCGTCGCGCGGGCTGCGACATCGCTTCCAGCTCAATTTCCGCAACCACCGCAAGATCGTGGTGGTCGACGGGCGCGAGGGCTGGGTCGGTGGTCACAACGTGGGCGTCGAGTACCTGGGCGAGCATCCGCGCCATGGGCACTGGCGCGATACCCACCTCAAGCTTGCCGGGCCCAGCGTGCTGGGCCTTCAGGAAGCCTTCTGGGAGGACTGGCACTGGGCCACCGGCGAGGTGATCCGCCTGGACTGGGTGCCGGTGGTGACCTGCGAGGAGTGTCAGAACGTGGTGATCGTGCCGTCGGGACCGGCAGATCCCCAGGAAACCGCCAGCCTGCTGGTGCAGCATGCCATCCATAGTGCCCGGGAGCGGCTGTGGATCACCAGCCCTTACTTCGTGCCGGATCACAGCGTGCAGGATGCGCTGCGCCTGGCGGCCATGCGCGGGGTGGACGTGCGCATCATGATGCCCGAGAGGCCGGACCACCTGCTGGTGTTCCTGTCGGCGTTCTCCTTCCTGCCGGACATGCTGCGTGCCGGTGTTCAGGTATATCGTTACCAGCCGGGCTTCCTTCACCAGAAAGTGATCCTGATCGACGAGGCCGCGGCCTGTGTCGGTACGGTCAATCTCGACAACCGTTCGTTCCGCCTCAACTTCGAGGTCACCGCCTTCGTGGCGGATCGTGGCTTTGCGGCCGAGGTAGGGGAGATGCTGGAGCGGGATTTCGCCAAGTGTCGCCGTGTTTCCCTGGCGGAGATTCGCGCTCGGCCGCTGTGGCGAAAGCTGGTGTCGAGGGCGGCCTACCTGTTTGCGCCGGTGCAGTGAGGTCGACGCGTAGGGTTTCTTTCACCGCTCCCTTGGGTCGCTGGGCCGGCTGGGGTAAATTACCCGCTGGCGCCCCGGGCGCAGGCGGCGAGCTGCGCGGCGGTTTGTTCTCGGCTCCAGGGCATCGAGACGGCTCGGATGCGCCGGCGGTGGCGTCCTGGGCCTTCATGCATTCGTGATCGGGAGTCGTGGTGAACCTCGAGACCAAGTGGCTGGAAGACTTCGTCGCCCTGGCCAATACCCGCAGCTTTTCTGCCTCGGCGCGTCAGCGTCACGTGACCCAGCCCGCCTTCAGCCGGCGCATCCGCTCCCTGGAGCAGGCCGTGGGCGTGACCCTCGTCGACCGCTCCACCACGCCGGTCGACCTGACTCCCGAGGGCCAGCTGTTCCTGGTCACCGCGCGTAACATGGTCGAGCAGCTCAACGAGAGCCTGGGACACCTGCGTGGCCTGTCCATTGCCAACGAGGCGCTCGACATCGTCGCCGCGCACTCGCTGGCGCTGAGCTTCTATCCGCCGTGGATCTCGCGGCTGCAGAAAGGGTTGGGCGAACTGCCCACCCGCCTGGTGGCGATGAACGTGGGCGATGCCATCCACGTGCTGCGTGAGGGTAACTGCGACCTGATGCTGGCCTACTACGATCCGTATGCCAGCATGCAGCTCGATGCCGAGGTGTTTCCCTCCTTCTCCATCGGCCAGGTCAAGATGCTGCCGGTCTGCCTGCCCGACGAGCAGGGGCGACCGCGCTTCCCGCTTGAGGGCAGCGAGTCGGTGCCCTACCTGGCGTATACCCAGGGCGCCTTCCTGGGACGCAGCGTGCGCATGCTGCTCAAGAACGATCCGCTACGCATGCGGCTGCGTACCGTCTATGAGACGGCCATGGCCGAGGGCCTCAAGGGCATGGTGCTGCAGGGGCTGGGCATGGCCTGGATTCCCGACTTCTGCATCCGCGAGGAGCTCAAGAGCGGTCGGCTGGTGCGGGCCGGCGAAGAGAAGCACGACGTGCCGCTCGAGATTCGCCTCTATCGCTGTTCGCTGGTGCACAAGCCGGGCGTCGAGAAACTGTGGCGGCAGATGATGAAGCTGCCGCGGGATTTTCTCCAGGCCTGAGAGCAGGTTGTCGCGAGGGATTACCTTTGGGGCACTGCCATCGCTATCTCCTCGGCGAGTCGGAGTCGTCGGACAGGTTTTTGTGGGAGCGCAGCTTGCTGCGCGAGAAGTTGGGGTTCTGGATGTCTGCAGGTGCCTGGCGGCGCCATTCGCCGAGGCGTCGGACCGGCTCTAAAGAGCACTCCCACGAAGGGCATTCCCGCCAGGGCTCAGTGCCACCGGACAGGTTTTCGTGGGAGCGCAGCTTGCTGCGCGAGAAGTTGGGGTTCTGGATGTCTGCAGGCGCCTGGCGGCGCCATTCGCCGATACGTCGGACCGGCTCTAAAGAGCACTCCCACGAAGGGCGCCCCTCAGCGACCCGGAGCCACCGGACAGGTTGTCGTGGGAGCGCAGCTTGCTGCGCGAGAAGTTGGGGTTCGAGTCCCTACCTCGCCGCCGCTGGGCGTCATTCGCCGAGGCGTCAAAGCGTATCTAGACACCCCCCGATCCTCACGGCCCGCTGAAGTCGGCGGGCAGGCCCAGGAAGTTCTGGATGATGAAGAAGTGGTCCTCGAACAGCGCGTCTGGCTCGAGGTCGGCGAGCGGTACCCAGCGCGCGTGATCGCCGCCCTTGACTGGCTTGAGCTGCGGCAGCTGCTGCTCCGGGCGCAGCGCAAAGTAGAACGCCTCGGCCAGGGTGCGCCCCCGCCAGCTGCGATGCGGCTCGTCGAATAGCCGCTGGCCACGCAGCGAGCCCTTGAGAACGGGTTCCGGCACCTTGAGCCTGACTCGCTCGCGCAACTCGCGCAGGCAGGCGTCGAGCAGCCGCTCCTGGGGGCTGATGAAGCCGCCTGGCAAGGCATAGAGCCCCTTGCCGGGCGCAGCGGTGCGTTTGACCAGCAGCACGTGCCCCGACTGGACCACCACGGCGCAGGCGGTGACGAACACCGGGGGGTAGGGGGCCTGGGCCCAGGCCTGACGGTACTGGTCGAGAAGGCCCTGTTCCTCCACCAGCTCTTCGAAGGCCTCGCTTTCCAGGAATCCCTTGATGCTTTTCACCACCCCGGGCGGCAGGTCGTGGGAGGCGCCGGCGCTGGCATAGTCCGCGGCGGCGATGGCCGAGCGGAACAGCCGCTCGCGGATCTGGCTGGCCGAGATGCCCTCGACCATGGGCACGCTGACCGACTCCCATTGCGGAAACAGCGACAGATAGTAGCTGGACTGCCCGCGGCTGGCGCCGATCAGGCCGATGCGGGGAAGCCGGGCCTGGCTCGGCGAAGCGATATCGCGCACCTTGCGCTGCACATCGCGTACCCAGACGTCGTTGTTGTAGAGCGCATCCAGCAGCGGCACGATTTCCAGGCGCGCGTTGTCATCCGCGTCGAAGGCGTTTCTCAGCATCCGGCGACGCTCGTCGAAGCGCCATGGGTTGCGCAGCGAGCGCGCCTGCCAGGCGGATCCCACCAGCACGATGACCTGTCGTGCTCGCTTGAGTGCCTCGTGAATGACCGCCAGGTGACCGAGATGGGGCGGCTGGAAGCGGCCGATGAAGACCAGGCAGTCGAAATCGGGGGATGATGCATCGGCGTCCGGCAACGGACACATGGCAGGGCTCCGGGCGGGAAAAACGCCCATTATGGTGAGCGCTACCGGGGCGTGCAATCCCGACCGTGCGGCGTTGGCCATGGCGCTGCATCGAGGCCTGCAGGGCTGCCATGTGTCCGGTATGCTGTGAAGCGACAAGGGAATGTGGAGGCGAGGACAGCTGCGATGTGGACAAGGATCAAGGAGACCCTGGGGTTCTGGTGGGGCGTGCTGCGCGACGCCGTCAAGCTATGGGTCGAGTGCAATGCCTTCAGCTATGCCGGCTCGCTGGCCTTCTACACGCTGTTCTCGCTGGCGCCGACGATCATCATCGCGGTCACCGTCATCGGCCTGGTGCTCGGCGAGGAGGCGGCCCAGGGGCAGATCGTCGCCCAGTTGCAGGGCACCATGGGCACCGCGGCCGCCGAGGCGATCCAGGATGCCGTGGCCCAGTCGCGCATTGAATCGTCGGGGCTGCTGCCGACGCTGCTCGGCATCGGTGCGCTGATCGTTGGTGCCACCACGGTATTCGGGCAGATGCAGTACTCGTTGAACAGCCTGTGGGGGGTCACCGCCCATCCGCGGGTCAATAGCATGCTGCTGTTGCTCAAGCAGCGGACCCTGTCGATGGCGGTGGTGCTGGCCATCGGGTTCATCCTGCTGGTGTCGTTGATGCTGGGGGTGGTGGTCAAGTCGCTGCTGCAGGCGGCGGACAACCTGCTGCCGTTCGTCGGCACGCTGACCACCGGCGTGGAGTTCCTGGTGTCGCTGGTGCTGGTGAGCGCGCTGTTCGCGACCATCTTCCGCCTGCTGCCGGACGTGGTGCTGAGCTGGCGCGACGTGCTGGTGGGCGCCGTGGTCTCCGCGGTGCTGTTCACCGTGGGGCGCAATGCCATCGCGGCGTATCTTGCCTATACGGCCACCGCTTCCACCTACGGGGCGGCAGGTTCCGTGGTATTGATCCTGCTGTGGGTCTACTACTCCTCGCTGATCCTGCTGTTCGGTGCGGCGTTCAGCAAGAGCCTGCTGTTGGCGCGGGGCCGTGAGGTGATCCCGCGCAATACGGCGGTACGCGTGCGCCATGAGCTGATCGAGGAAGACGAGACGCCCCGGCGTGGATGGCGCCGTCCGACGATGGGTCGCAAAGCCGCTGACGAGACGCCGGTGAGCGACCCTGGCGACACGGCGGCTGACGCCCGGGACGCCGCCGGTTCCGATACGACGCCGTCCGAGGATTCGGCCTCCGCCGGTGAGGAGCGCCGCGACACGCGCTGATGCGCATCGCGGCAAGGGCTTGGATCAAGGCGTGGGGCGGAAACGCTCGCGCGCCAGGTCGTCGGCCACCAGGGCCGGGCTGCGGTGCTCGCGCAGGGCCCGCTCGAAGATCGCATCCAGGGTCGTGCCGATGCCCTCGATGTGGCGCATGACATCCTCGCGCCGGTAGTCGCCGCGGCGCTGCCAGGCAATCTCGATCACGCCGCCGGCGTTGGCGACGTAGTCGGGGGTGTAGAGAATCCCGCGCTCCTCCAGCCGTTCTGCTACCTCGGGGCTGGCCAACTGGTTATTGGCTGCCCCGCACACCACGCGTGCCTTGAGGCGCTGCACGACCTGCGGCGACAGGGCCGCGCCCATGGCGCAGGGCGCGAAGACGTCAACGTCTTCGTCGACGATGGCATCCGGGGCCACGACGTCGGCGCCGAGTTCGTCGGCCAGCCGCCCCAGGGCATCGCGATCGACATCGGTCAGCACCAGGCTGGCGCCGGCATCGTGCAGCTGTCGGGCCAGGTGCGCGCCGACGTGGCCGACGCCCTGGATGGCCACTCTCAGGCCGGCGAGATCAGAGCGATCCAGCCCGTGGCGCACGGCGCTCTTCAGGGCGCAGAACACGCCGTGGGCGGTGAAGGGAGAGGGATCGCCGGAGGTGCCGTCGTGGCCGAGGCCGCCCACGTGGGCGGTGGTCTCGGCGATGATCCGCATGTCGGCCTCGCTGGAGCCGGAGTCCTCGGCGGTGATGTAGCGTCCGCCGAGCGACTCGACCAGTCGGCCCATGGCGCGCAGCATGTCGGGTGTCTTGTCGCGGCGCGGATCGGCGATGATCACCGCCTTGCCGCCTCCCAGCGGCAGGTCGGCCAGCGCCGACTTGTAGGTCATGCCGCGCGACAGCCGCAGCACGTCGGTCAAGGCGTCGGCCTCGCTGGCATAGGGGTAGATGCGCAGGCCGCCGAGTGCCGGGCCGCGGTGGGTGTCGTGGATGGCGATGATGGCGCGCAGCCCGCTCGCCTCGTCGCAGCCATGGACGACCTGCTGGTGATGATCGAATTCGGGGTGGTCGAAGACCGGCATGGGGTGTCTCCCTCGTGAGGATGATGGGGTTCGCCATGGGTGGGCGAGGGGCGACGTCGCCGTGGCTTGTGGCCGAGCGGACGCCCGTGTGACACCTTGAAGACTAGAGCATCGCCCATCGCCCGGGAAGCCTTGGCCACGGGCTGTCGGGAAGAGGGCGAGTCGGCGATTCGTGCCATGACACAGGAGGAGGACGCATGGGTGAGTACTGCATCAAGGCCCTGGTGGCCGGCAAGGTCCAGGGCGTCTGGTATCGCCGCGCCACCCAGGAGCGCGCGCAGCAGGCCGGGGTCACCGGCCACGCGCGCAATCTCGCCGATGGGCGCGTCGAGGTGCTGCTGTGCGGCCGCCGTGAGGCGGTGCATGAGGTCAGTGAATGGCTGTGGCAGGGGCCGCCCGCCGCTCGGGTCACCGACGTCGAGCTCGAGACCGTGGAGGTCCGGGTGCCGCAGGGCTTCACGACGGGCTAGCCGTGCCTCGAGTCAGCGGCACCGGTGTCCTCGATGATGGGGCGCTCCTGGCATTCGTCCCGGGTACCGGCTCCCGTCATCACTCGAGGGTTCGGGTGATCCATTCCACCACGGCGTCGCCGTCGACGCCGAGGCAGACGTCGGCCAGCGGCGTCTGTGACCAGCGCGGGGCGATGAACTCGCGCTGCTCCGGTGCGAAGAGCGTCTGGCCTTCCGCCGGGCCCTCGGTGGCCACGTTGAGGTGGCCGCGGGCGACGGTGAACAGCTCCGGACATGCCAGCCAGGCCAGGGCCAGGCTGTCATGGGGGCAGCAGCCGTCGATGCCCAGCGCGCCCTGGTAGAACCGGCGGTAGAAGTCATAGCTGCCGGCCAGCACTTCGCCCAGCGCGCCCTGGCCGGCGGCGATGCGCGCCATGTGACTCGGGGCCAGCACGCAGCGATGGGTCACGTCCAGTCCGACCAGGGTCAGCGGCCAGCCGGCGGTCAACACCCGCTGGGCGGCGTGGGGATCGTTGAAGATATTGGCCTCGGCCACCGGCGTGACGTTGCCGCCTTCCTTCACCGAACCGCCCATCACCACCACGCGCTTGACCCGCTCAATGAGGGTCGGGTCGAGCTGGAGGGCGGCGGCCAGGTTGCCGAGCGGACCCACCGCCACCAGGGTCACCTCGCCCGGACGGGCGTTCACGGTGTCGACGATGAACTGGGCGGCACTGCGCGAATCCGCCTGGCCGCTGACCGCCGGCAGGTCGATGTCGCCGAGGCCGTTGGCGCCGTGAATGTGCGCCGGGGCCGGATGGCGTGGCTTGACCATCGGCGCCGCGGCACCCTGGGCCACCGGGATCCGCTCGCCGGCGAGTTCGGCCAGCAGCAGGGCATTGTGCGTCGCGGTGCCGACGTCGACGTTGCCGAAGGTGGTGGTCATGCCCAGCAGCTCGATGTCGGGATGGCGCAGGGCGATGGCGATGGCCTGGGCGTCGTCGACGCCGGGGTCGGTATCGAAGATGATCGGCTGTGGCATGAAGGGTCCTCGTTGATGGTCAGTGGTCGTGTTTGGCTTGGCGGAGCCAGCGCTCCACCTCGGCGGCCCGGGGAATGCTCTCGGCGGCACCGTGGCGTTGCACGCCCAGCGCCGCGGCAGCCGCCGCACGGGCCAGGCAGGCAACCGGAGACTCGCCGGCCTGGACGGCGGCCAGGTAATAGCCGATGAAGGTGTCGCCGGCGCCGGTGGTGTCCACGGCGGTCACCGGCAGGGGCGGCTGGAAGTGGCGTGTCTGGCCGTGCTGGTACCAGGCGCCGTCGCCGCCCAGGGTCAGCACCGTCTCGGTGTCCGGCAGCCGCCGGGCGAGAGCGTCGAGCAGCGCCTCGGCCTCGCTGCCGGCGGGCTCGCCGGTCAGCATCTCGGCTTCGCCACGGTTGACGAACAGCAGCCGGCACGCCTCGAGGGGCAGGGCGGCGACATCGGCGGTCATCGGGGCCGGATTGAAGGCGACGTTCAGGCCCCGGTCGCGGGTGGCGTTCAGCACATGGGGCAGGGCGTTGCATTCGTTCTGTGCCAGCAGCCAATCCCCGGGCGCCGTGTCGCGGAGCCGGGCATCGAGATCGTCCTGGGTGAAGCCGTGGTTGGCGCCAGGGAAGAGCAGGATGGCGTTCTCGCCGCGGTCGTCCACCTGGATGATGGCATGGCCGCCGGGTTCGTCCACCAGGGTGATCGCCGAGACGTCGACGCCGGCCTCGAAGAGCAGGTCGCGGGCCCAGGCATCCTGGCGGCCGAGTCGCCCCCAATGGCGCACCTGGCCGCCGGCGCGGGCCATGGCCAGCGACTGGTTGGCCCCCTTGCCGCCGAGGCCGACGCGGTAGTCGCGACTGGTCAGCGTCTCGCCGGGCGCCACCAGGTGGGGAACCCGATAGAAGTGGTCGAGATTGATCGAGCCGAAGTTGTGGAGCATGCCGTCGTCCGAATAGGAGCGTGAGTCTGTGTGTATCGGCGTGAGTATCGAGGCCTACCGGGGACGGCGCAAGCCGTCAGGAAGGGTCGATACTGGTTTTATACCGTTATCTTCCTTCATGAACCCAAATACAACCTAGCCTTGCTGCCGTCGGTCAATCGCGCAGGGGGAAGGCCAGGTTCTCGGCCGTGAGCTCGACGATCCGCTGTCGCGCCTCGGGGCTGATCCAGGCGCTGTGAGGCGTGACGATCAGGTTCAGCGGTTCACCGAGCGCGTCGATCAACGGATGTCCCTGGCGAGGCGGCTCTTCGGGCAGCACATCGACGGCAAGGCCGCCCAGGCGACCGTCGCGCAATGCCTCGAGGGCCGCAATCTCGTCGATCACGCCGCCCCGCGCGCAGTTGACCAGCAGTGCTTCGGGTTTCAAGCGCGCGAGCAGGGCCTCGCCGACCAGATGATGGGTGGCCTCGGTCAGCGGGCAATGCAGGCTGATGGCATCGGCCGTGGGGGCGAGTTCGGCGAGCGTGGGACGAGTGTCGTGCTCGGCGCCCGGGCGTGCGGCGAAGACCACGTCCATGCCGAACGCGCCGGCGAGCTGGCCGACGCGAGTGCCGAGCTCTCCCTGGCCGACGATCACCAGCCGCTTGCCCTCGAGCTGAAGGGTGGTGTGGTCCATCAGGCAGAAGAAGGCGCTCTTGCCCCATCGGCCGTCGGCTACGTCGCGCTGGTAACGGGGCAGGCGGCCGGCCAGTGACAGCATCATCATCAGGGTATGCTGGGCGACGCTCGCCGTGCCGTAGGCGCTGACATTGCGCACCGCGATGCCTCGCCGCTCGGCTTCCTCCATGGCGATGTTGTTGGTGCCGGTGGCGAGCACGCAGATCAGCTTGAGGTCGGGCAGGGCGGCGAGGGATTGCGCATCCAGCACCACCTTGTTGACGATGGCGACATCGGCGCCTTCGAGTCGTGCCACGGCCTCGTCGCGTTCGGTGAAGTCGTGAACGTCGAGCCGGGTCACCCCGGCGCGGATCGGCGACAGGTCGATGTCGGGGCCGAGGCTGGCGGCGTCGAGGATCACGGCATGCATGGTGGGCTTCCTTGTCGGTGGTGGTGCTCGGTCGGGGCTGGGCCTGAGGCCCGTCGGCAGGCTATAATATCGGGCTTTCGCGGCAGGCTTGGAATATCGGCCGCCCGACCCTATATCGCAGAACGCACCGCGACCGAGCGAGGTTGCGGCGTCGCATTGCCCCTTGGGACGTCGTTACCGGGAGACCCAAACCATGCCCATCTACGAATACGAGTGCAAGGCCTGCGGCCATCGCCTGGAAAAACTGCAGAAGGTGAGCGCCGAGCCGTTGACCGACTGCCCTGCCTGCGAGCAGGCCGAGCTCGATCGGCTGATCTCCGCGGCGGGTTTCCGTCTGGCCGGCGGCGGCTGGTACGAGACCGATTTCAAGACCGGTAGCAAGAAGAACCTCGCCGGAGGCGGCGAGACGTCGTCCGGGTCGTCGAGCAAGGACGGGGCGGCGGCCTGACCGCGTCCGCCGCCCTGCAGCCTGTCGGGCTTGATCGATCGTGAGTCCCACAGGCTGTCAGCTACTTCATTTCACGCAACAAGACAGGATACGACATGCGCAGCCATTATTGCGGCCAGCTGAACGAGACCATGGTGGATCAGACGGTCACCCTGTGCGGTTGGGTACATCGCCGCCGTGACCATGGCGGGGTCATCTTCCTCGATATGCGCGATCGGGACGGCATCGCCCAGGTCGTGGTCGACCCCGACACCGCCGAGGCTTTCGCCAATGCCGACCGCGCCCGCAGCGAATACGTGCTGCGCATCAGCGGCCGCGTGCGTCTGCGCCCCGAGGGCACCCAGAATCCCAACATGCCGACCGGCCTGATCGAGGTGTTGGCCAAGGATGTGGAAGTCCTCAACACCGCCGCCACGCCGCCGTTCCAGCTCGACGAGCACGGCAAGGTCGGCGAGGAAGTACGCCTCAAGTACCGTTACATCGATCTGCGTCGCCCGGAAATGATCGACAAGCTGCGCCTGCGCTCGCGCATCTCCCACAGCGTGCGCGCCTATCTCGAAGGGCAGGGCTTCCTGGACATCGAGACGCCGGTACTGACCCGTGCCACGCCTGAAGGTGCCCGCGACTACCTGGTGCCGAGCCGCACCCATCCGGGCAGCTTCTTCGCGCTGCCGCAGTCGCCGCAGCTGTTCAAGCAGCTGCTGATGGTGTCCGGCTTCGATCGCTACTACCAGATCGCCAAGTGCTTCCGCGACGAGGACCTGCGCGCCGACCGCCAGCCCGAGTTCACCCAGATCGACCTGGAGGCCTCCTTCGTCGAAGAGGAGGACATCATGGCGATCACCGAGAGCATGGTGCGCAACCTGTTCAAGGAAGTGCTCGAGGTCGAACTGCCCGAGTTCCCGCGCATGCCCTACGCCGAGGCCATGCAGCGTTTCGGCTCCGACAAGCCCGACCTGCGCATCCCGCTCGAGCTCACCGACGTCGACGACCTGATGAAGGACGTGGACTTCAAGGTGTTCTCCGGCCCGGCCAACGCCGATGACGGCCGCGTGGCCGCGCTGAAGGTCAAGGGCGGCGCGTCGCTGAGCCGCAAGGAGATCGACGAGTACACCAAGTTCGTCGGCATCTACGGCGCCCGCGGCCTGGCCTGGATCAAGGTCAACGAGCGTGCCAAGGGCCTCGAGGGCCTGCAGTCGCCGATCGTCAAGTTCATGGAAGGCGTGGTCGAGCAGCTGCTGGATCGCGTCGGTGCCGAGGATGGCGACATCATCTTCTTCGGCGCGGACAAGACCCGCATCGTCAACGAGGCGCTGGGCGCGCTGCGCGTCAGGCTGGGCGAGGATCTCGAGCTCTACACCGCCGAGTGGGCGCCGCTGTGGGTGGTCGACTTCCCGATGTTCGAGGATGACGGCAGCGCTCGCCTGCAGGCCCTGCACCATCCGTTCACTGCGCCGTCCTGCGACGTGGAGACGCTCAAGGCGAACCCGGCCGAGGCGCTGTCCCGCGCCTACGACATGGTGCTCAACGGCACCGAGCTGGGCGGCGGCTCGATCCGTATCCACGACCAGGCCATGCAGCAGACCGTGCTCGAGGTGCTCGGCATCGACGAGGAAGAGGCCCGCGAGAAGTTCGGCTTCCTGCTCGACGCCCTGCAGTACGGCGCACCGCCCCACGGTGGCCTGGCCTTCGGCCTCGATCGCCTGGTGATGCTGATGAGCGGTGCCCGCACCATTCGCGAGGTGATCGCCTTCCCGAAGACCCAGAGCGCCGCCTGCCTGATGACCGACGCCCCGGGCGAGGTCAGCGCCGAGCAGCTCAAGGAGCTCAACATTCGGCTGCGTCAGAAGGCCAAGGCCGAGACCGCCGGCGAATAAGCCGGCCGGCTCGACCGTCATCGCATCGGCGCCCCTGTGGCGCCGGTGTCGTTTCTGGGGGGCGATGCTTCATGTTCGCTTTACCGACGCCAAGGTGTCGCGAGGACGCGGTAAACCCATCCTTGGGCGCTTCTTTTGACCTGCCGCGCTAATGTGCATCCTGCACCGCTTGCAGGACCGGTGTTGGCCATCCTTGGCCAACCCGTTCGGCGAGGTTCGCCTCACCCTTGTCAAAAGAACCTCGCTCCCCCTTGTCCTCGGCGCTCATCCCGCTGGGCACGGCGGCATGGGCGTATCCCGACTGACGGGCTACACAGAAGGAGGGAATATGGCCGGCCATAGCAAATGGTCCAATATCAAGCACCGCAAGGCGGCTCAGGACGCCAAGCGGGGCAAGATCTTCAACAAGCTGATTCGTGAGCTCACCGTGGCCGCACGGCAGGGCGGCGGCGACCCGGAGGACAATCCTCGCCTGCGTGCCGCCATCGACAAGGCGCTGGGCAACAACATGCCCAAGGACACCGTTCAGCGCGCGGTGGACCGCGGCGCCGGCAACACCGACGGCGACGACATGGAAGAGGTCGTCTACGAGGGCTACGGCCCCGAAGGCGTGGCGGTGATGGTCGAGGCGATGACCGACAATCGCAACCGCACTGTCTCCGAGGTGCGACACGCGTTCAACAAGCACGGCGGCAACCTGGGCACCTCCGGTTCGGTGGCCTTCATGTTCCATAAGCAGGGCCGACTGACCCTGCCGGAAGAGATCGACGAGGAAGCGGCCATGGAGGCCACCCTGGCGGCCGAGCCCAAGGACATCGAGGCCCTCGAGGATGGCCGGCTGGAGGTGGTGACCACGGTGGAGAGCTTCGGGGCGGTCAAGGATGCCCTGGCCGCGGCGAGCATCGAGCCCGAGGCCAGCGACGTCGGTCTGTTTCCGGACAATTACACCCGCATCGATGACGTCGACCTGGGCCGACGCATCGTCAAGCTGGTCGACATGCTCGAGGATCTGGACGATGTGCAGAATGTTTACACCAATGCCGGCTTCAATGATGCCATCCTCGACGAGCTGCACGATGCGTAGATCTCCCATGACGAAGGGGCTTGCATGCTGATCCTGGGCATCGATCCCGGATCGCGGATCACCGGCTATGGGGTGCTGGACGTGACCACGCCCAAGCCGCAGCACGTGGCCAGCGGTTGCATCCGCACCCGCGGCGACGACTTGGCCCAGCGCCTGGCCCAGGTCTACGCCGGCATCAGCGAGTTGATCGGCCTGCACGGTCCGGGCGAGTTCGCCATCGAGCAGGTGTTCATGTCGAAGAACGCCGACTCGGCACTCAAGCTCGGCCAGGCGCGCGGCACCGCCATCGTCTGCGCCGCCAATCACGGCCTGCCGGTCAGCGAGTACGGGCCGCGCCAGATCAAGCAGGCGGTGACCGGCGGCGGCGGCGCCGACAAGGCCCAGGTACAGCACATGGTGACGGCCATCCTGGGGCTGTCCGGCACGCCCCAGGCCGATGCCGCCGATGCCCTGGCCATCGCCCTGACGCATGCTCACGCGCGGCTCGGGCTGATACGCGAGGGCAGTTACGGCGGCGGCCGGCGGCGCGCCAAAGGGGCATCATGGCGGGATTTTCGCCCCGAGTGATGTCGCTTTTCGGCGACGCCGAAAAGGTTGTCGAACGCCGTTTCACGGGCTGGCATGGCGTCGGGGGGACCAGTATAGTGAGCCCAACGCGCCGCGGATTCATCTTCAAGGACAGTGACATACCATGATCGGACGCTTGCGAGGCACCCTGGTGGACAAGCAGCCCCCCTGGCTGATGGTGGACGTGGCTGGCGTCGGCTATGAGCTGGAGGCGTCCATGACCACCCTGGTGGCGTTGCCCGGGCTCGGAGAGGAGGTGTCGCTGCATACGCACCTCACCGTACGCGACGATGCCCACCTGCTCTACGGCTTCGCTCGCGAGCAGGAACGTGCGCTGTTCCGCGCCCTGATCAAGGTCAACGGCGTTGGCCCCAAGCTGGCCCTGGCCATTCTCTCGGGGATGGACGAGGACGCCTTCATCCGCTGCGTGATGGACGACGACGTCAAGTCGCTGACGCGCCTGCCCGGGGTGGGCAAGAAGACCGCAGAGCGTCTGATCGTCGAGATGCGTGATCGCTTCCCCCACTGGGAAGGCGAGGGCGTCACCCTGCCCGGCGAGGGGCAGTCGGCGGCCCCCGCGGCGCGCGAGGATCCGCTGGCCGAGGCCGAGGCGGCGCTGGTCAGTCTCGGCTACAAGCCCGCCGAGGCGGCGCGGATGCTCGGCGGCCTCGAGGAAGAGGGCAGCACCGAGGCGATCATCAAGGCGGCGCTCGCCCGCCGCATGGCGAGCTGACCCATGCGTGACTCGCAGCGTTTCATCCTGATGCCGGCGGAGGGGCCCCATGCTGGAGACTGATCGCCTGATCGGCGCCGACAGCCGCGACGGCGAAGGCCCACTGGACCACGCCATCCGGCCCAAGCACCTCGACGACTATATCGGCCAACCCCGCGTCCGCGAGCAGCTTGAGATCTTCATCCACGCCGCCCGCGGTCGCGAGGAGAGCCTCGATCACACCCTGGTGTTCGGCCCGCCGGGGCTGGGCAAGACGACGCTTGCCAACATCATCGCCACCGAAATGGGCGTAGGACTTAAGTCCACGTCGGGGCCGGTACTCGAGCGCGCCGGCGACCTCGCCGCGATGCTTACCAACCTGCAGCCCGGCGACGTGCTGTTCATCGACGAGATCCATCGCCTCTCGCCGGTGGTGGAAGAGATCCTCTATCCCGCCATGGAGGATTTCCAGCTCGACATCGTGATCGGCGAGGGTCCGGCGGCGCGCTCGATCAAGCTCGACCTGCCGCCGTTCACCCTGGTCGGCGCGACTACCCGGGCGGGTCTTCTGACCTCGCCGCTGCGCGATCGCTTCGGTATCGTCCAGCGCCTTGAGTTCTACTCGATCGAGGAACTCAGCGAGATCGTCGCCCGCTCGGCGCGGCTGCTGGGCGTGGCCGCCGACGACGGCGGCGCCCGCGAAGTCGCGCGGCGCTCCCGAGGCACCCCGAGGATCGCCAACCGCCTGCTGCGCCGGGTGCGTGACTACGCCGAGGTGCGAGGCAGTGGCGACATCGACGCCGAGATCGCCGACCGGGCGCTCAACATGCTCCACGTCGATCACCATGGCCTGGATCACATGGACCGCCGGCTGCTGCTGGCGATGATCGAGAAGTTCGACGGTGGGCCGGTGGGCGTCGACTCGCTGGCCGCGGCGATCGGCGAGGAGCGCGACACTATCGAGGACGTCATCGAGCCCTACCTGATCCAGCAGGGGCTGATGATGCGTACCGCCCGAGGGCGAGTGGTGACCCGCCAGGCCTGGCAGCATTTCGGCCTGGCGCCGGACGACCGCGCCCCGGCGCCTTCCCAAGACTGACTCCGACGAGACGACGAGGATTCCCGTGAACGACGCCATGTCCATTCCCCACCTGATCATGAACGCCAGCGGCGTGGTGCAGGCGGTGATGCTGCTGCTGCTGCTGGGCTCGCTGCTGTCCTGGGTGGTGATTTTCCAGCGCAGCTTCGTGATGCGCCGGGCGCGCAAGGCCCACCGCGACTTCGAGGACCGCTTCTGGTCAGGGGTCGACCTCAACGAGCTGTATCGCGAAACGCCCGCCGAGCAGGAGACCCAGGGCGCCGAGCATATCTTTCGTGCCGGCTTTCGCGAGTTCAATCGCCTGATGCCCAAGACGCGGAGCCCCCAGGCGATCCTCGACGGCGTGCAGCGCAGCATGCGCGTGGCCTGGTCCCGCGAGGAAGATCGCCTCAACCTGCACCTGGTGTTCCTGGCCACCGTGGCATCATCGAGCCCCTATATCGGGCTGTTCGGCACGGTCTGGGGCATCATGGGCTCCTTCCAGTCGCTGTCCATGGCCCAGCAGGCGACCCTGGCCACGGTGGCGCCGTGGATCGCAGAAGCGCTGATCGCCACCGCCATGGGCCTGTTCGCCGCTATTCCCGCGGTGATCTTCTACAACCGGCTGTCGGCCGAATCGTCGCGCATGCTCGGCAAGTACGAGGACTTCGCCGAGGAGTTCCACTCCATCCTGCACCGTAACCTGCAAGGGCGCGGCGACGCCGCTGCCGGCTGAGGAGGGCGACGCCATGCACGGACCCTTCAATCGCATGGGCCGGCGCAAGCCGATGAACGAGATCAACGTCGTGCCCTTCATCGACGTCATGCTGGTGCTGCTGGTGATCTTCATGATCACCGCGCCGATGCTGACCCAGGGCGTCAAGGTGGATCTCCCCCAGGTGACCTCCGAGCCCATCGAGGACTCGGAGGATCGCGATCCGATCGTCGTCTCGGTGGATCGTGACGGCCAGATCTTCGTCAGCCTGAGCGGCGACGAGACGGCCGTCGATCTCGACCAGCTCGGCGAGCGGGTGCGGATCCTGCTCGAGCGCGAGCCGGGCACCCGCGTACTGGTTCGCGGCGATCGCAACGTCGCCTACGGCCAGATCGTGACCCTGATGAGCACCCTGCAGACATCGGGCGTGGCCAACGTCGGGCTGATCTCCGAACCACCCCCCGGGGAGGCCTGAGGAGCGCGCATGGCCAGATACCATCGTCGCGTCGGCTATGGGCTGCCGCTGATCCTCGCCATTGGCCTGCACCTGGGGTTATTGGTGATCAGCGTCATCCGCTTTCCGACCGCCGAGCGCGAGCCGCCGAACCAGGCTATCGTCCAGGCCACGCTGGTGCGCGCCGAGACCGCCACCGATCAGGCGCAGCAGGCACAGCAGCAGCGGGCCAGGGCCGCGGCCGAAGCGGAGCGCCAACGCGAGGAGGCGCAGGCCGCCCAGGCGGAAGCCGAGCAACAAGCCGAGGCCGAACGCCAGCGTCAGGCCGAGGAGGCGGCCAAGGCCGAGGACCGTGAACAGGCTCGCCAGGCCGCCGAGCAGGCCGCGGCCGAGGCCCAGAGGCGCGAGGAAGAAGCGGCCCGCCAGCAAGCCGAACGCCAAGAGGCGGAGCGCCAGCGTCAGGAGGAAGCGGCTCGCCGCGAACGCGAGGCCGAGCAGCGACGCCAGCAGGAGGCCGAGGCCGAACGCCAGCGCCAGGCCGAGGAAGAGGCGCGCAAGCAGCGCGAAGCCGAGGCGCAGAAGCGTCGCGAGCAAGAGGCAGAAGCCGAACGCCAGCGCCAGGCCGAGGAAGAAGCCCGCAAGCAGCGCGAAGCCGAGGAGCAGAAGCGTCGCGAGCAAGAGGCAGAAGCCGAACGCCAGCGTCAGGCCGAGGAAGCGGCCCGCAAGCAGCGCGAGGCCGAAGAACAGCGGCGCAAGGAAGAAGCCGCTCGTCGCGCCGCCGAAGCCGCGCAGAATAGTCTCGACCAGGCGATCGCCGGCGAATCCGAGTCCGTGGCCAATGCTCGCCAGGCCGAGCAGGCGGCCAACGGCTTCATCAACCTGGTGCGCCAGGCCGTGGAGCAATCCTGGGTGATTCCGCCCAACGTCCCGGACGGCGCCGCCGCCGAGATCGCCGTCCGCCTGGGCCCCTCCGGGGAGCTATTCGCCGCGAGCGTGGGTCGTAGCAGTGGCAACAGCGCCTTCGACCGCTCGGCCCTGGAGGCCGTGGAAACCGCCGCACCCTTTGCCGAGCTGCGTGAGCTGCCCGCTGCGGTGCAACGCCAGTACCGTGAGTTCAACCTCAGATTCCGACCGGGGGACATTCGCTGATGAGAGCCTTGATGACCACCTGGCTGGCGACCGTGCTGCTGCTTTGCACGTCGCTTGCCCAGGCCGACCTGACCATCGACATCACGCGTGGCAACGAGCGCGCCACACCCATCGCCGTGGTGCCCTTCGCCGATGACGGCCAGTCGCTACCGCAGGACGTGGCACAGATCATTTCCGATGACCTGGAGCGTAGCGGCTATTTCGCGCCCCTGGATCGTGAGGCGATGTTCGCCAAGCCGAGCAGCGGCGACGACGTCAGCTTCGGCGACTGGCAAGCCCTCGACACCCGCTATCTGGTGGTCGGCCGCGTCAGCCGCACCGGCGGCGGCGTCGAGATCCAGTACGAGCTGATGAACGTCAGCGGCGAATCGCGGATGCTTGGTGAGGTGATCACCGCCGGTCAGGATCAGATGCGCGCCGCCGCTCATCGCATCAGCGACCAGATCTTCGAGGAGATCACCGGCATTCGCGGTGCCTTCTCCACTCGCATCGCCTACGTCACTTCCCAGGGCGTCGGCGATGCCACCGCCTACCAGCTGTTCATTGCCGATGCGGACGGCCGCAATAGCCAGCAGGTGCTGAGCTCCGACCAGCCGATCATGTCGCCGGCCTGGTCGCCGGACGGTGGCAAGCTTGCCTACGTTTCCTTCGAGTCCGGTCGACCGGGCATCTATGTCCAGGAAGTCGCGAGCGGTCGCCGGGCACGCCTCACCTCCTTCGAGGGGCTCAACAGTGCACCGGCCTGGTCGCCGGATGGTCGGCGCCTGGCCATGGCGCTGTCCAAGGATGGCCAGCCGGACATCTACGTCATGGATATCGGCTCGCAGAACCTGCAGCGCATCACCAACAGCCCCAGCATCGAGACCGAACCGGCCTGGGCGCCGGACGGCAACAGCCTGATCTACACCTCGGATCGCAGCGGCGGCCCGCAGGTCTATCGCCAGACGTTGGGTGGCTCGCCCGAGCGCATCACCTTCACCGGCAACTATAATGCCCGGGCACGCTTCGCCCCGGACGGCGAGTCCATCTTCCTGATCCATGGCGGGGCCAACGGCTACCGGGTGGCCAAGCAGGATCTGGAGAGCGGACGGCTGGTGGAGCTCGGCGATGCCGGCCAGGCCGAATCACCCAGTGTCGCGCCTAATGGCACCATGGTAATCTTCGCCACCCAACAGGGCGGTAATGGCGTACTGGGGGCCGTCTCCGCGGATGGACGGGCATCGTTCCGGCTGCCCGCCGCCCAGGGCGATGTGCGCGAGCCCGCCTGGTCCCCGTTTCTGAACTGAACGTATCCCGCAAGGAAAGGAGTCGAATGATGCAATTCAAGCCTTATGCCCGCACCCTGGCCGTCGCCATGTCTCTGGCCGTGATGGCCGGCTGTTCCAGCACCGGCGGCACCCAGGAGGGCAGCATGGACGGCACTGCCGGCAGCGGCGGCGTGGGTACCGGCACCGCCGGTAGCGGCCAGGTCAGCGGCAGCGGACTCGGCGAGGGCGCCGGCCAGATGGCCGGCTCGCGTATCCCCGAGGTCCGCACCATCTACTTCGCCTACGACAGCGATGCGATCCGCCCCGAGTTCCAGTCAGTACTCGAGTCCCATGCCAACTTCCTGCGCAGCAATCCCAGTGCCAGCGTGGTGCTCCAGGGCCACACCGACGAACGCGGTACCCGCGAGTACAACCTGGCGCTCGGCGAGCGTCGTGCCGGGGCCGTGGAGCGGTTCCTGAGCGTTGAGGGCGTTTCGCCTTCCCAGGTGGAAGTGGTCAGCTATGGCGAGGAACGTCCGGCGGCCCGTGGCAGCAACGAGGAAGCCTATGCCCAGAATCGCCGGGTGGTCTTCGCCTACTGAGCACGGGCCACGCACGGCAACACGATAGCGAAGGGAGGACGCGATGAGACCTCGTCTCAAAGCCTGGTACACCGCGGGGGCGCTTAGCCTGCTGGCGGCCCCGGTGCTGGCCCAGCAGCCTGTGGTGGAGGATCTCTCCCCCGGCTCGGGCCGCAGCAGTTTCTATGACCAGACCGCCACCCGCGAGGAGGCGGGGGGCAGCCTGGTGCTGTTCAACCAGGTGCAGCGCAATCAGGAAGAGATGCGCCAGCTGCGCGGGCAGGTCGAGGAACTGCGCTACCAGCTCGAGCAGCTGAAGCGCCAGACTCGGCAGCAGTACATGGACCTCGAGGACCGTTTGGCGGCGGGGCCTGCGCCTGGCGGGCAAGACAGCCAGCCGGCGCTTGACGAGGGGTCCTCCCCGAGTGACGAGGCCTCGTCGCCGAGCCAGGGCGGGGGAGCATCCGGCGCTTCGGATGCGGGTGCCCGCGCCGACTACCAGGCGGCGTTCGCCAAGGTGCAGGCCCGTGAGTTCGAGGCGGCGACCCAGGCCTTCGAAGCCTTCGTCTCGGAACACCCGAACACCCAGCTGACCGCCAACGCCTATTACTGGCTCGGCGAGCTGCATTCGGCGGGGTCCGACCTGGAGGCGGCCGAGGGCGCCTTCCGTCGTGTCCTGGATGACTTCCCCGACAGCAACAAGGTGCCCGACGCGCTCTACAAGCTGGGTCTGCTCAAGGCCCGCCAGGGTGAGCCGGATGCCAGTCGCGAGCTGCTCGAGCGGGTGCGCGAGGAGTATCCCGACAGCAGCGCCGCCAGCCTGGCCAGCGACTTCCTGCGCCAGGCGGGCAACTGACGCGGAGCTTTGCCATGACCATCTGCAAGATCGACTATCAGGCACCCGCCGACCTGCTGGCCGGTCGGGTGATACTGGTCACCGGTGCCGGCGACGGCATCGGTCGCGCCGCTGCCCTGAGCTACGCTCGCCACGGCGCGACGGTGATCCTGCTGGGGCGTACCATCGCCAAGTTGGAGGCCGTCTACGACGCCATCGAGGCCGAGGGACTGCCGCAGCCGGCGATATTCCCGCTCAACTTCGAGGGCGCGACGGTCAAGGACTTCCACGACATGGCCGAGACGCTCGACAAGGAGTTCGGCCGGCTCGACGGCATTCTGCACAACGCCGGGCTGCTGGGGCGCATCACGCCTTTCGCGCAGTACAACCCCGAGCTCTGGGAACAGGTGATGCAGGTCAACATCAACGGCCCGATCTGGATGACCCAGGCGCTGCTGCCGCTGCTGGAGGCCTCGCCGGATGCCTCGGTGATCTTCACGTCTTCCTCGGTGGGGCGCCGCGGGCGTGCCTACTGGGGCGCCTATTCGGTGTCGAAGTTCGCCACCGAGGGGTTCATGGAGGTGCTGGCCGATGAGGTGGAGCACCTCGGCACGCTGCGCATCAACAGCCTGAACCCGGGCGGCACCCGCACCGCCATGCGCAAGTCCGCCTATCCGGCGGAGGACCCCGAGGCGCTGCGCACGCCGGAGGAGATCATGCCCACCTACCTGTGGCTGATGGGCCCCGATAGCCAGGGGCACAGCGGCGAGCGGTTCGACGCCCAGCCGCCCAAACAGTGATCGCCGGCAGCCGGACGTAGCACGGGCCTCCCTCCGGGGAGGCCCGTTTTCTTGGGTGCTTCGCTCCCTGGCGTGAATCCCATTGTGGGAGCACATGCTCCGGCGCTGCGGCACCGCTGCACGATGGCTTGATGCCTCGCGGCACCGCTTTCGCCGATGCGTCGGAACGGATCTGAAGATCGTTCCCACGACAAGCGCCCCTCGGCGAGTCAGAGCCACCAGGCAGGTTTTCGTGGGAGCGCAGATTTTCTGCGCGAATGGCGCCGCAGGCGCCCGGGATATCTACGGCGGTGCCACTACCGCCGCCGATGCGCCGGGCTGGATCTGAAGATCGCTCCTGCGAAAAGTCCTGCTACCTTGCCAGGCAGAGCCGTGCAGTGGTGTCGCCGTGGCGGGACATCAACGCTTGGGATGAACCGGCGAGAGGGCATGGGTCAACGCCTCGGCGGTTTCGAACCACAGGTCCGCCGGCCAGTGGCGGAAGTCGTCTTCCTCGGCGATATACCCGTAGCCCACCGCTATCGCCGGCATGCCGGCGGCCCTGGCGGCTTGCATGTCGCGCAGGTGATCACCGACGTACCAGCAGTCGGCGGCAACCAACCCCAGACGTCTTGCCGCCTCGAACAACGGTGCCGGGTCGGGCTTCTTGACCGGCAGGTCGTCGGCGCACAGCAACACTCCCGGCGTCAGGCCCAACGCCTCCACCAGCGGGGCGGCATAGGCGCGGGGCTTGTTGGTGACGATGCCCCAGGGACGCCCGCTCCCATGCCAGTCGTCGAGCAGGCGGTCCAGCGGCGGGAAGACCCGGCTTTCCACGGCCACCGCCTCGCCGTACGCGGACAGCAGGAAGCTGCGGGCGTCGTCATGGTCGTGGTGGTCGCGTTCCAGGCCCAGCGCCAGGGTCACCAGGGCACTGCCGCCGTTGGAGACCTGGGCACGAATCATCGGGTAGGGCAGGGGAGTGAGACCGTGATGGGCGCGCAGGGCGTTGGTGGCCCGGGCCAGGTCCGGTGCAGTATCCACCAGGGTGCCGTCGAGATCGAAGAGCAGCGCCTCGGGGGGCGGCAGATCGCGACTCACGATGCCTCCCGCTGGCAGTGCATCAGGTAATTGACCGACACGTCGGTGGCGGATAGCCGATAGCGGCGGGTCAGCGGCTGGTAGGTCAGGCCGTTCTGCTCACGCACTTCCAGGCCGGCTTCGCGACACCAGGCGGCGAGCTCCGAGGGGCGGATGAACTTGGCGTAGTCGTGGGTGCCACGAGGCAGCATGCGCAACAGGTACTCGGCGCCGAGCACGGCCAGGGCATAGGCCTTGGGGTTGCGGTTGAGCGTCGAGAAGAACACCTGGCCGCCGGGTTTGACGAGCTGCGCGCAGGCGCGGATCACCGAGGCCGGATCGGGCACGTGCTCGAGCATCTCCAGGCAGGTGACGATATCGAACTCGCCGGGATGGGCCGCGGCCAGTTCCTCGACGCTGATCTGCCGATAGTCCACGCTGACGCCGCTTTCCTCGGCGTGAAGCCTGGCGACCGCCAGCGGCGCCTCGCCCAGATCGATGCCGGTGACGTCCGCGCCGCGATGGGCCATGGCTTCGGCGAGGATGCCGCCACCGCAGCCGACATCGAGTACGCGATGGCCGGCCAGGCCCGAGCGAGCATCGATGAAGTCGAGTCGCAGCGGATTGATCTCGTGCAGCGGCTTGAACTCGCCGTCGGGGTCCCACCAGCGATGCGCCAGGGCCTCGAACTTGGCGATCTCCGCTGGATCGACGTTGCCCGCCGGGGACTCGCTTGCCGTCATCTGTCCTCTCCCTAGGTGTCGCCGCCCTGCCACTGTGGCAGCTTGGGTCTGGTTCGGTATCATGCCATTCTACTCGTTCCCGGGGCGCCGGCCCATGCCCGCTCCCCGGGAATCAATACGACAGACAGGAACCGCATCATGATTCGCAAGGCCGTTCTTCCCGTCGCCGGTTTCGGCACTCGCTGCCTGCCTGCCTCCAAGGCGATTCCCAAGGAAATGATCACCATCGTCGATCGGCCGGTGATCCAGTATGTGGTGCAGGAAGCCGTTGCCGCCGGTATCCGCGATATCGTGCTGGTGACCCACGGCAGCAAGAGCGCGATCGAGAACCACTTCGACAAGCACTTCGAGCTCGAGGCCAGCCTCGAGGCAAAGGGCAAGCATGAGCTGCTCGAGGAGCTGCGTTCGATCGTCCCCGAGGACGTCAATATCATCAGCGTGCGCCAGTCTGAACCCCTGGGCCTCGGCCATGCGGTGCTCTGCGCCCGGCCGGTGATCGGCGACGACGAACCCTTTGCCGTGCTGCTTCCCGATGTGCTGGTCGACGACACCGGCCTCGAGCGCAATGACCTGGCCGGCATGATCGAGGCCTACGAGACCACCGGCCATAGCCAGCTGATGGTCGAGGAGGTGCCTCACGAACTGGTCTACAAGTACGGCATCGTCGCCCCCGAGGGTGAGCCGCCGGCCGCCGGCCAGGCCGGCCCCCTGGCCGGGCTGGTCGAGAAACCGGCGGTGGACGACGCGCCCTCCGACCTGGCGGTGATCGGTCGCTATGCGCTGCCCGGGCGTATTTTCCCGCTGCTCGCCGAGACGCCGCCCGGCGCCGGCAACGAGATCCAGCTCACCGACGCCATCGAGACCCTGCGCCGCGAGGCCGGCGTCGACGCCTGGCGGATGCGCGGGCGGACGTATGACTGCGGCCACCAGCTCGGCTACCTGGAGGCGATTCTCGCCTATGGCCGCCGCCATGCCCGCTATGGGCAAGGATTCCGCGAGCTGCTTGCCCGCTACGCCGGCGAGGAGTGACCGATGCGCGTACTGGTCCATGGCAGTGAGCTGGCCGCAGCCACCGCAGCGGCGGCCCTGGCCTGGGTGGGCCACCGAGTCGTGTGGTGGCCCCATGGCAGCGCCGACTGGCCGACGCTGGCCAAGAGCGGCTGGCTGACCAGCGAGCCGCAGCTGATGGCGCGGCTCGAGGAGGGCAGGGAGCACGGTCATCTGAGGATACTGGGCCCCGAGGAGCGTCCGGATGACGAACGCTTCGAGGTGCTGTGGCTGGCCCTGTCGCCGGAGCAGCGGGAAGCCGGACGGGCTACCGTGGCCGAGCTGTCGTCATTGCTGACGGCGGATGCCGTGCTGGTCAACAACTCGACCTTCCCGGTCGGCGAGACGGATCGCCTGGCGGCCTGCCTGGGAAACGGTCGATTCGCCGTGGCCCTGGCCGACCTGCTCGAGGAAGGTCGGGCCTGGGAGGCCTTCACCAGGCCCTCCCGTTGGCTGTTGGGCTGCGACGAGCGCGACGCCGAGCGACGAGTGCGCGAGCTGCTGCGGGCCTTCAACCGGCGCCGTGAGGTATTCCAGCGCATGCCGCGTCGCGCCGCCGAGCTGAGCAAGCTGGCCATCAATGGCATGCTGGCGACCCGCATCAGCTACATGAACGAGATCGCCGGCCTGGCCGATACGCTCGGCGTGGACGTGGAGCACGTTCGCGAGGGCATGGGCGCCGATACCCGCATCGGCTACGAATACCTCTATCCCGGCTGCGGCTTCGGGGGCCCCAGCTTCTCCCGCGACCTGATGCGGCTGGCCGATGTCCAGTCGGCCAGTGGCCGACATTCGGCGCTGCTCGATCAGGTGCTGGACATCAACGAGCACAAGAAGGAAACGCTGTTCCGCAAGCTATGGGCCCATTACCACGGTCGTCTCGAGGGCCTGACCGTGGCGATCTGGGGGGCGGCCTTCAAGCCGGGCACCGCGCGCATCGATCATGCGCCGGTACTGACCCTGCTGCGAGCCCTGTGGGCTCAGGGCGTTCGTGTTCGCTTGCATGATCCCGCTGCGGTGGGGGCGCTGCGCGAGCGTCTCGGCGAGCATCCGCTGCTCGAGCTGTTCGATGACGATCCCGAGGACGTCCTGGACGGCGCCGATGCGCTGATGCTGGTCACCGAGTGGAAGGCCTACTGGAATCCGGACTGGCCGACGCTGGTCGGGCGCCTGAAGGGCAAGCTGCTGCTGGACGGTCGCAATATCTATGATCCCGACCACGTCGCCGACATGGGGCTGCACTATCGGGGCATAGGGCGCCGCGCCGATCCTTGACGGAAAGTGGCTGCCGCCCTTCGTGGGAGCTCTGCTTGCAGAGCGATCCGCCGCGAAGCGGCGGCAGTCGTATTTACGATGGGATGATGCCCCGAGCTACCGCTTTCGCGATCTGAAGATCGCTCCCACGAAGGGCACCCCCAATCCATGCCGAGTGGTTTCACGCTGATCGGCGATGAATAAAACAAAACGGCCCCGCCATAAGGCGGGGCCGTTGTCGTTCGCGAGTCCGCTGGGGATCAGGCGAAGTTCTGGGCGACGAAGTCCCAGTTCAGCACCTTCCAGACGTTCTCGAGGTACTTCGGACGCGCGTTGCGGTAGTCGATGTAGTAGGCGTGCTCCCACACATCGATGGTCAGCAGCGGGGTCTGGCCGTGGGCGACCGGGGTGTCGGCGTTGCTGGTGTTGACGATGTCGACGCCGCCGTCATCGGTCTTGATCAGCCAGGTCCAGCCGGAGCCGAAGTTGCCTGCGGCCTGGGCGTTGAAGGTTTCCTTGAACTTGTCGAAGGAACCGAACTTGGCGTTGATGGCGTCGGCCAGGGCGCCGGTCGGCTCGCCGCCGCCGTTCGGCGACAGGCAGTGCCAGTAGAAAGTGTGGTTCCAGACCTGAGCCGCCTGGTTGAACAGGCCACCGGAGGAGGACTTGATGATCTCTTCCAGCGACTTGTTCGCGTCGTCGGTACCGTCGGTCAGCTCGTTGAGCTTGTTGACGTAGGTCTGGTGGTGCTTGCCGTAGTGATACTCCAGGGTCTCGGCGGAGATGTGCGGCTCCAGAGCGTTCTTCTCGTACGGCAGTGCAGGCAGTTCGAATGCCATTGTCGTTTCTCCTCGTCAGTCTCGGGTCGGCGACCCATGGTGTGCCAGTGCGCGAGGGATATGCAAGGTCCTTGGCGGCACGAATTGGCCGTGCCCGTTCGCTCCCTCGATAAAAAACCGTACACTATCAGTATGCTGTGCCAGTCAGGTCACGGCATCATATCACCCGGTTCGGGGTCCGCCAATTCCGATCGCCGGACTCGGATTTGGGTCGCAAGCCGGCATCAGCGCCGGCAGGACGCCGTCACCCACAGAGCAAGGAGACCTCCATGGCAGAGCGCCCGGAAGACAGCCGGCAGCCCCGACCGATCGTTCCGGACCCGGATGCCAGCCTGGCCGGCCATCACCGGTCGCATCCACCGTCTCGTGCCAGGACCTGGCCGCTGTGGCTGCTGATTCTGCTGCTCATGGCGGCGCTGCTCGCCCTGGCCGGGGCCGGCTGGCTGGAGCGCCAGCGCCTGGAACAGCGCCTGGCCCGCCTCGACGGCGAGATCTCCAACGTGCATGCCCGCTTCGATGCCTCTGAGGGCCGTGGTGAACTGTTGTCGCAGATACAGCGGCGTCTCGGCGAACTGTCGACCCTCGAGGACGATCTCGATGCCCGCCTCGAGGAACGCCTCGACGGCTGGCAGTCACAGCACCTGGCGCCGCTGGCCGATGCCCAGTCCGACCTCGACGCCCGGCTGGCGACCCTGGCCGAAGACGGACAGGTTCGGGCCGATACCCTGGCGGCGGTGCGCGACTCGATGGATGCGCTCGAGAAGGCGAGCCGCGAGAGTCATGCCGCCCTCGGTGAACGGCTGACAGGGCTGGAAAGCGCGCTCGACGCCGATGTCGAGCGGATCGCCGCCCTGACGCAGCGTGTCGAGCAGCGCCATGAGGCGCTCACCCAGCGGCTCGACGAGGCCCGGAATGCCCTGGATAGTCTCGACGATGACGTTGAAGCCCTGGGGGCATCGCGCGATGATGTCGGTGAGCGGGCGGCCTCGTTGGAGGAGCGCCTCACGGACGTGCAGTCCGAGCTGCGGGAACTGCGCCAGGCGCAGCTGGCCACGAGCGCCCGGCTCGAAGCGCTGCGGCAGTGACAGGACGTCAGCCAGGGAAGTCTCGATATCATGGATAAGTGTTTCATCAAGCGCCTCGCTGTCGTCTCTTTGTCGATCGGTCTCGCCAGCCCGGGTGTGGCCCTGGCCATGGACGCGCGCATCGAGGGCGTCGAGGGCGATCCCGCCGAGAATCTCGAGGTTTACCTCGACGGACTGGAGGCCGACCAGTACTCGCCGCAGCGGCTCGAAGCGGAGATACGACGCCTCGCCCGCGAGGCCCTGAAGGTCTACGGCTACTATGCGCCCACGCTGGAGGTGACCTTCGACGATCCCGAGGCCCCCAGTGAGGTGACGCTGCGCGTCGAGCTCGGCGAGCCGGTACGCATCGAACGCCTCCGTTTCCGGCTGGCCGGCGAGGCCGCCGAGGATCCGCCGTTTCGCTCGGCCATCGCCGGCTATCCGCAGCAGGAAGGCGACGTGCTGAAGCATGCGCCTTTCGACGCCTTGCGCAGCAAGCTTGCCGGCCTGGCCCTGGAACGCGGCTACTTCGACTGGCGCTTCACCGAACGGCGCATGGAAATCCGTCCCTGGGCGCACAGCGCCCGCCTGTCGCTGGCTCTCGACAGCGGCCCCCGCCATCGTTTCGGGCCAGTGAGCTTCCGCGGCCAGCATATCGAGACCGAACGGCTCGAGGCCCTCGCACCGTTCAGCGAGGGGAAGCCCTACCTGGCCAGCGACATCGCCACCTTCAACCAGCGTCTCGGCCAGACCGAGTGGTTCGCATCGGTCAGCGTGCGTCCACGGCTGGATGCCGGGGTGCGCGAACTGGCCCTGCCGCCGGCGCGCCTGGGGTTCCTCAACGCCCTTGACGTGGAGGGTCTGCCGCCCGGCGCGCCGCCAGCGCCCCGGCTGAGCGCCGATGCGCTGGCCTCGGCGGGGGACATCCAGGCCCCGGCCGTCCCCGAGGTGCCGATCGAGGTGACACTCACGCCGGCCGACCGCCACCAGTTCGAGGTCGGCCTCGGCTTTGCCACCGATGTCGGCCCTCGGGCCCGTTTCTCCTGGGACCAGCCCTGGGTCAATCGCTACGGGCACAGCTGGAACCACGATCTCTACGTATCCGGCCCCGAGCAGAAGTTCAGCGGCGTCTACGAGATGCCACTCGAGGATCCGCTGCGAGACAGTTATGAACTGCAGTACGGGTTGCGCAACAAGGACGACGAAGATACCCGCACCATGGAAGCCACCGTGGAGTTCGGCCGACGCTGGAAGTTCGACAATGGATGGGAACAGTATCTCTACCTGCGCAGTACCTACGAGGACTTCACCCAGGCCGACGAGGACAACGAGGTGCTGCTGCTGTATCCCGGGGTGCGCTGGACGCGGACCCGCGCCCGCAATCCGACGTTCCCCACCTGGGGAGACCGCCAGCAGATCACCCTGCAGTATTCCAGCGAGGCCTGGGGCTCGTCGGCCGAATTCCTGCGCATGAATGCCGACTCGCAGTGGATCCGCAGCCTCGGCGACAACTATCGTTTCGTTGGCCGCGTCGGGGCGGGCAGCGTCGTCACCGACGATTTCGCCGATATCCCACCGTCACTGCGCTTCTTCACCGGCGGCGACAACAGCGTACGCGGCTATGCCTACGAGTCGCTGGCCCCGGAAGACGACGAGGGGCAGCTGATCGGCGGCGAGCAGCGTCTGGTGGCCAGCGTCGAGGCGCAGCGCCGCCTGACCGGCAAGTGGTGGTTGGCCAGCTTCGTCGACGTCGGCGACGCCTTCACCGACTGGTGGCCACAGGAGCTGAACACCGGCGCCGGCCTGGGGGTACGCTGGATCTCGCCGGTGGGCCCGATCCGTTTCGATGTCGCCCACCCCTTCGACAACCAGGATGCCTACCGCATCCACTTCGCCATCGGACCGGAGTTCTGAGTATCGCCACCGTGAGCCTACACCGTTCGAGCCGGGCCGCGGCCCGCCCGTTGATCCTGCGAGGGGCATCATCGTGAGAGTGCGTCGCCTGAGCTGGGCAGTCGTCCGCCTGCTGGTCCTGCTGCCCTTGTGGTTGCTGGGCCTTGTTCTGCTGCTGCTGGGTCTGGCCCTGTCGCCCTGGGGCACCGGCCTGCTGATCGATCAGGGCCAGCGTCTCGGCCTGATCGACGTCGAGGACGTCGAGGGCGCGCCGTTGGATGCCCTGCGCATCGAGGGGCTGCGCCTCGAGGCCGGTCCGGCGAGCGTGGCGATCGCACACCTTGAGCTGGCCTGGGCCGACGACTGCCTTCTCGATGGGCGTCTGTGCCTGGATCGTCTGGTCGTGGAAGGCGCGCGGATTCGGCTCGGGGAGAGCGAGCCGACAGCTGCCGACGAGGCGCCCGAGGATAGCGCCGGGACGGCTCCGGGGCCGGTTCGCTTGCCGTTCCCGGTGGCCCTGCGCGAGCTGGTGCTGAACGATGTCGAGGTGCGTCTCGCCGACGGCACCCGCCTGGCCTGGAAGCACTTCTCCAGCGGCGCAGAGGCCGCGGACGATACCCTGACGCTTGACCCGACACGCCTCGCCGGGCTGCGACTGACCCTGCCGATCTCGCCGGGCAACCAGCTGGCCCTCAGCGAGTCGGAGCGTCCCGAGCCGGTCCTCACCGCGGCATCGATCGACGCCGCCGTGGCCGTGCGCTCGCCGCTGCCTGCCAGCGTTGCTCCGGCCGCGGCGGGGGTTCGCGACAAGCCGCTGGAGGAGCGTGAGCCGCTGACGCTGCCGGACATTACCCTGCCGCTGGCGGTCAACGTTCCCAGCCTGACCCTGGAAGATGCCGCTCTCGAAGGGCCCCAGGCCTACGTGATCGACCGGCTCGACCTCAGCGTCACCGCCCGCGGCCAGAAGGTGACCGTGCATCCGCTGGCGGTGGCGTCCCGAGAGGCCGATGCCACCCTCGAGGCCGAGGTCACGCTGAGCGGTGACTATCCCCTCGAGGCCCACCTGGGCGCAGACTTCTATCTGCCGGAGCGACTGCCGGCGCTGGCCGGGCAACGGCTCGAGCTGGCCGTGACCGGCGACCTGCGCGACCTCAGCGTCTCGCTCATCGCCAGCGGCCCCATGGCGGCCAGTCTTCAGGCGCATCTCGATGCCCTGGACCCGACGCTGCCGTTTTCCGCCCGCCTGGAGAGCGATGCGCTGCAATGGCCGCTGCCCGGTGCTACGCCGACCGCCGACAGCGAGACCGACGGCGCCGCAGCTGGAGCCGAAGAGGGCCCGGCCGAAGCGGCCGAACCATGGAAGGTCGAGGATCTGGCGCTCAACGTCGAAGGGTCGCTGACCGACTACCGGGTCAGTCTGGGGCTGACCGCCCAGGGGCCGTCGCTGCCACGCAGCGGGCTCGAGCTGAGCGGCCAGGGCAACCTGAAACGCTTCGACTGGGCGCCGCTGCGCCTGACGCCGCCCAAGGGCACACTGACTAGCCAGGGGCGTGTCGACTGGTCCGAGGCGCTTTCGGTCTCGGCACGGCTGAACGTCGATGGCTTCGACCCGGAGCCCTTCGTCGAGGGGCTGGCGGGTCGACTCGACGGCAACCTCGAACTGGCCTTCACCCAGAGCGCCGACGGCTGGCGACTCGGGGTACCGGCACTGGCGGTGGACGGCGAACTCGCCGACCAACCGTTCTCGCTGGAAGGGCAGCTTTCCGGTGACCATGACATGAACTGGGAGGTCGATACGCTGAGCCTGCGCCAGGGCGACAATCGCCTGCAGGCATCCGGCACGGTGGCCCCCAGCGATCTGAACCTGGATGCCCGCCTCGACATGCCTCGGCTGGACACTCTCTATCCCGGGCTCGCCGGAGCGCTCTCCGGCGATATCGAGGCCACCGGCAGCTTCGAGCAGCCGCAGCTATCGCTGACCCTCGACGGCGACCGACTGGCCTTTGCCGACAACCGGCTCGCCCGGCTGCGCCTCGCGGGGAACGTCGCCGGGCTGGAGGATCCGGCTCTGGACCTGAGCCTTGAAGCCGGAGAGGTCGCGGCCGCTGGCCAGACCTTCGATACGATCGACCTGGCCCTCGACGGCCGGCTCTCCGAGCACCGTCTGACGCTGGCCGTGGACGGCGATTCCGACGGGCCACTGGCGTCGCTGAACCTGGCCCTCGAGGGGGCCCTCGACAAGGCCCGTCAGCACTACACCGGCCGACTGACCCCGCTCGAAGCCGACACCGCCTATGGCCGGCTGGCCCTCGACCAGGCGCTGGCCTTCGATGCCGACCTGGGCGCGAGCGGCGTAGAGGTGCAGCCCTTCTGCCTGCGTCGCGAACAGGGCGGCGGCCTGTGCCTGACCGAGGCCTTGTCGGCCTCAGCGGACAGCGGACGCGCCGTGTTGGCCATCCGCGAGCTGCCCATGGACCTGATCAACGATGCCATGCCGCCGGGATGGCGCATCGATGGCGACAGCGAGGGCAACCTGGAGGCCGAATGGTCGCGCGGTGGCAGCGCCTGGCAGGCCACGGCCGACCTCGACAGCCAGGTCGAGGTCGCCGGCGAGGATGCCTACGGGCAGCCCTGGTCGGTTCCCGGTACGGGGCTCGCCCTCGACCTGGAGGCCAGTCAGGCCCGTGCCGATATCGGCCTGGCACTGACCCTCGGCGATAGTGGCGCGTTACGCCTGGACCTGGGAATCATCGATCCCATGGGGGCAGGGCAGCTGGACGGCCGACTGACGGTCGACGAGGTGCGGCTGAGTCCCTATCGCCCGCTGGTCGCCGACCTGGAGACCCTGGAAGGCACGCTCGGCGGTAACGTAGCGATCGGCGGTTCCCGCGACCAGCCCCAGTTGGACGGTCGCCTCGAACTCGGCGGCCTGCGCGCGGAGGGGCTCGGCCTGCCGCTGTCGGTGGCCGATGGTGCCCTGACGGTCGCCCTGAGCGGCGACCGCGCCGACATCGACGGTTACCTGGCCAGCGAGCAGGGAAGACTGAACATCACCGGCGATGCTCGCTGGCCATCGGCAGACGCCTGGCGAGCCTCCCTCGACCTGGAAGGGCGTGACGCGCCGCTCGAGGCTGCACTGCCGGGATTCGGTCGGCTGCGCCTGGCACCGGACCTGTCTATCCGGGCAACGCCGGAGCGGCTGCGAGTCCGCGGCGAGGTCGGAGTGCCGTGGGCACGGCTCGAGGTGGGCCAGGTGCCGGCATCGGCGGTGTCGCCGAGTCCGGATGAGGTGATCATCACCCGCGAGGAGGCCGAGGCGGCGGACCGTCGCGCCGCCGATGGCGAGGCGGGTGAGTCCACCGCCGAGGCGATGCAGAAGGCCGGCATGGCGTTGGACGTGCGCGTGACCCTGGCACTTGGCCCGGACATGCGGCTGGCGGCCTATGGCCTGAAGACCAAGCTGGCCGGAGGCCTCGAGGTTCGCCAGTCCAACGGCCCCGTCCAGCTGTTCGGTAACGTCAACCTGGAGGACGGGCGCTTCCGTGCCTTTGGCCAGGACCTGATCATTCGCGAAGGGATCCTCTACTTCAGCGGCCCGCCCGGCCAGCCGCTGCTCGATTTCGAAGCCGTGCGCAACCCGGACAACACCGAGGATGGCGTCGTCGCCGGCCTGCGCGTCACCGGCCCGGCGGCCAGCCCCAGCCTGGAGATCTTCTCCGAGCCGGCCATGGACGAATCCCGGGCGCTGTCCTACGTGCTGCGCGGACGCGCCCCGGATGATGGCGGCGGCGCCGACGGCGCCCTGACCTCTGCGCTGCTCGGCGTTACCCTTGGGCAGGCCGGCGGCGCCGTGGGCGCCATCGGCGAGGCCTTCGGCATCCAGGACCTGAGCCTCGACACCGCCGGTAGCGGCGAGGACAGCCAGGTGGTCGTCACCGGGAACCTGACGGATCGGCTGAGCGTCGGTTATGGTGTCGGCGTGTTCTCGCCGATCGCCGAGCTGAGCCTGCGCTACAAGCTATGGCGGAACCTCTACCTGGAGGCCATATCCGGTGCCTCCCAGGCGGTGGACTTGATCTACACCTTCAGCCTGCCGGGCGATCCCCCGGTGCTGAACCGATAACAGGAGCACTGTCATGCCTGCCTCTTCCCAGTCCGCCCCGGAGGGTCGCGATACGCCGATGTCGATCGACGGCCGGCACACGGTCAGCGGCCGCGCCATGATGCCCCCCTGGCCGGAGGGCCTGGAGGAGATCGTGCTGGGCCTGGGCTGCTTCTGGGGCGCCGAGCGCCTGTTCTGGGAGCTGCCCGGCGTGCATGTCACGGCCGTGGGCTATGCCGGCGGCGAGACGCCGAACCCGACCTATCGCGAGACCTGTACCGGTCGCACCGGCCACGCTGAAGTGGTGAGAGTGGTCTACGACCCCGAGGTGATCGACCTGGATACCCTGCTGCGCCACTTCTGGGAGGCCCATGACCCCACCCAGGGCGACCGGCAGGGCAACGATATCGGCCCCCAGTATCGCTCGATCATCCTCACCTCCGACGAGGCCCAGCGCGACGTTGCCGAGCGCAGCCGAGCCGCCTACGGCGAGGCGCTGGCACGCGTCGGGCGCGGTCCGGTCACCACCGAGATCGTTCCGCTCGAGACCTTCTACTACGCCGAGGACTACCATCAGCAGTACCTCGACAAGAACCCCGGCGGCTACTGCGGCCTCAAGGGCACCGGCGTCAGCTGCCCGATCGGCTGATCGCTTTCCGGGCCCGGCTCAGAGAGGTCGACCAGGCCGTCAACTGGTCGGCCACTCGCCGCGCCAGCCAACTGTCCAGGCGTCCGTCGCGCCACTCGACGAAGCCCACATGGCCGCCGTGGCGGGCGGTCTCCAGGCGAATACCGGGGCCGAGCTCGACGCCTGCGTAGAGGTCAACCGGCATAAAGGGATCGTCATCGGCATGCAGGATCAGGGTCGGCAGGCGAATGCCGCCGAGCAGGGGGCCGGCCGCGGCGCGTCGATAGTAATCGGCGGCGCCATCGAAGCCGTGCAGCGGCGCGGTGACCGCCTCGTCGTACTCGCGAAGGGTGGTGAAACCGGCGAGGTCTGCGGGCGTCAGCGACAGGGGCAGTTCCCCGGTGACCAGCCGGGACGCCACCTTGGCCTTTAGGGCGCCGAGCAGATGACGCTGGTAGAGGCGGGCGAAGCCGCGTTCCAGGGTGTCGGCACTGGCGGCCAGATTCACGGGCGGTGCAATGGCGATCGCTCCCCCCAGCCCCAGGACATTCGCCCTATCCTCTGCCACCAGCTTGAGCAGCATGTTGGCACCCAGCGACACCCCGCAGGCGAACAGCGCCGCTCGAGGATACCGGTGCCGCAATCGCGTCAGCAGCCAGTGAGCGTCGGCGGTGTCGCCGCTGTGATAGGCACGTGGGCGTCGGTTGGGCCGGCGCCCGCAGCCGCGAAAGTGCATCAGCAAGGCTCGATGGCCATTCCCGGCGGCGGTCAACAGCTGCCTGGCATAGGGCGAGTCCACCGAGCCCTCCAGGCCATGGAACAGCACCAACAGCGGCGCCGTCGCGTCCTCTGGCGATGGCGTCACCCACGCCAGCTCGACCACGTCGCCGTCAGGCAGCGGCAACTCTTCCCAGGCCAGCGTCGGTTCCCGGCACGGCAGCAGCCGGGGCAGCAGGGTCTGGACGTGGCGGTTGGCCAGCCCCGGCGGCGGCCGGAATCGTGCCGTATGGCGTCCGGGGGTCATGTGCCGTCGACCGGCGCGGTGGCGAGCCGCTGCCATAGGGCGTCCACCGCCGAGTGAGGATTGCCCCGGTGCCGGTAGAGGCGGACCTCCAGCGGCACCTCCCAGCGTATTCCGCCGGCAGGCACCAGGCTGCCGGCGCTGAGCGCCGCCTGGACGGTGCGTTTGGGCAGCCAGCCAAGGCCATAGCCGAGTCCGACCAGCTCACGGATATTGCCGCTCTGGATGCTCTCGTTGAGCACGCTGAAAGTGGGTATCTCGCCGAGGCCCTCGAGATGGGCGCGAATGCTCTGGTCGATCAGTCCTCGCGGGTGATAGGCGATCAGCGGCAGGGGGCGTCGCCCGGCGTCCTCGAGCGAGAAACGCGGACGCCCGTCGGCGTCGGGCTGCGAAACCGGCACCAGGCGCTCCTCGCCGAGCGTCACGACATCGAGTCCCTCGGTGTCGAAGCTCAGCGAACAGGCCCCGGCAGGCCAGTAGCAGAGTGCCAGATCACACTCGTTGCGCCTCAGCGCCTGAAAGTAGTCATCGACCAGCCAGCCGGTGGCACGCAGATAGGGCACCACCGGTGGCGCCGATGCGAAGCCGGCCAGCCATTCCGGCAGGAAATTGGCCAGCAGGCTCTGGGGCGCTGCCAGGCGAATGCGCCCGGCATCGGCCTGGGTCAGTTGTTCCAGTCGCTCACGGGTCGTGGCGACCCGGCGGGTAACGTCCTGGCACAGGGCCAGGAATTCCTCTCCGGCCGGTGTCAGCGATAGTGGCAGGGTCTGACGATTGATCAGGGTCGTGCCCATTTCCTCCTCGAGCAGCTTGATGCGTCGCGAGAAGGTTGGCTGAGTCACGTTCTGGGTCTCCGCCGCCCGAGAGAAATGGCGCGTGCGCGCCAGGGCGATGAAGTCTTCCAGCCAGCGTAATTCCATAGTGTTCCTTGTGCCGGATCACGGGGCCAGGGCGTCTACTCAGGTTAGTCGCCGTTGACCAGGCGGTCAGGTCAGCGTGCCACCGCCACTGCGTCGGACCGGATCTGAAGATCGCTCCCACGAAGGCTCAGTGCCACCGAGCAGGTTTTCGTGGGAGCGTACGGTCCGGCGCTCCGGCTTGCTGCGCGATCAGTGGCAAAGCCCAAGGCGCCTGGCGGTACCACCGCCGCTGCGCGGCGGATCGCGATCTGAAGATCGCTCCCACGAAGATCGCTGCCAAGAACCCGACGAAAGCGCCTAGATTCGGCCTTCCTCGACCCCATGACAGGCCACCTGCCCACCCTCGTCGGTGGCGATCAGCGCCGGCACCTCGTCGCGACAGCGCGCATTGGCGTGAGGGCAACGGCCGTGGAACACGCAGCCCGACGGCAGCTTGACCGGCGTGGGCACTTCGCCTTCCAGGCGAATATGCTGAGGACGATCATCCTCGAGCCGCGGGATCGCCGACATCAGCGCCTGGGTGTAGGGGTGGCGGGGCGTGGCGAACAGCGTCGCCGTGGGCGCCACCTCGCAGACCCTGCCCAGGTACATCACCGCCACGCGGGTGCCGAAGTGCTCGACCACCGCCAGGTCGTGGGTGATGAACAGATAGGTCAGATTGCGCTGCTGCTGGGCTTCCATCAGCAGGTTGAGCACCTGGGCCTGGATCGAGACGTCCAGCGCCGAGATCGGCTCGTCGGCGACGATGAACTCGGGGTCGACCGCCAGGGCGCGGGCGATGGCGATACGCTGCCGCTGGCCGCCGGAGAACTCGTGGCCGTAGCGCCCCCCCCAGTCCGACGCGATACCCACCGCGTTCATCACCTCGGCGACCTTGTCCTTGACCTGCGCCGGCGACCAGTCGGGATGGTGCAGCCGAATCGGCTCCTCCAGGGTCTGCTGGATGGTCATCCGCGGGTTCAGCGACGCGTAGGGATTCTGGAAGATCATCTGCATGCGACGGCGGAAGGGCAGCAGTTCCTTGGTCGAGCGGTCGTCGATGCGCTCGCCGTCGTAGCGGATCTCGCCGGCGCTGGGATGGATCAGGCCCATCACGGTGCGCGCCACGGTGGACTTGCCGCAGCCGGACTCGCCGACCACGCACAGCGCTTCGCCGCGCTGGATATCCAGGTCGACGCCGTTGATGGCGTGCACGTGCTTCTGCTCGCGTACCAGTTTGCCGCCCTTGAACTTGAGCTGCTCCAGGAAATCGCCGGAGAGCGAGAAACGCTTCTCCAGGCCGCGGATCGACAGCAGCGGCTCGGCCGCTTCCGGCACCGCGGCGCCTGAGTCCATCGAGGCGGTAGACGCGGCGGCGGAGGAGCCCTTGGATGAGCCAGCGGTGGAAAGAGAGGCAGTGGTCATGAGTCTTGCTCCTCGGCCGGAATGCGTTCGCGCTCGATCATCTCGGCGACCATGTGGCAGGCCGCCTGGCAGTTGCCGGAGGTGACGAAACCGGGCACTTCGTCGACGCAGGCCTGGCGGGTGGAGCCGTCGGGCCGGGTCACGAAGCCGCAGCGCGGATGGAAGGCGCAGCCGCTCGGCAGGTGGCTGAGCGACGGCATGCTGCCCGGGATCTGGTTGAGCCGCTCGCCGGGCGTGGCCATCTGGGGCAGGGCATTGATCAGCCCTTGGGTATAGGGGTGCTGCGGGTCGTTGATGATCTCCCGCGTCGGCCCCTGCTCGATGACCCTGCCTGCGTACATCACCAGCATGCGCTGGGTGACCTGGCTGACCACGCCCAGATCGTGGGTGATCAGCACCAGGCCGACGTTGTGCTCCTCGCACAGCTCCAGCAGCAGCGCCATGATCTCGGCCTGGATGGTCACGTCGAGCGCCGTGGTAGGCTCGTCGGCGATGATGATGTCCGGATCGAGCAGCAGGGCGATGGCGATGATCACCCGCTGACGCATGCCGCCGGACAGCTCGTGGGGGTACTGGTCCAGGCGTGCCTCGGGCGAGGGAATCTGTACCTGCTCGAGCTTGCGCAGCGAGATCGCACGGGCGTCGCGGGTCGAGATCCGACGGTGGGCCTTGAGGCATTCCACCATCTGCTCGCCGATGGTCAGCACCGGATTGAGCGTCATCATCGGATCCTGGAAGATCATCGAGATGCGATGCCCGCGGATGCGGCGCAGTGCACGGTCGGACAGGCCGATCAGTTCCTGGCCGTCGAAACGGATGCTGCCGCCGGCGATGTAGCCGGGCTTGGCGATCAGGTTGAGCAGGCTGAAGGCGGCCACGGACTTGCCGGCGCCGGACTCGCCGACGATGCCCAGGCGCTCGCCGCGGTCCAGGCTGAAGCAGACGTCGCGCAGGGCCTGGACGTCGCCGCGGCGCAGCGCGAAGCGCACGTCGAGGTGATTGACTTCGAGAAGTGACATGAGAACTCCTTGGCCTCAGCCCTTGTACAGGCGTGGGTTGAGGACGTCGCGCAGCCAGTCGCCGAGCAGGTTGATCACCAGCACCAGCACCACCAGCACCAGGCCCGGGATCAGCGTGATCCACCAGGAGCCGGACTGGATGTAGTCGAAGCCGGACTTGATCAGCGAGCCCAGCGAAGGCTGGGTCTCGGGCATGCCGAGGCCGAGGAACGACAGTGCCGCCTCGGAGATGATGGCGTTGGCCACCTGCACGGTGGAGATGACAAAGATCGGCGACAGGGTGTTGGGCAGAATGTGGCGGAACATGATGCGCCGACTGCGCAGCCCCATCACGCGGGCCGCGTCGACGTATTCCTTGCCCTTTTCGGCCAGCACCGAGGCACGCACGGTGCGCGCATACTGCGGCCACTCGGCAAGCCCGATGATCAGCACCAGCAGCGGCACCGCGTAGGCGCTGAAGGTGGCGCCGCCGAAGATCGCCTTGAACAGCGCGCCGACCACGATCGCCACCATCAGGGTAGAGAACGACAGCTGGATATCGGCCAGGCGCATCAGGAAGGCGTCGACGCGACCGCCCAGGTAACCGGCCAGCAGGCCGAAGCAGACCCCGAGGGTGGCCTGCATGGCCACCGCGCCGAAGCCGATGATCAGAGAGACCCGCAGGCCGTAGAGGATCGTCGAGAGCAGGTCGCGGCCCTGGGCGTCGGTACCCATCACGTAGGCCGGGTCGCTGCCGTCGACCCAGAAGGGCGGCAGCTCCGAGGCCAGGATGTCGATCTGCGCCAGGTCGTAGGGGTTCATCGGCGCCAGCCACGGCGCCAGCACGGCGCACGCCACCATGACGATGAACACCGCGAGGCTGAGCTGGGCGATCAGGTCGCGCTTGAAGCTGTAGAGCAGGTAGGAGTCGCGGAAGCGCTCCCAGCGGCTCGCCGTGGACGAGCTCGCAACGGTTGGAGTCGTGGTGGTCATGCGGGCTTTCCTGTCAGCTTGACGGTGGGGTTGACCAGGCCGTAGATCAGGTCGACCAGGGTGTTGGTGATCACGAAGATCAGCCCCACGATCATCAGGTAGGTGACGATCAGCGGAATGTCGGAGCGTTCGATGGCGTCGAGGAACATCAGTCCCATGCCGGGCCACTGGAACACCGTCTCGGTGAGGATGGTGTAGGCCACCAGGGTGCCGATCTGTACCCCGCCGACGGTGATCACCGGCAGCATGGTGTTCTTCAGCGCATGCAGGAAGTAGATACGGCGCGGCGAGATGCCCTTGGCGCGGGCGAACTTGACGTACTCGGACTGCAGCACCTCGAGCATCTCGGCGCGGATCAGGCGGATGAACAGCGGCAGCATGATCGAGGCCAGCGAGATGGCGGGCAGCACCAGGTAGGACAGCCCCTCGAGCGAGGCGAAGTTGGTCTCCCAGGTGCCGAACACCGGGACCGGGTTGCCGCGACCGTAGGCCGGCATGCCGCCCTCGGTGCTGACCAGGTCATTGAGCCAGGCGCCCCAGCCGGTATCGGCGGGGAAGGGCGAGAAGCTCACGCCGATGGCGAACAGCTGGATCAGCACGATGGCGGTGAGGAACACCGGGATGGAGATGCCGATGATCGACACGCCCATGAAGAAGCGCGACAGCCAGGCGCGCGGCTTGATGGCGCTGTAGACCCCGATGGGAATCGACAGAGCGATGATCAGGAAGGTCGAGGCGGCCACCAGCTCCAGCGTCGCCGGCAGGTGGCGCAGGATGACGTCGGTGGTCGGCTCATTGAAGACGTAGGAATAGCCGAAGTCGAAGTGCACCGCATTGGCGGCAAAGCGCAGGTACTGCACCGCGAAGGGGTCGTTGAGGCCGAGTTCCTCGCGTAGCGCGGCGCGCTCGCTCTCCGGCACCGACTGGCCGACCATCTGCTGGATGGGGTCGCCCAGGTTGTCCTGGATGGCGAAGGCGATCACGCTGATGACGAACATCACCAGCAGCGCATGGAAGAGGCGCTTGATCAGAAAGGCGATCATGAGTGGCGTCCCGTAGGTAATACGGGGTGGCGCGCTCGTCCCGAGCGCACCACCGGGTCAGGATGGGGAAGGCCTCGCCGGCGAGCCGGCGAGGTGGCGATCACTCTTCCTCGATGACCAGATCCCCGAGGTAGGGGAAGTTCATCACGTTGAGGACCGGTGCGATGTCGACGTTGTCGGCGGAGGCCCAGGCCAGATCCTGCCAGTGCAGCGGAATGAAGGCCGCCTCGTCATACAGGGTCTGCTCGACCTGCTGGAGCATCTCGGCACGCTTGTCGCGGTCGACCTCCAGGTTGGCTTCGGCGACGAGCTTGTCGAGTTCCGGGTTGCAGTAGTTGCCGGCGTTGTACTGGCCGGCCCCGGTGTCGGCGTCCGGGCAGGCGGTGAGGTACTCGTGGAAGTTGGCCGAGTCCTCGGTATCCGCGTGCCAGCCGATCATCATCATGTCGGCGGCGCGGTCGTCATACTCGCCCCAGTACTGGGCCTTGGGCAGGGTCTTGAGGTCCACGGTGACGTTGATGCGGGCCAGCATGGCGGCCACCGCCTGGGCGATCTTGGCGTCGTTCACGTAGCGGTTGTTGGGCGCCATCATGGTGATCTCGAAGCCGTCCTCGTAGCCGGCCTCGGCCATCAGCTGCTTGGCCTTCTCGACGTCGTAGCGCGGTTCCAGGCCGTCGACGTGGCCGGCATAGCCATCCGGCGAGAACTGCGCGGCCGGGGTGGCGAACCCTTTCATCAGCCGGTCGGCGATGCCTTCCTGGTTGATGGCATAGGCGAAGGCCTGGCGCACCCGCGGGTCCT
This sequence comes from Halomonas organivorans, assembly GCF_014192055.1. Classification (GTDB taxonomy): domain Bacteria; phylum Pseudomonadota; class Gammaproteobacteria; order Pseudomonadales; family Halomonadaceae; genus Halomonas; species Halomonas organivorans. The sequence goes on along the minus strand of NZ_JACHXM010000006.1, from coordinate 155,346 downwards.
GGAAGGCCTCGACGCGCTCCTCGTTCATGTGGAAGAGGATGATCCGGGTGCCGGACATGGTGACCAGCTGGTTGTCGTCGTCGTTGCGGATGCGCTCCAGGTCGTTGGGCGGCACCGGGGCGATGAAATCCACGTCGCCGGAGAGCAGGGCGGCCACGCGAGTGGCGTTCTCGCTGATCGGCGTCATGACGATCTTGTCGACGTTGCCCGGGGAGTCTTCGTCCCAGTAGTCGTCGTTGCGCTCGAAGGCAATGCGCACGCCCTGCTGGCGTTCGGTGACCTCATAGGGCCCGGTACCGGACAGATGACGCGAGGCGTAGGAATTGCCGTTCTTGACGATCTCGTCCTTGGGGTCGCCGTCTGCGTCGTCACCGCTGTAGAACTGGCTGTCCATGGGGAAGATATAGGTGGCCAGGTTGAGCAGCAGCGGATAGGGCTTCTCGGTGGTGAACTCCACGGTGTGATCGTCGACCGCGGTGACCGAGGCGATGGGCTCGAAGATCGCCTTGAAGTCGGGGCTGCGCTTGAGGCGCTCCACGGTCCACACCACGTCCTTGGCGGTGAAGGGGTTGCCGCTGTGGAACTCGACGCCTTCGCGCAGCGACATGCGCATGGTGGTGTCGTCGACCTGTTCCCAGTCGGTGGCCAGGCGTGGCTCGAAATCGAGGTCCTGGGTCCAGCGCACCAGCGGGTCGAAGGTCATGTGGGAGAGCTGCAGGATACCGCCGGAGAGCTGCTCGTGGATATCGAGCGACACCGGGTCGGCGTCGTAGGCCATGCGCAGGGTGTTTTCGGCCTGGGCGGCCGGGGCGATGGCAGCCGTGGTCATGGCAGCGCCGATGACGCTAGCCAGTATTGTCTTCTTGATTGTCATGTGTCGTTCCATGCCGGATGGATTGTTATGTGTTCCGCCTCATTCGAGGCGAACGACCGTTTGTTCCGGTCCGACCCTCAACATAGAGAGTTACGCGGCAGGAAGACAATCGAAATAATGACAGGCTTCATACGCCCGGCGAATGAGGACTCGCCGGGCGGCGAGGGATCAGTCCTCGCTGGAGGGCGTCACGCGGTCGATCCGATACAGGGTGGAGACCTGGTCGAGGCCGGTCACGCTGCAGTCCAGATCGGTGACTCGGCCGTCGCTCAGGCCGTAGACCCAGCCGTGCACGGCGAGCGGCTGTCCGCGCTGCCAGGCACGCTGGATGATCTTGGTGCGGCACAGGTTGTTGACCTGGGCCTGGACGTTGAGCTCGCACATGCGATCGACCTGCTCTTCCAGCGGCAGATGCTCGAGGTCGGGGCGATGCAGGCTGTAGAGCTCGCGCACCGAGTGCAGCCAGTAGTCGACGATGCCGCACTCGCCGCCGGTCACCGCGGCCTTCACGCCGCCGCAGCCGTAGTGGCCGACGATCATGATGTGCTTGACCTTGAGCACGTCCACGGCGAACTGCACCACCGACAGGGCGTTCATGTCATTGTGATGGAGCAGGTTCGCCACGTTGCGGTGCACGAACACCTCGCCCGGCGGCAGATCGATGATCTGGTTGGCCGGCACCCGGGAGTCGGAGCAGCCGATCCACAAGTAGTCGGGGTTCTGCTGCTGGGACAGGCGGGCGAAGAACTCGGGGTCCTGCTGGCTGACGCTTTCCGCCCACTCGCGGTTGCGCTCGAGCAGCTGCTTCATTTCGTTTTTCATGGGGAGGAGTCTCTTATGATCAGGATCACTGACGAGTCATATTTTTTATTACCTGCATAGCCATGGTCAATGGCTCGGGCCTCCCGGGGGCTGCCCCCGACTGGTATGATCCTCGCGAATTGAAGACGATCCGACCATCGGGAGATCACTGTGTCCAAGTACGATTACGACCTCTTCGTCATCGGGGCTGGGTCCGGCGGAGTGCGTGCCGCGCGCACCGCCGCCGCTACAGGGGCGCGCGTTGCCGTGGCCGAGGACCGCTACCTGGGCGGCACCTGCGTCAACGTCGGCTGCGTGCCCAAGAAGCTGTACTCGTATGCCGCCCACTTCCACGACAGCTTCGAGGATGCCGGCGGCTTCGGCTGGAGCCTGCCCGCGGCGCCGCAATTCGACTGGGCGACCCTGCGTGACAACAAGATCGGCGAGATCAAGCGCCTGAACGGCATCTACGGCCGACTGCTGGACAACGCCGGTGTGCGCCTGATCAACGGCCGCGCCAAGGTGCTCGATGCCCATCACGTCAGCGTGGCCGGCGAGACCGTCAGCGCCGAGAAGATCCTGGTCGCCGTGGGCGGCTGGCCCTGGGTGCCCGATTTCCCGGGCAAGGAACTGACCTTGGACTCCAACCGGGTCTTCGACCTCGACAGCTTCCCCGAGCGCTTCCTGGTGCTGGGCGGCGGCTACATCGCCGTCGAGTTCGCCAGCATCTTCAACGGCCTGGGCAGCGACACCCATCTGATCTACCGCGGCGAGCTGTTCCTGCGCGGCTTCGATCGCGAGGTGCGTGAATTCACCCGCGACGAGATGGCCAAGAAGGGCGTCAACCTGCACTTCGAGACCAACGTCGAGGCCATCGAAAAGGTCGAAGGGGGCCTCAAGGTGACCCTGACCAACGGCGAGAGCCTCGAGGTCGACGCGGTGCTGGCCGCCACCGGGCGCCGTCCGCACCTGGAAGGGCTGGGGCTGGACCAGTTCGACATCGCCACCCATGACGACGGCACGCTTGCCGTCAACGAGCGCTTCGAGACGTCGGTGCCCTCGATCCTGGCGCTGGGCGACGTGACCGGCGGCCCCGAGCTGACCCCGGTGGCGCTGGAGGAGGCCATGAAGCTGGTCGAGCACCACTTCGGCGATACCACCCCCGAGCCGCTGGACTACGAGCGCATCGCCACGGCGGTGTTCTGTCACCCCAACATCGGCACCGTGGGGCTCTCCGAGGAGGCCGCCCGCGAGCGCTACGAGGCCATTCGCGTCTACAGCGCCGACTTCCGGCCCATGAAGCACACCCTGTCCGGCAGCGACGAACGCTGCCTGATGAAGCTGATCGTCGATGACCAGAGCGACGTGGTGGTCGGGGCCCATATGGTCGGCGAGGAGGCTGGCGAGGTCATCCAGGGCATCGCCATTGCCGTTCGTGCCGGACTCACCAAGGCCCAGTTCGACCAGACGGTGGGCATCCATCCGACCGGTGCCGAGGAATTCGTGACCATGCGTACGCCAAGTCGTCGCTGATACGACAGGTGGCGACATCTCGTCGTCACGTTTTCGCCACACGAACGGGCCACCCTGAAGGGGTGGCCCGTTTGCGTTGGAGGCAACAGATACCCTTCGCTCAGGGACCGGCTACGCTGAGAAAAAAGCCCGCACCACCGACGCTTTTGCCTATACTATAATCTTGCATTATGGTTTTCCCGCAGCAGGATAATCTGGTTTTTGAAAAGCGGGTAAGCGGCTGTTATGATGCTTTCCAAATTCGCTACAGCGAACACGACAATGAACGCAACCACAGAGCCCTTCATTCCCTCCGCCGACCTCGCCCGGCCCAGCGTGGCCGATGCCGTGGTCGGCCATCAGGCCACCCCGCTGTTCATCCGCAAGCCCAACCCCGATGATGGGTGGGGCATCTACGAGCTGGTCAAGTCCTGCCCGCCGCTCGACGTCAATTCCGCCTACGCCTACCTGCTGCTGGCGACCCAGTTCCGCGACAGCTGCGCCGTGGCCACCAACGAGGAGGGCGAGATCGTCGGTTTCGTCTCCGGCTACGTGAAGAGCAATGCGCCCGACACCTATTTCCTGTGGCAGGTCGCCGTGGGCGAGAAGGCCCGCGGTACCGGCCTGGCACGTCGCCTGGTGGAAGCCGTGATGACGCGCTCGGAGTTGGCCGACGTGCATCACCTCGAGACCACCATCACCCCGGACAACCAGGCATCCTGGGGGCTGTTCCGTCGCCTCGCCGACCGCTGGCAGGCGCCGCTGAACAGCCGCGAATATTTCTCCACCGACCAGCTCGGCGGCGAGCACGACCCTGAAAACCTCGTGCGTATCGGCCCCTTCCAGACCGCCGACATCTGAGTGCCACATCGAATGCCGCGTCGGCCCCTGAGGGGCCGGCGACGTACCCTTACGTTCCCGCTTTCATCCGACAGGAGGTCGCAATGCAGACCCAGACCCTCGAACGCATGGAGTCCGACGTCCGGACCTATTCTCGCTCTTTCCCGGTCGTCTTCACCAAGGCACAGAATGCCCGCCTGACCGACGAGACCGGCCGCGAGTACATCGACTTCCTGGCCGGGGCCGGCACCCTGAACTACGGCCACAACAACCCGCACATCAAGCAGGCGCTGGTCGATTACCTGGCCACCGACGGCATCGTTCACGGCCTGGACTTCTGGACCGCCGCCAAGCGCGACTACCTGGAGACCCTGGAAGAGGTGATCTTCAAACCGCGTGGCCTGGACTACAAGGTGCACTTCCCGGGGCCGACCGGCACCAATGCCGTCGAGGCCGCCATTCGCCTGGCTCGCGTCGCCAAGGGTCGTCACAACATCGTCAGCTTCACCAATGGCTTCCACGGCGTGACCATGGGGGCACTGGCGACCACCGGTAACCGCAAGTTCCGCGAAGCCACCGGTGGCGTGCCGACCGTGGGGGCATCCTTCCTGCCGTTCGACGGCTACATGGGCGAAGCCACCGATACCCTGGATTACTTCGAGAAACTGCTCGGCGACAAGTCTGGCGGTCTCGACGTGCCGGCCGCGGTGATCGTGGAGACGGTGCAGGGGGAGGGCGGCATCAACGTTGCCGGCCTGGAGTGGCTCAAGCGCCTGGAAGGCATCTGCCGCGCCAACGACATCCTGCTGATCATCGACGACATCCAGGCCGGCTGCGGCCGTACCGGCAAGTTCTTCAGCTTCGAGCACGCCGGCGTGACCCCGGACATCGTGACCAACTCCAAGTCGCTGTCCGGCTTTGGCCTGCCGTTCGCCCACGTGCTGATGCGCCCGGAACTCGACAAGTGGAAGCCGGGGCAGTACAACGGGACGTTCCGTGGCTTCAACCTGGCCTTCACCACCGCTGCGGCAGCCCTGCGCAAGTACTGGAGCGATGACACCTTCGAGCGTGACGTCCAGCGCAAGGCCCGCATCGTCGAAGAGCGGTTCCAGAAGATCGCAGCCTGGCTCGGCGAGGAGAAGGGCATCGAGGCGTCCGAACGAGGCCGCGGCCTGATGCGCGGCATCGACGTGGGCAGCGGCGATATTGCCGACAAGATCACCGCCAAGGCCTTCGAGAACGGCTTGATCATCGAGACCAGCGGTCAGGACGGTGAAGTGGTCAAGTGCCTGTGTCCGCTGACCATTCCCGATGAGGATTTGATCGAAGGGCTGGACATCCTCGAGGCCAGCGCCAAGCAGGCCCTCTGAGCCGAGCCTTCGCATCATGACCGCAGGCGTCTTCGCGGCTCGCCTGCGGTCATCGTGCCGACCGGTGAGACCGGGCGGCTTTCAAACAGACAGGATATGGAGAACGCCATGATCGTTCGCAATCTCGAGGAAGCACGCAAGACCGACCGCCTGGTCACCGCCGAAAACGGCAACTGGGACAGCACTCGCCTGTCGCTGGCCGAGGACGGAGGCAACTGCTCCTTCCATATCACTCGTATCTTCGAGGGCACCGAGACCCACATTCACTACAAGCATCACTTCGAGGCGGTCTACTGCATCGAAGGTGAAGGCGAGGTCGAGACCCTGGCCGACGGCAAGATCTGGCCGATCAAGCCGGGCGACATCTACATCCTCGACCAGCACGATGACCATCTGCTGCGGGCCAGCAAGACCATGCACCTGGCGTGCGTGTTCACTCCCGGCCTGACCGGCAAGGAAGTGCATCGCGAGGATGGCTCCTACGCGCCCGCCGACGAGGAAGCCGACGACAGCAAGCCGCTGTAAGGCCCCGGCGAAACACGTCTCGGCCCCGGTTCCCGCCATGGGAACCGGGGCCATCTCGTTTGTGGGAGTGCCGAAGCGGGTCCGACGTGGTCGTCGGTACGACGCGCTATTGATGACGCCTATATCGACAATCCTGACAGGCCGACCCTGGGACTGGCCTTCAAGGATGAATTCGGCGCACTTGGCAGCCAAGGCCGCGATTCCCGAAAGGCTCGTTCTGGATACGGCCACGAGACTGTCACACGCTTCCACCAGCACTGTCAGGCCGAAAAGTACCATCTCCCGAACAAGGCAGGTTCGTGAAGCTATCGAGGCACATATCAAGAATCTTCCGATAGCGCGATAAGGGGACCGCATGGTGTGACCTTCCTTGACATCCGCGGTGGCAGGGCTTAGGCCTTAGGGCCAACGAGTGCCTCGGTGGAGCGGACGATCATGGCCAAGCAGAAGAAGGTTCCCGGCGTAAGGAAATATGGCGGCCCCGCCGGCGGATGGGGCGCCTTGAAGGCAACCGCCACCGCCGTGCGCGAGCAGATGGATACCGTCAAGGCGCCGCTCACCCTGCTGCGAACCAACCAGCCCGACGGCTTCGACTGTCCGGGCTGCGCCTGGCCCGACAAGGAACACCGCTCGACCTTCCAGTTCTGCGAGAATGGCGCCAAGGCAGTGACCTGGGAAGCCACCACCAAGCGGGTTCGTCCGGACTTCTTCACTGCGCATACGGTCTCCTCGCTGCTCGAGCGATCCGACTACGAGCTGGAGGGGTTGGGGCGCCTCACGCACCCGATGGTCTATGACCGTGACACCGATACGTTCCGCGCGGTGGAATGGGAGGAGGCGTTTTCCCGCATCGGCGCGCTCCTTCGGCAGCTGTCGCCGGAGCAGGTCGAGTTCTACACCTCGGGCCGAGCCTCCAACGAGGCGGCCTACCTCTATCAGCTGTTTGCCAGGGAGTACGGCTCGAACAACTTTCCCGACTGCTCCAACATGTGTCACGAACCCACCAGCGTGGGGCTTCCACGCTCGATCGGTATCGGCAAGGGGACGGTGTCGCTGGAAGATTTCGACAAGTGCGAGATGATCATCGCCATCGGCCACAACCCGGGCACCAACCATCCTCGCATGATGGGGACGCTGCACGAGGCCTCGCGGCGAAAAGTGCCCATCATGGTGTTCAATCCGCTGCGCGAGCGAGCCCTGGAGCGATTCGCCGATCCACAGGACATGGTCGAGATGGCGACCTACCGTTCCACGCCGATCGCTTCTTCCTACTTCCAGGTCAGAGCGGGGGGGGATGCCGCCGCCATCAAGGGCATCATGAAGGCGTTGCTGGAGCTGGAAGCCAGGCACGGCGATATTCTCGACCACGCCTTCATCACCGAGCATACCAACGGCTTCGAGGCGCTGGCCGTGGATCTTGCCGCGACCGAATGGTCGGACATCGAGGCCGTCAGCGGACTCGGGCGAACCGACCTCGAGATGGTCGCCGCCGCCTATGCCCGTTCCAATGCCACCATCGTCAGCTACGGCATGGGCATCACCCAGCACAACCAGGGGACGGCCAATGTCCGCCTGATCTGCGATTTACTGATGCTGCGCGGCAATATCGGCAAGCCGGGTGCCGGCATCTGCCCGCTGAGGGGGCACTCCAACGTTCAGGGCAACCGTACGGTCGGGATCACCGAAAAGCCGACGACCGAGTTCCTGGAGCGGCTCGAGGATACGTTCGGCTTCAAGCCGCCGACGAGGCAAGGGCACGACGCCGTGAAAGCCATGCAGGCGATCATCGACGGTACCGCCAAGGCGCTGATCTGTCTGGGAGGCAACTTTGCGGTGGCCTTGCCGGATTCCGAGCAGTGCTTCCCGGCCGTGGGCAAGCTGGATCTCAGCGTGCATGTGGGCACCAAGCTGAACCGCTCCCATCTGCTGGTCGCCAGGGAAACCTACGTGTTTCCGTGCCTTGGACGTACGGAGAAGGATATGCAGGAAGGCGGCCCCCAGTCGGTGACCGTCGAAGACTCGATGTCCATGGTGCATGCCTCGGCCGGCAAGCTTGACCCCGCATCGCCTCACCTGAAATCGGAGCCGGCCATTGTCGCCGGCATGGCGAAGGCGGCGCTGCCGAAGAGCAGGGTGCCCTGGTCAGAACTGGTGGCGGATTACGACCGGATCCGCGAGCTGATCGACAAGACGATCCCGGGGTTCGAGGATTTCAACCAACGCATTCGGGTGCCGGGTGGCTTCCGCCTGCCGCTGCCCGCGACCGAACGGGTCTGGAACACACCCTCCGGCAAGGCAGAGTTCCATGTGTTCGAGGGACTGCACGAGGATCGACACGTCCATGGTGAGGATGTACTGCGCTTGATTACCATCCGCAGCCACGACCAGTACAACACCACCATCTATGCCATGGATGATCGCTATCGGGGCGTCTTCGGCCGGCGCGACGTGCTGTTCATGAACGAGGCGGACCTGGCCGCCCGCGGACTCGAGCATGGGGACCGGGTCGACCTGGAGACGGTCATGGACGGCGAGGCACTGCGCTACGATGACCTGACCGCCGTCGAGTACGCGATCGCGCCGGGATCGGTCGCGGCCTACTACCCGGAGGCCAACCGGCTGGTACCGCTCGATCACATCGACCCCGACAGCGGAACACCTTCCTACAAGTCGGTTCCTGTTCGGGTGCTGCCGCATCGATGACATCGGTCTCCGGTTAACGCCTGCATCGCTACCAGTGGAGAGACGCCATGGATAGAGCAACGACAACCGATTCGGACACCGTCACGCTGCATTTCGGCCACGATGAGCTCATCATCCGCCAGCGCTACGAAGTCATCAGCATCGTCAACGATATCCTGATCGGCACCTGGTTCATCATCGGCAGCATTTTCTTCTTCTACGAGTCGTTGGCCTACGACGGCACCTGGCTGTTTTTGATCGGCAGTATCGAAATGATGATTCGACCGATCATTCGGCTCGCCCGGCGCGTGCACCTCAAGCGTTTTCATCCCGGCGCCCCCAAGGCCGTCGATGCCGGCCATGATTTCTGATCCCGGGGCGGATGCAGACCTAGGGCCTGCCACCGCGCACCGGGTCGCGCTCTTCGCCTCGACGATAGAAGAACGCACTGAACATGCCGGCCAGCGTCGATACGACGGTGATGGCGTACAGGTCCAGCAGCAGGCAGAGGGCTTGTCCCGCGGTGGTGACGGGATTGGCCATGGTCGAGGAAATGGTCAGCAGCTGCGAGGTCGTCCAGTAGAAGGCGTCCCAGAAGCCAGCGATGTTCGAGCCTGGCGCTGCTCCCTCGACCACGAGAATCGTCCCCGAGGCCGCGAGGTCGATCACCACGCTCAACAGGATGACGGTCAGCAGTCGATTGCGAAGATGCAGATGGGTAGGGCTCGCCGCGCGAGCGAGGTCCCACAGGTCGCCGAACAATCGGAACCGCAAGGCTCGCTTGTCGATGTCTTGACCCGGCTGTTTCAAGCGTCCTCCTCGATACTGTCGGTGATCAGGGCTGGAGCGCATCGGTGGCGGGGAACAGCAGGCGCGCTTTCGCGAAGCATTCCTCCGCCAGGGCGGAGCGGGGCTCGGCGCGGCGCATCACGAGCCCCATGGGAGCATAGGTGCTGGCGTCGGCAATGGGCACGATCTGCAGGTGCTCGCTCAAGGTGTCGATGCCGCTCTCCAGCGGCATGATGGCACAGCAGATACCGGCGCTGACGGCCTGGACCAGTTGGAAGGTCGAATCGCTCTCCACAACCGGGGCGGGATCCAGGCCGTGACGGCTGAAGCTCATGCCGATGGAATGGCGATAGTGCATGCCCTTGCTCAGCAAGCCCAGGGGCAGGTCGCCGAGACTGGTCCACTCCAGCCTTTGTCGGTCGAAGCTGAAGAAGCGCGTGTCGTGAAGGAGCCCCATATCGGTGGTGCCGAGCCGGATGACGTCGAAATCATCGGCGTCCGCCTGCTCCAGGTAACACAGGCCGATATCCAGCTGATTGCGGTTCAGATCGTCGATGATACGTTCCGAACTCCGCGAATGAAGTTCGAAGCGGAGTTCCGGATACGCCTGTGACAGCGGCTCGATGAGCCGCATCGGATTCAGCGCCGCCAGCGGCACCATGCCAAGCCGCAGCGTTCCGACCAGCTGGCCGCGACAGTTCGCCGCCTCGGACTGGAGGCCATCGTGTGCCGCCAGGAGTGTCCTGGCCCATGCCAGGATTCGCTCCCCGGCCTCGGTGAGTCCTTCGAAGCGCTGCCCCCGGTTCACCAGGGTCAACTCCAGCTCATCCTCGAGGGCGCGCAGTCGCATGGACAGCGTCGGTTGGGTCACGTGACAGCGCTCGGCCGCCTTGCCGAAATGCCGGGTTTCCTCGAGCGCGATCAGGAACTTGAGCTGCTTGATGTCCATGTTGATTCCAGGTGGCAGAAGTGAGACGCAGACAGGCGATCCCCGGACACGAGGCCCAATGCGGGTCAAGTCAGCACGCCGTCCGAGGGCTCTCTTGCCGGCGGGAGCTCGACGTGTCCCGCCGAATCCAGCATATCCCGCTCGATGTGTCGGACGATGGCGTCGGTGGGTAGATCGTTGTCATCGTAGCCGAAAGGGTTCTCGAGTTCGTCACCGATCGTATCCAAGCCGAAAAAGGTGTAGCTGACGATGGTCGTGAACAGGGGGGCCAGCCAGCCCAGCGGCTGGGCCAGCACGAAGGGCAGCAGCAGGCAGAAGATCAACGTCGTGCGGTGCAGCAGCAGCGTGTAAGGGAAGGGCAGTGGCGTATTCTGGATGCGCTCGCAGCTCGCCTGGGCTTCGGACAGGCCCAGCAGGCGCTGCTCCAGCGTGATGTAGCGCCATTCGCTGATCGCCTCGTCGCTGGCCAGCGCCGAACAACGGCCCCCGATGTCGCGCAGGATACCGTCGGTCACGTTATGACCGTAGCGCGTTCTTTCGGCGTCAAGCCAAGTCCTCGCGGCGTCGAATTCATCTTCGTTGCGCAGCCTGGCATTCAAGGCATGCGCATAGCCGCATAGCGCCTGAAGCAGCGTGGCACGTAGCTGTGCGTCCGCAATGACGTGGCTTTCGCGAGCAAAGGAGCGTACTTCCCACACCACTCGTCCCCACGCCTTGCGGCCCTCCCACCAGCGGGCATAGCAAGCATTGTTGCGAAAGCTCATGAAGATGGAGAGCGACAGGCCGAGTAGCGTAAACGGCGTGGCACTGACTCGGTGAAAGCCGCCCGGATACATCCCTTCGATGAACACGATCAATGCCGCCAGCACAGTGATGAGGAGACAGCGTATGGCAATACGCTTGGCGATGGAGCCTTTAAGGGTGATCAGAAGTTCGATCCATCCAGGACTGGGATTGGAATGAACGATCATGATGTTTTCCAGTGGTCAGGAGCCAGGACTGATAGTGCTTTTCTCGACATCCTGAACATCATCTCCAGGTCACTTTGCAACGTCAAATAGTCAGTTCTGAACAGATCATAAGCCCCCTCTATGACCGGCTTTATTCGGCGGACTTCTGGATGGTGGCATCATATCGTGATGTCAAAAACGATGGCCGATAGAGCAAAATGATCATGTCTTAAAGACGTTCGATTAGACGCTCTCCCGAGCCGTTCATACGATATGGGAAGAATGCCAGGCTCCACTCGGAACGACACAGTGGCCGCGAGTCACCAGGCCATGCTTCACCCCCAGACATACCGCATTCATCTGCTGCTTGATGATCTAGCGCAGACTTATCTCCGCTGCATTTCGGGTTTCCTGGCACATCCATGATGTCGATACACGACATTTCTTCACAACCCGGGAGGCAAAATGAGCAACGACGAACATATCAAGGGCTACAGTGGGGCCGCCGCCGGGTGGGGGGCTCTGAAGAGCGTGACCAGGAGCTGGCTGGGTAGCGACAACGCGGTGAAGAACATTCGCGCCATGCTCAAGACCAACCAGGATCATGGCTTTGATTGCCCCGGCTGCGCCTGGGGAGAGTCGCCGGAAAGTGGACTGGTGAAATTCTGCGAGAATGGCGCCAAGGCCGTCAACTGGGAGTCTAGCGGACGCTCCGTCGATCCGGATTTCTTCGCCAGGCACCCTGTGGCAGAACTCCTGAAACAGACCGACTACTGGCTGGAGTATCAGGGGCGTCTCTCTCACCCCATGCGCTACGACGCCAGTACGGACCACTATGTGGAGACGACATGGGCCGACGCATTCGCGCTGGTAGCGCGACATCTACAGGATCTCGAATCTCCGGATCAGGCGGAATTCTATACGTCCGGCCGGGCCAGCAATGAGGCGGCCTATCTGTATCAGCTCTTTGTACGGGCCTTTGGTACCAATAACTTTCCCGATTGCTCGAACATGTGCCATGAGGCCAGCGGCATCGGAATGGCGGACAGCATTGGTGTCAGCAAGGGAACCGTCGTGTTCGATGACCTGGAACACGCCGATGCCATTTTCGTGATCGGCCAGAATCCCGGCACCAATCATCCGCGCATGCTCGAGCCACTGCGTGAGGCCGTACAGCGCGGCGCGCAAGTGATATGCATCAATCCGCTCAAGGAACGCGGCCTGGAGCGCTTTCAGCATCCTCAGCATCCGCTGGAAATGCTCAGCAATGGCTCGAAACCCACCAACACCGCCTATTTTCGACCCGCGCTCGGCGGTGACATGGCGCTGATGCGTGGCATCGCCAAGTACCTGCTGGCCTGGGAGCGCGAGGCGGCGGCGAAAGGGGAGCCGCCGGTCTTCGATCACGCGTTCATCGCGGCGCATACCACAGGGCTGGATACCTACCTGGTGAGCCTCGATGCCACCTCCTGGGAGCATATCGTCGAGCAGTCGGGTCTTGGCCTTGAGGATATCGAGCTGGCGGCTCGCATGTATCGCCGTGCCGAGAGGGTCGTCATGTGCTGGGCGATGGGCATCACCCAGCATCGCCATTCGGTGGCCACGGTACAGGAGATCATCAATCTCCAGCTGCTGCGTGGCAACGTCGGCAAACCGGGCGCAGGCCTGTCGCCGGTACGCGGGCACAGCAATGTCCAGGGCGACCGCTCCATGGGCATCGACGAGAGGCCTCCGGCCGAGCTGCTGGATGCACTGGCGCGGCGCTTCTGTTTCGAGGTGCCGCGTGGCCACGGTCACAATACGGTGCAGGCGATCCAGGCGATGGAAGCAGGGCGCTCGAGGGTCTTTCTCGGCCTCGGGGGTAACTTCGCCCAGGCGACGCCGGATACCGAGCGTACACATGCGGCGCTGCGACGCTGCGAGCTGACCGTGCACATCGCCACCAAGCTGAATCGCTCGCACCTGGTGACCGGCCGGGACGCCTTGATCCTGCCATGCCTGGGGCGTACGGAAATCGACAGGCAGGCCGAGGGCCCGCAAGGCGTCACCGTCGAGGACACCTTCAGCATGGTGCATATTTCCCATGGCCAGCTGAAGCCGCATTCTTCACACCTGCGTTCCGAACCGGCGATCATCGCCGGCATCGCCGAGGCGACCCTGGGCGATCGTCCGGTCGACTGGTCGTGGCTGATCGCCGACTATGGCCGCATCCGCGAGCTGATCGCGGACACCATTCCCGGATTCGAGAACTTCAACGCGCGGCTCGAGCAGCCCGGCGGCTTTCACCTTGGCAATGCCGCCGCCGAGCGGGTCTGGCACACCGACAGCGGCAAGGCACGGTTCCGGGCCCATGAGCTGCCCGACGAGCTGGTCAACGCCAGCGTGCTGGCACGCGGTGAAACGCCGGACCTGATCCTGCAGACGATGCGCTCCCACGACCAGTACAACACCACGCTTTATGGGCTGGATGACCGCTATCGCGGCGTCTTCGGGCTGCGCCAGGTGCTGTTCGTCAATGAAGCCGATATTCGTCGCCTGGGCTTCGAACCCGGGGACAGGGTGGATATCGTCTCGCTCTGGGATGACGAGCGTCGGCGCCGCGTCACGAACTTCGTGCTGGTCGCCTATGACCTGCCACCGGGCCAGGCCGCCGCCTACTATCCGGAAACCAATCCGCTGGTGCCGCTCGACAGCTACGGCGATCAGACCTTCACGCCGACCTCGAAATTCATCGCGATCGTGCTGGAAAAGGCAAAGAAAACCAATATCTTGCCTGCAAAACAAGCCTGAATCCCCCGTCGGACCGACGAGGCGACGAGATCCGTAAGTCAGGGCGAGTTATCACGCTCGAAGGCGATCGTGATCTCGGCCAGGGTCAGGCCGAACTTGCGCATGGCCGTGCGATTGATCAACTTTCCATCTGGCTGCAGGTACATCCAGTCATCCATGCTGAAGGTGATGTCGCGGCCGTCGACCGTCACCTCGAGCGGGTAGCTCATGTGGAAGGCGTGGCCGGCCTGGCGTGCCTCCACAGGCCCCTCGACGTCGCTGGCATGGCCTAGCCAGCGGCCGTCGTCGCGCCGCTCGAAGGTCCAGACGCGGCGGTCGGTCTCGCCGTCGGCATAGGTGAACCGCTCATCGAGGGTCAGGGTGTCGCCGTCGATCCGTCCCTCGATATCGACGGTGAAGCGTCGCTGCACCTCGCCGCTGTAGTCCTGGACCATTCCCCAGGCTCTCGTCTGGCCTTCGAAGTACTCGGCGATATCCAGCCGCGGCGTGGTGCCGGCATACTGCTCGACGTCGACGCCGGCACAGCCCGACAGCAACAGCAGGGAGAGCCAACAGGCGGCGACACGCATTTTTCTATACATCGATATTTTCCGTGTAGACGTTTGGTATAGAAAATGTAGAGCGTATCGCGCAGGAATGCCATCCGGGCGGGTCCGACCACCTTCATGCCGGAATGTTCGCATAATATATATTATGTTAAATACGAGATGTGCCGTGAGAGGAACGACGTCGACCATCAATTGCCGGCTGTTCCAAACCGGCCGGCAATTGATGATCACTCCAACCGCTGTGCCATCCGATGGCGATACTGACGTGTTCGGTGGATGTCGCATACTTGTTGCTGCAGTAAGGCACGGACGGGCGAGACATAAGGGATGGGCACCCTGCCCCGGCTAATCCGGCGTAGCTGGTGTTTAACCACGGCCATGTTCGCCAGGGAAGCAATCGCTTTGTTCTTCCATTGAATCGGTGGCAACGTCGGCGCTGGGTCCCTGCCGGCCAGCCAAGCATTGGGCAGTGTCGGATTGATCGCCAAGGCCGTGCCGATGCCTACCATGTCCACGCCAGCTTCGACCACCTGTTCAGCCACCTCGCGCCGGCGTATTCCACCGGTGACCATGACGGGCATATTTGCCACCTTGCGGATGTCGCGGGCAAATTCCAGGAAATAGGCTTCCCGAGCGAGTGTCCGTCCGTCGCGGGCCTTCCCTTGCATAGCTGGGGCTTCGTAGCTGCCCCCTGAGAGCTCAACCAGATCCACGTCCTCCTCATTCAGCATCTCGACGACTCGTTGTGCGTCTTCAGCACTGAAACCACCGCGCTGGAAGTCCGCAGAGTTGAGCTTGACGGCTACCGCAAAACCGGGCGATACGGCTGCACGCACGGCTCTGACGATCTCCAGTAGCAGGCGCGCACGGTTGACCAGAGAACCGCCCCACTCGTCCTCGCGCCGATTGCTCAGCGGCGACAGGAACTGGCTAAGCAGGTAACCGTGCGCGGCATGAATCTCGACACCGGTGAAACCGGCTCGCTCTCCGAGCTGCGCCGTACGGGCAAAGCGTGCTATTACCTCGTCGATATTGGACTGCGTCATCGCTTTCGGAGTGTCAAACAGCTTCGAGGACGAACCCAGATCGAGTGATACCGCCGAGGGCGCCCAAGTCTGCTGACCGAGGTTGGCGCGCATCTGTCGACCGGGATGATTGATCTGTAGCCAGAACTGCGTGCCGCTGGTGCGTCCGATCGCTGCCCAGCGCTCGAATTTGTCGAGTTGGCCATCATCCTCCAGTACTACCCCGCCCGGGCCTGTCATTGCCCGGCTATCGACCATCACGTTACCGGTGATCAGCAGACCGGCACCACCGTCGGCCCAAGCTTGGTACAGGCGCATCAATCGTTCAGATGGCGCCTGTGAACCGTCAGCCATGTTCTCTTCCATCGCCGCCTTGGCGATACGGTTAGGCATACGTGAGCCATTGGGCAGGACCAGGTCATCAAAAACACTCATTAGCGGCTCCTCAGTGGTTATGCGAGGAGCTTATCGTTGAAGTTAACTTCAAGGTCAATGGTGGGGTTCGCCATGACGGTTCGAACAAGCCACGGGTAAAGGATGGATGGTGCATCGCCATCTCATGATGCGGCAGGCTTGAATTGAATAAAGGGGCACCACGTGGCGATGCCTCGCGGTGCCCATACAGGATCAGTCACGAATGAAGGCCAAAAGATCGGCGTTGATCGTATCGGCGTGCGTCGTGGGCATACCGTGCGGAAAGCCCGGGTAGGTCTTCAGCATCGCGTTGGGAGCCAACTCGGCGGATTTCTTGCCGGAGAGCTCGAACGGCACGATCTGATCGTCCTCCCCGTGCATGACCAGCACCGGTAGGCTGGCGTTTTTCAGGTCTTCGGTAAAATCGGTCTGGGAAAACGCCACGATGCCATCATAGTGCGCTTTGGCGCTGCCCATCATGCCCTGACGCCACCAGTTGCGGATGATGCCCTCCGATGGCGTAGCCCCATCACGGTTATAACCATAGAAAGGCCCCGCCGGTACATCCTGATAGAACTGTGCACG
This sequence comes from Halomonas organivorans, assembly GCF_014192055.1. Lineage (GTDB taxonomy): Bacteria > Pseudomonadota > Gammaproteobacteria > Pseudomonadales > Halomonadaceae > Halomonas > Halomonas organivorans. The sequence continues at coordinate 138,692 of NZ_JACHXM010000006.1, read as the reverse complement.
ATTGCTCGCCACCTGAGACTGGAAATCGTCGAACACGGACTTGTCCAGCCCGTCGGGGTTGTCATTGGTCTTGACCATCAAAGGAGGGACTGCACTGATCAGTACGGCCTTCGCCACCTTGTCCTCGCCGTGACGGGCCACGTAGTGGATCACCTCGCCGCCACCGGTGGAATGACCAACATGTACCGCCCCCTGCACGCCAAGGTGGTTGACCACCGCGGCCACATCATCGGCGTAATGATCCATGTCGTGGCCATCCCAGACTTGGCTGGAACGTCCATGCCCGCGCCGGTCGTGCGCTACGACTCGGTAGCCCTCCGCCAGGAAGAACAGCATCTGGGCATCCCAGTCATCGGCGCTCAGCGGCCAGCCGTGGTGAAAGAAGATGACCGGCGCATCGCGGGGCCCCCAGTCCTTGTAGAATATCTCGACGCCATCGGTTGTGGTTGCGTACCCCATATCGGTATCTCCTGTGCCGTTGGTCGATGTTGTGCCGTGCTGCGCGCTTCTTGCGAAGCCAGGCACCATACCGCCCCTCCAATCTAGGGTTGAAGCCGGGTTCAAGGTCAACGCTGATCATGTGAATGGGCCCTCTAGAAAGGTAGAACGCCCGACTTCGCTTGACCTTAAAGTTTGGTTTCACCTTAGAGTCATGGCAGGTAGTCGGATCGAGCCATGCCATCGCCAAGGGGGAGTCATGAAAGAAGGGGTCGCCGAGATCGAGTTCGGGTCGCAGAGGGTCGCCATTCTCAGAGGGGGGTACTATGATCGCTTCCGAATGAATCCCGATCTGGACGAGGTCGAGAAAGATTCTGCGGTAAGCGACGTGGACTGGTTTCGTCGGATTCCTAAACAGCAGGTCGCGTCACGTGTTGGCCCCATCTGGGCGCCGAACTTCTACTATCACGCTCGCAGCCTACAGCTCCTGCTCGCTACCCCTATCGCACGTCTTCGTGCCATGCTCCCGGAGCCCCTCGAACCGTTGCGGGCAACCCCAGGGCGCGGTCTCGTGGCGCTGACGTTCTTTACTTACGATGTATGCGATAACGACCCCTACCAGGAAGTCTCCATCGCGGCGGTTGTGCGCCGACCAGGCGCGCGCGGCTCACACGCGCTGGAACTGTCAGATTCCGTGCGACGACGCAGCTTTTTCGCCCATGTGTTGGCGCTCCCGGTCGACACCGAAATTGCATGGGTACGCGGCGTGCAGGGTTATCAATTGCCTAAATGGCGCACGGCTATTGATGTCAGCATCGGTGACGAGAAAGAGATGCGGGCAGGTATCCAGACAACGGGCGGTGCGACCGATCTGGTGCTGAGCGCGCCGACACCCGCTTTCACCGATGTCACGTCGCAGTCACGCATGGCCACAAGCACCATGCTCCATCAGGTAGACGGCCGCTGGCATCGCACCGTCGTCCGCACGAATACGTTGTCATACGCTCAACGCATGTTCCCGCGCGATGTGACGCTGTCCCGCCAGGGCGGACCAATGAGTCAGCTGCTCGATGGTCTGGGGGCCAGCACGGCCCTTCGCATGGATGTGGTGCGACACGCCCAGATTGTATTGGATCTACCCGTACCACTCCCTGCCTTCGACCGCTAGCCCGCCACGTGCCGGACACATTTCAGCCGCGCGCCCACAACACTCACCGAGAGAGACACCGCATGGCCAAGCGTATCCTGCATGTCGTTAGCAATGTCGCGCACTACGCTGACTCGGTCCATCCGACCGGGCTTTGGCTATCGGAGCTGACCCACGCGTGGGACATCTTCGCTGCCGAGGGGCATGACCAGCATCTGGTCAGCCCCTGCGGCGGTGCCATACCGCTCGAACCACGGGCACTCAAGTGGCCCTTGCTCGACACGTCGGCCCGTGCCTGGCTCGCCGATGCCGATCGCCGATCGCTGCTCTCCGCTACTGCTTCCCCAAATGACATCGACGCCGCCGACTTCGATGCCATCTATTTCACCGGCGGACATGCTGTGATGTGGGACTTTCCGGATAACAAAGGGTTACAGCGGATCGCTCGCGAGATCTTCGAGGGCGGCGGCATCGTCTCGGCCGTCTGCCACGGCTATTGCGGGCTACTGAACGTCGATCTGTCGGACGGCTCACTGCTGGTCACCCATCGACGCGTGACCGGATTCTCCTGGACAGAGGAAGTGCTCGCTGGTGTGGCCAAGAAGATGCCCTATAACGCGGAGCAGACAATGAGAGAACGCGGTGCGCGGTACGAGAAGGCTTGGCTACCGTTCGTCAGCAAGGTCAGCGTCGACGAGCGGCTGGTGACCGGTCAGAACCCGCAGTCGGCGAAAGCGACGGCGAAACACGTCGTTGCACTTTTGTAGATATTCAGTGCAAGGTGCAATGTTCCCTGATTCAGGCAACGAAAGCCCTATGTCGATGATTCCGTGCTGGTGTCATGGGCGGCCTCGGTCGTATCGCCTAGTCCAAACCGTGACAATACACGCTTTGCATTAGCCTTACAGTCAATGTCGTCCGGCTTGGTTTCGATGTCGGCGATGACGGCGCGAACCTGTTCTTTGCTTCTGGCGAGCTGCTTTTCGAGCGATTCGATGTCGGCCACCTTGCGGTACAGTGCCTCGAGCAGCGAGTCATGATCCCAATGCGTCAAGTCTTTCGGGATTAGCTTGTGCAGCTCATCAAGGCTAAAGCCGGCCGCCTGCCCCTTCAGAATCAGGTTAAGTACGGTTTCGGCCTCTGGCGGATAGGTTCGGTAACCGTTGGCAGTGCGCTCGACTGTCGTCAGCAGCCCGATGCGTTCGTAATAGCGGATACGCGATGTAGCAAGGCCAGTGCGTTCCGCGAGTTCGCCTATCTTCATCTGCATGTCGGCTCCCTATGTAAGACTGTCACCCTCGTCCTTCAAGTTTACTTTAACTTAAGGCTATTTGAAGCGCTGTGTATTCACGACCGGCTTTGATGAGGGTTCGCGCAAGCATTCCGACATTGCACAATAATAGTGTTACCTGAGATTTCTTATCGCTAACCCTAAGAATAGGTAGGCCGAAATAGCGCTACCTGGCTGGATGCATGCCAACACAGCAAAATCCATAGCTGACACTATAGAAAATATAACATGTTGATTTTGCTAGATAAATACATATTTGGTGTGCATGCATGTTAAATTGGCATTGTGAAGAAGTCGTGCAAGGCTTGATGGCATGGGCTGCCGCTCCCCACCCATCGTGGACAGGCCGTGTCCTGCTCCTTATCATCTTTGCGGCCATTCGCGTGGCCCATGCCGTTCCACTCGCCCCAGCCAAGGATGTCCTCGACATGCCGATTCGCCCCTCGCTGATTCTGCCGCTCGCCGTCCTGCTGTCGCTCGGAGGCTGTGGTCTGGTGCCCATGCACCGCGAGGAGCCGCCCGAGCCGCTGACGCCCCAGGCCTTCGAGACACGCATCGACCGCCTCGAGACACAGCTCGAGGCCCGCTGCGATGCGCGAGACCAGGCGCTGATGCGTCAGCGTGACGAACAGCTAGGCCTGCGTGCCGACGTGCGCGAGGTGGGCCACCTGCTGCGCGAGGTGCGACGCGACCTGTCCGGCCTGCGAGACGACACGCCACAGGAGCCGGTGACCCGCGAGTGTCCGGCCGCGGACGAGCGCCTGGACAACAAGACCCTGGTGGGCCGCAACGAGTGGATCGGCCTGCCCAAGGTCGGGACCTACCTGGAGGCCCGCGTGGATTCCGGTGCCAACACGTCCTCGCTGTCGGCGACGGAGATCACCTCGTTCGAACGCGACGGCGAGGATTGGGTGCGCTTCAAGCTGGGCCTCAACGATGAAGATGCCGTGGTCGAGGCCGTGCGTGACGACTGGATCGAGGCGCCGGTGGAACGCCGGGTCAAGGTCGTCCAGGCCGCCGGCGAGGAATCGCGCCCGGTGATCCGTCTGCTGATGACGCTGGGGCCGCTTCGCGAGGCCGTGGAGTTCACCCTCAACGATCGCACGCATCTCGACTATCCCGTCCTGCTCGGGCGCCGCTTCCTCATGGACATTGCCATCGTCGATGTTGCGCGCCGGCACGTGTATGACCGCCCCGAATATCCCTCTTCGTCGGCAGCGGAGGCCGACGCCGCTCCCGAAACACAAGATGACGCGACGGCCCCCTGAGTGGTGAGTCACGCCCCGCATCCAAGGAAGCCGACATGACCCGACTGCCCTTCTATCTCATCGTCGCCCTGCTGCTGGTCGCCGGCATTGCCATGAGCGTGCATCGCCACGTCCAGTTCGAGGTCCCCTGGACGCCGGGCGAGCAGCGCCAGGTCTGGGAGATCGAAGCGCAGGTGAATTTCCGCGCCGACGGCGGTCCCGCCAAGGTGGAAATGGCCTTGCCTTCCACCCAGCGCGGCTTCCGGGTGCTCACCGAACATACCGCTTCCCCTGGCTATGGCCTGAACTACCTGGAAGAAGACGGTGCCCGGCGTGCCCTGTGGTCGGTACGCGACGCCCAGGGCAACCAGCAGCTCTATTACAGCGCCCAGATCCTGGTCGCCCCCCAGGCCCGGGCCAACGACGTCCCGCCCCCGACGCCGGATCCCAACGTGGTCTGGGAGCCACCCTACGATACCGCCGCCCAGGAAGTCATCGATCATGCCTGGTCGCGCAGCGCCAATCCCTTCACCTTCGCCCGTCAGCTGATCAACGACTTCAGTGATGAGCGCCAGGGTGAGAACGCCCGCCTGCTGCTGACCCAGTTCGATCGGGGGCCGCTGCTTCTGCGCCTGCTGGACCAGGCGGGAGTGCCGGCCCGCGAGGTCAGCGGGCTGCTGCTGGAAAATGGCCGGCGCCGCCAGACCCTGACCTCATGGATCCAGGTCTACGATGGTAATGACAGCGCCCTGTTCGACCCGGCCACCGGCGACCAGGGGCGTCCGGACAACCTGCTGATGTGGGAAAATGCCGGCCGCTCGGTGCTCGAGGTCCAGGGCGGGACCAACTCGCGGGTCAGCTTCTCGATGATCTCGCGTAGCCAGCCGGCCGCCGCCGCGGTTCGCAGCCAGCTGGCAGAGGACGCCGGTACCCTGCTCAACTTCTCCATCCATAGCCTGCCGCTCGAAGAGCAGGCGCTGTTCCAGACCATCCTGCTGATTCCCATCGGCGCCCTGGTCGTGGTGCTGCTGCGTGTGCTGATCGGTATCAAGACGTCGGGCACCTTCATGCCGGTGCTGATCGCCCTGGCCTTCATACAGACTACCCTGCTCACCGGCCTGGTCGGCTTCCTGCTGGTGGTCGCCGTGGGGCTGGTGATTCGTAACTACCTGTCCTACTTGAATCTATTGCTGGTGGCGAGGGTGACGGCGGTCATCATTACGGTGATCGCCATCATTTCGCTGTTCTCCGTGCTGTCGTTCCGGCTCGGCCTCAACGCCGGGCTGCAGATCACCTTCTTCCCGATGATCATCCTGTCGTGGACCATCGAGCGCATGTCGATCCTGTGGGAAGAGGAAGGGCCCAAGGAAGTGCTGATACAAGGCGGGGGCAGCCTGCTCACCGCGGTGCTTGCCTATCTGGCCATGAACAACCCGTGGATCCGGCACATCACTTTCAATTTCCTCGGCGTCCAGCTGATCCTGATGGCGCTGATCCTGATGCTCGGCAACTACACCGGTTACCGGCTGCTCGAGCTGCGCCGCTTCAAGCCGGTCACGGAGGACGACTGACGCATGTGGACCTCCCCGGCACGGCTGCGCGCCAAGGGCATCATCGGCATGAATCGGCGTAACATTCGCTATATCGGCCGCTACAACGACCGACGGCTGTACCCGCTCGTCGACGACAAGCTCAAGACCAAGCTGCTCGCTCAGCAGCATGCAATCACCACGCCGGCGCTGATCGGCACGGTGACCACCCAGTTCGGCGTCAAGCACATCCACGAGATGCTGGCCGCCCACTCCGGCTTCGTGATCAAGCCGGCCAAGGGCAGCGGCGGCAAGGGGATCCTGGTCATCGAGCGCCGCGACGGCGTGCACTTCGTCAAGCCCAGCGGCGCGCACCTCAGCCTCGAGGACGTCGAACGTCACGTTTCCAACATCCTGTCCGGGCTCTACTCGCTGGGCGGTTCGCCAGACGTGGCGCTGATCGAGGCGCTGATCGATTTCGACGAGACCTTCGCCGAGTACAGCTACGAAGGGGTCCCCGACATTCGAGTCATCGTCTTCAAGGGCTACCCGGTGATGGCCATGATGAGGCTGTCGACCGCCGCCTCCGACGGCAAGGCCAACCTGCACCAGGGCGCCGTGGGGGTGGGCATCGACATCGCCAGCGGCACGGCGATCCGCGGCGTGCAGTTCGACCGTGCCCGCCACGACCACCCGGATACCGGCCACGAGCTGGCCAGCCTGCAGATCCCCGGCTGGAAGACGCTGCTGGAGTTGGCGGCCAGCTGCTACGAGATGACGGCGCTCGGGTATCTCGGCACCGACATGGTGCTGGACCGCCAGCATGGCCCGATGCTGCTGGAGCTGAACGCTCGCCCCGGCCTGGCCATCCAGATGGCCAACGGCGAAGGGCTGCGGCCCCGGCTCGACCTCATCGAGCAGCAGCCCGATGGCATCGCCCCCGATGAGCGCGTCGCCTTCGCCCAGCACCACTTTGCCCGGCGCAGCGAACTCGAACGGGTGGCCCGGGAAACGGCCGAGGCCTGAGGCCGCCCTGCCCCGGTCGGCTGGCTCGGAACATGCCGGGCGCGTAGAATATGACCCTCAATCCAACACCGCATGGCCCGCATGACCGATTCCAGCGCCCTGATGCAACAGGCTGAGCGACAGTGCCGTCAGCGTGGCGTGCGCTTCACGCCGATCCGCCAGCGCGTGCTGCAACTGATTGCCGACACCCGTGGCGGACTGAAGGCCTACGAGCTGCTCGATCGCCTCGCCACCGAGCATGCGTCCGCCCGCCCCCCGACCGTGTATCGTGCCCTGGAGTTTCTGATCGACCAGGGCCTGGTGCACCGAATCGAGTCGCTCAATGCTTACGTGGCCTGCCCCTGCCCGGAGCATGCCCATGGCTTCCAGCTGCTGATCTGCCGGGACTGCGGGCGGGTAGAAGAGCTGCATCTCGACGACATCAACGCCCAGCTCGGCCGCCGCGCCCGTGAACTAGGCTTCGCCGTGCAGCGTCAGACCATCGAGCTGCTTGGCCAATGCGAGGCCTGCCGATCGACCTCTGCGACACCTCGAGCATCGGAGAGCTCATGACCGATACCTTCAAGCGCCTGGAAGGCGCCGAGCGCGACAGCCGGCGCCCGCTCGGCGAGATCCTGGATGCCATCCGCTTCAATGACGACGGCCTGATTCCCGCCATCGCCCAGCAGCATGACAGCGGGGAGGTGCTGATGATGGCATGGATGAATCGCGAGTCCCTGGAAGAAACGCTCGCCACCAGCCAGGTCTGCTACTGGTCGCGTTCGCGAGGCAAGCTGTGGCGCAAGGGAGAGTCATCGGGCCAGCAGCAGCGCCTGAAGAGCGCCGCTCTCGACTGCGACGGCGATACCCTGCTGCTGCAGGTCGAGCAGACAGGGCCCGCCTGTCACACCGGGCGTCGCAGCTGCTTCTACGTGGTTCTTGAAGGCGAGCAGGCACGGATCGCCTCCGCGCCGCTGATCGACCCCGCGGCGCTCTACGGCCAGTCGTGATGCCATGACCGCCCTTCTCCACCGCATCCGGCATCACGCCGGACGCCTGCTGGTGCTACCTCTGCTGGGGGCGGTCAAGGCCTATCAACTGATCCTGAGCCCTCTGCTCGGCCCGCGCTGTCGCTACTGGCCGAGCTGCTCCCACTACACGTCAGAAGCCCTGAAGGTTCATGGCCCACTCAAGGGCGGCTGGCTTGCCATCAGGCGCATTGCGCGCTGCCATCCGGGCGCCGATGGCGGCATCGATCCGGTTCCCGGGGGCCCCAGCGAGCGGCTGTGCCGGGAAGACCCCGAGCTCGACGAGCATTTCCGCTGTCGCGATCCTGACGAGGCATCGCCAAACGACAAGGCAGCGCGGTAGCCGCAGTACGTGGCGTATCGGTACCCGAACGCAAACCGCCCGCAGGAAATCCCCCGATCACCTGCGGGCGGTTTCTCGATGCCGAAAAAACTCAGGCGGCTTCCTGTTCGGCGACCCGATAGATGCGCTCCAGCATGGCATTCAGGCCATTGCTGCGCGTCGGCGACAGGTGCTTGTCGAGGCCCAGGTCCTTGAGGAAGTGCGGGCTGGTGTCGCGAATGTCTTGCGGCCGACGATCGTTGTAGATGCGCATCAGCACGGCGATCAGGCCGGAGACGATGGCGGCATCGGAGATCGCCTGGAAATGCAGGCGCTCGCCGTCGCGCGCGTGGTGCATCCAGACGTTGGACTGGCAGCCCTGGATCTTGCGCTCGTCGGTCTTCCACTCCTCTGGGAAGGCCGGCAGCTGCTTGCCAAGGTCGATGATGTACTGGTAGCGATCCATCCAGTTGTCGAACATCTCGAACTCGTCGACGAGTTCCTGCTGGGCCTGCTCGGCGGTCATGGTGGTCATGCAAACTCCTCACTGCTGTTGGTGCCATTATACCGCTTGAGCACCCTCGTCGTCCGCCCCCGGCGACAGGCCGTGGCGCGACTGCTGGCGATGCCATTCGGCATCCTCGGCGTGCAGGTAGCGGGCGGTGGTATCGAGCCGCGAGTGGCGAGCCGTCTCGGCCAGATAGCGTAGCTCGACGCCGGCCTGGGCCTGGTGGGTGAGCGCCGTGTGGCGCAGCCAGTGCGGCGTGGCGCGCCGCAGCAGCGCGGCCTCGCGGGCGCTTTCCTCGCCCTGGCGCGCCTCCAGATCATCCGCCGCCCGGGCGAAGGTCTCGCGCATCAACCGATAGAGCCGGTTCTCGCCGAGCCCGCGCCGGCCGTCGAGTCCTCGCAGCATCGGCGTGACCTCGTCCGGCCCCGGCTCGGGCGCAAGGCCGAGCGCGCTTCGCCACCGGGCGAGCAGGCGCATCATGTCCGGCGGCACGGGGATGCTCGCCGCCTTGCCGCCCTTGCCCACCGTGTGCCACCACCAGCGCCCCTCCCGGCGATGCACGTCCTGCATGCTCGCCGCCGCCATCTCACCGATCCTGGGTGCGAGCAGGTAGGCGAAGCCGAACGCGAAGCGGCGGCGCTCGTGCTCGAAGCGCGCCCGCGGAGCGGCATCTTCGCCCGGCGCCTCATTCAGCCACTGCCACAGCCAGTCCCACAGCGGCTTCTCCAGGTAGCGTTCCACCCTGCCCTGGCGATTGTCCAGGCGGCGGCGCTTGTCGCGCATCAGCCGGAACGGGTTATGCCCGACCCAGCCCGCCTCCACCAGCCAGGCGAAGAGCCCCTGCAGGATGACCAGGCACTGCCGGCGGCTGGCCGGCGACAGCGGACCACGGAACGGCCGCCAGCGCGGGTCATGGCGCGGCCGGGTTGTCCCGACCCAGCGCTCGCGGGGCTGCGGATCGCTCAGGAAGGCCTCGAAGGCGTCCAGTTGGTTGCGGCGCACCTCGGCAAGCGCGAGGTGCTGCTCGCCCAGCCACAGCAGCAGCCGCTCCGCCTCGCGCCGATAGGCCCGTTGGGTATTCGGGCTGGCGCGATACTCGCCGAGCCACTGCGCGACCGCCTCGGCATCGCTGTTCGCCGCGATATGTGCACGACCGGCCTGCGGCGCCTGGTGCGCCGACAGCTCGCTGCGATCCAGCACCTCGCCCATCCGCTCATTCAGCGCCGCCGCCCGAGCCGTCAGCGCTTCCCGCTGTCCCTTTTTCTCACTGCCCTGAGCCATTCCTTTAACCCCCCTTCCTTTAACCTCCTTCCTGGGCACTTACACCACCCCCATTGGCGGCTGAGCCGTCACCGACAGTCGACAACAGGCCACCTGCTGCCCTTCTGTCGCCATTTTGCCCTTTGAATTCAATCATCTGCTCTACCCGAACGCAGTATCGGCGTTACGCCACAAATAATCAAGATAAGCCGCGTAATCTTGATTTTCTCTTCAATTTCATAATGTAAATTACGTTTTACGTTTAATGTAATTATCTTTATCGCACGCCCCGAGACGGGTATAGTGCGATCCATGAGGCCCCTCAGGGCCGACATCAGAGCGAGGAGAACGGTATGGCACGCAGCGGCGTACGCTTTGAAGACGTGCAGCGGGCGATCGACGAACTGATGGCCGCCGGCCAGGCGCCTAGCGTGCAGCGGATCCGCGAGACGCTGGGCACCGGCAGCTTCACCACCATCAGCGAGCATCTGCGCGAATGGCGCAAGCGCCGCGAGGAGAACCGCGACGTGCCACCGCCGCGCGGCATGCCGGCGCCGCTACAGGAGCTCGCCGAGTCGCTATGGCAGCAGGCGCAGGAGGCCGCCAACGAAGCGCTGGTCCACTATCGCCGCGAGGCCGACGACAAGGTGGACGAGGCGCAGGAGAGCGTTACCGCCGCCGAGCGACGAGCCGAGGATGCCGAGCAGCGAGAAGCCGCCCTGTCCGCACACCTGACGCGCACCGATGAGCGACTGACTGAGCAAACCGCCGAGCTGGCACGCCTGCAGGCCGACCACGACAGCCTGCAGGCCGCCGAGGCTCGCCAGCGAGACGCCCGCGGCCGCCTGGAGGCGCGGCTCGATGAGCTGCAGGGCGAGCTGGAACGCCAGGCGCAGGCCCACCGCCAGGCCCTGGAGGACCAGGAGGCCGCCCAGCAGCGGCGCCTGGCCCAGGAGGAGCAGCGTCATGAGGCCGCCGAGGCGCGCCTCATGGGACTGGTGGACGAGGCGCGGCAGGAGCGTCAAAGCGCCGAAAAAGCGCATGCGACGCGAATCGAACGGCTGGAAAAGCGGCTCGAGGCGGCGCGCTCGGAGCAGCAGTCACTGCGTGAGGCGCTGCAGGAGGAAGAGAAGCGACGGCGCAGCGAAGAACAGGCAAGGCGCGATGTCGAAACCTCTCGAGACAGCCTGGATCAGGAGAGGGCCCGCCTCGAGGCACGGCTGGCGGATAGCCAGGCGGCCCTGGCCGCTCGCCAGGCTCGCGTGGAGGGATTGGAGAAACAGCTCGAGGCGCGACTGTGGTCATCGCTGGAGATGATGCAGGAGAGTCAGGCCCGGCTCGAAGCCGCGGCCGAAAACGCCTCGGGCCCCGACGATGCGGGGCCCGAGCAGCGGGAAGACGAATAGCACCTGGCGGGCACGCCTCCCGCGCGCCGACTGTCAGTGCTTATTGATAGTAGGCGTTGGTGGTGTCCGTGTGGTCGGTCACGTCGCGTATGCCGGCAAGCTCGGGGATCCGCTCCAGCAGGGTCTTCTCGACGCCCTCCTTGAGGGTCAGGTCGACGGCGGCACAGCCCTGGCAGCCGCCACCGAAAGCCAGTACCGCGACCTGCTCGTCGGTCAACTCGACCAGCTTGATCTCGCCGCCGTGGGCCGCAAGCCCCGGGTTGATCTCGCTGTAGAGCACGTAGTTGACGCGATCGGCCAAGGGGCTATCCGCGTTGACCTTGGGCATCTTGGCGTTGGGCGCCTTGATGGTCAGCTGACCGCCCATGCGATCGGCGTTGAAGTCGACTACGGCCTCTTCCAGGAAGGGGATGCTGTTGGTGTCCAGATAGACGGCGATCTTGTCGAGCTCCAGGCGCTCATCGCTGGGCTCCTCCTCGCCGGGCCGGCAGTAGGCCAGGCAGGTCTCGGCGTAGGGCGTGCCGGGCTGAGTGATGAAGATACGCACGGCAATACCCTCGACGTTCTGCTTGGCCAGCAGTTCGGCAAGGTAGTCCTGGGCGCTGTCGGTGATCTGGATGCTCTCGCTCATTGCTCTCTCGCTGGTCGAGCCGTACCGGGAACGGCCTTGGCACGGGCCGGTATGAGGTGTTGCCTTTCATGGTAAGCGACTCCCCGCGCCCTGACAATCCCGACCACCGCACTCGGTTTTAGCCACTCACCACTT
>NZ_JACHXM010000006.1:0-126647 GCF_014192055.1 Halomonas organivorans | reverse complement strand
TTGCCTCTTGCCTCTTGCCTCTTGCCTCTTGCCTCTTGCCTCTTGCCTCTTGCCTCTTGCCTCTTGCCTCTTGCCTCTTGCCTCTTGCCTCTTGCCTCTTGCCAGCATGAGCCTCGCTCAAGAGCACCATGAAGGAAGCTCCTCTCCGCGGCCCCTGCCCCGGCGCCGCGGGTTTTGCTAAGATGTGGCGCCTGTCCGGCCCCGTGCCGATCCTCGACGGACGCCCCACTCCCATAACATCGCGCCGTCGTCGTGCCCCGATGCCCTTACGCTGGAGATTGACCCGACCCATGGCCGCCGTTCCGACTCCCCTGACCGCCACCCTCTCCGACAGCCTCCGCCGGCGCATCCTTATGCTCGACGGCGGCATGGGCACCATGCTGCAGAACGCCGCGCTTTCGGAGGAGGAATTCCGCGGGGAGCGGTTCGCCGACTGGCCCACCGATCTGAAGGGCAACAACGACCTGCTGGCGCTGACCTGCCCGGACCTGGTGACGCGCATCCATCGCGACTACCTGGAAGCCGGCGCCGACATCGTCGAGACCAACACCTTCAACAGCACCCGGCTGTCCCAGGCCGACTACGGCATGGAAGCGCTGGTGGCCGAGCTCAACCGCGAGTCGGCCCGCCTGGCCCGCGCCGTCTGCGACGCCGTGGCCGAGGAAACCGGCGTGCCGCGCTATGTGGCCGGCGTGCTGGGCCCGACCTCGCGTACCGCCTCGCTGTCGCCGGACGTCAACGACCCGGCCAAGCGCAACGTCACCTTCGATGCGCTGCGCGACAACTATCGCGAGGCCGCCGAGGCGCTGGTCGAGGGCGGCAGCGACCTGATCCTGATCGAGACCATCTTCGATACCCTGAACGCCAAGGCCGCCATCTACGCCCTGGAAGAGCTGTTCGAGGAGCGCGGCGAACGCCTGCCGGTAATGATCTCCGGCACCATCACCGACGCCTCCGGCCGTACCCTGTCCGGCCAGACCACCGAAGCGTTCTGGAACTCGATCCGCCACGCCAAGCCGCTCTCCGTAGGCCTGAACTGTGCGCTGGGCGCCGAGGAGCTGCGGCCCTATCTGCAGGAGCTTTCCGACAAGGCCGACACCTTCGTCTCGGCGCATCCCAACGCCGGCCTGCCCAACGAGTTCGGCGAGTACGACCAGACGCCGGAAGAGATGGCGGCCATCGTCGCCGAGTTCGCCGCCAGCGGCCTGGTCAATATCATCGGCGGCTGCTGCGGCTCTACCCCGGAGCATATCGCCGCCATTCACCGGGCGATCCGGGATACCGCGCCCCGCCAGGTGCCCGAGCGCCCGCTGTCCTGCCGGCTGTCCGGCCTCGAGCCGTTCAACATCGCCCACGACTCGCTGTTCGTGAACGTCGGCGAGCGCACCAACGTCACCGGTTCGGCGCGCTTCAAGCGGCTGATCAAGGAAGAGGACTACACCACCGCCCTGGAGGTGGCCCTGGAGCAGGTCGAGAACGGCGCCCAGGTCATCGACGTCAACATGGACGAGGGCATGCTGGAGTCCGAGGAGGCCATGGTGCGCTTCCTCAACCTGATCGCCGGCGAGCCCGACATCGCTCGGGTGCCGATCATGGTCGACTCCTCCAAGTGGGAGATCGTCGAGGCCGGCCTCAAGTGCATCCAGGGCAAGGCGGTGGTCAACTCGATCTCGATGAAGGAAGGCGAGGACGCCTTCCGCGAGCAGGCCACCAAGTGCATGCGCTATGGCGCCGCCGTGGTGGTGATGGCCTTCGACGAGCAGGGCCAGGCCGACACCTTCGCGCGCAAGACCGAGATCTGCCAGCGCGCCTATCGCCTGCTGGTCGACGAGATCGGCTTCCCCGCCGAAGACATCATCTTCGACCCCAACATCTTCGCCATTGCCACCGGCATCGAGGAGCACGACAACTACGCCGTCGACTTCATCGAAGCCACCCGCTGGATTCGCGAGCACCTGCCTCACGCCATGGTCTCCGGCGGAGTGTCGAACGTTTCCTTCTCGTTCCGCGGCAACAACCCGGTGCGCGAGGCGATCCACTCGGTGTTCCTCTACCACGCCATACGCGCCGGGCTGACCATGGGCATCGTCAACGCCGGCCAGCTGGCGGTCTACGACGACCTGCCCGAGGCCCTGCGCGAGGCGGTCGAGGACGTGGTGCTCAACCGTCGCAGCGACAGTACCGAACGGCTGCTCGAGATCGCCGACGAGTACAAGGGCGACGGCTCCGGCGGCGCCAAGAAGGAAGACCTCGAGTGGCGCAGCTGGGAGGTCGAGAAGCGTATCGAGCATGCGCTGGTCAAGGGCATCACCGCCTACATCGAGGAAGACACCGAGCTCGCCCGCCAACGTGCCACGCGCCCCATCGAGGTGATCGAGGGGCCGCTGATGGACGGCATGAACGTGGTCGGCGACCTGTTCGGCGCCGGCAAGATGTTCCTGCCCCAGGTGGTCAAGTCGGCGCGGGTCATGAAGCAGGCCGTGGCCTATCTGATCCCCTACATCGAGGCCGAGAAAAGTGCCGACACCCAGGCCAAGGGCAAGATCGTCATGGCCACGGTCAAGGGCGACGTCCACGACATCGGCAAGAACATCGTCGGCGTGGTCCTGCAGTGCAACAACTACGAGGTGATCGACCTCGGCGTGATGGTCCCGGCGGAGAAGATCCTGCAGACGGCGAAGGAAGAGAACGCCGACATCATCGGGCTCTCCGGGCTGATCACCCCGTCGCTGGACGAGATGGTCCACGTCGCCAAGGAGATGCAGCGCCAGGGCTTCGAGCTCCCGCTGCTGATCGGCGGCGCCACCACCTCCAAGGCCCACACCGCGGTCAAGATCGAGCCGGGCTACGAGCATCCGGTGATCTACGTCACCGACGCCTCCCGGGCCGTGGGCGTGGCCGGCAAGCTACTGTCACCTACCCAGAAGCCCGAGTACGTGGCCGAGATTCGCGCCGAGTACGAGAAGGTCCGCGAGCGCAATGCCAAGCGCCGCCCCAAGGCGGCGGACCTCTCCTATGCCGAGGCCCGCGCGCGAAAGCCGGTCTACGACTGGAACGACTACACGCCGCCGGCGCCGGGCTTCACCGGCCTCAAGGTGTTCGACGACTACGAGCTGAGCTCGCTGGTCGAGCGCATCGACTGGACGCCGTTCTTCATGAGCTGGGAGCTGGCCGGCAAGTATCCGAAGATTCTCGACGACGAGGTGGTCGGCGAGGCGGCCAGGAGCCTGTTCGCCGACGCCCAGGCGATGCTCGCCAAGCTGATCGACGAGCATCTCATCCAGGCCCGTGGGGTGATCGGCCAGTGGCCGGCCAACGTCGTCGATGACGACGTCGTCGAGGTCTATGCCGACGAGTCGCGCCGCGAGGTTATCGAGCGGCTGCATCACATCCGCCAGCAGACCACCAAGAACCGCGAGGGCGTCTGCTACAGCCTGGCCGACTTCATCGCCCCCAAGGACTCGGGCAAGCCGGACTGGATCGGCGGCTTCGCCGTCACCACCGGTCATGGCGTCGAGGAACTCGCCAACCGCTACAAGGCGGCCGGCGACGACTACAACGCCATCATGGTCCAGGCGCTGGCCGACCGCCTGGCCGAAGCCTTCGCCGAGCACATGCACGAGCGGGTGCGCAAGGAATTCTGGGGCTATGCCGCCGACGAGACCCTCGACAACGAGGCGCTGATCGCCGAGAAGTATCGCGGCATCCGCCCGGCACCGGGCTATCCGGCCTGCCCCGACCACACCGAGAAGGCGACCCTGTTCCGGCTGCTCGATGCCGAGGCCAACACCGGCCTCGAACTCACCGACAGTTTCGCCATGTGGCCCGCTGCCGCGGTCTCCGGCTGGTACTTCGCCCATCCCCAGTCGAAGTACTTCTCGACCGGCAAGATCACCCGCGACCAGGTCGAGGCGCTGGCCAGCCGCAAGGGCATGACGCTGGCCGAGCTGGAGCGCTGGCTGTCGCCGGTGCTGTCCTACGACCCGAGCTGATCGTGGCCGCTCTCGCCCCGGGCCCGCTTGACGGGCCCGGCTTCATCATCGCTGGAAGCCGGCATGCTGCCTGAGTCCTCACGTCGCCAGACCATCCTGCGCCTCGCCCTGCCGATCATCGGCGGCATGCTCACCCAGAGCCTGCTCAATCTCGTCGATGCCGCCCTGGTAGGCTCGCTCGGCGAGGTCCCGCTGGCCGCCGTGGGCATCGGCGGATACGCCATCTTCCTGATCACCGCGGTAGTGTTCGGGCTGTCATCCGGCGTCCAGGCCCAGGCGGCGCGCCGTCACGGCGAGCAGGACTGGAAGAACCGCGCCGTGTCGCTCAACGCCGGGCTCTCGATCGCGCTGACCGTGGCCGGCCCGTTGACGCTGCTGTGCCTGTGGCAGGCACCGGCCCTGCTGGCGCTGATCAACCAGGACCCGGCGGTGAACGCCGAGGCGGTCGGCTATTTCCAGTGGCGGGTCATATCGCTTGTGCCGGTGGCCATGATCCTGTGCTTCCGCGGCTACTGGAACGGCATCCAGCAGACCGGCCTCTACCTGCGCATCATCCTGGCCATGCACCTGATCAACGTGGTGGCCAGCATCGGCCTGATCTTCGGACTCGCCGGCCTGCCCGCCATGGGCGCGGCCGGCGCCGGCGCCGGTACCAGCCTGTCGCTGTTCGCCGGCCTCGCGCTGTGGGCACTGCACAGCCTGCGTCAGGCTCGCAGCAGCGGTTTCCTGACGCGTCGCCCCTGCGCGGTCACCTTCGCCACCACCCTGCGCCTGGCCGTACCGCACTCCTTCCAGCAGATCTGGTTCGCCGCCGGCTATGCGGTGCTGTTCTGGATCCTGGGACAGATCGGTACCGCCAGCGTGGCGGTCGGCCACGTGCTGGTGAACCTCTCGCTGCTGTTGATCCTGCCCGGCGTCGGCATGGGCATGGCGGCGATGAGCCTGGTTGGCCAGTCGCTGGGGCGCCAGGATCACCTCGACGCCCATCGCTGGGGCTGGGATGTGGTGCGCCTGGCCTGGCCCTGCCTGGCGCTGATCGCGCTGCCGATGGTGCTGTTCCCCGACGCCGTGCTGGGGCTGTTTCTTCACGACGCGCAACTGATTGACCTGGGTCGCCTGCCGCTGCAGTTGACGGCGGCCATGATCGTGCTCGACGCTGCGGCCCTGGTATTCGCTCAGGCGCTGCTGGGCGCCGGCGCACAGCGTACGGTGATGACCACCACCCTGACGCTGCAGTGGCTGGTCTTCCTGCCGCTGGCCTGGTGGGTCGGCGTTCACCAGGACGCCGGCCTGCTCGGCATCTGGTGGGTCCAGCTCGGCTATCGCTGCCTGAACTCCGCCGGCTTCATGCTGATCTGGCAGCGCCGCGGCTGGCAGCGGCTCGCGGTGTGAGGCGGGACGATCATGCGTGAACGCCCAGCCTCATTCCATTTCGAATATAAACTATGAAGATTTATTCTTTTATAGAATAATTGCGGCCCGTTAAGGTAGTCGCCAAGCTTCACCACTCTCCTGTTGCAGGTAAGCGCTGAATGTATCGCTACGACACCCATGACCAGACCCTGGTCGACGAACGCGTCGCCCAGTTCCGCGACCAGATGCGTCGCTACCTCGAGGGCAAGATCAGCGACGAGGAATTTCTGCCGCTGCGCGTGCAGAACGGTCTCTATATCCAGCGCTATGCGCCGATGCTGCGCATCGCCATTCCCTACGGCATGCTGGCCTCCTACCAGCTGCGCAAGTTGGGAGAGATCGCTGCCCGCTACGACCGCGGCTACGGTCACTTCACCACGCGTACCAATCTGCAGTTGAACTGGCCGAAGCTCGAGGATGTTCCCGACATCCTGGCCGATCTGGCCAGCGTGCAGATGCACGCCATCCAGACCAGCGGCAACGACATCCGCAACACGTCCACCGACCAGTTCTCCGGCATCGCCGCCGACGAACAGGTCGACCCGCGGCCCTGGTGCGAGCTGATTCGTCAGTGGTCCACCTTCCACCCCGAATTCGCCTACCTGCCGCGCAAGTTCAAGATCGCGGTGACCGGCGCCGAGGACGATCGCGCGGCGATCCAGGTCCACGACGTGGGCCTGCGCTTCTGGCGCGACGACGCCGGCGAGGTGCGCGTCAGCGTGCTGGCCGGCGGTGGCCTGGGCCGTACGCCGATGATCGGCAGCGTGGTCTGCGAGGACCTGCCCTGGCAGCACCTGCTGACCTATCTCGAGGCGATCCTGCGGGTCTACAACCAGTTCGGCCGCCGCGACAACAAGTTCAAGGCGCGCATCAAGATCCTGGTCAAGGCGCTGGGCGTCGACGAGTTCCGTCGCCGCGTCGAGGAAGAGTGGGCGCACCTCAAGGATGGCCCCCAGACCCTCACCGACGAGGCGGTGGCCGCCGTGACCGAGCACTTCGTCGATCCCGAGCGTCGCGAGATCGGTGCCGAGGCGATCGAGGCCTATGAGGCATTGCGCGCCGACAATCGCGCCTTCGCCCGCTTCGTGACCAACAACGTCACCGACCACAAGGTCGCTGGCTACAAGGCCGTCACCCTGTCGCTGAAGCGTCGCGAGCACTCGCCGGGTGACGTCACCTCCGAGCAGATGGGCGCCATCGCCGACCTGGCCGACGAGTTCAGCTACGGCGAGCTGCGCGTGACCCACGAGCAGAACCTGGTGCTGACCGATGTGCCGGTAGACCGCATCGAGGAGCTCTGGCAGCGTCTCGACGAGCTTGGCCTGGCCAATCCCACCGTGGGTACCCTGGCCGACCTGATCTGCTGCCCCGGTGGCGACTACTGCGGCCTGGCCAACGCCAAGTCGATCCCGGTCGCCCATGCCATCCAGGAACGCTTCGAGGACCTCGACTTCCTCTACGACCTGGGCCCGCTGGAGCTCAACATCTCCGGCTGCATGAATGCCTGCGGACACCACCACGTCGGCAACATCGGCATTCTTGGCGTCGACAAGAAGGGCGAGGAGTACTATCAGATCTCGCTGGGCGGCAGCCAGGGCAATGCGTCTTCGCTTGGCAAGATCCTCGGCCCCTCCTTCTATCGCGAGGACGTACCCGGCGTGATCGACAAGCTGCTGCAGGTCTACGTCGGCGAGCGCACCCCCGACGAGACCTTCCTCGATACCTATCGCCGCATCGGCCTCAAACCCTTCAAGGAGCGTGTCTATGCCTGAGCAGATTTCCCGCCCCCTGATCGTCGACCGGCGCGTCGTGACCGATGAGTGGGTCCTCTGCGAGGATGCCGCTCAGCGTCCCGAGGGCCAGCCGGCCCTGCTGCCGCTTGCCGACTGGCAGGCATCGGCCAAGGGCGACGACGTCGCGCCCTGGCTGCCCAGCGACACCGAGATGACCGCTGAACTGGCGCGTGAACTCGAAGCCGCCCCGCTGGTGGCCATCGACTTCCCGAAGTTCACCGACGGCCGCGGCTACAGCATCGCTCGCCTGCTGCGCGAGCGGCACGGCTACAAGGGCCAGATCCGCGCCATCGGCGACGTGCTGATCGACCAGCTGTTCTACATGTCGCGCTGCGGCTTCGACGCCTTCTCGCTGCGCGAGGACCAGATCGTCGAGGACGCCCTCAACGCCCTGAGCACCTTCAGCCGCAGCTACCAGCCCGGCACCGACGACCCGGAACCGCTGTTCCGGCGCCGCCTGCGCGAGGCCCACAAGGGCGAAGTCGCCTGACGCGATCGCCTCGCCAGACACGATGAAGCCGGCCCATGGGCCGGCTTCATCGTGTCTGGCAGCCGAGATCGAATGCTGAGTCTGCGAGGCCGCGAGTCCGGCCTCCAGCACGATACTTCGCCGCCTCGCTGCGCATATTTGGGCGCCTGACGGCGCCATTCGTCGAGGCGTCGAACCGGCAGAAGATCTGCGCTCCCACTTGCATTGGCGGGAGCGCAGTCACGTTGCCTGGCCTAACCCCGGCGCTTCTGCTGGCGCTCCCGATTGGCCGCCCTGGCCCGCTCGCTCTTGCGCAGCATCACCCAGGTGGCGCCCAGGCCACCGTCGGCCTGGCTCGCCGAAGCGAACGCCTGGACCTCGTCGAAGGCGGGCAGCCACTTGGCCAGGTAGGAGCGCAGCACGTTGGCGGGGCTATCGATCTCGCGCCCACGGCCGTGGACGATCATCACCGAGCGCAGGTCGTGCTCGACGGCCTCGCGCAGGAACGCCGGCAGCGCCCGCCGGGCCTCCTCCACCGGGCGACGCAGCAGGTGCAGGCTGGCCTGCATCGGATAGCCACCGTGGCGCAGTCGCTCCGCTACCCCACGCTGGATGCCGTCGCGACGGAAGTCGAGCGGATCGAAGGGCGGCACCAGGTCGACGAAGTCGTCGGAGAGGATATCGCGGCCCGAGTCGCCGCCGGCGGCGCTTTCGCGCTTGGCGAGCTGAGCCTCGGTGGGCACTCGGCGGGTCTGGCCGGTATGCGCCCGGCCCTGGCCGCGCGACAAGGGTTTCACGTCGCCCATCAGGGCCTGGAAATCGGCATCGTCGTGAAGGTCCGTCATGGCACACCTCCTGGCCAGCTGGGTAGAACGCTCATCCTAGCAAATGGCTCAGTGCCATCACATGTCGAGATGACGCCATAATATCCGCTACAAAGGATATTGTGCTAATATCCTCTATAGCGGATAAACACATTTTTATCCTCTATAGGGGATATCATGAAGATCACCTCACCCGAGATGCTCGCGCACTCGCTGAAGAACGCGCGCAAGCGTCGCCACCTGACGCAGCAGGCCACCGCCGAGCAGATCGGCATCAAGCAGGCGACCGTCTCCGGCTTCGAACACCACCCGGAGCGCAGCCGGCTCGAGACGCTGTTCAAGCTGCTGTCGGCGCTCGAACTGGAACTGCACGTCACCGAACGCGACCGGCCCGAGGACTCGACGGGCAGCGAGGCGCGCTGGGACCAGGAGTGGTAGGCCATGGCGAACCTCACCGTCGCGATGAATGGCATCGACATCGGCACGCTGGGCATGGCGCGGTCCGGCGCCATGACCTTCCAGTACCGGCCGGAATGGGTCGACCGGCCAGGTGCCCGGGCTATTTCGCTGTCGCTCCCCCTCACCACGGCAGCATATCGCGGCCAGGTCGTCTTCAACTTCTTCGACAATCTGCTGCCGGATTCGGAGGCGATACGGGCCCGCATGCAGGCCCGTTTCCGGGTACCGACGCGGCATCCCTTCGACCTGCTGGCCAGCATAGGCCGCGACTGCGTCGGCGCGATACAGCTCTACCCCGAAGACGCCGCGACCGGCGACGTCCATGCCGTCACCGCCGCACCGCTCGATGAGCGGGCCATCGAGGCGCTACTGTCCGGCTACCAGGACGCCCCCCTGGGCATGGCCGAGGGGCAGGATTTCCGCATCTCGCTGGCTGGCGCCCAGGAAAAGACGGCTCTGCTCTGGCACCAGGGCCAATGGCAGCGCCCCACCGGCAGCACGCCCACCAGCCATATCTTCAAGCTACCGATCGGTTTTCTGGAACACAGTAACATCGACCTGCGCCAGAGCAACGCCAACGAGTGGCTATGCCTGCGCCTGCTGGAGGCCTTCGGGCTTCCGGTGGCCCGTACCGAACTCGCCCGCTTCGGTGGCCAGGAAGTGCTCGTCGTCGAGCGCTTCGACCGACGCTGGTCGCGGGACGGCTCCTGGCTGATGCGACTGCCCCAGGAAGACTTCTGCCAGGCGCTGGGGATCGCCCCGGCGCTGAAGTATGAAAGCGATGGTGGCCCGGGTATCGCGCAGGCCATGCGCCTGCTGCGCGGCTCCCAGCAGGCCGGCCTGGATCGGGACAGGTTCTTCAAGGCACAGCTTCTCTTCTGGCTGCTGGCCGCCATCGATGGACATGCCAAGAACTTCAGCCTGTTCCTCGAGCCGGGAAGCGCTTATCGCATGACGCCGATGTATGACGTGATATCGGCCTATCCCTTGATGCACCAGGGCAGCATGGCCCCGGAACGGGCCAAGATGGCCATGGCGTTGAAGGGCAAGAACCGCCACTACCGATGGGCGAGAATGGCGCCACGTCACTTCATCGCCACCGCGACACAGGTCGATTATTCCCCCGAGCGTGTCGGCATGCTGATGGGCGAGATCGCCGGCGCCGCCGAACGCGTCGTCAACGATCTGGCGACTCGCCTGCCCAGCGATTTCCCGGCCGCCACCAGCGAGCCCATCTTCGAGGGTGTCCTCCGTCAGGCCGCCGGATTGGCGGCATTCCTCGACTGAGCAATGGGTCGCCGTGTCGGACCGAGCGGCGCTGTCGGGCGAACCGCCGGATATGGCAGCATGGGCGGCGTCATGCCATCCCGGAGCCCACGCCCATGCCCTCCCCGCGCCTGCTGATCGGCCTGCCGCTGCTGGCCACCCCGCTGGCGGTCGCCGCCTGGCTATGGCTGACCCTGCTCAGCCCCTGGACCTACGAGCGGCCCGATCATCTGGCACCGATCGGCGAGGGTCCGCATGCCCTCTTCGTCTACGGCACCCTGACCCATGCCCCGGTACGCTGGCTGGTCTATGGCCGCACCGGCGAGCCGACAGCGGCAACGCTGGACGGCTACCGGCGAACCGGCCTCGACCTGGCTCCGAGCCCCGGAGATCGAGTGGAAGGCCTGCGTCTGACGGTCAGCGCCGACGAGCTGGCTCGACTGGATCGCTACGAGCGGTTGGGCGTGCGTTATCGCCGGGTACGGGTGACGCTGGCCGATGGCGATGATGTCTGGGCCTACCGACGGCTGCCATCACACTAGCGGGGAGAGTCGTAGTCTAGGTGCCACAAGAAGATAACGGTATAATTTAGTATCTCCATCCCCTTTGCCTCAGCGGCAGTGGGCCTGACCAGCATGGTTGTGGGGGCGTTCCGCCGCGGCCTACAATGAGCCGCGTTCATCCCAGCGAAACGTTCATACCAGCAAAACAAGGACCGCCCATGATCACCCTCCTCCATAATCCGCGCTGTTCCAAGTCGCGTCAGGCCTTGGCCCTGCTGGAGGAACGCGGCGTCGATGTCACGGTTCGCCGCTATCTCGACACGCCCCTCGACGGTGCCGAGCTGCGCGCCCTGCTGTCACGCCTGACGGCCGAGCCGCGAGCCCTGGTGCGCTCCAGCGAGGCCGAGTGGAAGGCCCTCGGTGCCGATGCCGACGACCCCGACCAGGTGGTGGATGCCATCGTGGCCCACCCCAGGATCATGCAACGCCCCATCGCCGACGATGGCAGCCGGGCGATCATCGGCCGACCGCCGGAAGATATTCTCGCCCTGCTCGACTGAGCTTTCCCGTCCCGGTATCAGGAAGTGACATGACTGCCTCCCTGCCTTATGTGCTGATCCTCTACTATTCGCGCCACGGCGCCACCCGGGCCATGGCCGAGCGCCTGGCCGCCGGGGTCGAATCCTGCCGCGGCATCGAGGCACGGCTGCGCACCGTGCCCCCGGTCTCGCCGACCTGCGAGGCGGTGGATCCGGAGATCCCCGAGGAGGGTGCGATCTACGCCGATCTCGACGACCTGCGCCACTGCGCTGGCCTGGCGCTGGGAAGCCCCACGCGTTTCGGCAACATGGCCGCCCCGCTCAAGCATTTCATCGATACCACCAGCGAGCTTTGGCTGGGCGGCGCCCTGGTGGACAAACCCGCCACCGCCTTCACGTCCACGTCGAGCCTCCACGGGGGCCAGGAAACCACCCTGATCAGCATGCTGCTGCCGCTGCTGCACCACGGCATGGTCTATGCCGGGCTGCCCTACAGCGAGACCGCGCTGATGGAGACCCAGGCCGGCGGCACCCCCTATGGCGCCAGCCACCTGGCCGGCAAGCGCAGCGACCGGCCGCTCGACGAGTCGGAGCGCCAGCTGGCCCATGCCCAGGGCCAGCGGATCGCCAGACTGGCCTTGAGCCTGGCCCATGCCGGAGGTCGCCCATGAGACGCTGGCTGGAAGATCTCGAGGCTCGCCGTGGGCTGGATACCCTGACGACCGAATCGCGGCGCCTGGTCATCCTCAGCTATGCCGTGCTGATCGCCCTGATGCTCTATCGCGGGGTGGCGGTGCAAAGCGACGGCAGTGCCGTCGGCCCCCTGGTCGCCTTCGTGCTGCCGCTGGTGCTGTTCCTGCCGTCGATCCTGGCTCGCCGGGCCCGCGGCCATGCCTGGCTGGCCTTCGTCAGCCTGCTCTACTTCGCCCAGGGCGTGATGGTCGCCACCCTGCCCGGCGAGGGGCTGCGCGGCGTCCTGGAAGCCTTGGTGTCGCTGGCACTGTTCACCGGTTGCATGGGCTATGCGCGTTTTCGCAGCCGCCAGGTCAAGGCGAGCTGAGGCCATGGGCCCGGCTCGGTCCCGCGATGCCTCGCGAGGCGATCGTCACGGACTCCCTCCCCACTGGCGCGAGGCACCGACACCGGTCAACGGCGATGATCCAGCTCAAGGGAATACCCCCCGTCTGGCGTAAGATAATCCCATGCATCCCCACCAACGGTTGAGCTCTCACCGGCAACCGGCGACCATGAGGGGACATTCTAGGAGAACACCATGACACGCAATATCGCCGACATCAGGCGCGACTACGAGGGCGGCCGCCTGGACGAGACCCAACTACCCGACCATCCCTTGGCGCTGTTCGACGACTGGCTGGCCCTGGCACTCGACGCCGAAGGCGAAGACGGCAACGCCATGACACTGGCCACCGTCGACAGCCAGGGACGCCCCCATGCCCGGGTGGTACTGCTCAAGGCCGCCGATGAACAAGGCCTGGTCTTCTACAGCAACTACCACAGCCACAAGGGCAGCGAGCTGGCCAATGTGCCTTATGCGGCCCTGGTATTCTGGTGGCCGTCGCTGTCGCGACAGGTTCGCGTGGAAGGACCGGTCGAGCAGGTCGGGGAAAAGGAATCCGATGCCTACTTTGCCAGCCGTCCCCGTGCCAGCCAGTTGGGTGCCTGGGTCGCCACCCAGAGCGTGGTGATTCCCGACAGGAACTGGCTCGAGGAACGCGAGGCTCGCTTCGAGCAGGCCTATGAGGGGCAAGAGATCCCGCGTCCCGTGCACTGGGGCGGCTATCGCCTCGTCCCCGAGATGATCGAGTTCTGGCAGGGCCAACCGAGCCGTCTACACGATCGCATCCGCTTCGAGCGTCGCGATGACCACTGGCAGCGCTTCCGCCTGGCACCGTGAAGGTGCTTGCGTTCCCCGCCGTGGCGGGGAACGTCAATCCGGCAGACTGTCGAGTCGGTGTCGCTGCCAGTCGCTCGCAGGCTCGTTAAGCCGCAGGACCGCATCCACGACCTGCTCCTCCAGATTGAAGCGCAGCGTGAAACCGAGCTGCTTCATCAACGCGCGCATCGGCTGGTTGTCGATCATGATCTTGCCGATCATCTCCAGGGTTCCCACGCTTCGGCAATAGCGGATCATCTTGTCCATCAGCAGGCTACCGATGCCAAGCCCGTGCAGGTCGTCACGCACGATGATCGAGAACTCGGTGCGGATGTTGTCCGGGTCGTTCCACACCCGCACCACCCCCAGCATCTCCTTGCCGCCCTCGGCAAGAGGATGCTCGGCGATGAAGGCCATCTGGCGATCGTAGTTGATGTGCGAGAGCATCGACAGGTCGCGCTGACTGAGGTCGGCCTTGTTGTGGAAGTAGCGAAAACGAATGCTCTCCTCGGATAGCTGGCGATGGAAACCCTCGATCAGCGGGGCATCCTCGGCACGAATCGGCCGCACCTCGACCTCCCAACCGTTGTTCAGCGTCACCCACTCTCGCAGTTCCTCCGGATAGGGCATGATCGCGAAGCGCGCCGGCGTCCCCAAGTCCATGGCGAAATCCACCGCCAGCATGCCGTCACGGTTGAGCACCAGCGGGTTCAGTTCCAGGCCACGCAGTTCGGTGAGATCGGTGGCCATCTGCGACAGCGTCACCAGCAGCTCACCGATGCGCTCGAGGTCCCGCGACGGATGCCGCGAATGCTCGCGGATCAGCCGCGCGGCATGGGTCCTGTCGACGAGATCCGCCGCCAGGCTCATGTTCAGCGGCGGCAGGGCCACCTGGCGATCGGCCAGGATGTTGACCTTGTATCCGCCGATCCCGAACACGATCACCGGGCCGAACACCGGATCCCGGGTGATGCCGGCACACAGCTGCATCGAGTGCTTGCCACGCTGCATCGACTGCAGGCAATACTCGCGCACCCGAAACTCGGGAAACTTCTCTGCCACCTTGTCGCCCAGCCGCCGGACGCCTTCGGCTACCCGCTCCGCGCCTTCCAGGTCCTGCAACAGCCCGGCAGACAGCTTGTGAGGGTGCTGCCGGTAGCGAAAGGGCCGGCAATTACCGTCGTGGACCACCTTGAGCGCCAGGGGGCCCTCCAGCTCGCCGGTCGCCTCCGCCGCCTGTTCGGGCGTCGTCACATAGCGGCTGGTCGCCACCGGGATGCCGTACGCCTCGAGCACACGCGCCGTCTCGGAGTGGTCCAGGCATTCACGCCCTGCGGCTTTCGCTTCATCGATCAACGCCCGCGACGCCGCCCGGCTCTCGCGGGTCGTCGCAAACGGCAGGCTCGGCGGCGTCTCCTGGAGGAGCGCCTGGACGCGCTGATAATCGACCATGTGCATGAAGGCCTTGACCGCCTTCTCCGGCGAGATGTAGGTGGGAATGCCGGCCTCGTTGCAGGCATGACGTGCCGTCAACGCCTCCTCCAGCCCCATCCAGCTGGTCAGCAGGTTGCGCCGGAAACGCCTGCGCGCCTCGATCACCGCACGGGCCGTGTCACCGGAAGGCGCCAGCCGCGTCGGCGCATGCACCACCAGCACGGCATCGACGCCGGGATCGGCGGCCACCAGCTCGATGGCCTCGACGAAACGCTCCGGCGTGGCGTTGCCGCCCAGGTCCACCGGATTCTCCCCGGGCTTGCTGACGTCCACGTCATCGCGACACAGCGCGTCGCGGGTCGCCTCGGAGAAACTCGCCAGCCGCCCACCGGCGCTGACCAGCTTGTCGATCGCCAGCATCGCCGGCCCTAAGCCGTTGGAGACCACCGCCAGACGATCGCGCTTCAGCGGTCTCATGCGCGACAGGGTCTCCAGGGCATCGAACAGTTCATCGGAATCATCGACCCGGACCACGCCGGCCCGGGCGAAGGCGGCATCGAAGACCTGGTCGCGGTTGGCGACGCCCGGGGTGGGAGGCAGGTTGGAAATGTCCGAGGCAGCGGTACGGCCGCTCTTGATCGCCAGCACCAGGCGATGCCGCGAGGCCTCTCGCACCGCGGTCATGAAGTGCTGGGCATCGAGAATGCGCTCCAGGTGCAGCAGCAGTGCCTGGGTCGGAGCATACTGGTTGAGGTAGTCGATCAGGTCGGGCAACAGCACATCGACGCTGTCGCCAACGGTCACCAGGTGCGAGAAGCCGATGCCTCGCCCGGCGGCCCAGTCGATCATGGCATTGCCGAGCATGCCCGACTGGCCCAGGTAAGCCACCCGCCCCTTGGCGATCGGCTGGCTGGCATAGGAAGCATTGAGATGCCGCCCGGGCACGATCAAGCCCATGCATTCCGGTCCCAGCACCCGGATGCCGGATTCCCGCGCCGCGGCAAGCATGCGTCCGCGAATCGATCCCTTGCCGTCGCGCTCGTCATCCAGATGGGCGCCGCCCGACAGCACCAGGGCCGCCCGGACCCCGAAGCGCCCCAGCTCACCGATCAACCGCGGCACGCGGGTGACCGGGGCACAGATGACCGCCAGGTCCGGCACGTCCGGCAGACGCCCCACGCCGGTGACGCAAGGCACGCCGTAGACGGCATCGTAGCCCTTCGGGTTGACCGCCCACAGCTCACCGCGAAATCCCCCCTCCTGCAGGTTGCGGATCACCAGCCCCCCCATCGAGTGGGGCTTTTCCGAAGCGCCCACGACGGCAATGGTGCGCGGTTCGAAGAAATGGTGCAGAAAGCGGGTGCTCATCGGGCGACTCCGTGGCGGGCAAACAGTCTCCTGTGTACGACTTATGGCCACTGTTCCGCAAGGGCCCAGCGCGCTTAGGGTAAGGGAACCTGGACGGAGCGCTAGCATGATTACGGCCTATCTCACCCACCCTGACTGCCAACGCCATCACATGGGCCCCGATCACCCCGAAAGCCCGCTGCGCCTGGAGGCCATCCATGCGCGGCTGATGCGCGACGGCCTCCTCCAGCAGACCATGCAGGGTGACGCCCCCCTGGCCACCGACGAGCAGCTTGCTCGGGTGCATCCCCCCCGCCACCTGAGAGCCCTGGAAGAGTGCCTGCCCGAGCACGGCCTGATAGCGCTCGACGGCGATACCCTGATGAATCCGGACAGCCTGCTGGCCGCACGCCATGCCGCCGGCGCCGTGGTCCGCGGGGTCGACCAGGTATTCCGCCACCAGGCCGACAACGTCTTCTGCGCGGTGCGCCCGCCCGGCCATCACGCCGAAGCGACCGATGCCATGGGCTTTTGCTTCTACAACAACGTGGCGGTGGGCGCGGCCCATGCCAGGGCCAGGTATAGTGCCCAGCGAGTCGCCATCCTCGATTTCGACGTCCATCAGTGCAACGGCACCATCGATATCTTCCGTGACGATCCCGAAGTGCTGATCTGCACCAGCTACCAGTATCCCTTCTACCCCTGGCGCTACCTGCGCAACGAGCATCGCAACGTGGTCGACACGCCGCTGCCCGCCGGCACCGACGGGGCCGCCTTTCGACGCGCCGTCGAAGACGACTGGTTGCCCGCCCTTCATGCCTTCAAGCCCGACCTGGTGCTGGTCTCGGCCGGCTTCGATGCCCACCGCGATGATCCCCTGGCCGAGCTGTGCCTGGACGACGAGGACTACCACTGGGTGACCCGACTCGCCATGGAGATCGCTGCCCTTTACGCCGACAACCGCCTGGTCTCGGTGCTGGAGGGCGGCTACGACCCCGACGCCCTGGGGCGCGGTGCGGCGGCACATCTCAAGGCACTGCTGGGGCTGCCCTTCGACTGACCCCGGACCTGACCATGGCGTCAGGTTTCTCGATGGCGGGAAACCTCGCTGCCCGCGTCATCGCCCCCGGACGACGTCGCAGCCGGCCTGTTCAGCGTCGCGACGGGAGTCTGCATGCGCTGGCGGATGTGGTAGCCTGTAGGAAACCTTGTTTCCAATAGTGAATCTTCCATGACCGCCACCAAAGACCAGGAGGCCGCGCTACGCATTGCCTCCGGGCGCAAGCCCTTCGTCGAGCCACTGCGCCTTGGCGAGCGCCTCAAGGAGATCCGCCTGGCAAATCAGTGGACCCTGGGCGACGTCAGCGAACGCACCGGGCTGGCGCGCTCGACCCTGTCCAAGATCGAGAACGATCAGATCTCGCCGACCTTCAGCGCCGTGCAGAAGCTGATCAGCGGACTCGACATCGACCTGCCGCAACTGCTCTCCCAGCCGCGTCCCCAGTCGCGCACCATGGGACGCCGCGATTTGACCCGCCGCGGCGAGGGGCAACAGCATCCGACTCCGACCTACGAGCACGAGCTGCTCAGCTGCGAGATGGCCCAGAAGCGCATGATCCCCTTCAAGACCATCGTGCGGGCACGCAGCTTCGAGGAATTCTGCCAATGGGTGCGCCATGACGGCGAGGAGTTCCTGATGGTGCTGGAGGGCGAGATTCAGCTGTTCTCGGAGTTCTACGAACCCCTGCACCTGGCCAAGGGCGACAGCATCTACTTCGACAGCGACATGGGCCATGCCCTGGTCTCGGTGAGCGAGGAAGATGCCGTGGTCCTCTCGGTGTGCACGCCGCGCGAGACCCAATAGCCGCGCTCAGCCCGCTCGATCCCCAGGCCGGCGCGGGGGAATGGCGTCCAGCTCGAGACGCCCCTCGGCGCCGATGGCCTGAAAATGCTTGCCCTTGGCACGAGCAATCAGCAGCACCCCGAAACGCTCGGCGAGCTCTACCCCCTTCTGGGTCACCCCGGAGCGCGATACCAGCACGCCGATCCCCAACTGGGCCACCTTGAGTACCATTTCGGAGGTCAGCCGCCCCGTGGTGTAGAAGATATCCGGCGGCTCGGCGCTCCCCTCACCCAGCCACTGGCGTCCCGCCAGGGTATCGACCGCATTATGCCGCCCCACGTCCTCGACGAAATCCAGCACCCTGGCCTGGCGACACAGCGCGCAGCCATGCACCGCCCCGGCGCTGCGGTAGGTGGCGTTATAGGCGCCGAGATTCTCGAGGAGCGAATAGAGCACCGACTGGCGCAAATGGGTCGGCAGCGGCGCGTGCAGGTCGGTGGCCTCGAGCAGCCGGCCGAATACCGTGCCCTGGCCGCAGCCGGTGGTCACGGTACGCTGGCCCAGGCGCGCCTCCAGGTCGGCGGGTTCGCGACGCGTCACCACGGCCGCCGCTTCGACCTCCCAGTCCACGTGAACCGCCTCGAGATCCTCGAGCCGCTCGATCAGTGCCTGGTTACGCAGGTAGCCGACCACCAGGGCCTCGGGGTCGTCGCCCAGCGTCATCAGGGTGACGATCTCGCGACGATTGAGATAGATCGTCAAGGCACGCTCGGCGGCGATCGCCTGGCGGCGCGCCTCGCCAAACTCGTCGACGACGCGGATCTCCAGGGTGGCCGGCAAGCGGGCGCGACTAAGCCGAATCGACGACATGGGCGAGACTCCGATGGCGACAGGCTTCCCTCATGATGGCACTCCAGGCGCGACGTCGCGACTCGATCGCTGACGCCCCAGCCACCCCGACATTTGGTAAGCTGGACGCCTACCCGATGGGCCAGAACGACAACGGAGTCAATACCATGCAACACCTGGACGACAGCACCCGCACCGAGCTCGAAGCCGCCGCCTTCCGTCGCCTGCTTCGCCACCTGGACGAGCACAAGGAAGTGCAGAACATCGACCTGATGATTCTCGCCGACTTCTGCCGCAACTGCCTTTCCAAATGGCTGGTCGCCGCGGCCGAGGAGCGCGGAGAAACCGTGAACTACGAGGCTGCACGGGAATACGTCTACGGCATGCCCTACGGTGAGTGGAAGGCCAAGTATCAGGCCGACGCCACGCCGGAACAGCAGGCCGCCTTCGAGGCTCGCCAGCAACAGAAGGCAGCGGCCAAGCAGGACGCCGACTCATGAGCGAGGCGATGATCCCGCTGTCGGTGGCGGTTCTGACGGTCTCGGATACCCGCACCGAGGACACCGACCGCAGCGGCCAGGCGCTGGTCGAGCGTCTCACCGCCGCCGGCCATCGACTGGCCGACAAGCGTATCGTCGCCGATGACGTCTACCGCATCCGCGCCGTGGTGGCCGTCTGGATCGCCGATCCCGAGGTCCAGGTGGTCTTGACCACCGGCGGCACCGGCTTCACCGGTCGCGACTCCACGCCCGAGGCGGTCTCGGTGCTGCTCGACAAGCGCATCGAGGGCTTCGGTGAACTGTTCCGCCAGCTTTCCTGGCACGAGGTGGGCAGCTCCACGGTGCAGAGTCGCTGCCTGGGCGGGCTGGCCAACGCCACCGTGGTGTTCTGCCTGCCCGGCTCCACCGGCGCCTGCCGCACCGGCTGGGACGGCATCCTCGCCGAGCAGCTCGACAGCCGACACAAGCCGTGTAATTTCGCCAACCTGGTGATTCCGGAGCGAGGCACCCATGGATGACACCAGCACCCGGCGACACACGCCGTGTCACTCTCTGCAAGGTCCTGCCAACCCGATGATTCCGGAGCGAGGCACTCATGGATGACACCAGCACCCGGCGACACACGCCGTGTCACTCTCTGCAAGGTCCTGCCAACCCGATGATTCCGGAGCGAGGCACCCATGGCTGAGCTCAAGCCGGTCGAGGCCGCGCTCACCGCCCTGCTCGAGGACGTCGTGCCGCTCGGTGCCGAGCGCCTGTCGACCTCGGAGGCCGCGGGACG
Organism: Halomonas organivorans; assembly: GCF_014192055.1. Lineage (GTDB taxonomy): Bacteria > Pseudomonadota > Gammaproteobacteria > Pseudomonadales > Halomonadaceae > Halomonas > Halomonas organivorans. The sequence goes on along the minus strand of NZ_JACHXM010000006.1, from coordinate 106,741 downwards.
AGTGCTGGCCGAGGACGTGGCGGCCCAGCTCGACGTGCCGCCCTTCGACAACAGCGCCATGGACGGCTATGCGCTGCATCACGACGACGCCGGTCGCTGGCTGCCGGTCCGCCAACGGATCACCGCCGGTGCAGTGGCCACGCCGCTCGAGCGCGGAAGCTGCGCACGCATCTTCACCGGTGGCGAGATCCCGCCCGGCGCCGATTGCGTGGTCATGCAGGAAAAGGTCGAACTGGACGGCGAGCAGGCATGGATTCCCGCCGACGTCCCGTCCGGCGACAACCTGCGTCGTCGCGGCCGCGACGTGGCGGCCGGCGCATGCCTGCTTGGCGCCGGCACGCGTCTCGATGCCGCAGCACTCGGCCATCTCGCCGGCCAGGGCATCACCGACGTCTCGGTCCGGTGTCGCCCGCGGGTCGCGCTGCTCTCCACCGGAGACGAGATCGTCGAGCCCGGCCAGCCGCTGGGCCCGGGACAGATCTACAACTCGAACCGCCCCATGCTGCGCGAACTGCTGACCCGTTTCGGCGCCGACGTCATTCAGGTCGCCACTGTCCCGGATACCGCCGAGGGAACGCGGCGCCTGCTCGCCCAGGCCGCCGAACAGGCGGATGTGGTCATCACCACCGGTGGTGTCAGCGTGGGGGAAGAGGATCACGTCCGTGGCGCCGTCGAGGCGCTGGGCCGGCTCGACCTGTGGCGGCTGGCGATTCGCCCCGGCAAGCCGTTGGCGCTGGGGCGCCTGCCCGGCGCCAGCGGCGAGGTGCGCTTCGTGGGGCTGCCAGGCAACCCGGTGTCCGGCTTCGTCGGCGCCTGGCTGTTCCTGCGTCCGCTGATGGGAGCGCTGCTGGACTGCCCTGCCCTTGGCAGCCTGCCCCGGCTCAACGCCCGTGCCGCCTTCGAGACGCACACCGGCCCCCGCCAGCATTACATGCGCGTGACCCTGGATTTCACCGCCGAAGGCATCACCGCCCACGCCTTCCGCGACCAGAACTCCGGCGTACTGTCGTCCTGCGTGGGGGCCGATGCCCTGGCCATCGTCCCGCCCGAGACATCGCTGGCGAAAGGCGCTGCCGTGGACTGCCTATGGCTGCGGGTCGACTGACCCCGGCCGGACCCCGAGCCTGGCCTCGAGGTCCGGCCACAGGCGCTCGAAGGCCTCGTCCAGGGCCATATAGTCGCGCTCGAGCCAGGGCAGCAACTCCGCAAGCCGGTTGGGTCCCGAGAGCCGTCGCCCCAGCCCCGCCACGGCCCGGCAGGTGAAGCGAAAATCCGCATAGCCGCGCAGCCAGTCCTGGCTGACCAGGGCCGGCGCCATGGCCGCCAGGCGCGTCGGGGCCGGCCGCGTCTCCAGCAGCCGGTAGCAGCGGGGAATCAGCCAGTCGCGTTCGGCTATCGTCAAGCGGCGTGCCAGACAGTGATCCCACATCAGATCGAGGGCGATGCCGGCGACGCGGCGCCCACCGCGGGGAGCCCTGTCCTTCATCTCGCCGATCACCGCATGACCATCGACGAAGGCATCCACGCGACGATGGTGGCGGATCCCCTCCGCCACTGCCGTCGGCCACGCCGACAGGTCGGCGCCCTTGACGCCGTCGGCGATCAAGTTGCCGTAGAGGAAGTCGTCGCTGCCGCCGCGCGCGAGCCAGCCGTGGGCCAGGAAGTTCATGTCACAGGCAATTGGTCGGTTTGGGCAATCCCGCCAGGCGCGCCGCCAACTTGGCGGGGCTGCCGGGGAACAGCCGCATCAGATGGATCGAGCGCCCCTTGTCAGGCCCCAGCTCGCGGCCGACGGCCTTGACCAGGGGCCGCATGGCCGGTGCCATCTGGTAACGGGCATAGAATTCGCGCAGCACCTCGAGCACTTCCCAGTGCTCGGCTTCCAGCGTCATCCCTTCCTCTTCCGCCAAGGCCTCGGCCACCGTGGATGACCATTGGCCGAGGTCGACCAGATAGCCCTCCGGGTCGAGCCCGATATTGCCTTCCGGCACGGATAGATAACGGTATATTTCGGTGCTCGCCATGACTCAGTACCAGCTCAATGTCTGTTCGGCTTCTTCGGTCAACTGGACGAAGCCATCCACGTCCACCACCTGCACCGAGGCGTCGCAGTGGCCAAGCAGACCACGCGCCTCCAGATCCTCGCGCAGCGCATAGAGCCGTCCCGGGATGTCCTCATAGTAGCGGACCAGTTGGGGCAAGGCTCCCTGCACGCCATCCTCGATCAGCAGCAGTCGGTCGTCCGGCCCCATGGCGGACAGCGCCTGGCCGTAGACGCGGCTGCTGGCCGGCGAACGATTCACGATATGGAGTTTCATGGTCGTCAGGCTCCAGGCCGAGGCTAGAAGGTCAGCACCCGAGGATGCGTCTCGACCGCATGGGCGATCGCCTCGGCGGTCAGGGCTTGGGGGGCAAGCATCAGCTCGTGCTCGTCCAACCCGAAGCGCGCCAGGGCCTCGGCCTCGACCCATAGCGTCTCGATATCATACATCTCGAGCATCTCGAGTGTCGGCGCGGTGCCTTTCTGCCCCAGGGCACCGGTACCCTGCCCGGCGAGGAGTGCCAAGACGCCATCTCCCATGAAAAGCAACGAGACCCGGCGCCCGAAGGCGGCCGCCACCAGGGCCACGTCCAGGCCTTCGCGCAGCCAACTGCTGCCGTGGGGACCATGACGCAGGATGACCAGCAGCTCGCCGTCAGGCATGTCATTGTCGTGGCTCATCGTTCCTCTCTTTTCAAGGCCCGAAGGTCACCAGCCGGTCACAGCGCTGACCCAGGTCGACCAGTTGCCCTACCCCGGTCAGCTCGAACGGCTCAGCGACGCTATGTCCTTCCTTGCCATGACGGGCAGCCTCTCGCGCGTCCATCAGGCCGCGACGCAGTGCCGCCGCGATGCATACCTGCAAGGCGACACCATGATCGTCATGAAGCGCCACCCAACCGTCGACCAGATGCGGCTCATCCTGGGGCGGTGCCGCCAGCCGGGCCGCATTGTAGACCCCGTCATGGTAGAAGAACACCGCTTCGAGGCGATGCCCCCGTGCCACCAGCGCTCGGGCAAAACGCAGCGCCGAATGGCTGGCCTGATCGCTGTAGGGAGCCCCCATCAGCAGGATCGCATAACGCATGATCATTCTCGCAGAAACAGGCTGGCCCCGCCGTAGCGGGGCCAGCATCCTCATATCGCTTGACGCGTCAGTCCTGGCTCATGACCCCGAGCAGGGAGAGCAGGCTGACAAAGAGGTTGTAGATCGATACATAGAGGGTAATGGTCGCGAGAATGTAGTTGGTTTCGCCGGCCCGATGAACGATCTCGCTGGTCTGGTAGAGAATGGCCGCGGAGGCAAACAGTACGAAGCCTGCGGAGACCATCAGCGACAGCGTGGGGATCTGGAAGATCAGCGCGGCGACCATGGCCAGCACCAGCACGATGGCGCCCGCCATCATGAAGTTGGCGAGGAAGCTGAAGTCCTTGCGCGTCACCAGCGCCACGGCGGAAAGACCGAAGAACGTCAGACCGGTCAGCCCGAGGGCGGTCATGATCAGCTCGGCACCGTTTGGCAGTGTCAGGTAGGCACTGAGGATCGGCCCAAGCGTGAAGCCCATGAACCCGGTGAAGGCGAAGGTCGCCAGCAGGCCCATGGCGGAGTTGGCGGTCTTGTGGACCAGGAACATCAGCCCGTAGGCGCCGATGAAGAAGACCAGGATGTTCATCTGCTGGATGCCCAGAGCCACGGCGGCACCCGCCGTCACGGCGGAGAACAACAAGGTCATCGCCAGCAGGCCATAGGTATTGCGCAGCACCTTGTTGGCGCTGACGGCACCTGTCCGCTGCGTTGTCACTCGTGTGTCTTGGTAAGCCATCGATCCAGAGCTCCCTTTGGTTGATCCTGGCAATGTGGACACAGGATGCCGCCTGGGGGTTCCCGACGCAAGTATCGCCCCGGGCGCGATTCAACGAACTTCTGGCGCAGCGAAGCCAGCCAGCAGCCGCTCGGCAACGGCCAATTCATGGGGCGTCGCCACGAACGCCGGCGCATTGCGCTGCTGTGGGGCTCGCGCCGGCCGGCCCCACGACCTCATCTTCGCCGGCGCAGAGAACATGCGATAACACCTTGATCGCACGAGAGTCTTGACCTCCGAAAAAATAATGGTAAAGTAGCTCGCCGTGAGCCGGAGGGATGGCAGAGCGGTTGAATGCACCGGTCTTGAAAACCGGCGTAGGTGAGAGCCTACCCAGGGTTCGAATCCCTGTCCCTCCGCCACCTTTTTCCAAGGGGATCAGCTACTTAGCTGATCCCCTTTTTCGTTTTCGAGCCCCCTGAGGTGTCGCCAGCAGAGCAGCGGCTTGGGGACCGGCCGACATTCCTCTTCCCTCTTCCCTCTTCCCCTGCACCGCCCGCAAGGCAGGTATCACGGAAATCGAGGACGGCCCGGCTTGCGAGAGAAAGCGGCATCCGAGGCTTGCTCGGGGCGACCTGCACCGCTTGGACGATCCACCTGTCACAATGGCGTTTTAGCGCGTTCCGCCATCTTTCTTTCGGCCAAGCGCCGCCGTGCTGCGCCTGCGTCCTCTGGCTGATATGATCCGAAGGATTTACCGCCGAGCGGACGCCGCAAGAGTCTTCTCATGACCCATCGAGACACAGGCATCTTCACCACGCACGAGGATCCATACCCCGTGGTAGCGACGATTGCCGTATTGATTCGGGACGGCCGGATTCTTCTAGTGCGTCGCGCCAATCCACCCGACGCCGGCCTGTGGGGCTTTCCGGGTGGAAAGATCGAGCGGGGAGAAAGCATAGAGCAGGCTGCCATGCGCGAACTGCACGAAGAAACCGGTATCGTGGCAAGCGCGCACAGGACCTTCAATGCCATCGATGCGTTCGACGTTGGCGACGACGGCAGGCTTCGGCATCACTTCGTTCTCATCGCCGTGCTGTGCACCTGGCGAGCCGGCGAACCTGCTGCGGGTGACGATGCCCTCGAAGCCGGCTATTTCGATATTCAGGGTCTGGGCGATGGCCGCGTCCCGCTTAGCCGAAACGTAGCGGAGGTGGCGCTCCAGGGTGCCGACATCTTCCGGGCAGAGCTCGCCGAATAAATCGCCTTGCGGCTTTCGCCCCTGCCGCGGTCTGCTTTCGATGATGCCAGGCCGCTCGCTAAAGCATGGGTGGGATGGTGCAACGCGATGGCGGGCTGCCACGGCAACACACAATTCAAGGGAGCAGCGAATTCGCTGATCCGCTTTATCGCGTGTTCGATGGCGGAAATATCGTCGAACACCCCGCTCGGCCGCTGCTCGCCAACCTGGGCGCTCGAGTCATAGTGCGGCAAGCTACCGTCCCCTCCCTCCTTGTCATGGCAGCCCAATGGGAACAGCGTCACTCAGCAGCCTGATAGCCCGGCATCGGCAGGATTGGCCGGCAGGCGTGGCCCATGCCATTCGCGACCCGCGTGAGCCGCATCTATCGCTTTACGCCGATGAAGAAGCCGCCATCACGGGTATGGGCATCAAACGGCGAATGGAGTTCGCAGCCGGACGTTCGGCTGGCCACGCCGTGCTGGAAAGCCTCGGCTGCCCTGCCACGTCAATTCCGATGGGTCGGGATCGAGCCCCCATCTGGCCATCGGACGTCGTTGGCAGCGTTTCGCATAGCCAGGACGTCTGTGTGGCGGTCGCAGCGTTATCCTGCAATGTCCGGGCCATCGGCATTGATGTCGAGAACCTGACGTCGCTGGACGATGACCTCGCGGCAGACATAGCCAGTCCCCGGGAGCTGGCCTGCATGAATGCCCCTGTCGGGCTGGCAGCGCTACGCGTCTTTTCCATGAAAGAGGCCGCCTACAAGGCGCAATACCCCATCAGCCGAACGCCCCTGGACTTCGATGCCCTGGAAGTCACGCCACTAGGGTTGCGCTTTCGCTTCCCGGTCCCCGGCTTTCATCGCGGCGCTCTGCTCCCTGTATGCCAATGGACCAACGCCGACCTGTGCCTTTCGCTTTGCGTGCTGTAGCGCCGTGTGCATGGCCAAGCGCCTCGGGGTCAGCGCATGGACATGCACGGGCGCCAGCCAATAGTCGGCGCCCGCTGGCCTTGGCCATGAATGATCGAGGCGTGGTTACCCGCTAGTCGACGGCTTCCCCCTGCGGGATCGGCACGCCGAGATACGACAGGTAGCTCTCCAGCTCTTCGCGCGCGAATACCGGCTCCTCGATACCGCTGTCACGGAGAAAGTGCTTGGTATTCCGGCAATCCCAGAGGTAGGTGTTCTGATAAAGCTCCACCGTGGACTGATCCTCGTACATGATGTCGTTGAACAGGCTCAGCAAGGGATACAGCGGTGCCTTGTCATCATGCTCCCACTGCGCCTTCCATTGCGCATAGGGAAGCGCCCGAAAGCGATAACCGAAGTGCTCTTCCAGACGGCGGAAGAATTCCTTTAACGTGAGATTGTTGTCTCCCTCATGAATGAGGTTGAACTTGTGCCCCAGACCTTCCGGGTTTCGGGATATGTGCGCGATCGCCGCCGTCATGTAGTCGACGCTGGTCAGCCCCTCGCGTAACGCTGCAAGATCCGGGATGCTCTGGTGCGTCACGCAGGTCTTCACCAGACGCCCCCACCACTGGTAATCCGCACACACGCCTCGGCCGCTATGATAAGTGGCATAGCCCAGACGGAAGGTCATCAGCGGCAAGCCACGCTCGGCGGCCTGATCAGCGATCTTTTCCATGACCCACTTGCTGCGCACATAGCCGATATCGGTGATCACCGCCTCCAGGTTCTGATCGATATCATCGCTCTCAAACATCACGCGCTTGCGAGTATGCAAGTGGCCCCAGCTGTATACGGAAATTGTCGAGAGCAGAATCAATGGCTTGGTGCGCACGGCGGCGGCGAAATTGAGCAGCTCCAGCAGACCCTGGACGTTATCCCGCTTCATGTAGGAATAGGGCTGGATGAAGTTGACCGCGCTGGCCGAGTGGTAGATCACGTCCACCTGACCGGCGAGCTGCTCATAATGCGTTGCCGTCAGCCCGAGACGCGGTTCTGCCAGGTCGCCCCGATAGACCTCGATGCGCTCACGCTCTGCCTCGGAGAGCGTGATGCCGTAGCGCGCCAGGGTGTCCTCCAGTCTCCGCCAGGGGTCGGTGCCTGAACGCGCCCGGACGGGACAGTGGACGCATGCGTCGGTAGTGGCAAGCAGGTCCGACAGCAGATGGGCACCGACGAAACCGGTGACACCGGTCAGCAGGATGTGACGAGGGTGAGTCAGCGTGTCCGGCGACGCCCAGGGCGAGAACGCCAGCTCATCGGGGAGCGCGGCATCCTCTCGCAAGGGGTGAATACGCTCCCGGTCCAATGAGGTCCGAGGCCGCCCTTCTCCGCGCCGCTCTTCCAGCAGGCCTGCCAGCGAGGCGATGGTATCGTATTCGAAGAGATCGCGGATCCACACCTGAACGGACAATCGCTCACGCACATCCTGCATCAGGCGGGCGGCCAGCAAGGAGTGGCCACCGACGTCGAAGAAGCGGTCGTTGCGGCCGAAGCGTCGATGACCGAGGGCCCTCTCCCAGGCGTCGGCGAGGTCAGCTTCAATTCGAGTGGCATATACCTCCTCTGGTGCGCGTTCACTGACGCCGTTGTCGGTACTGCCTATCAGCCGATGATACTTCTGCAGCAGCGCCGGCTTGTCCGTCTTGCCATTGGCATTCAGCGGCAAGGCATCGAGCCGCAGAATGGCCGCCGGTGCCATGTAATCCGGGAGGGTGTCCATCAGACCCCGACGGAGCTCGCTTTCCGCTACCGGCTGCGTATCATCGGGCACGATAAAGGCCAGCAGTTGGTGTTCGCCGCCGGTCTCCGTCGACGCCACCAGCACCACCGCCTCTCGTACGCCGGGCTGTGCGTTCAGGGCTTCCTCGACTTCTGCCAGCTCGACGCGGTTGCCGCGAATCTTCACCTGATCGTCCAGGCGACCAAGGAACTGCAGGCGCCCGTCCGGCAGGCAGCGAGCCAGGTCGCCACTGCGGTACAAGCGCTGTCGCCACTGGGGATGGATGATGAATTTCTCCCGCGTCAGCGGCTCATTATGCAGGTATCCCCTGGCCAGATTGTCGCCGCCGATGAAGATCTCGCCGGTCTCGCCGTCCGGTACGGGATCCAGGTGCTCATCGAGCAGGAAGATGTCACTGCCTGCCATGGGTCGGCCAATGGCGGGGCGATCATCCACCTGGCTGCCCGGGACTCGATGGATGGTGGCGAAAATAGTGGCCTCCGCCGGTCCGTAGCAATCCACCAGCTGATAGGGCAAGTGCTCGGTTGGCGGTGGCGTCAGCTTCTCCCCCGCCGTGTAGACATGCGTCAGCGCCAGTTCCTTCGGCTGAGGTCGCGCGGTGATGGCCGGTACCAGGGCGGTGGGGACGAAGGCATGCGAGAGGCACTGGTCGGCGAAGAATCTCAGTAGCCGATCGGGATCAAGTCGCGTTTCCTCATCGGGCAGGATCAGGGTACCCCCGGCGATCAGCATCGAGGCAACTTCCAACTGCGCCACGTCGAAGCCGGTGCCGGCCATCAGCGTGGAGCGGCTGTCCGAGGTCACGCCCAGGTTGTCGTTGTGGGCGACCACCACACGGTTGAAGGCATGGTGCTCCACCATCACTCCCTTGGGGTTGCCCGTCGTGCCCGACGTGAAGATCACGTAAGCCAGATCCTGGGACGACGGCAAGACACCCGGGGCATCTTCGACGTCCTGCAGGTCGTCGATCGCATGCAGGCAAAAGGCAGCGTCGCGAGGAGGTTCGGCGCAAGCCGCCAGTGCAAAGGCAGCACCGCTCTGCGACAGGATGCGTTGCTGGCGCTGCAGTGGATAGCGAACGTCAACGGGGATATAGGCGGCACCGCTTTTCATGACCCCCAGAATGGCCGCCACGAAACGATGCGTTCGATCGCACAGCAGGGGCACCAGATCGCCCTTGCCCACCCCCTTTTTCCTCAAGAAGCTGGCGATGGCATCGCTGCGGCGATCCAGCTCCCGGTAAGAAAGACGGGACCCCGGGTCGACCAGGGCAATCTCGGTCGGAGTCCGTTCGGCGTGATACAGGAAATGATGAAGCACTGTGGCGCGATCCGTCATCATGATAATTCCTTTTTCTGATGATTAACGACCAATGAGGCACACTTTCCCGATAGAGGGAGGCTATCCCTCGCACCAAGCGTAGGAGAGGGTCAGGGGCTGTAAAGGAAATTCTTATTAAGAAATTTCTTAATTAATCATCAAGCCGACAGATTTCCGGCGGCAGAAGCGGGGCAAGCAGCCAGTTCCTTCAACGGCGACGACGAATCGCCTGCAGATAGCCGCCTGGAAACACGCTTAGGCCATGCCAGACAGCAGCTCACGGGCCTCGATCAGCGTCAGGTTGCCGGTGGCGAAAGCCCCGGTATCGATGTAATGCACGTTGCCCAGGGTCGTCGGCGACTCGAGGATGGTATGGCCCACCACGACGGCATCGATCCCGGCCACGGGCGTATCGTCGCCACAGCGGATGCGCCGCCTGCCCCACACCAGGTCATGGCGATCGCTATCGTCGATACGTGACCAGTCCGTCGGCGGCTCGGCATGCAACAGGCCGATACGCCGATCTCCCACGGCGATCTCGCGGGCATAAGGCAGGCGTTGCAATGCCGCCTCGAGCAGGCGACCGAGCGACTGCTGATCCTCTGCCAACGCCCAGCCGCCGCCGTTGAGCTGCCACAGGGCCATGGCATCGCCATCCTTGGCGAGGGCATCGCGCGCCAGCAGTTCGTGATTGCCTCGCACGCCGAAGAACCACGGCTCGAGGGCCAGCGCCAGGCAGTCTCGCGAACGTGGCCCACGATCGATGAGATCGCCGACGGAGAACAGGCGATCACGCCGCACGTCGAAGGTGACGCTCTCGAGAAGCCTCATCAACTGTTCGTACTCGCCGTGGAGATCGCCCACGAAAAAATCGCGCCCCCATGCATTGGTCGAGTGCCGGATCATGGTGACCGCTCCGCGGATTAGAGTGGCGGAAGCTGCCGACACCGCCCCCAGCGGACTGGCTCGGGCCGGCTTTCGACTGCAGTGTCGACCACCGCGGCGCGACTGTCAGTAGAGACGCAGCCCCACCCGGGTGATGCGATTGCCGTCCATCTCGTTGACGACCCAGTGGATGCCGTGCCAGTCCACGTCATCGCCCACCACCGGATGGCCGCCGACACGCAGGGCAATGAACTCGGCAAGGGTCATCTCCTGCTCACCCGGGCTGAGGGTCAGGCCGTAGGCATCGGCGATATCGCCGAGACGCGCCTCGCCGTCGAAGTTGAAGGCACCGAAGAAAGCGCTCTGCCGCCGCAGGGTGGCATCGCCGTTGAACAGCCGGTTGAGGGCCGGCAAGTCATCCTCGCGGCCGATCACACAGACCGTATCGCCCCGACACAGCCGCGTGCTGCCCTTGGGATGCAGCATCACGCCGTCCCGGAACAACGAGGCAATCAGCGCCCCGGAGGGGAAGCGCAGCAGCCGGATCGGCACGTCCTCGAGGTCTGCGCTCTCGACCCGATAGACGAGCATCTCGTAGTCGTTGGCGGACTGGATACCCAATGGCCCCCGACGGCTGGGCGTGATGCTGGGCGGTATCTCCACCCGCAGCCGGCGAGCCATCCACGGCAGGCTGCCCCCCTGGATCAGCAACGACAACAGCACCACCGCGAAGGCGACATTGAAGTACAGCGAGGCATTCTCCACGCCGCCGATCACCGGGAAGATCGCCAGTACGATGGGGACGGCGCCCCGCAGCCCCACCCAGGCAATGAAGCCGACCTCGCGCCAGCGAAAGCGGAAGAACGGCTTGATGGCCACCAGCACGGCCAGCGGACGGGCCACGAAGATCAGCGCCAGGGCCACCACCGCGGCCGGCAGGGCGTAGGCCATCATCTCGCTGGGCGTGACCAGCAGCCCCAGCACCAGGAACAAGCCGATCTGGCTGAGCCAGGCCAGGCCATCGTGGACCGGCAGAATGAAGTTCAGGTGGCGCCCCGGCCGGTTGCCGATCATCAGCCCGGTCAGGTAGATGGCCAGGAAGCCGCTGCCGCCCAGTGCGCTGGTCATGCCGAATACGCAGAACCCCAGCGCCAGCGCCAGCAGCGAGTAGAGCCCCGGCGCCAGGTCAAGCCAGGTCAGCAGCCGGGCGATCAGCCAGCCGGCGCCGAGCCCAAGGGCGATACCCAGGCCGAACTGCTGGAGGAAGAACAGCGACGTTTCGAGCCACCCGCCAATGTCGCCGACCAGCAACTCGACCAGCATCAAGGTCAGGAAGATCGCCATGGGATCGTTGGTGCCCGACTCGATCTCCAGCGTCGCCCCGACCCGCTCGTTGAGGTTGATGCCACGCCCGCCCAGCATCGAGAACACCGCAGCGGCGTCGGTGGAACCGACGATGGCCCCCACCAGCAGGCCCTGGACCAGGCTCAGCCCGAAGACCCACATGGCGATCATCCCCACCAGCGCACTGGTGACGAATACGCCCAGGGTCGCAAGCGACAGCGCGGGCTTGAAGCCGACCCGGAAGGTCTTGAGCCGGGTGCGCAGGCCGCCGTCGAGCAGGATCATCGCCAGCGCCAGGTGACCGATCAGGAAGGCCAGCGGATAGTCGTCGAACTCGATGCCGAGCAGCCCCTCCTCCCCGGCCAGCATACCGAGGCCGAGGAACAGCAGCAGCAGCGGCACGCCCACCAGGGTGGAGAGCCGGCTGGCAAGGACGCTCAAGGCAATCAGGAAGCCGCTGAGCAAAAAGAGAGTGTTGATCGTGTCCATGGCATCCTGCCTCAGAGATGAGCTGAAGTATCTCACGCCGCACGCCCGCTCGCGACGACCGACCTACGTTGATCGCGGTGCTGGCCAGGCGGGACCGCTCGCCGCTAGACTAGCCGCGTTTTGCCCCGGCCCCGAGCCTCGCGTCGTCACCACCGGGGCCCCGCTGGAGTCACTGTGCATGCCGTCAATGACACGCTACCTGGCCCGGATGCGGCGCTGGGCCTCGCCGGCCCTCGCCGTTGTCCTGCCGGCCCTCCCCTTGGCCGGGAATGCCAACCCGGGAGATGCCCCCGCGTCAGGCTATCCGCCGCTCGGCACCGAGGTCATGGTGCCGGACCTGGCACCGTCGACGAACGAAGATGTACTGGCCGACTTCGAGGGACACATCGGCGGTCCGGCCGTGGATACCCCCACGCGACCGGCCGCACCGGCCATGGCCAGCGGGCCTGTAGGCCCGATCGCGCCGCCCCCGGTCAGCCACCTGTCGCTGATGCTCGACTGGTACCCAAGCCCGCGTCATGCGGCACTGTTCGTGGCCCGTGCGCTCGACATGTTCGCCAGCCGCGAACTGGACGTCGATATCCGCACGCCCGCCGACCCCGACGTCCCCACCAAGTTGCTCGCAGCCTCGCGGGTCGATCTGGCGCTCACTCGGCAGCCACTGCTGCACCTGCTGGTCGACCAGGGGCAGCCCCTGGTGCGGGTGGCCACCCTGGTTGGCGTTCCCTTGGCAGCGCTGGTGATCGACGACGATGCCGGCATCGAGGGACCAGCGGACCTCGCCGGCACGCGCATCGGCCATGCCGACCTGGATGACGAGGTGGTATTGCTGGCCAGTCTGTTGGCCAGGCACGACATACCTCGCGACGCCCTCGACAGCCCAGACCTGCATTTCCGCCTGGAGCAAGCCATGCGCGAGGGGCGCGTGGATGGCGTAATCGGCGCGGTGCGCTATCTGCTGCCCCGCTCGCTGGCCGACGATGGCCTGTCGACCCGCACCTACACCACCGAGGCAATGGGTGTCCCGCGCTATGATGGCCTGATCCTGGTCGCCAATCGCCACCACCTGGCCCAGCAGCGCGACGCCATCGTGCGGCTGGTGGACGCGTTGGAGGAAGCCACCGCCTGGATCCTCGAGAACCCCGAACGAAGCTGGGAATTGCTGGTCACCGCCGAGCCCGCACTCGACACCCCGACCAACCGCAGCGCCTGGCCCGAGGCCATGGCCCGGCTCAGCCTGACGCCCGCCGCCCTGCATCGGAAGCGTTACATCGATCTCGAACGCTTTCTGGCGGATCATCACATGGTCTCGGCGACCACGCCGGTGAGCAGGCTGGCCGTCGATCCCAATCGATGAACGAGCCGCCTCAAGGACGAGGTCAGTCGGCCTGGCTCGCCAGGAAGCGATTGACCGCCGCCTGGAACTCCTCCGGTCGCTCGGCATGCAGCCAATGGCCCGCGTCGAGGGTCTCCAGTTCCGCACGTGGGAGCACCTCGCGCAGCACCGGCAGCATGGCGTCGGTCACATAAGACGAGCGCGCCCCGCGCACCACCAGGGTCGGCCCCTCGTAGGCGCCCTGCCCATCCGGCGCGCCACTGATCGAGGCATAGTCATCGGCGATCTCGTCCAGCCCGACGCGCACTGTCATGCCCTCCTCGCCTCGCACAAGATTGGTGGCCAGGAACAGGCGCGTGGGGCGTTCATCGATGTACTCGGCCATCAACGCATCCGCCGCACGGCGGTCGGCGGGCCGCTCGTCGCGCACTCGCCTCAGCGCGCCCAGTTCGTTGTCGTGACCGTGGCCGTAGGCCTGCGGCGCCACATCGGCGACGATCAGCGAGGCGATGCGCTGCGGCGCCATCCGGGCCAGGGTGATCGCTACCTTGCCACCCATGGAATGGCCCAGCACGTGGGCCTTCGTCACGTTCAACTGATCCAGCAGCGCCAGCACGTCGCCGGCCATCTCGGCGTAGCCCATGCCCGGCGCATGAGGCGAGCGCCCGTGGTTGCGCAGATCCAGGGCGATCACTCGCCCTCGCTGCTGCCACTTCTTGATGTGCGAGCGCCAGTTGTCGGCGCTACCCAGCAGGCCGTGGATCACCACCAGGGGCGTGCCGTCGCCACCGGTGTCGAGATGATGGAGAGCAAGCGTCATCGAGAACTCCTTGACGGGTTAGCGCACCTGGGCCCGCTCCGGCGCCAGGTCGGATTCGCCGGTAGCGGCCACCAGCCGCCGCGTCAGCCAGGCCAGCAGCACGCCATACAGGGGCAGGAAGAACGCCAGGCTGATGCCCAGCTTGATCCCGTAGTCCACCCAGGCGATCTCCGGCCAGTGGCTGGCCATGAAGGCGTCGGGCCCGCGGTGGAAGGCAACGGAGAAGAAAGCGAAGGTATCTGCCAGATTGCCCAGCAGCGTCGACATGGCCGGCGCCACCCACCAGGCACGCAGCCGGCGCAGGCGGTCGAATACCGTGACGTCGAGCAACTGGCCCAGCACATAGGCCATGAAGCTGGCCAGCGCAATGCGCGCCACGAACAGGTTCCACTCACCCAAGGCATCGAGGCCGGCGAAGCCGCCGCGGGGGAACACCACCGACACGACATAGGAGATCACCAGTGCCGGGAACATCACCCGCAGGATGATCGCCCGCGCCGGCTCCTTGCCGAACAGCCGCACGGTCAGGTCAGTGGCCAGAAAGATGAAGGGAAAGCTGAAGGCGCCCCAGGTCGTATGCAGGCCGAACAGGCTGAACGGCAGCTGTACCAGGTAGTTGCTGGCGGCGATCACCAGGATATGAAAAGCGACCAGCCACGTCAGGCAGCGGCGAGTCTGGGCGGCGGAGAGCACGAACATCGGGCACCTTTTTGGCGAGAGGGGTGAGGGAACCCTCATCGAATGGCAGGCCGGAGCTCCGGCGGACGGAGGCGAATTATACGCACCCCTCCGCTCCGGGCCAAACCCCTTGCCCCTCGCGCCATGCCCTGTGACGGGCCTGATGCCCTGTGGCGAGCTAGCGCTGCCGTGCCTGATCGGCGCTGCCCAGCGAGCGAGCCTTCATCGCCTCGTGGACATCGCTCAGGCTTGCCGGATCATCGATCGTCGAAGGCACACCGTACTCCTGGCCGTCGGCCATGTGGCGCAGCAGCTTGCGCAGGATCTTGCCTGAGCGGGTCTTGGGTAGCCGATCGACCACGAGCACCTGCTTGAAGCACGCCACCGGGCCGATGATGTCACGCACTCGAGCAATCAGCTCGCGCTCCAGATCAACCTCGCTGCCATCGAAACCGTCCTTGGGAATCACCAGCCCCACCGGCACCTGCCCCTTGAGGGCGTCGTGGATGCCGATCACCGCGCACTCGGCGACTGCCGGATGCCCGCCGACCACCTCTTCCATCTCCCCGGTGGACAGCCGATGGCCGGCGACGTTGATGACGTCATCGGTGCGCCCCATGATGAACAGGTAGCCGTCCTCATCCAGATAGCCCGCATCACCGGTCAGGTAGTAGCCCGGATAGGCCGCCATATAGGCGGCATGGAAGCGCCGCGGATCGCGCCAGATGCCGGTCAGGCAGCCCGGCGGCAGCGGCTGCTTGATCACCACGCTGCCCTGCTCGAGCGCCGGGGCATCATGCCCTTCGCGGTCGAGAATGCGCACGTCGAAGCCGGGCACGGACACGGTGGCCGACCCCGCCTTCACCGGCATCGGCTCGAGCCCCTGCAGATTGGCGGCGATCGGCCAGCCGGTCTCGGTCTGCCACCAATGATCGATCACCGGCACCTCGAGCAGGTCCTCGAGCCAGTGGAAGGTCGGTGGATCCAGGCGCTCCCCGGCCAGGAACAGCGCCTTCAGGCTGGAGACGTCGTATTCACGCAGCAGAGTGCCATCGGGGTCTTCCTTCTTGATCGCCCTGAAGGCGGTGGGCGCCGTGAAGAAGGCCTTGACGCGATACTCGGCGATCAGCCGCCAGAACGCGCCGGCATCCGGCGTTCGAACCGGTTTGCCTTCGTAGACGACAGTGGTGCAGCCGCGCAGCAAGGGGCCGTAGACGATGTAGGAGTGTCCAACGACCCATCCCACGTCGGAGGCCGAGAAGAACACCTCGCCCGGCGCCATGTCGTAGATCGCCTCCATGGAGTAATGCAGGGCCACGCCGTAGCCCCCGGTATCTCGCACCACGCCCTTGGGCTTGCCGGTCGTGCCGGAGGTATAGAGCACATAGAGCGGGTCGGTCGCCTTGACCGGCACGCAAGCTGCCGGAGCCGCACCGGCTTCCAGCGACGCCCAATCGTGATCGCGTGCCTCGAGTTCGGCCCTGCACTGCTCTCGCTGCAGTACGATGCAGGCGTCGGGCTTGTAGGCGCTCTGTTCGATGGCCGCATCGACGATGGGCTTGTAGGGCAGCACCCGATCGACCTCGACACCGCAGGAGGCCGCAACCACCACCCGCGGCTCGGCATCCTCGATGCGTACCGCCAGCTCGTGCGGGGCGAAGCCGCCGAACACCACCGAGTGCACCGCGCCCAGCCTTGCACAGGCCAGCATGGCGATCAGCGCCTCGGGCACCATTGGCATATAGATGATCACCCGATCCCCCTTCTCGACCCCGAGCCCCTTCAGCGCGCCGGCGAATCGCGCCACCCTGTCACGCAATTCGACGTAGCTGAGACGTCGACGCGATCCGGTGACCGGCGAATCCCACAGCACAGCGGCCTGATCGCCGCGCCCCTGTTCGACATGATGGTCGAGGGCGGCATGACAGAGATTGAGCTCTCCATCGGGATACCAGCGTGCATGGCCCTGATCGTCATAGGACAGCATGGTGCGAGGCATGGTGGTCCAGGGCAGGCGCTTCGCCTGCTCGGCCCAGAAGACCTCGGGTTGATCGATGGAACGTCGATACTCACGGGAATAAAGAGACATGAGGAATTGCCTGCTCAACGAGGATGTCACAATTGTTGACACTCTAGGACAGCAGGGAAGTAAAAACCTCATACAAAGGACTAATATTCGACAAAAGAACGACAAGTCACGCTAAATTGTCGACAAAAAACACCTGTTGATCACGGAGAAGCCCAGTAACACTGGCCACACTGAGCTATAATTGAGTGATGGCTGAATCAGGAAACGAAAGAGATACGGCAGCGGGCAACGAGGGCGGTCGCCCGGCACACAGCACAGGCCTGATCGGCAAGGGAGGGCCGTCTCAAGCCACCCTGACAACGTCAGAGGGGGTGATATCATGAGCAGCTCGCAAGGCCAGGCGGCGCGACTATTGAAAGGCGGAGACGCAGTGATCGACCAGGCCAGCGCCTTGCTCAAGGCAATGGCCAACGACAACCGACTGCGGATCCTGTGCCTGCTGGACGGCCAGGAGCTATCGGTCACCGAGCTCAATCGGCAACTTGCGCTTAGCCAGTCGGCACTTTCCCAGCATCTCGCCATCCTGCGGCGCGAGGAACTGGTCAGCACGCGCCGGGCTTCACAAACCATCTACTACTCGCTACAGGGAGAGCGCGCCCAGATCATCCTGGCAGCCCTCGACAAGCTGGGATTGTACGACGGCTGAGCCTCTCATCGCTTCTGCCAGCCGCGTGCCTCCAGGCCCTCGACGACCCTCTCCACACCATGCTCCAGGCCGCGAGATACCGTCAGCCCCAGCCGCTCGACCAGCGGCTGGCGGCGCTCCAGCCGCAGGGTCACGACGCGGGCGGAGGCCATGCGTTCCACCAGGTAAGCTTCGCTGGTTCCCAGCTCATCGGCCAGCCCACGCGGCAGCGCGTCCTGCCCGTACCAGATCTCGCCGGTGGACACCGCCTCGATATCCAGGTCGGGGCGACGCTCCGACACGTAGCGCTTGAACAGACCATGCACGGTCTCGAGGTCTTCCAGGAACTTCTCGCGCCCCTCTTCGGTATTCTCGCCGAACACCGTCAGGGTGCGCTTGTAGCGTCCGGCGGTCAGCACCTCGACGTCAACGTCGTGGCGCTTGAGCAGACGATGCAGGTTGGGCACCTGGGCGACCACGCCGATCGAGCCCAGCACCGCGAAGGGCGCGACCCGCAGCCGGTCGGCACAGCAGGCCATCAGATAGCCACCGCTGGCCGCCACCTTGTCGACGCATACCGTGGTGGACAGCCCCGCCTGACGCAGTCGATCGAGCTCGGCGGCGGCGTGGCCATAGGCGTGCACCAGCCCACCGGGAGACTCGAGCCGCACCACTACCTCGTCCTTCTCGCCGGCCACGTCCAGCACCGCCGACACTTCCTCCGCGAAGCGTCCGGTGACGCTGGCCTTGAGATCGCCGTGAAAATCCAGCACCCAGACCATCGAGGAAGCATCGTCATCGCCTTGACGCTTGCCGCGCGCCTTGTCGTCGCGCCGAAACGCCTTCTGCAGGCGCTTGCGCGCCCCGGGCTCGCTGGCCGCCAGCTGCAATCGACGCCGCCGTCGCCGGCGATCGTCGTTGAGCTCCTCGACACGGAGCCTGACGCGCTCGCCGTCTCCACCGCGAGCCCGCATCACTACCAGCACGCCCAGGGTCACGATGACCACCACCGCCACCAGCTGCGCCAGGAACATGCCGAAATCCGTCAGCCACTCGTTCACCTTGTCTCTCCTTCGGGGTGTCTGCCCACATCCTGCCCAGCGACGACTGCCGCGACAAGCCGGCCACTTGATGCGCCCGGCGGTTTTCCCTACGCTCGCGGATCGATCCCCAGACGACCCCCGGAGTCACCCGATGACCGACAGCACCCTCGACAAGCTCCATGACCGCTTCGATCCCGAAGCCGCCCGCGGCATGGACGAGGTCTTCCAGTTCCATTTCAGTGACGCCGGGGACTACCACCTGGTGGTCCAGGACGGGCAACTGGCGGTCCATGAGGGCGTGCACGACGACCCCTCGATCAGTCTCAGCCTCAGCACCGAGACGCTGAAGGGCGTGATGAGCGGCGACATCAGTGGCATGAGCGCCTTCATGAGCGGCAAGCTCAAGGCTACCGGTAACGTCATGCTGGCGACCAAGCTGGGCAGCCTCTTCCCGCGACGCCACTGATCCCTTGGCGCGACCGGCCAGTGCATGACACGCGCAGGCCGGCGTGCCCTGGCCTAGCGCGCGCCCACCTCGGCCAGATGGGTCTCGATCAGTGCCCGTGAGATCGAATAGGGGGGCGGTAGCTGGGGCAGCCGCCGCGGCGAGAACCAGGCGGCATCGGCGATCTCGTGGCCGTCGATGCGTATGCGTCGGCAGGCCGCCTCGGCGAAGTAGCCGAGCATCAACGAATGCGGAAAGGGCCAGGCCTGGCTCAGGAAGTAGCGAAGCCGCCCCACGGTCAGCCCCACCTCCTCGAAGATCTCGCGCCGTACCGCCTCCTCGGCGGATTCCCCTGGCTCGATGAAGCCGGCCAGCGTCGAATAGCGCCCCGGCGGGAAACGCGGACTGCGTGCCAGCAGCAACGACTCGCCATGGGTCACCAGGGTGATGATGCACGGCGAGATGCGCGGATAGTTGCGGTGACCGCAGCGCTCGCAGTGCATGGCGAACTCATGGTCAAGCCGCGAGGCCGGCGCCCCGCAGCTGCCACAGAACCGATGATGGCGTAGCCAGGCACCGACCTGGAGCGCCGTGGAGACCAGTGCGAACCAGGACTCCGGCAACCGTGCCAGCCACGCCCGCCCCTCGATCCAGTCGTCGCCGGGCGACGGCTCCAGCGACAGGGCGACCGGGACATCCTGCCACCAGCACAGCGGCTGCATGGCGGGCAGCCAGGGCTGCACGGGCTGCAGCGGCCCACCGTCCGGTCCCGGGGCGATTCGTCCCTCTGCCAGCCGAATCACGTGGCCCGACGTTTCCTCGTGGGGCAACTCGCGTCGCAGCATCAAGGCGCCTCCTGCCCAGGCCAGCCATCCAGGCCATCCCAACGACACTCGCCACCGGCGTCACGAATCGTGGCCAGCTTGTCGCGATGAGCCTGCCACTCGGCATCGTCCGGCGCCTGAACCCGCAGGGACCCCGGCGACAGCGACAGCCGGCGTACGTTGAGACCGCCGCTGGCCGCGGCCGCGCCCTCTTCACTGGAGGCGGAGGCATCCAGCAACAGCGCGGTCTGTCCCCCGGTCATCGCCAGATAGACGTCGGCCAGGATTTCGGCATCCAGCAAGGCGCCGTGCAACACACGGTGACCGTTGTCGATCTCGTAGCGCTTGCACAGCGCATCGAGATTGTTGCGCTGGCCCGGGTGCTTGTCGCGGGCCAGTTGCAGGGTATCTAGGATGCGACAGTGCTCGGCCACCGGCCCCAGGCGCGGCTCGCCGCGAGCCTGGTTCAGGCGACCCAGCTCGTGGTCGATGAAGCCCACGTCGAAGGGGGCGTTGTGGATCACCAGCTCCGCGCCTTCGATGAAGGCCCAGAAGGCGTCGGCCACGTCGGCGAACAGCGGCTCGTCGGCGACCCGCTCGTCGGTGATGCCGTGAACCGCCACCGCTTCGGCGTCGATGGCCCGCTCGGGATTGATGTACTGGTGATAGGTGTTGCCGGTCAGTCGGCGATTGACCATCTCCACCGCGCCTATCTCGATCAGGCGATGGCCGTCGCGGGGATCGATGCCGGTGGTCTCGGTATCCAGAATGATCTGGCGCATGGGGCGTCCCCTGTTGGATGACGTTCCGGATTGGCCGGGCTCACGCCCGTGCCAGCATCTCGTCGATGGCCTCGTTGGCCAAGGCATCGGCACGCTCGTTGCCGGGATGGCCGCTGTGCCCTTTTACCCAGTGCCACTCGATGGCGTGTCGCTGGGCTTCCTCGTGCAGCGCCCGCCACAGCTCGGCGTTCTTGACCGGCTGCCTGGAGGCGGTCTTCCAGCCACGCTTGATCCAGCCGTGAATCCACTCGGTAATCCCGCGCCGCAGGTATTCCGAGTCGGTCCACAGCGATACCCGACAGGGGCGGGTCAGCGCGCGCAGGGCCATGATAGCGGCCATCAGCTCCATGCGATTGTTGGTGGTGAGCTCTTCAGCGCCCATCAGGGGCTTTTCGTGAGGCCCACTGCACAGTAGCGCCCCCCAGCCGCCGGGGCCGGGATTCCCGCGGCAGGCGCCGTCGGTATAGATCGTCACTTCGGGCAACGCCCCTGACTGTGGTTGGTCTGTCACCCTCGGTCACCCTCTCCGGAGGCGGCCCGGCCGGTAGCATTGCCCAGCGTCGACCCGGCGATCGGCGTCGGGAAGACCACCCGGCCGCGCCGGGGCTGGGCCAGCTGGGACCGGCGCCGCGCATGAATCATGAAGCTATCGCCGAACGGCAGGTTGTGCCGGCGCCCCAGGGTCTCGAGCATGGTGTTGTGCACCAGTCCTCCGGGCAGGCGAAAGCCGCAGTAGTCTACCCGCTGGGCCTCGAAGTCGACAAACGCCAGCCAGTCGGCGAGCCGCGCCGGCATACGCCAGCGGCCGCGCCCGGGAAGCCGGCGACGCTGCCCCGGCCACCAGCGCAGCCAGCCTCCCGGCCCCAGGGGATGCCAGCAGAACAGGATCAGATGGCCATCGTCGGCGGTGACCCGCGCCGCCTCCTGCAGCAGATGATGGGGATCGGGGACCACCTCGAGCAGATGATGCACCACCACCAGGCTCAGGCAGCCGTCGGGCAACGGCAGGGCATCGGGCGTGCAGACCAGGGTGTTGTCGGTCTGCGCCAGCTCGCGGGTCGGCGACCAGCGCAGGGCGTGACGGACAGGACACATGTCGGTGAGGGTCGGGGCCAGGCCGAGCTCCAGGCCATGGACGCCGAACCAGCGCTCGCAGAGTGGTCCCAGGCAGGCTCGCTGGGCCTGCCAGACGCCCTGACCGGCGGGGCCTGCCCAGTAACGACGGCCTTCGCGCACCAGCCGCGCCATGATCATCGCATCCTGCGAATTTGACATGATCCGTTCATCTCTCCAAAGTGATCGGCTTTGTGAACGATTTTGAACCAAGACGCCCGCGGCTCCCAGGCCCTCGACCGCGGCGCAAGGACCCCGAGCCCATGTTGAGCGTGACACCGATTCCCGCCTTTCGCGACAACTATATCTGGCTGCTCCGCCAGGATACGAGCGACGATGTCTGCGTAGTAGACCCGGGCGACGCCGCCCCGGTGATCGAGACCCTCGAGCGGGAAGGACTGACGCTGGGCAGCGTATTGATCACCCACCATCATCCGGACCACGTGGGTGGCCTGCCAGAGCTGATCGCACGCTATGCGCCCCGCGTCATCGGCCCCCACAACCCGGCGATCGACGGCATCGACGAGCGCGTCGCTGCCGGCGACGAGGTGCGGGTCATGGGACGCCTTTTCGAAGTTCTGGAGGTCCCGGGCCATACCCTGGATCACATCGCCTTCTTCACCGCCGGCATTCCGCCGCTGCTGTTCTGCGGCGACACCCTGTTCAGTGCCGGCTGTGGACGCCTGTTCGAAGGGACACCCGAGCAGATGCACGCCTCGCTGTCGCGCCTCACGGCGCTTCCCGAGGACACCCTGGTCTTCGCGGCCCATGAGTACACGCTGGCAAACCTGCGTTTCGCCAAGGCAGCGGATCCCGACAACCCCGACATCGACACCGCCGAGCAGGAGTGCCGGCGGGCCCGGGAGCTCGAGCGCCCCACTCTGCCCAGCACCATCGGGCGAGAGCGGCGCATCAACCCTTTCCTGCGCTGCGAAGACGCCGGCGTTCGTCGTGCCGCCGCCACCCAAGGCGACACCGCGGATGCTGTGGCCACCTTCGCCACCTTGCGTGCCTGGAAAGACGACTTCTGAGACCCAGCCGCCGGGCGCCAGACAATGCCGCCGTCACGGTGGACACCGTGCGCCCCCGGAGACCCCTGCATGACCTATCACACATCGCGCCGACGTCTCCTCGGATTCGCCAGCACGATCGCCATGACCGGCGCCCTGATCGCCGGTGCCTACAGCAAGGCATCGACGCTCCCCGCCGGCCGCCTGGGCGCCGACATGCCGACGTTCACGCCGACTCATCGCGGTGAACCGGCAGGCCGACGCACCTTCTGGAGCCACTTGCAGCTGCAACCCGCCGACGCCTGGTCGCGGCTGCGCGACACCTTCCAGTGGCAGGGACAGTGGCAGAACGGTGCCGGGCACGCGCGCGTGCAGCAATGGATCGACGAGTACAGCGCCAAGCCTCACAATATCGTCGAGATCACTGAACGGGCCCGCCCCTGGCTGGCCTGGATCCTGGAGCGCGTCGAGGACCGCGGCCTGCCCGGCGAGCTGGCCCTGGTTCCCTTCATCGAGAGTTCCTTCGATCCCGAAGCGCGTAGCCACTTCGGTGCCGCTGGCCTGTGGCAGATCATGCCGCGTACCGGCGACGCGCTGGGCCTGCGGCGCTCGGGAAGCTGGGACGGCCGGCTCGACGTGGTCCGCTCGACACAGGCCGCGCTGGACTACATCGAATACCAGGCCGAGCAGTGGTACCAGGGTGATATCGAGCTCTCGCTGGCCGCCTACAACGCCGGTGCCGGCACGGTGAATCGTGCCAAGCGCCGCGCCTTGGCCAGTGGCCAGGCAGGCAGCTACTGGGACCTCCAGCTGCCCAGCGAAACCATGGATTACATCCCCAAGCTGCTGGCGATCTCCGCCATCGTCAGCGACCCCGAGCGCTACGGCGTCACGCTGCCCGAGATCGAGGGGTCACCCGCCTTCGAACGCGTGCCGGTCACACGCACCGTGCACATCGGCGAGGCCGCGCGTCTGGCCGGCGTTCCGACCGGCCAGCTGGCAGCGCTGAACCCCGGGCTGCGCAGCAACACCGCTCGCCCCGGCCAGGTCCGCGAACTGCTGGTTCCCGTCGACAGAGCCGAGCCGCTGCTGGCCGCCATGCGTCGCCCGGGACCGCCCAGCCGCAACACCTCCGAGATCCACGTGGTACAGAGTGGCGACACCCTGTCCGCCATCGCCTCGGAGCATGCCGTGGCGGTCGCCGACCTGGCCCGCTGGAATGGCCTCGACAGCCCCAACGCTTTACAACCCGGCCAGCAGCTGACACTTTCCGGTAGATAACGGGGGGCCCGTCGCCCCCGATCTGGTACAAGGATGCTGACCGATGCGATCGATCGTGCTGCTGACGGCGGCCATGGCGGCGATCCCCGCCCTGGCCGCAGATCCGGCTGACGTGCCCACTCGCCACGCCCTGGCGCTCTACGGCGACCCGGCGCTGCCGGCCGGCTTCAACCACTTTCCCTACGTCAATCCCGATGCTCCGACGGGCGGCACCCTGACCCGCGGCGCCAGCGGCAGCTACGATTCCACCAATCCGTTCATCGTCCAGGGCACCCCGGCCGCGGGCCTGACCGCCATCTACGACACCCTGATGGTCGCCAACCCCGACGAGCCCTTTACCATGTACGGGCTGCTGGCCTCCGGCATTCGCCTCGACCCTGAGCGCCGCTGGATCGAGTTCGATCTCGACCCGGAGGCTCGCTTCCACGACGGTGAACCGGTGACCGCAGAGGACGTGGTCTTCAGCTTCGACACCCTCACCGAGAAGGCTCAGCCGTTCTATGCCGCCTATTACGCCGACGTGAGCGACGTGCGAGCGGTCGACGAGGACACCGTGCATTTCGACCTCGCCGCCGGCGAGTCCCGCGAGCTGCCGCTGATCCTCGGCCAGCTGCCGATCCTGCCGGCCCACTACTGGGAAGGCCGCGACTTCGAACGGCCCACCCGCGACGCCCTGCTCGGTTCCGGCCCCTACCGTATCGCCGAGATCGATCCGGGACGACGCATCGCCTATGAACGCGTCGACGATTACTGGGGCCGAGACCTTCCCGTCAATCGCGGCCGGTACAACATCGATCGCCTGGTGTTCGACTACTATCGCGACCAGACCGTCGCACTCGAAGCCTTCAAGGCCGGCAACCTCGACATGCGCGTGGAGTCCAGCGCCCGCAACTGGGCCACCGCCTACGACTTTCCTGCCGCCAACAACGGCTTCGTTAAGCGGCTCGAGGTGCCCAACGGACAGCCGGCAGGCATGCAGGCCTACGTCATGAACCTGCGCCGCGACAAGTTCCAGGACGTGCGGGTACGCGAGGCGCTGAACCTGGCCTTCGATTTCGACTGGCTCAACCAGAACCTCTTCTACGGTGCCTACCAGCGCACCCACAGCTACTTCGAGAACTCCGAGATGGCCGCCGACGGCCTGCCGAGCGATGCCGAACGGTCGCTGCTCGAGCCCTACCGCGATGAGCTTCCCGACGAAGTCTTCGACCGACCGCTGCCCATCGAGCAGCCACAGGACATGCGTGCCCGCCTGCGCAAGGCACTCGACCTGCTGCACGACGCCGGCTATGAAAATACCGATGACGGCACCCTGGTCAACGCCGAGACCGGCCGGCCGCTGACCCTGGAGGTGCTGCTCTACGACACCCAGTTCGAGCGCGTGGTCCAGCCGCTGCTGCGTAACCTATCGCGGCTCGGCGTGAAGGGCGACATTCGCATCGTCGACGTCAACCAGTACCTCAACCGACTGCGCGACTTCGACTTCGACATGGTGGTTGGCGGCTTTCCGCAGTCCGCCAACCCGGGCAACGAGCAGCGCGAGTTCTGGGGCAGCGAGTACGCCGATGCGCCGCAGAGCCGCAATCTGATCGGACTCGCCGACCCGGCGATCGACGCTCTGGTGGACGACCTGATCGCTGCCGACAGCCGCGAGGCGCTCGACACTGCCGCCCAGGCGCTCGACCGCGTGCTGCGCTGGGGATTCTACGTCATTCCGCAGTGGCACATGGACAGCACTCGCATCGCGGTGTGGGACAAGTTTGGCTGGAAGGAGCCCTTCCCCGAGTACAATCTCGACCTCGACGCCTGGTGGGTCGACCCCGAACGCGGCGCCGAGATCGAGGCACGACAGAGGAATCGGTGATACAGGTTCGAGGTTCGATATTGACGCTGCTGGTAGATGAGCGCCGGGGACAAGGCGAAGCGGGGTTCTTTTGACAGGGACGTCAAGAGAAGCGCCCAGGGATGGGTTTATCGCGTCCTCGCGATGGTCCGACACTTCGGGGCTTGTCGCCGCGAAAGCTCATCATTCGTTGAGATTCCATAGAAGCCCTAAGGACACTCCGTGGCCGCCTACGTACTGCGCCGCCTGCTGCTGATGATTCCCACCCTGCTGGGAATCATGCTGCTCAACTTCCTCATCGTGCAGGCCGCCCCTGGCGGCCCCATCGACCAGATGCTAGCCCGCTTCGAAGGCCTGTCGACCCAGGCCAGTACCCGCCTCGAGGGCGGCGGCGGCGACAGCGCCGGTGGCAGCGGCGAGTCCCGCGGCTCCCGCGGAGTGCCGCAGCAGTACATCGACCGCCTCGAGACTCAGTTCGGCTTCGACGAGCCGGCCTACCAGCGCTTCCTCGACATGCTCGTCGACTATGCCACCTTCGACCTGGGCGAGAGCTTCTTCCGCGGAGAGCCGGTCACCAAACTGATGCTCGAGCGCCTGCCGGTGTCGATCTCGCTGGGCCTGTGGACCACCCTGCTGGTCTATCTGATCTCGATCCCGCTGGGCATCCGCAAGGCGCTGCGCCACGGCTCGCGCTTCGACGTCTGGAGCTCGGGGCTGGTGATCGTCGGCTACGCCATTCCCGGCTTCCTGTTCGCCATCCTGCTGATCGTGCTGTTCGCCGGCGGCAGCTACTGGGACGTCTTCCCACTGCGCGGCCTGACCTCGCCGGACTTCGGCGAGCTCTCCTCCTGGGGCAAGGTCAAGGACTACTTCTGGCACATCAGCCTGCCGGTGCTGGCGTCGGCGATCGGCAGCTTCGCCACCCTGACCATGCTGACCAAGAACAGCTTCCTCGACGAGATCCACAAGCAGTACGTGCTGACCGCTCGCGCCAAGGGCGCCAGCGACCGCCGCGTGCTCTACGGCCACGTGTTCCGCAACGCCATGCTGATCATCATCGCCGGCCTGCCCTCGGCGCTGGTGGCGATCTTCTTCACCGGTTCGCTGCTGATCGAGGTGATCTTCTCGCTCAACGGCCTGGGCCTGCTGGGCTTCGAGGCGGTGATGCAGCGTGACTATCCGGTGATCTTCGGCACCCTGTATCTCTACACCCTGATCGGGCTGATACTGAAGCTGGTCTCGGACCTGACCTACGTGTGGGTCGATCCCCGCATCGATTTCGAGACCCGGGAGTCCTGAGCATGGCACTGAGCGAACGATTCTCTCCCATCACCCGCCGCCGGCTGGCGGTGTTCCGCGGCAACCCCCGCGCGCGCCTGTCGCTGTGGGTGTTCCTGGTGCTGTTCGCGGTCAGTCTCGGCGCCGAGCTGGTGGCCAACGACAGGCCACTGCTGGTCCATTACCAGGGGCAGTGGTACGCACCGCTGATCGTCGACTATCCGGACAGCGAGTTCGGCGGCTTCCTGCCCACGCCGGCCGACTATCGCGACCCCTACACCCGCGAGGCCATCGAGGCCGACGGCTGGATGCTGTGGCCACCGATCCCGTTCTCCTACGATACCCTCGATCAGGAACTCGACCATCCGGCGCCCTCGCCGCCCGATGCCCGCCACTGGCTGGGCACCGACGACCAGGGCCGCGACGTGCTGGCCCGGGTGATCTACGGCTTCCGCCTGTCGGTGGTGTTCGCCCTGGCGCTCACCGCCGGTTCGCTGGCGCTGGGCGTATTCATCGGCGGCGTGCAGGGCTACTTCGGCGGCAAGGTCGACCTGATCGGCCAGCGCCTGATCGAGATCTGGTCCGGCCTGCCGGTGCTGTTCCTGCTGATCATCCTGGCCAGCCTGGTCGAGCCGAACCTGTGGTGGCTACTCGGCATCATGCTGCTGTTCTCCTGGCTGGGGCTGGTCGACGTGGTGCGCGCCGAGTTCCTGCGCGCCCGCAACCTGGAGTACGTGCGCGCCGCCCGGGCCATGGGCCTGCCCTCGCGGATCATCATGCGTCGCCACGTGCTGCCCAACGCCATGGTCGCCACCCTGACCTTCATCCCGTTCCTGTTCACCGGCGCCATCACCACCCTCACCGCCCTGGACTTCCTCGGCTTCGGGCTGCCGCCGGGCTCGCCGTCGCTGGGCGAGCTGGTGGCCCAGGGCAAGAACAACCTCCAGGCGCCGTGGCTCGGCATCACCGCCTTCTTGACCCTGGCGGTGATGCTGTCGCTGCTGGTGTTCATCGGCGAAGGGCTGCGTGACGCCTTCGACCCGCGCCATATCCAGCACGCCAGCGGCAAGGCCACTCCGGCCGGCAGCCAGCGCCAGACCGCCACCAGGAGCGCCAGATGAGCGACGAGACCCTGCTGCGCCTCGAGGATTTGACCATCGCCTTCGACGACGCGCCGGTGGTCGAGGGGCTGTCGCTGGAGGTGCGCCGCGGCGAGACCCTGGCGCTGGTCGGCGAGTCCGGCTCCGGCAAGTCGGTGTCGGCGCTCGGCGCCCTGGGACTGCTGCCACCCGGGGCCCAGGTGAGCGGCACACGCCGGCTCGGCGATACCGATCTGGCAAGGCTCTCGACGCGAGACTGGCGGGCACTGCGCGGCGGCCGGGTCGGCTTCGTGTTCCAGGAACCGATGACCTCGCTGAATCCGCTGCACACCGTGGCCCGCCAGATCGGCGAGACGCTACGCCTGCACCAGGGGCTTCGGGGGGCGGCCGCACGCCGGCGTTCTCGCGAGCTGCTCGAGCAGGTCCAGTTGCCGCGCGCCGAAGAACTGCTCGACGCCTGGCCCCACCAGCTCTCCGGCGGCCAGCGCCAGCGGGTGATGATCGCCATGGCCATCGCCAACCATCCGCGGCTGCTGATCGCCGACGAGCCGACCACCGCGCTGGACGTCACCGTGCAGCAGGAAATCCTGGCACTGCTCGCCGAGCTGCGCGATACCCACGGCATGGGCATGCTGTTCATCACCCACGACCTCAACCTGGTGCGCCGCCACGCCGACCGGGTGTGTGTGATGCGCCACGGGCAGGTGCAGGAGACCGGTCCCGTGTCACGGGTGTTCGAGCGCCCCGAGAGCGCCTATACGCGAGAGCTGCTGGCCGCCGACCCCACCGGTCGCCCGGAGCCGGTCGCTCATGGCGCACCGTTGCTCAGCGCCCGTGGGCTGGGCATTCGCTTCCAGCGGCCGAAGAAGCTGTTCAGCCGCCGCCCGCCGGCGTTCGAGGCGGTCAAGCCGCTGGACCTGTCAGTGGCGCCGGGCGAGACGCTCGGCATCGTCGGCGAATCCGGCTCCGGCAAGACCACCCTGGCGCTGGCGCTGTTGCGCCTGCAGCAAAGCCACGGCGAAATCGAATTCGACGGCGAACGCCTCGACACCCTTCATGGCGACGCCCTGCGCCGCCAGCGGCGGCGGCTGCAAGTGGTGTTCCAGGATCCTTACGGCTCGCTGTCCCCGCGCATGCCGGTGGCCGATATCGTCAGCGAAGGGCTGCGCTTTCACCATCCCGAACTGGACGACGCCGAGGTCGACCGCCGCGTGCGCGATACCCTGCGCGAGGTCGACCTTCCCGAGGCATGCGGTGCCCGCTATCCCCACGAGTTCTCCGGCGGCCAGCGCCAGCGCATCGCCGTGGCCCGAGCGGTCATTCTCGAACCGTCGCTGCTGGTGCTCGACGAGCCTACCTCGGCGCTGGACCGCACCGTGCAGAAGCAGCTGGTCACCCTGCTGCGCGAGCTCCAGCGCAAGCGCGGGCTCAGCTACCTGTTCATCAGCCACGACCTGGCCGTGGTGCGCGCCATGGCCCATCGCCTGCTGGTGCTCAAGGACGGCGAGGTGGTCGAACAGGGCGACTGCGAGAGCGTACTGACCCACCCTTCCACCGATTATACCCGCGCCCTGGTCGAGGCCGCCGGCCTCTTCCCGGCCGCCTGATGGATCGTTCAGGCTCACGGGGTGGATGACAGGTTTAAACTGCATGAGATAACGGTATAAAAAACCGGTTTGTTCGGCGTTGGAGAAGACCTGATCTCGTTGAAGTCGAGCAGGCATTCCCGCGGCGGACTCCACGTCTGCCCCGGCTATAATGGGCCCACACGATCTGATGACGAGACATGTCATGGGGCAAGCGGGAAACCGGTGGGCGGTCGTCATGCTGCTGTGCGTGTTGAGCCTGCTGGCCACCACGGCCCTGGCGTCATCTCGCGATCTGGAGAGCGGCTGGGAATATCGCTGGGGCGACTCTCCGCGGCTCGCCGACGGCACGCCAGCCTGGATACAACCTGGCAAGGACGAGGCCTGGCACGCGATCGGCTTCCCCTCCAATCCGCCCCATCGCGAAGGTCGCCATCACGCCTGGTTCCGCGTGACCCTGCCGGAGGGCGACTGGCGCGACCCGGTGCTCTACGTCTATAGCATCGACCTGATCGCCGAGGCCTATCTGGACGGCAAGCGCATCTACCGTCACGGCGCCTTCGACACCGCCGGCGAAGGCCGTTTCGCCGGCTGGCCATGGCACATGATCCCCCTGCCCACCGATGCCGCGGGACATCAACTGTACTTCCGCGTCTATTCCAACTACACCGATATCGGCCTGTGGGGCGAGATCAAGCTGATGGAGCGCGCCGATCTTCTCGGCTACATCCTGAAGCACTCCGCCAGTGCCATGGTCGTCAGCCCGCTATGCCTGTTGCTCGCCCTGCTGGCCGGCATCTTCGCCGTCATCCAGGCCAACCGTCGCAGCTTCGCCGCCATTGCGCTGTTCGGCCTGGCCGCCGGCACCATGATCCTGGCCGAATCCCAGGCCAGCCAGCTGCTGCTCGATGCCCCACTGCTGTGGGACTTCCTGGCCGCCGGCGGTTACTACACCCTACCCATCGCCCTCGGCCTGCTGCTGGAGCACTGGTTCGCCAAGACGCGCCCACGGCTGATCCGGCGCATCTGGCAGGCACATCTGGCCTACCTGGTCGCGGCCCTGGGCGCCGCCGGGCTCGGCTGGATCGACCTGGCGATCACCTTTCCAGTGTTCGACGCCCTGCTGGTCGCCAGCCTGGCGCTGCTGATGGCGGCCATCGCCCCACGGCTGCATCGGCTCGAAGGGCGCCAACGTGCCATCCTGGCCACCTTCGCGCTGTTCGGTGCCTTGCTGCTGGCCGACATGGCGGTGGCTCACGGCCTGCTGCCCTGGACCCGCATTCCGGTGAGCGTCGGCGCGTTGGTGTTCGCATTGGCCATCGTGGTGATCTCGCTGCTTGACTATGCCCACACCCAGCGCGACCTCAAGCGTCTGAATCAACGTCTGGAGGCGGAAGTATCCGCCCGGACACAGCAGCTGCAGACGCTGGTGGAACGCCTGGAGACCTACTCCTATACCGACCCCCTCACCGGCTTGCACAATCGCCGTTATTTCGACGAACTGCTGCAGCATGAGGCTCGCCAGGCCCAGCGCGAGTTCACGCCGCTGGCCCTGGCGATGATCGATATCGATCACTTCAAGCGGGTCAACGACCGCCACGGCCACGAGGCGGGCGACAGGGTGCTGGCCGGCGTGGCCACTATCCTGAACGACCACTTCCGCGATGCCGACGTGGTCTGCCGGCTGGGTGGAGAGGAATTCGTGGTGCTGTTGCCAGGCGCGGATGCCGATACGGCACGCAACAGGCTCGAGACACTGATGACCCAGTTGGCGGGGCGCGTCTACTGGCACGGGGAACGCATGCTGGGCCCCGTCACCATCTCCTGCGGCATCGCCGTCTATCCAACGCACTCCACGAGCCCCATGGCCCTGGCCGGGCTCGCCGACCGCGCCCTCTATGCCGCCAAGCAAGGAGGCAGGGCTCGCGTCGCCGTCTACGCCTAGATCGACACGCTGCGAACCGGCCGCCAGACCCTAGCGACGCCGGCGATGCCGGGACAGCGGCTTTTGGTCGCGGGCTAGTAGAAGGCCTTGACCTCGGCATCGTCGAGTTCGCGCCACTCACCGGGCGCGAGATCATCGTCCAGGTGCAACGGGCCTATCGACTCGCGATGCAGGGTCTCGACGTGGTTGCCGAGAGCCGCGAACATGCGCCGCACCTGATGATAACGTCCCTCGTGAATGGTCAGCCGGGCATGATGGGCATCGAGCAGCGCCAGTTCCGCCGGCCGGGTCGGCTGCTCGTCCCCCTCCAGCAAGATGCCCTCGGCAACGGCAGTCACGGCACGCTCGGCCTCCGCCCCGGCCAGCGGCCGGGCCAACTCGGCCCGATAGACCTTGGCGCAGCCGCGTCGCGGCGAACTGACCCGATGGGACCACTGGCCGTCGTCGCTGAGCAGCAGCAGGCCGGTAGTATCGACATCGAGCCGCCCCACCGGCTGCAGCCGCTCGGCCTTGGGCAGGTCGATCAAATCCACCGCCCGCGGATAGAGCCCACGCCGCGCCGTACACTCGACCCCGGTCGGCTTGTGCAGCATCACGTAGCGCAGCCCCACCAGCGCCAGCGGCTGACCGTTCCAGGTCACCCGATCAGCGTCTTGTATGTGCCGGGCGCCCTTCTTCTCGAGCTCGCCGTTGACATCGACCTCACCGCGGGACAAGGCTCGCTTGGCCAGGCTGCGGGTCAGCTCGGTACTCTCGGAGAGGAAACGATCCAGCCGCATCAGGCGCCCACCCCGTCAGACAGGTCAAAATGATCGGCATCGCGCCAGGCCGGAAACTTCTCGCGGAAGGCCTCGAGTTCGTCCAGCGACAGCGTGCCGGTCTTGACGAAGGGCGTATCCCGCGGTTCGTCGATCAGCGGCTCGCCCTTGGCGTCCACCAGCATGGAATCGCCGGCATAGGCCAGGCCCTTGGCGTCCTCGCCGACCCGATTGACGCCGATCACCGGACACAGGTTCTCCACCGCCCGAGCCTGCAGCAGCACTCGCCAGGGATGGCGGCGCGGCGCCGGCCAGTTGGCCACGCACAGCAGGGCGTCGTATTCGAAGTGTTCGCCCGGCGCCGGCTGCTGACGCAGCCAGACCGGGAAACGCAGGTCATAGCAGACGCTGAGCAGCAGGCGGAAACCCTTGAGCTCGACGATCACCCGCTCGTGACCCATGGCGTAGCGCTCGTGCTCGCCGGCCATGCGGAACAGATGACGCTTGTCATAGTGCACCAGGCTGCCATCGGGGCGCGCCCAGACCAGGCGATTGAAATACTCGCCGTCCTCCACCACGGCCACGCTGCCGGTCACCACGCAACCGCGGCTTGCCGCCTGGTCGCGCAGCCAGGCCACGGTGGCACTCTCGTCCATGGGCTCGGCCATCTCACGCGAGTTCATGGTGAAGCCAGTGGCGAACATCTCGGGCAGTACGATCAAGTCGGTGTCGTCACCGCCGAGCTCGCCGAGCGCCGACTCCAGCATCCGGCAATTGGCCTCGGGATCTTCCCAGCGCAGATCGGCCTGCACCAGGGTGGTTCTCAGTTCGCTCATCGGGGGCTCCATCGGGATCGGGCAACGCCTCCAGCCTACCCGAGACGGCGGCCATACGCAGCCACCGAGCCATGACACGCCGGGCCATCGGCGCTAGGCTGTGGCTTTCTTCGTTAGGATGTTAAGCATGAACGCGACGACCACCGATCCTCGGGCCACCCAAGGGGTGGGCTTCGGCCTGGCCGCCTACCTGATGTGGGGCTGTTTTCCGCTGTTCTTCGCGCTCTTCGAGGGCGTCCCGGCCTATGAGATCCTCGTGCACCGGGTGCTGTGGTCCTGCGTGTTCCTGGCCGGCGTGGTGACGCTTCTGCGCCGCTGGCGACCGGTGACCGAAGCGCTTGCTCATCCGCGCCGCCTGGGGCGCGTGCTGGCCTGCGCGGTACTGATCGCCGCCAACTGGGGACTCTACATCTATGCCGTCGAGTCCCACCAGGTGCTGCAGGCGAGCCTCGGATACTTCCTGACGCCGCTGGTCAACGTGGCGCTTGGCATGCTGGTGCTGCGCGAGCGCATGAGCCGCCTGCAGGGCCTGGCCGTGGCGCTGGCCGGCGGCGCCATCGCGCTGCAGGTGGCGCTGATCGGCGCCTTGCCGTGGATCAGCCTGGTGCTGGCCCTGACGTTCGGCACCTACGGCCTGTTGCGCAAGCAGGTGCCGCTGGACGGCCTCTCGGGCCTGTTCGTCGAAACGCTGCTGCTGATGCCGCTCGGCCTGCTGGCCCTGGCGGGGCTCCAACAGGCCGGCATGTCGCACTTCCTGGGCGAGCCACGCACCACCTGGCTGCTGGTGGCCAGCGGCGTGATCACCGCGCTGCCCCTGCTGGCCTTCGCCGGCGCCGCCCGCCGCCTGCGCCTGGCCACCTTGGGCTTTCTGATGTACCTGAATCCCAGCCTGCAGTTCCTGCTCGCCCTGCTGGTCTTCGACGAGCCCCTGGACCCGATACGCCTGGGCACCTTCATGCTGATCTGGGTCGGGCTGGCACTCTACAGTTGGACGCTCTGGCCACGGCGAACGGTATCCGCGGCGCAACGCTGATCATGGTGAGGTGGGCGACCCGGCCCGGCGTCCGAGATCTCGGGATCACGCTCGCGGCATGGACATGGGTCGGCTAATCTCCCGACATGATCGTCGACCCTCCCCCCTCAGGCGCCCCGCTGCTGCTCGTGGGCGCCGGCCATGCGCACCTTCACCTGATCCGCCAACGCCGGCAGCTGCCCGCGCAGCGGGTCATACTGCTCGATCCCGGTGGCTTCTGGTACTCCGGCATGGCCAGCGGCATGTTGGGGGGGCAGTTTATGCCACAGGCCGATCGCCTCGACCCAATGCAACTGGCCCGGCGCCATGGCGTGGAAGGCATCCGTGGCCGGCTGTCGGGGCTGGACCTGGATCGACGCGAGGCCCTGCTGGCGGACGGACGCCGACTGGCCATCGCTGCCACCTCGCTGAACCTGGGATCGACGCTGCACCTCCCGGCTGCGCATCCCGAAGGCCCCGCCCTGTGGCCGGTCAAGCCGATTCCGCGCCTCCTGGCACTGCGGCGCCATTTGAGTCGGGCGTTCGATAGCCACCAGCGGCTCCACCTGGTGGTCGTGGGCGGCGGCGCCAGCGGCATCGAGGTGGCCTGCCAGCTACGCGCCTTGGCGGAGCGCCACGCCGCCACCCCCGAGATCCGCCTGCTGACCCGTGCGCCGGCACTGCTGCCGGGCGCCCCAAGGGGCGCCGTCAACTGGCTGAGACGCCGGCTCGCCAGGCGCCGCATTACCGTCATGACCGGGCTCGAATGCTGCGGGCCTACCCGCGGCGGCGTGATGGTGGCGTCGCCGAACCAGCCCTGGGGCGAAGACAGCTACCGGTTCCTGGCCGCGGATCATGTCGTCCATGCCACCGGGCTGTCGCCTCCCGACATCGTCGAACGGCTCGGACTGCCGACCCTGCCCGACCGCGGCCTGGCGATCACCGCCACCCTGCAGAGCCCGGCGGCTTCCTGGGTCTTCGCCGCCGGCGACTGCGCGGCCATGATCGATCATGAGCTGCCGCGACTCGGCGTCTACGGAGTACGTCAGGCGCCGGTGCTGCTGGCCAACATCGCCGCCTATCTCCAGGGCAGCGAACTACACCCTTATCATCCCCAGCCTCGTGCGCTGTCGATCCTCGACCTCGGCGATGGCCAGGCGCTGGCCATTCGTGGACGCTACTGGTGGGGAGGACGCCTGGCCTGGTGGTGGAAACGCCAGTTGGACGAGCGCTTTCTGTCGGCCTACCGCTGAGCCCACGCCGCATCGCTCAGGCCTTCACGGGATGTATCGAAGCCGTCGATCGTTTAGTCTGAAGCAACAGACTGACAGCCGCCTGACCACGACGGGCACCGGATGCTCAAACGCTACCTGCCGATCCTCGCCTGGCTTCCCCATTACAACCGCCGCTTGTGCGGCGCCGACCTGCTGGCCGGCCTGATCGTCACCATCATGGTCATTCCCCAGTCGCTGGCCTATGCCCTGCTGGCCGGACTGCCCGCCGTGGTCGGCCTCTATGCCAGTATCCTGCCGCTGGCGGCCTATGCCCTGCTCGGTACCAGTCGTACCCTGGCGGTCGGCCCGGTAGCCATCATCGCGCTGATGACCGGCGCGGCCCTGTCGGGCGTAGCGCCGCCGGGCAGCCCGGCCTACCTGGAGGCCGCCCTGGTGCTGTCGCTGCTCTCAGGCGCCATGCTGGCGGTAATGGGCGTGCTGCGCATGGGCTTCTTCGCCAACTTCCTCAGCCATCCGGTGATCGGCGGATTCCTCTCCGCCTCGGGGCTGCTGATCGCCATCAGCCAGCTCTCCCACCTGCTCGGCGTCGACGCCAGCGGCTACACCGCCTTCGCCTTGCTGACCAGCCTGTCGCGCCACCTGCCGACGCTGCACTGGCCGACCCTGGCCGTCGGCGCCGGCAGCCTGATGTTTCTGGTCGCGGTGCGACGCTGGGGACAGCCGGCGCTGCGGGCCATCGGCCTGCCCCGGGGGCTCGCCGCCCTGATCGCCCGCGCCGGACCGGTGTTCGCGGTGATCGCCACCACGGCGCTGAGCGCCTGGCTCGACCTGGCCGAACATGGAGTGGCAGTGGTCGGCACCATTCCCGGGGGGCTGCCGCCGCTGACCCTGCCCGGCTTCGATGGCCCGCTGTGGCGCCAGCTGCTGGTGCCGGCACTGCTGATCAGCGTGGTGGGCTTCGTTGAATCGATTTCCATGGCGCAGATGCTCGCCGCCAAGCGCCGCGAGCGGATTTCACCCAACCAGGAGCTGATCGGACTGGGCGGCGCCAACCTGCTGGCGGCCGTCTCCGGCGGCATGCCCGTCACCGGCGGCCTGTCTCGCACCGTGATCAACTTCGAATCCGGCGCCCGCACCCCCATGGCCGGGCTGTTCGCGGCACTCGGCATCGGGCTGGTGACCCTGGCGTTGACCCCACTGCTTGCCCACCTGCCAGTGGCCACCCTGGCGGCCACCATCACCGTGGCCATCCTGACCCTGGTCGACGTACCGCTGATCCGCCGGACCTGGCGCTACTCGCGCAGCGATTTCTCGGCCATGGCGCTGACCATGGCGTTGACCCTGGGGGAAGGCGTCGAAGCGGGCATCATCGGGGGCGTGCTGCTGTCGATCATGCTGTTCCTGTACCGTACCAGCCGCCCGCACAGCGCGGTGGTCGGCCGTATTCCGGGCACCGAGCACTTCCGCAGCGTGACCCGCCACGACACCGAAACGGTCAGCCACCTGGCTCTGCTGCGGATCGATGAAAGTCTCTACTTCGCCAACGCCCGCTACCTGGAAGACACCCTCTACGCCCTGGTGGCGAGCCGACCGGAGCTGGAGCACGTGGTGCTGATCTGCTCGGCGGTCAACCTGATCGATGCCTCGGCCCTGGAAAGCCTGGATGCCATCAACGCCCGTCTCAAGGACTCCCGGGTCACCCTGCACCTCGCCGAAGTCAAGGGCCCGGTGATGGACCAGCTCAAGAAGAGCAGCTTCCTCGACGACCTCGCCGGGCGCGTCTTCCTCAGCACCTATTCGGCCTGGAGCGAGCTCAGCCGGCCGTCGTCCTGACGTGCCGAAGGCCGGCACCCGGCCGGCCTTCGGGCAGCGGGTACCGCTGGTTCAGGGCATCATCACCCGGTCGATGACGTGGATCACGCCGTTGGCCTGGGCAACATCGACGATGGTGATATCGGCGCTGTGGCCCTGGGCATCCATCAGCATCAGGTTGTTGCCATTCGGCACCACCGTCAGCCGCTCGCCCTGCACGGTCTCGAAGCTTGCCGCATCGCCGCGCTCCATGACGGCCTCATGCAGATCCTCGCTGGTCAGTCGGCCAGGCACCACATGGTAGGTAAGCAGCGCCTGCAGCTTGTCGCGATTCTGCGGCTCGAGCAGCGACTGGACGGTGCCATCGGGCAGACGATCGAAGGCGGCATCGACCGGCGCAAAGACGGTGAAGGGACCATCGCCCTTCAACGTGTCGACCAGCCCCGCCGCCTGGACGGCGGCCACCAGGGTCTCGTGGTCGGCAGAATTCACCGCGTTCTCGACGATATTGCGCTCGGGCAGCATCGACGCCCCGCCAACGCTGGTCGGACCATGGTCGGCCTGGGCCTGACCCGCGGCCAGGGCCGCCGTGCACAGGAAGCTACAGAGGAAACGATTAAGGGTATTCATGGCGATCTCTCCTTGTCGGGATGTCGCCTTCCATCGGGAAGGCTCATGGAGGAATACGCATCCGGACGCGAGATGGATGCAGCAACGGTGCGTTGACGGCCCGAGGTTTACTCCCGGTCCCCCACCCGAGACCATCAAGGGCCTTCGCCCCCAGCCCAAGGACGCGGCATGAGTGATCCGTCACAACGACTCCTCGACGATCTCGCCGGCTGTGCCCGAGGCGAGCATCGCGCCCTGTCCCGCCTCTATCGCGCCACCAGTGCGCGTCTGTATGCGCAGCTGCTGCGTATCGTCAGGGAAGAGACGGCCGCCCAGGACTGCTTGCAGCAGGTCTACCTGCGCGCCTGGCAGTCGGCCGACCACTATGATCCCGATCGCGCTCGGCCGATGACCTGGCTGTCCACCCTGGCCCGCAACGTCGGCATCGACTGGCTGCGTCGCCGCCGGCCCGAAGGGGACGAAGCCGCGGTGGACGCCCTCGACGGCGGCCACCGGCCGGAGGACGATAGCGTGGCCCTGCAGAGCGCCCAGGCATTGCACGATTGCCTGGCGGTCCTCGGCCAGGAGCAGCGCCAGGCCATGGAGCTCGCCTATTTCCAGGGACTGACCCACGGCGAACTGGCCGAACGAGTGGCCCAGCCGCTGGGCACGGTGAAGAGCTGGATTCGACGCGGACTCGAGAGGTTGAAGTCATGCCTGACCAATGGGATCTGAGCCGCCCCGACGAGCGCCATCTGGCGGCAGGAGAGTACGCCCTGGGCGTGATGTCCGCGGACGAGCGGGCACGCTTCGAGGCACTGCTGGCGGTCAGCCATGACGTGCAGCGCGACCTCGCCGACTGGCGGGAACGCCTGCAGCTGTTCAACGAGCAGTTGGACCCGGTAACGCCTCCTGACTCGGTGTGGCGGGCAATCGCCGAACGCACCGGCGCCGCGCGCTGGCGTTCGCTGGCGCTGTGGCGCGCTCTGGCCGGCGGTTTCGCCGTGCTGGCGATGGCGTTTTCCCTGCTGTGGCTCGCGCCTTCCGCCCCGTCGCCGGACGAGGCCGCCGTCTACGTCGTGCTCGACGAGTCGCGCAACCCGGATTGGATCATCAGCGCCACCGAAGAAGGAGCGCTGCGAGTACGCGCCGTGCAGCCGCACCGCGTGGGGGCCGACCAGACCGGCGAGCTGTGGCTGGTCGCCGACGGCACACCGATCTCGCTCGGCCTGCTGCCCGAGCGCGGTACCCGGCTGCTGAGGCCCGACGCCGCCCTTCGCGAGCGGCTGATGACCGCTGACCTGGCGGTGAGCGTCGAACCCGAGGGCGGCGCCCCCGAGGGCAAGCCCAGCGGGCCGATCATCGATCATGGTCGGCTGACGCCGGTACGCGGCGCCAGACTGCGCTTTTGAGCTCAACGCTCGCAGAAAATATCCACTATCTGCCGGGATGACGATCGTCTTGGGAAGTGGCCACGATTCTCGAGAGTGGCGATGATCGGGTATCATGATCGCCCATTCACGGGAACGGCCACACCATGGACAGCACGCCCAAGCAGAATCTCGGCATCAGCGCCTACAGCTGGCTCAAGCACGACATCATCCGCGGGGTCTTCCAGCCCGGCGAGAAGCTGCTGATGAGCCGGCTGAAGGAACGCTACGACCTGGGCATCGGCCCGTTGCGCGAGGCGCTGTCCCAACTGGTCGCCGAACGCCTGGTGGTGGCCATCAGCCAGCGCGGCTATCGCGTCGCCACGATGTCCCGGGAAGAACTGGCCGATCTCTACGATGCCCGCGCCCAGTTGGAGGGGCTGGTGCTGGAGCTGGCCATCGAGCGCGGCGACGATGCCTGGGAGGCCGACATCCTGGCCAAGGCCCACACCCTGGCCAAGGTCATGGAAGTCCACTCCGCGGAGGAGATGCTCGACGTCTGGGACGCCCGTCACAAGGCGTTCCATACTGCCATCGCCGCCGGCTGCAACTCTCCCCACCTGATGCAGCTGCGTCAGCATCTGTTCGATCAGGTCGAGCGCTATCGTCACCTGTGGCTATGCGAGACGGTATTCTCCGAACAGGCCCTGGAGAGCAAACGCCAGGAGCATGCTGCCCTGGTCGAGGTCATCCTGGCACGTGATACCGAGCGAGCCCGCCACATGATGCGCGACCACCTGATGACGCCGGTACCGATCATCCTCGACGTCATGCAGCAGCGCGGCCTGGCCTGAACGCCAAACCGCCGCCGCCATTCCTCGCCGGCGCCATGGCCAGCGACGCAGTCCGGCTGAATCCGGCACGCCGATGTCGTTCACCGTCATGATCCTGTCACGGCGCGATGCGACACTCCGAATAGCCCATAGAGGAGTGCTCGCCATGCCCATGCCCCACTTGCTGCGCCTGACCCGCGACCAGGAGATGCGCCTCGACCGTCTCGCCGAGCGCTGCAACCTGTCGCGCAGCGAACTTCTCGAACGCCTGGTGGCCGAGGGACTGGCCAGCCTGGAGACCGAGCTGATGATCGAAGGCGCCGGCCTGCGCCGGGCCGAGCGCAGCATCGACCAGCTGCTGCGCGAGAGCGGGCTGGGGGCCTGAGCTGCGGGCTTCAGGCGAAGAGGCGGCGAAAACGACGGTACTCGTCCAGTGCCCGCTCGGCCGACACCGCCGTCAGGCGTACCTCCCGGCCGGGCAGGCACTGGGCCAGACGCGCGCAGGCCAGCGGCGTCAAGGCCCCGAGACGAGGATAACCGCCGATGGTCTGGCGGTCGTTGAGCAGCGCGATGGGCTGGCCGTCCGGCGGCACCTGTACGGCGCCCAGCCCCAGGCCCTCCGA
Organism: Halomonas organivorans; assembly: GCF_014192055.1. Classification (GTDB taxonomy): domain Bacteria; phylum Pseudomonadota; class Gammaproteobacteria; order Pseudomonadales; family Halomonadaceae; genus Halomonas; species Halomonas organivorans. Next base: position 66,017 of record NZ_JACHXM010000006.1, on the reverse strand, counting down.
GATCATGCTCGTCAACCGGCAGTGCAGCCGCGGCCCCGTGAGCCGCACGCCCATGCGGTCGGCCCGATCGTCGACCGTCCAACGCCGGTTGAAAGCCGCGAACAGGCTTGCACCCTCGAAGTCGGCGATCTGGGCGCCGGGCATCAGGGCCAGTCGCGGCACGGCCTCATAGTCAGGGCGGTGCTCGCCCGGCACCTCCGCCGCGCCGCTACCCTGCCCCGCCTCCGGAGCGACGGCCAGAAGATCCTCGGCGGCCAGCGGCCGTCCGCGCCCGTCGTGCCCCCCCAGGCCCTCGCGTGACACGGCGCTGATGCTGCCCAGCACCGGCGCGGCGCGAAAGCCGCCGGCCACGGCCAGGTAGGCACGCAGACCGCTGATCGGCTGGGCGAAACGAAGGATCTGGCCGGAGCGCATGGAGAAACGCCGCCAGCACGCCAAGGGAGCATCATCCAGCGTCGCGCCCAGGTCGGCACCACACACCGCCAGGGTCAGGTCTCGCTCGGCTTCGAGCGTCAGGCCGCCGAGGGTCACCTCCAGGGCCGCCGCGCCCCAGGCGTTGCCCGCCAGGCGATTGGCCCAGGCCCAGGCATGCAGGTCGACGGGCCCGCCCTGGGTCACCCCCAGTCGACGCACGCCGAAGCGACCGGCATCCTGAAGCAGCCCCAGTGGACCGGCTCGTACCACGCGCAGCCCCGTCACCGAATCGCTCATCGTCCCGCCTCCATGGGGCGCGGATCGCCGCCCAGCCGCTCGAACTCGTCCCGCGTCACCGCCACGAAACGCACCCGGTCGCCCAGCGCCAGCAGGCCAAACCCCTCGCGGTCTCGATCGAAGAGTCGTGCCGAGGTGCGCCCGATCAGGTTCCAGCCGCCCGGCGAGACGGCCGGGTAGGCGGCGGTCTGACGCCCGGCGATACCCACGCTGCCGGCGGGTACCTTCTTGCGCGGCGTCTCGAGTCGAGGGCATTCGAGGCATTCCGCCACACTGCCCATAAAGGCGAACCCCGGCGCGAAGCCCAGCGCATAGACCCGGTAGGTGGCCCCGGCGTGGCAGGCAACGATATCGGCCACGCTCATCCCTGCCCGTTCGGCCAGCCGCGGCAGCTCCGGTCCCATCCGCTCGTCGTACCAGGTCGGCAGCTCGCGCAAGGGCGCCTCGCGATCCGCGTCATCGTGGGGCGTCAGGCTCGCCAGTACAGCGGATAGGCGCTGCCGTGCCTCGGCGGGCGTCAGCGCGAGCGGGTCGAAGACCACCAGCAGGGTGGTGTAGGACGGCACCAGGTCGACCAGCGCCTCGCCGAAGGCGGTCTCGCAGTCGCGCACCAGGGCCGTCAGCCAAGGCAGGTTGGCCTCGTCGATGGCCTCGAACAGCCGGACCAGCCAGCCGTCCAGGCCGGCCGCTTCCAGGCGTGGCAGCGTCCGGCCAGCCATCAGGAGGCCTCCGGCTCGTGCAAGGCTGCACGGATGGCCCGTATGGCGGCGATCGATTCGGCGTTGTCGCCGTGCACGCAGAGCGTGTCGGCACGCAGCACCAACTCGCTGCCGTCGCGGGCGATCAGCGGCAGGCCGCGGGCGATGCGCCGCGCCTGGTCGACGATCGTCTCGGGATCGTGATGCACCGCCCCCGACTCGCGCCGCGAGACCAGACGCCCCTCGGCATCGTAGGCGCGGTCGGCAAAGGCCTCGAACCACAGGGTGACGCCGTGCTCGGCGGCCAGGGCCTCGGCCTGAGAGTTGTCGCGGGTGGCCATGACCATCAGCGGCAGCTCGGGATCGAAGGCGACCAGCGCCCGCATCACGCCGGCCAGAACCTCCGGGTCGCGCATCATGTCGTTGTAAAGCGCCCCGTGGGGCTTGATGTAGCCGAGCGACAGGCCTTCGGCGCGGCACACGCCCGCCAGGGCCCCGGCCTGATACAGCACCAGGTTCTCGATCTCTTCCGGCGTACAGGCCATGGAACGCCGGCCGAAGCCCACCATGTCGGGATAGGCCGGGTGCGCTCCCACGGTGACGCCGTGCTTGCGCGCCAGGCGCACCGTCATGCGGATCACGTCCGGATCGGAGGCATGGAACCCGCAGGCCACGTTGGCCAGGTCCACATGCGGCATCACCTCGGCATCCATGCCCATGGTCCAGGCGCCGAAGCTTTCGCCCATATCGGCATTGAGCAACAGGGTCTTCATAGGCACCTCGGCTGAAACGTTTGGTCGGCCATAACCTATCAGGGTGCCGACGCCATGACATCCCCGACGCCGACGGCACAGCGTTGACTCACGCCGCCGTCGCCGCCGAGGTCTTCGCGGCCGCAGCCGCTATGCTCAGGGCATTGTCATGTCATTCGACAGCGCTCGAGACCAAGCGACGTCGATAGCAACGACATTTCCCGCACCGACCCGCGAGAGGATTCGCCCATGACCCTGCGTCACGCTCTGCCCCGCCTGGCCACCGCCGCCGTGCTCGGCGCCGGCCTCGCCACCCAGGCCGTCTCGACCCAGGCCGCCACCGAGTGGGACATGCCCACCCCCTACGGCGACCGCACCTTCCACACCGTCAACATCCGAGAGTTCGCCGACGACGTGCGCGAGGCGACCGACGGCGAGCTGGACATCACCGTGCATTCCAACGGATCGCTGATCGGCCACGCCGAGATCAAGAACTCGGTGCGCCGCGGCATCGTGCCGATCGGCGAGCTGATCATGTCGCGACTGGCCAACGAGAACCCCATCTTCGAGGTCGACTCCGTACCCTACCTGGCGGCCAGCTACGACGACGCCCAGGCCCTGTGGGACGCCTCCCGCGAGGTCATCGCCGAGGAGCTGTCCGCCCAGGGCCTGCGGCTACTGTTCGCCGTGCCCTGGCCACCCCAGGGCATCTACACCAAGCAGCCGATCGAGGCCCCGGAGGACCTGCAGAACCTGAGCATGCGCGCCTATAACGCCGCCAGCGAACGGCTCGCCCAGCTGGCCGGCGCGGTGCCCACCCAGGTCGAGGTCCCGGACATTCCCACCGCCTTCAGCACCGGGCGGGTGGACGCCATGATCACCTCGCCGGCCACCGGCGCCGACACCAAGGCCTGGGATTACTTGAGCCACTTCAACCACGCCCAGCTGTGGCTGCCCAAGAACATGGTGATCGTCAGCGAGCGGGCCCTCTCGCAGCTCGACGACGCCACCCGGCAGGCGCTGCTGGACGCTGCCGACGCCGCCGAGCAGCGCGGCTGGGAAATGAGCCGCGAGGAGACCGACGAGGCGCTGAAGGTGCTGCAGGAGCATGGCATCGAGGTGTCCACGCCAACGCCGGCGCTGGCCGCCAAGCTCGAGGAGATCGGCACCACCATGACCGAGGAATGGGCCGAGCGCGCCGGCAAGCAGGGCGCCGCCATCCTCGAGGCCTATCGGGCTTCCAAACAGTAGAACGCCAACCGCCGGGCTCGGGAAGCCCCCGGACCCGGCGTCGAGGACCATGACCATGACCTATCGGCTCAGGCCCCTCTACATACTGGGGGGCTATCTCTCGGCCACCTGCCTGGTGCTGATCTGCGCCCTGATTACCGCGCAGATCATCGGTCGGATCGTCGATCTCGTGGCCACCGCCCTGGGCGGCGAGCGCATCGGCCTGGCCATTCCGGGGCTGGCCGAAATCTCGGGGTTCCTGCTGGTCGGCGCCACCTTTCTGGGGCTGGCCTATACCTTCATCCACGGCGCCCACATACGCGTGACCCTGCTGATCGGCCGGCTGCCGGCCCGGCGGCGGGTCTACGTCGAGGCCGCCTGCCTTAGCGTGGCACTGGCACTGTGTCTCTACCTGACCTTCTATACGTATCGACTGCTGGCCGACAGCATCGCCTTCGGCGAGACCTCCTACGGCCTGTTGAGCATCCCGCTGTGGCTGCCGCAGTCGGCCATGCTGGGCGGCATCGTGCTGCTGTGCCTGGCACTGGGCGAGGCCTGGTGGCAGGCCCTCGCGGCCGCGGCGCGCCACCCGGAGGCCTTCACCCTCGACGACGGCAGCCCGGAATGAGGCATTCGCCATGCTGATGCTGACCACCACCCTCTTCGTCACCCTGCTGGTACTGCTGGGCAGCGGCGTCTGGGTGGCTTTCTCGCTGCTCGGACTGGGCTGGCTGGCGCTCAGCCAGTTCACCAGCATTCCCACCGGCGACGTCATGGCCTCCGACATCTGGGGCGCCAGCTACAGCTGGGAGCTGACCGCCCTGCCGATGTTCATCTGGATGGGCGAGATCCTGTTCCGCTCGAGGCTGGCCGACGACATGTTCACCGGACTCTCGCCCTGGATGCAGCGCATCCCGGGCCGGCTGTTGCACACCAATGTCATAGGCTGCGGGCTGTTCGCTGCGGTCTCGGGCTCCTCGGCGGCCACCTGCGCCACCATGGGCCGCATGACCATCCCCGAGCTCACCCGGCGCGGCTACGACGAGCAGTTGGTGATCGGCACCCTGGCCGGCTCGGCCACCCTGGGCCTGCTGATCCCGCCGTCGATCATCCTGATCGTCTACGGCGTGGCCACCGACCAGTCGATCGCTCGGCTGTTCATCGCCGGCATCTTACCCGGGCTGCTGCTGATCGGCCTGTTCGCCGGCTACCTGATGCTGTGGGCCTGGCGCCACCCCGATCGGGTGCCGGCAGCCGATGCCCGGGTGCCTTGGGGCGAGCGCCTGCGTCGCTCGCGTCGCCTGATCCCGCTGCTGGCATTGATCGTGGGCGTGATCGGATCCATCTACGCCGGCCTGGCCTCGCCCACCGAGGCCGCCGCAGTGGGCGTGGTGCTGTCGCTGCTGCTGGCCAAGGTGCAAGGCAGCATGAACCGCGAGGTGTTCCGCGACGCCCTGCTCGGCGCGGTGCGCACCTCGTGCATGATCGCCTTCATTCTCGCCGGCGCCTCCTTTCTCACCGCCGCCATGGGCTTCACCGGGCTCCCCAGCGACCTGGCGGCCTGGATCGGCACCCTGGGGCTGTCGTCGATGCTGCTGCTCGCGGCGTTGACGCTGCTGTTCATCCTGCTGGGCTGCTTCCTGGACGGCATCTCGGTGGTGGTGCTCACCACCTCCATCCTGTTGCCCATGGTGGAGGCCGCCGGCATCGACCTGATCTGGTTCGGCATCTACCTGGTGATCGTGGTGGAAATGTCACAGATCACTCCGCCGATCGGCTTCAATCTGTTCGTGCTGCAGGGCATGACCGGCCGCGACATCCTGAGCATCGCCCGGGCGGCGCTGCCGTTCTTCTTCCTGATGATGCTCGGCGTACTGCTGATCGGCGCCTTCCCGGAGATCGCCACCTACCTGCCGAGCCTGATGGGTAACCGCTGACGGCGCGGTTCCGTCATTCCGCCCCGGCCTCCCGCCGAGCCGCCGTCAGGGCGGCCCTCGGGTCGCGAGGGTAGAATCGCTCCGGCTGGCGCGCCACGTGGGCGAAAACGCGAGTGTCCTTGTAGGGCATCTTCATGAAACCCGAGACCCCGAGCCCCTCGATCAACCCCACGGCGTCGAGGATGTCGTCGAGGCAGCGACGGAACTCGGCCTCCCGCGACGGGTCGAGCAGCCGGTAGTGGCTGTGGATCTTGAGGTGCTCGGGCAATGCCTCGAAGATGATCATCCCGGTATGGTGAATGTCGTTGAGCGCCTCGAGCGAGGTGATGATGGCCTCGGGCAACACCAGGAATTCCTCGGGATCCGGGCCGTCCTCGAAGTAGCTGTGCAGCCGCGAACGGTCCTCCAGTTCGGGCACCGCGCTGACCTCGTACTCGAGCCGCAGGTCCGGGGTAATCACGAAGGGCCTGTCCGGGCCCTCGCGCTCGAGGTGCAGGGTGTCGCGGGCGTTGAACAGGCAGCTCTTGAAGATGCCGCGGCGATGGATGGCCCGGGCCAGGGTCACCATGTTGTTGACCGCCGCCACGAAGGCCGGCTTGAGGGTCGGGTCGTGCAGGTTGAGCGAGGAGTCGAAGTAGACGCCGTCGACCTCCCAGCGCACCGCCAGACCGCCCACCACCGGATACTTGCCGAGCCGGCTCACCGCCGCCAGGAAGGCCTTCTCGGTCTCGCCCATGCCTTGCATGAAGTTCTTGTAGTAGCGATCGAGCTGAACGTCGTTGACGTCGTTGAGGGTCTCGCGGACGCCCTCCTCGCGCAGGAAGGACTTGCGCGAGCTATAGACCACAGTGTCGATTTCGCGATCGGCGGGCCGGGTCCACACCGGCACCAGCGGGGATTCCGGCGGGCTTGGCAGGTCGAGCATCACCAGCTTGCCCAGCCGCGGCATCTCGCGGATGAAATGGTCGCCGGCCTTGAGGCGCACCCGCGGGTCGGGATCGAGCATGCCGTCGAGCATGCGGGCGAACTCCATGGGCAGGCCGAGCGAGGTGGCCGGCATGGCCCGGTGCCCGAAGCGGCACGACTGCGCCGACGCCAGGGCGTAGAGGGTGCCCGCGGCGCCCTGCTCGTCGAAGCGCGGCGACGACAGCGCGCCGTTGAGCTGGTCGTCGCCGATGAAGTAGACGTCGCCCAACCGGGCGTTGGTCTGCTGCAGGTTGTCCGACATCAGTTCCATGACGTTGGCGGCCACGAACTGCTGGTTGGCATCGAGCTGGGCAAACACCGAGGAGCCCCAGTCGATCAGCGCAACGGTCTCGTCACGCTCGTCGAACACCAGGTTGGAGGGCTTGATGTCGCCATGCACCACGGGCTTTCCCGAGGGCCCGGACTCGCGGCGCAGGGCACGCAGGATATCGGCCAACTGGTCGGCGATGCGCACGATCAGCCGCGGCGGCAGCCGCCCGTCGCGCAGCGAGACCTCCTCCAGGTTGTCCCCGGGAGCCCGCTGCATGACCAGGATCGACTGGTTGCGAACCCGCTGGAAGACGATCAGCCGCGGCACCCGGGGATGGGCGACCTGCTCCAGCATGAACGCCTCTTCCTCGAGGCGGTCCTGCAGGTGCTGGGGCAGGTTGACCCGGGTGAACTTGAAGACGTACTCCTCGCCGGTGGCGGTGAGCCCGGCGAACACGAAGCCGTAGGCGCCCTTGCCGATCAGCTCGATGCGCCGATAGCCCAGCTGCTCGAGCTGGGCCCGGCACAGCGCCACCCACTCCTTGAGCTTGCGCGCATCGTGGTGGCTCAGCAGGTAGACCGACTGGTCTTCCGGGATATAGAACTGCTGCAGCGGCGCCTGGGTCATGTCATCGATCTGCCTTCAGCGGACGCATCGCGGCCCCGGACGATGCCGCCGCGTGATCCGAGCATCGCGGCCACGCGGCGGCAGCGACTCAGGAAAGCTCCAGTAGCATGGTCTCCGGCGCTTCCAGATAGCCCTTCCAGGCATTGCAGAAGCGGGCGATGGTGCCGCCGTCGAGCAGGCGATGATCGCCGGCCCAGGTCACGGTCATGATCGCCCGCCGGGTGAGCTCGCCGGCCGCGTCGAAGCGCGGCAGCCACTGGCTCTTGCCGATGGCCACGATCGCTACCTCCGGAGCGTTGATGATCGGCGCGGCATAGGTGCCGCCCAGGGCGCCGATATTGGAGATGCTGATGGTGCCATCCCGCAGGTCGGCCTGGGCGACCCGGCCTTCCCGAGCCTCGCCGGTGAGGCGCTGGATCTCGCGGGCCACGTCCAGCAGGCTGCGCCGCTCCACGCCCTTGACGTTGGGGACCATCAGGCCCGCCTTGCCGTCCACCGCCATGCCGATGTTGCAGCTCGGCAGGTAGTGGATCTCGTCGGCGGCCTCGTTGAGCCGGCTGTTGAGCAGTGGGAACTCCTGGATCGCCAGCGCCATGGCCTTCATGAAGAACGGCATCAGGGTGAGCCGGGTGTCCCTGGCCTCGGCGCGGGGCTTGAGGCGCTCGCGCAGCGCCAGCAACTCGGTGACGTCGATCTCCTCGCCATACTGGAAGTGCGGGATGGTCGAGGCCGAGGCCACCATCTGCCGCGCCATGGCGGCACGCACGCCGCGCAGCGGCTCGACGCGCACCTCTCCCGGCCCGGTGGCGGCCGGCATCGCCTCGGGGGCTGGCCTGGCCGGCGCGGCGGCTGAACGCGCCGCGCCGCCCTCGACGAAGGCCATCACGTCGGCCTTGAGCACCCGACCGTCCTTGCCGGAGCCGGGGATGTCCTCGAGGCGCAATTCGTGCTCGCGCACCAGACGACGCACCGCCGGACTCGCCGGAATGCGGCCGTGGGGGCCCTTGCCCGCCCCACCCGACGGCGCCTGGCGAGGCGCGGCCGGCTGGGCCCTGGGCGCCTCGGCGGTCGACGCACCGCTCGCCGCCGTCTGGTCGGACGCCTCGGCCTCTGGCGCGGCGTCTTCGGGCACATAGGCAAACAACGGAGCATGGACCTTGGCGGTCTCACCCTTGGCCACGTGCAGTCGGGTGACCCGGCCGGCCTCGGGGGCGGTGATCTCGACCATCGCCTTGTCGGTCATGACGTCGACCACCGGCTGGTCCTCGGCGAGCGTCTCGCCCTCGGCCACCCGCCACTCGACCACCTCGCACTCGACGATGCCTTCACCGATATCCGGCAGGATAAAGTCCTTCGCGGCACCGCCAGCGCCTGCCGGGGAAGTTTCGGGCTCGCTCCCGGCCTTGGCCGCCGGCGTCGCGCTTGACGAAGCCTCGTCGATCCCGCCAGCGGCCTGGCCCTCGGCCTCATAGGCGAACAGCGGCGCATGCACCTTGGCGATCTCGCCCTTGGCCACGTGCAGCCGGGTGACCCGGCCGGCCTCCGGCGCGGTGATCTCCACCAGCGCCTTGTCGGTCATCACCTCGACCACCGGCTGGTCTTCCTCGATGGCATCGCCCTCGGCGACCCGCCATTCCACGACCTCGCACTCCACGATACCTTCGCCGATATCGGGCAGCTTGAACTCGGTCATCATCTCTCTCCCGTCCTGATATCGGTCGTCAGTAGTTCACGCTTTCGCGAATGGCCTCGAAGACCTTGAGGTGGTCCGGCAGATACTCCTTCTCCAGGGTCAGCGGGAAGGGCGTATCCAGGCCAGTCACGCGCATGATCGGCGATTCCAGGTACAGGAAGCAGCGCTCCTGGATGGTGGCGGCGATCTCGCCGGCGAATCCGCCGGTCAGCGGCGCCTCGTGGGTCACCACCAGCCGGCCGGTCTTGAGCACGGACTCGGCCACGGTGTCGGCGTCCCAGGGCAGGATCGAGCGCAGGTCGATGACCTCGCAGGAGATGCCCTCCTTCTCGGCCAGCTCCACCGCCTTGTCGATGACCTCCATCTGGGCGCCCCAGCCCACCAGGGTGACGTCGCCGCCCTCCTTGGTGACCTCGGCCTCGCCCAGCGGCAGCTGGTAGTCCTCCTCGGGCACCTCGCCGGTGGACGCCCGATAGAGCCGCTTGGGCTCGAAGAACAGTACCGGGTCCGGATCACGGATCGCCGCCAGCAGCAGCCCCTTGGCTTCGTAGGGGTTACGCGGCACCACGATCTTGAGCCCTGGCGTATGGGCGAAGTAGGCCTCCGGCGACTGGGAGTGATAGTGGCCGCCGGAAATGCCGCCGCCGTAGGGCGCGCGAATGGTCAGCCCGCCGACGTTGAACAGGTCGCCGGAGCGATAGCGGAACTTGGCGGTCTCGTTGACGATCTGGTCGAAGGCCGGAAAGATGTAGTCGGCGAACTGGATCTCCGCCACCGGCACCGAGCCCTGGGCGGCCAGGCCGTTGGCGAAGCCGATGATGCCCTGCTCCACCAGCGGGGTGTTGAAGCAGCGCGCCTTGCCGTAGCGCTCCTGGAGATGGCTGGTGGCGCGAAAGACGCCGCCGAAGCCGCCCACGTCCTCGCCGAAGCACAGCACCTTCTCGTCCTCGGCCATGGCGATGTCCAGGGCGTTGTTGATCGCCTGCAGCATGTTCATGGTCGGCATCTCAGGACTCTCCCTCGTCGTTGGCGTCGGGTCGGCTCACCTCGGGGTCCAGGAAGCGCGCGCCCCTGGGATAGGCATCGGGGTGGCGGCGAATATGCGCCTTGAGGGCATCGAGCTGCTGCTGCAGGGCCGGGGTGACCTCGGCGTAGACGTCGCTGACCAGGGTATCCAGGGCGGGCGGCGGCCGCTTCTCGGCACGCTTCATGGTGTCCAGCACCTCGCGCCGCAGTTGCTCCTGGAGCGTCTTCTCCTCGTCGTCGTCCCACCAGCCCTGGGCGTTCATCCAGCGCTGCATGCGCAGGATCGGATCCTTCTCCCGCCAGGCCTCCTCCTCCTTGCGCGAGCGATAGCCGGAGGGATCGTCCGAGGAGGAATGGGCGGCCAGGCGGTAGGTCATGGCCTCGATCAGCACCGGCTTGTTGTGCTCGACGGCGATGCGTCGCGCCTCCTGGGTGGCGCGATGCACCGCCAGGATGTCGTTGCCGTCGACGCGGATCACGTGCATGCGATAGCCGAAGGCCCTCGGCGCCACGCCGTCGGCGGCGAACTGCTCGATGGCCGGCGTGGAGATGGCATAGCCGTTGTTGCGGCAGAAGAAGATTACCGGCACCTCATGCACCGCGGCCATGTTCAGGGCGGCGTGGAAGTCTCCCTCCGAGGCGGCCCCCTCGCCGAAGAACACCAGGGTACACAGGCCCTCGCCGGCCAGCTTCTGGCCATAGGCGTAGCCGGCGGCCTGGGGAATCTGGGTGGCCAGCGGCGAGGAGATGGTCATGTAGTGCAGCTTGCGCGATCCGTAGTGGATCGGCATCTGTCGGCCCTTGCCGTAGTCCAGCTCGTTGCCGAACAGCTGGTTCATGAACTCGTCGAAGCTGAAGCCACGGTAGACCAGGGCCCCCTGCTCGCGGTACTGGGCCATGATCATGTCGGCATCGTCCAGCGCCGCGGTGGCGCCGATCACGGCGGCCTCCTCGCCGGTGCACTGCATGTAGAACGACAGCCGCCCCTGGCGCTGGGCGGCCATCATCCGCTCGTCGAGCACCCGCGTGGCGATCATCGCCCGGTAGATGGCGCGGGCCTGGTCGCGATCCAGCGTCGGCGCTTCGGCCCCCTCGTGGAGAGTGCCCTCCTGGCTGAGGACGCGGTAGGTGGGAATGCTGAACTCGTCCCCGGCCAGGAATTCCGGCGCGTGGATGTCTCGCGTTGTGGTCATCGTCATGATCCTTACCCCTTTTGGGGGCAGTGTTGTCTCTATTCTTTCGGATCGCCAGGGGATTGCCCCGACGCCGATCAACGCACACCTTTGACGTTAACGTAAACTGCGATTCTTGGATAGTCCCCGATGGGCCGCATGCCGTCTCTTCATCGCCTGCGCTAGCCGGTCGACGCCGCCGGCTGCAGACGGGCAAAGACGCTATCGACGGTGAGCGCCAGCAGACCGATCAGCAGCGCCCCCTGGAGCACGTAGGCGGTATTGCCGTTGACGATGCCCGAGATGATGGGATCGCCCAGGTTGCTGGCCCCCACGGTGGCGCCGATCGCCGCGGTGGCGATGTTGATGGTGACCGAGGTGCGGATGCCGGCCAGGATCACCGGCGCGGCCAGCGGCAGCTCCACCTGGCGCAGCAGCTGGCCACTGGTCATGCCCATGCCACGAGCCGCCTCGCGCACCCCGGGATCGATGCCCTGGAGCCCCGCCAGGGTGTTGCGCACGATCGGCAGCAGGCCGTAGAGCAGCAGTGCGACGATGATCGGCAAGGTGCCGAAGCCCAGCACCGGCACCGCCAGCGCCAGCACCGCCACCGGCGGGAAGGTCTGGCCGATGGAGGCCAGCTGGGCGACCAGCGGCAGGAAGTCGCGCCCGGCGCGTCGCGTCACCGCCACTGCCGCCCCGACGCCAATGACCACCGCGGCAAGCGCCGCCACCCCGACCACCAGCAGGTGACGGCCGAGCAGGGTCAGGAAATCGGCGCGCGCGTAGATGACGCTGCGACTGTCGGTCTCGACCAGGCGAAACAGGCCCTCGAGATGTTGCATGCCCAGGCAGGCGCCCAGCAACAGGCCGCCCCACAGCAGCGGCGTGAGCCAGCGTCGCGCACCACGCACCGCGACATCACTTGCCGCCTCAGTCATGGGCCTTGGCCCCCACCAGCTTGCGCAGCGACAGCTCGCCGACCGGCATGTCCTCGTCGTCGACCACCGCCAGGCGCTCGGCATGGCGCCACAGCATGATCGATAGCGCCTCGCGCAGCGAGGCATGCTGGGAGACGCGCTCTCGGGGCAGCAGTCGCGGGCTGAGCGGCAGCATGCGCTCGCTGACCGATAGCAACGCCGCTTCCTTGAGGCCGCGATCCTCGCCGCCGAGCAGCGACTCGACGAAATCGTCGGCGGGCTCGCGCAGCAGCTCGAGCGGGTGCCCCTGCTGCTTGATGCGACCCTGATCCATGACCACCAATCGGTCTGCCAGGCGCAGCGCCTCGTCCATGTCATGGGTGACGAAGACGATGGTCTTCTGCAACCGGGACTGGAGATCGCGCAGCTCTTCCTGCAGGGTCTCGCGGGTGATCGGATCGAGCGCCCCGAAGGGCTCGTCCATGAGCAGGATATCGGGATCGGCGGCCAGCGCGCGTGCCACCCCGACCCGCTGGGCCTGGCCGCCGGAGAGCTGGCGTGGATACTTGCCGGCAAACTCGCCCATGGGCAGGCCAAGCATCGCCATCAACTCCTCTACCCGCTCGCGAATCCTCGCCTGGGGCCACTTGAGGAGCCGGGGCACCAGCCCGATATTGCGCTCCACGGTCCAGTGCGGAAACAGGCCGGTGCTCTGGATGGCATAGCCCATGCGCCGGCGCAGCGACTCCTCGCGAAATTCACGGATCTGCTGGCCATCGATATGGATCTCCCCGTCGCTGTGCTCGATCAACCGATTGATCATGCGCAGGGTCGTCGACTTGCCGCATCCAGAGGTCCCCACCAGCACGCACAGTTCACCGCGCTCCACGCGCAGCGAGATGTCGTCCACCGCGGTCGTCTCGCCGAAGCGCTTGGTCACGTGGATGAGTTCGATCATGTCGCCCCTCCCGGGCGCAGCAGGTCGGTCAGGGCGCCCAGCAGGGCATCGGCGACGAGCGCCATGACCAGGATCGGCAGGGCCCCGAGCAGCACCAGGTCCATGGCGGCCTGCCCAAGGCCTTGAAAGATGAAGGTGCCGAGACCGCCGGCACCGATCAGCGCGGCCACGGCGGTGAGCCCGATCGCCTGCACCGTGGTAATGCGGACCCCCTCCAGAATCACCGGCAGCGCCAGCGGCAACCGCACCTGGCGAAACACCTGGGCCCGGCTCATGCCCATGCCACGGGCGGCGTCGATGACACCGGGGTCCACTTCATCGAGGGCCACGTAGGTATTGCGCACCATGGGCAGCAGGCTGTAGCCGACCAGCGCCAGCAGCGCCGGCGCCCAACCGATGCCGCTGACCCCCAACGCCGCCAGCCAGCCGACATGGGCCGACAGCCAGGCCAGCGGGGCCAGCAGCAGCCCGAACAGCGCCAGGCTGGGAATGGTCTGCAGGAAGTTGAGCACCGCGAATCCCAGGGTGCGAACCCGCTCCCAGCGTCGCATGGTCAGCGCCAGGCACACGCCGAGCACCAGGCTGATGCCCACCGCGGCGCCGACCAGCAGCAGGTGCTCGCCGATGGCGGCGATGAAACCCGCGCTGCGACCCTGGAACTCCTGGCGCAGCGCCAGCGGCTCGAGCCCGAACGTCAGCCAGGCGACCAGGCTCACCAGCGGTGCCAGCAGCAGCGACCACCCCAGCGGGCGCGACAGCGACAGGCGCGTGCGCAGCTCGATCATCGCCAGCAGCAGCAGGAACAGCGCGACCCAGGCGCCGGCGCCGACGCCCATGCGCGCCTGGGGAAGGTCGGCGTCGACCAGCCTGGCCGCCGCCAGGGCCAGCCAGGCCGGCAGGGCCGCCAGCATGACCACCACCAGCGCCAGCGCCAGGCGCAGCCGCTCGCGCGACGGTCGCCAGGCCAGCCACAGTACGGCCAGCATCGGCAGCAGACTGATCGCAAGCCCCGGCAGGCCGGCGACGTCCCAGGCGGCATGTCCCTGCCCCGGCACGATGCGATTGGGTGCCACGCTGACCGCATCGAGCCCCAGCCAGCCGGCAAGCGTCGCCAGCAGCAGGCTCACCAGTACCACATTGGGGCGAGACGCGTCCCTGCTCACGATGGCCTTGATCCCCCCAACGCTCATTCGTCCAGGGTATCGAGGAAGTCGCTGGCCACCTTGGCCGGGTCAAGGCCGTTGACGGCCACGTCGCCGTTGAGGCGCTGCAGGGTATCGCGGTCCAGGGCCTCGAAGACCGGCGCCAACAGCGTCTCGATTTCGGGATGGGCCTCGAGGACGCTGGCACGCACTACCGGCGCGGGCTGGTAGACGGGCTGTACGCCCAGAGTGTCGTCCATCACCACCAGGTCCAGCGCCTTGAGTCCTCCGTCGGTGCCATAGGTCATGGCGGCATTGACGCCGCTGGTCTGCTGGGCGGCAGCACGCATGGTCGCCGCAGTGTTGCCGCCGGACAGCACCAGCAGCTCGTCGTCGGAGAGCTCGAAGCCATAGGCCTGCTGGAAGGCCGGCAGCGCCTGGGGCGACTCGACGAATTCGGCACTCGCCGCCAGCTTGAAGTCGCCGCCCTCGTTCAGGTAGCCCGCCAGGTCCTCGAGACTGGTCAGGCCATGCTCACGGGCCAGCTCGCCGCGCACGCTGATCGCCCAGGTATTGTTGGCCTCGGCGGGCGTCAACCACACCAGATCGTTGTTCTCGAGATCCTTCTGCTTGACGGTGTCGTAGGCCTGCTCGGCGTCCTTCCATACCGGGCTGTCGGCCATGTCGAAGAAGAAGGCACCGTTGCCGGTGTATTCGGGATACAGATCGATCTCACCGGCGGTCAAGGCGCCGCGCACGATGCTGGTACCACCCAGCTGCAGGCGGTTCTCCACCTCGATGCCGCCGGCTTCCAGGCGCTGGAGAATCAGCTGGCCCAGCACCGAGCCCTCGGTATCGATCTTGGAAGCGACCACCACCGGCGCTCCCGAATCCTGGGCCTGGGCCGTGGCCAGGGACATCAAGGTGCCGGCCGCCACGGCGGCGAGCCGCGTCAATGCTGGCTTCATGGTTACCACCCGCTTCCTTGTTGAATGTATGCTGATTATAAGGCCCGTACAGCTTGGCTGTCAGAACGGCATCTCAACGCCCGGAACCCGAACGTATGCCGCCATTCCACGACGATCACCTCGCCTGGCGCCATCCCCTGGTACGGGATCTGGCCTGGTTGCTGCAGGCCCCCGACCTGCTCACGCTGGAGCGGCCCGGTCGCCCTGCCCCCGCGGAGCTTGGCCTGGCTGACAATGAGGCCCTGGCCGACTACCTGGGGCGGCTGGAGGCTGCCCCCGAACGACTGGAACGTTACCTCGGCGGCACCCTGCAAGGCAGGATGGGGCATTATCACGAACGCCTGTGGCAGTTCCTGCTCGACACCGCGCCGGGCACCCGCCTGCTGACCCACAACCTGGCCATCCTGCGGGATCGGCGCACCCTGGGTGAGCTCGACATGCTCTACGCCGTGGCAGCCGATCCCACGCCGGTGCATTTCGAAGTCGCCATCAAGTACTACCTGGGGCTTCCCGAAGGGCCGGGCGACGAAAGCGACCAGGCGCGCTGGATCGGTCCAGGCGGCCTGGACAGCCTGGCCATCAAGCGCCGTCATCTCGAGACGCATCAGCTGCCGCTGGCTCACACCCAGGCGGCCCGCGAAGCACTGGCCGAGCGCTTGGGCGCTCCGGTTCCCCACCTCCGGCAGCGCCTGGCCATGCCTGGCGTGCTGTTCTATCCCTGGCACGCGCCACTGCCCTCGCCTCGCGCCGCCAATACCGATCACCACCGAGGCCGCTGGCTGCACTGGCGAGACTGGCCGCAGCTGCGCGCGACGTATCCACGCACCGCCAGCGGCGTCTGGCTATGCAAGCCCCATTGGCTGGCCCTCCCTCATCCTCAGCGTCTGCCCCCGCTGGAGGTGCTCGAACACCGGCTGCGAGCGCACTTCGCCAGCGGCGGCGCACCGGTCCAGCTGGCGTTGAGACACTCGAAGGACACGGCAGCCGCCTGGCAGCGGGTGTTCTTGGTCGATGACCACTGGCCAAGACAGATGCCTCTGCCGCCCGCCGAGACATGAAATGCCCGGCACTCGGCCGGGCGCTCAGCGTTGGCAGGAACCTCGAGGGCTATCGACCGCCGCTAACGACTACCGCTGTCGTCCGACCAGCCGCGTTCGAGGGCCGCGCAGGCCAGCGTGATCAGGCCGGCCAGCACCAGGTAGATCAGGGCCATCAGCAGCAGCGGCTCATAGACCATGTAGGTTTCCTGGCGAATGCGCCCGAACACGGCATAGGTATCCACGGCGGCAATGGTGGCGACCAGCGGGGTGGCCTTGAGCTGGATGATCAGTTCGCCGTTGAGGGTCGGCAACACGCGCTGAACGGCCCGAGGCAGCCAGATGCGCCGCAGGATCGTCAGCGGATGCATGCCCAGGGCCCTGGCCGCTTCCAGCTCGCCCTTCGGCACGCCGGCGAATCCCCCGCGCATCACCTCGCCCTCGTAGCCGGCGAACGACAGCGTCAGGGCCGCAAAGGCATAGGGCCAGGACTCGATGAGATACGGCCACAGCCAGCTCTGGCGCATCCCCGGCAGGTAGGGGAACAGGGAGCCGAGCCCGTAGTACAGCAGCCAGATCTGCAGCAGCAGCGGGGTGCCGCGAATCAGGGTACAGAAGCCCTGCGCCAGCCACGCCAGGGGGCGCGGCCCGGTCACCTGCACCAGCCCGAGCGGAATCGCCAGCAGCAAGCCCGCCGCGCTCGTCGTCACCAGCAGCACCAGGGTCAGCCAGAGCCCATCGAGAATCGCATCGCGATAATCGACCAGCCAACCCCAGCGCATGTGCAGCGCTATCAGCGTGATGGCCAGCACGGCGACGGCGATCAGCAACAGACGATGCGGCGGCAGGCGTCGTTCAGCCATGTGGCATCCCCCTGGTCGCGCGACGCTCCAGCGCCTTGAAGAACAGATTCGAGACCAGCGAAACGAGCAGGTAGAGCACGCCCGCCGCACACAGGAACAACAGGTGATGCTTGGTGGCGCCGGCCGCCTGACGCGCGGCCAGCGTCAGTTCGGTGAAGCCGACCACGGCCAGCAGCGCGGTGTCCTTGGTGGCGATCAGCCACAGGTTGGAGAGCCCGGGCAGCGCTCCCGGCAGCATGGCCGGCAGGGTAATGCGGCGAAAGGTCTTGGCGGGTGACATGCCCAGCGAATGGGCCGCCTCGATCTGGCCGCGGGGAATGGCGCGGATCGCGCCGCGCATCACCTCGGTGGCGTAGGCGCCCTGGACCAGGGCAATCACCGCGATGCCAGAGGCGAAGGGGCCGATACTCACCTCGCCGAGGCCGATCATGGCCGACACCCGGTTGAGCGCCTCGGGCACGGCGAAGTAGAGCAGCAGGATCAGCACCAGCTCCGGCACCGCGCGTATGCCGGTGGTATAGCACGCCAGCAGGTCACGGATGACCGGGCCACCCGAGAGCTTGCCGGCCGCCCCGGCCATGCCGATCACCAGCCCCAGCAGATAGCCGCCGCCGGCGACCTGCAGCGATAGCCAGAGCCCGTCGAGCAAGGCGCCGCCCCATCCGGGCGGCGCCAGCGCGAGCAATTCGCCCATGCTCATGTCGCGATAGTTCATGGCGCCGGACCACGCCCTGCCAGCTCCTTCATCGCCCGCTCCTCTCAGGTGTCCGGCTCACCGTAGATATCGAAATCGAAATAGCGCGCGGTGATCTCGTCGTAGGTGCCATCGGCACGCACCTCGGCGATCGCCGCGTTGAGCCGCTCGCGCAAGGCATCGTCGCCCTGGCGAATGCCGAAGCCGATTCCCTCCCCCAGGGTCTCGGGATCCTGGATGACAGCGCCCTTCATCTCGCAGCACAGCTGCCCTTCCCGGCTTTCCAGGAACTGCTCGATGATCAGGCGATCCGCCAGGGTGGCATCCAGGCGGCCGGCAAACAGGTCCTGGTTGGCTTCGTCCTGGGTCTGGTACTGGCGCAGGGTCGCCTCGGGATAGTGCGCCTGGGCGTAGGCCTGGTGGATGGAGGCGGACTGCACTCCGAGCGACTTGCCGGCAAGCCCCTCCCGCGTGGCCTCCATTTCGGTGCCCTTGGCCACGGCCAGGGCGGCGGGCGTCTGGTAGTACTTGTCCGAGAAGGCGATGGTCTCGCGACGCTTGTCGGTGATGCTCAGCGATGCGGCGATGACGTCGATCTTGTCACCGGTCAAGGCGGGAATCAGGCCGTCCCAGGAGGTGGTGACGAGCTCGCACTCCAGGCCGGCGGCCTCGCAGATCGCCCGGGTGATGTCCACTTCCCAACCGTGCAGCTCGCCGCCGGCGTCCGGCGTGGCAAAGGGCGGATAGGGTTCGGTGGCAAAACCGACTCGGGTGACATCGGCCTGTGCCACGGAGGCCAGGCATAGGGTCGTCAAGGTAGCCGTCAGTACGCGTTTCATTGTCATTCTCCTCGAGATGGACTGACCGAGCCCAGGAAGCGCTGCAGCCGCTGGGCGCTGGGGGCGCCGAACACCCGTTCGGGCGGCCCCTGTTCGGCGATCTCCCCCTGATCGAGGAAGACGACCCGGCTCGCCACGTCGGCGGCGAACGCCATTTCATGCGTCACGATGATCATGGTGCGCCCCTCCTTCGCGAGGTCGCGCATCACCGCCAGCACCTCGCCCACGAGTTCGGGGTCCAGCGCCGAGGTGGGCTCGTCGAACAGCAGCGCCTCGGGCCCCATCGCCAGCGCACGGGCGATGGCGCCGCGCTGCTGCTGGCCGCCGGATAGCGTCGTCGGATACGCCTCTCGCAAGTGATGGAGACCGACGCGCTCCAGCAGGGCCCGGGCCTCGTCGCGCGCCTCGGCACGCGAACGCTTGAGCACCTGGATCGGCCCCTCCATGACGTTGGCCTCCAGCGTCATGTGCGGCCACAGGTTGAATCCCTGGAAGACCATGCCCAGGCGCGCCCTCAGACGACGCAGCTGCCGACGATCGGCGGGGACGCGTTGAGCGCCCTCGCCACGAAAGGGGATGGGTTCGCCCAGCAGGCGCAGCGCACCGGACGACGGCGTTTCGAGCAGGTTGAGACAGCGCAGCAGCGTGGATTTCCCCGAGCCGCTACTGCCGATCAGCGCCACCACGTCGCCCCGGCCGGCGGAAAGGTCGATGCCCTTGAGGACCCGAGCGCTGCCGAAGGCCTTGTGCAGGTTTTCGACCTCGATGACGGCGGCGTCGCGGGAAACGCTGGTAGTCGATGCATCGCTCACGGGAGGCTCCGGATCACGCCTGTTGTTATGCGGTTGCATAAACTATGCATCTGTATAAGATGCGAGTCAACGATCCTCACCCACCACGGAGCCAGCCCATGTCCCGCTACGGATGCCAGTCGATGGCCGCCCCCATGACCCGCGTACTGATGCGTCGTCCCGGGGCGAGCCTGAAGCGCGCCGACCCCGCCGAATGGCACTACAACGAGCACTTCGACGCCGACAAGGCGATTGCCCAGTACGACGCCTTCGTCGAACTGGTCGCGGCGTCGGGCGCCGAGATCGTGTGGCTCGAGGACGACGATGACGGCCTCTCCGACGCCATGTTCACCCGCGATGCCTCGCTGATCACGCGGGCCGGCGCCGTCTTGCTCAAGATGGGCAAGCCGCTGCGCGTCGCGGAGCCCGAGCTGCACGGGCGCCGCTACGAGGCGGCGGGCATTCCGGTGCTCGGGCGACTGACCGGTGACGCCTGCATCGAGGGTGGCGACACCCTCTGGCTCGACGACAGCACCCTGGTGGTGGGCATGGGCTTTCGCTCCAATCGCGAAGGCGTGCGTCAGTTGAATGCGCTGCTCAACCCGCACGGCATCGAGGTGCTGGGGTTCGACCTGCCAGTGTGGGACGGCGAGGCGGCCTGCCTGCACCTGATGTCGGTCATCTCGCCGCTGACCGACGCGCTGTACCTGGTGCACCCCAAGCTGATTCCGGCCGCCCTGTGGACCCTGATGAAGGCCCGTGGTATCACCCTGGTGGCAGCCCCCGAGGCCGAGTTCCATGACTCCCTGGGCCTGAACCTGAACGTGATGCCGCTCTCGCCCGGCGATTGCCTGATGATCGACGGCTTCCCGGGCACCAAGGCGGTCATGGAGCAGCACGGCATCCGGGTTCGCACCTTCGCCGGCGACGCCCTGTGCATGGCCTGCGAGGGCGGCCCCACCTGCCTGACCAACCCGATACTGCGCGAGACCTGAGCCATGACGACCCGGCGTGCCAGCAACGACCGCGAAAGTGCCCTGATCGATGCCACCCTCACCTGCATCGCCCGGGAAGGCATCTCTGCGGCCACGGTACGCAACATCGCCGACTACGCCGGCGTCACCAATGGCTTGATACGCTTCTACTTCAAGAGCAAGGACGGGATTCTCCAGGCCGCCTACCGGCGCTTCCTGGAGCGCCTCTTCGAGGCGGCCCACGGCACCATCGCTGGCCACGACACCACGGCATGCGAACGGCTGGAGCGCTACCTGCTGGCCAATCTATCGCCGCCCATCGTCACCCCGGACAGCCTGCTGCTGTGGGCCAACTTCCTGCCGCTGGCCCATCACGACGCGGCCATGGCCGACATTCGCCGGCACTGGTACGCCCGCACCACCCAGGCCTTCCAGGAGCTCATCCATGGGGCCCTGGCGGAGCACGGCCTGGCGCCGGGCGAGACCGAACTGCGCCGGCTCTCTGTCGCCGTCAACGGGCTGATCGATGGGCTGTGGATCGAAGGCGCGCTGTCCGCCGAGAGTCTCGACATTCGCGAACTCCAGGCGATCGGACTCGACGCCGCCTCGCGACTGCTGGGTATTGCCGTCTCTCGCCCTCCGCTCGCCTAGCCGACGCGCGTCACGACGCCAGGCATTCGAGGCGATGCGCGAGCCACGCCCAGGGCGCAGGCGCCTGTTCGCCGATGAACACCAGGCGACTGCCGCCCTGCCCCGAGGCATCCAGTTCCTGGCTGGTCAGGCGCCCGGCGGCCCGCTGGAGGACCAGTCGCCTTCCATCATCCAGCCGCACCACGCCCTTGAAGCGCAGGATTTCCCGGGGCATGCCGTCGAGCAGCTCACGCAGCGGCTGCGTGGCCACCGCCCCCTCGCATTCCCAGCTGAGACTCCTGAGCCCCAGCGCTTCCAGGCTGGTCGCCGCGCCGTCACTGCCATCGCGGGGGCGCTTGGCCGGCTGCGTCGACAGACGCGGCAGGAACACCGCGTCCGGCGGCAAGGCCGCCTGGGTGGTGCGCAGATGGCGGCTGTCGGGCAGCAGCAAGGCGTCCTCCAGTGCCGTCACCCTCGCCTCGTCCACCAGGTCGACCTTGTTGATCAGTACCAGGTCGGCATGCTCGACCTGGGACGCCACCAGGTGGCGAAGGGCGGGCGCGAGCGCCTCGCGGTCGAGGGCGGCATCGACCAGGGTAATGACGCCCTCGAGGCGCGCCCGGGCACGGATCCGCGGGTAGCCCAGCACGTTCACCACCCGCGCCGGATCCGACACCCCGCTGCACTCGATCAGCAGGTGATCGAGTCGTCCGGCGCGCTGCGCCAGCAACGACTCGATCGCCGAGGACAGTTCACCCTGCAGGCTGCAGCATACGCAGCCGTTGCTCAGCGTGATCAGGTCGTCGCGGCGCTCGTCGATCAGCGCTTCATCGATGTTGAGCGCCCCGAAGTCGTTGACCATGACCCCCAGGCGTCGCCCCCCGGCATGGGCCAGCAGGTGATTCACCAGGGTCGTCTTGCCGGCGCCGAGAAAGCCGGCCACCACGGTCACGCCCAACGTGCTTGCCGTCATCTCGTCAGCTCCCTTCATGGGTTCCCTTGAGCTCGATCTCGACGAAGGCGAACGCGTCCTCCCCCGCGTTGATCACGTTGTGCTCGACGCCGGCCGGCCGACGATAGGAGACCCCGGCGGACACTCGCTCCTGCCCGCTGCCCGCGTCGGTCTCCAGCCTCATCACGCCATCCACCAAGGGCACCACGACATAGTCCAGGGCGTGTCGATGCCAGCCGGTCTGCGCACCGGGAGCAAAGTCCCAGCGGGTGACGATCACGCCATCATCCTCGATCTGTCGCGTCGCGACGGCGGGTATCGCGGAATGGGTCATGAAGATCTCCTGCTTGCTAGTCGAAGATGAGCTCGGGCAGCCACAGCGCGATCTGCGGGAACATCACCAGCAGCACGATGCCCAGGATCTGCATGGCGAGGAACGGCAGTACCGAGCGGTAGAGGTCCCCGGTGGTGACCTCGGGCGGCGCGACGGAGCGCATGTAGAAGAGGTTGTAGCCGAACGGCGGCGTCAGGTAGGCGCTCTGCATGGCCAGCACGAACAGCGTCGCGAACCAGATCGGGTCGAAGCCCAGCGCCTTGATGATCGGCACGTAGAGCGGGACCGTGATGAACAGGATCGCCGAGTCGTCGAGGAACATGCCCAGGATCAGGTAGCTGAGCAGGATCACCGTCAGCACCAGATAGGGACTCAGCTCGGCCGCCATCACCTGGCCGACGATCGCCTGCCCGGCCCCCAGCGCGATGTAGATCTTGGAGAAGATCACCGCCCCGATCATGATCCACATCAGCATGCCCATGATCCGGGCCGTGCTGTAGAGAGCGCTGCTGAGCATGGTCAGGTTGAGCTTGCCGTGCACCAGTGCGCACAGCATGGCACCGCTGGCCCCCAGGGCGGACGCCTCGGTGGGCGATGCCATCCCCGTTGCCATGGTGCCGAGCACCACGGCGATGAGCGATCCGGGCAGCACCATGGCGTTCAGTGCCTTGAGCTTGTCGAGCCCGCCGATGCGCTCGGAGGCCTCGATGGGCGGCCCCAGGTGCGGCGATCGATAGCAGCGAATGCCGATGTAGAGGATGTAGATGCCGGCCAGCATCAGGCCTGGCATGACGCCGGCGGCAAACAGCTTGCCCACCGATTCCCGGGTCAGGAAGGCGTAGAGGATCATCACCAGCGACGGCGGAATCAGGAACCCCAGGGCACCGCCGGCCATGATGGCCCCCGCCGACAGCTGCTTGCTGTAGCCGCGCTTGAGCATCGCCGGCAGCGCAATCAGCCCAAGGCTCACCGTCGCCGCACCGGTGATGCCGACCATGGCCGCGATCAGCGCGCAGATCACCACGGTACCCATGCCGAGTCCGCCGCGCACACTGCCCATGATCTTGTAGATCATCTCGAACAGATCGTCGGCGATGCCGGAACGCTCCAGGATCATGCCCATCAGGATGAACAGCGGCAGCGCGACCAGGATGAACTCGTTCATCAGGCCGAAGACCGACGGCATCATGATGCCCAGGCTGTCCGGCCCCCAGATCCAGTAGCCGAACCCCACGCCGACGCCCATCAGGGTCCAGGCCAGCGGAACGCCGAAGAACATCAGGGTCAGCATCGCCCCGAACATCAGCAGCGTCAGCAGGATCGGATCAATGCTTCCCATCGGCATCCTCCCGGGTCTCGGTGGCGTGACGGCCCGCGTCGTCGGAAGCGACGGGGTGTCCCAGCAGGGTGCACAGGTGGCGGGCGGCGTTGGTCAGCATCTGCAGCATGATCAGCAGCACGGCCACCGGAATCATGACCTTGAACGGCCAGATGATCGGCGCCCAGGTGCTGCGGAAGGAACGCTCCTGGATGGCCACCGACTGCATGGCGAACTCGTAGGCACTGCGCAGCAGCAGCGCCAGCAGCATCAGCACCAGCAGGTTGATGACCAGCGACAGCAGCGCCTGATGGCGAGGCGACAGGCGCTGGGAAAAGATGTCGATCCGCACGTGGCCGTGCCACTTCTCGGTATAGGCGCCGGCCAGGATGGCGTAGACGCCATAGGTCAGCGTCGACGCCTCGTGCGCCCAGCTGGTCGGCGAACTCAGCAGCTGGCGCGACACCACCTCGAAGACCAGCATGCCGACCAGCGCCAGGCCGAGCCAGGCGACGAGCCGCCCGAGCCACTCGCTCAGGCGGTCCTGCCAGCGAATCCAGGCATGAAGCCATTGCATCGCGAGCTCCCGTTCAGTCGAGGCGACCCTTGTCGCGGGCCATCTGGCGGATCATCTCGATGGCCTCGGCGGCCACCGGTGACTTCTCGGCCTCGGTATCCCAGACATCCTGCGCCGCCTCGGTCATCGCCAGGATGTCGTCCTCGGGCAGACGGGTGATATCGAAGCGATGGGCCGCCTCCTCGTTCCAATCGACGAACTTCTGGTGTCGATAGTCGGCCCACTCGGCGGTCACTTCGGTGAAGATCTGCTGGAGATCTTCCGGCATCTGGTCCCAGAAACGCTGGTTGACCAGCACGTTGTCGACGAAGCCCGGATAGAGCATGTTCATCTCGGTATAGTGCGTCGCCACCTCGTCCAGCTTGAGCACCGAATAGTCGTAGGGCCCCCCATAGATCAGGCCATCGATGGTGTTGGTGCTCAGCGCGATGTAGAACTCCTGGGGCGGAATGTAGACGGTCGGGATGTCGAAGTGCTCGAGCACCGCGGCGACCGAAGGCGTGGCGCGGATCTTGAGCTCGCTCATGTCCGCCAGGCTCTCCACCGGCTCCTTGGTCAGCAGGTCGAACTTGCCGCCGAAGACCGGCACGGTGTAGTGGATGCCCTGCCGCGCATAGTTCTCGGCCAGCAGCTCGCCGAGGCCCCGCTCGTTCCACAGCTCCTTGGCCTCCTCGAGACTGGTCCAGGCCATGGGAATGCCGGATTCCAGCACCCCGGTATCCATCTGGCCGCCCCAGTACCCGCCGTAGCCATAGATGGCCTGCAGGGTGCCGCTGCGCAGCGTGGTGAACATCTGGTCGTTGGGCACCAGCTCGCCACCGCGGAAGATCGACAGCTGGATCCGGCCGTCGCTGGCCTCGGCCAGCATGTCCTTGTAGCGCTGGAAGATCGCGTCCTCCTCGGTGCCGGTGTAGCGCTGCATGCGAATCTGTACGACCTCGCCGTCCTGGGCCAGTACGGTGACGGGGAATGCCAGGGCGCTGCCGGCCAGCGCGAGGCTCGCCAGGGCGACCTTGAGGGGCTTGAGATGATGACGTTCGACGTTGTTGTTGTGCATTGCGATGTCTCCTGAGGAGGGATGCGTCATGCGTTCCGCGGCGTGTCTCGGGAACGTTCGGTGGGTGCCGGAATCACCCAGTCGTGCTCGCCGCGAGGCGTACTGACATACTCGGGCCAGCGAAAATCGATCGGCGGGTCGTAGTCGCACAGTGGGGCCAGCCATTCGTCGCCCCCGATGCCGCCACCGGTACGTGCCTCGAACTCCTCCCGGGCGGCCGCCAGGGCTCCCGGTTCCTGCAGGAGGTCGAGCAGCGTCAGCCCCACCGTCTTGGCCGCGGTCTCGATCATCGGATCGATGCAAGGGGCCAGGCCGCCCAGGGCATTCATCACCCAGGCCGGATAGCCGGCGCCGTCGTCCCTCGGCGCCAGCGCCGGGCGGCCGATGTAGAGGCGCACCGTCGGCGCATGCCAGCTGTACTCGGTGTAGTCGTCGGAGGTGAAATGGGTCTGCGTCGGCGCCAGGATGCGGCGCAACTCCCGCTCGGCCTCACGCGGCGGACGCAGCGCCTCGATGTCGGCGAGGAACGGGCGCTCCATGGGCGTCATGCCCAGGTTGGCCTGTATCTGGCGCGCCAGCTCGACGGCTTCCTCGCCGAGACGCGGCGGGCCGACCCGCTCCAGGTTGCGATAGGTCAGCTCGGCCAGCGCATGGTTCGCAAGCCCCGGGCGCGACTTGGCGACCCAGTGCCGCTCCACCCGGCAGTGCGACAGCCGGGCGACGCATTCGGCGATATGATCGAGCCCGCGCACCACGTGCTCCGCCTGCTCCACCGTGGCCACGCGAATGAAATACTGGATCTGGGCCATCTGGGCCGGCAGGTTGTCGGCGGTGGCCTGGCCGGCGTTGAGAATCGCTTCGTTCATCGACCAGTTCAGGCCGCTGGCCAGCACGTGCTCGCGCAACGCCTTGGCATTGACGTACATCTGGGTGACCGCATCGTTGGCCCCCGGCGCACGGGCGCTGGCGTGCGACGCCGCGATGGGCGAGCTGTGGTCGCCGGTCAACCAGGTCTCGGGGCTATCGCAGGTGAAGGTATAGATGACGCCGTAGGCGGCACCGCAATGGGTGTCCCAGCGCGTCGTGTTGCACAGCGGCAGCATATAGAAGGGATGGAAGCTGATCGCCGCATCCAGGTCATCGTAGTAGCCCCGGGCCGCGTGGATCGGCTTGGAGCCGCGAACCTTCTCGGCCGGCTCGCCGAAGAACTTCAGGGTGCCGGGAATGCCCTGCTCCTTCATCAGCGCCTGCATGGCCAGGAAGCCGCCCAGCGAACCGATGCCCAGTGCCGCGTGGGGATCGGTGTGGCCACCGGCCCAGGGACTCAGGCCATCGCGGGGACGCTGGACCACGTCGGCCGCCTGGCAGTTGCCCGGTACGGCGTCATACTCGGCGTAGCCGCCAAGCGTAGGCCCCTCACCGTTGGACCAGGTCGCACAGAAGGCGGTCGGCATGCCGCCGGATCCCTCCTCGACCTCGAAGCCGTGCTCGCGCAGCAGGTCGACATAGAAACGCACCGAGCGATATTCCCGCCAGGCGGTCTCGGCATAGTGCCAGATGGTCTGGTTCCACTCGGAAAGGCGGGGCATCATCCCCTCGACACCTCGATTGAGGGCATCGCGCTGGGTCTGCGTGGTCATGTGGGCTCCTCGGAGGAGTGTTATTGCTTTGCAGCCCACTATAAATCAAACTCAACTCATCAAAAGTCAGAAATAATCATCCGATTGTCAAAAATGACTCAACAAAAAGCCCGTCACCTTCCCTCACTGCAGGCGCTGCGCGCCTTCGAGGCCCTGGCTCGCCTGGGCAGCCTTACCGATGCGGCGGACTACCTCAGCCTGACCCGCAGTGCCATCAGCCACCAGCTGCGGTTGCTGGAGACCCAGCTGAACCTGCGCCTCTACGAGCGCCGTGGACGCGGAGTCACCCTGACCCCCGCCGGCCAGCTCTATGCCGGGGAAGTCCGCGACGTGCTGCAGCACCTAGAGCGCATCCACGCCAACCTGCCGGACCAGGAGTACAACGGCCATCTCCACGTGTGCATGCCGCCGGGCTTCGCCGCCAGCGTCGTCAGCCGCCACATCAACGACTTCTATCGCAGCTATCCCACCATCCGCCTGCACCTCAGCACCAATCGCGAGAACGAGACCATTCATCAGCCCAACTTCGATCAGTTCGTGGTGTTCGGCGACGGCGCCTATACCGATCATCACGTCGAGATGCTGGCTCAGCCGATGTACCAGCCGGTGTGCAGTCCGACCCTGCTGAACGAACTCAACATCACCCAGACTCGCGACCTGGACCGCGCCACCCTGCTGCACCTGCACGATGCACACGACTGGCAACTGTGGATGGCGGGCTGCGGAGGCAAGCACCCCGTCAAGGTGGATGCGGGACTGTACTTCTCGAATATCCTGCTGGTGCTGCAGGCGGCGCTGTCCGGCCAAGGCGTGGCGATCGGCGACGATGTGGTATGTGGCGACAGCCTGCGTCACGGCCAGCTCGTTCGCCCGTTCGGCGAGCGCATTCCGAGCGACCGCTCCTACTATCTGGTCACGCCCCACAGTCGCCTGGACGATCCCAACGTCCAGGCCTTCAGCGACTGGCTGAAGAAACTGCTGGAGCGGCTGCTCGGCACCTCGGCGACCGCCGCCGGCTGAGGCCACCGATGCGCCAAGATCGTTCACCATAGGCGCAAGAAAATACCACCTCCCTGCCGGTTTACCTGGCTTATGGTGAATTCGGCACAACAATGGAGGTGATACCGATGCTCGACCCCTGGCGTTCCAGCCATGCCCCACGCCCGTCGCATGCCGACATCGTCCTGCTGGACGGCACCCTCTACACGCTCGATCCGGCACGTCCATGGGCCGACGCACTGGCCATGGCGGGTGGGCGGCTATGCGCCGTGGGGGATGCCGACAGCGTGGCCGAGTGGATCGGTCCCGCGACCCGGGTCATGTCGCTGAACGGCCGCTTCGTGATGCCAGGCCTGCATGACATGCACACCCATCCGGATCTCGGCCTGGCGGCCAAGTACGACGACTCGCTCAAGATCGGCATCGAGGATCCCACCCCGGAACAGGTCGAACAGGCCATCCTCGACTACGCCGCCCGCCACCCCGGCGACGGCTGGATCCACGGCGCCTACTTCGTGCGCTATACCTTCCGCCAGGCCGGACTGACTCCCGGCCGCGCCTGGCTCGACGACATCATGCCCGACCGTCCGGTGGCGATCCTCGACCGCATGTGGGGCACCATGATGGTCAACAGCAAGGCACTGGCCATGGCCGGTATCGATCGGCATACCCCCGACCCGCGAAACGGCTACATGGAGCGCGATCCGCTGACCGGCGAACCCACCGGGCTGATGATCGACGGTGCCTACGCCATGATCCACGCCGCCATGCCGCCAACGCCGGTCGCCGTGCTGCGTCGCGCCTACGAGGAGGGCATGCATTTCCAGACCAGCCGCGGCGTCACCGCCACCAAGTACGTGCACGTCTGCGAACAGCGCCTGGCCGCCCTCAAGGAGCTCGACGATGCCGGACGCTTGAGCCTTCGCGTGGAAGCCGCGATCAGCTGGCAGGACGACATCTTCCCGGTCAAGCGGCGCTGGGAGCTGCTCAGCGGCGAACGCCACTACTATGCCAGCAGCCGCCTCAACGCCAACGCCGTGAAGTTCCATTTCGACGGCACCGTGGAGCCTCGCTCCTCCTTCCTCCTCACCCCATGGGACAGCAACGACGAATGGCGCGGCAAGATCAACCTGACCCCCGAGCATCTGCGCGACATGCTGATCGACATGGACCGCCGCGGCATCAGGGTGATCGCACACTGCACCGGCGACGGCGCCTCCGACCTGTTCCTGGATGCCGTGGCCGCCACCCGGCAGGCCAACGGGCCCGGCGTGCGCCACCAGTGCGCCCACAGCACCATCCTCCACGAGGGTAATCTCGCCCGCTTCGCCGAGCTGGACGTGATCGCCGAGTTTTCGCCGGCCGCCTGGTATCCCTCGCGTTTCACCTCCGGGGCTCGCGCCGGCTACGGGGCCGAAAGGCTGTCGCGAGCCTATGATCTGCGTGGCGTACTGGACGCCGAGGGCGTGGCGGTGTTCGGCACCGATTTCCCGGTGGCCTCCATCGACCCCTGGCTGGCCCTGGAGACCCTGGTCACGCGGCAGAACCCCTGGGAAACCGGAGAGGAGCGCTTCGGCACGCCTATCGGCCTGGAGGAAGCACTGCGCGTAGCGACCCTCAACGGGGCCTACGCCATGGGACTGGAAGACGAAACCGGCTCGCTCGAGGTCGGCAAGTCAGCCGACCTGATCGTGCTCGACCACGACCCCTTTTCGCGTGAGGTCCGCGGCAATCTGCACCGCACCGAGGTCGAGATGAGCTTTCTCCAGGGGCAACCGATGTACGACCGCGATGGCGAGCTCGCCGACGCCGGCCTCCCTGCCATCTGGGAAGGCCGGCCACCCGAGCCCTAGGCATCGAGACACACCAACCAGGGATCCCGTTGCCGACGAGAATTTGAACAAAGTTAAAGAACGCTGTTTTAAAACAGCGTTCTTCTACTATGCTCAGGGTAAGGGCCGAGTCGGGCAGCCAATCCACTCGCCTGGATCACCAGCGACAGTGAGTCGTTTCGTGTGGCCGACATGCCGTTCGGAGGGATGCCATGAACCAGGTACTGCTGTTGACCCATACCCCCATTGAGCGACGCCCCTACCATGCATCGCGCCAGGTACGCCGGGCCGAGCGCATCGGGCAGCGCTTTCGAACGCACTCTGGTGCCCATGACAAAGTGGAAGTCGGTTGCCTCTCCCATGCGCCGCACGAAGAGCTGGGCCCCGTGGATCTGGCCAATGCCAGACGCCGGCTCGACTTCTACTCACGCTGGCACGGACTGACGGAACCCCACCTGCAGATCTGGAGAGCCCCCTGAGCCCCAAGCCGGCTCGGGAGGACAATGGAGGGATGATGCCATGACCATCGGCATTCAACTCATCACTGGCTGGCAGCATGTGCACGCCGACTGGTGGCAAGACGACCAGGGCAACCACATCCATCGTGTCGACATCGATGACGATGCGCTCTATCACTGCCATCTCGCCGGCTCGCCGCTGCCATGGAATGCGGTGGCCGGAAGCCTGGACGAAGCCATGGCGGTCGTAGAAGGCACCGCACCGCAAACGGGACGCAACGGCGATCGTTAGACAAGTGGGGCTTTCGAGCTCGGTGACGACGGCCAGGAACAAGACGCCCGGCATGCGCCGGGCGTCTTGTTGATCGGCCAAAGGGGCACCATCGGGACCGCGAGGCCGTTTCGATGGACAGTTCCACGGCCTAGCCCGGAACGGGCTCAGCCACGCGGCGCCTCGAACACCCAGCCGGTGCCCTCACGGCTGTCCTTGAGCACGATACCGAGTTCGGCCAGCTCGTCGCGGATGCCATCGGCGGTGGCGAAGTCCCGCGCCTTCTTGGCCTCGGCGCGCTCGGCGATCTTCGCCTCGATCTCGTCCTCGGTCATCGGCAGCTCGCCGCTGGCCCCCTTGAGGAAAGCCTCGGGCGCCTGCTGGAGCAGGCCGAGCACGCCGCCCAGGCGCTTGAGTTCCGCCCCCAGCGCCAGCGCTTCAGCCGACGCTTCCTTCTTGGCGCGATTGAGTTCACGGGCCAGGTCGAACAGCACCGACACCGCCTCGGCGGTGTTGAAGTCGTCGTCCATGGCCGCGGTGAAACGGGCGTCGAAGCGATCGTCGACCCCGCCCTGCTGTCCCTCGACGTCGTCGAGAGCCAGCCCGTCAAGAGCCAGCCCGTCAAGAGCCAGCCCGTCAAGAGCATTGTAGAAGCGCTCCAGCGACTTGCGGGCGTCGGCAAGCGATTCCGGCGCGTAGTTGATCGGGCTGCGGTAGTGGCTCGACACCAGCAGGTAGCGCACCACCTCGGCATCGTGATGCTCGAGCACCTCACGGATGGTGAAGAAGTTGCCCAGCGACTTGGACATCTTCTCCTGGTTCACCCGCACCGCCCCGGCGTGCATCCAGGTGTTGACGTAGGGCTTGCCGGTAGCGGCCTCGCTCTGGGCGATCTCGTTCTCGTGGTGCGGGAACGTGAGGTCGGGGCCGCCGCCGTGAATGTCGAAGGTCTCGCCGAGACAGCAGGTGGACATCGCCGAGCACTCGATGTGCCAGCCGGGACGGCCGTCTCCCCACGGCGAGCGCCAGTTGACCTCGCCGGGCTTGGCGGCCTTCCACAGTACGAAGTCGAGCGGATCTTCCTTGTGCTCGTCGACATCGACCCGGGCGCCGGAGCGCATCTCGTCCAGGTCGCGGTTGTTGAGCTTGCCGTAGCCTTCGAACTTGCGCACTCGGTAATAGACATCGCCGTTGTCCGCGGCATAGGCGTAGCCCTTGTCGATCAGCGTCTCGATCATGCGCACGATATCGTCAAGATGCTGGGTCGCGCGGGGCTCGGCATCGGGACGCAGCACGCCGAGGCGACCTTCATCCTCATGCATGGCATCGATCATGCGATCGGTCAGCGCCTCGATGGTCTCGCCGTTCTCCTCGGCACGCTTGAGGATCTTGTCGTCGATGTCGGTGATGTTGCGCACATAGGTGACATCGTAGCCACGAGCGCGAAGGTAGCGGGTGATGACGTCGAACGCCACCATCACCCGGGCATGGCCCAGGTGGCAGTAGTCGTAGACGGTCATCCCGCAGACATACATGCGGACCTTGCCCGGCTCGATGGGGGTGAAGGTTTCCTTGCGACGCGTCAGGGTGTTGTAGATCTGCATGTCAGCCCTTCTTCTTGGCCTTGGCCCAGCCGTCCTTGAGTCCCACGGTGCGATTGAACACCAGCTTGCCCTCCTGGCAGGCGTTGCGATCGGCGCAGAAGTAGCCGACCCGCTCGAACTGGAAGCGACTCTCGGGCGCGGCATCGGCGAGGCTCGGCTCGCCCATCGCCTGTACCACGGTCAACGACTCGGGGTTCAGGTGCTCGAGGAAATCGGCGTCCTTGTCCTTGTCCGGCTGCTCGACGGTGAACAGGTTGTCGTAGAGGCGAACTTCCATCGGCACCGCCTCGGCGGCGCTGACCCAGTGGATCACGCCCTTGACCTTACGGCCTTCGGGATTCTTGCCCAGGGTGTCGAAGTCGACCGAGCAGCGAAGCTCCGCGATCTCGCCGGCCTCGTCCTTGATCACCTCGTCGCAGCGGATCACGTAGGAGTTGCGCAACCGCACCTCCTTGCCCGGCGCCAGGCGGAAGAACTTCTTCGGCGGCTCTTCCATGAAGTCGTCCTGGTCGATGTAGATTTCCCGACCGAAGGGAATCCGGCGCACGCCCATGTCCTCGCGGGCCGGATGCCCCGCCACCTCGTAGGTTTCCTCGAAGTCCTCGGGCACGTTGGTCAGCACCACCTTGAGCGGCTTGAGCACGCACATGGCCCGCGGCGCATTGTCCTCGAGATCGGAGCGAATGGCGTGGTACAGCATGGCGATGTCGACCAGGCCACCGTCGGCGCGGGTCACGCCGATCATCTCGCAGAACTTGCGGATCGAGGCCGGCGTATAGCCGCGGCGGCGCATGCCGGAGAGGGTCGGCAGGCGCGGGTCGTCCCAGCCGTCGACGATGTGCTCGTCCACCAGCAGCTTGAGCTTACGCTTGGAGGTCAGGGTGTAGTTGAGGTTGAGACGCGCGAACTCTATCTGGCGCGGCTTGGCCGGCACCGGCAGGTTGTCCAGGAACCACTCGTAGAGCGGCCGGTGATCCTCGAACTCCAGGGTGCATACCGAATGAGTCACGCCTTCCAGGGCATCGGACTGGCCGTGGGTGAAGTCGTAGGACGGATAGATCTTCCACGTGTCGCCGGTCTGGTGATGGGAAGCATGACGGATGCGATAGAGGATCGGATCGCGCAGGTTGATGTTGGGCGCAGCCATGTCGATCCTGGCACGCAGCACCTTCTCGCCCTCGGCAAACTCACCGACCCGCATGCGCTCCAGCAGGTCGAGGTTCTCATCCACGCTGCGCTCGCGATAGGGGCTCGGCCGTCCCGGCTCGGTGAGCGTGCCGCGGTACTCGCGCATCTCCTCCGGAGAGAGGTCGTCGACGTAAGCCTTGCCCTCGCGCACCAGGTGCTGGGCCCACTCGTAGAGGGTATCGAAATAGTCCGAGGCGAAACGCACCGGCCCCGCCCACTCGTAGCCCAGCCAGCTGACGTCTTCCTTGATGGCGTCGATGTAGGCCTGCTCTTCCTTCGCCGGATTGGTATCGTCGAAGCGCAGATGACAGTCGCCACCGAACTGCTCGGCGAGCCCGAAATTCAGACAGATCGACTTGGCATGGCCGATGTGCAGGAAGCCGTTGGGCTCCGGCGGGAAGCGGGTGACGATCTTCCCCTGTCGGCCTGCCTCGATCTCTTCGCGGATCTGGTTGCGAATGAAGTTCGGCGCGCTGGTGGTCTCGCTGGTCATGTTGATTGGGCAACCTCTGGTTGAACGCTGGCCTGTCGTCGCGAAGCCGCGGGCCTGGCCACGGCTTCGCGCATCGACGCAAAACGGCTATTATAGCGCCACCTGCCCATAGGGCGCCAAGGCATCCCGCTTCGAGAAGACAGGACACCGTGATGATCATCTTGCAGACCAATTTCGGCGATATTCACGTCGCCTTGAACCACGACAAGGCGCCGAAGACCGCCGCCAATTTCGAGCAGTACGTGCGCGACGGCTTCTACGACAACACCCTCTTCCACCGCGTCATCGACGGCTTCATGGTTCAGGGCGGCGGTTTCGACCTGGACTTCAACCAGAAACCGACCCGCGACCCGATCGACAACGAGGCCGACAACGGCCTGGTCAACGCCCGCGGCACCCTGGCCATGGCGCGCACCCAGGATCCCCACTCGGCCACCGCCCAGTTCTTCATCAACGTGGCCGATAACGACTTTCTCAACCATCGCGGCAAGAACCTGCAAGGCTGGGGCTACTGCGTGTTCGGCGAGGTAGTCGATGGCATGGACGTGGTGGACCGCATCAAGGCGGTGCCGACCACGCGACGCGGCATGCATGCCGACGTCCCCGCCGAGGATGTGATCCTCCAGCGCGCCTACGTCCAGGACGACGCCGACGCCTGACCGCTTCGAGAACTCGCCCCCTCCGCACCCGCCCCTCGGCGGGTGCGCCGTCTTCAATCCGCTGCCCGCGAGAGACGCCATGTCGACCCTGCTGATCTCAGATCTCCATTTGCATCCGGGCGCCCCGGCCATCACCGAGGGCTTCCTCGCCTGGCTGGAGGAGCGCGCAGTGCACGCCGAGGCGCTCTACATCCTCGGCGACTTCTTCGAGGCCTGGATCGGCGATGACCTGCTGGACCTCGGCGCCGCCGATCCCACAGGTACCGCCGCGCTGGCCGCGCGCATCGCCGAGGCCCTGAAGCGCCGTTCACAGGCCGGCACCGCAATCTACCTGATGCACGGCAACCGCGACTTCCTGCTCGGGGAACGCTTCGCCGAGGCCGCCGGCGCGACCCTGCTCGCCGACCCCAGCGTGGTCACCCTCGGCGACGAGCGCGTGCTGCTGATGCACGGCGACAGCCTGTGCACCCTGGATGAGGCCTACATGGCCTTCCGCACCCAGGCCCGCGATCCGCAATGGCAGGCGCAGATTCTCGCCATGCCGATTCCCGATCGTCTGGCGCTGGCCAGACAGCTGCGCGACCAGTCCGGTGAAGCCAATTCCAACAAGGCCGAGGACATCATGGACGTGACGCCGGAGGAAGTGGTCGAGGCACTGCGCGAACACGGCGTGGCCACGATGATCCATGGCCACACCCATCGCCCCGCGGTTCACGACCTCGACCTCGATGGCACCCCCGCGCGTCGCTACGTACTGGGCGACTGGCAGCCGGAACGGGGCTGGGAAATCGAGATCGTCGCCGGGCAGCCGCCGGTGCTTCGCGACTTTCCGCTGAAAGGCTGAGGAGCCGGGGGATCAGCGCCAGCGCCCCTACCGGTTATCGGATGAGGCGCGAAAGGATCGCAGAAGAAAAGCGCCAACGCATCCACCGTGGCCATGCCCCGGCGCGTCGCCATCGTTGCGGATGCCGGCTTTATCCGGAGTCGGTGGCGGTGAGATGGCAAGGGGCGGCATCCGGTGCCTCGGGGTTGAGTTCGGCCGGATCGTCACGCCCGGGATACCAGGGCACACGTCCCTCGAGCACGCCGGTCTCCTCGATGATCCGCGCCACCGTGGACTCCTGGCGATAGGCCATGATGTGGGCGCCGCTCACCCCTTCGACTTCACGCACCTCCGCGAGAATGTCACGGCACAGTCGTTCGCCCTCGGCCCGCTGATCACGGGCCCCTTCCAGGCGCCGGATCACCGCATCGGGGATGTGCACCCCGGGTACGTTATCGCGAATCCAGCGGGCACTGCGGGCCGAAGCAAGCGGCCCCATCCCCACCAGCACGAAGGCCCGGTCGGGCCCTTCCAGCACGCCCGTGTCGACGACCTCGGCCATGAATTCGCGCAGTTTCTGCACATCGAAGCAGTACTGGGTCTGGATGAAGCGCGCCCCGGCGGCCACCTTCTTGGCCAGGCGTCCTGCCCGCCAGGCGGCCGGCGGCACGAAGGGATTCTCGGCGGCGCCGAGGAAGATGCGTGGCGGCGACGTGATCGCCCGCCCGCTCTCGAAGCGTGCCTCGTCACGCATGCGACGAGCCAGGCCCAGCAGCGACATGGAGTCCAGGTCGAAGACAGGACGCGCCTCGGGATGATCGCCGGCCTGAACGCCATCGCCGGTCAGGCACAGCAGATTGCAGGCCCCCATGGCCGCGGCCCCCAGAATCTCGCCCTGCATGGCGATGCGGTTACGGTCGCGGCAGGACATCTGCAGGATCGTGGCATAGCCCACCCGCGTCAGCAGCGAGCACACCCCGACGCTGGACATGTGGCAGTTGGCTCCCGAACCGTCGGTGGCATTGATGGCATCCACATAGCCGTCGAAGATGGCCGCTCGCTGCAGCACCTCGGCCGGGTCGGCGGAGTCGGGCGGATCGATTTCGGTGGTCACTGCGAAGCGACCAGCGCGCAGTACCCGCTCCAGCCTCCCGGGAGACACATGGCCGGGCAGGATCGGCAGCGAGTAGCCGGGGACGGGCTCATCGTCGAACTTCATGTGCGTGCCTCACGGTCCCTGCCATGTTCGCCCTGCACCACCTTGAGCCAGGAGGAGGCACCCTGGTCGGCATCGTCCACGGGCAGCTGCACCACCTGGATGCGGTCGCCATGCTTCATGCGTCGACTGCCCTCCCAGGCCTCCAACCATACGCAGCGCATCGACGGCTTCACCTCGCAGCCACCGTCGGGGCGCACCCCGCCACAGGGCCCGTTGCGAAGCCGCTTGGGGCAGTTCATCGGGCAGGCCATGCCGGTGGAGCTCAACACGCAGTGGCCGCACATCCGGCAGTCGAAAAGGAAACCCTTGACCCACCGCTCGAGCGCCGCGATCGGGCGCTCCAGGCGTTCGGGACCGAGACGCGCCACCAGCGGCGCAAGCGCGCGCAGTAGCGGCTCGAAACCGTCATAGAGCAACTCGAAGGCCCGAGCATGGCGAACCACCCAGCGACGCACTGCATACATGGGACCGTCCTCGCCGTTACGCACCACCACCCCGGCCAGCGGGGCTTTCTGTCAGGCTATGCAGCCATGTCGCTCGCCACTTCCATCAGGACGACAACGACATAGCGCAGGACGACCGTCGCGTCCGTGACACCCGGCGTCGTCGCGGGAACAGTGGCCGTGGCTGCCTGCCCTAGACTCGGGCAGGATAGGCCCATCGGCCAAGAGCCTTCACCAAGAGCGAACATGCCATGGCGACGCTGATCGACGGCAAGACACAGGCCAGGGAACTGCGCGACGCAGTGGCCGGCGAGGTGCAACGGCTTACTCATACGCAAGATGTGGTCCCCGGCCTGGCCGTGATTCTGGTCGGCGAGGATCCGGCCAGCCAGGTCTATGTGAGGCGCAAGGGGCAGCATGCCCGCGAGGTCGGCATGCGTTCCGTCGAGCATACCCTCTCGGCCAGCACGCCCCAGCGCGAACTGCTGGCCCTGATCGCCGAGTTGAACGCCGATCCCGGCGTTCACGGCATCCTTGTCCAGCTACCGCTGCCGACACACATCGATCCGGAAGCGGTGATTCACGCCATCGATCCAGCCAAGGACGTCGACGGCTTCCATCCCCTCAACGTCGGCTCCCTGGCGGCCGGCGGCAAGGGCCTGGCGCCCTGCACCCCGCTGGGCTGCGTACGCCTGCTGGCCTCGCACCTCGGCGAACTCGCCGGACGACACGCCGTGATCCTGGGCCGCTCGCGCATCGTCGGTCGCCCCCTCGCGAGCCTGCTGCTGCGCGAGGACTGCACCGTCACCGTGGCACACTCACGAACCGTCAACCTGGCCAAGGTGTGCCGGCAGGCGGATATCCTGGTGGCCGCGGTCGGCCAGCCCGGCCTGGTTCAGGGCGACTGGGTCAAGGCGGGAGCGACCGTGATCGACGTGGGCATTACGCGCCTCGGCGACGGCGAAGAGCGCCGCCTGGTGGGGGACGTGGATGCCGCCAGCGTATCGCGGGTGGCCGGCGCGCTCACTCCGGTGCCGGGCGGCGTCGGCCCCATGACCATCGCCTGCCTGCTGCACAACACCCTGATCGCGGCCTGTCGCCAGCACGGCCTGCCAGAACCGTCCGCCGCCTCTCCTGCCGATACATCACAGCCGCTGGTCCACCCTCACGCCTGACATCGCTGGCGGTAGTCACACGCGACAGGCAGCCAGCTCGGCCTCCAGGGCGTCGGCATCCGGCAGGCTCCCCGGCGCGCCGATCACTTCCAGCCGCGAGTCGCGCCGCCACTCGCTAGCGCTCGCCGGTTCATGACCCGCAACGCGGTTGAAGGCGATCCAGCCGTCGACAATACGGAACACCCCCTTGACGCGCAGCCCGGCCGGCAGGCCATCCAGGCAACGCTGGAGGGCCGCACGCTCGAAGATCTCCTCGGCATGCCAGCGCCACCCCAAACTGACATGACCAAGCGACGCCCCTTGCTCACGCACCGGCGCACCCGGCATCGGCGCCCGGGCGTCCAGATCCAGCCATGGGACCGGACGCTCCGCCTGCGCCTGATGGGTCGACGGACGAGCCACCGCATCCGCCGCGCGATGCGGAGCACCTTCCAGCACACGTCCAGGGGGCAGCCGGCCGTATGGCGCGTCCTCCACCCAGGGCGCACCGGTCAGTTGCGCGGCCAGCCAGTCACGGGCCGCGTCGAGGCGCTCCGGGATGACCAGATCGGTCATGGTCAGGGCGATGCCATCCGCCAGTGCCAGCTGGTCGCGAAAGGTGGCGTGCTCGAGCGCCCGACGGTCGTCCAGGCGTCGCGGATCCAGCACCGTTATTACCTCACGCAGATCGAGCACGCCGACGAAGGCCTCGCCCCGCAACATATCGAGCAGCCCGGCAGGATGGCCGAGACCCGACGGTTCGATGATCAGTCGATCGGGACGCTGGCGGCGCAGCAGCTGGACCAGGCTCGTCTGCAGCAGCGTGGCAAGCTGACAGCACAGGCAGCCGCCCGGCAGGGCCTGGACCGCCACATCGTCACGTCCGGCGAAGAAGGTCTGATCGATCCCGACCCGACCGAATTCGTTGACCAGGATGGCCCAGCGCTCTCCAGCCGGCTTGTGATCGATCAGGTGACGGATCAACGAGCTCTTGCCGCTGCCCAGGAAGCCGGTAATCAGGTGAACGGGGATGTCGGCGAGCGGCGCCTGGGTCATGAACACTCCTCCACGGTGAAGATGCCATTATCCTGGCACGCTCCGGTATCGGGCGTCCTGCCCCACGCGGCTTGCCTCGACGCCCCACGATGAGGGTTCGAACACGGGGCGCGACATTGAGATAACGGTATAAAAGCACGACCGGAGAAAGGGGGCTTTCACCCCCTTTCTCGTATCACTCTTCTTCCACCATCAGGGCCGGGTGATATCGGCCTGTTCGCGCAGGTAGGTCTGCAGGCCGTTGACCGCGGACTGTGAGCGCAGCTGCTGGGCCATGCGCGCCACGAAGGACTCGATCTGTTCATTGGCCTCACCGGCCGTCACCGACTCGAGGCCGATCAGCACGACACGCTCGCCGTCGGAGGCACGACCATAGACGGTCTCACCGTCCTCCGGATGCGGCAGGCGGAAGGCCGCCTGGATCACCGGCTGGCTGAGCTGGCCATCGCCCTGGCGGCTGAGCGACTCTTCGCGCTGCCAATCGAGGCCCAGCGATTCGCCGCCGCGCAGCGATGCCAGCATTTCGTCGGCACGAGCCTGCAAGGCATCCCGAGTCTTCTCGGACTCGACGGCGGCGGCCACGTCCTCGCGCACCTCGTCAAGCGGCAAGGTCGTCGCGTCGCGATGATCCAGCACGCGCAGCACCATGCGGCGATTCTCGTCCAGCTCGATGACCTCACTGTTGAAGCCCTCCTCCAGCACGTCGGAGCTGAAGGCCTGCCGCATCACGCCGGGCTCGGCCAGCACGCCCTCGGCCTGGTCGCGTCCGACCCAGTCGCTCTCCTGGCGCTCGAGGCCAAGGCTGTCGGCCACGCTGGCCAGGTCTTCGGCGGCGAAGCTCTGGTCGATCAGCTGCTGCGCCTTGTCGTTGAAGTCATCACGCACGCGTTGCATGGCCACCTGGCGCTTCAGGCGTTCACGCGCCTGCTCGAACGGCGGACGATCGAGCTCGGTCACCTTGATCAGGTGGAGGCCATTGTCCGTCTCGACGATGTCCGACACCTGGCCTTGCTGAAGCGCGAAGGCCGCATCCTCGAAGGCCTTGTCGAAGAAACCGCGGCTGATCACGCCAAGGTCACCGCCTTCGTCGCTGGTCGAGGTGTCGTCGGAGTACTCGGCGGCCAGTTCGGCGAAGTCCTTGCCCTCGGCCAGCTGCGCCTTGACGTCCTCGAGGCGCGCCATGGCCTCCTCGCGGGTACGCTCATCGCCGAAGGACACCATGATGTGGGAAACGCGCCGGTCGGCGTCGGCGGCCTCGGCTTGCCAAGCCTCGTGAAGCGCGGACTCACCGACCTCCACCTCATCGGCCATGGCCTGCTTGTCGAGCAACACGTAGGCCAGCTTGACCTGTTCGGGACGCTGATAGTCCTCGCCATGGGCCTCGTAATAGGCCTGGAGATCAGCCTCACTGACCTCCGGGATCTGGGCCAGGTCGGCGGGCGTCAAGGCGTAGTGGCGGAAACTGCGTGTCTGGCGCTGCAGCTCGGCAAGGCGCGCCTGCTCGCTCGGCAGGCTGAACTCGCTGGCGGCCAGCCCCTGCTGAATCTGGCGACGCTTCATGTCCTGGCGAAGCTGATCGCGGAAGGCCAGCGGGGTGAAGCCGGCGCTGGCCAGGCGATTGCGAAACAGGTCCTGGTCGAAGCGACCGTCGGCGTCCTGAAACTCGGGCAGGGTGACGATCAATTGATCAAGCTGTGCTTCGGACAGGTGCAGACCACCCTCTTCCGCGTACTGAGCCATCAGGCGGTCGCCGATCAGGGCATCGAGCATCTGGGCACGCAGCTGACGCTCCTGTTCGGGCGGCACCTGGCCACTGCGAATGGCTCGCTGCACCTGCAGCTCGAGCTGCTGACGCGTGATCGGCTCGCCGTTGACCTTGGCGATCTCCTCGCCGTCGCTGCCCAGCAGTCCCACCAGGGACTCCACGCCGAACAGCGCCATGGTCACCACCACGGCACCGACCAGGATCTTGGCGCCCCAACTGGTGGAGCGGTCACGAATACTTTGCAGCATGCAGGCCTCTGTGGATCTTGTGGATCGGGACGCGCCACATTATACGCATCCTTGCTGGCCTCGCGACGGGGACGGACCGACCGGCCCCACCGGGGCCCCGAAAACAAAACAGGCGCACCGCGACAGCGGTGCGCCTGTAGGGATACGTCATCGAGGACGGCGAAGACGCCTCCTCAGTTGACGGAATCCTTGAGCGCCTTGCCGGCCTTGAAGCTCGGCACCTTGGCGGCGCTGATCTGAATCGGCTCACCGGTCTGCGGGTTGCGACCGGTGCGGGCCGCACGCTCCTTGACGGTGAAGGTGCCGAAACCCACCAGGGAAACGCTGTCGCCCTTCTTCAGGCTGTCTGCCACGGCATCGACCATGGCGTCCAGCGCGCGGGAGGCGGCCGCCTTGGGAATATCGGCAGACGCGGCAATGGCTTCGATCAGCTCGGACTTGTTCACACTTCACCCCTTGACTGTTACGTAAATTGGCTCTAATCGGCGAGACTTACGGCTGACTGACGCGATCACAGCATGGCGGTAATTTATAGCAATGCGATGAAACGCCTGTCAAGCAACCATCCCTGACAATCCCCATCATACCGGGGTTTCGTCCTCGGCATCATGGGGAAAAAGTCGTCAGTGCGTACTAATCATCGAGTGAGAAGATACCGTATCTTCCGCTCGAGATTC
The DNA here is from genome assembly GCF_014192055.1 of Halomonas organivorans. GTDB lineage: Bacteria > Pseudomonadota > Gammaproteobacteria > Pseudomonadales > Halomonadaceae > Halomonas > Halomonas organivorans. The sequence continues at coordinate 24,351 of NZ_JACHXM010000006.1, read as the reverse complement.
ACCTTCTTGGCTCCCCAGCTTTTCACTCAGAGCCACCTCAAGAACTTCGTCGATCCAGCGCACAGGCCGGATATCGAGTGCGTCCTTGATGTTGTCCGGAACCTCCTTCAAGTCACGGCGGTTCTCTTCCGGAATGAGAACCGTCTTTATACCACCGCGCCTGGCGGCCAGCAATTTCTCCTTGAGGCCGCCGATCGGCAGTACCTCGCCGCGCAGATTGACCTCCCCGGTCATGGCCACGTCGCAGCGTATCGGCCGACCAGTGTAGGCGGAGATCATGGCGGTGACCATGGCGATGCCGGCACTCGGGCCGTCCTTGGGCGTGGCACCCTCAGGCACGTGAATGTGCAGGTCTTCCTTCTCAAACCGTTCGGGATCGATGCCAAAGGACGTCGCCCTCGCCCGCACCACGGTCTGGGCCGCACTCACCGACTCCTTCATGACGTCGCCCAGCGAGCCGGTCTTGTTGATACGTCCCTTGCCAGGCGTTACCACCGACTCGATGTTGAGCAGCTCGCCGCCCACCGAGGTCCAGGCCAGGCCGGTGACGCGCCCCACCTGATCCTGCTGATCGGCCAGCCCATAGCTGTAACGCCGTACGCCGGCATAGCCCTCGATATCGGCAGCGGTCAGCGCGACAGGCGCCTGGGCGCCCTCCTTGCCCTCCTTCTCGAGGCGCTCGCGCAGCACCTTGCGGCAGACCTTGGCGATCTGGCGCTCGAGCTCGCGCACCCCGGCTTCACGACTGTAGTAACGGATCAGCTCCAGCAGCGCCTCGTCGGCGAAGCTGAGCTCGTCTTCCTTGAAGCCGTTGGCCTTGAGCTGCTTGGGTACCAGGTAGCGCTTGGCGATGGCCAGCTTCTCGTCCTCGGTATAGCCGGGCAGCCGGATCACTTCCATGCGGTCGAGCAGCGGGCCGGGAATATTCATCGAGTTGGCGGTACAGATGAACAGCGTCTCGGACAGGTCGTAGTCGAGCTCCAGGTAATGGTCGCTGAACTTGTCGTTCTGCTCCGGGTCGAGCACCTCGAGCAGCGCCGAGGCCGGGTCGCCGCGGTGATCCATGCCGATCTTGTCGACCTCGTCGAGCAGGAACAGCGGGTTCTTGACCCCTGCCTTGCTCATCCGCTGGATCATCTTGCCGGGCAGCGAGCCGATGTAGGTGCGACGGTGACCGCGGATCTCCGACTCGTCGCGCACCCCGCCGAGCGCCAGGCGCACGTACTTGCGATTGGTGGCCCGAGCGATGGACTGCCCCAGCGAAGTCTTGCCGACCCCGGGCGGCCCCACCAGGCACAGCACCGGCCCCTTGAGTTTCTTGACCCGCTTGTGCACCGCCAGGTACTCGAGGATGCGCTCCTTGACCTCTTCCAGGCCATAGTGATCCTCATCCAGCACCTGCTGGGCGTGGGCCAGGTCGTGACGCACCCGGGTGCGCTTCTTCCACGGCACCGAGATGAGCCAGTCCAGGTAGGAGCGGACCACCGTGGCCTCGGCGGAGGACGGCGCCATCATGCGCAGCTTGCCGAGCTCCTGCTTGGCCTTGTCGGCGGCCTCCTTGGGCATCCCCGAGCTCTCGATGGCCTGCTCGTACTTGTCGGCCTCGTTGGGCGCATTTTCGAGCTCGCCCATCTCCTTCTGGATGGCCTTCATCTGCTCGTTCAGATAGTACTCGCGCTGGGACTTTTCCATCTGGTCCTTGACCCGCGAGCGTATGCGCTTCTCCACCTGGAGCAGGTCGATCTCGGACTCGATCAGCGCCATCAGGTGCTCGATACGGTCGCGCACCCGATCCATCTCTAGCAGCTGTTGCTTGTCGTCGATCTTCAGCGACAGGTGGGCGCAGATGGTGTCCACCAGCCGACTCGGATCTTCGATGCCCGACAGTGAGTTGAGCACCTCGTTGGGTACCTTCTTGGACATCTTGACGTACTGCTCGAACTGGTTGAGCAGCACACGCACCAGGGCATCCTGCTCGCGCTCGGTGAGCGGCTCGCTCTCGCGCAGCACCACCTCGGCGCGGCTGTAGCCGTCGTCCACGGCCAGGATGTCGCGAATATCGGCCCGGGACTCACCCTCGATCAACACCTTGACGGTGCCGTCGGGCAGCTTGAGCAGCTGCATGATCTCGGCCACGGTGCCGATGGCGAACAGGTCCTCGTTATCGGGATCGTCCTTGCTGGCCTCGCGCTGCGCCACCAGCAGCACCCGCTTGTCGGCCTCCATGGCGGCTTCCAGCGCCTGGATGGATTTCTCGCGGCCGACGAACAGCGGGATGACCATCTGCGGGTAGACGACCACGTCCCGCAGCGGCAAAAGGGGCAGACTCAAGGTCTGTTCGGCGTTCTGCTGCATCGCAGACGTTCCTCAAACGATCGGATGGATACCTAGGGAGTGGGGGCGGCGGTCGCGCATTGCAAGACCAAGGCCGGCGTCACGGCAAACAAAAGGGCCGCCGGGGCGGCCCTTTCGTTGCAAGCCTGTTGCAACTCCCTCGCGTTCGTCTCGACGCGGCGAGACGTACGGGGCGGGAGCCAGCTAGCCGTCAGTGCCGTCGACCCGCGGCTGCTCCTGCTGGGAGTAGATCAGCAGCGGCTCGCTTTCGCCGGCGATCACCGACGCATCGATCACCACCTTGGTCACCCCCTCCAGAGACGGGATCTCGTACATGGTGTCGAGCAGCACCGACTCGAGGATCGAGCGCAGTCCGCGGGCACCGGTCTTGCGCGCCATGGCCTTGCCGGCCACCGCACGCAGGGCATCCTCACGGAAGTCCAGCTCCACGCCTTCCATCTCGAACAGCCGACCGTACTGCTTGATCAGCGAGTTCTTGGGCTCGGTCAGGATCTGGATCAGCGCATCCTCGGTCAGCTCGGTAAGGGTCGCGATCACCGGCAGGCGGCCGACGAACTCCGGAATCAGACCGAACTTGACCAGATCCTCGGGTTCCACATCGAGCAGCAGGTCGCCGACGCCCTTGGTCTCGTCCTTGCTCTTCACCTCGGCGTTGAAGCCAATGCCACCCTTCTCGGCACGGTCACGGATGACCTTGTCGAGGCCAGCAAAGGCGCCGCCGACGATGAACAGCATGTTGGTGGTATCGACCTGCACGAACTCCTGCTGGGGATGCTTGCGCCCGCCCTGCGGCGGCACCGAGGCGGTAGTGCCCTCGATCAGCTTGAGCAGTGCCTGCTGAACCCCCTCACCGGACACGTCACGGGTGATGGACGGGTTGTCCGACTTGCGCGAGATCTTGTCGATCTCGTCGATGTAGACGATGCCCCGCTGGGCCTTGTCCACGTCATAGTCGCACTTCTGAAGCAGCTTCTGGATGATGTTCTCGACATCCTCGCCGACGTAGCCCGCCTCGGTGAGAGTCGTGGCATCGGCGATGGTGAACGGAACGTTGAGCAGCCTGGCCAGCGTCTCGGCCAGCAGCGTCTTGCCGCTACCGGTCGGGCCGATCAGCAGGATGTTGGACTTGCCCAGCTCCACGTCATCCTTGGTGCCGTGACGAAGCCGCTTGTAGTGGTTGTAGACCGCCACCGACAGCACCATCTTGGCGCGGTCCTGGCCGATCACATAGTCGTCGAGGGTGTGACGAATCTCGCGGGGGGCAGGCAGACGCTCTTCATCGCTCTCGGCATCGGCATCGAGCACCTCCTCGCGAATGATGTCGTTGCACAGATCGACACACTCATCGCAGATATAGACGGATGGGCCGGCAATCAGCTTGCGCACCTCGTTCTGGTTCTTGCCGCAGAACGAGCAGTACAGCAGCTTGCCGCCTTCGTCCTTGCCTTTGCCGTCGGCCATTCGCGTACCTCTCTCGCAGCGGCGGCCCGAAGACCGCCGGGAATCAATCAGAGCGTGGTTGATTTCACGCTATCAGGATGTCGGCCGCTTATCCAGCACGGCGTCGATCAGACCATATTCCGCTGCCTGAGCGCCGTTCATGAAGTTGTCGCGGTCGGTATCCTTGGCAATGGTCTCGATGTCCTGACCAGTGTGATGCGCCAGGATCTGGTTGAGCCGCTCGCGGATGCCGAGGATCTCGCGGGTGTGGATCTCGATGTCCGACGCCTGGCCCTGGTAGCCGCCCAGCGGCTGGTGGATCATCATCCGCGAATTGGGCAGGCAGTAGCGCTTGCCTGCCGCGCCCCCGGCCAGCAGCAGCGCGCCCATGCTCGCCGCCTGGCCGATGCACACGGTCGAGACGTCGGGCTTGATGAACTGCATGGTGTCATAGACCGACATGCCTGCCGTCACCGAACCACCCGGCGAGTTGATGTAGAGGTGGATGTCCTTGTCCGGATTCTCGGACTCGAGGAACAGCAGCTGGGCCACCAGCAGGTTGGCCATGTAGTCTTCCACCGGCCCCACCAGGAAGATCACACGCTCCTTGAGCAGGCGGGAGTAGATGTCGTAGGCCCGCTCGCCGCGTGCGCTCTGTTCGACCACCATCGGCACCAGGCCGCCGGCGGATTGGATATCGAACTCGTTGCTCATGGGTGATGTCCTTGCATCCGGTGTATGGAAGCGACGCCTGACTTCCCGCCCGTCCTGCACGGCCGGGCGGGAAGGCCGGAACAGGGATCAGGCCTGCTCTTCGGCCTCGTCGGCGTCTTCCTCGGCCTCGCCACCCTGCTGCTGGGCGGCCGCCAGGGCATCCTGGTAGCTCATCTCGACGTCCTTGACGCTGGCCTGGCCGAGCAGTACGTCGACGGCCTTCTCTTCCAGAATGGCTGACTTGACCTGGTTCTTCATCTGGTCGTTGCTCAGGTAATACTCGACCACCTGCTCCGGCTCCTGGTACTGCTGAGCCAGCTCTTCGACCTTGGCCTTGATCTCGTCGTCGGAAGCGTCGAGCTCGTTGACCTTGATCACCTCGGCCAGCAGCAGGCCGATCTGCACCCGGCTCTTGGCCTGTTCGGCAAACAGCTCGTTGGGCAGCTGGCTGACGTCGAAGTCTTCGCCGAGACCGAACTGCTGGGCAGCCTGGCGCTTGAGACCATCGGTCTCCTGCTGGATCAGCGCCTGGGGCACCGGGATGTCGTTGGCCTTCTTGAGGGCCTCGAGCACCTGCTGCTTGACGCGATTCTCGACGGCCTGACCGGCCTCGCGGTTCATGTTCTTGGTGATCTCGTCACGGAACTTGGCCAGATCACCGTCCTCGACGCCGAACTTCTCGACGAAGGCCGCGTCGATCTCGGGCAGGGCCTGGGCCTTGATGGCATTGACCTTGACCTTGAAGGTCGCTTCCTGGCCAGCCAGCTGCTCGGCCTGGTAGTCCTCGGGGAAGGTGACCTTGAGTTCCTTGTCCTCACCGGCCTTGGCACCGACCAGCTGCTCCTCGAAGCCGGGAATGAAGCTGCCGGAACCGATCACCAGGTCGTGACCTTCGGCGCTGCCGCCTTCGAAGGGCTCATCGCCCAGGAAGCCCTGGAAGTCGATATTGACCTGATCGCCGTCTTCGGCGGCACGCTCGACCTCTTCCCAGGCAGCATTCTGCTTGCGCAGGGTCTCGATCATCTCGTCGATGTCGGCATCGGTCACCTCGACCACCGGGCGCTCGACCTCGGTGCCCTCGATGGACGCCAGCTCGACTTCCGGGTAGACCTCCAGCGTCGCGGTAAACTCCAGGTCCTTGCCCGCTTCGTTGACGCTGGCCTCGATCTCGGGATAGCCGGCCGGGTTCAGGTTCTCGTCGGTGATCGCCTTGACGTAGCGCTCGCGCATCACCTCGCCGACCACTTCATCGCGCACGCCGCGACCGTAGCGCTGGCGAATCACGGACATCGGCACCTTGCCCTGGCGGAAGCCGTCCAGGCGAACGTTCTTGGCGGCGTCCTTGAGGCGAGCGGCGACGGCCTCGTCGATTTCGGCGGCCGGCACCTGCACCTTGATGCGGCGTTCAATCTGGGAGGTCGTATCGACGGAAACTTGCATGAAATGTCCTCTACCGACTGGGGCGTGTTCTGTGTGGAAAGCGTGAAACGTTCAAAGGCGAGAATTCTATGAATCCCGCCGCGCAGTGGCAAGCACCATGGGCCTACATATGGGGACACGACACCCATTAGACAAGGGCTTGGCATCGATTCTCTACAAAATGCTTAGTGAAGGCGCAGAATGCGGGAACCACAGACATGGCAACGCCTCGCCTTCCGTCACCGGAACTGCGAGAAAACCAATGGCAATGTCTTGATAATGGGAGAAAAACTAGAGGAAGGAAGGCAATGGGGTGGATGATGGGGATCGAACCCACGACCACCGGAGCCACAATCCGGGGCTCTACCACTGAGCTACATCCACCACTGCCTGAGGTGATATCGAAATGGGGTGGATGATGGGGATCGAACCCACGACCACCGGAGCCACAATCCGGGGCTCTACCACTGAGCTACATCCACCACTTCGATTTTGCTCTACCGAGACGAGCCAGCCGAGACACTACTGGTAACGTGGCACGCCCAGCAGGACTCGAACCTGCAACCTACGGCTTAGAAGGCCGTTGCTCTATCCGGTTGAGCTATGGGCGCATTCTACGTTCCCGAGCGCCTGACCGCAAGCCCTTGACCAAAATTCTTTCAATTCAATCAATAGCTTGTGGTCGGGGTGGAGGGATTTGAACCCCCGACATCCTGCTCCCAAAGCAGGCGCGCTACCAGACTGCGCTACACCCCGCCGGCTCTTGCACGGCCCTGACGCCGCCGCAGGGGCCTCGCCAAGCGATGCGTATTCTACGGAACTCTCCGCCGCCGTCAAGCCACAATGCCCGAAGGTCAATCGTTTAGCCCACGCCGCCCTACCACTCACCTCGAAGCCCGAAGCCCGAAGCCCGAAGCCCGAAGCCCGAAGCCCGAAGCCCGAAGCCCGAAGCCCGAAGCCCGAAGCCCGAAGCCCGAAGCTCGAAGCCCGAAGCCCGAAGCCCGAAGCCCGAAGCTCGAAGCTCGAAGCTCGAAGCCCGAATCCCGAATCCCGAAGCCCGAAGCCCGAAGCTCGAATCCCGAAGCCCGAAGCCCGAAGCCCGAAGCCCGAAGCCCGAAGCCCCCTCACTTTGCCTGGACGCCGGGGCATGCGAAAATCGCGGCTCTTTTCCATCCGACCACCAGAGGGAAGTTCGATGACCGCCCAACTGATCGATGGCAAGTCCATTGCCGCCCGAGTCCGCCAGCAGGTCGCACGTCAGGTGCAGGCACGTCGCGAGGCCGGCGGACGGGTGCCCGGGCTCGCCGTCGTGCTGGTGGGCGAGGACCCGGCCTCCGCGGTGTATGTGCGCAACAAGCATCGCGCCTGCGAAGAGGCCGGCATCCAGTCGATCAAGCACCAACTGCCTGCCGAGACGACCCAGGAAAAGCTCGAGGCGCTGGTCGATCGCCTCAATGCCGACCCGGCCATCGACGGCATTCTGGTCCAGCTGCCGTTGCCCGAGCACCTGGATGCCCGGCCGATCCTCGAGCGCATCCTGCCTCACAAGGACGTCGACGGCTTCCATCCCTACAACCTGGGACGACTGGCCCAGCGCCTGCCCCTGCTGCGGCCCTGTACGCCCAAGGGCATCATCACCCTGCTGCAGGACACCGGCATCAGCCTGCGCGGCCTGGACGCCACCGTCGTCGGCGCCTCCAACATCGTCGGCCGGCCCATGGCGCTGGAGCTGATGCTGGCGGGCTGCACCACCACCGTCTGCCATCGTTTCACCCGCAATCTCGAGGAGCACGTGCGCCGCGCCGAGCTGCTGGTCGTTGCCGTTGGCCGCCCCGGGCTGGTCAAGGGCGAGTGGGTCCGCGACGACGCCGTGGTCATCGATGTAGGCATCAACCGCCAGGAAGATGGCCGCCTGGTCGGCGACGTGGAGTTCGAGCCCGCCGCCGCCCGCGCCAGCCACATCACGCCGGTGCCCGGAGGCGTGGGACCCATGACCGTCGCCTCGCTGCTCGAGAACACCCTGCTCGCCGCCGAGATGCATGACGCCATGGCCTGAGAGGAGCGAGGAGCCAGGAGTGGGGCGCCCCTGCGGGAGCTCATTTTACTGAGCGATTTACGCCGACAGGCGCCTGGGCGGTCAGAGTCCCCGTGCACCCTGCGCCCCACTCCGTTAGAATGCGCAACCGTTTTCCACCGACTCGCGAGGTCCGTCGATGAGCGACAAGATGAACGTCGAAAGCTTCAACCTGGATCACACCAAGGTGAAGGCCCCCTATGTCCGTCTGGCCGACATCAAGACCGGCGAGCATGGCGACAGCATCCACAAGTACGACATGCGCATCTGCCAGCCCAACCAGGACCACATGGAAATGCCCGGGCTGCACTCCCTCGAGCACCTGATGGCCGAGCTGTCGCGCAACCACTCCGACAAGGTGGTCGACATCAGTCCCATGGGCTGCCAGACCGGCTTCTACATCGCCATGATCAATCACGACGACTACCAGGGCGTGCTCGATCTGCTCGAAGGCACCCTCGAGGACGTGCTGAAGGCCACCGAAGTCCCGGCCTGCAACGAGATGCAGTGCGGCTGGGCCGCCAGCCACAGCCTGGAAGGCGCCCAGGAGATCGCCCGCGGCTTTCTGGCCAAGCGGGACGAGTGGACTCAGGTCTTCGGCGAAGAAGGCTGATTGCCTGCTGCGCTCACGACGCCAACCAGCGCTTGTTCGCTGGTGCAGGACGGTGAGCTGACATCACACCCTTACCCCTCATGCGCTTCTACGCGGAGAACGGATTGATGAAACGCATCGGTATCATCGGCGCCATGGCCCAGGAGGTCGCACGACTCGCGGCCATGCTGGAAGACAGCGAGACCCACACCCACGTGGGCTCCACCTTCCACAAGGGCCGGCTGCATGGCGTCGAGGTAGTGATCCTGCAGTCCGGGATCGGCAAGGTGAACGCCGCGATCGGCACCACCCTGCTGCTGGACACCTACCAGCCCGAGGCGATCATCAACACCGGCTCCGCCGGCGGCTTCGGCGAGGGGCTCGAGATCGGCGACGTGGTGGTCTCCAGCGAGGTGCGCCACCACGACGTCGACGCCGTGGTGTTCGGCTACGAACACGGGCAGGTGCCCCAGATGCCGGCAGCCTACCTGCCCGACCCGCGCCTGGTGCGCGTGGCCCGGGAGTGCGTCGAGTCGATGAACGAAGTGAACGTGGTCGAAGGCCTGATCGCCACCGGCGATGTCTTCATGGCCTGCCCCGACCTGGTCGCCACGACCCGCTCGCGCTTTCCCACCATGCTCGCCGCCGAGATGGAAGCCGCAGCCATCGCCCAGACCTGCCACCTCTACGGCTGCCCGTTCGTGGTGATCCGCGCGCTGTCCGACATCGCCGGCGGCGGCGACAACCATCTCTCCTTCGAGGAGTTCCTCGACCAGGCCGCCGACCACTCGACTCGCATGGTTACCGCCATGGTGACACGACTCGCCGAGCCGGCAACCGCCGACGCCACCGCCGAGGGCTGAACCATGCCAGGGTGGCGCTTCCGGCTACTGGGGCTGGTACTGTGCCTGCCCCTGCTCGCCGGGGGCTGCGCCAGCCAGCGCAGTACCGATGGCACCCCCGCCAGCGCGTCGCAGGACGCACCGGCTACCGTCGAGACCGCCTTTCACCGGCTACCCGCCCAACCCTATACCCCACCCGACTGGCCCGAGGCACTGAGCGCACGCGTTTACCTGCCCGATACGCCGGGTGACACGAAACGACCGGCGGCGCTGGTGGTGCACGGCGGCGGCTGGCAGCGCCGCGGTCCCGAGGACATGGCACCGATCGCCGAGCGGCTGGCCGCCCACGGCTTCGTGGTCGCCAACATCGCCTACCGCTTTGCCCCGGAATACCGCTTCCCCGCCCAGCTGCACGACCTGCAGGTGGCCATGGCCTGGCTCCACGATCATGCCGATGACTGGCGCATCGACACCGAGCGCATCGTCGGGGTGGGCTACTCCAGCGGGGCCCACCTGGTCAGCCTGCTCGGCATGCAACATGCCGGCAGCCCGCTGGATCGCCCCTACGGCGGAGAGGACACTCGCCTGGCGGCGGTGGTGGCCGGCGGCCTGCCCAGCGACCTGCTCAAGTTCGACGACGGCCGCCTGGTGGTGGAGTTCATCGGCGGCACCCGGGCGGAGAAGCCCCGCGCCTATCGCCTGGCCTCCCCCGCCCGCCAGGTGACGGAGAACGCTCCCCCCCATTTCCTGTTCCACGGCAACCTGGATAGCCTGGTCCCGGTGGACCATGCCACCGATATGTACGCCCGCCTGGCCGAGGCCGGGGTGCCTGCCGAACTCTACCTGCAGCGGCTGCGCGGCCATATCACCGCCTTCCTGACCCGCGACGGCGCCATGGAGGCCGCCCTGTCCTTCCTCGACGAGCAGCTGGCCAGCTTGGAGAAGGAAGAGTGAAGCAAGGCGCTACGCGCCTCGAAGAGGGAAGCAAAAGCCCGCCCCTTGCATCTTCCGGCTCTTCCTCCTTCCCTCTTTCGACTTACCCCTTCAGCTTCCAGTCCAGGGTCTCGCCGGCCTGCAGCGGGACGATCACCTCGCCGCCCACGTAAGGCAGGGTCTCCGGCAGTGTCCAGGACTCGCGCTGCAGGGTCACGGTCTCGGTATTGCGGGGCAGGCCATAGAAGTCCGGCCCATGATGGCTGGCGAAGCCTTCCAGGCGCTCCAGGGCGCCGGCCGCCTCGAAGGCCGTGGCATAGAGTTCCAGCGCCGCCGGCGCGGTGTAGGCGCCGGCGCAGCCGCAGGCGCTCTCCTTGTCGCCCTTGGCGTGGGGCGCGCTGTCGGTACCGAGGAAGAACTTGCCGCTGCCCGAGGTCGCCGCCTCGATCAGCGCCTGGCGATGGCGCTCACGCTTGAGGATAGGCAGGCAGTAATAGTGGGGCTTGATGCCGCCCACCAGCATCCGATTGCGGTTGAACAGCAGGTGATGGGCGGTGATGGTGGCCGCCAGGTTGCCGGGCGCCTCGGCCACGAAGGCGGCGGCATCGGCGGTGGTGATGTGCTCGAAGACCACCTTGAGCGACGGATGGCGCTCCAGCAGCGGCTTCATGACCCGCTCGATGAACACCGCCTCGCGGTCGAAGATATCGATCTCGGCGTCGGTGACCTCGCCATGCACCAGCAGCGGCATGCCGAGCCGCGCCATGGCGGCGATCGCCGCATCGCATTTCGCCAGGTCGGTGACACCGGAGTCGGAATTGGTCGTCGCGCCGGCCGGATAGAGCTTGACCGCGTGGACCAGGCCGGACGCATGCGCCCGTTCGATCTCGTCGGCCGTAGTGCGATCGGTCAGGTACAGTGTCATCAGCGGCTCGAAGTCGAGCCCTTCCGGCACCGCGGCCAGGATACGCTCGCGGTAGGCCAGGGCCTGCTCGGTGGTGGTCACCGGCGGCTTGAGGTTGGGCATGATGATGGCGCGGCCCATCTGTCGGGCGCTGGCGGGCACCACGGCCGACAGCACCGCTCCATCGCGCAGGTGGAGATGCCAATCGTCGGGGCGGGTCAGGGTCAGGGTGGTCACGATCTATCCTGTCTCGGCGATTCCGGGGATGGGCCTGCTGGCCCGGCGATGCCGGCAGTATACCGGAATGCGGCCGGCCGGCGGGACGCGATTTGGTTGGTCTGCTAAGATAGCTCGCCTTTTGCCGACCTCCGGAGTGCCATGCCTGCTCGTCCCGCCTCGCGCCCCCCGTTGCGCGCCGATCTGCTGCTGTTGCTGGTGACCCTGCTGGCCGCCGCCGGCTGGATCTTCTCCAAGGAGGCGCTGGCAGGCCTGCCACCGCTGCTGTTCATCGGCACGCGCTTCCTGCTCGCAGGCGGCCTGCTCGCCATCTTCGCCCTCCCCGACCTGCGTCGCCTTGCCGCGCGCGAATTCGCCGGCGCCGGAGCCATCGGGCTGCTGTTCAGTGCCACACTGGGGTTCTGGATCCTGGGCCTCCAGCACTCCCGTCATCTCGGCGAGAGCGCCTTCATCAACAGCCTGGGCATCCTGCTGGTCCCGGTGATGGCGCGGCTGCTGTTCGGCGACCGACCACCGCGCACGACCTGGATCGCCCTGCCGGTAGCGCTGCTCGGCTTCGCCCTGCTGTCGCTGAACGCCGGCTTTCGCCTGGAGCCGGGACAATGGCTGATGGCCGGCGCGGCGCTGTGCTTCTCGCTGCTGATCAATGCCAATTCGCGGGCCGTCAAGCAGATCCCCGCCCTGCCGCTGACCGCCGTGCAACTCGGCGTCGTCGGCCTGGTGCTGGGCCTCGTCTCGCTGGTGGTCGAACCTTGGCCCGGCCAGGTGGACGGCCACACGCTGGCATGGCTGGCGGCTAGCGTGCTGCTGGCCAGCACCCTGCGCTTCTTCCTGCAGATCCACGCCCAGGGGATGACCACGCCGAGCCATGCGGCGGTGATCCTGATGCTCGAAGCCGTCTGGACGGCCCTGCTGGCCGCCGCCTGGTACGGCGAGACGATGGCACCGTTGCAACTGGCCGGCTGCAGCCTGATCTTCCTGGCGCTGCTGATCAATCGCTGGTATTGGGTACGCAAGTTCGTCAGCAGACGCTGATCTGCCGTATCATGCGCGCTGAGCTATCCTAGGAGACACCATGCCGAAGGTACGTCACTACGCCGACCTCGTCGCCATCCTGGCCGGTCTGATGTGGTTGCTGGTCTATTGGTCGGTGAGCTATTCGGTGTACATCGACAATATCGAGCCGACCCTGGCGGCACTGCTGATCGCCGGTAGCCTGATCCTGATCAGCTTCGTGCATCGGCCCATTCGCGTGCTGCTCAGCCGCTACCACGTACGCAAGCGGCGCACCGAGATGTGGATGCACATCCTCGCCCTGCCCCTCGGCCTGGCCTTCCTGCTGGCCATTCTCATCGACCACCTGATCACGCCGCTCAACGGCATCCAGAAGATGCTGCTGTTCAACGTGCTGGCCACCGCGGGCTGGCTGGTGTTCATCATCACCCTGGCGGTCAAGCTGCTGATCCACCTGATTCTGGAAAAGCGTCGCGCCCGGGAGCGGGCGGCCCGTCAGTAACCGAGCCGCGCCCCTCCTTCTCCTAGAAGCGATCGACTCGGAACGGCTCCATCGCGATTGACGGCGGCTCGCCGTCGATCATCTGCGCCAGCAGCTCGCCGGTGGCCGGTCCCAGGGTGAACCCCTGATGGCCGTGGCCGAAGGCGCACCACAAGCCCCGCTGCCCCGGTACCGGCCCGATCACCGGTTTCATGTCCGGGGTGCAGGGACGCGCGCCCTTCCATGGTTCGGCATCGAGGCGCTCGCCCAACGGGTAGAGCTGGCGAGCGCGCGACTCGGCGGCGGCCAGTTGGGCAAGATGCGGCGGCGCCTCCAGTCGCTCGAGTTCGGCGCCGGTAGTCAGGCGAATACCCGCCTGCATCGGTGCCAGCAGGTATCCCACCTCGGCATCCATCACCCAATGGTTCAGGTGAGCCTCGTCGGCACTCCCGTAATGCATGTGGTAGCCACGCTTGACGAACAGCGGGACCGACAGCCCCAGCCGCTCGAGCCATTCGCGCGACCATGGGCCGAGTGACATCACCAGCGACTCGGCCGACAACGTCCCCGCGGAACTATCGACCCGCCATCCGCCCGACTGCGACGCCAGTGCCTCGACCTCAGCCCGGACGATGCGTCCACCCTCGGCCTCGAAGGCCCGGGCATAGGCCTCCACCAGGCCACCGGGATCGGCTACCGTCCAAGGATCCAGCCAGTGAATGGCGCCGGCCGGCCGCCCACAAAGGCTCGGCTCCCGCTCGGCGAGCGCCTGGGCATCCAGAGCGCGATAGCGAACCCCGAATCGAGAGGCATTTTCCTCGGCATCCGCGAGGCGAGCGGCCAGGGCCGTCTCGCCACGATAGACCTCGAGCCAGCCGTCGCGACGCACCAGGGCCTCGGCGCCGGCAGCCGCGATCATCGGCGCATGCGCGTCCAGGCATCGTTCGATCAGGGAGGCATATTCCGGCACGATCCGTCGATAGCGACTCGGCGCGGAGTTATGCCAGTACTGCAGCAGGGGTCCTGCCGCCCGCAGCATGCCACCGGGACGATAGCGGATGTCGACCTGACGATTGGGCAGCACCCTGAGCAGGGTGGACATGTCACGGGGGAAGGGGTAGGGACGCACCGCCTCGCGCTGGATGATACCGGCATTGCCGAAGGAGGTTTCCCTCCCCGGCGTCCGACGATCCAACAGGGTTACATCGTGTCCCCGTCGGGCCAGGTGCCAGGCCACCGACACCCCGACCATGCCCGCGCCCAGAACGATGATGTCACGTGCCATCCTGCATCTCCCTTGCCTGAATACCCCGGCTCGACGAAGGGCGAGCCCTGAGTCTGCATTCTAGCCCGGGTCGCCTCGTCAATCCGAGTTCGATGCTCGACCTTGCTCCTCCTCGGCAAGCTTGGTGCGAATGAAGTCGCCGTGGCTGACATGGAGCAGCTCGGCCAGGCGGCGAATGCGATGTTCCTCGAGAGGATCCTTGACGCCATCCACCAGCGCCAGCGACCACATCAATCTGACGAGTTCGACTCGCTCGGCATCATCGCAGCCGTCGCGTACCGCGCGCAGGAAGCGATGGTGATCCACCGCATTCTCGGTCTCCTCTCGTGCCTGCTCAACCAGCGCCGTCGCCTCGGACTCGGCCAGCGCGAATCGTTCGACGAGAATCGTCTCCAGCCTCGTCAGCTCCGACGCCTCCAGGCGGTAATCGGCGCGTATCACCTCGCACAGCAGTACGGCCGTGGCCAGGGCCCGGGTGGGTTCGGCCTTTTCAGGGGATCGACCAGGCGCCATCATGTCCTGGAAGATACGTTGCAGGGACTGGATCATAGGGACTCCCGACATGCTCGACATTGCTCCCCTCATCGCCCTGGCCAGCGGCATCGGCGCTGCGCTGGCGGCCCGCAGCGTCTACCGACGCCGCCGGGTCAATGCCTGGCCGACCGCGAATGCCAACGTCGACCATACCGAAGTGGAGGTGGTCGACGATCACCACCGCCCGGCGGACCGCGACGACCATCCGCAGCGCTTCCTGGCCCGAGTGCATTATCGCTTCGAGGTGGAGGGGAACGCGTATCGCTCCGACAACGGACGCTTCGACGACGTTCCCTCCTTTTCCACTCGCGATGCCGCCGAAGCATTTCTGGCCCGAACGCCTCCGGGGAGCCCGTTGACCATTCGCTACTCGCCGACACAACCCACGCTCACCCAGTACGGCGATCGGCACATCCCCGTCGCGCGCCTGGGCCTGAGCGCCTTCCTCGCCCTGATGTGCGCCCTGGCCATCTGGCTATCGCTGCGCTGATTCCCTTGCCACGGAGACACCATGCCCCGTTTCGCCGACCACCTCTACGCTCCAGGCCCCGACAACCCCTTCCCCGGCATCAAGGTGCTGGAACGCCGACTGGGCCGCGAGATTCCCCATCGCCTGGGCTCCAACGAGGGCCTGGACATGCCCCACGCGGCGCTACGCCAACGCTTCGGCGACGCCATGGTCGAACACATCTACTGCTATGGCGACGCCGAAGCGCTGGGGATCCGACAGCGCCTCGCCGACCAGCAAGGCATTCCCCTGGAGGCACTGCTGGTAGACGCCGGAGCCGACAGCCTGTTGGCCCTCGCCCTGCGGGCCACCGCCACGCCAGGCGTCACCGCCGTCGCCTCGGCCGGCACCTATCCGACCTTTGGCTACTTCGCCCGGGCCCAGGGATGCCGCCTGGTGGAAATCGACTACGACGAAGGCCCCCACCGGCTGGCCCCGGACCTGGACGCTCTGGCGGCCGCGGCCCACGCCGAGAACGCCCGCCTGGTCTATCTGGCCAACCCCGACAATCCCAGCGGCCACCTGCACGATGACGACGCCATCCTGGGGCTGCGCGACGCGCTGCCGAAGGACTGCTGGCTGCTGCTCGACGAGGCTTACCACGACTTCCGCCCCGATGCCGACTCGGCCTTTTCCGCCGAAGTGCTCCCCGGGGTGATTCGCTGCCGGACCCTCTCGAAGGCCCATGGCCTGGCCGGATTGCGGGTCGGCTATGCCATCGCCACGCCCGATACGCTGGCGATGCTGATGAAAGTACGCATCCACTACGCGGTCTCCACTCTCTCGCAGGCCGCCGCCGAAGTGGTGCTCGATCATCCCGAGGAGACCCACGCCCATATCGACGCGGTGATCCGGCGGCGGGAGCGTCTGACCGACCACTTCCGCGGACTGGGCGCCGACGTGCTGCCCAGTGCCACCAACTTCATCGGCGTACGCCTCCCCACGGCCGAGCTGGCCGGCCGGGTGCATGGCGAACTCCTCGATGCCGGCCGCCTGATCGCTCGCCCCGCTCACCCGGGGCTTGGCCACGTGCTGCGCATCACGGCGGTGGAAGACGCCCTGGTGCCAGGCCGGCTGGCGGCACTCGAGCGGGTGCTCGAGACAAGCTGAGCCCGACGCACCTCGCATGGCCCGTCAACCTGTCGCGCGGCTGGCGAGAAAGGATCAACGCCGGGGCGATCGCCCGGGAAGCGATGAGGCGTTGCGCCTCGACGTCGTGGCCCCGGGCGCCGTTCCGCCGCATCCCGGAACTGGCGGCAGCCCCAGCCGGCGCTTTATCGCGTCGATGATACGTGGGCAGGCCTGGCCGTCGTGCCACTCGGCATGGTTCCCCGCGAATCGCGCCAGCCTGACGGCGTAGCGTCCTGCCATGACGTCCCGCCAGGCCACCGGAAGCTGATCCCAGGTGCCGATGACCGGCCCCGGAGCATCGGCAAGATAATCGCCATACAGGCCGACATCGTGCTCGAGATAGTCCTCGAGATCCGGTGCCATCAGGATGATCGGACGCTCCAGGCAGGCGTAATCGTACATCAGGCTGGAATAGTCGGTGATCAGCATGTCCACCGCCGGCAGCAAGGGCTGGATATCGCCGAGTGCGGACACCGATATCTCACGCATCCGCGCCTCGCTCACCAGTACCTCTCGCTCCTCCCGGCTCAGCGAAGTCGCGTCACGCACCAGCAGCATCAGGCGTTCACGCTGCAGCCACTCCCCCAGCGCCGCCAGTCTGCCACCCTGGGTCACGTCCAGCCTGCTATGCCCGAGACGCCGCCCCGTCGGCGCATAGAGCACGATGCCGGCATGATCGCGGGGCTCCACGCCCAGCCGGCGAAGCAGGCCATGGGCATTCTCGGCAAAGCCATCCCAACGCGGATAGCCGAGCGTCAGGACCGTCGAGCCCGGCAGGCCGTAGGCCGACATCACTCGCTCCCGGCCGGTGCGTGACGCCACCACGGTCAGGCCTGGAAGGCGCCTCCAGGACAGCGGTCGCCGGCCGGCCCCCATCGAGGAGACGACATCATGTCCCTGGCGCTTGAGCGGCGTACCGTGAGTCAGGTTGACCAGCAAGCCACCCAGGGTCGCCTCGGCATTGGCATCCTCGGCACCGTGCGTCACCAGGCACACCCCGGCACGCAGTGCCGCATGTATCCCCGCTCGCGAATAGGCCATGACCGCCGCCCCGCCCTCGGCGCGCACCTGACGAACCACGGCCTCGTCATCGGCCAGCCAGACCGCCCGCAGGTCGGGTTGGTGATCGCGCACGTAGCGATAGAGGTAGCGTGCATTGTCGGCATAGCGCCGGCCATGCCAGGCCCCGAACACCCAGAGCCTGGGATCGCGTGGCCAGCCCCATCCCAACGGGCATAGCCATGCGCGGGCGAGGCGCCGCAAGGTGCGCGGGCGATCGCCACTCATCATTCCACTCCGACCGACAGCATCGCGCTCTCCACCTGACGCCATCGATTCATGGGCGCCGACCGTGCCGTTCCGGAGGGGCCGGCATCAACAGGCTCAGCGCCTGGTAGAGATGGCGGGGGCGTAGAGCGGTGAGCCGCAGGGAGCGCAGGTCTCCCCGCACCGACTGCCCCTGCCGCCGCTTCTCCATTGCCCAGGCCAGCACCTTGCGATTCACCGCCGCTCTCAAGTAATGGCGCTCGCAGCGACTCAGCATGGTCTCGCACTCATCGCGGACATCGAGCCAGGGATGCTGTGTCTGCAGGTTGACGGGAGGACGGGGCCCGCTTCCCCGCTGGACCATGCAAAGACTGGTGACGGTGGCGTCGTAATGAATGGCCTCCAGGGTACAAAGCGCCTTCAACCAGAAGTAGGCATCGCCGCCCCGCCGGTAACGGCCATCGGGAAACCCGCCCAGCGACTGGAATCGCTCGCGCCGAATGCAGGCACCGTTGATATGGATGAAGTCGCTGCGCGCCAGGGCGGCAAGGGCCTGCTGTCGACTCAGCACCCCGGGGGCCGGAGCAGCCACCTTCGGCAGCCGCTGGTGGTCATCCATCATCTGGTAGGCGTTGATGAACAGCTCCAGTTGAGGATGGGCAAGGATGGCATCGGCAAACTGGGAGAGATGATCGAAGAGCAACATGTCCCCGGCATCGAAGAAGACCAGCCAGCGGCCGGTGGCGTGCAGGGCACCATGATTGCGGGCGGCATAGCCCCCGTGACCGGGTGCGTCACGTTGCAGCAGGCGCAATCGCCCCAGCTCGGCTTCGCGCTCCAACAGCGCCAGGGACCCATCGGTTGAGCCGTCATCGACGACGATCAGCTCGTAATCATGCAGCGTCTGCTCATACACGCAGGCCAACGCCGAGGCCAGCACGGCCTCCTTGTTATACACCGGCATCACCAGCGAGAACTGGGGCATGGTTCCATCCTCGTTGACGACCCTGAAGAGGGCCGACGATCACTGACAGCTGAGCCCTGCCCCAGCCATGGCGTCAGGCGCCTCGCCCGGCCCTCAGGCCGACCCGGCACGCGAGACGCGACACGCTATGCTGCAGCATCGATACCGCCACCAGACCAATATCGAGCCATCGCCCCAGGTAGAGTCGCCATAACCGTCCCTCTTCCAGTGCGTTCATCATGGCCAGGTCATTGAGGTCAACGAGGCGACGGCGGCGCTGTTTCAGATATTTCAACTGGTGGAAGGCAACGAACTTGAGACCATCCACCACCAGGTGGTAGCGGGGGTCATTGATCAATTCCTGTTTGCTCTGGCCATGATGGATCAGCAGGTCATCGCCGGCCCGAAATGGCATTTCCCACGCCTCCACGTCTTCCAGGGACAACAGCACGATGCCGTGAGCCCGACGTATGCCGTAGAGCTCCAGTACCAGTCCGGCATCGATCAGCACGTCCGCGGGCGGCAGCTCGCGGCGCTCGAGGAAAGCGTGGATGCGGGCGACGCGCTGCTGCCAATGCCAGCTGGACCGGCGCGAATGGCGGGCGTGATTGAGAAAGTGCACGCCATGAGGGTTGAGCAGCAACGCCGATAGATCCGCTACTTCATCGGGACGGCTCAGCAACAGCCAATCGCCGTCGCCGAATCGCGGCGGCGCCCCCATTCCGGCCGCCAGTACCAGGCACTTGACGCTGATCTGAAGCTCACCATGCACCTCTTGCGGCCAGTCGGGCGGCAATGGCGCCAGCCTGTCGGCAAGATACCGCCAGGCCTCCGGCGTCAGGCCAATCTCATGCCCTTCGAGCACGACGCCCGGCGGTGGCGGTGCCTCACGCCACTCCCACTGCATCGGCCGCAGCGCCAGCAGGGGCACCCCTTCCTCCGGATCACCGACGGAGGATGAGCGGTATGGCCCTGCTCCGATCATTGCCGGCCCCCTCGGCCTGGTGTGCCCACATCAGCCGAGTGACCGCAGGGCGCGCGCCCTGTCGAGCACCCCGTGTCATCGACCTCCCATCCCTCGAGCCACATCGTGGCGAGGCCGCGACACCAGGAGGCGACATGGCATCGCGGCTCTCGTGGGCGACCCGCTGCGTCGCGAGGGTACATGGCAATACCTCCCTGTCGGACCGTCGTCTACGCCGGGCCGGATGACCGAAAGCTTTCCTGGAGCAGCACCGCACTGGATGTGGGCGAAGGCGTCGCCGTCGGGGTAACCGGCGGCCGCGCGTGCCTGGCCTGCCAGACCAGATCCACCAGACTTCCCTCCGGTGCATAGCCAAGGGGCGCCTGGAGCAGCAGCTGCTGTATACGCCCATGTTGAGAGCCGAGCATGGCGCCGTGGAGTTCGACGAGATAGGGTTCGAGGTTCCCCCAGGCCCAGAAGGTCTCTCGGGACGTCATGATGCGTGGATGCCGGGTCGGACTGACGTTCTCACCGATCAGCAGCTCCTCATAGAGCTTTTCGCCCGGCCGCAGCCCGGTGTAGACGATCTCGATATCGCCATCGGGATGTTGATCGTCACGCACTTCCAGCCCGGACAAGCGGACCATGTTGGCGGCCAGGTCGGCGATACGGACCGGCTCGCCCATATCGAGCACGAACACTTCCCCTCCCTGGCTCATGGCACCGGCCTGAATGACCAGTTGGGCCGCCTCGGGAATGGTCATGAAGTAGCGGGTAATCTCCGGATGGGTGACCTCCAGTGGCCCGCCACGCTCGATCTGGCGGCGAAATACCGGCACCACCGAGCCACTCGAGCCCAGGACATTGCCGAAACGCACCATGCTGAAACAAGGCCGACTTTCCCCCGCGTAACGGTTGGCGAAGGCCTGGCAGATCAGTTCGGTCAGGCGCTTTGTCGCCCCCATCACGTTGGTGGGACGCACCGCCTTGTCGGTCGACACCATGACGAAGGTCTCGACGCGGGCCTCGATGGCCGCCAGCGCCAGGGTCAAGGTACCGAAAACGTTGTTGCGCAGGCCCTCCACCAGATTGCACTCCACCATCGGGACATGCTTGTAGGCGGCGGCATGATAAACGGTCTGGACATGGAAGCTGTCCAGTATCTCTCGCATGCGTTCACCCTGCTGCACCGAGGCCAGCAGTGCGTGCAACTCGATGCCGCGCTGCTGGCGCTTGAGCTCCTGCTCGATCGAATAGAGCGCGTACTCGGAGCTATCCACCATGACCAGGGCACGCGGACGCTGGGCGATCACCTGCCGACACAGCTCCGACCCGATGGATCCCCCGGCACCGGTCACCATCACCACCTTGTCGCGCAGGTTGGCCTGGATCAGTTCGGGAAACGGCGGTACCGGCTCGCGCCCCAACAGCTCCTCGACCTGGACATCACAGGTATCCGAGACACGAGCACGCCCGGACACCAGATCCTCCGCCCCTGGAATGGTCTGCACGGGAATCGACAGCCGAGCGAGCCGCTCGAGAATCTCTCGCCGTCGGCAGCGGGCCACGCTGGGCATGGCCAGCAGTATCACCTCGACATCGAGACGCTCGATCCAGGTCTCCAATGCCTCCGGTGGCAGCACAGGCAGGCCCTCTACCAGTGAGCCTTGCAGGCCTCTCCAATCGTCGACGAACGCCCGGGGCCGATAGCGGCCACCGTGCTTGAGGGCACGGGCCAATTCGCCACCGGCCACCCCCGCCCCGTAGATGATCACCGAGCGCCGCTGAGGTCGCCGGCTCAGCTCGTAGAGCTCACGCAGCAGCAACCGCACCCCCCCGATACCGGTGATGGCCAACATGGCGAATACCGGCGCCACCTGCCAGGACACCGGCCAGCCCAGCGCAACATCCAACACCAGCAGCAATGACACCATCAGTCCCACGCCGACGATCAGCGCGACCAGGGTACCTAGATGCATGAAACGCAACACGATTCGATAGACCCCGAGCGGACCGAGAATCAATGGCGCGGTCACCGTCACTCCCCCCAGCACCAGCCAGGTCTTCGGCAACAGTAACGTTTCCCAATGCCCGGCCAGCGCCACGGCCACCATCAGGGAGGCAAGGACGACGACGGTATCGGCCAGACGTAACATGCCGCGCTTGTAACGACGCGGCAGACGGACCAGCGCTTCGAACTGGTTCATATCGGTTTCCTGCGTTGCCCTATCGTTGTTATCGAGCCCCATCCGGGCAAGCTCTTCGCTGTCGGCGCCATCCCGAGCACCCAATGGGCTCGGGCAGACATGGCGACCTGCCCGAGCCAACCACCACCCCGGATAGCTCCCTCGGAGCTATCGGCCTTCCTCAGGTGCCTAAAGCAATCCGGCCCCATCCGCCGAACTTCCCACGTCACCCGGCAGGGAAAGCGTCGGCAGCAGCAGTGAAATCACGTTGTTCCAGCGCGCCAGCGGCGCGGCCGTCACATAGACGACATCCTGTGGCTGCAGCGGGAAGCGGGTCCCCAGCATCAGGCGCGTGGCATCGGTAATATCCAACTGGTAGACGGTGGCCAGCTTCTCGCTGCCGACGGGATCGCCGCGCACCACGAAGATACCGGACGGTTCTGCGCGGAACTCATCGACTCCGCCCGCCCTGGCCAGGGCGTCGGTCAAGGTAATGCGCTCGTTACCCAGGGCGATGGCGCCGGGGCGATTGACCTGGCCGAGCACCACGACGTTCTGGTTCTCGGCGGTGGGCACGTGGAGGATGTCGCCGTCTCGCAGCAGGCGGTTCTGGGTCAGGTCCCCGCGCCGCAGCAGATCGAACAGCGACAGCCGCTGCTCTTGACCATTGCGGGTCAGCAGCACGTTGTGCCAGTCGGCATCCGGGCGCGCCCCACCCGCCTCGCTGATGGCGTCGAGCACCGTCAATGGCTCGATGTCGATCGGCACCATGCCCGGGTTCTGGACCGCACCGCTGACATAGGCCTTCTGCGAGCGGAAGGCCGCCACGCTCACCTCGATCTGCGGGTCCGCAATCACCCGCGACAGGCGGCTCGTCAGCAAGCGACGCGCCTGCTCGAGGGTCAATCCGGCGACCCGAATGCGCCCCACGTACGGATAGAACATGGTGCCATCCGGCTGTACCCGGTTACCCGTTTCCGAGGCCGAGCGCTCGGCGCCGGCCGGAATGGTCAACTCGGGGTGGTCGTAGACGATGATGCTAAGCACATCGCCGGGCCCGATCAGGTACTGGTAATCGGCCATGGCACTGGTCAACGCCACCGACGCGGGTCGGGCCATCTGCTGCATGGCCGATTCGTTTGACAGGGTATCGACCAGGCCAACCGTGATCGGCACCAAGTCGACTCGCGCATCGAGGGAATCCCCTGCGGTGTCCGGATCGATATGTCCGCCTGGCGAGAGGGCACATCCGCCGATCGCCAGCATGATGGCCATGGCGACACCATGTAACAAAACGTATCGCATCACCGGGGCACCGCCGTCAGGCCGGTGAGCTTGGGCATGTGCCGTTGTCATGACCTGCCTCCTTCGGGTTACTGCCACGCTACCGCCATGAGGCTGCCGTTCGACTTCCGCCCCCGGGCTCGAGACTGGTACCGCCCCGCACACGTCATGGCTCTGCATTCCCTTTGGTCACACAGTGTCACGGGGCGGTTAACAAAAAGTTTACGAAGTTACAGCTTGTTCACAGTGGGGTTCTGCTCATCCTTGGCAGGTGACATAACGCCACGCGTCGACGACGAAGGAGGATGGCGAATGTGGAAACGAAAGCCAGAGATCCTCCACCGAAGCGCAGGACAGATGCCATGCTTCGGCGGAAGCAAGAGATAGTCGAAGGGGGAGGAAATCTCGACCCGTCACGCGGTCATGTCGGGTCCATGGCGGCAGGTGGGGAACGACACCGTCGCCGGTCGTCAGGCTAGGCCGGCGCAGGCCCTCGCCACACCAGGCGCATCGAACATCGTCACAGGTGTGGCGCAGGCGAAAGACCAGGCGATGGGGGGCATCGCCTGGCGGGCCGGGTCAGGCGGAAGTCACGCCAATCGAATCGCCGCGACCGACGGCGTAATACAGCATTCCCGCGGCCTTGACTGCCTCCGGCTCGAAGAGATTGCGCCCGTCGACGATCACCGGCAGCGTCAGTCGCGACTTCAGCCAGGCGAAGTCCACGCTGCGAAACGCCTTCCATTCGGTGCAGATCACCAGGGCATCGGCACCCTCCACCGCCTCGGTGCGATCGCCGACCAGCGTCAGGTCGTCGCGCTCTCCGTAAAGCCGCCGACATTCGTCCATGGCCTCCGGGTCATAGGCCTGCACCCGGGCACCGGCCGCCCACAGCGACTCCATCAGCGTTCGGCTCGGCGCGTCGCGCATGTCGTCGGTATTGGGCTTGAAGGCCAGCCCCCACACGGCGATGGTGCGACCGCGAAGATCGCCGTCGAAGGCCTTCGACAGCTTGGCGAACAGCGTCTGCTTCTGGCGCCGGTTGACCGCCTCCACTGCCCCGAGCAACTCCGCCGCGTAGTCGACCTCGCCGGCCGTGCGGGCCAGCGCCTGCACGTCCTTCGGGAAACAGGAGCCGCCATAGCCGCAGCCCGGATAGATGAAGTGATAGCCGATACGCGGATCCGAGCCGATACCGCGGCGCACCTGCTCCACGTCGGCGCC
>NZ_JACHXM010000005.1:221076-271720 GCF_014192055.1 Halomonas organivorans | reverse complement strand
CTGGAAGCTGGAAGCTGGAAGCTGGAAGCTGGAAGCTGGAAGCTGGAAGCTGGAAGCTGGAAGGCAGCATGAACCCCGCCATCATCGGGTCAAGGTTTTTTCTTCAAGCTTCAAGCTTAAGCCCGCGAAGCGGGCGCTCTTCCAGCTTACGACTACTTGGCCTTCAATTTGTCCTTGAAGCGAACGTGCAGCAGCATCCCCAGCGCAAGCGTGGAGAGCGTGAACATCCAGAAGTAGGTGGCGCTGGTGCCGTGCACGACGTAGTAACCCTCGAAGAAGCTCGCCCGCAGCAGCTCGAGGGCATGCACGATGGGGTTGAGCATCAGGTATTCCAGCAGCCAGTGCGGCAGATGGTTCAGCGGGAAGATCACCCCGGAGAGGATCAACAGCGGCATCGTGATCATACGCAATACCTTGCCGAATTCCGGCACAAGATTCGCTATCACCGAGACGACAAGCCCCAGCCCCAACCCGAGGCACCAGGCCGAAGCCCACCATGCAAAGGCGCCAATCGCATCGTCCGGGTTGATATCCAGCCCCAGCATCAGCCCGCCGACGATAAACAGCAGGAAGATGAAGGTACGCAGCATGCCTTCCAGGAAGTTGCGCACCAGCACCGGGTCGATCGGCTGCACCTGGCGATAGGCGAACAGGGCGCTGTTGGCTTCCACCGCGCCCAGGCCCCGCATCATGCCTTCGCGGATCAGGAAGAAACCCATCATCCCGACGATCATCCAGGGGATGAAGTCGGCGCCAACGATCAGTCGATCGCCGCGAATGAAGGAACGAATCCCCACCATGATCAGCGTGAAGGCCAGCGGTTCGAAGATCATCCAGAACCAGCCCATGCGGTCGGTCATGGTGCGAGATACGGCCTCGCGCATGAACATCGCGTACCAGACGCTGCGGGTTACCTGCCAAGGCGTGCGACGCGTTGGAGTGGCAGAGGAAGTTGGCTGTGTCATTGGCTTATCCATGAAAGCTGGAAGTCCCCGGCTTCGCCGGGAGCTAGAAGCTGGAAGAACGCCCGCTTCGCGGGCTTAAGCTGGAAGAAACCCACTGGAGACCAGCTTTGAGTAATGGTGTTGACCTTGGGTTTTCTTCCAGCTTCTAGCTTTTAGCTTCCAGCTCCCGGCGCAAGCCGGTCAGAGATCGAGGGCGACCTTCGTGGCCACGGCCACCTGGTAGAGGATCTGCGTGATCGACTTGCCGAGTTCGATGTTGCTGGTCGGGGCGCGCGGGAGAACGATGATCTCGTCGCCGGCTCTCAGCCGTGCATCGCCGGCCGGGACCACGGCGCCGTTGCGATGGGCGACCAGCACTTCGTCGTCGTTGGCGCGTGGCGTGAAGCCGCCGGCCTGTTCGATGTAGTCGTCGACGGACATGCCCGGGGTATACACCACCGCCTGGGGCATGGTGATCTCGCCGCTGAGCAGGATGGCGTCGTTGGTCTCGGGAATCCGGATCACGTCGCCGTCCTGCAGGCGCACGTCGGCGAGCCCCTGGCCGCGGCGTGCCACGACGAGCTGGCCGGTGGGCTCGACCTGTGAGGCCTGCTCCACGAAGCGTTCGATCAGCTCGGCCTGGCGCACCTGGATCTCGCCTTCGGCGGCGGTGCGTGCCGGGTAGCCCAGATAGGTGGTCTGCAGGCGATGCAGGCTCTTGTCCAAGGCTTCTTCCTGCTGCTCGGCGACGCTTTCGCGCAGGATCGAGATGTCCCGCACGCTGGTCATTTCCTTGGGCACGCTGACGGCATCGAGCAGCTCGCCGAGCCGGGCGTTGCGCGGCAGCACGTAGCGCGACGGGCCGAAGAAGCTGCCCTGCAGCTCGACGACGATGTTCTCGCTGCGCTGGTCGGAGCTGAACAGCACCTCGTCGCCGCTTTGCACGGTGCGGCTGCCGAATTCGCTGAGCGGAACGTAATCGGCCACCGGGCCGTCGGAGCGATCGCCGCGCAGCAGGACGTGGGACACGCCGCTGCGCAGGCGCGCCAGGCGGGTCACGTCGGCGCCGCTCAGCTGCTGGCCCGTCAGCTCGTAGCGATACTCGCGCTTCACGTCGCCGGTGACGGCGATGGCCGGGCCGCGTTCCTCGACGACGATGGTGTCGCCGTCCTTGAACTGCGGGCGCTGGATGTCGCCGTCGAGCAGGAAGTCGTACAGGTCGACCGTCGCGACGGTGCGACCGTTGCGCTCGACCCGAATCTGACGGTAGCTGCCGAGATCCTGGTCGATGCCGCCGGCCTGGTCGAGGAAGTACAGCACCGAATCCGACGGCGTGCCGGAATAGCGCCCCGGGTTGTCGACGTAGCCGGTAACGAACACGCCGACCGGCTGCACGCCCTGCAAGTTGGTGTAGACCTCGACGTCCTGCGGGTAGACGCTCTTGATCGCCTGGCGCACCTGGGCATCCAGCTGCTGGCTGCTCATGCCTTGCACCTGCACCGGGCCGATCGAGGGAATGAAGACATTGCCCTGGGCATCCACCGCCATGGTGCGGTCGAGTTCCACGGCGCCCCAGGCGCGCAGGGTCACCTGGTCGCCGGGCTTGACCTTATAGCCGGCATTCAGGCCGTCGGCCATGGCGCCGCGAAAGCCGCCTTCGAAGAGGTTGGCACCGAACGGCGGCAGCTCATCCATCTCCGCCTTGGGCGGGTTGGCGACGGGGCCATAGTTGGCGTTGTTCCAGTTGGCTCGCGGGTTGGCATCCACGCTCTCGCCCTGCCCGCTGGCCTGGGCTGCCGCTGCGGCTGCCGTCGCCCCCTGCTGGTCGGAAAGGCCCAGCGAGGGCGTGAGATTCTGGGCGTTGGCCACGCTGGGCAGGGCCAGCAGGCCCGTCACCAGGGCGGCGCTCAGCCATGAAGTATCACGATGGTTCACCGGCGAGTCCTCCCTGACTCGGTTTGCGTCACCAACCGCTGGCTGACCCACTGGCCGTTGGCCAGTTGGCAGGCCACCTCGAAGCGCACGTTGCCGCTACGCAGCTGGGTGACCTGGAGCTGGCGGCAGGTACGGCCGCTGGCCGCGTAGTAAGGCGCATCGGCCATCACCTGGACGTTGCCGCCCCAGGGGCTGTTGTCCAGGGCCAGCGCGCTGCCGGGAGCCGATTGGCTGAGAAAGCCGTTGAGGTTGTCGCCGAGCGGCTGCCCGTCGTTGGCATCGGCCATCACCGAGCCGCTCTGCATTGCCGGCGGCTGCAGCGCGGCACAGCCCGTGAGGCCAAGCGTCAGCGCCATCAGCAGCGGAGAGAACATCCGCCATTGGCGTGAAATCCGGCAGGCCGAATGCCGCTTGGCCCGCTTCCGGCCAGGCCGAAAAGTTGGGATATCGTGCATGAAGAGTTTCCTGCGGTATTGTTCATGAATCATTGTCGGGGAACGCAGGCCGCTGGAACCTGCGTTCCCCGACAATGACGAATGAGCTTCGATAGTGGCTGGCGAACGAGGGCCTGGCGCCGCTATCGCAGTGCCAGGCCCGCACTTATGGCCCTTGAGCTAATAGCCCCTTGAGCTTATGGCCCTTGAGCTTATAGCTCCTTGAGCAGGCGGCTGACCATGTCCTGCTGGCTCATTTCCTGGGTGTTGACCGTGACTTCCGCGTCACGCGGCACTTCATAGGGGCTGTTGATGCCGGTGAAGTCCAGGATCTTGCCCTCGCGCGCCTTCTGGTAGAGCCCCTTGGGATCGCGCTCTTCGCAGATATCCAGCGGCGTGTTGACGTGCACTTCGATGAAGCTGCCTTCGTCGAACAGCTCGCGGGCGGCGTCGCGATCGGCGCGGAACGGCGAGATGAAGGCGGTGATCACGATCACCCCGGCCTCGGCGAACAGCCGCGCCACTTCGCCCACCCGGCGGATGTTCTCGGCGCGGTCGGCCTCGCCCATGCCGAGGTCCTTGCACAGGCCGTGGCGGATGTTGTCGCCGTCCAGCAGCATGGTGTGATAGCCGCGGCGGTTGAGCTCCACTTCCAGGGCGTTGGCCAGGGTCGACTTGCCGGAACCGGAGTAGCCGGTGAACCACACGCACTTGCCGGCGTGGCCGTTGAGCTGCTCGCGCATGCCCTGGGTCACGCTGGTGCGGTTCCACACCACGTTGGCCTTGCTGTCGTTGTCGCGGAACTCGTAGGGCAGCTCGCTATCCAGCGGCTGGTGGATCATGCCGGCACCGACGGTGATGTTGGTCAGCCGGTCGATGATGATGAAGCTGCCGGTACCCGGGCTGGTGCGGTAGTCGTCGACCGGCACCGGGGCGGTCAGCTCCAGCCGGCAGCGGGCGATGGCGTTGAGGTCCAGGTGGTCGGCGTGGCGATGCTCGAGGGTGTTGACGTCGACCTGGTAGTCGATCGCGCTCACCTTGCCCGCCGCATCGCGGGTGGCCAGCTTGATGTCGTACAGCTTGCCGGGCTCCAGCGCGGTCTCGTGCATCCACACGATATCGGCCTCGAAGCTGTTGGCCAGCGGCACCTGGTCGTTCTCGGCCACCAGCCAGTCGCCGCGCGAGATGTCGATCTCGTCTTCCAGGGTCACGGTGATCGCCTGGCCGGGATAGGCCACGTCGAGATCGCCGTCCCAGGTGACCAGCCGTTCGACGGTGGAGACCTTGCCGGACGGCAGCGCCCTCACCTTCTGGCCCGGGCTCATCACGCCGGCGGCCAGGGTACCGCAGTAGCCGCGGAAGTCGAGGTTGGGACGGTTGACGTACTGCACCGGCAGGCGCAGGTCGCGCAGGTTCTGGTCGTGGGTGATCTCGACGGTTTCGAGCAGCTCGAGCAGCGCCGGGCCGTCGTACCAGTTCATCGACTCGCTCTTGTTGACGACGTTGTCGCCCTTGAGCGCCGAGAGCGGCACGAAGCGGATATCGGGAGCGCCGAGCTTGGCGGCGATTTCCTGATACTCGGCGACGATCTCCTCGTAGCGCTGCTGGGAGTAGTCGACCAGGTCCATCTTGTTGATCGCCACCACCAGGTGCTGGATGCCCAGCAGGTCGGCGATGAAGCTGTGGCGACGCGTCTGGGTCTGCACGCCGTGGCGAGCATCGATCAGGATCACCGCCAGGCTGGCGGTGGAGGCGCCGGTGGCCATGTTGCGGGTGTACTGCTCATGCCCCGGGGTGTCGGCGATGATGAACTTGCGCCGGTCGGTGGAGAAGAAGCGATAGGCCACGTCGATGGTGATGCCCTGCTCCCGCTCGGACTGCAGGCCATCCACCAGCAGCGCCAGATCCACCTCATCGCCGGTGGTCCCACTGGTCTTGGACGCCTGGGTGATCGCCGCCAACTGATCCTCGTAGATCATCTTGGAATCGTGCAGCAGCCGACCGATCAGCGTCGACTTGCCGTCGTCGACGCTACCGCAGGTGATGAAACGCAGCAGGTCTTTCTGCTCGTGTTCCTTGAGGTAGCTTTCGATGTCGTCTGAGATCAAAGCGGATGAATGTGACATTGCCGGAATCCCTAGCTGGAAGCTGGAAGCTTGAAGCTGGAAGAACCCCCAACCCCGTTAGCTTCACAGCTGTTCATTCGATGGTGAGCTTGCCGATCAGTCCGGAGAGCATGGCGGCAATTTCTCTTGTTTCCTGTATCCACCGGTTTCCACTGACTTTCTCGATGTAGCCAATATCGATGCCGATGTAGATCTGTGTTCTCAGCTCGGCGCATGAGCCCTTGGCAATCAGCAGGAAGTGTCGCTTATCCTTGGCCGTGCCACGCGTCATGCCCTCTGCGATATTGCTCGGTACCGAAAGCCCGGAACGAGTGATCTGATCCTTGAATCCAAAGTCGCGAAGGTCGCGCATCGACTTGTAGAGTTCGGCCGATAATCTCGCCGATCGTTTCCACACCTGAAGCTTTTCGAAGTCCATGTCCTCCCCTCCCTCCTCCGGTCATGCCTACAAGGTAGGCCAGGGGTAGAAAGCTTTTCTCTTCCAGCTTCCAGGCGCGAAGCGCCGCTCTTCAAGCTTCCCGCTTTCTAACGCGCCTGAGGCGCGTTAGAAGTACCCCTCCCTCTTCTTCTTCTCCATGCTGCCCGCCTGGTCATGATCAATGGCGCGGCCGCTGCGTTCGCTGGTGCGGGTGAGCAGCATTTCCTGGATGATTTCGGGCAACGTGGTGGCTTTGGATTCCACCGCGCCGGTCAGCGGGTAGCAGCCGAGGGTGCGGAAGCGGACCCATTTCTCTTCGGGCACTTCGCCGTCTTCCAGCGGCAGGCGGTCGTCGTCGACCATGATGTCCATGCCGTCGCGGTGTACCACCGGGCGCGGGGCGGAGTAGTAGAGCGGGACGATGTCGATCGATTCGAGGTAGATGTACTGCCAGATGTCCAGCTCGGTCCAGTTGGAGAGCGGGAACACGCGGATCGATTCGCCCTGGTTCACCTTGGCGTTGTAGGTGTTCCACAGCTCGGGGCGCTGGTTCTTGGGGTCCCAGCGGTGGTGCTTGTCACGGAACGAGAACACCCGCTCCTTGGCGCGGCTGGCTTCCTCGTCGCGGCGCGCGCCGCCGAAGGCGGCATCGAAGCGGTACTTGTCCAGCGCCTGCTTCAGCGACTGGGTCTTCATGATGTCGGTGTACTTGGAGCTGCCGTGGTCGAAGGGGTTGATGCCCGCGGCCCGGCCTTCCTCGTTGATGTGCTCGATCAGTTCCATGCCGGCCTTTTCGGCCATGCGATCGCGGAACTCGATCATCTCGCGGAATTTCCAGGTGGTGTTGACGTGCATCAGCGGGAACGGCGGCGTGCCCGGGTAGAAGGCCTTGCGCGCCAGGTGCAGCATCACCGAGGAATCCTTGCCGATGGAGTACAGCATCACCGGGTTGCGGAACTCGGCCGCCACCTCGCGGATGATGTGGATCGACTCGGCCTCGAGCTGCTTGAGGTGGGTCTGGCGTTCGGGGGTTATCTCAGTCATGGGGTATCCAGGAATTCAGATTCAATGGGGAAGGCTCGAAGCTGGAAGAGCCCCGCTTCGCGGCTGGAAGCTAGAAGCTGGAAGAAACACCAAAGTCAAAACCATGCCCAAAGCTGGGCTCCCGTGGGGTTTCTTCCAGCTTCAAGCTTCCGGCTTCTAGCTCCCGGCGAAGCCGGGGACTTCCGGCTTCAAGCTTCAAGCTTGCGCTGGAAGCGCAGCGCGTTTTCCCAGCGCTCGTCGCGCTGACCACTGACGATGAAGAACGGGTTGAGCACGCTGTCCTGCTGATTGCAGCGCAGCGGTTCGAGGGTGTGGGCGTTGAGCACGTCGCCGCCGGCGGCGGTGACCACGGCCTGGGCGGCGGCGGTGTCCCATTCGCTGGTCGGGGCGAGGCGCGGGTAGAGGTCGGCGGCGCCTTCGGCGACCAGGCACAGCTTGAGCGAGCTGCCCATGGAGACCCGTTCGTGGGCCGGCAGCTCGGCGCAGAAGGCTTCGAACTCGGCCGAGCCGTGGGAGCGGCTGCCGACGATCTTCCAGGCCTCCTGCTCGGGGTTTGGCAACGAACGCACGCTGATCGACTCGGCGGGGCCGTTGGTGCCCTGCTTCCAGGCGCCCTGCCCGTGCTGGCCGACCCAGGTCGTCTCCAGCACCGGAGCGTGCACGATACCGAACACCGGCACGCCGTCTTCGATCAGCGCCACGTTGAGGGTGAACTCACCGTTCTTCTTGATGAATTCCTTGGTGCCGTCCAGCGGATCGATCAACCAGTAGCGCTGCCAGGTCTGGCGAGTCGCGTAGGGAATGTCGCCCGACTCCTCGGAGAGGATCGGCACCTCGGGCGTGGCCGCCTCCAGCAGCTCGACCAGCGCGTGATGCGACGCCATGTCCGCCTCGGTCAGCGGGCTCTGGTCGTCCTTGGTCTCGACCGCGAAATCGCGCTCGTAGACCGCCAGAACGCGGCGGCCCGCGGCGTGAACGCCATCGATCAGGCGGGCGCGCAGGTCGTTAGTTACGAAATCGGTCACGAAAACTCCTTTAAAACAAGCCATGAGCTGGAAGCTTGAAGCTGGAAGTCACCCCAAGGGCAAAACCCATGCACCGAGCAGCTAGATCAGCGGGTTTTCTTCCAGCTTCTAGCTTCCAGCCGCGAAGCGGTGCTCTTCCAGCTCTCTGACCGCAAAGCGGTCAGAACGGCCACACCATCGGTATCAGCCCGACGGCGGTGGTGCCGACGATCAGGCTCAGCGGGGCGCCGAGCCTCAGGTAGTCGAGCAGGCGGTAGCCGCCGGGGCCGTAGACCATCAGGTTGGTCTGGTAGCCGAGCGGGGTCATGAAGCTGGCCGAGGCGGCGAACATGATGGCGACGGCGAAGGGCATGAAATCGACACCCAACTGCTCGGCCACCGACATGGCGATGGGGAACATCAGCACCGCGGCGGCGTTGTTGGTGATCAGTTCGGTAAACAGCGTGGTCAGCAGGTAGACCATCGCCAGCGCCAGCCAGGGCGCCATGCGGGCATCGACGAGCGCTCCGGCGATCGCCTGGGCGGCGCCCGAGGTGGTCATCGCCGCGCCCAGGGCGAACGAGGCGGAGATCACGATCAGCACCGAAAGATCGACGTAGCGGCGCGCCTTGCTGACGGTGATGCAGCCGGTCACCAGCATGCCGCCGGCCGCCAGCAGGGCGGCCTCGAGGATCGACAGCATGCCCGAGGCCGCCGACAGCACCAGCATCGACAGTACCGCCATGGCGATGGGCGCCTTGTGAAAGTCGGGAGGCGTGGAATCGTTCAGGGCGCTGACCAGCAGGAAATCCTTGCGGTAGCGATACTGCTCGACGAACTGCTGGCCGGTCTCCATCAGCAGGGTGTCACCGACCTGCAGTTGAATGTCGCCGACCTTGCCCGGCAGGCGTTGGCCCTGGCGGGAGATCGAGAGGATCACCGCCTGGTAGCGCGAACGGAAGCGCGAGGCCTTGACGGTCTGGCCGAGCCCGGCAAAGTCCGAGCCGATGACGGCCTCGACCAGGCAGCGGTGGTGATTGTCGATGTCGAGCTTGTGGATGTCGCCGTTGGCCGGGGTCAGGCCGCGCACCCTCCGCAGCTCGCGGGCACATTCCGGGGCGCCGATGAAAATCAGCACGTCGCCGCTCATCAGTTGGGTATCCGGCGGCACCGCGGTCATCAAGCGGCCGCCTCGTTCGATGTCGACCAGGTAACCGTGACGCAGGTTGCGCAGCCCGGCCTCGGCGATGGTCTTGTCCACCAGGGCGCCGCCCTCGGCCACCACGAATTCGACGCTGTATTCCCGGGCGTGGTCGAGCTGCTCGATCACGCCTTCGCGGCGCGGCAGCAGGCGGTCGGCGAACAGCGTCAGGAAGACCCCGCCGATCAGCAGCACCGGAATGCCCACCGCCGCCAGGTCGAACATGCCCAGCGAGACCTGCTTTTCGCTCTGCAGCAGGCCATCCACCACCAGGTTGGTGCTGGTGCCGATCAGGGTACAGGTGCCGCCGAGGATGGCGATGTAGCTCAAAGGCAGCAGCAGCTTGGAGGGCGTGAGCCCGAGCTTGCGCGACCATTCCTGGATGGCGGGAATGAACATGGCCACCACGGTGGTGTTGTTCATGAAGGAGCTGAGTACCGAGGCCGGCACCAGCATCCGGCACTGCGCGCGCTTGAGCGTCGCGGGCTGGCCAAGCAGCGCATTGGCGACCCACAGCACGGCCCCGGTTTCCTTGAGGCCGGCGGCGACCACGTACAGGGCGCCGATCGTCATTACCCCCGGATTGGAAAAGCCGGCCAGTGCCTGGGAGGGGTCGAGCACGCCGCTGACCACGAGGAAGGCCAGCGAGGCCATGAGCAGCGCATCCGGGGCGATGCGAGTGAGGGCGAGCGCCAGCAGCACGGCAATGACGCACGACAGACTGAGCCAGGCATCCCATGCCATGAGAAAACGTACTCCAACTGAGCAGGCACGCTACCGCCCGGGGATTGACACCGGGCGATTCCCTTGCCCTTGATCAACGATGGCGCCGATGCCTATGTACCACGTCCTGTGATCGGCTTATATGAGAATACCAACGAGGTGCGCATTATACGGGCTCATACCCCTTACAGCTAGTCGCCACATAGCGACAACCATGATTAAGAGATACGCCTCAAGCAAGGGAGGCTACCGTAGACGCATAAAATAGCGTTTGCTAAAATAAATGAGGTGCATAGAGGTTACTTCCCGCGCCATATCAAGCCTGAGGCGTCGTATTGATAGATCGCCCCAGGATGTCAGCCCGGCCACATGACATGGCGAAGCCATGGCCGGCGCCCTTCCCAGAGCAGTCAGCCGCCACGCAGGCGCAGGGTGGCCTGGCGACCATCAATGAGCTTCAGGGCGCCTCAGCAACCCATCTAGTGCTGGAAACATCAAGCCGAAAGCATCGAGCCGAAAACATCGTGAAGACGTCAAAGAATCGATACCACTCATGTTTGACGTCGAATACGGCACGCCCACTACTCGACGGTATTACTTGGCAATAGTTGAAAATAGCGTCACACTCCGAAGTGCTGACTATTTGGCAACTTACCCATCCGTCAAGTTGGCCACTTAATAGTCACAAAATGTCACACACCAAGTTTGACGACAAATAAACAAGGAAACATGATTTTCCTTGGCCACGCAGGGAATGCACCCAACATGAAATGGAGATCATCATGAAGCGCACCGCCCTACTCACCATCGGCACCCTGTCCACCATGGTCCTGGCCAGCTCCGCCGCCATGGCCTATCAGGCCGGCGACGTCTACGTTCGCGGCGGCTACGCCAAGAGCGACATCAAGACCCACAACGTCTCCGACGAAGGTGGCGCCACTCTCGCCGGCGGTTATCTGTTCCACGACAAGTTCGGCATTGAACTGTCCACCAGTGAAGAGATCGAGCACGACTTCGGCCTGGCAGGCAAGGAACTGGGCAGCGTCGACCGCCTGCCGGTCAACCTGCTGGTGAACTACTATCCGCTGGGCGGCCTGGACTCTCGCGTTCAGCCTTACATGGGCCTGGGTGTCAACTACACCCACTTCTCCAACGTTGACACCTCAGCGGGTGATATCGACATCGACTCCGATTACGGCGTAATGGGCCAGCTTGGCGTCGACCTGATGGTGAATGACTACCTCAGCGTCTCCGGCTTCGCCCAATATGCCGATATCGATGCGGAAGCCGAGCGCAACGGCAATGACCTTGGCACCGTCAAGCTCAACCCCGTGACCATCGGTGGCGGCATCACTTATCGCTTCTGATGCCGTTGCCGCATGACGCATGACACATGCCGGGCCCAGCGCCCGGCATGCTTGCGTTTGGGCGATGACGAGCCGGAGCCACCAGGCAGGTTTTCGTGGGAGCGCAGCTTGCTGCGCGAGAAGTTGGGGTTCTGGATGTCTGCAGGTGCCTGGCGGCGCCATCGAGGCTTGCAGGGCAACATAGAATCTCCCACGAAGGCACTCCCGCCTCGGCTCAGTGCCACCGAACAGGTTTTCGTGGGAGCGCAGCTTGCTGCGCGAGAAGTTGGGGTTCTGGATACTATCGGGCGCCTAACGGCGCCATTCGCCGATGCGTCGGACCGGATCTAAAGAGCACTCCCACGAAAAGCGCCCCTCAGCGAGCCGGAGCCACCAAACAGGTTTTCGTGGGAGCGCAGCTTGCTGCGCGATTCAGTGACAAGCCCCAGGCGCCTGGCGGCGCCATTCGCCGATGCGTCGGACCGGATCTGAAGAGCACTCCCACGAAGAGCAATCCTCAGCGAGCCAGAGCCACTGGCAGGTTTTCGTGGGAGCGCAGCTTGCTGCGCGAGAAGTTGGGGTTCTGGATGTCTGCAGGTGCCTGGCGGCGCCATCGAGGCTTGCAGGGCAACATAGAATCTCCCACGAAGGCACTCCCGCCTCAGCTCAGTGCCACCGAACAGGTTTTCGTGGGAGCGCAGCTTGCTGCGCGAGGACTCGGGTTCTGGATACTATCGGGCGCCTGACGGCGCCATTCGCCGATGCGTCGGACCGGATCTAAAGAGCACTCCCACGAAAAGCAATCCTCAGCGAGCCAGAGCCACCGGCAGGTCTTCGTGGGAGCGCAGCTTGCTGCGCGAGAAGTTGGGTTCTGGATACTATCGGGCGCCTGGCGGCGCCATTCGCCGATGCGTCGGACCGGATCTAAAGAGCACTCCCACGAAAAGCAATCCTCAGCGAGCCAGAGCCACCAAACAGGTTTTCGTGGGAGCGCAGCTTGCTGCGCGAGAAGTTGGGGTTCTGGATACTATCGGGCGCCTAACGGCGCCATTCGCCGATGCGTCGGACCGGATCTGAAGAGCACTCCCACGAAGAGCAATCCTCAGCGAGCCAGAGCCACCGGCAGGTCTTCGTGAGAGCGCAGATCTTCTGCGCGATTCAGTGGTAGGCCCCCAGGCGCCTGACGGCGCCATTCGCCGATGCGTCGGACCGGATCTAAAGAGCTCTCCCACGAAAAGCAATCCTCAGCGAGCCAGAGCCACCGGCAGGTCTTCGTGGGAGCGCAGATCTTCTGCGCGATTCAGTGGTAGGCCCCCAGGCGCCTGACGGCGCCATCGAGGCTTGCAGGGCAACATAGAATCTCCCACGAAGGCACTCCCGCCTCAGCTCAGTGCCACCGAACAGGTTTTCGTGGGAGCGCAGCTTGCTGCGCGAGAAGTTGGGGTTCTGGATACTATCGGGCGCCTGGCGGCGCCATTCGTGCTCTAAAGAGCACTCCCACGAAGAGCACTCCCTCCTCGGCTCAGTGCCAACGAACAGGTTTTCGTGGGAGCGCAGATCTTCTGCGCGATTCGGTGGCAGGCCCCCAGGCGCCTGGCGGCGAGGCTCCCAAGCTGCTGATACGCCGCAACTCGAGCCAGGAGATCTGGATCGATACCTGGCAGGACGACGCGACCACGCTCGACGCCCATTATCTGGTCAAGCTTCCCCGAGGAAGGTGCAGCGACGATGACTGCGACATCCTGCGCGCCGAATACCACTACTAACGCGAGCTGCATGCCCTCGGAGTAGACACCATCGCCGATGATGGGCTGGAACTCCATGAAGGCTCGCGCTACCCCTCTCTGTGGCTGCCTCGCTTCGACGTCGACTGGCCAGCCGTCGCCGACAGCCTGGGCGACCTGGTGGCGCCGGAGCGGCTGATGGCCGAGTTGCAGGCGCAGGGCGAACGGCTGAGGGGCCTTCGCGACCGACTGGCGGATCGCGGCGTACCGGCGCGCATCCTGGATATGCCGGCGGTGGGGTTGAACCATCTCGATGCCCGCCTGGCGCGCTGGGGGCTGGCATGAAGCCTCGGCTGCGCTCTCCAGACGACCGCCAGGCGGCGCTGCTCGAACAGTTGCGCCTGCTGATGCGCGGCGAGACGACCGAGGGCCGCGTGCTGCGCACCCTGCGTCGCGAGGTGCTTGGCCTGACCCAGACGGCCTACGCCGAGCTGGCCGGCGTCAGCCGGCGTACCCTGTCGGACATCGAGCGGGATGCGGGCAATGCTTCCATGGCGAGCCTCGATCGAGTCTTCCGGCCACTGGGGCTCAGGGTCGGCCTGCTGCCACGGCAGCCCGAGCTGCTGGCGGAACTGGTCGAGGGCAACTCGCTCTGAACACACTCTCTGAACACACTCTCTGAACACGGATCGGCTGACCACCAACAAACTAGCCACCCGGCCGCCGGGCTCAGGTCGATTCCGGCAGCGCATCGCGCCCGAGGCGCATGCGCAGGTGTTCCAGGTAGCTGAGCAGCGCCGGGATTACCGCCAGCACCAGCAGCGTCGAGAGCCCGAGGCCGAAGGCAATGGAGACCGCCATGGGAATCAGGAACTGGGCCTGCAGCGAGGTCTCGAACAGCAGCGGCATCAGCCCGCCGATGGTGGTCAGCGAAGTCAGCAGCACCGCCCTCACCCGTTGCACCACCGCCTCGTTGAGCGCGGCGTCGATCTCAAGCCCTCGGTGGCGCTGCTGGCGGTAGAAGGCCACCAGGATGATGGCGTTGTTGACCACGATGCCGGACAGCCCGAACAGGCCGAAGAGCGACAGCATGGTCAGGTCGAGACCCAGCAGCCAGTGCCCCACCAGCGCCCCCACCAGGGCCAGCGGAATGATTGCCATGACGATCAGCGGCAGGCTCCAGGAGGCGAACACCCAGGCCAGCACCACGTACATCAGCGCCAGGCCGACCATCAGCCCGACACGCATGTCGGCGAAGGTCTCGCGCTGGTCGGCGGCGCGGCCCTCGAAGCTGTAGCGCACGCCGTGATCGCGCATCAGCGCCGGCAGCACCGAGGCCTCGAGATCGGCAAGGATGCGGTCGGGCGTGTTGACCGCGGTGTCCACCTCGGCGGTGACCTCCACCGCCAGGCGCCCGTCGGCATGGCGCAGCGCCTCGAAGCCCTGGCGATGGTCGAGCGACATGACCTGGTCGAGGGGCACGAAGCGCCCGTCCGGCGTGCGGATCGATAGCCGCGACAGCGAGGCCAGGCGTTCGCGCTGCTCGCGGGGCAGCAGCACCCGCACCTCGACTTCGTCGGGCCCGTCCTGGTAGACCTGCACCAGCTGGCCGTCGAAGGCGGCGCGCAGCTGGCGGCCCAGTTCGCGGGTGGTCAGCCCCAGCGCCTCGCCGCGCGGGCTGACCCGGTAGATCAGCTGCTCGCGTCCCCAGGGCATGTCGTCCTCGGTGGCGAGCACGCCGGGCAGCTGCGCCAGGGAACGCGACAGCGATTCGGCGGCCCGC
Organism: Halomonas organivorans; assembly: GCF_014192055.1. Classification (GTDB taxonomy): domain Bacteria; phylum Pseudomonadota; class Gammaproteobacteria; order Pseudomonadales; family Halomonadaceae; genus Halomonas; species Halomonas organivorans. The sequence continues at coordinate 257,038 of NZ_JACHXM010000005.1, read as the reverse complement.
TTCAGGGCCTCGGCGGACTCGCCGGTCAGGCGCACGTTGACGTCCTTGCCGGGCGGGCCGGCGCTGCGCTCGCTGATGGTCAGGTTCTCTAGCCCCGCCGGCAGGGCCAGGCGCTCGCGCCAGGCGCGGATGAACTCGGCGTTGCGCACCGTACGATCGTCGGAGGGCACCAGTTCGACCATGATCGAGCCCAGGTTGTCGCCGGTGCGCCCGGCCGCGCCTTCGGCGATCACCGCGCCGTGACGGGTCACGGCATGGCTGACCAGCTCGCCGCCCAGCGCCTCGTCGGTGGCTTCGAGGCTCGCTTCGAGCCGCGCCAGGAAGGCGTCGACGCGCTCGCGGTCGGTGCCGGCGACGAAGCTGGCGTTGGCGTAGAGCACGTTGGGCTCCGGGGTGGGGAAGAAGTTGAAGGCCAGCCGCCCGCCAGCCAGCAGCCCCACCGTGGCCAGCACCACGGCCACCGCCGCGGCCAGGGTGGCGGCACGATGGCGCAGGGTCAGTGCCGAGAAACGCCGGAACGGGCCCTCGCGGAAGGCGTCGAAGGCGGCCTCGAAGCGCTCCCGGGCGCGCGCCAGCGGGTGGCGCCTGGCGGACCGGGCGGGCACGAAGGCGTTGCGCAGGTGGGCGGGCAGCACCACGAAGCACTCCAGCAGCGAGGCGACCAGCACGCAGATCATCACCATCGGGATGTCGCCGAGGATGCTGCCGATCACGCCGCCCACCATCAGCAGCGGCATGAAGGCCGCGATGGTGGTCAGCGACGAGGCCATGACCGGCCACAGCATACGCCGCGCCGCGCCTTCCGAGGCGTGCCGCGGCGCCTCGCCCTGGCGGAAGTGGGCGTCGGCGTCCTCGCCGACCACGATGGCGTCGTCGACGATCACCCCCAGCGCCATGATCAGCGCGAACAGCGAGATCATGTTGATCGAGCCGCCGATGATCCAGAACGTCGCCATGGCGCCGAGGAAGGCGGTGGGGATGCCGATCGCCACCCAGAAAGCCACCCTCGCCGGCAGGAAGAAGTAGAGCAGGCCCAGCACCAGCAGCAGGCCACCCAGCCCGTTGCCGATCAGCAGCCAGATGCGCTCGGCAATCAGCTGCCAGGTCTCGTCGTGAACCTCAAGGGCCACCGTGGGTGGGAGCCCGGGACGCGTCTCGTCGAGCCAGCGCTGTAGGGTGTCTGCGGCCGCCAGGGAGTTGCCGTCGGCGGTGCGCTGCAGCAGCAGCTCCACCGCCGCCTGGCCGTCCTGGCTGAGGGTGACTTCCCCGTCGCGCGGCTCCTGGCGGATGGTAGCGATATCGCCGAGCCGTATCTGGACGCGGTCGCTGCTCAGGATCGGCAGCTCGGCAAACCCGGCCGCGCTGCGTCGCTGCTCGACGGCACGCAACTCACGGGCACCGTCCTGCTGGCCGAGCAACCCGGCGGGCAGGTCACGCGACATGACGCCGATGCGCTCGGCGATCTCGTCGAGGCTCAGCTGCAGGCCCTGCAGCCTTTCCGCGGGGACCTCGATGCTGATCTGCTGCTCGGGCAGCCCCTGGGTCTCCACTCGGTCGATGCCCGCCTGCAGCAGCGAATCCTCCAGGCGGTTGGCGAGGTGGCGCAGTTCATCGGCGGACACCCCGCCGTGAATCAGCAGCCTCGCCACCGGCTCGTAGTGCGCCACCCGACTGATCCGCGGCTCCTCGGCGTCGACCGGCAGATGGGTGAATTCGTCGACCCGCTGACGAACGTCGTCCAGCGCCAGCACCGGGTCGGTGCCTTCGCGAAACTCCAGGGTAATGCTGGAGACGCCCTGGGCCGACGTCGAGGTCATGCGCTTGAGGCCGTCGACGCTGCGCAGGCGCTGCTCCAGCGGCACGGTGATGCCCTGCTCCACGTCCTCTGCCGCGGCACCGCTCCACACCGTGCTCACGCTGACCACGTCGAGGGCGAAGTCGGGAAAGAACTGGATGTTCATGCGCGTCAGGCCCAGGGCGCCGCCCAGCAGCATGACCAGCATCACCAGGTTGGCGGCGACTCGATGATGGACGAAGAAGCCCAGCGGCCCGCCGCGTCGGCTCATGCGTCCTCCTCGTCGCCGGCGACCTCGACCTTGAGCCCCTCGACGGCGTTGGGCAGGTGGGTGACGATCACCCGCTGGCCGTCGCTGAGCCCTTCGCCGCTGACCAGCACCCAGCTGTCGCCAGAGCTAGCCGCACCGGGACCGGCCACCAGGCCGTGACGCATCACCTGAAGGCGGTGCATGCGATCGTCGGCGTCGCGCAGGTAGAGCACGTCGTCGCCGTACAGCGCGCTGGCCGGCACCGCCAGGCTGTCGGGCACGGTCGGGCGCTGCAGGCGCACGTCCACCAGGCTGCCCGGCCGCAGGCCATGGGGCTCGCCGTCGAGACGCAGGATCGCCTCGGTGCCACCGGGGGCGCTCTCGCCGACGAAACCGGTCAGCCGGAAGCGCGCGCCCTCGCCGATGGCGATCGGGCGTTGCCCAGTGTCCAGAGCGGCCTGCAGCTCGGCGAGATAAGCGTTGGGCACCAGGGCACGCAGCTCGAGGCCGTCGCGGGGATAGATCGACAGCAGCTCGGCGCCTTCAGCGACGCGCTCGCCGGGCGCCACGGCCACGCTGCTGACGATGCCGTCGAAAGGCGCCGCGACGCTGGAACGCTCGGCGTCGCGGCGCGCCTCGGCGAGACTGGCCCGGGCCTCGGCGAGTCCCGCCTCAAGCTGGGCCAGCCGCGCCGGATGCCCGGCGATGGCGCCTTCGCGGGCATCCACGGTGACGCGGGCCTGGGCCAGGGCATCACGGGCATCATCCAACGCCGACGGCGAGGCCAGGTTGCGCTCGGCCAGCGAGCGGGTTCGGGAGAGCCGCCGCTGGGCGTTGTCGAGCAGTTCCCGCTCACGCGTCAGCGCCGTCTGGTCACTTTCCTGGCGCACTCGTTCGGCGTCGATCTGCGCCTCGAGATCGGCGACCCGAGCCTCGGCGCGGGCAACCACGGGCGCCACATCGGCCTCGTCGAGGGTGACCAGCGTCTCGCCCTCGGTCACCTGCTGGCCATCGCGCACCGGGCGGCTGGCAACGCGGGCGGGGAGCGGCGCGGTGAAGGTGATCGCCTCGGGCGCCACGATCTCGCCATACAGCGGCAGCAGCGGCGCATGGGATGCCAGCCTCACGCTGAGCGTGTCGACCCGCCAGCTGCGCTCCTGGGGCGTCACCTGGGCGGGCTCGGGCCGGGTGGCGCGCAGCCCCATAAAGGCCGCCAGGCCGAGGGCCAGGAACAGCACGGGGATCAGCATTCGTCGCATCGAGCACGCCCATTGGCCAGAATTCGAGATCCCCAATATACAATACCGACCGCCCCCGACGACCAGCGCACACCGAAAAGCGCCCCTCAGCGCATCGGAGCCACCTGGCAGGTCTTCGTAGGAGCGCACGGTCCGGCGTTCCGGCTTGCTGCGCGAGGGGTGACTGGATACCTCGAGGCTCTGCTTTCGCGCTCTGAAGAGCGCTCCCACAGGGCTTGAGTGCCACCGAACAGGTTTTCGTAGAAGCGCAGATCTTCTGCGCGATTCGGTGGCAAGCCCCAGGCGCCTGGCGGCGCCATTCGCCGATGCGTCGGACCGGATCTAAAGAGCACTCCCACGAAGGGCGCTCCCACAGTGCTTGAGTGCCACCAGCCAGGTCTTCGTGGGAGCGCAGCTTGCTGCGCGAGGGGTAACCGGATACCTCGAGGCTCCGATTTCGCGCTCTGAAGAGCGCTCCCACAGGGCTTGAGTGCCACCAAGCAGGTCTTCGTAGGAGCGCAGCTTGCTGCGCGATTCGGTGGCAAGCCCCAGGCGCCTGGCGGCACCATTCGCCGATGCGTCGGACCGGATCTAAAGAGCACTCCCACGAAGGGCGCTTCCACAGGGCTTGAGTGCCACCGAACAGGTTTTCGTAGGAGCGCAGATCTTCTGCGCGATTCGGTGGCAGGGCCCCAGGCGCCTGGCGGGACCATTCGCCGATGCGTCGGACCGGATCTGAAGAGCACTCCCACGAAGAGCGCTCCCACAGGGTTTGAGTGCCACCAGCCAGGTCTTCGTGGGAGCGAAGATCTTCTGCGCGATTTGGTGACCGGATCCCAGGCGCCTGGCGGCGCCATTCGCCGATGCGTCGGACCGGATCTAAAGAGCACTCCCACGAAGAGCGCTCCCACAGGGTTTGAGTGCCACCAGCCAGGTCTTCGTGGGAGCGCAGCTTGCTGCGCGAGGGGTGACCGGATACCTCGAGGCTCCGATTTCGCGCTCTGAAGAGCGCTCCCACAGGGCTTGAGTGCCACCAGCCAGGTTTTCGTGGGAGCGCACGGTCCGAGTTCCGGCTCTGCTGCGTGGCAAGCCCCAGGCGCCTGGCGGCGCCATTCGCCGATGCGTCGGACCGGATCTGAAGAGCACTCCCACGAAGAGCGCTACCACAGGGCTTGAGTGGCACCAGCCAGGTGTTCGTGGGAGCGCACGGTCCGAGTTCCGGCTCTGCTGCGTGGCAAGCCCCAGGCGCCTGGCGGCGCCATTCGCCGATGCGTCGGACCGGATCTGAAGAGCACTCCCACGAAGAGCGCTACCACAGGGCTTGAGTGGCACCAGCCAGGTGTTCGTGGGAGCGCAGCTTGCTGCGCGATTCGGTGGCAAGGCCCCAGGCGCCTGGCGGCGCCATTCGCCGATGCGTCGGACCGGATCTGAAGAGCACTCCCACGAAGAGCGCTCCCACAGGGTTTGAGTGCCACCAGCCAGGTCTTCGTGGGAGCGCAGCTTGCTGCGCGATGGTTTTTGTGTTGTCTACCATCGGGCTCAGCGAGGTTCACAACCAGACCGCATTCCAGTAAGGGTAATCAGTAATATGGCTCACAAGCCCAGCTCTCAGGGGGTTGGCCACCACATAGCGGGCCATGGCCTTGAGCTCTTCCTCGTGTCGCAGGGCATGATCGTGGAAGCCCGGCTGCCAGATTGGCCTGCCGACTGCGATGGATACCCGCGACTTGTAGATTCGCACCAGTAAGGACAGGTCGCCCTTCAACTGTACTAGCCAGTGAACATGGTCAGGCATGACCACGTAGCAAAGCGTATCGCCGTGCTGGACGACGGCCGGAGCATAGAATTGGCGGGAGGCGCTGGCAGCATGCCGGTGATCGTGGAACACCGGGCGACGAGATGCCGTCACCATGGTGATCAGGTAGCAGTAACCGGGCGAGGAACTGCGCCCCTTCCTGAGGCGGCAAGAGTGGGAAGCCGGCATGATGAAAGTTCACTTCTTGTGACCTCCATCCACCCTAGCAGCTGCAGAGGATCCTCGCGCCATGCAAGTCGGAGCCACCAGATAGGCTTTCATGGGAGCGTGGATCTTCTGCGCGATTCGGTGGCAAGCCCCAGGCGCCTCGCGGCGCCATTCGTGCTCTAAAGAGCACTCCCACGAAGGGCGCTACCACAGGGCTTGAGTGCCACCGAACAGGTTTTCGTGGAAGCGCAGCTTGCTGCGCGATTTGGTGGCAAGCCCCAGGCGCCTGGCGGCACCATTCGCCGATGCGTCGGACCGGATCTAAAGAGCACTCCCACGAAGAGCACTCCCACAGGGCTTGAGTGCCACCAGCCAGGTGTTCGTGGGAGCGCAGCTTGCTGCGCGAGGGTCCAGTGCGCGACGCGCCGGGCGACAGATCGCCGCGGGGCGACGGGCGACCCCGGGGATCGGTTATCATCGACCAGCCCCTGTCTCGTGGAGTGCCCATGCAAGCCGCCCTGCCCCTGCCGTTGTCCACCCCCAACCGCAACATGGTGCGCCTGACCATCGTGCGCGGCATTACCTGGACCGGCTTTCTGGCCGGCATCGTCATCGGCGTGCAGGGGCTCGGCTTCGAGCTTGACCTGCCCGCGGTGGGCGCGGTGATCGTGGTGATGGCGCTGATCAACATCGGGACCTGGTGGCGGCTGGGCCGCCCGCGGGACGTCACCCATCGCGAATACCTGGCGCACCTGCTGGCCGACATGGCCGGCTTGACCCTGCTGTTCTACTTTACCGGCGGCGCCACCAATCCGTTCATCAACTACTATCTGGTGCCGGTGACCATCGCTGCCGCGACCCTGCCCTGGCGCTATGCCTGGGGCGTGGCCGCCGCCGGCCTGGCCGGCACCAGCTTCCTGATGTTCTTCTATCACCCGGTGCCGCAGCTCGGCATGCCCCATCTCCAGGACGGCATCAGCCTGCATATCCTGGGCGTTTGGATGAACTTTGCGCTCTCTGCGGGCCTGGTGACCTTCTTCATTTTCAAGATGGCCCGCGCCCTGCGCGGCCGCGAACAGGCCCTGTCGCGGACCCGCGAGGCGGTGCTGCGCAATGAGCAGGTGCTGGCGGTGGCCACCCAGGCCGCTGGTACCGCCCACGAGCTGGGCACTCCGCTGTCGACCATGGCGGTGCTGCTCAAGGAGATGCGTGAGGATGCCAAGGGCAACGAGCTGCTGGAGAAGGACATCGACCTGCTGCGCGAGCAGGTCGACACCTGCAAGTCGCGGCTGAGGCATCTGGTGGACAACGCCGATCGGCGGCGCATGGCGCGCCCCGAGATCCGCGATGCCCAGGAGTGGTTGGCCGAGGTGGTACAGCGCTGGCTGGTGTTGCGCCCCGATGTCGGCTACCGGCTCGAGGTGACCGGACGCCGCGGCACCCCGCGCCTGGCGGTGGACACCACCCTCGCCCAGGCGCTGACCAACCTGCTCAACAACGCCGCCGACGCCAACCCGAACGACATCATGATCCAGCTCGACTGGAACCCCGATGAGGTGGTGATCGACATCCGCGACCACGGCCCCGGGGTCTCGCTGACCATTGCCGACCAGCTCGGCGAGACCTTCGTTTCCACCAAGAGCAAGGGGTTGGGGATCGGCCTGTTCCTGACCCACGCCACCATCAACCGCTTCGGCGGCGGAGTGAGACTGTACAATCATCCCGAGGGCGGGACCCTGACCGAGGTGACACTGCCTCGCAGCGCCGCCGCCAACTGACACGACCCGCGAGGATGCCATGCAAGAGACTGCCGAACGCCTGCTGATCATCGACGACGACGAGATGTTCTGCCACGTGCTGCATCGCGCCATGAGCCGGCGGGGCTTCGATGCGCTGGTGGCCCACGATGCGGCCCAGGCGTTGTCGCTGGCGCGTCAGCACCGCCCGACCATGGCCACCCTGGACCTCAAGCTGGAGCAGGAGTCAGGCCTCAAGCTGCTGCCCGAGCTGCTGGCGCTGGTGCCGGACTGCCGCGTGGTGGTGCTGACCGGCTACTCGAGCATCGCCACGGCGGTGGAAGCCATCAAGCTCGGCGCGGTGAACTACCTGTGCAAGCCGGCAGACGCCGACGAGGTGCTGACCGCCCTCTCCCGTGAGGAAGGCGACCCCGAGGCCGAAGTCGCCGAGCACCCGCCATCGATCAACCGCCTGACCTGGGAACACATCCAGAAGGTGCTCCAGGAGCACGACGGCAACATCTCCGCCACCGCCCGAGCGCTCGGCATGCACCGCCGCACGCTGCAGCGCAAGCTGCAGAAGAGGCCGGTGAGGCGCTGAAGCGGCGGCTTTGCCGGAAGCTGGAAGCTGGAAGCTGGAAGCTGGAAGCTGGAAGCTGGAAGCTGGAAGCTGGAAGCTGGAAGCTGGAAGCTGGAAGGCAGCATGAACCCCGCCATCATCGGGTCAAGGGTTTTCTTCCAGCTTCAAGCTTATGACTTCAAGCTCCGGGCGAAGCCCGGCCGGGTTTTCTTCCAGCTTCCAGCTCCGGGCGAAGCCCGGCTCTTCAAGCTTAAGCCGGTGAAGCCGGGCTACTGCGCCGTCCACCCCAGATCGATGTTCCAGCTGGCGCCGGTGACAGCGCCGGCGGCGTCGGAGGCGAGGTAGCCGACCAGCGAGGCGACTTCGCCGGGGTCGATGAGTCGCTTGACGGCGGCGTTCTTGAGCATGATCTGCTCGATCACTTCCTGCTCTTCCATGCCGTGCAGCTTGGCCTGGTCGGCGATCTGGTTGTCGACCAGCGGCGTCTTCACGTAGGCCGGGCACAGGGCGTTGGCGGTGATGCCCTGGGAGCCGCCTTCCAGCGCGGCGGTCTTGGTCAGGCCGATCAGCCCGTGCTTGGCACTGATGTAGGCGGCCTTGCCCGGCGAGGCGACCTGGGCATGCACCGAGGCGATATTGACGATGCGCCCCCAGCCGGCTTCGCGCATCGATGGCCAGGCGGCCTGGGTGAGCAGGAACGGCGCGGTCAGCATCAGGTCGATGATTCGCCGCCACTGCTGTTCGGGAAAGTCTTCGATCGGCGAGACGTGCTGGATGCCGGCGTTGTTGACCAGGATATCGAGCCGGCCGAAGCGCTTCAGGGCATCGGCCACCGCCGCCTTGCAGGCCTCGCCATCGGTCAGGTCGGCCTGGAAGAAGGCGGCCCCGGCACGTTCCGCGACGTCCTTCCCGTCGGGATTGAAGTCCACGGCCAGGACCTGATGCCCCAGTTCGCAGAAGTGGCGTACGACGGCCTCGCCGATCCCGCTGCTGGTGCCGGTGACCAGCGCGACGCGTGGGCTAGTTGTCTGGACGGTCATGGTATCTCCTCGCTCCGGATCGTGGCTGGTGGTGAGTGGTGAGTGGTGAGTGGTGAGTGTGCCTCCAGCATATGAGCCTTTGCCGCAGTGCACCAGAAGACGGTGTGGCTTCGGGCTTCGGGCTGCGGGCTTCGGGCTTCGGGCTTCGGGCTTCGGGCTTCGGGCTTCGGGCTTCGGGCTGCGGGCTGCGGGCTGCGGGCTGCGGGCTGCGGGCTTCGGGCTTCGGGCTGCGGGCTTCGGGCTGCGGGCTCCTTCCCTCTTCCCTTCTTCAGTCTTCACCCTCCATCACCTGCTCCATCAGCCGCTGGGCCAGCCGGCTGCCGTGGGCCAGTGACTCGAGATCGGAGAGGTCGTCGAGCAGCGGGCAGTGCCACAGCCGCATGTTGTCGCCGAGCCGTTCGGCGTGGAAGGGATAGCGGCCGGAGGGCAGCGCCAGCACCAGGTGTTCACCGGGTGCCTGGGCGGGCCGTTCGGCGTCGTCCGGCACCCATGCCAGCGACAGCGAGACGGGCGTGATGAGGGCGCCCAGCAGGCCGTGGTGGCCTTGATCCGTCGTCCAGGGCTGGAAACACAGCGCGTCCACGCCCAGGCGCGGATTGAAGTGGGGCTCGGCCTTGGCTGCCACGAGGTGTTCGCGCTGCCAGGCCTTCGCCAGCCATGCCAGGCGGTCGTACTGATCGGCCGTGAGTGCCTGCATCCTGCCTCCGTGAGCGACGAAGCCGCCAGTATAACCGCCACGGCGGGGTTCGGCATGGGACGGAGGGCCTGCTAGCATGGAGGCGTTCGTTCACCCAGAGGAGCCGCCATGTCCCCCGAACAGCGCCTGGAAATTGCCGTCGACATCGCCACCCACGCCGGCCGGCTGATCGTCGAGGCCCGCGAGGAAGGCGGCTTCGATCATCGCTACAAGCACGGCCAGGAGTTGGTCACCGATGTCGACGTGGAGGTCGATACCTACATCAGTGAACGCCTCCAGGCGAGCTTTCCCGACGAGTCGCGGCTCAGCGAAGAGCTGGCCCCCGACCGCGAGGCGCTGGAGAAGCCCCATGCGCTGTGGGTGGTGGACCCCATCGACGGCACCGTCAATTTCGCCCACGGGCTGCACCATGTGGCGGTCTCCATCGGCTGGGCCAGCGGTGGACAGCTGCGTGTCGGCGTGGTCCACGCCCCCTTCCTCGGCGAAACCTTCACGGCGCTGGCCGGGCGCGGCGCCTGGCGCAACGGTGAGCCGATCCACGTCAGCGACGCACGAAGCCTCACACACAGCCTGGTCGGCACCGGCTTTCCCTATCGCCAGGACAGCCGCCCGCCGCTGATGCGCCGCCTGACCGCCGTGCTGACCCACTGCCAGGACGTGCGCCGCGCCGGCTCCGCGGCCCTCGACCTGTGCGCGGTGGCCTGCGGTCGCCTGGACGCCTACTACGAGAGCGTCTCGCCCTGGGACCTGGCCGCCGGGCTGCTGGTCGCCCGTGAGGCGGGGGCGCGCACCGGGCATCTCTATCCCGTGCCGGGGGGCATTCCCGAGGACCTGTATGGCGAGAACCTGCTGGTCACCAGCCCCGCCATCCACGACCCGCTCGCCCAGCTGCTGCGGCGCGCCGACGTCAGCGACAACGGCAGCGTCTGATGCGCGCCCCGCCGAGCGCCCGAGCGCCCGGTGGGAACGCCATGGCAGGGGGTATAACAGCGGGCTATAGCAGAGGGTTATCGCGGCATCAGGCGACGCCTATTGGCCAAACGATCTCGCCTGGGTCACAATGGCGACCGTTTTTATCCCCCCTTTTATCATGCATCGTCGATGCAAGGAGTCATTGCATGTTCGTCGTTATCTTCGGTCGTCCCGGCTGCCCCTTCTGCGTTCGCGCCAAGGACCTCGCCGAGAAGCTCGAGAGCCACGATGCCATCCAGGGCTTCCGCTACGTGGACATCCACGAGGAAGGCATCACCAAGGCCGACATGGAGAAGACCATCGGCAAGCCGGTCGAGACGGTGCCGCAGATCTTCGCCGATCAGACGCACATCGGCGGCTTCACCGAATTTGACCAGTATGTGCGTGAGCAGGAACTGCTGCCGGCCGCGGCTGCCCAGTAAGCACCCGCCCACCCGTGCCACGAAGGCCGCCCTCCGGGGCGGCCTTCGTGCATCATGAGATTCATTTCCTCACTCGTTGAATCTGCCCACACCCCCGCCGCTTACACTGCCACTCAGGGCACGGGAACCGTACAGAGGGTAGGCAGGATGCAACGGGAAGAGTTCGTCCAGCAGCTTTGGCTGGACTATGTCCATCAACATCCGGAATTGGGCGGGCTGCGACTGTGGCCGAGAGAGCTGTCGCCGGAGTATCTGGCGCTGTTGACGCTCAATCACGGCCCCTGGGCCATGGAGGCCTTGCTGCCACCTCTGGTGCGCTTCGGCTACCGGCCGGTGCAACGCTATGCCATGGCCGACCGCGGCCTGCTGGCCACGCTGCTGGCGGCGCCCGACGACGGGGCCTGGCTGGTGCTGGCCGAATTGCAGCTCGGTACTCTGTCGCGCGGGCCGCGGGAGAGCCTGCAGCAGCTGGTGTCAAAGGCTTCTCCCGCCGACTGTCGCGGACAGAACCTGCTGTGCCGCGGCCGGCCCTGGCCGATGCCGACCTGGACCACCTACCAGACCCTGGCGGCGGCCCATCCGCTGGCCGGCTGGCTGGCGGCGATGGGCCCACGGCTGCACCATCCGGGCTTCGACTGCAGCCGCATCGGCCAGGACATCGCCCACCTCGATGGCGCCCTCACCGAGTCGGGCATGGCCGGCAATGCCGATCGCCATCACGGCATCCTGCCGATCTCCCCGCTGCTCGATTACCGCTTTTTCCCCAGCCTGCCGCGACGGCTGGTGTTTGCCGACGGCGACGAGCATCGCCTGACCTTCGGCGGACTGGCGCTGGTCCAGAAGCAGGTCAGCGCCAACCAGGAACGCGCCGTGGAGCTGCTGCTGCCCCATCACACGCGCTGCGAGCTGACCTGACATCTCGCGTCCATCCACAAAATCTGTGGATAACGCTGTGCATCGCCCCGGCACAAGCGACCATGAGGCCCATGGCTTGGCCGGGACACTCGGAATGGTCAGTTTTTCGGCACCCCGTTCGCCGCCTGCGTTTTCCCTTCCCTTGTTTCGTCCTCCCGACGACGACGGCCCGGGCAAATGCCCGGGCCGTCGTAGGAAGCCACAGTAAGAAGCAGCCGCCTCGGCCGCCTTACTCGGCGAAGACCATCTCCGGCACGTGCTCGGGGACGATCAGCTTGCCGGCGGTCTTCTCCTTGATCTCCTCGACGGAGACGCCGGGGGCGCGCTCCTTGAGGATGAAGGCGCCGTCCTTGATCTCGAGGTAGGCCAGGTCGGTGAGCACGCGATTGATGCAGCCGGCACCGGTGAGCGGCAGGTTGCAGGACTCCAGCAGCTTGGATTCGCCGTGCTTGGAGGCGTGGGTCATGGTGCAGATGATGTTCTCGGCCCCGGCCACCAGGTCCATGGCGCCGCCCATGCCCTTGATCAGCTTGCCCGGAATCATCCAGGAGGCGATGTTGCCGTTCTGGTCGACCTCGAAGGCGCCCAGCACGGTCAGGTCGACGTGGCCGCCGCGGATCATGGCGAAGGATTCCGCCGAGGAGAAGATCGCCGCACCGGGCCGGGCGGTGACGGTCTGCTTGCCGGCGTTGATCATGTCCGGGTCGACTTCTTCCTCGGTGGGGAAGCGGCCCATGCCCAGCAGGCCGTTCTCGGACTGCAGCATGACGTCGATATCATCGGGTACGTAGTTGGCCACCAGGGTGGGGATACCGATGCCCAGGTTGACGTAGAAGCCGTCCTCGAGTTCGCGCGCCACGCGCATTGCCATCTGTTCGCGAGTCAGTGCCATCGTTGATGCCTCTTGTATCTTGTCAGGAATAGGCGCCCGTGAGCCTTGCTCGAGGCCGGTGCCAGCGCCTCTCGCGCCAGCCAGCAGCGCCCGTCCGGGAGATGGAGAAAAGCGCTCAGCCCTGGTGCACGGTGCGCTTCTCGATGCGCTTCTCGAAGCTGCCCTGGATGATGCGGTCGACGTAGATGCCCGGGGTGTGGATCTGGTCGGGGGGCAGCTCACCGGGCTCGACGATCTCTTCCACCTCGACCACGGTGATCTTGCCCGCGGTGGCGGCCAGGGGATTGAAGTTCTGCGCGGTGTCGCGATAGACGACGTTGCCGTAGCGGTCGGCCTTCCAGCCCTTGACGATGGCGAAGTCGCCGACCACGGATTCCTCGAGGATGTAGTGGCGACCATTGAACACGCGCACTTCCTTGCCTTCGCCGATCGGGGTGCCGTAACCGGTGGCCGTGTAGAAGGCGGGAATGCCAGCACCGCCGGCGCGCATCTTCTCGGCCAGGGTGCCCTGGGGAGTCAGCACGACCTCGATGTCGCCCTCGAGCATCTGCTGCTCGAACAGCGCGTTCTCGCCCACGTAGGACGCATGGATGCTCGAGATCTGACGATCCTCCAGCAGCAGGCCCAGGCCGAAGCCGTCGACGCCGCAGTTGTTGGAATAGATGGTCAGGTCCTTGACGCCGCGGCGCTTGATCTCGCCGATCAGGTTCTCGGGAATGCCGCACAGCCCGAAGCCGCCGGCGATGACGGTCATGCCGCTCTCGATGCCGTCCATCGCCTCTTCATAGGAACTCACTCGCTTGTCGAATCCGGCCATATCGCTGCCTCGCCTGGTTGGAAGGTGATTGTTGTCGCGGATATCGGCAGTGTCGCGACCGCCAATATATTTGTTAAGTTTGTTTTTTTTATAGATTCTTTTATTTTTATAATAAATGCTCGTGAGTCGCCACCCATGACCGTCAAGCAGCTTCGCGCCTTCCTCGCCGTGGCCCAGACCCTCAGCTTCACCCAGGCCTGCGAACGCCTGCATCTCTCCCAGCCGGCGCTGAGCCTGGCCATCAAGCATCTGGAAGAGTCGCTAGGCGGCCACCTGCTGATCCGCAGCACCCGCAGCGTGCGGCTGACCCCGGAGGGCGAGTCGCTGGTGCCGCTGGCCAAGCGCCTGCTGGCCGACTGGGACAACACCGAAGAGCTGCTGCGCCAGCGCTTCACCCTGCGCCTGGGCCGCGTCGCCCTGGCCGCCATGCCGTCGTATGCCGGCAATCAACTGCCCGCGGTGCTCAAGGCCTTTCGCGCCCGCTACCCGCAGATCAACGTCACCGTCCACGACGTGATCAACGAGCAGGTCATCGACATGGTACGCCAGGAACGGGTGGAGCTGGGTATCGCCTTTGCCCCGGAGGCGCCCGAGTCGCTGCATTTCACGCCGCTGTTCGAGGATCGTTTCGTGGCCGTGGTGCCGGCGAATTCGCCGCTGGCCGAGGGCAGCACCATCGACTGGACGACGCTGCTCAGCGAGGCCTTCATCACCCTGCAGCGGCCCTCCATGGTGCGACTGCTGCTGGAGCGCCAGCTGGCCGCCCAGGGTATCGAGCTGCCGGTCGCCTTCGAGAGCCATCAGTTGACCACCGTGGGGCGCATGGTCGCCGCCGGGCTCGGCGTCAGCGCCGTGCCCTCGCTGTGCATCGAGCAGATGCACGAGCTGGGCGCGCGCTGCCTGGCCCTCGAGGCGCCGGTGATCCAGCGCGCCGTCGGCGTGCTGTCGGCCAACGCCGATGCCCTGTCGGTGGCCGCGCAGGCGCTGCGGGAGGTGATACAGGAGACGATCGCCACTCCCGTGCTGGGCGCGGACTAGCCGCATCCGATAAGCCCAGGTACTCGTCCACTTCCGGGCAGCGCCCAGGAAAAACCGCTCGGCTCGCCGTTGTCCGGGGTACCTCCTAAGCTCCAGATAAGCAAGTGCGATCTGGAGGGATGTCCCATGGCCAAACCGCTCTGGCAACCGTCTCCCGATGCCGTCGAGGCGTCCCACATGACCGCGCTGATGCGCCGCATCGAGCAGGTACACGGCGTCGCCCTGCCCGACTATGCCGCCCTGCATGCCTGGAGCGTCGACCACCCAGAAGCGTTCTGGTGCTTGCTGTGGGACGACGTCGACATCGTCGCCGACACCCGCGGGGAGCGCGTGCTGGAGCACCCCGAGGCCATGCCCGGCGCCCGCTGGTTTCCGGACGCGCGACTCAACTTCGCCGCCAACCTGCTGAGCCGACGCGACGCGCACCCGGCGCTGATCGCCCACGACGAACGCGGGCGCCGTCGCGAGCTGGGCTACGACGAGCTATACCGCCAGGTGGCGGCACTGGCCAAGGCGCTGCGCGAGCTGGGCATCGCGCCGGGCGATCGGGTCGCCGGCTTCGTGCCCAACAGCGAGCATGCGGTGATCGCCATGCTGGCCACCACCAGCCTGGGGGCGGTGTGGTCTTCCTGCTCGCCGGACTTCGGCTTCCAGGGCGTGCTCGACCGCTTCGGCCAGATCGAGCCTCGCGTGCTGATCGCCGCCGACGGCTATACCTGGAACGGCAAGGCCATCGACACCCGCGATCGGCTGGCCGAGATCGCCGAGGCCTTCGACAGCCTGGAACGCGTGGTGGTGTTTCCCTTCCTGGCGGATTCCCCCGACCTCACCGACATGCCCAAGGCCGTGGCCTGGGACGACTTCCTGGACAACGAGGCCGAGGGCGTCGACTTCGTCGCCCTGCCCTTCGATCATCCGCTCTACATCCTCTATTCCTCCGGCACCACCGGCACGCCCAAGTGCATCGTGCATTCGGCAGGCGGCACGCTGCTGCAGCACCTCAAGGAGCATCGGCTGCACACCGACATCGACGCCACGGACGTGGTCTTCTACTACACCACCTGCGGCTGGATGATGTGGAACTGGCTGGTCTCGGGCCTGGCCAGCGGGGCCACCCTGGTGCTGTTCGACGGGGCACCCTTTGCACCCTCGCCGGATGCGCTGTGGGCCATGGCCGAGCGCGAGGGCGTCACGGTATTCGGCACCAGCGCCCGCTACCTCGCCGCCTGCGAGAAGGCGGGACTGCGTCCCGGGTACGACCACGACCTGTCGTCGCTGCGCGCGGTGCTGTCGACCGGGTCAGCGCTGTCCCATGAGTCCTTCGACTACGTCTATCGCGACATCAAGGCCGACCTGCTGTTGGCCTCGATCTCCGGCGGCACCGACATCGTGTCCTGCTTCGCGCTGGGCTGTCCGATACGCCCGGTGTACCGCGGACAGCTGCAGTGCCGCGGGCTCGGCATGGCAGTGGACGTGTTCGACGACGACGGCCGGCCGCTGCGCGGCGAAAAAGGCGAACTGGTGTGCACGCGCCCTTTCCCGGCAATGCCCATCGGCTTCTGGAACGACCCGCAGGGCGAGCGCTACCACGAGGCCTACTTCGCCACCTTCCCGGGTATCTGGGCCCACGGCGACTACGCCGAGATCACCGCGGAGGACGGCCTGATCATCCACGGCCGTTCCGATGCGGTGCTCAACCCCGGCGGGGTGCGAATCGGGACCGCCGAGATCTACCGCCAGGTGGAGAAGGTCGAGGAGGTGCTGGAATCGCTGTGCATCGGCCAGGAGTGGCAGGACGACATCCGCGTGGTGCTGTTCGTGCGCCTGCGCGAGGGGCTGACCCTGGACGACGCCCTGCGCCGGCGCATTCGCGATACCATCCGCGCCAATGCCACGCCGCGCCACGTGCCGGCGAAAATCCTCCAGGTCGAGGACCTGCCGCGCACCCTGTCGGGCAAGCTGGTCGAGCTCGCGGTGCGCAACGTGGTGCATGGCCGGCCGGTCAAGAACCGCGAAGCGCTGGCCAACCCAGAGGCCCTGGCGCTGTTCGAGGATCTGCCTGAGTTGAGGGAATAAACTTGCCAGGAAGGGGTTCTCCGCACCTTGGCGTGAATACCGTGGCAGCGGTGCCACTATCGCCGAGGCGTCGGACCGGATCTGAAGAGCGCTCCCACGAAGGGCGCTCTTACCATGCCACATTGGGCTCGGCAGCGGCTTCATGCTGATCTCCCACGAAGAGCCCCCTCAGCAAGTCGGAGCCCCCAGGCAGGTCTTCGTGGGAGCGCAGCTCCGCTGCGCGAATAGCGGTGGGCACAGGCTTTTCCTGCCACCCGGGGCGCCTGTCGGCGCCATTTCGCGATCTGAAGATCGCTCCCACGAAGAGCCCTACTCAGCAAGTCGGAGCCCCCAGGCAGGTTTGTGTGGGAGCGCAGCTCCGCTGCGCGAATAGCGGTGGGCACAGGCTTTTCCTGCCACCCGGGGCGCCTGTCGGCGCCATTTCGCGATCTGAAGATCGCTCCCACGAAGAGCCCTACTCAGCAAGTCGGAGCCCCCAGGCAGGTTTGTGTGGGAGCGCAGCTCCGCTGCGCGAATAGCGGTGGGCACAGGCTTTTCCTGCCACCCGGGGCGCCTGTCGGCGCCATTTCGCGATCTGAAGATCGCTCCCACGAAGAGCCCCACTCAGCAAGTCGGAGCCCCCAGGCAGGTTTGCGTGAGAGAGCAGTGCCACTATCGCCGCCGCTGCGCGGCGGATCGCCGAGGCGTCGGACCGGATCTGAAGAGCGCTCCCACGAAGGGCACTATCACCATGCCACATTGGGCTCGGCAGCGGCTTCATGCTGATCTCCCACGAAGAGCCCCCTCAGCAAGTCGGAGCCCCCAGGCAGGTCTTCGTGGGAGCGCAGCTCCGCTGCGCGAATAGCGGTGGGCACAGGCTTTTCCTGCCACCCGGGGCGCCTGTCGGCGCCATTTCGCGATCTGAAGATCGCTCCCACGAAGAGCCCCCTCAGCGAATTTGTGCCAATGAGCAGGTCTTCGTGGGAGCGCACGGTCCGGCGTTCCGGAGCTTCTGCGCGAATGGCGCCGACAGGCGCCCGGGTGAGATCCTGAAGCGGTGCCGCTATCACCGCCGCTACGCGGCGGATCGCCGATGCGTCGGACCGGATCTGAAGAGCGCTCCCACGAAGGGCGCTCTTACCATGCCACATTGGACTCGGCAGCGGCTTCATGCTGATCTCCCACGAAGAGCCCCTCAGCAAGTCGGAGCCCCCAGGCAGGTCTTCGTGGGAGCGCACGGTCCGGCGTTCCGGATCTTCTGCGCGAATGGCGCCGATAGGCGCCCGGGTGAGATCCTGAAGCAGTGCCACTATCGCCGCCGCTACGCGGCGGATCGCCGAGGCGTCGGACCGGATCTGAAGAGCGCTCCCACGAAGGGCGCTCTTACCATGCCACATTGGGCTCGGCAGCGGCTTCATGCTGATCTCCCACGAAGAGCCCCTCAGCAAGTCGGAGCCCCCAGGCAGGTCTTCGTGGGAGCGCAGCTCCGCTGCGCGAATAGCGGTGGGCACAAGCTTTTCCTGCCACCCGGGGCGCCTGTCGGCGCCATTTCGCGATCTGAAGATCGCTCCCACGAAGAGCCCCTCAGCAAGTCGGAGCCCCCAGGCAGGTTTTCGTGGGAGCACACGGTCCGGCGTTCCGGATCTTCTGCGCGAATGGCGCCGATAGGCGCCCGGGTGAGATCCTGAAGCAGTGCCGCTATCACCGCCGCTACGCGGCGGATCGCCGATGCGTCGGACCGGATCTGAAGAGCGCTCCCACGAAGGGCGCTCTTACCATGCCACATTGGGCTCGGCAGCGGCTTCATGCTGATCTCCCACGAAGAGCCCCCTCAGCAAGTCGGAGCCCCCAGGCAGGTTTGCGTGGGAGCGCAGCTCCGCTGCGCGAATAGCGGTGGGCACAGGCTTTTCCTGCCACCCGGGGCGCCTGTCGGCGCCATTTCGCGATCTGAAGATCGCTCCCGCGAAAGCGCCCCTCAGAGCCCCAGAATGCACGGGCCAGTTGACTCGTACCGCTGGGCACCCCCGCCGCGATCCATTAGCATTGTCGCTTTGCGGCCATCACCAAGGAGATCGGCATGTCGACCCTCAGGGGGATCGTCAGCCTGCTGTTGCTGACCCTCAACACCCTGATCTGGGCGGTACCCCTGATCGCGCTGACGCTGCTCAAGCTGGTGACGCCGGGGCGTCCGCTGCGTCGCCGGGTGCTGCGTGGCCTCCAGGCCGTGGCCCTGGGCTGGGTCGGTGTCAATCTATGGTGGATCCGCCACTGGATCCGGCCCGATCTGCGCCTCGACCTGCCCGACGGGCTGAGCCGTGACGAATGGTGGCTGGTGCTGGCCAACCATCGCAGCTGGACCGATATCTTCGCGCTGTTCCTGGCCCTGCATCGTCGCCTGCCGATGCCGCACTTCTTCGTCAAACGCCAACTGATCTGGATTCCCGTGGTCGGGCTGGCCTTCTGGGCCCTGGAGTTCCCGATGCTGCGCCGCTTGACCCGTGAGCAGCGCGAACGCCATCCTCACCTGGCCCGACGCGATCAGGAGGCCACCGAACGCATGTGCCAGCATGCGCGGGAGCGGCCGATCGCCATCTACAACTTCGTCGAGGGCACCCGCTTCACGCCCGCCAAGCATGCGGCCCGGCACAGCCCCTACCAACACCTGCTGCCGCCTCGTGCCGGCGGTATCGCTCAGGTCCTGGGCCTGCTCGGCGACCGGTTGGGAGGGATCCTCGACGTGACGCTGCGCTACTCGCGCCCAGATCCCAGCTTCTGGGATTTCCTCTGCGCCCGCGAAGGCACTATCTACCTCAGCGCCCGTCGCCTCGCCGTCCCCGAGTGGATGACCCAGGGCGACTATCACCAGGACTCGGACTACAAGGAACGCTTCCACTCATGGCTCAACGCCCTGTGGCAGGCCAAGGACGCCGGCCTCGACTCGCTCTGATCGCACTGCTGTCGCTGATGACCCTGCTGGCCGGCTGTGCCGGCCCCTCTGCCCTGCACGGCTCGCCGGCGGGCAAATGGGTGACCATCCAGCGCGGCGATACGCTCGGTGAGATCGCCAAGCGCGCCGATGTCCCTCTGGTGCGGCTACGGCGCTTCAATCCCGGCGTCGATCCGCGCGGCCTGGCCGTGGGGCAGCGCATCCTGGTGCCGAGCCGCCGCGAACGGGCGCCGTCCGGCGGCCCCTATCGTTACCAGGTCCGGCCGGGCGATACCTACAGTGCCATCGCCCGGCGCTTCGGCACCTCGCCGGTGAACATCGCCTCGGCCAACCCCGGGGTCACCCCGACCGACTTGCGCGTCGGACAGCTGGTGTCGGTGCCGCTGCACGGCGCGACGGCGTCCTCGAGCCGCCGCCAGCACGCGTCCTCCTCGACGCCGTCACGCCCGGCACCGCGACCGGACCCGGGCCCGGTGCCCGGCAGCGCCAAGCACTGGCCGTGGCCGCTCGACGATTACCGGGTCGCGCGCAATTTCGGCAAGGACGCGCGCGGCACCCTGCAGCCGATGCTGCTGGCGACCCAGCAAGGCGCCCGGGCCAAGGCGGTGGCCGACGGCGAGGTACGCTTCGCCGGCAGCATGCGGCAACTCGGCCGGGTGGTGATCGTCCACCATCCGGACAATCTGCAGAGCGTCTATGCGCTGTGCGACACCCTGCTGGTCGACAGCGGCCAGCGCGTGAGTCGCGGCACGCCGCTGTGCACCGTGGGCCCGCATGCCGCCACCGGGCGCCATGACCTGCTGTTCGACATGCGCCACGGCGGCAAGCCCATCGACCCGCGCACGATCCTGCGCTGAGCGGCCGTTCACAACGATGGCTCTCAACCACTGTCATCACCGCGTCATGCCGATGTCTCAGGCCTGTCACCGGGCCTCGGCATTCTCGATGCTGACGGAGCCATCCCGGCTTCCGACGGCACGAGGACGGTCATGCGCATCTGCCTGGTCAGCGAAACCTGGACACCCGACATCAACGGCGTCGCCCATACCCTGGCGCGGCTCAGTGACCAGCTGAGGCAGCGCGGCATCACGCTGCAGCTGGTTCGCCCATGCCCCGTCGACGGGCAGCATCGCGACGAGGGAATGAGCCGTGAACTGCAGGTCCAGGGGTTTTCCGTGCCGGGCTACCGCGAAGTGCGACTGGGGCTGCCGGCCGCACGTCGGATCCGCCGGATGTGGCAGGACGAGCGCCCCGACGCGGTCTACGTGGCCACCGAGGGGCCGCTGGGCTGGTCCGCCCTGGCGGTCGCCGAGAAGCTGGGCATTCCGGTGGTCAGCGGATGGCATACCAATTTCGATCACTACTGTCGCGACTACGGGGTGGGCTGGCTGCGTCCGCTGGTCACCCAGCGGCTGCGGCGCTTCCACAACCGCTGCGCCACTACCCTGGTGCCGACCCATGCCCAGGCGCGGACCCTGACGGCGCTGGGCTTCGAGCGCGTAAAGGTGATGGCCCGCGGCATCGACGGCGCGCGCTTCTCGCCGGAGCATCGCGACCCCGCCCTGCGCGAGGCCTGGGGCGCGGATCCTCATCACCCGGTGGCGCTGTATGTCGGCCGCCTGGCCCCGGAGAAGAACCTCGACCTGCTGCGCGACACTTTCGCTGCCATGCTCGACGCCCGCCCGGACATGAAGCTGGTGGTGGTCGGCGACGGCCCCGGCCGTGCCGCGCTGGAGCGGGCCCTGCCCCAGGCCCATTTCACCGGATTCGTCTCGCCGGACGACTTGATCCGCCATTACGCCAGCGCGGACCTGTTCGTCTTCCCGTCAATCTCCGAGACCTGGGGCAACGTGCTGCTCGAGGCCATGGCCAGCGGCCTGGCGGTGATTGCCTTCCGCCATGCCGCCGGGGCCGAACTGATCGACGATGATGCCAACGGCGTGCAGCTGGCCATCGGCGACGAGGCCGGCTTCCGCGAAGCCGCCGTCGCGCTGTGCCAGCAGCCGGCCCGCTATGGCCGTCTGGGCCGAGCCGCCCGCGACCGAGCGCTGCAGTATCGCTGGCCCGCCATCACTGACGACTTTCTCGCCGCCCTCACCCATGCCCGGGAGATGTCCGATGAAGCCTCGCGCCCCTGTGGTGTTTGAACGCCTCGACCTGCTCGAGTGGCACCTGTGCCAGCGCCTGGCCGGGTTCAGCATCCATCGCCCCTGGCTGTGGCTGCTGCGCCTGGCCAGCAAGGCCGGCGACTGGCCGCTGTGGGTGGCGCTGATCGCCGCCCAGCCCTGGCTGCAGGGCCGCGAGGGCTGGCGGATTGCCCTGCAATACACGCTCACCGCGTTGGTGGCGATCGCCTTCTATCGGCTGGTCAAGACCCGGCTGTGCCGCGAGCGGCCCTTCATCACCTTCTCGACCATCGCCTGCCAGGAACCGGCCAGGGATCGCTACAGCTTTCCCAGCGGGCACACCATGCACGCGGTGATGTTCTGCACCCTGGTGGCGGCTCACACCCCCTGGCTGCTGCCGTCGCTGATTCCGGTGGTCGCCCTGATCGCGGTGTCACGGGTCGGGCTCGGGCTGCACTACATCAGCGACGTGGCCGCCGGCGCCGCGATCGGCTACGGCATGGCGCTGGCGAGCCTCGCACTCACGCCTTGAGGCTTGCTAGCGCCTCCTAGCGCCTCGCTCTGGCGTATCGGGCCCGGCGCTGGCACGCTGCGTGGATGGATCTGTTCACTTCCGCGGGTTCTCCCGGCGACGGCGAGCGCCTGCTGGAGACTCCGCCACTGCAGCGATTTCCCGACCTGCTCGGCCCGGCCGCCGATGATGCCCTGGCGCGACTCGACGCCGAGCTGGATTGGCAGCGCCCCGTGCTGCGCCTCTACGGGCGCGATCATCCCATTCCGCGTCGACAGGTGTGGATGGGCGACGCCACTTACCGTTACTCGGGCCGAGACTTCGCCCCGGATCCCTGGCACCCTACGGTCTTGATCATCCGCGACGCCGCCGTCGCAAGACTGGCCGCCGCGGGCCACGACGCGCGCTTCAACAGCGTGTTGCTCAACCGCTACGCCGACGGCGATGAGCGCATGGGCTGGCACTGCGACGACGAGCCGGAGCTGGGCGAGGCGCCATTGATTGCCGCCGTCAGCCTCGGCGCCGACCGCCCGCTGCGCTTCCGCTGGAAGGACCGCCGCGCTCCGGCCTTCAACGTCGACCAGCCCCATGACAGCCTGCTGCTGATGGGGCCGGGCGTGCAGGCGGAGCTCGAGCATGCCCTGCTGCCGCGTCGGCGTCAGGAGCTCAGGATCAGCCTGACCTTCCGCTGGGTCTCTTCGCGCTGAAGGCTCACATCACGCTGAGGGCTCTTCACGTCACGCTGAAGGCTCTTCCCACTGAGTGCCTCTAGGGCCCGCTGACGCACGATCAGCTCGGCTCCACCATGAAGCGGGAGAAGAACTCGCTGAGCTCCTCGACGCCATCGAGCGGCAGCACGAGCGAGACATACTGGTCCGGGCGCACCACCACCAGCGCGCCGGCCCCGCGATCGATGCCCCTCAAGTCGAAGATGTCCTGGTCGGTGCCGAGCACCGGCGCATGGGCCTTCTGGTAGTCCTGGAGCCCGAGCGGCCCCTTGTGCGGCTTGACGACGGCATGCATGTCGGCCCAGTCGACCTCGAGGTGGGACTGCTGGATGATGGCATGCACGTCGAAGACCGCGTCCGGATCGCTCCCTTCGGGGGTGAAGCGGCGAATCGGTGACGCCTCGCTGGCCAGGAAATCCATCAGCTTGTTCAATCGAGAGCCCGAGCTTCTGGGGTCGACCATGTCGGCGAAGGCATAGAGCCGCCAGCGACCGTCGGCGCGATGCACGTGGCCGAGATGGACCTGCTTGGCATCGCCGAGGCGGATGACCTCGGCAGAGTGGAAGCGCCGCCCGGGTGGGAAGCCAGTGGCCAGGCCCAGGTGGGTATCGTCACCGGTGAGCAGGTCCGGTGCGTAGTGGGTGGCGAACCCCGCGGTGAACTCGCTGTTGGTGACGAACTGGCGCTGCACCTCGGCCAGGCCTTTCATCAATGCCTGGGGGTCGTCGGCATCCTGCGCGGCGCCGATCGCCCGCGACCAGCGGGTATCCATCTCGATCAGGTTTTCCGCGATGACGTGGCGCTCGGCGTTGTAGGTGTGCAGCAGGCTGGCCGGGCTGCGTCCCTCGAGCACCGAGATCAGCTTCCAGCCCAGGTTGAAGGTGTCCTGCATCGACACGTTCATGCCCTGGCCGGCCTTGGCGGTATGCGTGTGGCAGGCGTCGCCGGCGATGAACACCCGAGGCGTGTGGCTTTCCATCCGCTCGTCGTCGACATCGTCGAACTTGTCGGTGACCCGGTGTCCGACGCGATACACCGAGAACCAGGCGGTCTCCTTGACCTCGAAGGTGTACGGCGCCAGCACCGCCTGAGCCTTCTCCAGCACCTGCTCCTTGGTCAGCCAGGCGTCCGGCGCGATGCTGCCCATGTCGACGTACAGCCGGACCATGTAGCCGCCCTCGCGGGGAATCAGCAGGATGTTGCCGGCATCGGCGGACTGGATGGTGCACTTGAAGCGGATATCCGGGAAGTCGGTCACCGCCAGCACGTCCATCACGCCCCAGGCCTTGTCCTCGCCGTGGCCCTGCGGCACCCGGCCGATGGACTGTCGCACGACGCTGTGTGCGCCGTCGCAGCCGACCACGTATCTTGCGCGCACGGTCTTCTCGCCGTCGGGCGTGTCGAGGGTGACGGACACCCGCTCGTCGGCGGCCTCGGGCACGTCCACCTTGAGCGTCTCATGACGATAGTCGACCCGCAGGCGGCTGGGAGCGTTGTGCATGTACTCCAGCAGGAAGTCGAGCAGTCGGGCCTGGTTGACGATCACATGCGGGAATTCGGAGAGGCCGTCGCGCACGTCCTGCACGCGGCCGAGCCGGGAGATGCGCGCCTGGTCATCGGGATCCGGCCCCCAGAAGTGGGTCTCGTTGATCCAGTAGGCCTCGGTGGTCATCCGCTCGGCCAGGCCGAAGGCCTCGAACATCTCCACCGTACGGCAGGCCACCCCATCGGCGCGGCCTACCTCGAGGGGCCCCTCGGCCTTCTCCACCACGCGGGTGACGATATCGGGGAAAGTCGACAGCTGCGCCGCCAGCAGCAGTCCGGCCGGGCCGGTGCCGACGATGAGTACGTCCACCTCGTCAGGCAGCGGCCCCTGCCCGTTGCCACGACCGTCGGCCGCGGGTTGAATCCGCGGGTCGCCACTGCGGTAACCACCGAGGAAGTACTGCATCTGCTCGCTCTCCATCCCGTGCGCTACGGGGTTTCGTTAATGTTGATGGGAAAACCGATGGCGCCGCTGACAGCGGTGTCGCTATCTCGTCACCACGATATTGATCAGTATTGTGATTAATATCACGCTGAACAATTAGACTTTTATCGACACCACAGCGGATTCATGCTCGATGGCGACTGGCGCCAGCGAGGCCAAGAGCGGTTTCGACAGCGGCCCTGGCCACCGAAGCCGCCAGACGGCGTGCCTCGCTCGCCACCCGGGCCGCCGTCGTCGGGTGCCCGACAGGGTCGACTCTGCTACGGTATCCCCTGCCCCGACAGCCGTTGCCGTGGAGATGCGGCCGCCGCCAGGCTGCACCTGACGCCTTCACTACCAAGAGACGCCATGACATGACCACCGCTCCCTTCACCAGCGCCAGCCGCTTTCCCGGTAGCCTGCTGCGGCGCTGCCACCAGATCAGCGTCGCGATCTTCCTGCGCAAGTGCGAGGCCTACCAGCTGACGCAGCTGCAGTACATCCTGCTCTGTGCCCTCGAGGAACTGGGTCCCAGCGATCAGATCACCCTCGGCGGCCATACGGCGCTGGATCGCAATACCGTGGCGGTGGTGATCCGCAAGCTGGAGGAGCGCGGCCTGATCGCCCGGCGCCGCAACCCGGAGGATCGTCGCTCGATGCTGGTCACCCTGACCGAGGAAGGTCAACGGCTGCGCCACACCGCCGAGCCTTCGGTGGACGAGGTGCAGGAGGAGATCATGGCCCCCTTGAGCGAGGCCGAGCGGGAGACGCTATGCCGGCTGTTGCAACGCATCGCCGACGAGAACAATCACCTGAGCCGGGTGCCGGTGCGCCAGGCAGGTTGAGGGGAAACCTCGATACCGTCCGATAGACACTATCAACCCTTTGATTCCAATAATAAAAAACGGCCACCCAGGTATCTGGATGGCCGTCGGCACGGACCTTGGTAGATAACGGTATAAGGTCAGCCGCGGTAATAGCCGGGCGTCACGAAGGGCATCTTGCTCACCACCATCGGCAGGCGCTTGCCACGCACCTCGGCATAGACGGTGGTGTCGACCGCCGCGTGGTCGATGACCACATAGCCCATCGCCACCGGCTTGCCGACGCTGGGGCCGAAGCCGCCGGAGGTCACCACCCCGATGGCATGGCCTTCGGCATCGAACAGTTCGGCGCCTTCGCGCACCGGGGCGCGCCCCTCGCCCAGCAGGCCCACGCGCTTGCGACGGTGATCCTTCTCGGCCACCTGATGCAGGATCAGGTCGGCCCCCGGGAAACCGCCCTGGCGCTCGCCGCCGCGGCGACGCGGCTTGCCGATCGCCCAGATCAGCCCACCTTCCACCGGCGTGGTGCCGGTGTCGATATCGTGGCCGTAGAGGCATAGCCCGGCCTCGAGACGCAGCGAGTCGCGGGCCCCCAGGCCGATCGGCTCGACCTCCTGCTCGGCGAGCAGGCGTCGCGCCAGGGCCTCGGCCTGCTCGGCGGGCACCGAGATCTCGAAGCCGTCCTCCCCGGTATAGCCGCTGCGGCTGATCCACACGTCGATGCCCTCGATGGTGAACTTGCCATGCTGCATAAAGACCATCTCGCAGGCCGCGGGGCACAGCCGCGCCATGACCTCTGCCGCCTTGGGCCCCTGCAGGGCCAGCAGGCCGCGATCCAGCACCTCGATCTCGTGATGGGGCAGCCCGCGGCGCAGATGCGCGATGTCCTGCTCCTTGCAGGCGGCATTCACCACCAGGTAGAGGTGGTCACCGGCGTTGACGATCATCAGGTCGTCGAGGATGCCGCCGTCTTCGGCGGTGAACAGGCCGTAGCGCTGCATGCCCTCGCCCAGCCCCACCAGGTCGGCGGGCACCAGGGTCTCCAGCGCCTCGGCGGCTTGCGGGCCGCGCAGCACCACCTGGCCCATGTGCGAGACGTCGAACAGGCCACAGGCCTGGCGGGTATGCTCGTGTTCCTTCTTGACCCCCAGCGCGTACTGGACCGGCATGCTGTAGCCGGCGAAGGGCACCATCTTGCCACCCAGTTCGAGATGCAGGTCGTAAAGCGGGGTCTTGCGTGGTTCGTTCATCGGTGTCGTATCGCTCTTCCCATGGAATCGGGTTGGGCGGCCGGCCCAGGGCCGGCCGCCAAGGGCTCACTTGTTGAGTTCTTCGCCGGGCAGCACTTCCTTGCCGTCGAAGTAGTCGCGGGTCAGCTTGAACACCACCGGCGACAGCAGCGCCAGGGCGATCAGGTTGGGAATCGCCATCATGGCGTTGAACACGCTGGCCAGCAGCCACACGAAGCCGAGCGGCAGCACCGAGCCAACGAAGATCGCCAGGATGTAGATCACGCGGTAGTACTTGATGGCGCCCACGCCGAACAGGTACTCGAAGCACTTTTCGCCGTAGAAGGCCCAGCCCAGGATGGTGGTGAAGGCGAACACCGCCAGGGCGAAGGACACCACGTACTGGCCGATGCCGGGCAGCGCCTCGTTGAACGACATGGTGGTCAGGGCGGCGCCGGTCTCACCGGAGGTCCAGGCGGTGGTCAGGATCGCCAGGGCGGTGATCGAGCACACCACGATGGTGTCGATGAAGGTACCGAGCATGGCGATCAGGCCCTGGCGCACCGGGTTCTTGGTCTGGGCCGCGGCGTGGGCGATCGGGGCGCTGCCCAGGCCCGCCTCGTTGGAGAACACGCCTCGCGCCACGCCGAACTGGATGGCCTTGGCCACCGCCGCACCGGCGAAGCCGCCCGCCGCCGAGATCGGCGTGAAGGCGTGGCCGAAGATCATGCCCAGGGCATGGCCGATCTGGTCGGCGTTGATGATCAGCACCAGCAGGCCGCAGACGATATAGGCCACCGCCATGATCGGCACCAGCTTGCCCGCCACCTTGGCGATCCGCTTGATACCGCCGAGGATGACCGCGCCGGCCAGCACCATGATCACCAGGCCGGTGATCCAGTGCGGCAGCCCGAGGGACTCGCCCAGGCCGTCGGCCACCGAGTTGGACTGCACGGTGTTGCCGATGCCGAAGGCGGCCACGGCACCGAACAGCGCGAAGGCGCCGCCCATCCAGGCCCACTTCTTGCCGAGGCCGTTGCGGATGTAATACATCGGGCCACCGACGTGGTCGCCGGCCTCGTCGACCTGACGATAGCGCACGGCGAGCACGGCTTCGGAGAACTTGGTGGCCATGCCCACCAGGGCGGTGATCCACATCCAGAACACCGCGCCCGGCCCGCCGAGGAAGATGGCGGTTGCCACACCGGCGATATTGCCGGTGCCGATGGTCGCCGACAGCGAGGTCATCAGAGCGTTGAAAGGCGATACCTCACCCTCGCTTTCATCGCCCTTGGCGCTGCTGCGTCCCTGCCACAGCAGCTTGAAGCCCATACCCAGCTTGCGGATGGGCAACACTTTCAAGCCGGCCTGCAGGTAGAGGCCGACCCCCAGCAGCAGCACCAGCATCAGCGGGCCCCAGACGACCCCCTCGATGGCTGACAGGATATTGGTCAAGGTTTCCACGTCTTGTCTCCCTAAAGCTTATTGTTATGCACCAACGTGCATGCCACATGGGCGGGCGATACCACCGATGATACGAACCCGCGTACCATAGCGGATCCTTCCGTTGGCGCTCTAGTCTCCTATAGGAAATTTCGGCTATTGCCGTCCGTCGCAGTACGAAGCATCACAGTGCGAAGCATAGACGACCACGCTGCACCGGGCTCACCGCGGCGACGAGCGCCCCGAGACGACCAACAAAGAAACTTGTTTCCTATAAGAAACACAGGCTACTCTAGCGACACGTTCGAGGCCGGGCAAGCCCCGTCGGCGGACTGGCCGACCTGCGAGGCGGCGGGGCCGAGAGTTCCCGCAGAGCGGATGACAGGCCGGCGAGCGAGCAAGAGCCGCGCGAGACGCCTACGCTATGGAGGGTACGACGCCTTGCGGCGGCCTTCTCGCCCCTACGGGGCTCGCCAAACGGTGTCGGGGGCGTTAGGATGCCCCCGTTATCAGAAAACCTTTTTCGTATAGGAAAATGCCATGAGTGCTATCCCTGCCAATCTTCGCTACGCCGAAAGCCATGAATGGATCCTCGAGAATGGCGACGGCACGGTGACCATCGGCATCACCGATCACGCTCAACAGTCGCTGGGCGACGTGGTCTTCGTCGAGCTGCCGGAAGTAGGCACCGCCCTGGCCAAGGGCGATGAGTTCGGCGTGGTCGAATCGGTCAAGGCCGCCTCCGACCTGTATGCCCCGCTCGCCGGCGAGGTGGTAGCGGTCAACGAGGAGCTGGAAGACGCTCCCGAGACCCTCAACGAGTCACCCTACGAGCAGGGCTGGATCCTGAAGCTGCGCCTCGAGGATGCCAGCGCCCTGAACGACCTGCTGGACGCCGACGCCTATCAGGCGGTGGCCGACGCCGACGACTGATCCCAGCCCGCCGGGCCCGCCAGCGTCGGGCCCGTCCTTCCCGTCCCCGGTGACGACTTCGCAATAGGGTATTCCATGGCTTTCGACACTCGCCGCTTGGCCGAACTGGCCAACCATGACGCCTTTATCCGCCGCCACAACGGCCCCGAGGCTTCCGACGTGGCCACCATGCTGGACACACTGGGCATGGACAGCCTGGCCAGCCTGCTGGAACGCACGGTGCCGGCCGGCATCCGACTGGGTCGTGAACTCGACCTGGATCCGCCGCGCAGCGAGGCCGAGGCCCTGGACTACCTCTATCGCCTGGCCCGCCAGAACCGCGTGGCCAAGAGCTACATCGGGCAGGGCTACTACGACACCCACCTGCCGGCGGTCATCCAGCGCAACGTGCTGGAAAACCCCGGCTGGTACACCGCCTACACGCCCTACCAGCCGGAGATCTCCCAGGGCCGGCTGGAGGGGTTGCTGAACTTCCAGCAGATGGTCATGGACCTCACCGGCATGAGCCTCGCCAACGCGTCGCTGCTCGACGAGGCCACCGCCGCCGCCGAGGCCATGGCGCTGTGTCGCCGCGCCAACAAGAAGGCCAAGACCAACGCCTTCTTCGTCGCCGACGACGTCTTTCCGCAGACGCTGGACGTGGTGCGCACCCGCGCCCATTACTTCGACTTCGAGCTGGTCGTCGCCCCGGCGGCGGAAGTGGCCGAGCACGACGTGTTCGGCGCCCTGCTCCAGTACCCGGGCGACAGCGGCCGGGTCCACGACCTGGCGCCGCTGCTTGCGGCCGCCAAGGACAAGGGCATCATGACCTGCGTGGCCGCCGACATCATGTCGCTGGTGCTGCTGCGCGAGCCCGGCGCCCTGGGCGCCGACATGGTGGTCGGCTGCGCCCAGCGCTTCGGCGTGCCGATGGGCTTCGGCGGCCCCCATGCCGCCTTCTTCGCCACCACCGACAAGCTCAAGCGCTCGATCCCGGGCCGCATCATCGGCGTCTCCAAGGACAGTCGCGGCGAGACCGCACTGCGCATGGCCATGCAGACCCGCGAGCAGCACATCCGCCGCGAGAAGGCCACCTCAAACATCTGTACCGCCCAGGCGCTGCTGGCCAACATCGCCGGCTTCTACGCCGTCTACCACGGCGCCGAGGGCCTGCGCACCATCGCCGGGCGCATCCACCGCTTGACCACCATCCTCGCCGAGGGCCTGACCCGCTGCGGCGTGAGCCTGGTCCACGACAGCTGGTTCGACACCCTGCGCCTGACCGGCGTCGACGCGCGCAAGATCCACGGTCGCGCCATGGCCCATGACGTCAACCTGCGCTACTTCGAGGGCGGCGACATCGGCGTCAGCCTCGACGAGACCACCACCGCCCACGACCTGGACCTGCTGTTCGACGTACTGCTCGATGAGGAACACGGCCAGTCGGTGGCCGCGCTCGACGCCGAGATCGTCGAGGCCGGCAAGAGCGGCATTCCCGCGGCCAGCCGCCGCGAATCCGACTTCCTGACCCACCCGACCTTCCGCCGCTATCACAGCGAGACGGAAATGCTGCGCTACCTCAAGCGCCTAGAGAACAAGGACCTGTCGCTGGCCCACGCCATGATCCCGCTGGGCTCGTGCACCATGAAGCTCAACGCCACCAGCGAGATGATCCCCATCACCTGGCCGGAGCTGGCGCGCATCCACCCCTTCGCGCCCAAGGACCAGGTGGCCGGCTACCAGCAGATCATCGACGAACTGGCCGACTTCCTGGTGGAAATCACCGGCTACGACCATATCTCCATGCAGCCCAATTCCGGCGCCCAGGGCGAGTACGCCGGCCTGGTGGCGATCCGTCGCTACCAGCAGGCCGAGGGCCAGGGGCATCGCGACGTCTGCCTGATCCCGAGTTCCGCCCACGGCACCAACCCGGCCTCGGCGGCCATGGCCCACATGAAGGTGGTCGTGGTGGAGTGCGACGAGGCCGGCAACATCGATCTCGCCGACCTGCGCGCCAAGGCCGAGCAGCATGCCGATGACCTCTCGGCGATCATGCTCACCTATCCGTCGACCCACGGGGTGTTCGAGGAGGGCGTGCGCGAGGCCTGCGAGATCGTCCACCAGCATGGCGGCCAGGTGTACATCGACGGCGCCAACATGAACGCCCAGGTCGGCCTGGCCCGGCCCGGTGACTTCGGCGGCGACGTCAGCCACCTCAACCTGCACAAGACCTTCTGCATCCCCCACGGCGGTGGCGGCCCGGGCATGGGCCCGATCGGCGTCAAGGCGCACCTGGCGCCCTACGTGTCCAATCACGTGGTGCGCCCGCTGGACGGCGTGGAAGCCGGCTCAGGCGCGGTCTCGGCGGCGCCCTTCGGCAGCGCCTCGATCCTGCCGATCTCCTGGGCCTACATCAAGATGATGGGCGCCCGCGGCCTGCGCGAGGCCACCGAGCTGGCCATCCTCGGCGCCAACTACATCGCCAAGCGCCTGGAAGCCCACTATCCGGTGCTCTACAAGGGCACCAACGGCACCGTGGCCCACGAGTGCATCATCGACATTCGCCCGCTCAAGGCCGACTCCGGCATCAGCGAGGAGGATATCGCCAAGCGCCTGATGGACTACGGCTTCCATGCGCCGACCATGTCCTTCCCGGTGCCCGGCACGCTGATGATCGAGCCCACGGAATCGGAGTCGCTGTTCGAGCTGGACCGCTTCTGCGACGCCATGATCGCCATCCGCGAGGAAGTGGCCCGGGTCGAGGCCGGCGAGTGGCCCGCCGACGACAACCCGCTGGTCAACGCACCGCACACCATGGCCGACCTGATGGATGCGAGCTGGGAACGCCCCTACTCCCGCGAGCTGGGCGCCTTCCCCTCCGAGGCGGTCAAGGCGGCCAAGTACTGGCCGGCCGTGAACCGGGTCGACAACGTGCTCGGCGACCGGCAGCTGATCTGCTCCTGCCCGAGCATCGACGCCTACCGGGAGTGACCCCCTCCTCCTGAACGACAAGCGCCCCGCCAACCGGCGGGGCGCATTGCATTGTGGGCGGCGCTTGGCGTCAGTCCAGCCGCCGCTACCCGGCCCTCTCCTCCCTGGCCTGAGCCAGGGGCCCCTGCCCCAGCTCGCCGCTCTCGCCCAGGCTCGGCTCGCCATGGCCGTAGCGCTCGTGCAGGCGATGCTCGCGGAAGGCCTCGAGCAGCCGAGTGTAGCGTCGCGGCATGCGCATGCCGCGACGGCTGATCAGGTAAAGGGTTTCCTGCACCGGGTTCGGCAGCGGCAGTTCCTTGACCTGGCGCTGCCAGGGCGAGGTCTCGAGCACCAGCCGGGAGACCACGGTAAATCCGAGACCGCGGGCCACGGCGTCGAGCACCATGCTCACCTCGTTGGTGAAACCCTGGCGCGGGAAGTGACTCATCGAGCGGAATTCGCCGGGGAAGTTCTGGCGCAGCATGCCCCCGGCCCGATTGACGCCGTCGGAATAGCCGATGAAGCCCAGCGCCATCAGGTCGGCGAGCCCGGTGCCGGAGAAGTCCGCCGGCACCACCAGGCACAGCGACTCCTGATGCCAGGCCTCGCAGTCGATCTCGGGGTGGCGCACCGCCTCGGTGACGATGCCAAGGTCGTGACGGCCGGCCAGCACGTCGGTGACGATCTCGTGGTTGAAGGCAAAGCTGTAGCTTACCGTCAGCCCGGTATGCATCTGCTGCTGGCCGAGAATGAAGGGGTAGAACATCAGCCCCACGCTGCCCGGCGAGGCAATCCGGCACTCGCCGCTGTCGAGGCTTTCGTCGTCCAGGGAGTGGCGGAACTGCTCATGCTCGGCGAACAGCTTGAGGGCGTAGTCGTAGGCGCGACGCCCGGCCTCGGTCAAGACGAAACGACGCCCCTGGCGATCGATCAGCGACTTGCCCAGGTAGCGCTCCAGCTTGCGGACGTGCTGGCTGACCCCGGGCTGGGTCATTTCCAGGCGCTGCGCCGTCCGGGTGAAGCTGCCGGTCTCGACGAGAGTGATGAAGGTGCGGAAGTACTGGGCATTGAACATGGCGGATCGCATCGTGGCCAGGGGGACCGGGGCGCCCTCATTCTATCAGCTCGTCCGAGGCGCCGCAGCGCTGCGCCGCGGCCGGTCGCGTGATAGCATCGAGACAGGCGGCGCATCGCCGCCCTTCCCTTCTTCAGTGACACGGACGCGCTGCATGGCCGATACCATTTCCAGCATCATCTCTCCGGAAGGCAGCCTCGAGATTCTCTCCCAGCACGAGGTGAACCGGCTGCACGACACCTCCCGCAGCGGGCTGCACGATCTGCTGCGCAGCTGCGCGCTGGCGGTACTCAACTCCGGCAACCCGACCGACGACGGCCTGGCCCTGATGGAGACCTATCCCGATTTCGACATCGAGGTCATCCAGCAGGATCGTGGCGTACGGCTCAAGCTCACCAATGCACCGGCAGAAGCCTTCGTCGACGGCAAGATGATTCGCGGCATCCGCGAGCACCTCTCCTCGGTGCTGCGCGACATCGTCTACGTCTACAACGAGATCCAGACCCACGACCGCTTCGACCTGACCACCGGCGAGGGCACCACCAACGCCGTCTTCCACATCCTGCGCAAGGCCGGTACCCTGAAGCCCAGCCGCGATCCGAGCATGGTGGTCTGCTGGGGCGGGCACTCGATCTCCCGGGAGGAGTACGACTACACCAAGCACGTCGGCTACCACCTGGGGCTGCGCGAGCTGGACATCTGCACCGGCTGTGGCCCCGGGGCCATGAAGGGGCCGATGAAGGGCGCCAACGTCGCCCATGCCAAGCAGCGACGCCATGAAGGCCGCTACCTGGGCGTGTCGGAGCCCGGCATCATCGCCGCCGAGGCCCCCAACCCGATCGTCAACGAGCTGGTGGTGATGCCGGACATCGAGAAGCGCCTCGAGGCCTTCGTGCGTCTCGGCCACGGCATCATCGTGTTCCCGGGCGGGGTCGGCACCGCCGAGGAGATCCTCTACCTGCTGGGCATCCTGCTGCATCCGGACAACGTCGATATGGAGCTGCCGGTGATCCTGACCGGCCCGGCCGATTCCGCCGACTATTTCCGGCGCATCGACGAGTTCCTGGTCTACACCCTAGGCGAGTCGGTACGGCGGCTGTACGACATCATTATCGACGACCCCATCGAGGTAGCCCGCACCATGCGCAAGGGCATCGACGGCGTCACCGAGTATCGCCGCGCCCGCCAGGACGCCTTCTACTACAACTGGCGGCTTACCGTGGCGCGCGATTTCCAGGCGCCCTTCGAGCCCACCCACGAGTCGATGGCCGGCCTGGCCCTGCACCGCAATCAGCCGGTCCACGAACTCGCCGCCAACCTGCGCCGGGCCTTCTCGGGGATCGTCGCCGGCAACGTCAAGGAGCGCGGCATCAGGCTGATCGAGGCCCACGGCCCCTTCCGCCTCAGCGCCGAACCCGAGCTGATGGCCAAGCTCGACGAGCTGCTGAACTCGTTCGTCGCCCAGGGCCGTATGAAGCTCGCCGGCGAGTACGAGCCCTGCTATACGCTGGGCTGAATTCGTAAGTGAGTGGTGAGTGGTGAGTGGTGCCACTTACCACTTACAAGGCGCGAAGCGGCGCTCACTACTCACTCATACTCAAGCGCAAAGCGCGCTCACCATTCACCCCCAACGACTCACCTCTCGGCCACCGGCTTCCACCATAGCCCCACGGCATGCAGCAGCAGGCCCAGGGTGGTGCCGTGGGAGGCGAGCAGCACCCAGCCTCCCCAGCCGGCGACGGCCAGCTGCCAGGCCGCCATCGCCACCAGGCCCAGGGCCAGGCAGGCCAGCAGGCGGCGCAGCAGCGCCGGCAGGCGTACTCGGGCCTCGGCGGCCAGCAGCCGCCACTGGGCCAGCGCCACGCCGAGCACCGCCACGATCGCCATCACGATCAGGGTGAGCCGCGTCTGGTGGCCGCCGGCCAGATAGCGCGGCAGGGTCGCCGCCATCATCACCGCCAACCCGACCAGCAGGCTGAGCCGCTCCGGACTCGAGGTGGCGCCCATGTCAGGCCACCTTGAGCTGCTGGCTGGCGATCCACTCCTCGACCCAGGGCACGGCCGCGTCGTCGGCCATGAAGGTCTCCATGGCATCGATCTCCAGTCGCTCGCCCAGGCGGGTAGCCCCCTGGCCCTGCAGCGTCTCGTCCAGGGCACGGCCGGCACCGCAGTAGGAATCGACGTAGGAGCTGTCGCCCAGGGCGATCAGACCGTAGCGTAGCTCGTTGAGCCCCGGGCTCCGAGCCTCCAGGTCGCGCACGAAGGGCACCAGGTTGCCGGGAATGTCGCCGCTGCCGGTGGTGGACACGCAGAACAGCGCCAGGTCGGTGGGCGAGTCGACGAGATCGTCCAGGGTCGGCTGGTCATGGATCTCGACCGCGTAGCCGGCGTCCTCGAACAGTGGCTGGACCTGCTCGGCGACATCCAGCGCACCGCCGTACATGGTGCCAACGAAGATCTTGAGCTTGGGCATGGATATATCGTGGATTTTCCTGAGAAATTCACTCGGATATTAACATGGCCGCGGCCACGGCCGCATCTTCGACCCAGGGCTATCGCGCAGCGGAGCTGCGCTCCTACGAAGGCCTGCCCGGTGGCACTCCCCCCTGTGGGAGCTCAGTTGTCTGAGCGATTGGCGCCGACAGGCGCCTCCGGTGGCAAGCCACGCCCGTGCCCACCGCTATCGCGCAGCGGAGCTGCGCTCCTACGAAGGCCTGTTCGGTGGCACTCCCCCCTGTGGGAGCTCAGTTGTCTGAGCGATTGGCGCCGACAGGCGCCTCCGGTGGCAAGCCACGCCCGTGCCCACCGCTATCGCGCA
>NZ_JACHXM010000005.1:39934-220980 GCF_014192055.1 Halomonas organivorans | reverse complement strand
CGCAGCGGAGCTGCGCTCCTGAGAAGGCCTGTCCGGTGGCACTCACCCCTGTGGGAGCTCAGTTGTCTGAGCGATTGGCGCCGACAGGCGCCTCCGGTGGCAAGCCACGCCCGTGCCCAGGGCTATCGCGCAGCGGAGCTGGGCCCCGGCCTCTGTCTGGGAGGCCAATGACATGACCTCGAATGCAGGGCCATCGCGGATCAGCGTATCGTTCGGGCTGATCCGGCGACAGGCCGACGAGTGTACAATATGGGATCATTTTCCACTGGCGCGAGAGCCCCCTATGACGCAGACCTTCGAAGCCTGGATCACGCCGCTGATGATCGGCGGCCTGATGCTGTTCATGTGCTTCATCATCTGGGACCTGGCCAAGCAGTCGCGGGCCGGCCGCTTCGGCACCCTGATGCTGTTTGTGGTGCTGGGCGCCGGCATGCTCGGCTACCTGTTCAAGGTGGTGATCACCTGGTGGCTGGAGCGAGGGGCCCTCTAGCCTACACTTGCCGCCCGCCCCATTCCGCCCACACACAAACGCCGACGCCACCCCGCAGGGTGGCGTCGGCGCTTCGGGTCACACGATCCGGGCCTCTGTCGAGCCGGTCGCGATCGGATCAGTCGCTGGCGGGGCCGTCGCTGCCGGGATAGTACTCCTCGACCTGAGCCTTGAGCTTCTGACCGGGGCGGAAGGTCACCACACGCCGGGCGGAGATCGGAATCTCCTCGCCGGTCTTGGGGTTGCGTCCCGGTCGCTCACGCTTGTCGCGCAGGTCGAAGTTGCCGAAGCCCGACAGCTTGACCTGCTCGTTCTCGCGCAGACAGCCGCGTATCTCCTCAAAGAAGGTTTCCACCATGGACTTGGCCTCACGCTTGGAGAGACCCAGCTCGGCGTGCAGGTGTTCGGCCAGCTCGGCCTTGGTCAACGCCCCCATGTCGCTTCCCTCTCGCTGCTGGTCGAGCCCGGAATCCCTCATGCGCGGAGTTCGGCGCCAAGATGCAGCCGCGACTCCTCGACGATGGCATCGACCAAGTGGTTGATTTCCTCGTCATTTAGCGTGCGCGAAGGATGCTGCCAGGTCAAGCCCAGGGCCACACTCTTGCGTCCCTCGGCCACTCCCTTGCCCTGATAGACGTCGAACAGCCGCGCCTCCACCAGCCACTCGCCGGCCTGGGCGTGCACGGTGTCGAGCAGCGCCTGGACGGGACTCTCGGCGTCGACCAGGAAGGCCAGGTCGCGACGCACCTCGGGATAGCGCGACAGCGGCGCAAAGGCCGGCACCCGCCCGCGGGTCAGGGCCTCGAGGCGAACCTCGAACAGCACGGCGTCGACCTTGAGGCCCAACTGGGCGCGCACCGCCGGGTGCAGGGTGCCGATCCAGCCGGCTTCCTCGCCGCGGTGCAGGATCCGTGCGCACTGGCCCGGATGCAGCGCCGGATGCTCGGCGGGCTCGAAGCGCCAGGCGTCGGGCTCGCCGCCCATCGCCAGCAGGCTCTCCAGGTCGCCCTTGAGGTCGAAGAAGTCGACGTCCTGCTTGCCACCGCTCCAGCCTTCGGGCTCGCGGCTGCCGCAGGCCAGGGCCCCGAGCATCGGTACCTGATGCAGGGCATCCAGCTCGCCGCGGAACACCAGCCCGGTCTCGAACAGCCGCACGCGGTTCTGCTGGCGATTGAGGTTATGCTGGAGCGCCCGCACCAGCCCCGGGAACAGGCTCGCCCGCATCACCGACAGGTCGCTGGAGATGGGGTTGGCCAGCGCCGGAGACACGGCCTCGGGCAGCAGCGTCGACTGCAGCTCCGGCGCGACGAAGCTGTAGGTCACGGCCTCGAAGTAGCCCCGCGACACCATCTGGCCACGCAGCTGGGCCAGCGGCGTGCGTGCCTCGAAGTCGGGCTTGAGGCCCATGCGCGCCTGGGGACGACGCACCGGCAGGCGGTTGTAGCCATGGATACGCGCCACTTCCTCGATCAGGTCCTCCTCGATGGCCAGATCGAAGCGCCAGCTGGGAATCCGCGTCTGCCAGCCGTCCGCGACGGCTTCCACCGTCAGCCCGAGGCGCTCGAGGATCTCGCCGACTTCCTCGCCCGGCAGCGCCTTGTCCAGCGCCCGATCCAGGCGGCCACGGCGCAGCAGCACCTCACGGTCGTCGGGCAGGTGCTCGGCATCGACTACCTCGACCAGCGGGCCGGGTTCGCCGCCGACGATCTCCAGCAGCAGTGCGGTGGCGCGCTCGGCGGCCTCGCGGGCCAGTGCCGGGTCCACTCCGCGTTCGAAGCGGTGCGAGGCGTCGGTGTGCAGGCCGTAGGAACGCGCCTGTCCGGCCACCGCCAGCGGCGAGAAGTGCGCGGCTTCGAGGAAGATGTCGCGGGTCTCGGCGTTGACGCCGGAATGCTCGCCCCCCATCACGCCGGCGATGGCCAGCGGGCCGCGCCCGTCGGCAATCACCAGAGTGCCGTCGGCCAGGGTGATTTCCTGGCCGTCGAGCAGCACCAGGCGCTCGCCTTCACGGGCCTGGCGAACCACCACGGCCTCACTGAGGTTGGCGCGATCGAAGGCATGCAGCGGCTGGCCGAGTTCGAGCATCACGTAGTTGGTGACGTCGACCACCGGGTCGATGGCGCGGACGCCGCCGCGGCGCAGGCGCTCGACCATCCACAGCGGGGTCTCGGCGCTCACGTCGACGCCCTTGATCACCCGCCCCAGGTAGCGCGGACAGCCCTCGGCGTCCTCGACGCGCACCGGGAAGGTGTCGTCGTGAGTCGCCGCGACCGGCGTGATGGCCGGACCTTCGACCGTCAGACGGTTGAGCACGCCCACTTCGCGGGCCATGCCCTTGACGCTCAGGCAGTCGCCACGATTGGGCGTAAGGTCGACCTCGATGGTGTGATCGTCGAGGCCCAGGTAGTCGCGGACGCCCTCACCCACCGGCGCCGACGCCGGCAGCACCAGGATACCCGGCGAGGCCTCTTCTTCCAGCCCCAGCTCGGACGATGCGCAGATCATGCCGCGGGACTCGACGCCGCGCAGCTTGGCCTTCTTGATCTTGAAGTCGCCCGGCAACACCGCGCCGACGCGCGCGAAGGGTACCTTCTGGCCCTCGGCCACGTTGGGGGCACCGCAGACCACCTGGACGCGCTCGCCACTGCCGTCATCGACCTGGCAGACGTTGAGCTTGTCGGCGTCGGGGTGCGGCGCCTTGGCCACGACCT
This sequence comes from Halomonas organivorans, assembly GCF_014192055.1. Taxonomy (GTDB): domain Bacteria; phylum Pseudomonadota; class Gammaproteobacteria; order Pseudomonadales; family Halomonadaceae; genus Halomonas; species Halomonas organivorans. The sequence goes on along the minus strand of NZ_JACHXM010000005.1, from coordinate 217,779 downwards.
CGGCCACCACCACGTCCGTGAACTCGGCGGCCACCGGCTCGATGGCATCGACCTCCAGGCCGGCCATGGTGATCTGGTCGGCCAGCGCCTGGGTCGCCAGCGCCGGGGACACCCATTCACGCAGCCACTGTTCGGAAAATTTCATGTCGAATCCTATCGCTGTGTTCTTGGGTCGTTCAGGCGAACTGCTTGAGGAAGCGCAGGTCGTTGTCGAAGAACAGCCGCAGGTCGTTGACGCCATAGCGCAGCATGGCCAGGCGCTCGGCCCCCATGCCGAAGGCGAAGCCGGTGTAGCGTTCGCTGTCGATGCCGGCGTGGCGGAACACTTCCGGGTGCACCATGCCGCAGCCCATCACCTCGAGCCAGCCGCTGTGCGAACAGACCCGACAGCCGTCGCCGCTGCACATCACGCACTCGATGTCGACCTCGGCCGACGGCTCGGTGAAGGGGAAGTAGGAGGGCCGGAAACGCACCGAGAGATCGTCACGCTCGAAGAAGGCGTGCAGGAAATCCTGGATGGTGCCCTTGAGGTCCGAGAAACGCACGTCTTCGTCGACCAGCAGCCCTTCCACCTGGTGAAACATGGGCGTGTGGGTCAGGTCGGAGTCGCTGCGATAGACGCGCCCCGGGCAGACGATGCGGATCGGCGGCTCTTCTTCCTTCATGGTGCGTACCTGCACCGGCGAGGTGTGGGTGCGCAGCAGCCGGGTGGCGTCGAAGTAGAAGGTGTCGGCCATGCCCCGCGCCGGGTGGTGGGCGGGAATGTTGAGAGCCTCGAAGTTGTGGTAGTCGTCCTCGATCTCCGGACCGACGGCCACATCGAAGCCGATGCGCGTGAACAGCCCTTCGATGCGCTCCAGGGTGCGGGTCACCGGGTGACGGCCACCGCTCGGCTGGCCGCGGCCAGGCAGGGTCACGTCGAGGCGCTCGGCGCCCAGGCGCGCCTCCAGCGCGGCCTTCTCGAGGGCCTGGCGGCGCGCGTCGATCTCCTGGGCCAGCGCTTGCTTGGCCTGGTTGATGCGCTCGCCGGCGGCCGGACGCTCCTCGGCGGGCAGCTTGCCAAGGCCCTTGAGCAGCGCGGTGATCTCGCCCTTCTTGCCGAGGTAGCGCACCCGCAGCTCGTCCAGGGCGGCCATGCTCTCGGCGGCCTGGACGGCGTCGCGGGCCTCGGCGACCAGAGTGGGAAGGTGGTCCATCCGTTGTGCTCCGATGTCTTGATCAGGGGGTCACATGCAAAAAAACAGGGGAAGAGCGGCTGCTCTTCCCCTGCGAGGATCCGCGGCATGGTGCGCCAGCACTGACGCGCCATGCCGTTATCGAGATCGCTTACTGGGCAGCCTTGGCCTTCTCGACGATGGCGGCAAAGGCGGCCTTCTCGTTCACGGCCAGGTCGGCGAGCACCTTGCGGTCGATCTCGATGCCGGCCTTCTTCAGGCCACCGACGAAGCGGCTGTAGGACAGGCCGTGCTGACGAGCACCGGCGTTGATGCGCTGGATCCACAGGGCGCGGAACTGGCGCTTGCGCTGGCGACGGTCACGGTAGGCATACTGGCCGGCCTTGATGACGGCCTGCTTGGCCACGCGGAAGACGCGCGAACGAGCACCATAGTAGCCTTTGGCCTGCTTGAGGATCTTCTTGTGACGACGACGGGCGACGACACCACGCTTGACGCGAGTCATGGCTTACTCCTGACGATTAAAGTTTGGCTACCAAGGGTTACAGGTTCGGCAGCATGCGCTGCACGAGCTGCTTGTCGGCGTCGTGGATCTGCTTCATACCACGCAGCTGACGCTTACGCTTGGTGGACTTCTTGGTCAGGATGTGGCTACGGAACGACTGCTTGTGCTTGAAGCCGTTGGCCGTCTTCTTGAAGCGCTTGGCAGCGCCGCTGTTGCTCTTGATCTTCGGCATGAGATGAACTCCGCTCGAGGTTTTTTAGAAAATCCGGGGCCGATGGCCGGCTAGCTGCCGGCCACCCGTTGGACGGGCCGTCGGATCACTTCTTCTCTTTCACTTACTTCTTCTTGGGGGCAATGATCATGATCATCTGCCGCCCTTCCATCTTGGGGAAGGACTCCACGGTGCCGATCTCTTCGAGGTCGGCGGCGATCCGCTCCATCAGTTTGCGACCGATGTCCTGATGAGCCATCTCGCGTCCGCGGAAGCGCAGCGTGACCTTGCCCTTGTCGCCACCTTCGAGGAAGCGCGTCAGGTTCTTCATCTTGACCTGATAATCGCCCTCGTCGGTGCCAGGCCGGAACTTGACTTCCTTGACCTGGATCTGCTTCTGCTTCTTCTTCTGAGCCGCCTTCTGCTTCTTCTGCTCGAAGACGAACTTGCCGTAATCCATGATCTTGCAGACGATCGGATCGGCATTGGAAATCTGCACGAGATCCATACCGGCAGCTTCGGCGCGCTCCAGCGCATCGCTGGTGGGCACGATACCCAGCTGCTCGCCGTCGTTGTCGATCAGGCGAACCTGATCCTCGGTAATGCGCTCGTTCATCGGGGGCCGCTTGTCCTGCGGACGCCCTCTAGGGTTGCTTCGCTTGATGGTTCCGTCTCCACTTTCGCTTAGGGAAGATGTCGTTACAGCCGCTCGGCCCGCACTCTGTCGATGAAGGCATCCACCGGCAGCGTGCCGAGATCCTCGCCGGTGCGTGTTCGCACGGCCACCGAGTCGGCCTCGACTTCCTTATCTCCCACCACCAGGAGATAGGGGACCTTCTGCAACGTATGCTCGCGGATTTTAAAGCCGATCTTCTCGTTCCTCAAGTCCGCCTTGACGCGAAGGCCGATTTTCTGCAGGCGACGCTCCAATTCCAGCACGTAATCGCGCTGGGCATCGGTGATGTTGAGGATTACCGCCTGCTGGGGAGCGAGCCACAGTGGCATGGCGCCGGCATGGTGCTCGATGAGGATCCCCAGGAAACGCTCGAAGGAGCCCAGGATCGCGCGATGCAGCATGACCGGCGTCTTGCGCTCGCCGTGCTCGTCGACGAACTGTGCGCCCAGGCGGCCCGGCAGGTTGAAGTCGAGCTGCAGGGTGCCGCACTGCCACACACGGTTCAAGCAGTCACGCAGCGAGAACTCGATCTTGGGACCGTAGAAGGCCCCCTCGCCGGGCTGCAGCTCCCACTCCAGGCCGGTGGCGTTCAACGCCGCCTCGAGCCCGGCCTCGGCGCGATCCCACATCGCCGCCTCGCCCATGAAGTCGTCGGGGCGCGTGGACAACTTGAGTTCGACGTCCTCGAAGCCCAGTTCCTTGTAGACCTGCAGCGTAAGGGCGATGAAGGCCTCGGCCTCGGACTGGATCTGCCCCTCGGTGCAGAAGATATGGGCGTCGTCCTGGGTGAAGCCGCGCACCCGCATCAGGCCATGCAGCGAACCGGAGGGCTCGTTGCGGTGGCAGCTGCCGAACTCGGCCAGCCGCAGCGGCAGATCGCGGTAGCTCTTCAGGCCCTGGTTGAACACCTGCACGTGGCAGGGGCAGTTCATCGGCTTGACCGCGTATTCGCGCTTCTCGGACTCGGTGGTGAACATCAGGTCGCTGTAGTGCCCCCAGTGCCCCGAGGCCTTCCACAGCGAGAGATCGACTACCTGAGGCGTCTTGATCTCCTGGTAGCCGTTCTCGATCTGTACCCGGCGCATGTACTGCTCGAGCGCCTGGTACATGGTCCAGCCGTTGGGATGCCAGAACACCATGCCCGGGGCCTCTTCCTGCAGGTGGAAGAGATCCATCTTCTTGGCCAGCTTGCGGTGATCGCGCTTCTCGGCCTCCTCGAGGCGCTTGAGATAGGCCTTGAGCTGCTTCTTGTCGCCCCAGGCGGTGCCGTAGATGCGAGTCAGCATCGGGCGCTCGGCGTCGCCGCGCCAGTAGGCGCCGGCCAGCTTGGTGAGCTTGAAGGCCTTGAGATGCCGGGTGTTCGGCACGTGCGGCCCGCGGCACATGTCGGTGTATTCCTGGTGATGGTAGAGACGGATGGTCTCCCCCTCGGGAATCTCGCGGACGATCTCCTGCTTGTAGGGCTCGTCGCGATGCAGGAAGGTCAGCATCGCCTTGTCACGATCGACATACTCGCGAACAACGTCGTAGCCGGTGTCGATCAGCGCCTTCATGCGCTGCTCGATGGCCTCGAGGTCTTCGGGGGTCGCCGCACGGCCGAAGTCGATATCGTAGTAGAAGCCGTCGTCGATCACCGGACCGATGGCCATCTTGGCGTCGGGATACAGCTGCTTCACCGCATGGCCGATCAGATGGGCGCAGGAGTGCCGGATGATCTCCAGGCCTTCCTGGTCGCGGGCGGTGATGATGGCCACCTTGGCGTCGCGGTCGATGATGTCCGCGGCGTCCACCAGCTCGCCGTCGATGCGGCCGGCCACGCAGGCCTTGGCCAGGCCGGTACCGATGCTTTCGGCCACCTGCATCACGGAGAGCGGTTCGTCGTAGGTTCTCTGGCTGCCGTCCGGCAGGGTCACGATGGGCATGATGAAGGGTTTCCTTGTGCGCAGTGGTGATCCATACCAGGGATCACATGTCGCCAGAAAAAGAATGGTCGTCGGAAGCGCTTTCTCAAGCGCCACCTAGCCTAGCAGACGAGACGGCATCGGGGCCATGCCGCCTTGACGAAAGCGCTTCTCGACGAAAAGAGGCGCCCGAAGGCGCCTCTTTCACTCTCGAGATGTCCCGGCTGGCCGGGACATGGGCTCAGCGGGTGATTATTCCCACTCGCCCAGCTCGACGCGGCGGTTCTGAGCCCGACCAGCATCGGTATCGTTGGTGGCAACCGGCTGGGATTCGCCGTAACCGATGGTGCGCATGCGGTTACGATCGACGCCCTGGCTTGCCAGATAGTCGGCCACGGAATCGGCGCGACGCTGGGACAGATCCTTGTTGTAGCTGTCGCTACCCACGGAATCGGTGTGCCCTTCGATGCGAACGCGAACGTTCTGGTTGGCGCGCAGCTTGTCGGCGACGCCGTCGAGAATGCCTTCTGCACCCATGGTCAGGGTCGCGGAATCGAACTCGAAGTTGACGTCACGCAGCACCAGGTCTGCCTCGCAGCCCAGGGCGTTGACTTCGGCGCCGGCCGGGGTACCCGGGCACTGGTCCTGGTAGTCCGGCACGCCGTCGGCGTCGGAATCCAGCGGGCAGCCAACGGCATCAACGGCGACGCCGGCCGGAGTACCCGGGCACTGGTCGTTGGCGTCGATGACGCCGTCGCCATCAGTGTCCTTCGGCGCCGGCGTGGCGGGTGTCTTGTTCGGCTCGGCGCACAGCAGCGCACCCGCGGTGGCACCGATGGTACCGCCGACGGCCGCCCCGTCGGTCTCGTCATCGTCGTTGGTGACGGAATAGCCGATGCCACCACCGATCAGACCGCCGGCAAGACCGCAGATTGCCGGGTGCTGATACCAGGCACGATCGGAGGACGCGCTATCCCCCATGCCTGAAGATTGAGAGGCCGAGCTGGCGCAGCCTGAAAGGCCGACAACCAGAGCGGAACCGAGCAGCAAGCCAGTCGTAGATTTTTTCATGTAAGACTCCTTCTTCACACAAATCTGGCATGGGCATCGTGGTGAAGCCATCCAGGAGGCCCGATGGAATGGCCAGGGTGACGAACAGCGTTCGCCTACACCGATCAAGAAAGCACGAAAATGCGAATTAAGCCAGCTAAGACCGCTAGATAGCGTCGTTTCCCTTCGCATATGAGCCATCTGCGGTGCGACGACAAGCTTGCCCAAGGTGGGCGAAGGATGCAAACGCTGTCTTGTAAGTCATTGTCTACACACTACGGCCTCAATGCAGCGATTGCGGCCAATTGTGCCGAAAACGCAGGGCCGCACCGGCCGCCTCGAGCACCGCTTCGCGCATCTCGTCCTCGACCGCCAGTCGCTCGCGATCCTCCCGGAAGCGCTCCTTGGGGCTCAGCGCCTGCCGCGCGGAGTGGGTATGCAGGTGACGAGTTCGGCTATGAACTTCGCCGAAGGCCTGAAACTCGGGACGCTCGACGAGAGAAGGATCGAGAATCTCGAGCAGCGTCTTGCAGCGCCAGGCGCCTTCGGTGACATCGACCTGCTCCTGCATCAGCGCCGAGGCGACCAGCTCCAGGTTCTCGAGGCAGTTGTCATGGGCGCGGCGCAGCTCCTCTTCGCGAAACGCCTGGCGACGGCGCACTTCGCGCCACAGGGTCATGGCGTAAGCGCCAAGCCCGGCCACAATGGCCAGGCCAACGCCGAGCAGGATCAACGCAGTAGTCAGGGACATGAAGGCTCCCGAAGCATCGTGGGATGAAGGGTCGCCATTCTATACTGTGCCCCCCACGACCCCAATCCCCGGGACCAACCTGGCAAGGAGCCAAGATGACTGCGTCCGAATCCCGACCTTCCCATGCCGCTCGCATCGGCCTGGTACTCGGCCCGCTGTGGCTGCTGACGGCCCTGCTCGTGGCGCCTCCCGCCGGCATGAGCGAGAGTGCCTGGGCCTGTGCCGGCCTGGCGCTGCTGATGGCGACCTGGTGGTCGACCGAGGCGATCCCGATCCCCGCCACTTCGCTGCTGCCGCTGGTGCTGGCTCCGGCGCTGGGGCTCGGCGACATGCGCGAGGCGGCATCCAGCTATGCCAACCCGATCATCTACCTGTTCCTGGGCGGCTTCCTGCTGGGCATTGCCATGCAGCGCTGGAACCTGCATCGGCGCATTGCGCTGCACGTGCTGCGCGTGGTCGGCCACCGCCCACGGCGTCAGATCGGCGGCTTCATGCTGGCCACCGGCTTTCTCAGCATGTGGGTCTCCAATACCGCCACGGCGATCATGATGCTGCCCATCGGCATGTCGGTGATCAGCCTGCTCGACGACAGCGATCCCGAGGAGCTCGCCCGCTACGCCACCGCCCTGCTGCTGGCCATCGCCTACTCCGCCAGCATCGGCGGCATCGCTACCCTGATCGGCACGCCGCCCAATGCGCTGCTGGCCGGCTACCTGGCCGACAGCCGCGGCATCGATCTCGGCTTCGCCCAGTGGATGCTGGTCGGACTGCCGATCAGCCTGGCGATGATGGCCTGTGCCTGGTGGTGGCTGACCCGCCGCGGTTTCACCCTGCAAGGCAGCGACGAGGGCACCGACCTGGTACGGCGCGAACTGCAGCGCCTTGGCCGCACCAGCGCCGCCGAACGTCGCGTGGGCATGATCTTCCTGCTGGCCGCGGTGGCCTGGGTCTGTCGCCCGCTGCTCAACCAGGCCGGCCTCGACTGGCTGTCGGATACCGGGATCGCCATCGCCGCCGGGGTCGCGCTGTTCCTGGTACCCGCCGGCAAGGGCAATGGCAAGGGCGAGCGGCTGATGACCTGGGAAGCGGCCCAGACGCTGCCCTGGGGCATCCTGCTGCTGTTCGGCGGCGGCCTGGCCCTGGCAGGCGCGATCAGCCGCTCGGGGCTCGCCGAGTGGATCGCCCAGCGCCTCGAGATCTTCGGCACTTTCCCGCTGCTGGCCCTGATCGGCGTGGTGGTGCTGGTGATCATCTTCCTCACCGAGGTGACGTCGAACACCGCCACCGCCGCGGCCTTCCTGCCGCTGCTCGGTGCCCTGGCCGTGTCGCTGGACATCTCGCCGCTGCTGGTCACTGTCCCCGCCGCCATTGCCGCAAGCTGCGCCTTCATGATGCCGGTGGCCACACCGCCCAATGCCATCGTCTTCGCCACCGGGCACATGCGCATCCAGTCGATGATCCGGGCCGGCTTCGCGCTCAACCTGATCGGCACCCTGCTGGTCAGCCTGCTGGCCTACCCGTTGGTGATGCTGTTCTGGTGAGGAGGCGACCTCAGGTCGGCCAGAGCATCGCGTAGTGATCCAGCAGCAGTACGCCGAACACCCCCAGCAGGTAGCGAATCGAGAACCAGAAGGCTCCCAGCGGAGCCTTCGGATCCCGCCCCCGCCAGACCCGCCAGTTCCAGACCATGAAACGCGCATTGAGGACCATGACCCCGACCAGGTACAGCGTCCCGCTCATGCCGATCACGAACGGCAGCAGGGTCACGGCGACCGTCAGCCAGCCATAGAGCCAGACCTGCAGGCGCGTGAAGGCTTCGCCGTGCGTCACCGGCAGCATCGGCACCTCGGCCCGGGCATACTCGTCGCGCTTGTGAATGGCCAAGGCCCAGAAGTGCGGTGGTGTCCAGGCGAAGATGATCAGCATCAGCAGCAGCGGTTCCGGCCCGAGCTGGCCGCTGACCGCCGTCCAACCGAGCAGCGGCGGGGCCGCTCCCGCCACCCCACCGATGACGATGTTCTGAGGCGTGGCCCGCTTGAGAAAGGCGGTATAGACCAGCGCATAGCCGATCAGCGAGCCCAGGGTCAGCCAGGCCGTCAGAGCATTGACCCGCCACAGCAGCAGCGCGATCCCCACCACCGACAGCAACGTGGCCCAGCCCAGCGCCAGCGTGGTCGACAGCCGCCGACTGGCCAGCGGGCGAGAGGCAGTCCTCAGCATCAGCGCATCCAGTCGTCGGTCCACCACGTGATTGAAGGCCGCGGCCCCGCCGGCGGCAAGCGCGATGCCCAGCAGGCCGAAGAACACCGCATCGGGAGACGGCAAGGGCCGCGCCAGCAGCATGCCCACCAGGCTGCAGACCAGCATCACCGCCACCACGCGCGGCTTGCACAGGCTCAACAGATCCCGCCAGCGCGGAGCCCCTCCGGCGGCCAACGACCGCATCGTCACACCCTCAGACATGCACCCACTCCTCTCGGCCGACATGCGGGGCCACGACCATGGACGGCCAGCGCCAGTGCCAGATCGCCAGCGACAGACAGATCACCAGCAGGGCCGCACCGGCCGTATGCATCAAGGCTAGCCACAGCGGCAGCCACAGCAGCACGTTGGCGATTCCCAGCGCCGCCTGGGCCAGGCCACTGCCGACCGCCAGCGCCAGCCAGGGGCGCATCGCCCGATCGCGGGAGTGACGCCAGGCCAGCGCCAGCAGGCAGGTCAGCAGCAGCGCGGCGCCCAGCCGGTGGCCCACCTGGATGGCGCTGCGCGCCTCGGCGTGCAACTGGCCGTGCAGATAGTTGGGGCCCACCGCCTGGGTCAGGTGGAAGCCTTCCCCCCAGTCCATGGGCGCGGCCCACTGCCCATTGCAGGTGGGGAACCCCTGGCAGGCAATGCCGGCATAGTTGCTCGACGTCCAGCCGCCCAGCGCCAACTGGAGCACCAGCGCGAGCAGCGTGACCTGCCATAGCAGCGTGAGGCGACGAGGCCGCATGACGGCAGGCGCTCCCGAGGCCAGTCGGCGCAGGCGAAGGTGCAGCCACAGGAACAGCACCATGACCGAGAGACCGCCCAGCAGGTGCAACGTCACCACCTGGGGCCACAGCTTGAAGGTTACCGTGAAGGCGCCGAAGGCGCCCTGTACCATCAGCAGTGCCAATAGCCCCAGGGTCGGGCGCCATGGATAGCCTGTCCAGCGCTGGCGCAGCCGCCGTCCCAGCGCCATCAGCAGCAGCGCCATGGCGATCAGCGCCGCTGCCAGGTAGCGGTGCATCATCTCCATCCAGGCCTTGGTCGCCTCGAGCGGAACCCCCGGACTGTGGGCCAAGGCTCCCTCGGCATCCGGTACCAGCGGCGCGCCGTAGCATCCCGGCCAGTCCGGGCAGCCGAGGCCGGCATCCATCAGCCGGGTCGCGGCCCCGGCCATTACCACCAGGGCGCAGAACCCCGCCCCCGCCAGGCTCAGCCACAGCACGGGGCGCAGTTCCCGGCGCAGCGTGTCGTCTCGCATCATCGACCCTCCTCATTCCCGGTGCAGGCGCGCATCAGGGGGCGCGGGGTTACGCTTGAGAAGGCGCTCGAGATCCTCGAGAACCAGTGACGTCTCGACCTCGGACGCGTATTCGAGCACCGGCTTGCCTCGGGGGTCGAACACCCACAGGCGCCCCGGCGCCCGCCACGTCGCCTCTTCCGTCCATTCAGCCGTCGCCGCGCCGGGCAAGGCCGCGCCGGGGCCACCGAGCCGCAGCCGACTGACACGGTGGGCATCCCGTCCCAGGGCACGGTGCAGGCGCCACCAGCGGTCGGCCTGCTCGCCGCAAGGCGCTGGGCAGTCGAAGGCCAGCAGCCAGTCGTCCTCGCCCTGCTTGGCGACGCCGCTGAGCGGCCAGTCGGCAAGCGGCGGCAGATCGGGCGTCAGGCGTCCATGTGCGGTACGACCCTCAGGGATGCCCCACCGCCACTCGACCATGCCCCAGGCCACCGCCATGGGCAGCAGGAACACCGCAAACAGCGCGAGCAGCTTCAAACGCGACGAGGCGGGAGAGTTGACGGGCATGGGCTCACTCCTCTTGACCAGAAGACGACGCATGACGATCGCGGGCCAACCGCCGACCGCCCAGGATCATCACCACCACCGCGGCGAGGGCCAGGCCCCACCACTGGAAGGCATAGGCAAGATGTCGTGAAGGCGGCAGCACATTGGGGGTCCACCAGGGCTCGAGATGGCCGGGACCGGACTCGAGGTGCATCCAGCCGGCATGGGCGAAACCGCCGAGCCCGGGCCAGGCCTCCAGGGCGATGCGCTGCAGGCGTTGCCCTTCGCGATTGGGGCCGAACACCGGGGCCGTCTCTCCGGCGACCTGCCAACGCCCGAACACGGTCACCGGCCCTCGGGGCGTATCGACGGTCGGCGTCGTCCGACGGGGCCCCGTCGCCATGAAGCCCCGCTCGACCAGCCACAGGCGACCGTCATCACCGCGCAGCGGCGTCAGGGCGGCAACGCCCAGCTGGCCGTCATGCGTACGATTGTCGAGAAACAGGGTTTCTTCGCCGAGGTACTTGCCATGCAGGGTCAATCGCGTCCCCTCGGGTGGCATCGTGACGGGATCCTCCAGGCGCGGCGCCTCGGCGTATCGTGCCAGCAGCTCGCGCTTGTCGGCGGCACGCTGCCACTGCCATAGTCCTAGACCGATGCCGAGCGCTACCACCAGGCTCCAGCACAGGATCCAGAGCCCCAGGCGACGGCCGCTCCCACGTCTTGCGGCGGCCCCTTTCACGGAGTGTGTGATGCTACTCAAGACCTTGATTGCCCTCGTTTTCCTGGCCATGGTGGCGAGCCTCGCCGCCGGCGCCGGCTTCCTGATCAAGGACGGGGGACGCTCGCGGCGCGTCCTCATCTCCCTCAAGCTGCGTGTCGCGCTGGCGACGCTGCTGCTGGCACTGCTGCTGTACGGCTTCTATATCGGCAACCTGGGTGGCTGAGAGGCTTGGCCAACGGCACGAAGCCACTCAGAAGACGTAGACGAAGGTGAACAAGCCGATCCATACCACGTCCACGAAGTGCCAGTACCAGGCCGCCGCCTCGAAGGCGAAGTGATCGTCGCGGGAGAAATGACCACGTATCACCCGTCCCAGGATCGAGATGAGGATGATGGTGCCGATGATCACGTGGAGGCCGTGGAAGCCGGTCATCAGGAAGAAGGTGGCGCCGTAGATGCCCGCCTGCAGGGTGATGCCGTAGTGGGTGTAGGCCTCGTGGTACTCGAACCCCTGGATGGCTATGAAGCAGGTCCCGAGCAGCACCGTGCCGGTCAACCAGTGCCGAGCCGTGGTGCGGTAGCCCTCCTTGAGCCCCTCGTGAGCGACCGTCAGGGTGATGCTCGAGCTGACCAGGATCAGGGTATTGACCAGAGGCAGGTGCCAGGGGGAGAAGGTCTCGTGGGGACCTTGTATGGCCTTGTCCGGCGGTTCCAGCAGCGGCCACGACGCGGTGAAATCTGGCCACAGCAGGGCCGCCACGCCCTTGGCGCCCTCGCCGTCAAGCCATGGCAGGGCGAAGGTACGCACGTAGAAGAGCGTGCCGAAGAAAGCGGCGAAGAACATCACCTCAGAGAAGATGAACCAGCCCATGCCCCAGCGGAAGGAGCGATCCATGCGTGCATCGTAGAGCCCGCTGCGCGACTCGTGTATGACGTCGCGAAACCACAGTGTCATCACTGCCAGCACCGCCAGCAGGCCGATCACCATCACCGGCACCCCGGCGCGTCCGAACACCAGCAGCGTGCCGGCACCGGCCATGATCGCGCCCATTGCCAGCGAGGCCAGCACCGGCCACTTGCTGGAAACGGGGACATAGTAGCTGCCACCGCTCATGCTCCACCTCCTTTAGCGGGTCACCGGCCCACGCCATCTGCCACCGCTCATGTTCGCCCCTTGTGCCGACGCCCCTCAGGCGCCGACCTCAGTGCTGCCGGGGCTGGAAATCGGGAGGCGTCTCGAAGGTGTGCAGCGGCGCCGGGCTCGGCACCGTCCACTCGAGATCCTCGCCTCCCTCCCAGGCCTTGGCCGGCGCCTTCTCGCCGCCCCGGATGCACATCACGATCACCGCCACGAACAGCAGCTGGGAGGCCCCGAACATGAAGGCGCCGAGGCTCGTCACCATGTTGAAGTCGGCGAACTGCAGCGCGTAGTCGGGAATGCGCCGCGGCATGCCGGCGAGCCCGGCGAAGTGCATGGGGAAGAAGGTCAGGTTGACGCCGATCACCGACAGCCAGAAGTGCCACTGGCCCAGCCGCAGGTTCGGGTAGTGGCCGGTCCACTTGGGCAGCCAGTAGTAGACGCCGGCCATGATCGCGAAGACCGCGCCGGGCACCAGCACGTAGTGGAAGTGGGCGACCACGAAATAGGTATCGTGGTACTGGAAGTCGGCCGGAGAGATGGCCAGCATCAGCCCCGAAAAACCGCCGATGGTGAACAGCACCACGAAGGCCAGGGCGAACAGCATCGGCGGCTCGAAGGTGATCGAGCCGCGAAACAGCGTGGTCACCCAGTTGAAGACCTTCACCCCGGTGGGCACCGCGATCAGCATGGTGCTGTACATGAAGAACAGCTCGGCCACCAGCGGCAAGCCGACCGTGAACATGTGGTGCGCCCAGACCAGGAACGACAGGATGGCAATGGAGGCGGTGGCGTAGACCATGGAGGCATAGCCGAACAGCGGCTTGCGCGCGAAGGTGGGAATGATCACCGAGACGATACCGAAGGCCGGGAGGATCATGATGTAGACCTCCGGATGGCCGAAGAACCAGAACAGGTGCTGGAACAGCACCGGGTCGCCACCGCCGGCGGCACTGAAGAAGCTGGTGCCGAAATTGATGTCCAGCAGCATCATGGTGATCACCCCGGCGAGTATCGGCATCACCGCGATCAGCAGGAAAGCGGTGATCAGCCAGGTCCACACGAACAGCGGCATGTCCATCAACCGCATGCCCGGGGCCCGCAGGTTGAGGATGGTGGCGATGATGTTGATGGCCCCGAGGATCGAGCTGATGCCCGCCAGGTGCAGTGAGAAGATGAAGAAGGTGGTGGAAGGCGGAGAATAGGTGGTCGACAGCGGCGCGTAGGAGGTCCAGCCGAAATTGGGTGCCCCTCCCGGCATGAAGAAGGTCGACAGCAGCAGCGTGAAGGCCACCGGCAGCAGCCAGAAACTGAAGTTGTTGAGCCGCGGCAGGGCCATGTCCGGGGCACCGACCTGCAGCGGTACCATCCAGTTGGCGAGCCCGACGAAGGCTGGCATCACCGCCCCGAAGATCATGATCAGGCCATGCATGGTGGTCATCTGGTTGAAGAACTCGGGCTCGACGAGCTGCAACCCGGGCTGGAAGAGTTCGGCACGAATGACCATGGCGAAGAGGCCGCCGACGAAGAACATCGTCAGCGACAGCACCAGATAGAGGGTGCCGATCTCCTTGTGATTGGTGGTCAGCAGCCAGCGCTTGATACCTCGCGGCGTCGCATGCGCCTGGCTCGCCACGCCGGCGGTCGCGGGCTGGCTGTGCTGCGTGGTGGACTTGGGAGGCAGATGCGAAGCCATGGTCATACTCCCTGGTTAGCGTCTCGTACTCGCGCCGGTCGGCGGCTAGTCGGCTATCCGCTCGGCGATCGCCGAAGGCTGAACGCTGTCGCCTGTCTCGTTGCCCCAGGCATTGCGCTCGTAGGTGATCACGGCGGCGATCTCCACCGGGTCGAGCGTGTTGCGGAAGGCCGGCATGGGGGCACCGGACACGCCGTTGATCACGGTCTCGATATGGCGCTCGCGATCGTCCATCAGCGCCTGGTTGCCCGCCAGAGCGGGGAACGTCGGCGGGCTGCCGCCACCGTCGGGCTGGTGGCAGGAGGCGCAGATCGTGCCGTAGACTTGCTCGCCGCGTTCCATCAGCTCATCCAGTCCCCACTCGCGATCGAGCCCCATGGCGGCCTCGGCGGCGGCGGCCTTGCGCTCGGCCAGCCAGCTGTCGAACTGCTCGGGCTCCACGGCCTCGACGACCACCGGCATGAACGCGTGGTCACGCCCACACAGCTCGGCGCATTGGCCGCGATAGGTGCCTGGCTCGTTGATGCGTACCCAGTTCTCGTTGATGTACCCCGGCATGGCATCCTGCTTGACGCCCAGGTCGGGCACCCACCAGGAATGAATCACGTCATCGGACGTCATCAGCAGGCGCACCTTGCGGTCGACCGGCAATACCAGCGGCTGGTCGACCTCACGCAGATAGTGCTCGCCCTTGGCGGCCTGACCCTCGATCTGCTCGCGCGGCGTAGCCAGGCTCGAGATGAAGGCAACGTCCTCGCCCCGATATTCGTAGCGCCAGCGCCACTGTTGACCGGTGATCAGCACGTCCATGTCGGCTTCCGAGGCGTCGTACATGTCTCGCAGCGTCGCCGTCGCGGGTATCGCCATCGCCACCAGGATCAGCAGGGGGATGACCGTCCAGATGACCTCGACGGTAGTGTGCTCGTGGAAGTGCGAAGCCTTGGCGCCGCGCGAGCGACGATAGCGAAACAGCGAGTAGAAGATGGCGCCGAACACGACGATCCCGATGACCACGCAGATCCAGAAGATCACCATGTGCAGGGTGTGGATGTCGCGACTCAGGTCGGTGACGCCGACCGGCATGTTCCAGCCGTTAGCCAACACAACCTCGAACGGCCCCGTCAGGGCCATCCCTACCGCCGTCCGAACGAGCCGCATGCGCATCGCCCCCTCCTTGAACGTCGCTGTTGTATTAGCCTTGCCTGGATCGAGTATAGAAGCCGTTCGTTGGTCGACCTGAAGAGGCAATCACCCTCCCCCAACGGCTTTGTCAACGCTAGTCGACCGAATCAGCGTGCCGCCAGAGAGGCCACCACGGCAATCAGCACGACCAACACCAGCGCCATCAGCACGCCCGCGATGATGAAGGGCATCACTCGCCCGCTGGTGAAATCCTCGCGGCGCCGGGACTCCTTCTGAACACCGAAGAAGGCCGCCAGCACCGACTTGATGACGTTCCACATACTGTTTCTCCACCCTCCGACTACCCATGACCCTAGACCAGGCCGCCTCGGCTCGCCCGACCCGGCTTGACCCGCGTCACGGAATCGGTTGGCAGCAACGATTCTCAACGCCAGGAACGAGGCGGACACCTATACTTCGTGGGCGACGCGACCCGCGCGGTCGGCGTCGCTCGTCCTGTCACCGCGCGATACAGGAGGCCCATGATGACCCAGCAAGAGGGGGTGCCCGGCGAGCCCCTAACGCCAGCCAATGACGCCATGCTCAAGTGGTGGAACCAGCAATGGCTTCAGGGAAATCTTCCCATGGCCCGCATCCAGCTCGCCTGGATGGAAAGTCTGGCGGACGCCATGCAGTTCGAGGCGCAATGCCTGCATGCCCTCGCCGAGAGCGGCGAACGAATGACCGGCGGCTATGGCACGGACCCGGCCAAGCATCCGCGTGAACTTCACGAGCGCTATCATCAGCTCATCCGGGACGTCACCCACACCCATCTTCAGCGGTTGGGCAAGGTAGCCGAGCTATCCGAGGATTTCCGCAAGCGCATCTGGGAAGAGCTCTGATTCCCGGCGCAAGGTCGTTCGGGCACCGGGTATCCCCCGGTGCCCTACCCCCACCCCAGCAGATGCGTGATCAACGGCAGCAGGAAAGCCGTAAGCAAGCCGGTAACGCCCATGGCCAGGCCCGAGAAGGCACCCGCCACGGCGCCCAGACGGGCAAACGCCTGGGCGGTACCGAAGCCATGTGCCGCCAGACCCATGGTGAAGCCCTGGACCGCCGGGTCCTGGATGCGCAGCAGGCGGAAGATCGCCGGCCCCAGCGCACAGCCGATGGCGCCTGTCAGCAGCACCAACCCCGCCGCCAGGGAGGGGATGCCGCCGATCTGCTCGGCGATCCCCATGGCGATCGGCGAGGTGACCGAGCGGGGTGCGAGCGACATCAGCGTTTCATGCTTCGCCCCCAGCAACAGCGCCAACCCCAGGGTGCTGGCCACGGCGGTCAGGATGCCGGTCACGCAGGCCAGCAACAGGGGGCCCAGCAGGCGACGCACTCGCTCGCGATGGTCGTAGAGCGGAATGGCCAGCGCCACCGTGGCCGGCCCCAGCAGGAAATGGATGAATTGGGCACCCTCGAAATAGGTGGCATAGTCCATGTCGAGCAGCAGCAGGCTGCCGATCAGCAGGGCAATGGCCAACATCACCGGATGCAACAGCGGCGTTCCCCCCAATGCCCTGTTGAGCCGGACCGCCAGCGTGAAGGCCAGCAGCGTCATCAACAGCGACAGCAGCGGATTGCCCGACAGATACACCCACAGCTGATCCAGCCGCGCGACATTCATGAGCGATCACCCTTGCCGAGGCGCCCCTGGAGACGTGACAGCACCCAGGCCGTCACGCCAAGCGTCAGCGCGGTGGACACGATCAGCGTCACCAGGATCGGCAGGACATCGCGACCGATCAGCGCACCGTGCACCATCAATCCGACACCGGCAGGCACGAACAGCAGCGTCAGGTAGCGCAGCAGTCCCTCGCCGGAGACCCTCAGGCTCTCCGGCACCTTGCCGCGCACTATCAGCGCCGCGAGCAGGATCACCATGCCGATCACCGGCCCGGGGATCGGTAACGTCAGCCCTCTCGCCAGCATCTCACCCAGCATCTGGCAGGCCAGCAGCATGCTCATGCCCAAGATCAGTGGCATCGTCGTTCTCCCTGAATGCGTCGCCCTTCATTCTGGCAAAACGAGAGGCACCGCGGCAGTACTCGGCGCATGAGGCCAAGTTTCTGAAACGAAAGCGCAAAAAGGGGTTTTCATTTCACGGGGAACGCGCTAGTATACGCCTCGTTCTCGGGGGTCACGCCCCACGGCGAAGCGCCAAAACGAGAACGTCGGAGCGTGGCGCAGCTTGGTAGCGCGTTGCAATGGGGTTGCAAAGGTCGCAGGTTCGAATCCTGTCGCTCCGACCATGAACATCAAGAGAAACCGCCACTTACGGGTCATGCCGGGTGGCGGTTTTTCGTTGTGTCAAAAAACGCGTCGGTCAGGTTCGACGTCGGAGCGATGAGGTCCGTAGCACTTGCAGGCCGAAACAGTCTAGCGATGATCGACTCGGCACAGGATTAGAAAACTCGGAAATTCATGTCAGCTTTTTCCTACAGCAAAGACTGGATTTCAACCCTATTCTGCTCATCAATATGATAACAACACCACACGCAGGGGGCAGGTCCATGGAGGAAATCGTGATGACGCCGGAGCCATGCTCCGGGGGCTGGATAATGATGTGTCCGTGCGGCACGACGGAGATGCGGGCGGCATCCACGAGCGAGTGGCATGAATTCCGGGTGACGGAAATCCGCCGGCACCGGTATCACCTGGTCTGCTTGCACTGCAGCCACTCATCGGTTTACCACATGAAACCTGACGGGGAACTAACGGCGCCACGCTCCAGGATCCTGGAAACCCTCGACAGATTGATTCACCGTGCCCAGAGGGACCATGACGATGCCGACGAGTCGGGCAAACGGGCCATCGCCGCCATGGCCTGGGCCCGCTCGGGCCATGGTCGCAGGCGCTCCGATGATGGCCCGAAGCGTTGATGCCTGACGTGGATGCCCGGGAGGCAGTGCCTGCCGGTCCTTGAGCGCCCCCGCTATCGGCCCTGACCGTGTCATCACGGCACGAAAGGCCAGGCAACCCGAGGCGTCACCACCAAAGCGAACCGGGAGCCACAAGGGCTCCCGGACGGCAGAATACGGCAGGCCACGGCCTCAGCCGATATAGCGGGCGATGGCCTGCTCTGCCTCGAACTTGGCCTCGGCAACGGCGATCCAGTGAGCGAGGACCTCCGGGGTCAGGGAAGTGGGCATGGTCGTCTCCAGTTTCAAACGTTTGTATCGAACCATACGCTACCGACGATGCCGCTCCGACACCATTCGCCTTTCGGCTAGGCCGTGACGATACTGAAGGGGAAACATCATCGACGAGGTGACGACGTGCGCCACTACGAGAGGACTCACATCGCCTTCGACGACCGGGGCAACGAATTCGTCATCGACGAATATCGCGACATCCCCGATCTCGACGGCCTGCAGCACGGCGGTGCCATCAGCCGCGGCCTGACCCTGTTCAAGACCCGTGACGGCCACGAGGTGGAGTACCTCGCCCCAGGCGAATTTTCGGTGCGCATTCCCGGCGAAGAAAGCGGCGTCTCTGTCTGGACCCACGATCCGGAGCATGTCTGATAGGCTGGGCCATCCACCGACTGGAGCCCGACATGTCACGCCGCACCCCGACCACCCTGCTCTGCCTTATCCTGCTGGCAACCCTCGCTGGCTGCACCACCTACACCTGGCCCGACGGCCATCGCGAGACGGTCTGGGGCGTGCCGGCCCAGGATGACACCAAGAGCGACGAGCAGCGGCGCGCCGAAGGCGTGCAGTACCGCCAGCCGGGCGAAGTGCCCGAGTGAGGCTCAGCCAGTGGCCTCATCGCCCGGATCCCGCCGCCAGACCAGACTGAGGTTGTTGGCCGGCATTTCCACCAGCCGCTCCAGGCGCAGACCGTGCCGCTCGGCCACCGCCGTGACCTCCGCCAGGTCACGTAGGCCCCAGCGGGGATCTCGCGCACGCAGGTCGGCATCGAAGGCCAGGTTGCTGGCGGCGGTCGGGCACTCAGCCCGCCGATAGGGGCCATAGAGGAACAGCACGCCACCGGGCACCAACCGCTCCCCTGCCCGGGCCATCAGCGCCTCGGTTACCTCCCAGGGCGAGATATGCAACAGGTTGATGGCGACGATCGCGTCATAGGGCCCCGCCGGCCAGTCCCCCGTAGCATCCAGGGCCAGTGGCGCGGCCAGGTTCGGCAGCTCGGTCGACAGACGCCAGGCATCGATCGAGGCACGAGCCATTGGCGCCGGGTCGCTGGGCTGCCACTGCCAGTCCGCTCGAGCGGCCGCGAAGTGGCAGGCATGTTCGCCGCTCCCTGCGGCCAGTTCGAGGACGCGTGCCGGCCCCGGCAGCGCTGCCTCGAGCACTTCGAGAATCGGCTCTCGGTTACGCGCCGCGGCGGGGCTTTGCAGTCGTGCGTCGGTCATGGCGGAGCTCCTGGCGGGGACGATGATGGAATGGGCACACGATGATAGCGTCCCGGACCGCGGCCTCACCAGGCCGGCCGTCATCGGGATGCCTCGCGCCGCGCTCACGGGTAGACTGACGTCCAGGCGCCCGACCGACTCGACCGACCAGCAGGCCGGCGGCGTCTGGCACTACCGACCCACCAGTGAAGGACTCACGGCCGACCATGGGCAGCACTCTCCCGCTCTACCTCAGGATCCAGCAGCACCTGCTCGACAAGATTCGCAGTGGCGAATGGGCCCCCCATCACCAGATCCCCCCCGAGGAGCAGTTGGCCAAGGATTTCGGGGTCAGCCGAATGACCGCCAACAAGGCCATTCGCGACCTGGTCCAGCAGGGCTACCTGACCCGTCAGCCCGGTGTCGGCACCTTCGTCACCGACCACAAGGCGGAATCCTCGCTGGTGGAAGTCCACAATATCGCCACCGAAGTGGCCAGCCGCGGACACGACTACAGCAGCCAGGTGCTCACCGCCGAGGCCCTGGACGCCGGCGACGAGGTGTCAATGCGACTCGGCGTGCGGCTCGGCACGCGGGTGTTTCACACCCTGATCATCCATCGTGAAAATGGCGTACCGATCCAATTGGAGGACCGCTACGTCAATCCCCGCCGGGTGCCCCACTATCTCGACACCGACTTCGCCCGCCACACCCCCAACGAGGTGCTGGAGGCGGCCTGCCCGATCAGCGACGTCGAACACGTCGTCGAAGCGGTGCTGGTCGATACGGACACCGCCGAACGTCTCGAGATCGCCCCCGACCAGCCCTGCCTGCGCATGATCCGGCGCACCTGGTCCGGCGACCATCTGGTCAGCTATGCCCGCCTTCTGCACCCTGGCGACCGCTACAAGCTGCGTTCCTCGCTGCAT
This sequence comes from Halomonas organivorans, assembly GCF_014192055.1. Classification (GTDB taxonomy): domain Bacteria; phylum Pseudomonadota; class Gammaproteobacteria; order Pseudomonadales; family Halomonadaceae; genus Halomonas; species Halomonas organivorans. The sequence continues at coordinate 197,460 of NZ_JACHXM010000005.1, read as the reverse complement.
ACCGCCTGACGCCTGGCCTCTTCAAGGCTCATGAGCCCTCGTCATCGCCGAGGCATTGAGCAGGCGATGCAGCACCGCCATTACCCCCAGAGTGATGGCCATCGCCACGCTCATGGAGCTGAAGCGATAGAGAGCATCGTAGAAAAAGTCCTGGTTCGGCCCCAGGTACTGGCCGAACAGGATGCCCAGGGTGGTCAGGCCGCCGAACCCGACGCCCGAACCCCCGCCCTCGAGCAGGTGGATCCGCGCGAAGAGCATCAGCCCGATCCAGTAGCTGAACAGCACCAGCAGCAGGTGATCGCTCTGGGTGAACAGCATCAGCTGCAGCAGGATCGCCAGGTTGCAGCCCAGCAGAGCACCCACGGCCCGCTTGACCGCGGACAGCCGGGCACCGGGATAGCCCAGCGCGAAGAGAATCAGGATGGTGGCCATCTGGGCCGACAGCGAATCGCGCAGATCCAGCGTCTGGAACACCACGAACGACAGCGTGGCCGTGCAGGCGCCGATCAGCGTCTGATGGCGCACCAGGGCCGCCGACTTCTCTGCGCCCGCCGGGCGCGGGCGCTCCGCCGTGTCGGGAAACGCCAGATGCATCATCGCAGCGATGACCACCGCCAGCACGCTGGCCGTCACGTGATTGGCCAGCAGATCCAGGAGATCGACGGACGGGTAGCTGGCGAAGTGCAGCAGGATGCTCAGCGTCAGCACCCCGTTGGCACCGAACAGGAACAGCGGCCCCTTGGCCATCAATCGAAAGCGGGTGGCGAACAGCAGGAACACCAGCCCGGTCATTACCACCGGCAGGTGCTGGGTCAGCCCGACCACCAGGGTCACCTCGACCAGGTTGAGGAACACGTTGCCGAGGAACTGGCGGATCACATGGGCGTTGAGCGCCGGGATCATGCCCAGCAGGAACATCGGGAAGACGGTATAGAAGACGCCGTAGTTCCAGCCCATCAGGTGACTGACGACGAAACCAAGCCCGGCACCGCAGGCGATGCGCAGACACTGGCGCAGGTCGTTGGCCGAGAAGCGCGACTCGCCGGGCTCTGTCTCCTGCTGGCCGGTGCCGCGGTGGGGCAGCACCGGGCCCAGCGTGCGCGCCAGCAGCCGTCGCACGCCGTGACCGAGCCCGGCGAGCGAGGCACCGGTACGTTCACCCTCGGTAGCTGCCTGCTCAGTAGACATAGTGCAGCCACGACATCAGGCGGATCTGAAGTCCGCCGAACAGCGCCCCCAGAGGGTTGGCCTCCGGCAGCAACTGCACGGTGGCCCGCGCGCCGCTGACGGGCAGCGACGCGGGCGGATCCTGCACCTCGAGATGCAGACGCACGCGCTGGGCGTCGCGCACCCAGCGATCGGTGGTCGGAATGTCCGCCAACTGGCCATCCGCGGCCAGCTGCCCGGCGCGGACCCCGGCATCCCGCGAGGCCACCCGGGCCTCGAATACCCGCCCCGGCAGGGCATCGAACACCACCCGCGCGGATTCGCCCTCGCGCACATGGCGCAGGCTCTTCTCGCGCAGGTCGGCGACCAGGTCGAGCCGCTCTCCGACCAGCGCCAGGGCCGGCTGTCCGCGGGACGCGTAGTCGCCTTCGCGCAGCTGCAGATTGGTCACCACCCCATCACGCTCGGCGCGTACCAGGGTATGCGCCAGATCCAACTGCGCCTGTTCGATGGCGTTGTTCGCCTGGCGCAGCTGCAGGTTGCCATCACCTCTGTCGCCGAGCTTCACTTCCAACTGGCGGACCCGCGCCAGGGCCGCGTCCACCGACGCCCTGGCCTGGCGCTCCTGGGCCACGATACTGTCGACGCGCTGCCGGGAGATGCCCTGGCGCGCCAGCAGCGACTCGGCACGGCGGCGCTCGCCGGCCAGTTCCTCGGCCGACGCGCGTGCCGCCTCGAGATCGGCCCGCGCCCCGGCAAGGTCGGCCTCGATCAGCGCGTTGTCCCGCTCCACGCCTTCTCGGGCCAGGCGCGCCTCGCGAAGCGCCAGATCGAAGGGCTCGCGGTCCAGCGAGAACAGCACATCGCCGCGCTTTACCCGCTGGTTGTTGGTGACCGCCACCGCCCCGACACGCCCCGAGACCTCCGGGGCAACGCGCACCACGGGCCGCAGCACCCTCGCCTGGGGCGTCATCGGCATATAGGTATCGGCCACCACGAAATACACGAACAGCACGCAGAAGACCACCAGCGCGACTCGAACCCAGCGCGCAAAACTCTGATCGGGAGACATCGACAAGCTTCCTGACACATCACTCAATGCCGCCGACGGCGCCGGCGGCGCGACAAAAGGCCGCCGATCATAGCAAACTATTTAGCATGCTAAAAGAATAATCCGCACGTTCGCGATATCGCCGGGTGCACCGACAAGCAAACGGCCGGGGACGCTCGCACGCCCCCGGCCGTCAACGACCTCCCTGTCCGGGCCATGCGGCCCCGGCGAGCTATCCGCCCAGGCCCTGCACCAGGTAACCGGTCGGGACCGCCAGCAGCAGGCTCAGCGCCACGCGCAGGAACCACACCACCACGATGCGTCCCACCGACAGCGGGATACTGGTGGACAGGATGCAGGGAATCGAGGCGGAGAAGAACAGCACCGCCGACACCGAGACCACGCCGGTGGCGAAGCGCGCCACGAAGTCTGCTTCGCCCATCAACAGCGCCGGCAGGAACATCTCGGCGAGCCCCGCCGCCGCAGCCTGCGCCAGCTCGGCCGCCTCCTGCACGCCCCACACGGCGACGAACGGGTAGAACACCCAGCCCAGCCACTCGAACACCGGGGTGTACTTGGCGAGCAGCAGCCCCGCCAGCCCGACCGACATGATCGACGGCAGGATGCTGATGGCCATCACCAGCCCCTCGCGAAAGTTCAGCGCCACGCTGGCCGGCAGGCTCGGCGCCTTGGCGGCCACGTCGAGGCCGGTCTGCCAGGCGGTGGCGAACCGCTTGCCGGACTCCGCCTCGGGCTCGGGATCGCTCTTGGTATCGTCCATGCCGGCCAGCGGCGGCAGCCGCACGGTGATGGCGGTGACCAGGAAGGTGATGCCCAGCGTCAGCCAGAAGTAGGCGTTCCACACGTTCATCAGGTCCAGGGTCTTGGCGACGATGATCATGAAGGTCGCCGAGACGGTGGAGAAACCGGTGGCGATGATCGCCGCCTCACGGGCCGAGTACTCGCCGGCCCGATAGACCCGGTTGGTGATCAGCAGGCCGATCGAGTAACTGCCGACGAAGGACGCCACCGCATCGATGGCGCTGCGGCCCGGGGTGCGCCAGATCGGCCGCATCACCGGCTGGACCAGCACGCCGATCAGCTCGAGCAGTCCGAAGCCGATCAGCAGCGCCAGGAAGATGGCACCGATCGGCACGATCAGCCCCACCGGAATCACCAGCTTGTCGAACAGGAACGGCAGCATGTCCGGCGTGTGCAGGAAGGCCGGCCCCCAGCCGGTCAGCGCCAGCACCGCCGTGACGATCCCGGCGAGCTTCAACACGGTGAACACCAGGTCGGTCGCACTGCGTCGCCAAGTGCCCTTCCACAGCGGATAAATGGCGCCCGCCACGATCAGCGCCAGTGCATAGAAGCCGCTGGCCTCGCCGAGCAGCGACCGGGCGCCGGTGACCATGTGATCCAGCGGGATGGTGGTCTTGCCACCCAGGCTCAGCGGCACGAAGAAGATCAGCACGCCCAGCAGGCTGGGAACGAAAAGTTTCAGCGCGACGGCCGGCGAATGGTGCCGCGTCGGCGTCGAAGCGGAGGGAGGGGTAGCCATGTTGCACTCCTGGGTTGTCGTTGTGATGACGACGCGTCGCCGCCATGCAATGTATATACATTATGCCGACCTAGTGACGCCAATCCGCCGCCCCCTCTTTCGCTTATACTTTGGTATAAGCCTAGCTTCCCGACCTCGAACAACATCGCTTAAATCAATTTAACAACATGATTTTAAATATTTTTTTTAAAACCCCTCATAGAGCCGCCGATGACTTTCAAGATGACCGGAGAGGGGTGACGGAACGACAAGGATCGGCTAGCATTTGTATATACAAACTCACACAGAGGTCCTCCCATGACCCTAGACACGCCGACTCGCCTGCTGTGGCGCGACGTCACCGTCTTCGACGGGCTGGCCACCTGCCCCGAGCCGATGGCGGTCATCGTCGAGGGTGAGCGCATCGCCGAATTGACGCCAATGCGCGCGCTCGACGCGGCACGAGCCGCCGGCTGTCGCGAGATGGGCCGCGGCGGGGTGATGACCCCCGGCCTGGTGGACTGCCATACCCACCTCGTCTTCGGCGGCGGCCGCGCCGACGAGTTCGAAGCGCGCCTCGAGGGCGCGAGCTACGAGGAGATCGCCCGGCGCGGCGGCGGCATCCTGAGCACCGTCAACGCCACCCGGGATGCCGACGAAGAGACGCTGTTCGCCGCCGCCCTGCCCCGGCTGACGGCGATGATCGCCGACGGTGCCACCACGGTGGAAATCAAGTCGGGCTATGGCCTCAGCGTCGAAGGCGAGCTGAAGATGTTGCGCGTGGCGCGCCGCCTCGGCGAGGCCCTGCCGGTGCGTATCGTCACCACCCTGCTCGGCGCCCACGCCCTGCCGCCGGAATATCGCCACGACAGCGATGCCTATATCGACCTGGTCTGCGACGAGATGATCCCGGCCGCGGCCGCCGAGGGACTGGCCGACGCGGTGGACGTGTTCTGCGAGACGATCGCCTTCTCGGTGGCCCAGTGCGAACGGGTCTTCCAGGCGGCCGAGGCCCATGGCCTGCCCATCAAGGCCCACGCCGAGCAGCTTTCCAACCTCGGCGGCAGCGCCATGGCGGCGCGCCACGGCGCGCTGTCCGCCGACCACATCGAGTACCTGGACCAGGCCGGCGTCGACGCCCTGCGCGAGGCAGGCAGCGTGGCGGTGATCCTGCCCGGTGCCTTCCATACCCTGCGCGAGACGCAACTGCCACCCATCGCCGCCCTGCGCGAGGCGGGCGTCCCCATGGCCGTGGCCACCGACGCCAATCCGGGCAGCTCGCCGCTGTTCATGCCGACGCTGATGCTCAACCTGGCCTGCACCCTGTTCCGGCTCACGCCGCGCGAGGCCCTGTCCGGCATGACCGCCCACGGCGCCGCCGCCCTGGGCCGTCGCGACCTGGGACGGCTGTACGAGGGCGCACCCGCCGATCTCTGCGTGTGGGACATCGACTCGCCCGCCGAACTCGCCTATGCCGTCCAGCCGGGTCGGCTGCGCCAGCGGGTCTTCGCCGGCCAGTGCCAGGAGTGATGCGATCATGAAACCTCGAACCGAGATGCCCCACGGCGCCGACATCGACATGCGCGTCTGGCAGGGCCGCACCGACCCGGAGCCCGACAGCGATCGCTGGCACCAGCGCGTGCGTCCACTCGATGCCGATGCCATGCCCGGCGCCGTGCTGGTCGGCTTCGCCAGCGACGCCGGCGTGGCCCGCAACCAGGGACGCACCGGCGCCGCCGCCGGGCCCACCGCCATTCGTCGCGCCCTGGCGCCGTTGGCCTGGCACCGCCGAGGACCGGTCCATGACGCCGGCGACGTGAGCTGCGAGGGCGACGCCCTCGAGGCCGCCCAGGACGCTCTCGCCGCGCGCCTGGCCCCGCTGCTCGAGGCCGGCCACCTGCCCATCGTGCTCGGCGGCGGCCACGAGGTGGCCTACGCCAGCTGGTCGGGCCTGGCCCGCCACCTCGAGGCGCGAGAGGCCAGGCCACGGATCGGCATCATCAACTTCGATGCCCACTTCGACCTGCGCGACCCGGCCCATGTGCGCTCTTCCGGCACGCCCTTCGCCCAGATCGCCGAGCAGTGCCAGCAACGGGGCTGGCCCTTCCGCTACGCCTGCCTGGGCGTCAGCCGCGCCGCCAACACCCGTGCGCTGTTCGCCCGCGCCGAGTCGCTCGACGTGCTGGTTCGCGAGGATCGTGACATCGATGCGCGCCGGCTCGACGCCCTCCAACGCGACCTGGCGCGCTTCATCGCCCGCTGCGATCACGTCTACCTGACCATCGACCTGGACGTGCTGCCCGCCGCCGAGGCCCCGGGCGTCAGCGCCCCCGCCGCCCGCGGCGTGTCGCTGGCCCTGCTCGAGCCGCTGCTCGAGGCGATCCGCGACAGCGGCAAGCTGCGCCTGGCCGACCTGGCCGAGCTGAACCCCGACTATGACCTGGACGCCCGCACCGCCAAGGCGGCGGCCCGGCTCGTCCATCTACTGACCCTGAACGGCTGAACCGCCACCCCGGCCGCCAGCCCCCTTACCGCGAGACCCTGCGAGGAACAAGAGCATGTCCGATACCGACAAGCGTCACGACCCGAGCCGCCAGATTGCCGCCCCCACCGGGACCGAGCTGTCCTGCAAGAGCTGGCTCACCGAAGCGCCGCTGCGCATGCTGATGAACAACCTGCACCCGGACGTCGCCGAGCGCCCCGAGGACCTGGTGGTCTACGGCGGCATCGGCCGCGCCGCCCGCGACTGGGAGTGCTACGACAAGATCGTCGAGACTCTCCAGCGCCTGGAGGACACCCAGTCGCTGCTGATCCAGTCCGGCAAGCCGGTGGGCGTGTTCGAGACCCACAAGGACGCGCCCCGCGTGCTGATCGCCAACTCCAACCTGGTGCCGGCCTGGGCCAACTGGGAGCACTTCAACGAGCTGGATCGCAAGGGCCTGATGATGTACGGCCAGATGACCGCCGGCTCGTGGATCTACATCGGCTCCCAGGGCATCGTCCAGGGCACCTACGAGACCTTCGTCGAGGCCGGGCGCCAGCACTACGACGGCGAGCTCGCCGGCCGCTGGATCCTCACCGCCGGCCTCGGCGGCATGGGCGGCGCCCAGCCGCTGGCCGCCACGCTGGCCGGCGCCTGCTCGCTGAACATCGAATGCCAGCAGTCGAGCCTCGACTTCCGCCTGCGCACCCGCTACCTGGACGAGCAGGCCGACGACCTGGACGACGCCCTGGCCCGCATCGAGCGCTACACCGCCGAGGGCAAGGCGATCTCCATCGGCCTGTGCGCCAACGCCGCCGACGTACTGCCCGAACTGGTCAAGCGCGGGGTGAAACCGGACATGGTCACCGACCAGACCAGCGCCCACGACCCGCTGCACGGCTACCTGCCGGCCGGCTGGACCTGGGACGAGTACGTCGAACGCGGCAAGGCCGAGCCCGAGGCCACCGTCAAGGCCGCCAAGCGCTCCATGGCGGTGCACGTGCAGGCCATGCTCGACTTCCAGGCCATGGGCGTGCCTACCTTCGACTACGGCAACAACATCCGCCAGATGGCCCAGGAGGAAGGGGTCGACAACGCCTTCGACTTCCCCGGCTTCGTGCCGGCCTATATTCGCCCGCTGTTCTGCCAGGGCATCGGCCCGTTCCGCTGGGCGGCGCTGTCCGGCGACCCCGAGGACATCTACAAGACCGACCAGAAGGTCAAGGAGCTGATCCCGGACGACCCGCACCTGCACAACTGGCTCGACATGGCCCGCGAGCGGATCTCCTTCCAGGGCCTGCCGGCGCGCATCTGCTGGGTCGGCCTCAAGGACCGCGCGCGCCTCGGCCAGGCCTTCAACGAGATGGTCGCCAACGGCGAGCTCAAGGCACCGGTGGTGATCGGCCGCGACCACCTGGACTCCGGTTCGGTGGCCAGCCCCAACCGCGAGACCGAGGCCATGCAGGACGGCTCCGACGCCGTCTCCGACTGGCCGCTGCTCAACGCCCTGCTCAACACCGCCGGCGGCGCCACCTGGGTGTCGCTGCACCACGGCGGCGGCGTGGGCATGGGCTACTCGCAGCATGCCGGCGTGGTGATCGTTGCCGACGGCAGCGATGATGCCCACGCCCGCCTGGGCCGGGTGCTGCGCAACGACCCGGGCACCGGCGTGATGCGCCACGCCGATGCCGGCTACGACATCGCCAAGGAATGTGCGCGGGAAAATGGCCTGGACCTGCCGATGGTCTAGGGAAACACCGATTCATTGCTGCGCTCGACAGGCTGGTCCCCGGCGGTACTCAAAGTCCTCATTTACTGCCGTGTAAACTCCGGCTTTTCCGTTCCGGCGGTAACCAGCCTGTCTTCGCTCGCGACATGAATCAGCGCTTCCCACCTAACCTCCGAACATGGCTATCCAAGGTAACGTCAGATGAACCATCTCGAGATCCAACCCGGCAAGATGACCCTGGCCCAGGCGCGCCAGGTCTTCCAGGCCCCCATGACCGTCGATCTGCCCGCCAGCGCCGACGCCGAGATCGGCCGCGCCGTCGACTGCGTCAATCGCGTGATCGCCGAGGACCGCACCGTCTACGGCATCAACACCGGCTTCGGCCTGCTGGCCCAGACCCGCATCGAGAAGGACCAGCTCGAAGACCTGCAGCGCTCGCTGGTGCTGTCGCACGCCACCGGCGTCGGCGAAGCCATGAGCGACGACCTGGTGCGGCTGATCATGGTACTCAAGGTCAACAGCCTGGCCCGCGGCTTCTCCGGCATTCGCCGCGAGGTGCTGGACGCCCTGGTCGCGCTGATCAACGCCGAGGTCTACCCGCATATTCCGCTCAAGGGCTCGGTGGGGGCCTCCGGCGACCTGGCCCCCTTGGCCCATATGAGCGTGGTGCTGCTCGGCGAGGGCAAGGCCCGCCATGACGGCGACTGGCTGCCGGCCCGGGAGGCCCTGGCCAAGGCCGGCCTCGAGCCGCTGGCCCTGGCGCCCAAGGAGGGCCTCGCCCTGCTCAACGGCACCCAGGTGTCCACCGCCTACGCCCTCAAGGGCCTGTTCGAGGCCGAGGACCTGTTCGCGGCGGCCACGGTTTGCGGCTCGCTCACCGTGGAGGCGACCTTGAGCTCGCGCTCGCCCTTCGATGCCCGCATCCACGAGGTTCGCGGCCAGCGAGGCCAGATCGATACCGCCGCGACCTATCGCCACCTGCTGGGCAGCCGCAGTGAGCTCAGCGACTCCCATGCCGACTGCGGCAAGGTCCAGGACCCCTACTCGCTGCGCTGCCAGCCCCAGGTGATGGGCGCCGCCCTGACCCAGATCCGCCAGGCGGCCGAGGTGCTGGCCATCGAGGTCAATGCGGTCTCCGACAATCCGCTGGTGTTCGCCGAACAGGGCGACATCATCTCCGGCGGCAATTTCCACGCCGAGCCGGTGGCCATGGCCGCCGACAACCTGGCGCTGGCCATCGCCGAGATCGGCTCGCTCACCGAGCGCCGCGTGTCGCTGATGATGGACAAGCACATGTCCCAGCTGCCGCCCTTCCTGGTGGAGAACGGCGGGGTCAACTCGGGCTTCATGATCGCCCAGGTCACCGCCGCCGCCCTGGCCAGCGAGAACAAGGCCCTGGCCCATCCGCACAGCGTCGACAGCCTGCCCACCTCGGCCAACCAGGAAGACCACGTCTCCATGGCCCCGGCCGCCGGCAAGCGCCTGTGGGAGATGGCCGACAACGTGCGCGGCATCCTGGCCATCGAATGGCTGGCCGCCTGCCAGGGGCTCGACTTCCGCCGGGGCCTGGCGACCACCGCCCCCCTGGAGGAAGCCCGCCACGCGCTGCGCGAACGCGTTGCCTACTACGACCGTGACCGCTTCTTCGGCCCCGACATCGAGGCCGCAGGGGAGCTTTTGGCGGCCCGCACCCTGAGCCACCTGGTGCCCGCCGAGCTGTTGCCCAGCCACTAAGCTGGCGCTCGACCGCTCGCCCTCCCGACCACGGCGGGAGGGCGGGCGGCTCGCTCTTCCAACAACAATCCGCTCCACAAGGACCTTCCATGAATGCAGTCGTCCTGGCCATCCTGGTGATGGTCGTGCTCAGTCTCGCCCGCGTTTCCGTGGTCTTCGCCCTGATTGCCGCGTCCCTGGTCGGTGGCCTCTACGCCGGCATGCCGATCGGCGAGATCATGAGCGCCTTCAACGACGGCCTGGGCAACGGCGCCACCGTGGCCATCTCCTACGCCGTGCTCGGCGCCTTCGCCGTGGCCCTGTCACGCTCCGGCGTCACCGAGCTGCTCTCCGCCAGGGCCATCGGCAGGCTCAAGCTCGACGAGGGCATCCCTCATCGCAAGACGATCGCCCTCACCCTGCTCGGCGCGCTGCTGGCCTTCTCGATCAGTTCCCAGAACCTGATCCCGGTGCACATCGCCTTCATCCCGGTGCTGGTGCCGCCGCTGCTCAAGCTGATGAACCACCTGAAGCTCGACCGCCGCGCCGTGGCCTGCGTCATCACCTTCGGCATCACCGCGCCCTACATGCTGCTGCCGGTGGGCTTCGGCTCGATCTTCCTCCACGACATCCTGCTGGCCAACCTCAACGAGGCTGGCGCCTCGCTGGGCCTGTCGGTGACGCCGGGCATGGTGCCCACGGCGATGATCGTGCCGATCGGCGGCATGGCGCTGGGCCTGGCCACCGCGGTGCTGTTCAGCTACCGCGGCAAGCGCGAGTATCGCGACCTGGACCTGGCTCACGGCGACGAGAGCCAGGTCCAGGCCGCCGGCCACCTAAAGCCCTGGCAGCTCGGCGTGCTGGCCATCGCCCTGGGCGGCACCGTAGCCACCCAACTGGTCACCGGTTCCATGGTGCTGGGCGGCATCTTCGGCTTCGCCGTGCTCTCGGTCAGCGGCGTGTTTCGCTGGCACGAGCAGGACGGCATCTTCACCGAAGGCATGCGCATGATGGCGCTGGTCGGCTTCATCATGATCTCGGCGTCGGGCTTCGCCAGCGTCATGCAGGCCAGCGGCGAGGTGGAAAGCCTGGTCACCACCTCCACGGCGCTGATCGGCGACAACAGGGGCCTGGCGGCGCTGATCATGCTGCTGGTCGGGCTGTTCATCACCATGGGCATCGGCTCGTCGTTCTCGACCATCCCGATCATCGCCTCGCTCTACGTGCCGTTGGCCATCAACTTCGGCTTCTCGCCGATGGCCACCGTTGCGCTGGTCGGTACCGCCGCCGCCCTGGGCGACGCCGGCTCCCCGGCCTCGGATTCGACCCTTGGCCCCACCGCCGGCCTCAACGCCGACGGCCAGCACGACCACATCTGGGACAGCGTGGTGCCCACCTTCCTGCACTACAACATCCCGCTGATCGCCTTCGGCTGGCTCGCTGCCATGACGCTGTGAGCCCCGCCGCCGGCTCGCAACGGGCCGGCGGCCCCGGTTTCCTGGCGTCGAGGGATCAGATGACTACAATGGGCGCTTCGTTTTCCGCCCATACCCTCGACACTCCCGCAAGGAAACCTCATGAACGCCATCGTGCTTGCCATCCTGGTCATGGTCACCCTGAGCCTGATGCGGGTGTCCGTGGTCTTCGCGCTGATCGCCGCCACCCTGGTCGGCGGCCTCTACGCCGGCATGCCGATCGGCGAGATCATGGACGCCTTCAACGACGGCCTGGGCAACGGCGCTACCGTGGCCATCTCCTACGCCGTGCTCGGCGCCTTCGCCGTGGCCCTGTCGCGCTCCGGCATCACACAGCTGCTGTCCCAGAAAGCCATCGCCGGCCTGCACCTGGACGAGGGCATTCCCCACCGCCGCACCATCGTCTTCACCCTGCTCGGCGTGCTGCTGGCCTTTGCGATCAGTTCCCAGAACCTGATCCCGGTGCACATCGCCTTCATCCCGGTGCTGGTGCCGCCGCTGCTCAAGCTGATGAACCACCTGAAGCTCGACCGACGCGCCGTGGCCTGCGTGATCACCTTCGGCATCACCGCGCCCTACATGCTGCTGCCGGTGGGCTTCGGCTCGATCTTCCTCCACGACATCCTGCTGACCAACCTCAACGACAACGGCCTGGACGTCACCGCCGCCATGGTGCCCATGGCGATGATCGTGCCGATCGGCGGCATGGCGATCGGCCTGGTGGTGGCGATCCTGCTCAGCTACCGCCGCCGTCGCGACTACGAAGACCGCGACCTGGCCCACGGCGACGAGACGCCCGCCGAGGCCGCCGGCCACCTCAAGCCCTGGCAGATGGCGGTGCTCGGCCTGTCCCTGGTCGGCACCGTGGTGGTACAGCTGATGAGCGGGTCCATGGTGCTGGGCGGCCTGTTCGGCTTCGCCGTACTCTCGGTCAGCGGCGTCTTCCACTGGCACGAGCAGGACGACATCTTCACCGAAGGCATGCGCATGATGGCGCTGGTCGGCTTCATCATGATCTCGGCGGCCGGCTTCGCCAGCGTCATGCAGGCCAGCGGCCAGGTGGAGACCCTGGTCGAGAGCTCCGCCGCCCTGATCGGCGACAACAAGGGCCTGGCCGCGCTGATCATGCTGCTGGTCGGCCTGTTCATCACCATGGGCATCGGCTCGTCGTTCTCGACCATCCCGATCATTGCCTCGCTCTACGTGCCGTTGGCCATCAACTTCGGCTTCTCGCCGATGGCCACCATCGCCCTGGTCGGTACCGCCGCCGCCCTGGGCGACGCCGGCTCCCCGGCCTCGGATTCGACCCTCGGCCCCACCGCCGGCCTCAACGCCGACGGCCAGCACGACCATATCTGGGACAGCGTGGTGCCCACCTTCCTGCACTACAACATCCCGCTGATCGCCTTCGGCTGGCTCGCCGCCATGACACTCTGAGCCCGGGCTTCGCCCGGGAGCTTTAAGCCATGAGCTTGAAGCTGTAAGAAGAGACAGCCCCGCCGGCAATACCGGCGGGGCTGCTTTGTTTCATGCCGGCGGTCCGGCCAAAAAGGGCTTTAGCCGCGCACGCAGCAGGCCTTGCCCTTCTTGCCGCTGCCGCACGGGCAGGGCTCGTTGCGTCCCGGCTTGAGGCGCGTCACCGAGGGCTCGCCGTCCACGTAGACCCAGCGGCCTTGCTCGCGGCGAAAGCGCGAGCGCTCCTCCAGCGCACCCCAACGCCGGCCCTCGCGAAAGGTGGCGCGAAAGTGCACGGTGCCCTCGTCACCCGACTCGCCGTGATCGAGGATCTCCAGGCGCATCCACTGCGTCGGGTCGTCATCCGGGAGAGACGCCGGCCGCGTCTCGGCCGCCCAGCTCTTCAACAGGTAGTCGACGAGGCCCAGGGCGAAGGCGCTGTAGCGAGATCGCATCAGCGCCTCGGGCGTCGGGGCCGGCAGCCCTTGATGATGGAGGCCGCAGCAGTCGTCGAGCGTCCGGCCGCTGCCGCAGGGGCAGGATTTGGCGTCGGTCATCTGATAGTGATCCCGTTCAAGCATGGTCCCGCCGATGATAGCGGATCTCGCCCCGATCTTGCCGTCGACACGGTGCCGCCGCATAGTCATTGCCAACGCCCCGGCTCCGGGAGGCACGGCGCATGGACGTCGGTCGTCACCCCACTCACCCCGACTGGCATGCCTTGCCCGCCGAGCAGGCGCTAACGCGCCTGCAGACCTCTTCCAGCGGCCTCGCCGACACCGAGGCCAGGGCGCGCCTGGCCCGGGTCGGTCCCAATGCCCTGCCCCGGGCCCGCCCGCGCCCAGCCTGGCGGCGGCTGCTCGCCCAGCTCGCCAACCTGCTGGTGGCGATCCTGCTGACCGCCGCCGCGATCAGCCTGGCCCTGGGCGAGACCCTGGATACCCTGGCCATTGTCGGCGTGGTGACCATCATCGCGCTGATCGGCTTCCTCCAGGAGGGCCGGGCAGAGCAGGCCCTGGCCCGCATCCACGACATGCTCTCCCCCCGCGCCCAGGTGTTACGCGACGGTAGGCGCACCGAGATCGACGCCGAAATGCTGGTCCCGGGGGACATCGTGCTGCTGGAGAGCGGCGACCGGGTGCCCGCCGACCTGCGCCTGCTGGAAGCCCGGCGCCTGCGCCACCAGGAAGCCGCCCTCACCGGCGAGTCCGTGGCGGTGGACAAGGACATCGCACCGGTGGCGACGGATGCCGAGCTCGGCGACCGTGCCAGCATGGCCTATGCCGGCACCCTGGTGGCCCAGGGCAGCGCCCGGGGCGTGGTCGTGGCCACGGGGACGGCCACCGAACTGGGCCGCATCTCGACCCTGCTCGGCGGCGTCGAGAAGCTGCGCACGCCGCTGCTGCGCCAGCTCGACCGCGCCGGTCGGGTGCTGGCCGGGGTGATCCTGGCCAGCGCGGTGGCCACGGCACTCGCGGGCATCCTGATCCACGACAGCCCCTGGCCGGAGATGTTCATGGCCGCAGTGGGGTTGGCGGTGGCCGCCATTCCCGAGGGGCTCCCCGCCATCGTCACCATCGGCCTGGCCCTGGGCGTCCAGGCCATGGCCCGCTGCCATGCCATCGTCCGTCGCCTGCCGGCGGTGGAGACCCTCGGCGCGGTCTCGACCATCTTCACCGACAAGACCGGCACCCTGACCCGCAACGAGATGACCGCGCGCACGATCTGGCTCCCGGAAGGGGAAATTCGCCTCCACGGCGTGGGCTATGCACCGCACGGCGCGCTGCATGCGGTCGCGGATGACGACTCGCTACTCGAGCCATTGCGGGTCGACGATCACCCGACGCTGCGCCATTTCCTCAGGGTCGGCGTGCTGTGCAACGACGCCGAGCTGGTAGAGGACGCCGGCGAATGGCGCATCCACGGCGACCCCACCGAGGGCGCCCTGGTGGTGGCCGCCGCCAAGGCTGGCCTGACGGTGGGCGGAATACGCGACGAGCACGATCGTCACGATGCCATCCCCTTCGCCTCGGAGCGACGCTACATGGCGACCCTCCACCGCATCGACGGCGCCCCCTGGCTGCTGGTCAAGGGTGCCCCGGACCGGCTGCTGACGATGTGCCAACGGGTGCGAGCCGAATCGGGCGAGGTCGAACTGGATCGACCACTCTGGGAGGCACGCCTGAGGGCCTTGTCATCCCGGGGCCTTAGGGTCCTGGCCCTGGCCGAGAAGCCGGTGCACGATCCAGGGGAGCTGAGCGAAGCGCATGCCGAGCGGGGACTCGTGTTGCTCGGTCTGGTAGGGCTGCTCGACCCGCCCCGTGAGGAGGCCATCACCGCGGTCGCGGAGTGCCGGGCGGCCGGCATTCGCCCGGTGATGGTGACCGGCGATCACGCCGATACGGCCCGTGCCGTCGCCAAGCAGCTGGGCTTCGCGCGACCCGACCGGGCGCTGAGCGGCCATGAGCTGGACGCCATGTCCGCGGCGGACCTGGCCGAGGCCGTGCGACGGATCGACGTGTTCGCCCGCACCAGCCCCGAGCACAAGCTGCGCCTGGTCGAGGCCCAGCAATCCCACGGCGAGATCTGCGCCATGACCGGCGACGGGGTCAACGACGGCCCGGCACTCAGGCGCGCCGACGTGGGCGTGGCCATGGGTCGTCAGGGGACCGCCGCAGCACGGGAGGCGGCCGAGGTAGTGCTCGCCGACGACAACTTCGCCACCATCGTCGCCGCGGTGCGCGAGGGACGAAAGGTCCACGACAACATCCGCAAGACGCTCACCTTCCTGCTGCCCACCAACGGCGCCCAGGGGCTGGCGATCATGCTGGCGGTGCTGTCGGGCTCGCTGCTGCCGGTCACGCCGCTCCAGGCACTGTGGGTCAACATGGTGGTGGCGGCGACCCTGGGCCTGGCGCTGGCCTTCGAGCCCGGCGAGGCCGACCTGATGCAGCGTCCGCCGCGCCGCCCCGACGCCGCCCTGCTCGACCTCTTCCTGCTGTGGCGGGTGGGCTTCGTCGCCGCCCTGCTGCTGCTGGCGACCTACGGCATCTTCGCCTGGATCCATGGCCTCCAGGCGGCCGACATCACCGTGGCCCGCGCCGGTGCCGTCAACATGCTGGTGGCCGGCTGCGCCGCCTACCTGATCAACAGCCGCCGCCTGACCCGCGGCATCCTCTCGCGCCGCGGCCTGTTCGGCAGCCGGGCGGTCTGGGTGACCATCGGCCTGGTGGCCGCGATCCAGCTCGCCTGGACCTACCTGCCGCTCCTTCAGCGGCTGTTCGGCGCCGGACCGCTTGGCCTCGGCCACTGGGCCGCGATCCTGGCCAGCGCCGTGCTGCTGCTGCTGATCGTCGAGGCGGAGAAGGCGCTGCTGCGCCGACGTGGCTGATCATCCTGCATCGCCTCAGCCACGCCGCTTGGTGCGCGCGGTGGCTTCCGCGCTCCACGGATCCTCCGGCCAGGGGTGCTTGGGGTAGCGACCGCGCATGTCCTTGCGCACCTCCGGGTAACCATTGGCCCAGAAGCTCGCCAGGTCCGCGGTGACCTGCAGCGGGCGCCGCGCCGGCGACAGCAGGTGCAGCAGCGGCGCGACCCGGCCGTCGACCAGCCGCGGTGCCGCCTGCCAGCCGAACACCTCCTGCAACTTGACCGCCAGCACCGGCGTTTCGTGGCGATAGTCCAGCGCGATTCGCGAGCCGCTAGGCACCGTCAGGTGGGTCGGCGCCAGCGCATCGAGCCGCGCCGACTGGCCACCGGCCAGGCCGTCGCGCAGGATACGTGCGAACGGCAGCGCCTCGACCTCGCCGAGGCGGGAAAGCCCAGCCAGATAAGGGCCGAGCCAGGTATCCAGACCGTCGAGCAGCGCCTCGTCGGACCAGTCCGGCCAGGCATCACCCAGCTCGCGACGCAGCAGCGCGATCCGGGCGCGCAGCTGCTCGGTGGCCGCGTCAAACGGCAGGCCGCGGCGGCGCACCGCCTCGAGCAGCGCCCGTTGGGCGGCCTCGGGCGGCAAGGCCTCGAGGGGCCGACGCTCGAGCACCACCGCGCCGAGACCGCGACGGCGCTCGCCGACCAGACGCCCGCGCTCCTCGGACCATTCGAGGCGATCCCGCCACTGGCCAGCCTCCGGATGCAGCGCGGTCAGCCTCGCCTCGTCGAGGGCCGCGGCGCGGAAGATCCGCCCGCCGCCCCCCTCGCCGTCCAGGGCCACCGCCACCAGCAGCTCGGCATGGGCCAGCGGGTGGGACTCGGGCAGGGTGCCCTGCCCGCCGCCGGCCAGCCGGAAGCGCCCCGGCGCCAGCCGCTGGGCAATGCGCTCGGGCCAGGCCAATGCCAGCAGCTCGCCCAGTGGCTCGAGGCTGGGCGCCGCGAGCCGGCATCCCATGCGTTCCGACAGGCGCTTGGCATCGTGCCGCCAGGCAGGATCCTCGCCGGGGTTCGCGATGCGTCGTTCGAGAGCGGCGGCCAGGTCGCGCTCGTCGTCGGCGCCGCGCCCTTCGAGCAGCGCCGCAAGACCGCACGCCAGCCCCCGGGCATCGAGATCGCCGGCACGCTCCAGCATCACCGCCAGTCGTGGGTGGGTCGGCCAACGAGCGCAGGCGCGACCCAGCGCCGTCAGCCGATGTCCGTCGTCCAGCATTCCGAGCCCTCGCAGCAGCTCGCGCCCGGCGGCGAGCGCCCCACTTGGCGGCGGCGTGATCCAGGTCAGCGACCGTGGCTCGGTAATGCCCCAGCGCGCCAGTTCGAAGGCCAGCGGCGCCAGATCGGCCTGACGAATCTCCGGCTCGCGATCGGGGGAGAGCGGCTGCTCCTCGGCCCACAGCCGGTAGCAAGCCCCGGGCCCCTGCCGGCCGGCACGCCCACGACGCTGGTCGGCACTGGCGCGATTGACCCGCCGGGTCTCGAGGCGCGTCAGGCCGGTGCGCGGCTGGAACACCGGCAGCCGCTCCCGGCCGGCGTCGATCACGATGCGCACGCCCGGCACGGTGACGCTCGATTCGGCGATGGCGGTGGCCAGCACCACCCGGCGGCGCCCATCGGGATCCGCGGTGAGCGCCCGACGCTGGGCATCCAGCGGCAAGCGGCCATGGAGCTCGTGAACCGCAACATCGGGAAACCGCTCGCAAAGCGCCCTCGCCAGGCGACGGATCTCGCCGACCCCGGGCAGGATCACCAGGGCGTCGCCACCGTTCGACGCCAGGGCCTCGGCGACGACTGTCGCCTGATGGCGCACCGCATCGTCTCGAGGCCGGGCAGGCCGATGGTGGGTCGTGACCGGGAACTGGCGCCCTTCGCAGTCGATCACCGGGGTCGCCTCGCCGAGTGTCGCAGTAAGCGAGGCCACATCCAGGGTCGCCGACATCACCAGCAGACGCAGGTCGTCGCGCACCGACTGGGTGTCCAGGGTCAACGCCAGGCCCAGATCGGCCTCCAGGCTGCGCTCGTGGAACTCGTCGAAGATCACGCCGGCCACGCCCTCGAGCAGCGGGTCGTCCTGAAGCATGCGGGTCAGCACGCCCTGAGTGACCACCTCGAGGCGCGTTGCGGGGCCGACCCGGGATTCGCCGCGCATGCGGTAGCCCACCGTCTGCCCCACCTTCTCGCCCAGCGACGCCGCCATGTGCCCCGCCGCCAGCCGGGCGGCCACCCGGCGGGGCTCGAGCAACAGCAGCCGTTGCCCGCGACACCAGTCGGCCTCGAGCAGCGCCAGCGGCACCCGGGTGGTCTTGCCCGCCCCCGGCTCCGCCACCAGCAGGGCGCGAGGGTGGGCCGCCATGGCGGCGCGGATTTCGGCCAGTCGCGGCTCGATCGGCAAGCTTTCAAGGGTGGGCTCGTCAACGCTTTGCTTCATGCTCATCTTCGCTTCCAGGGCCCGCGATACCGCGCATTTTGCGAATATCGGGGCCACTCTGCTTCGTTGAATGCCGATGCATGACCAGCGCTTGCCCCGCCGTGACGCGATGACTAGCCTTGGCTCTCGGCATCTTGACCAAAAGGTCAGGAAATGACATTTTCTTCCAACCACCCACAACAACAACAGGGTATCGGCATGCAACAGACATCCACCCGCCCCGTCGGGGAGCTTCGCGCGGACACCTCTCAGCAGGAGGATCTGCCGCTCCTCGACCGATGGTTCGGCGTCACCCGACGCGGCTCGACGCTGAAAACCGAAATCCTGGCCGGAATCGCCACCTTCCTGGCCGGGATGTACATCATCGTGGTCAACCCCGCCGTGCTCTCCGACGCCGGCATCCCCTTCTCCGCCGCCCTCTCCGCCACGGTACTGATCAGCTTCATGAGCAGCCTGGCCATGGGCCTCTACGCACGTAACCCCATCCTGGTCGCTCCGGGCATGGGCATGAACGCGCTGTTCACCTACACCCTGGTGCTCGGCGCGGGCCTGACCTGGCAGGTGGCGCTGGGCTGCGTCTTCTGGTCAGGGGTGATGTTCGCGGTGCTCGCGGTGTTCAACGTGCGCCGCGCGATCATCGACGCCATCCCGCCGTCGCTGCGCTACGCCATCACCTGCGGCATCGGGCTGTTCATCACCTTCATCGGGCTGCAGAACGCCGGCTTCATCGTCGGCAGCAACGCTACCCTGGTGTCGCTGGGCACCATGGACGCGCACCTGGCGACCTTCTTCCTCGGCCTGGTGGCCACGGCGGTCTTCGTGATCCTGCGCTTCAACGGCGCACTGATCATGGGTATCGCCCTGACCACCCTGATGGCCGCCCCCATGGGCCGGTTGTGGGGCGACGAGGTGATGGTGGCCTGGAACGGCCTGGCCGCCTGGCCGGATTTCGGTGCCGTCATGCAGGTCGACATCCTCGGTGCGCTGAAGGTCGCCTACCTGCCGTTCATCTTCGTGATGCTGTTCACCAACTTCTTCGACGCCCTGTCCTGCTTCATGGCGCTGTCGGAGTCGGCGAACCTCAAGGATGAAGACGGCAATCCGCGCAATCTGAAGCGCTCGATGACGGTGGATGCCTTCGCCTCGATGATCGCCGCACCGCTTGGCACCAGCGCCGCCCAGACCTTCATCGAGTCCGGAGCCGGCGTGGCCCAGGGCGGGCGCACCGGCCTGGTGGCGGTGGTCATCGCGCTGCTGTTCCTGCCGTTCCTGTTCCTGTCGCCGCTGCTGTCGCTGGTACCGAGCATCGCCACCGCCCCGGCGCTGGTGCTGGTCGGGCTGTTCATGATGGCACCGGTGTCGAAGATCGACTGGCAGCGCTTCGATCAGGCCTTTCCGGCCTTCCTGGCCATCATCCTGATGCCGCTGACCTACTCGATCACCCTGGGCATCGCCTTCGGCTTCATGAGCTTCGTGCTGATCAAGGCCGCCACCGGACGCCTCGAGGAGATCAAGCCCGCGATGTGGGTCTCCGCGGCACTGGCGGTGGTACTGCTGGTCACCGCTCAGTAAGCGAGGTCCGTTCCGACGGCGCCTGGGCTGCGGGGTGCTTCACCCCGCAGCCCTTGATCACCACCTGGGTCAGGAACTCGGTGATTCGCTCCAGGTCCTCGTCGGAGAGCGCCTCGCGGCCAGTGATGCCCAGCACCTGGGCTTCGAAGTCGGCATAGTGCTGGGTCGAGGACCAGATCAGGAAGATCAGCCACACCGGGTCGACCGGGTCCATCAGGCCCCGCTCGGCCCATTCGCGGAACACCGCCGCACGGCTCTGCACCCAGTCGCGCAGTTCCCCGCTCAGGTACTCTTGCAGGAAGGGGGCGCCGCCGAGGATCTCGCTGGCGAATAGCCGGGATCCCTCGGGATGGCGCCGCGACATCAACATCTTGGAGCGAATGAAGGCCGACAGCACCTCGGCCGGGTCATCCTCCGCCGAAATGTCGTCGAGCATGGCGTTCCAGCGTTCCATCATCCGTTCCAGCAGACGCACGTAGAGCTTGCGCTTGCTGCCCATGTAATACAGCACGTTGGACTTGGGCAGCCCCGCCTGTTCGGCGATCTCCTGCACGCTGGCACCGCGATAGCCATGGCGGGCGAAGACCCGCTCCGCCGCCGCCAGGATCGCCCGCTCGTTGCGCCGCCGGATGGCGCCCCCTTCCTGCTCGCTACTGCTGTCTATCTTGGCCATGGGCCCTCGCTGTTCGAACCGATCCTGGTGCCAAAGAGTGCCTGAGAGGCCGGCAGCAAGGCAATTCGATGCCTCGGGAACGAAAAAATTGCCGCAGGAACTTGCCAAAGCTGACCACATGGTCAAGAATCAACTCAACCCGTGACCACCGGCCTACACAACCACAATCGGAGCCGACCATGATCGACTTCTATCTCAACGGCAGGCGGCAGCGCTGCAGCGACGTGACCGCCGACACCAGCATCCTCGAGCTGCTGCGTACCCGGATCGGCCAGACCGGCACCAAGGAAGGCTGCGCCTCCGGCGACTGCGGCGCCTGCACCGTGGCGATCGGCGAGCCCGACGCCGGCGGCGAGCTGGTCTACCACAACGCCAACGCCTGCATCACGCCGGCCCATCAGCTGGACGGCTGCCATCTGGTCACCGTGGAGGGCCTGGCCTCCGGCGAGCGCCTCCACCCGGCCCAGGCCGCCATGGTCGACTGTCATGGCAGCCAGTGCGGCTTCTGCACGCCCGGCATCGTGATGTCGCTGTTCACCCTCTACGAGAACCAGCGACGCCACCCTGCCCCGCTGACCCAGGCACGGCTGGAAGAGGCCCTGGGCGGCAACCTGTGCCGCTGCACCGGCTATCGGCCGATTCGTGACGCGGCGCTCAGCATGGGCGACTATCCGGCGGCCGACCCGGCCTGGGCCGAGGATGCCGGACTCGCCGGCAACGTCGCCTGGCTGCGCCGCCCGCGCAGCGGCGAGCCGGCCGCCGAGGGTCACTACGTGGCTCCCCAGGACATCAAGGCCCTGCGCGCCCTCAAGGCCAAGCGTCCCACCGCGCGACTGGTGGCCGGCGGCACCGACCTGTGGCTGGAAACCACCCAGCAGCTCAAGCCGCTCGCCGATATCATCGACGTGCGCCAGGTCACCGAAATGAACGCCATCGAGGAGACCGCCGACGGCTGGTGGATCGGCGCCGCCGTCACCCTGGCCCGGCTGACGCCGCTGCTCGCCGAGTCCTATCCGGCCTTCGAGCATCTGATGCACCGTTTTGCCTCATCGCAGATCCGCAACCGGGCGACCCTGGGCGGCAACATTGCCAACGCCTCACCGATCGGCGATACCCCGCCGGTACTGCTGGCCATCGACGCTCGGGTTCGTCTCGACGGGCCCCGCGGCGTCCGAGAGCTGCCGCTGGCCGACTTCTTCCTCGACTACAAGCGCACGGCGCTGGCCGACGACGAGTTCATCGCCGCGATCTTCCTGCCGCGTCCGGCCGCGGGGGCTAATCTCAAGGTATGGAAGCTGTCCAAGCGGCGCGAGGACGATATTTCTGCGGTGCTGGCCGCCTTCGCCTGGACACTGGAAGACGGCGTGATGCGCGACGTTCACCTGGCCTTCGGCGGCATGGCGGCGATTCCCCGCCGCGCCCCCGCCGCCGAGGCGGCCCTCGAGGGTCGCGCTCCGGACGCCGAGGCCTTCGCCGCCGCCCGCGCCGCGCTCGCCGAGGAACTGACCCCGATGAGCGACGTTCGCGGCAGCGCCGAATATCGCCGCGTCGCCGCCGGCAACCTGCTCGAACGCCTGCGCCTGATGATCGCCGCCGAGGGCGGCCAGGCCGCCAACAACAACAGCGACAGCCACGATTCTGCGACCAAGGTGACTCTCGATGCGTACGCTCACTGACATTGCCCAAGACACCTCCCGGCGCAACCAGGGCGACGCCCCCCTGGCCCGCGAGACCGTCGATCCCCGGGGCGGCGCCGGCAGCTCCCGTGCCCACGAGAGCGCCGTCAAGCACGTCACCGGCCGCGCCGCCTACATCGACGACATCCCGAGCCCGGCCGACACCCTGCACGTGGCCCTCGGCCTGTCGCCGGTGGCCCACGGCCGCCTGACCCGCCTGGACCTGGACAAGGTCAGGTCCGCCCCGGGCGTGGTAGACGTCATCACCCTGGCCGACGTGCCCGGCCATACCGACATCGGCCCGGTGTTCCCGGGCGACCCGATCTTCGCCAGCGACGAGATCAGCTACGTCGGCCAGTGCCTGTTCGCGGTCGCCGCGGAGAGCCATCGGGCCGCCCGCCTGGCGGTCAAGGAAGCTGTGGTCGAGATCGACGAGCAGCCGGCCTCGCTGGATCCGGTGGCCGCGGCCGAGCGCGGCGACTTCGTGCGCCCCACCCACACCCACGAGCGCGGCGACTGGCGCCAGGCCCTGCAGGACGCCTCGCACGTGCTGGAGGGCGAGCAGTTCGTCGGCGGCCAGGAACACTTCTACCTGGAGGGCCAGGCCTGCCTGGTCCAGCCCACCGAGGACGAGGGGGTGATGGTCTACACCTCCAACCAGCACCCGAGCGAGACCCAGAAGCTGGTCGCCGAGGTGCTCGACATCCCCTTCCATGCGGTGACCATGGAGATGCGCCGCATGGGTGGCGGCTTCGGCGGCAAGGAGACCCAGGCCTCGCCCTGGGCGTGCATCGCCGCGCTGATTGCCCGGCGCACCGGCCGGGCCGCCAAGCTTCGCCTGCCCCGCGCCGAGGATTCCCGGGCCACCGGCAAGCGCCACCCGTTCCATAACCGCTATCGGCTGGGCTTCGACGACCAGGGCGTGCTGGCCGGCGGCGAGATCACCGTGATCGGCGACTGCGGCTACTCGCCGGACCTGTCCGACGCCATCGTCGACCGCGCCATGTTCCACGCCGACAACGCCTACTCGCTGGGCGACGCGCGAGTGACCGGCCAGCGGGCCAAGACCCACAAGGCCTCCAACACCGCCTTCCGCGGCTTCGGCGGCCCCCAGGGCATGATGATCATCGAGCGGGCCATGGACGACATCGCTCGTCACCTCGGCGAGGACCCGCTGACCATCCGCAAGCGTAACCTCTATCGCGCCAAGGATCCGAACGGCAAGCCACGCGACATCACCCACTATGGGCAGCGGGTCGAGCAGCTGTCGCTGCTCCACGACCTGATCGGCCAGCTCGAGGCCAGCAGCGACTACTGGAATCGCCGCCGCGAGATCGCCGCCTTCAACGCCAAGAGCCCGATCGTCAAGAAGGGCCTGGCGCTGACGCCGGTGAAGTTCGGCATCTCGTTCACCGTCCAGCACCTCAACCAGGCCGGCGCCCTGCTGCTCGTCTATACCGACGGCAGCGTGATGATCAACCACGGCGGCACCGAGATGGGCCAGGGCCTGCACACCAAGGTCTGCCAGGTGGTGGCCCGCGAGCTGGGCCTCGACCTCGAACGGGTGCGCATCAGCGCCACCCGCACCGACAAGGTGCCCAACACCTCGCCCACCGCCGCCTCCAGCGGCGCCGACCTCAACGGCCAGGCCGCCCGCGACGCCGCCAGCAAGCTGCGCGAGCGGCTGTTCGACTTCGCCGCCTCACACTTCGACCGCGAGGCCGGCGGGCTCGACCGCGAGGCCATGCGCCTGGAAGACGGTCACCTGGTGGCCGGCATCGGCGAGGCCGAGACGCGCATCCCCTGGGGCGAGCTGGTCCAGGAGGCCTACATGGCGCGGGTCTCGCTGTCCGAGAAGGGCTTCTACGCCACCCCGCTTATCCACTACGACCGCGCCACCGGCCGCGGCCGCCCCTTCTACTACTACGCCCACGGCGCCGCCGTGGCCGAGGTGGAGGTCGACACCCTGTCCGGCGAGTACCGGGTCAGCCGCGCCGACATCCTCCACGACGTCGGCGAGTCCCTGAACCCGGCCATCGACATCGGCCAGATCGAGGGCGGCTTCATCCAGGGCATGGGCTGGATGACCAGCGAGGAACTCAAGTGGAACGACGCCGGCAGGCTGGTTTCCGATGGCCCGGCCACCTACAAGATCCCGGCCTTCGGCGACCTGCCCGAGACCTTCAACGTCTCGCTGCTGCAGGGCCACCCCAACTCCCAGGCCAGCATCTACCGCTCCAAGGCCGTCGGCGAGCCGCCCTTCATGCTCGGCATCTCGGTATGGTCGGCGCTGCGCGATGCCCTGGCGAGCCTGGCCGACTACCGGGTCAGCCCGGCACTGGACACCCCGGCCACGCCGGAGCGGGTGATGATGGCCGCCGAGGCCCTGCGCCAGGCCGAGCCGACGCTCGCCGCGAGATCCGACCATGAACCGGCCTGAGCCCTGGCACGCGGCGCTCGATCGCCTGCAGCGCCAGGCCCGCCCCCACGCGCTGGCAAGCGTGGTGGGGGTAGCCGGCTCCACCCCGCGGGAGCCCGGCGCCAAGATGGTGATCACCGAGGACGCCGTCCACGACACCCTGGGCGGCGGCACCTTCGAGCTGCAGGTCATCGAGGCGGCTCGCGAGGCGCTGGCCGCGGGTCGCACCGACACCCGGCTCGAGGCCTTCCCGCTGGGCGGACGTTCCGGCCAGTGCTGCGGCGGCTACGTGCACGTGCTGATCGAGCTGTTCGCCGGCGCCGAGATGGACGTGGCGCTGTTCGGCGCCGGCCACGTCGGCCAGGCGCTGGTCGAGGTGCTGGCCCCGCTGCCCTGGCGCGTGCTGTGGTTCGACAGCCGTGAGGACGCCTTTCCCGACGGCGGCACCGACCGCGAGCGCCTGCACCATCGGCGCTTCGTGATGGGCGCCGAGGGCCGCGAGGCGGCCGCTGCCGTGGCCTCGCTGCCGGCCGGCTGCCATGCCCTGGTGATGACCCATGATCACGCCGAGGATCGCGCCCTGGTCGACGCCCTGCTGCGCCGCGGCGACTGCGCCTCGATCGGCCTGATCGGATCGGACAGCAAGTGGGCGAGCTTCCGCCGTAGGCTCATCGAGGCCGGCCACGACGAAGCGGCCCTGGCCGGCGTGCGCTGCCCGATCGGCGTGCCCGGCGCCCACGGCAAGCGGCCCTACGAGATCGCCCTGGCGGTGGCCGCCGAACTGCTGACGCTCAAGCCAGCCGACGCACGGCCCGACCGGCGCGGCATCGCCCCGGAGAGCCTGCGCGAGGCGTTCCCGCCAGCCCGCTGAGGACAACCGTTATCGAGAGTCCGGACGCCGAGCTGTGCCGGCGACAAGGCATCGCGAGGCGCTGTAGACCCATCCATGGGCGCTACTTTTGCCATGCATGGCAAAAAACCCTCGCTCCGACTTGTCCCCGGCGCACGGCATCCATGACCTTGAAGCCAACATCGCGTTGCGTCGGCCGGACCGGCGCCGATTGGAGAGATTCATGAACGACCCCCGTACCCCCATGCGCGTGCTGCGCGGCCCGCTGCTGAGCTTCGACGCCGACCCGGGCGAGGACGACGCCCCGGCGCCGGGCAGCGTGCGCCACCTGGAAGACGGTGCCATCTGGCTGGTCGACGGCCATATCCGCGCCGTCGCCGACTTCGCCGAGCTGGCCCCGCACCTGCCCTCCGACATCGAGGTGGTGGACTACTCGGACAAGCTGATGATGCCGGGCTTCATCGACAGCCACGTGCACTATGCGCAGCTCGACATCATGGCCTCCTACGGCCGACAGCTGCTCGACTGGCTGAACGACTACACCTTCCCGGAAGAGTGCCGCTTCGCCCAGCGCGCCCACGCCGAGTCGGTAGCCGAGGCCTTCCTCGACGAGACGCTGCGCGCCGGTACCACCACCGCCCAGGTGTTCTGCACCTCGCATCCCGGCTCGGTGGACGCCTTCTTCACCGCCGCCAAGGCCCGCGGCCTGCGCATGCTGGCCGGCAAGGTACTGATGGACCGCCACGCCCCGGAGGCCCTGGTCGACGACACCCTGGGCGGGCTGCGCGACAGCGAGCGGCTTATCGGCGACTGGCACGGCAAGGACCGTCTGGGCTACAGCCTGACGCCACGCTTCGCCCCCACCTCGAGCCGCGAGCAGCTCGAGGCCACCGGCGCGGTGCTGCGCAATGCCCCGGACCTGCACCTGCAGACTCACCTTTCCGAGAACGAGGGCGAGATCGCCTGGGTCGCCGAGCTGTTCCCGGAGTGTCAGGACTACCTGGGGGTCTACGAGCACTTCGGGCTCGTCGGGCCACGCAGCACCTTCGCCCACGGCATCCACCTGGACCAGGGCATGCGCCGTCGGCTGGCCGATGCCGGCGCCAGCATCGCCTTCTGTCCCACGTCCAACCTGTTCCTCGGCAGCGGGCTGTTCGACCGCCAGGCCTGCCGTGAGATGGGCCTCGCCACCAGCATCGCCAGCGACGTGGGCGCCGGCACCGATCTCTCGGGGCTGGCGACCCTCAAGGCCGCCTACCAGGTCGGCCAGCTACTCGGCCAGCCGCTCACCGCCTGGCAGGGCTTCTACCGCCTGACGCTGGGCAACGCCCGCGCCCTGCACCTGGACGACCGCATCGGTCGTCTGCGCGAGGGCGGCGAGGCCGACATCGTGGTCCTCGACCCCGCCGCCACGCCGCTGCTGGCCCGGCGCACCGCCCGCTGTCAGTCACTCGCCGAGACGCTGTTCGCGCTGATGATGCTGGGTGACGACCGCACGGTATACGCCACCTGGGCCGACGGCCGACGGGTGCACCAGCGCGCGGCCTGACCGCCACGCTGTTTCGTCATTGGGTGTGGTACCCACTTGGGCGGCTCGCAAGAGCCGCCCCTTTTTCGTGGGGCCCGATAGCGAGCCACCGTGCCAGCGGCGGGGCTCAGCGACAGGCGGCGAGCCGCTCGCGCAGCTCGGCGCGGCGCGCTTCGCTCATGAAGGCGGCTTCGATGGCGTTGCTGGCCAGCCCCAGGAACACTTCCCGGGACCAGCCGAAGGCGCGCCGGCAGGCCAGGAAATTGTCCAGCATGCCGCCGCCGAAGTAGGCGGGATCGTCGGAGTTGAGGGTCAGGTTGAGGCCGGCCTCGAGCATCGCCGGCAGCGGATGGTCCTCGAGCCGCTCGACGACCCTGAGGCGCAGGTTGGAAAGCGGGCAGACGGTCAGCACCATCGCCTCGTCACGCAGCCGGGCGACCAGGGTCGGGTCCTCCAGGCAGCGCACGCCATGGTCGACGCGGCAGACGTCGAGCACGTCCAGCGCCTCGCGGATATAGTCCGGAGGGCCCTCCTCGCCGGCGTGGGCGACCCGTGCCAGGCCGAGGGCGCTGGCGCGGCGGAACGCCTCGGCGAACTTGGCCGGCGGATTGCCGACCTCGGCGCTGTCGAGCCCCACCGCGTCCAGCGTCTCCCAATAGGGTGCGGCCCGCTCGAGCAGGTCCAGCGCTTCCTCGGCGGGCCGGTCACGCAGGAAGGCCAGGATCATCGCCGTGGACAGGTCGAGCTCGCGTTCGGCGCGCCGCCGGGCACGCCCCAGCCCCTCCATCACCGTGGCCAGCTCGACGCCGCGCGCCAGGTGCGCCTGAGGGTCCACGTGCAGCTCCACGTGGACCACGCCCTCGTCGGCGGCTCGGCGGAAGTAGTCCATCGCCAGGTCCTCGAAGTCCTGGGCGGTACGCAGCACGCTCATGCCCTGGAAGTAGAGGTCCAGAAAGGACTGCAGATCGCTGAAATCGTAGGCGGCGCGCACCTCTTCCACCGAGGCGTAGGGCAGGCGCACGCCGTTGCGCTCGGCCAGCGCCATCATCAGTTCAGGCTCCAGGGTGCCCTCGATATGCAGGTGCAGTTCGGCCTTGGGCAGGGCCTTGAGGAAATCCCGCATGGCTCACCTCGTGTCAGTGCTTTGCACCATCCTGAAAGATTCCCGGCGGCGGCGCAAAGGCCGGTTCGGCGCCGTTCGCCAACGCTTGCCAACGGCACACGCCCGGCAGACACGCCTGGGTCGTACGCTCGTGCACCAGGTAGAGCACGCTGCGCCCCGCGAGCCAGGCATCGAGCCGCTCGGCGATGCGCGCCGCGAGTGCCGAGTCGAGGCCGGCGAACGGCTCGTCGAGGATCACCAGCCCCGGGCCGCGCAGCAGCAGCCGGGCCAGCGCGAGGCGTCGCGCCTGGCCGCCGGAGAGGCGACGACCGCCCTCACCCACCCGGGTATCGAGTCCTCGAGGCAGGGCCTGTGCCCAGTCGGCCAACTCCACGGTGGCGAGCACGGCCCACAGCCGGGATGTCTCGGCCTCGGGCGCGGCGAGCCGCAGGTTGGCGGCCAGGCTGTCGTCGAACAGCTCGGTGTGCTGGGTCAGGCAGGCCACCCGGTCGGCCAAATCCTGCGCAGCGATGTCCGCCAGCGGCAGGCCGCCCAGCCCCACGGCTCCCGCGTCCGGCACCAGTTGGCCGGTGGCCAGCGCCGCCAGGCTCGACTTGCCGCTGCCCGACACGCCGTGCACCGCGACTCGTTCCCCGGGTGCCAGGGCCAGGGAAAAGCCATCGAACACCGGGCTCAGGGCCCCAGGATAGCGCAGCGAGACCTCCTCGAGGGATAGCGCCAGCGCCCCGTCGGGCAGGCTCGTCCCGGTCTGGGGCGCGGCGTCGCGCCGGGCATCGTCCAGCGCATTGAGGCGCTCGGCGGCGGCCAGGGTCGCCCCGAACTGGGTAAAGGCCATGGGGAGCGCGGCCAGCGCCTCGCTCAGCGCCATCACTGCCAGCGGCATCATCACCATCAGCGGGCCGGACAGCGCTCCGGCCTGCCAGGCCAGGGCACCCAGCCACAGCGCCGAGAGCCAGCCGAGTCCCACGGCCAGCCCGGCCAGCGCCGAGCCCAGTGCCGCGAAGTGACCCAATCGGCGCTGGTCATCGTACAAGCGTGCCTCGATGGTCTCGAGATGCCGCCGCCGGGCCGCCAGGCTGCCGTAGGTCTCCAGCTCGGCGAGCCCCTGGAGCTGCTCAATCAGCCGGCCACGCAGCCGTTCCAGTTCGGCGATCCGACGCCGACTGGCGGCAAGGCCCAGGCGCGCCTGGCCCCATGTCAGCCAACTCCAGGCAACGCCGAGCACGCTCGCCACCGACAGCCCCGCCGCCGGCGACCACAGCGCCAGGAACCCGGCCAGCGCGAGGATTGCCAGCAGCGCCACCGCCGCCGGGGCCAGCAGGCGCAGGAACAGGCTGTCCAGGGTGTCGATATCGGCAGTGAGCCGATTCAGCCAGTCGCTGGCCCGACGCTGCGCCAACGAGCGACCGTCGAGTCCGGCCAGCACGGCGAACATGCGCCCGCGCAGGTCGGCCAGCAGGCGCAGGATGGTGTCGTGGTTGTAGAGCCGTTCCAGGTAGCGCGCCACGGTGCGAGTCACCGCGAAGCCACGGATGCCGCCGCCCGGCACATAGACGTCGAGCGTCAGCGCGGCCCCCGCCGCCAGGGCCAGCCCCGCCAGGCCGGTCGCGGTGATAAACCAGCCCGACAGCGCCAGCAGGCCGAGCGCCGCGGCCAGGGCCAGCGACATGAGGCCGGCACCGGCCGCCAGCCGCCCGCGGCGCCGACCGAGCAGGCGTAGCCAAGGCGCCAGGGTGGCGATCACGCCGCGTCGCTCAGCCATCGGCCACCTCCTCCAGGCGCCCGTCGCGCAGTGCCAGGTGGCGATCGGCATACGCCAGCGGCGCGGCTCGGTGGCTGGCGATGACCAGGCTGCGCCCTTCGGCGGCCAGCGCCGTGAGCGCCTCCAGCACATGTCCCTCGCTGTCGGCATCGAGGCTCTCGGTGGGCTCGTCGAGCAGCACAAGGCTTGCCTCGGAGAGGAAGATCCGCGCCAGCGCCAACCGCTGGGCCTGGCCGCCGGATAGCCCCGCGCCGCGCTCGCCGACCGGGGTCTCGATCCCGTCCGGCAGGCCGGCCACCAGTTGACCGAGCCCGGCGGCATCGAGCGCTCGGCGCATCGCCCGCTCGTCGGCCTCGGGGGCCGCCAGGCGCAGGTTGTCGGCCAGGCTGCCGTGAACCAGCAGCGGACGCTGGTCCATCCACGCCACGGCCATTCCCTGTGCTGTTCGTCGCTCACCGGAATCGGGGTCGAGGAACCCCGCCAGCAGCTGCAGCAGGGTCGACTTGCCGGCCCCCGAGGGCCCGCTGATCGCCAGCATTTCCCCAGGCGCCAGCGTCAGGTCCAGCGGCCCCAGCACGCGGCCGCGCTCGGGATGCATCACCGTGATCGCCTCGAGTTCGACCCTCGCCCGCGCCGCACGGGGCGGCGCGGAGGGACGGCCGCTGCGCCGCGGGGTTTCCTCCAGCAGTGCCACCATGCCCTCGGCGGCGCCCAGCGCCGAGGCCCGATCATGGTAATGCTGGGCCAGGCTGCGCAGCGGCTGGAAGAATTCCGGCGCCAGCAGCAGCGCCAGCAGCCCGGTGAACAGCGTCAGCTGGTCGGCGGGGCCGTAGCTGATGTAACCGAGCAGGCCGAAGCCCACGTAGATGGCCACCACGGCAATCGACACGGCAGCGAAGAACTCGAGCACCGCCGAGGAGAGAAAAGCCAGGCGCAGCGGGCGCAGGGTACGCCGGCGATAGTCGTCGGCGGCGGCGTGGACCTCGTCGGTGGCCGCCGCGGTGCGGCCGAACAGCTGCAGGGTGGCGATGCCGCGCACCCGGTCGATGAAGTGGCGCGACAGCCGCGCCACGGCATTGAACTGTTCCTCGTTGAGCCGCTCGGCGCCCATGCCCACCAGGGCCATGAACAGCGGGATCAGGGGCGCAGCCAGCAGCAGGAAGAGTGCCGCCAGCCAGTCGAGCCAGGCCACCACCGCCAGGATCACCAGCGGCAGCAGCAAGGCGAGATAGCGCTGCGGCAGGTAGCGCGCCACGTAGCCGTCGAGCGCCTCGACCTGGTCCACCACGCGATGGGCCAGACTGGCGCTGTGATGACCGGTGACCCCGACCGGACCGAGCCGTGCCAGCTGGTCGAGCAGCTCGCCGCGGGCCCGCCGGCGAAGCCGCAGGCTGGCGGCGAGCCCGGCCGCTTCCTGCCCCCACTGGGCCAGGGCGCGCAGCCCCATCAGTCCGGCCAGGACGGCAAAAGGGGTCACCAGCGAGGTGAGTTCCCTCCCCTCCACCAGCAACGCCGTGACCAGCCAGGCCAGCAGGGCCAGTTGGGCCATGGTGCTGACGCCGGCGACCAGGCCGCAGGCGACGGCCAGGCCCAGCCGCCCTCTTTCGGCGCGCGCCAGGCCGGCAAGCCAGGCGCGCGATGTCGATGCCTGCGCCATCGTCTCAGTGATACCCCTCGCCCACGCGGACCTTGCCGCGGAACACCCAGTAGCTCCAGGCGGTGTAGGCCAGCACGATGGGAATCACGAACAGCATGCCGAGCAGCAGGAAGAGCTGCGATTCCGGCGCCGAGGCAACGTCCCACAGGGTGTAGTTCGGCGGCACGATCACCGGCCATTTGCTGACCACCAGCCCCAGGTAAGTGAACACGAACACTCCGAGGGTGGCGATGAACGGCTGGCCCTCGCGGCGCGCCTGCACCGAGCGCCACAGCCAGTAGGCGCAGAGCAGCGCCAGCACAGGGAAGATCCAGATCAGGTACAGATGGCCGAACCAGCGCTCGCGCACCGCCTCGTCGACGAAGGGCGTCCACAGGCTGATGATGGCGAACACCGCCAGCACCGCGATCAGCAGGCGCGGCGCCAGCCGATAGGCCCACTCCTGGATATGGCCCTCGGTCTTCATGATCAACCAGGTGACGCCGAGCAACGCATAGCCGGCCACCAGCCCGAGGCCGGTGAGCACGGTGAAGGGCGTCAGCCAGTCCAGGGCGCCGCCCACGTAGACGAAGTCCTCGACGGCGAAGCCCTGGATGTAGGCACCGACCACCGCCCCCTGGGCGAAGGCGGCCACCGTGGAGCCCCAGCAAAAGGCACGGTTCCACCAGTGGCGATTGCGGTGCGACTTGAAGCGGAACTCGAAAGCGATGCCCCGGAAGATCAGCCCCGCCAGCATCAGGAAGACCCCGATGTAGAGCGCCGGCAGGAACACCGAGTAGACCACCGGGAAAGCCGCCAGAAGCCCGGCCCCGCCGAGCACCAGCCAGGTCTCGTTGCCGTCCCAGATCGGCGCCACCGAGTTCATCATCACATCGCGGCTGTCCTCGTCGGGGGCAAAGGGAAACAGGATGCCCACTCCCAGATCGAAGCCGTCCATCAGCACGTACATGATCACGCCGAAGCCGATGATGCCGGCCCAGATCAGCGTCAGATCGAAGATTTCCATGTCTCAGCTCCTTCCCGGCTGGTTGGCGGCGTCCTCGAAGGGCACGTGGGCGGCGGACAGCGGCCGCTTGGGTCGCTCGACCTCGTCGTCGTGGGGTGGCTCGGGCAGCATGCCCTGGCGCACCACCCGGGTCAGGTAGAGAATCCCGGCGTAGAACACCACGGCATAGACCAGCCCGTAGCCAATCAGGCTGAACAGCGCCATGCCGCCGGTCAGCGACGGCGTCACCGCCTCGGCCTGGGTCATGATGCCGTACACCAGCCAGGGCGCACGGCCGGTCTCGGTGACGAACCAGCCGGCGAGCACCGCCAGGAAGGGCGCGACCGTCATCAGCCGCATGAACTGCAGGAAGCCGCGGTGGTCATACAGCCGGCCCTTGGCCCGCAGCCACAGTCCGATCAGGGCCGCGGCGATCATCGCCATGCCCATGGCGACCATGACTCGGAACGACCAGAACACCAGCCATACCGGCGGCTGCTCCTCCGGCGGCACCTCGCTGAGTCCCGGCACCTCGCCGTCCAGGTGATGGGTCAGAATCAGGCTGGCGAGCCCCGGAATGCCGAGCTCCAGGCGATTCTCCTGAGCGGTCTTGTCGGGCCAGGCGAACAGCAGCAGCGGCGTGCGGGACTGAGTCTCCCAGTTGCCCTCCATGGCCGCCACCTTGGTGGGCTGGTGTTCCAGGGTATTGAGCCCATGGGCATCCCCCACCAGCGCCTGGGCCGGCGCCAGCACCAACAGCAGCCACAGGCACATGGAAAACGCCTTGCGATTGGCGGCGGGATCCCGGCCGAACAGCAGGTACCAGGCACTGACCCCGGCAACCACGAAACCGCCGGTCAGGAAGGACGCCAGGACCATGTGGGCGAATCGATAGGGGAAGGAGGCATTGAAGATCGCCTCGCTCCAGTCGGTGACGTGGAAACGCCCATCGATCAGTTCCGTGCCCGCCGGGGTCTGCATCCAACTGTTGGCGGCGAGGATCCAGAACGCCGAGATGAAGGTGCCGACGGCGACCATGATCGAGGCGAAGAGATGCACGCCCTGCGGCACCTTGCCACGGCCGAACAGCAGCACGCCGAGGAAGGCGGCCTCCAGGAAGAAGGCGGTGACCACCTCGTAGCTGAGCATCGGGCCCAGGAAGTTGGACGCCGCCAGGGCGAAGTTGCTCCAGTTGGTACCGAACTGGAAGGACATCACGATGCCCGACACCACGCCCATGCCGAACACCACGGCGAATACCCGGGTCCAGAAGATCGCCAGGCGCTCCCAGGCCTGGTTGCCGGTGCGATAGAACAGGCCATTGAGCACGGCCAGATAGGACGCCAACCCGATCGTGAAGACCGGGAAAATGGCGTGGAAGGACACCACGAAGGCAAACTGCAGCCGCGACAGCAGCAGAGGATCCAGCTCCATGAGGCACACCTCGTTCCTGCGGATCGATGATCTGAATGCGTCGGCACTAACGTGCTCTTGTCGACGAGGCACGGTCACCCCAGCCGCATTCTTCCCTTGCCTGCATCAGCCTAGCCGATACCCTTCCGACCGAGGCAAGCAGCCGAGGCCATCATAGCGCGCCCCGGTCGATCCGCCGTCTGTGTCGCGTTGTCGCAGCGCCTCCTCAGGCCGTCGGGGCGCCGGTCACCACCAGGTGGACCATGAAACCGAGATAGGCGACGTACATGGCCAGCAGGGCACCGCCCTCGACGCGGTTGATGCGCCCCGGACGGCCACGCCAGCCCATGGCGAAGACCACCATCATGACCGTCATCGCGGTCATCAGGCTCCAGTCGCGCAGCAGCACTTCACGGCCGGCCTCGATGGGCGCGATCACCGCGGCGAGCCCCACCACGCCCAGGGTGTTGAACAGGTTCGACCCCACCACGTTGCCCAGCACCAGGTCATGCTCGCGCCGGCGCAGGGCACTGACCGAAGACGCCAGTTCGGGCAGCGAGGTGCCTACCGCCACCACGGTCAGGCCGATCACCAGGTCACTGACGCCCAGGCTCTGGGCGATGGACACCGCCCCCCACACCAGCAGCCTGGAGCTTGCCACCAGCAG
The DNA here is from genome assembly GCF_014192055.1 of Halomonas organivorans. GTDB lineage: Bacteria > Pseudomonadota > Gammaproteobacteria > Pseudomonadales > Halomonadaceae > Halomonas > Halomonas organivorans. The sequence goes on along the minus strand of NZ_JACHXM010000005.1, from coordinate 162,669 downwards.
CACCAGCCCAAGCGCCGTCCAGGCCAGGGCGACCTTGAGCGACATGGGGTGAGAGGCCAGGTCGGTCTCGGTGTCGGACGACAGCGGGTCGCTGCCGTCGCGCAGCCCCTGGACGACGCTATAGACCATGAAGGCCGCCAGCACGACCAGCAGCAGTACGCCCTCCAACCGGCCGATCATGCCGCCGATCATCAGCACTGCCGACAGCAGCGTCGCCCCACCCAGCACCGGCAGTTCGCGGCGGATCACGCTGGAATGCACCGCCAGCGGCGAGATCAGCGCCACCAGGCCCAGGATCATGCCGATGTTGGCGATGTTCGAGCCGTAGGCGTTGCCCAGCGCCAGCCCGGGATTGCCCTGGCTGGCGGCGATGGCCGAGACCACCAGCTCCGGCGCTGAGGTGCCGAAGCCAATGACCAGCATGCCGATCAACAAGGGGGAAAGACCGAGTCGCGCAGACGTCGCCGCCGCACCGTCGACGAAGCGCTCGGCGCTCCAGACCAGCAGGATCAGACCTGCCACCACCGCCAGGGCGGGAAGCATCATGGTGTCTCCATCAGAACATTGAGGCACGCATGGTTGACTATGGTGCCCCCCGCGTCAACGTGACACACTTCAGACAATGCCGTTGATCGTCAGGAGGACGCCATCGCCGTGCCAAGGCCGGCCTTTCGCCATCTCACCCTGCCCACCCAGGCTCCCTACGTCGACCGTGCCCCGCCGGAGACACGGAGTACCCGTCGTCGCCTGCGGGCCTGCCACGAGTGCGATTGGCTGATGGCGCTGCCACCCCTGCACTCTGGTGAGCAGGCGGTATGCCCGCGCTGCGGCCATGCCGAGGTGCGCCGCCACCGCTATCCGGCCCAGCGCAGCCTGGCCCTGGCCCTGGCGGCCCTGGCCACGCTGGCCATGGCGGTGGCGTTCCCCTTTCTTGGTTTCAGCGTGCGCGGCGTCGGCAATCGCATCGAACTAACCCAGACCGCCACCGACCTGATCGGCCACCACGAACCCGTGGTGGCCATCGCCGTGTTGCTGACCACCCTGGTACTCCCGGCCCTCTACCTGCTCGGCGTGGCGTGGCTGCAGATCGGGCTGCTGCGCGGATCGCCACCCGCGGGGGGCCGCAGCCTGACCCGTGCGCTGACCCATCTGGAGCCCTGGATGATGGCCGACGTCTTCCTGATCGGCACCCTGGTCAGCCTGATCAAGATCGCCGGCCTGGCCCATGTCGAGCTGGGGCCCTCCTTCTGGGCCTTCGGCGCCTTCGCCGTGCTGCTGCTCGCCACCACCCAGTCGGTGGACCGCGACTGGCTGTGGTTCGCCCTGGCCGGGGAGCCTCCCGCCCCGGAGGGCAGCCAGACCGGCCGTACCGCCGCGCCCCAGGGCCTCACCGGCTGCCATACCTGCGGCCTGGTCAACCGGCTCGATGACAAGGGACATGGCAACTGCCAACGCTGCGGCGAGCCGCTGCATGCCCGGCGCCCCCACAGCCTGCAGCGTACCTGGGCGCTGCTCGCCGCCGCCGCGGTCCTGTACGTGCCCGCCAACGTCTACCCGATCATGACCACCGTCAGCCTGGGGCGAGCTAGCCCCAACACCATCGTCGGTGGCATCGTCGAGTTGATCGAGATGGGCTCCTGGCCGGTGGCCCTGGTCATCCTGGTCGCCAGCGTCATCGTGCCGCTGGGCAAGCTGATGGCGCTGGCCTGGCTGTGCCTGGTGGCCCCGCGCGCCCACGAACTCAGGGCGCCGGTGCGCACCCGGCTGTACCGACTGACCGAATTCATCGGCCGCTGGTCGATGGTCGACATCTTCGTGGTCGCCATCCTGGTGGCGCTGATCCGCGCCGGCAATCTGATGGCGGTCGAACCCGGCCCCGCGGCCCTGGCCTTCGGCAGCGTGGTGGTGCTGACCATGCTCGCTGCCATGACCTTCGACCCCCGACTGATCTGGGATGGCCCGGACCCTGACTCCACCGCGGACGAGGAAGCTACCGCATGAACGATACCCCCCGCGACGCTGCGCCAGAGGACGAGCACCGCGCCCGGGCCACCCGCCAGGCACCGTTATCACCGATCTGGATCGTGCCGATCGTGGCGCTGCTGATCGGCGCCTGGCTGGTCTATGACAGCTACCTCGGGCGTGGTCCGCTGATCACCCTGACCATGCAGAGCGCCGACGGCATCGAGGCCGGCAGCACCCTGATCAAGACCCGCAACGTGGAGATCGGCCAAGTGGAATCGGTCAATCTCTCGGAAGACCTCTCCCAGGTGGTGATCACCGCCCGCATGAAACCCGAGGCCGCACCGATGCTGGTCGAAGACAGTACCTTCTGGGTGGTCAAGCCGCGCATCGGTCGCGAGGGCATCAGCGGCCTCAACACCGTGCTGTCGGGCGCCTACCTGCAGCTCGAGCCCGGCAAGAGCGAGGAGGAGGCGCGCGAGTTCGCGGTCAGCGAACAGCCCCCGGTGGCGCCGCCCGGCGCAGAGGGTCTGCGCATCAACCTGCTCAGCCAGGTGGGTAATTCGCTCAGCGTCGGCGACCCGGTCACCTACCAGGGCTTCACGGTGGGACGCGTCGAAGAAGCCGACTTCGACGTCGAGACCCGACGCATGCATCACCGCATCTTCATCGAGAGCCCCTACCACCGACTGGTCACCGAGAACACGCGCTTCTGGACCACCAGCGGCGTCGACCTGCGGCTGGACTCCGAGGGCGTGCGCGTCAAGCTCGAGTCGCTGGAAGCGATGTTCAGCGGCGGCGTCACCTTCGGCGTGCCCGAAGACCTGCCCCGCGGCGTCACCGCCGAACCCGACACCACCTTCACCCTCTACGCCGACGAAGACAGCGCCCGCCAGGGCACCTTCGACCGCTACCTGGAGTACGTGCTGTTGATCGAGGATACGGTGCGCGGCCTGTCCCGCGGCGCTCCGGTCGAGTTCCGCGGCGTGCGGGTCGGCACCGTGGCCAGCGTGCCATGGAACTTCACCGCTCCCCAGCCCGACCGCGATGCACGGCTGGCGATTCCGGTGCTGATCCGCATCGAGCCCCAGCGCCTCGGCATCGACAGCCAGACGCTGGATCTCGAGGCCTGGCGCGCCCGCTTCGAACGGCTGTTCCGGCGTGGCCTGCGCGCCTCGCTGAAGAGCGGCAACCTGCTGACCGGGGCGCTGTTCGTCGACCTCGGGCTGGACCCGCAGCGCGCCGACGACTACCAGGCCGAGACCTTCGCCGAGCGGCCCGTGTTCCCCACCACCTCCGGGGGGCTGGCCCAGATCCAGGCCCAGGTCACCGCCCTGCTCGACAAGCTCAATGACCTGGAGCTCGAGCCCATCCTCTCCGGCCTGCAGCGCAACCTTGCCACCTCCGAGGCTACCCTGGAGCAGGTCCGCCAGCTCACCGCAGGCGTCCAGACGCTGCTAGACGACCCCGAAACCCGGGCCTTGCCGGGCGAGCTCAACGCCACCTTGTCCACGCTGCGAGACACCCTCGAAGGCGTCTCGCCCGGCGCCCCGGCCTACCGCGACCTGACAGAGACCCTCGATCAGCTCGAGCGGCTGCTGCGCGATCTCCAGCCGACGGCCCGCCGTCTCGGCGACACTCCCGGCGCCCTGCTGTTCGACAGCCTGGACGCCAGCGATCCCGTACCCAGAGCCCCGACGGAAAGGACTTCGCCATGACCGCCCTGCGTGCCCCGCTTTCCCTCATGCTGCTGCTGTGGCTCACCGGCTGTGCCCTGGGCGGCACGCCGGCGACCCGCTACGCCCTGCCGGAAGCCGCCGCCGCGGACGTCGCCGGCGCCGAGGCCAGCCACGTGCTGGTGCTGCGCCCGCTGCGCCTGGCACCGTTCCTGGACGCGGAAGGCATCATCGTCCAGCTCGACGACATCACCCTGCGCGAGGCCAGCGGTCACCGCTGGGCCGAGCCGCTGGGTCGACAGCTCGAGCGCGGCCTGCGCGACCGCCTGGCCGCTGCGCTGCCCGACACCCGGGTGCTGCTTGACAGCGAGACCGGCGCACAGGCCGGTCCCCTGCAACTGCGGGTGACGGTGGAACGCTTCCAGGGTCGGCCCGACGGCCGGGCGGTGGCCGCCGGACGCTGGCAGCTGCTCGCCGCCGACCAGACGCTGCTGGACACCGCAGCGTTTCGCGTCGCCACGCCGCTTGCCAGCGACGGCTATCCTGCCCTGGTACGCGCCCTGGGGCACAGTTGGGATGACGTCGCCGCCTCGATTGCCGCGGCGGTCAGGCGCGCCGAACGCCGCGCCGACTAGCTCCCCCCGGCGAAGCCACAGCGGCGCTCGCGTCGGCTGCGCTGCGAGCGCTGCTGTGGCATAATGCGCGGCACTCGCGGCCGCCCCGCCGCCGCGACTTACCCCATTCCCACGTCTCGCCTCGCCCCGACCATTCCTGGCGGAGGCCGGGCGAGACGTCGCCGCGGAGACCGCATGACCTTTTCCGACCTCGGCCTGTGCCCCGAACTGCTGCGCGCCATCGACGCCCAGGGCTACACCACCCCGACCCCCATCCAGCGCCAGGCCATTCCCGCCGTCCTCGAGGGCGGTGACCTGCTGGGCAGCGCCCAGACCGGCACCGGCAAGACCGCCGGCTTCACCCTGCCCATGCTGCAGCGCCTCAAGGACGGCCGGCGACCGGCCAAGCGCGGCGTACGCGCCCTGGTGCTGACCCCGACCCGCGAGCTGGCCGCCCAGGTGGGCGAGAGCGTGCGCGACTACGGTCGCCACCTGCCGCTGACCTCGCACGTGATCTTCGGCGGCGTCGGCCAGCAGCCCCAGGTGGACGCCATCCGCCCCGGGCTGGATATCCTGATAGCCACCCCGGGCCGCCTGCTCGACCTTCAGCAGCAGGGGCACGTCGATCTCTCCGGCGTGGAGATCCTGGTGCTGGACGAGGCCGACCGCATGCTCGACATGGGCTTCATCCACGATATCCGCAAGGTGCTCAAGCTGCTGCCCGAGGCCCGCCAGAACCTGCTGTTCTCGGCGACCTTCTCCCGGGAGATCCAGGCGCTGGCCAACAAGCTGCTCGATGAACCGACACTGATCGAGGTGGCACGACGCAACACGCCGGCCGAGACCGTGGACCAGGCCATCTACCGGGTCGACCGCGAGCGCAAGCGCGAGCTGCTCGCCCACCTGATCAGCAGCCGGCAATGGTTCCAGGTGCTGGTCTTCACTCGAACCAAGCACGGCGCCAACCGCCTGGCCGAGCATCTCGACAAGCGCGACATCTCGGCCATGGCGATCCACGGCAACAAGAGCCAGTCGGCCCGCACCCGGGCACTGTCCGCCTTCAAGTCCGGCGATCTGCAGGTGCTGGTGGCCACCGACATCGCCGCCCGCGGCCTCGACATCGACGAGCTGCCCCATGTGGTCAACTTCGAGCTGCCCAACGTGGCCGAAGACTACGTGCACCGTATCGGCCGCACCGGCCGTGCCGGGCACGACGGCCAGGCGGTATCGCTGGTGTGCGTCGACGAGCATGGCCTGCTCGGCAACATCGAGAAACTCATGAAGCGTGAGCTGGTCAAGCACGTTGAGCCCGGCTTCGAGCCCGATCCCAACGCCAAGCCCGAGCCCATCGAAAATGGCCGCGGGCGCGGCGGGCGCGGGCGAAGCAACACGCCGCCCCGCCAGCAGGCCGCTGCCGGCGAACGCGATGGCCAGTCCCCGGGGCGTCGTCGCCGCCGCGGCGGCCGCGGGCGTCGCCGGTCTGGCGAATAATATCTGCAAATGCGAATGTAGCCGGGAGACACTCCCCACCACGAGCAAGGGAACGCCATGGAATCTCGAGAGCTGATTCACGACTACCACCGCTGGCTACGCTTCCAGCATCAGGCACGCCTCGACCGCGAACACCGGGCGGCCTGGCAGCAGCTGGAATCCGCCGGCGTCTCGGCGCAGCGCACCACCGAGGCCTATCGCAGCATGGCCGAGAAGGCCGCCGCCCAGGGCGCCTGCTATCGCACCCTGTTCCTGCGCCAGCACGACGACGGCCACTCGCTTGCCTGCGAGGGATGGCTGTTCGTGCGCCGGGTGATCGCCGAGGGCGGCGCCACCCGGGTTCGCGGCACCCTGCTGCCCAGCTTCACGCTGACCACTGGCGCTCAGGCCCCCGCCGATGCCCAGGCCGAATCGATGACGCTGGAAATCTTCGACCAGCTGCTGGTCGATCGCGGCCTGGCCAGCGTCGCTCGGGTCGACCGCGTCGATGCCTCTGGCGACAGCCACTTCATCACCCTGATCGACAGCGTGCGGGGCGATCTGCGTCGACATATGAGCTGAACCATGTTGAAGAAGCTGTTCGGCAAGCCCCCGATTCGCCTCTGGGTGATCAAGCAGGTCGATCCCGACCTGCTTCACCTGTGCGGCGAAGGCCGCATCACGCCGGCGGACAGGCGGGACACGCAGGCCACCATGTCGGCCCTGCGGCGTGGCGACTACCGGGGCGCGGTGGAAATGACCGACAACGGCGTGGTGCTCAACGCCCGACTGTTCGCGGCACTGGTACCGCATGGCGAGCTTAGCCTCGGGGCCAGTGGACACGCCGAGTGGCGAGGACATTCATGGCGCGTCGCCCAGGTGCCCCAACGCTGCTGGACCTACGAGGGTCGCCTGGTGGCTGAGCCGACGACCCTGGGCCCCCTCGACCTGGTCAGCAGCGAGGACGTCAGCGGCATCCGCCGCCGCGCCTGCGCCGAGGACGCCCCGTCGACGGGCGATCCACGCTTCGGCGCCGCCGACGAGCTCGAGGGAGAAGCCGAGTTCGCCGCGCGCTGGCGCCGCGACGCCCGTGACCCGGAGCAACGGCATGACGACTCCTAGCCTCGACGTGCGCCGCGATGGCGCAGCGCATCCCGTCGTCTTCATCGCCTTGATGGTCCTGGTCGGGCTCAACCTGCGGCCCGCACTGTCATCGCTGGCCCCGCTGCTGCCTCGCATCGAAGCCGACACCGGCATGCCGCTGCTGGCCATCGGTGCCCTGACCACCCTGCCGGTGCTGTGCCTGGGGCTCTTCGCCCCTCTGGCCCCCTGGCTGTCGCGTCGCGTCGGCCCCGAGCGGACCCTGTCGCTGGCGCTGCTGGTGCTGGCCCTGGGCCTCGGCCTGCGCGGCCTGGCAACGCCCGCCTGGCTGTTCGCCGGCACCCTGCTGGTGGGGGCCGGCATCGGGGTCGCCGGCACCCTGTTGCCGGCGCTGGTCAAGCGCGAACTTCCCGCCAGTGCCGACGTGATGACCGGCGTCTACACCATGGCACTGTGCCTGGGAGGCGCGCTGGGGGCAGGGCTCAGCATCCCACTGGCCGGCGTACTAGGCGGCTGGCCCGTCGCCCTGACCAGCTGGGCTGCGCTGGCGGCGCTGGGTCTGATCGCCTGGCAAGCGCTGATGCCCACGCCGGCGCAGCGACCGCCGGCGCCTCCACGCAGCGGCAACACCCGGGCGCTGCTGACGCAGCCGCTGGCCTGGCAGGTGACCCTGTATATGGGCTGCCAGTCATCGCTGGCCTATATCGTCTTCGGCTGGCTGCCCACCCTGCTGGTGGAACGCGGCTATGGCGAGGCCGAGGCCGGCTGGCTGATGGGCGTATCGGTAATGGTACAACTCGGCTCCGCGCTCGCCGCGCCCTGGCTGGCGCGCCTGGGTCGCGACCAGCGCCCGGCGCTGATCCTGGTGCTGAGCCTGATCGGCGCGGGCTTCTGGGTCCTGCTGCAGGGACCCGCCGAGTGGCGCTGGGCCGGCGTGGTGCTGCTGGGGCTGGGCCAGGGCGGCGGCTTCAGCCTGGCGCTGTCGCTGATCGTGCTGCGCACCGCCGACGCCCGCCTGGCCGGCAAGCTGTCGGGCATGGTCCAGGGCGGCGGCTATGCCCTGGCCTCGCTGGGCCCGCTGGGCATCGGCGTGATGCTCGACCTGGAACTCGGACTGACCGGTATCACGCTGGCCCTGCTGGCCGTGGTGGCGGCGGCGATGGCCTTCGCCCTGCTGGCCGGGCGCAACCGTCGCCTGATCAACGATGAGGCCGGTCGACTGGTGGTCCGCTAGGCCTAGACGGCATGCCGGCGAGCCTCCTTGCATGCCGGCATGCACGCCGTATCATGACGTCATCCCTCTTGCCCGGAGCCCACATGACGTCTTCCGCATCATCGCTGCTGGTGATCTACACCGGCGGCACCCTGGGCATGGTGGAGAGTCCCGACGGCCTGATCCCGAGTCACGACATCGAGGATCGCCTGCGCCGCGCCCTGGCCACCCTGCCTCCGTCTCGCCTGGCGAACTTGCCCCACTTCCGCGTCATCGCCACGCCGACGCCCATCGACTCCAGCGCCGCCACACCGCGCGACTGGCAAGGGCTGGCTCGACTGATCGCCGAGCACTACGCCGACGTCGCCGGCATCGTGGTGATCCACGGCACCGATACCCTGGCCTGGACCGCGGCCAGCCTTGCCTACCAGCTGCAGGGGCTGGACCGTCCGGTGGTTCTCACCGGCGCCATGCAACCGCTGGAGGCCCCGAACAGCGACGCCCTGGGCAACCTCGAGTCGGCATTACGCTTCGCCGCCGACCCACGGCTGCAGGAAGTCGCAGTGTGCTTCGCCGGCCGCCTGTTGAGAGGCGTGCGCTGCCGCAAGTGGCAGACCCAGGCCGCGGACGCCTTCGCCAGCCCCAACCATCCGACGCTCGGCGAGTGGGTCGACGACGACCCCGTGCTCTACCCCGGACGCGGCCTCGAACGCCAACAGCGCGGCGCACCGCGCTTCGAACTGCCCGACTACGCGCCGCTCGCCGCGGGCGCCGTGCCGCGAATCGTCCTCTGGCCCGGGCTCGCCGCCTGGCAGCTCGAGGCCTGGCTGCTGGACGAGCGGGTCAAGGGCGCGCTGCTGGAGGTCTGGGGCGGCGGCAACCTCCCGGACGATCCGGACCTGGCCGGCGTGCTGGCCCAGGCCTGCGGTGAGGGCAAGCTGCTCGCCGCCATCAGCCAGTGTCCCGTCGGCGCCGTGACGATCGGCCACTATGCCGCCGGTCGGCCGCTGGCCGATGCCGGCGTGCTGGCCGGCGACGACATGACGCCCGAAGCCGCGGCCACCAAGCTGGTCCACCTGCTGGCCCAGCCGCTGAGAGAGGACGAGCGGCGACGACGCTTCCTCACGCCGCTGGTCGGCGAGCGCGCGGCCCCTTGAACCACGCGGGCGGCCGAGCGTTGAACGCACCACGACAGCGCCATCGCCACATCGGCCCGGCGGCAGGCTAGAGTGGAGACACACGTCCGATCACACAGGTTCTCGCCATGGAACATCCCGATCATCCCTTCACCGAACTCTTCGAACAGCTCGGCCTGGCCTCGGACCCGGCGGCCATCCAGCGCTTCATCGAGCGCCATGCTCCGCTCCCCGAGGACATCGAGCTACCCGACGCGCCCTGCTGGAACGAGGGACAGGCCGAGTTCCTGCGCGAAGCGATCGAAGCCGATGCCGACTGGGCCGAAGTAGTCGATCATCTGGATGCCTCGCTGCGCAAAGGCTGACCAGGCGATGCCTGGAAAAAGGCCGCCAAACGCGAACGCCGCCCCCATGGGCGGCGTTCTCGCTTCCGGTTCGCTACAGCCGCGCAGCCACGCGATCCAGTATCTGCTGGCTGACCCGGTTGACCAGCGGCGTCACCGCCCGATTGACGGCCTTCTCCACCAGACGGTTCTTGATCTCGTACTCAAGGGTCAGCGCCACTTCCGTGCCCTCCGGCACCGGCGTCAGAAGGTAGCGACCGCGGTTCTTGACGCCGCTGCGCGACTCCCAGGCCAGCACCTCGGGAGGACGGCACTCGGTGATCTCCACCTCGAAGGTCCAGTCCATGCGTACCGCATGCACGTGCCAGCGGTATCGCCCGTCGCCGAGCGGCTCGATGGACTCGATCAGGTCCGAGTAGTCCACGAAGTCCTCGACCCGTTCGAGCAAGGCGAAGACGCGCTCGGGGGGCGCCTCGAGGGTAGCGCGATGTTCGATGGTGGCCATGCCGGTTCCTTGTGCTGGGGGCCTCGGGGCAGCCACGGCTGCCGTGTCAGCTTCCCCGACGGCCCCGGTCCCTGTCCAGCCTCGAGCATGGGTTCGTCACGCTAGCCCAGGTCACGCATCAGCAAGGCGTACTCGATACGTTCCGGGGCGATGGCCTCGCCCGGCACCGGGATCCGCACCACATGGCCCGAACCGGGTGCGACACCCACCGACTCGCCGCGCTTGTTCTCGATGTGCTCGAGGGTGAAGCGCCGGTTGCCCCCGGGCAGCATCAGCTCCATGCCGTCACCGACCTCGAAACGATTCTTGACGTCGATCTCCAGCACGCCGCGATCCGGGTCGTAGCCCAGCACCTCCCCGACGAACTGCTGATGCACGCCGACCGAATGGCCGTGCTCGTAGTTCTGGTATTCGTCGTGCACGTGGCGACGATAGAAGCCCTCGGTGTAGCCGCGATTGGCCAGGTTCTCGAGCTCGTCCATCAGGCGCATGTCGAAGGGGCGGCCCGCCACGGCGTCGTCGATGGCCCGGCGATAGACCTGGGCGGTGCGCGCCACATAGTAGGGCGACTTGGTACGACCCTCGATCTTCAGCGAGGTCACGCCCATCTCGGCGAGCCGCGGCACGTGCTGCACGGCACGCAGGTCCTTGGAGTTCATGATGTAGGTGCCGTGCTCATCCTCATACACCGGCATCAGTTCGCCGGGCCGCGAACGGTCCTCGATCAGCGCCGAGAGCTCGTCCTGGCCTTCCATGCCACCGGCGGTCTGGCCGCCCAGCTCGGCGCTGCCGCCGGCGGAGGCGATCATCCCGCCGCCCTGGTCCGGGGTCCAGATGCCGCTGGCGTCATGGGCGCGGGCGGAGTTCGCCGGCACCAGGTCGCCGCTGGCATCCTCGGCGGCGGCCACGGTGTTGTACTTCCAGCGGCAGGCGTTGGTGCAGGTGCCCTGGTTGGGATCGCGATGGTTGAAGTAGCCGGACAGCAGGCAGCGGCCGGAATAGGCGATGCACAGCGCGCCGTGCACGAAGGTCTCGATCTCGAGGTCGGGGCACTCGGCGCGGATCTGGGCGATCTCGTCCAGCGACAGCTCGCGGGAAAGGATGATCCGGCTGATGCCCTGCTGCTGCCAGAACCTGGCCGCCGCGTAGTTGACCACGTTCGACTGAACCGACAGGTGGATCACCTGGTCGGGCCAGCGCTCGCGGATCATCATGATCAGCCCGGGATCGGACATGATCAGCGCATCGGGACCGGCCTCGATCACCGGCTCCATGTCGCGCAGGTAGGTCTTCAGCTTGCTGTTGTGCGGCGCGATGTTGGAAGCCACGTAGAACTGCTTGCCCCGCTCGTGGGCATAGGCGATGCCCTTGTGCAGGTTGTCGATCTTGAAGTCGTTGTTGCGCACGCGCAGCGAGTAGCGCGGCTGGCCGGCGTAGACCGCATCGGCGCCGTAGGCGAAGGCGTAGCGCATGTTCTTGAAGGTGCCGGCGGGCGACAGCAGTTCGGGGGCTTGCATGGAGATCACCGTTGTCAGGACGATGGCGCGCAGAGCGCAGGATTTCGAAGGGCGAGGATTATAGCAGCCTCGGCGGCATAGGCCGAATGGCGAGGGGAAAGAGCGAGGGCTAGGAAGTAAGAGGGAAGAGGTAAGACCCGCAGCCCGTAGCCCGCAGCCCGTAGCCCGTAGCCCGTAGCCCGTAGCCCGTAGCCCGTAGCCCGTAGCCCGTAGCCCGTAGCCCGTAGCGAGATTGCCGCCTGTCCCATCGGTCAAGTACACTATGCGCCCTGCCGGACCGGACCCCGGCCATGGTCCCGACGCGCCCGAGGCGCGGCGGGCGGACAAATTCTCCGACCCACAGGTTACCTATGTCCCAATCTTCCGCACCGGCCACCGTGGTGATCTACTCCGGTGGCATGGACTCCTACACCGTGCTGCATCGCGCCCTGCGCGAGGGCCGCGAGGTCCACGCCTTGTCCTTCGACTACGGCCAGCGCCATTCCCGCGAGCTCGAGGTCGCCCGCGAGGTCTGCCGCAACCTCGGCGTGCCCCACCAGGTGGTCGATATCACCGCCATCCATGGCCTGATCGACGCCTCGGCACTCACCGACGCCAGCCGCGAGCTGCCCGACGCCGATTACGCCGAGGACAACCTCAAGGACACCGTGGTTCCCAACCGCAACATGATCCTGCTGTCGCTGGCCATCGCCAAGGCAGTCAACATCGGCGCCGACCGGGTCGACTACGGCGCCCACGGCGGCGACCACGTGCTCTACCCGGACTGCCGCCCCGAGTTCGTCGAAGCCATGAACGCCGTGGCCGGCATCGCCAACTTCGAGCCGGTCACCCTGCACGCGCCCTACCTGCGCGCCGGAAAGAACGAGATCCTCGCCGAGGGCCTGGCCATGGGGCTCGACTACGCCAGGACCTGGACCTGCTACCGCGGCGAAGCCCTGGCCTGCGGACGCTGCGGCAGCTGTCGCGAGCGGCTGGAGGCCTTCGCCGCCAACGGCATCGAGGATCCTATTGCCTACCGGCCGGCTGACGAAGAGGCCGGCCATGTATAGCGTCAAGGAAGCCTTCTACTCGCTGCAGGGTGAAGGCGGCCAGGCCGGTCGTGCCAGCGTGTTCTGCCGCTTCAGCGGCTGCAACCTGTGGTCGGGGCGCGAGGCCGACCGCGCGGCCGCGGCCTGTCGCTTCTGCGACACCGACATTCGCGGCACCGATGGCCAGCACGGCGGGCGTTTCGACGGGGCCGAGGCCCTGGCCGACCACCTGGTCGCCCTGTGGCCTGACGCCCCGGGCACCGCCACGCCCCAGGTGATCTTCACCGGCGGCGAGCCGCTGCTGCAGCTCGACGAGTCGCTGATCGACGCCATGCACGAGCGCGGCTTCGACGTCGCCGTGGAGACCAATGGCACCCTGCCTGCCCCGCCGGGCATCGACTGGCTGTGCGTCAGCCCCAAGGGCGAGACGGCGCTGGCCCAGACCTCCGGCGACGAGCTCAAGCTGGTCTATCCGCAGAGCGATGCGCCGCCCGAGCGCTTCACCACCCTGGACTTCCACCACTTCTTCCTGCAGCCGATGGATACTACCGCGGTCGGCGGCGGCGATGTCACGGCCGACACCGTGGCCTACTGCCTGAGTCATCCCCAGTGGCGACTCTCGCTGCAGACCCACAAGATCACGGGGATCGACTGATGACGCTGTTCGTGAACCGCCTCACCCACCTGGACGCCTCGCTGTGGTGCCCCGAGCGGGGACTGGTCGGCGCCAGCTGGCGCGTCGACGCCGAACTGGACGGCGAGCTGGGCGAAGACGGCATGCTGTTCGACTTCGGCGAGGTCAAGCCGTGGATCAAGTCGCGGATCGACCAGGGCCCCGATCACACCCTGCTGGTGCCCAGCGAGGCGCCGGGGGTCAGCGTGCAGGACTGCCCCGAGGGCCTGTGCTTACGCGCCGAGGCGCCCTACCCGTTCGAGGTACGCGGCCCACGCCAGGCCTTTACCCTGCTGCCCTGGGATGCCATCACCCCGCAAAGACTGGCCGAACACCTGTCGGCGGAGCTCTCGCGTCAGCCGCCGGCCCGGGTCGAGGCGATCCGCCTGAGGCTCGCCGACGAGGCGATCGATGGCGCCCATTACACTTACAGCCACGGCCTCAAGCGCCACGACGGCAACTGCCAGCGCATCGCCCACGGGCACCGCTCGCGGCTGCACGTCTGGCAGAACGGCGAGCGCCGCCCGGCGCTCGAGGCCGAATGGGCCGAACGACTGGCGGACCGCTATCTGGTGGACGAAGCCGACGTCGTGGATGGCCTGGACGCCTCCTTCATGGGCCGGCTGACCAGCCGTTACACCGCCGAGCAGGGCCGCTTCGCGCTGACGCTGCCCCGCAGCCGATGCGTGGTGATGCCGACCCCCACCACGGTGGAGCACATCGCCGGCTGGCTGGCCGGAGAAATCGCTCGGGAGACCGGCCGGACCACGCGCGTCCAGGCCTTCGAGGGTATCGACAAGGGGGCCCTGGCAGAGGCACGACCATGACGGAATCGACCGATGGCGGCTGCCGCCCAGGCTGCGGCGCCTGCTGCATCGCGCCATCGATCAGCTCGCCGATCCCCGGCATGCCCGAGGGCAAGCCGGCCGGCGTGCGCTGCGTGCAGCTGGACGAGCACAACCTGTGCCGGCTGTTCGGCCATCCCGAACGGCCGGCGGTCTGCGCCCGATTCGACTACGATGCCGACCTCTGCGGCGAGCACCGCGACCAGGCGCTGGAACGCATCGCCGCGCTGGAAGTCGCGACCTGACGGCATTCCCGCCGCTGCCGCACGGCGGATCGCCGCCGCATCGGCCCGCATCTGAAGACGACTCCCACAGCGCTCCCTGCCATCAGGCGGGGTCTGCGGGAGCCGGCAGGGACCTGGAAGGCGTTCAGTCTTCCAGGTCGGCGGTACGCGGCAGGCGCTTGTCGAGCAGGGTCCGCCAGCGCACCAGCACCGGGGCGTCACTGTGGCTGACCTCGCCGAGCAGCGCACGGAACGCCGCACGGGCGGAGGCATCGTCCGGATCGACCAGGGTCAGCCAGGCCTCCAGAGCGCACAGCTGCTGATGCAGGTTGCCATCGTCACGGGCCTGCTGCAGGGCCTGGTCGGTCAACGCACGCACTTCCTCGGCAGGATGCCCGAGGCAATGGCGCACTCTCGCCAGATGCACCGCCAGTTCCGGTACGAACAGCGTGGCCCGCTCCCGGGCGATCAGCAGGCACTGGTCGAGATAGTCTTCGGCGCGTGCCAGCTCGCCGAGCGAGACGCAGGCGTCCACGCACCACAGCGAGGGCCGCTGGTAAGGATCGCGACCGGTCACCTCGACCAGCTCCTCCAGCGCCGCGTCGATACGCTTCAGCCCTTCCCGGTCGGCAGACAGCGCCCGCTGCCAGCCGAGCACGACCCGCGCCGACACCTGCCACAGCTGCAGGTCCGGCGTACCGGTGATCTCGTAGGCACGCTCGGCGCGCTGGGCGGCCAGGTGCACGTGACCGACCTGGCGATAGAGGGCGGCGGCATACATCAGCGCCATGGCCAGGCTGCCGGGATGGTTGATGCGCTCGGCCAGGCGGATCGCCGACTCCACCTGCTGCTCGGCGCGGCGGTAGTCGCCCCGCAGGCACAGCGCCCACCCCTGGAAGCAGGCCGCGGCCACCTGGGGATGGTCGGAGAACGGCAGCCATTCGATCATCATCGGCGAATTGAGCGGATCGATCTCCTCGAGGTGCTCATAGGCCTGCTGGATGCGCCCTGCCCAGTACTCGCAGCTGGCCCTGGCGAAGTCGGCGAGTCGCCGATAGCGAGGATCTTCCAGCTGCTCGGCGAGATCGGCCAGCCGCGCCGCCAGCAGGAAGGCATCGGCGTGGGCATTGCGCTGGCTGCAGCCCACCCAGAGCCCCCACTTGACCAGGAACGCCTGCTCCAGGTCCTCGCTTTCCTCGGGCGCCTCGTCGGCGCAGCTCATCAGCTCACGGGCTCGCACGAAGCTCTCATGGGCGGTCGGCGAGCCGTGTCCCTCCAGGGCGAAGGCCGCTTGGCCACGCACCGTGTGCAGGCTGATCTCGCGCTCAGCCTGGCCCTCCACCTGACGCAGGCTGGCCAGCCCGAAGTCGGCCATCTTGAGCGCCGTGCGATTGGCGCTGACCTTGAGCGCCTCGCGGGCGGCCAGCTCGAAGTAGCGGGCGCCGCGGGCATAATGGCCGCTGCGCCGCAGGTGGGTGGCGAAATCGCCGGGATGGCGGCTGATCCACACCGGGAAGCGCTCCTCGATCAGCCCCACCACCTGTCGATGCAGGGCCACGCGCACGTCGCGGGGACAGGACAGGTAGGCGGCTTCCTGCAGGAGCTGGTGGGTGAACTGGTACTCGCGCCCTTCCTCGGCATCTTCCACCGGCTCGATGATTTCCAGGCGCGTCATCTGCTCCAGCGCCGAGGTCAGCCGCGGCATCTCCCAGCCGCTGCACTCGGCAAGGAAATCCAGCCGGAAGCGGCGCCCCAGCACCGCGGCCACGTGGGCCACTTCGCGGTCGCCGTCGAGCTGGTCGATGCGGCTGGCCAGCAGGCCGAGCAGGCCGCGCGGCAGCTCGTCGAGCTGGACGCTGCGACCCTCGCGGCGATCCATGTCGACCCGGCGGCAGATCTCCTGCAGATAGAGGGGCACACCGTCGCAGCGCTCGATGATCTGGCTGCGCAGGCGTGGGCTCAGGTGCAATCGATAGCGCCGGGCAAGTTGGGTCAGCAGCCGCGAGGACTGCATGGGATCGAGGCGCCCGAGGGTGATCTGCTGGTCCCAGTCGAGCTTGGCAGGCAGCGCTTCACGACCGTGATGGCTGGCCACCAGCAGGAAGGGACAGTTGATCGGCAGCCGCGCCTGCAATCCGGCCAGCACCTTGAACGATGGCTCGTCGAGCCACTGCAGGTCATCGATCATCAGCACCAGGGTCCGCTCGGCGGTCAGCCGGTCGATCAGCCGGTGCAGCAGGCCCACCACCAGCTCGACGGCCTCGCCGCTCTGGGCGAGCACCGCGATCTCGCGCGGTTCACGAACGCCCAGCGCTTCCTCCAGCAGCCGCCGCGGCTCATCGCCGAGGTTCTCGGCGACGAGACCGTCCAGCGACTCGGCGTCGAGGGCATCGCCCAGGTGCCAACGCAGCAGCTGACGCGCCACCCCATAGGGTTCCTGAACGGACAGTCGAGTGGTCGGCTGCCAGCAGATCGCGGCCTCGCGGCTCTGCTCCAGCTGGCGGAAACCGACCAGCAGCGCCGACTTGCCGAGCCCGGAAGGTCCGCGTACCAGCACGCTCTGACGCAGCCCGATGCCGGCCCGCGCCAGGGCATCGCGCAGGGTCCGCAACGCCGACTCGCGGCCCACCAGGCTGGGCGGCAGGGCTTCCCGGCCACCCTCGTTCGCCCCGAGCACCAGCGCCCGCAGGCGCACCCGGCCGTCGCTGGCCACCAACCGCGACGACAGCCGCGGCTGAAGATCGAGGGCCGGCGGCATGTGCTGGCTGGCATCCTGCGAGATCACCAGTTCGCTGCCCTGGGCGGCGCTCATCAGATCCAGCGCGCCTTGTGTGACCTGCCCCAGCGGATCGACCAGATGACGCTCCGGCAGGTAGACCACGCGACCGCTGTTGAGGCCGGCGGCCAGGGCGATGCGCGGCGGCTCGCCCTCCCCGCTCCAGTGGCGCACGCTCTCCTCGGGCAGTACCCGGCGACAGTGCTCGTAGAGAGCCACCAGCTCGGCCAGCTGGTGGGCCGGGCCATGGGTGCCGAAGCAGGCCAGCCCCAGGCCCCCGGTGGCACCCGGCAGCCAGAAGCCGCCGAGATGATGGCATTGCTGCTCGAGCCAGCGCATCAGCTCGATCTGCAGCGACAGGCAGGCCCGCGACTCGCCGCGAGTAGAAAGGTCGGCCTCGAGGCTCAGGCGGATCGCCATCACCGAGAGCTGGCGCTGCTCGATCTCGTCCTCGCGCAGCGGCGCGCTGTCCGCGGCCAGCGTGCGCGAAAAGGCCCCGCTGGGTCCGGAGGCCGTATCCGGCTTGCCGTCGGACCAATAGCGCGCCAGCTGCAGGAAGGCCGGATCGGGCTGCTGCCCCGTCAATGCCAACAGCTGCAGGTAGGCGTTGTACTGCTCGTGAGCGGCCGCCAGCTGACCCTGCTCGGCCAGCTGACGCACCAGCCGCTCGTGAAAAGGCCCATAGCCCGAGAAACGGCTGACCAGCGCCTGCAGCAGCGCATCGGGAAGCGGATCGTGCTGCTCGAGCACCGCCTCCGCGTAGCGGATCACTCGCTGCCGCCACTCGTTGCGAACCTGAACCAGCCAGCGCTGGAACTCGGCACAGGCGGCCAGCTGCAGCTCCTCGACCAGGTCTCCCTGGTAGCACTCGAGGATCTCCTCCAGGGTCGCCACTTCGGCCGGCGCGTCGAGCATGGACTGCAGTTCGTGGAGGTCGAAGCGCCAGCGCTCGGGCAGGTGGAAGGCGATGGTCTGACGCGACACCGACAGCACCTCCTCGGCCTGCTCGCCCAGCGACTGGCGCAGGCAATGCAGGGCATGACGCAGATTGGTGCGCCCCGAGGAGAGTCCCTGGTCGGGCCACAGCAGTTCGGCCAGGGTCGCCCGGTTGACCGGCTGATCGTGGAGCAGCAGGTACACCAGCAGCGCCTTGACCTTGTCATAGCTGAAATGAGTCAGGGCGTCGTCGCCCAAGGTCAGCGAGAAGTGACCGAAGAGGGCCAGGCGGTCCTGGTCGTCATGGGTAACGGCGTCGGAAGCATCCCGCATGATTGATCGGTCCAGCTGGGCGTCGCCCCGGCTTCAGGCCGGGACGCCGCTGTGAAAACGAAATGCCGTGTCCGGCATGCTGATCAGTTCGGCTTCCCGCGCGGCGAGGAAGGCGACCCGATCGTCGATAGCGCCCGAGGCGGCGTCTCTCGCCAGCATCAGGTAGTCCTCATAGTGACGCCCTTCCGACTTAACCAGACCGCGGTAGAACTTGGCAAGCTCGTCGTCAAGGTGCGGGATCAAACGCGCGAAGCGTTCGCAGCTTCTCGCTTCGATCAGGGCGCCCACGATCAGGATATCGACCAGCCGCCCCGGTTCTTCAGTGCGCACATGGCGTCGCAGTCCCTCGGCATAGCGAGAGGCCGAGATGTGCCGGTAGGCGATGCCGCGCGCTTCCATCAGCTTGACCACCTGCTCGAAGTGCAGCAGCTCCTCGCGGGCCAGCTGACTCATCTTGGACAGCAGCAGCGGTTGATCCACATAGCGGTAAAGCAGGCTCATGGCCGTGGAGGCGGCCTTCTTCTCGCACTGGGCGTGATCGATCAGCAGCAGTTCGGGGTTGGCGAGCGCCTCGTCGATCCAGGCATCGGGAGTGACGCAATACAGGAACTCGAGCAGCCCGGCAGGCAGCAGGTCGTTTGGGGTGCAGTCGGCGGCGGTCACGGTCATCGGGGAGTCCGGTGGTTCGGGTTCAGGAAAGGGTGACGAGATCGAGGCGACGATGCTCCGCCGCCGCCATGAGCGCATCGGCGATCCCTGCGTGCAGGGTCGCGGCATCCAGCGGTTCATGGGGCATCAGACCGTAGCGTGACAGGTCGCGTATACGGTCGCGGCCGACGCGCAGCAGCTCCACCGCTCGCGACAGCGGCGGCTGCTCGGCGCGAAAGCGAATGCCGTGGCGTACCAGCTGCGCCTCGAGGGCCGCGGCATCCACCACCCTCAGAAAGCGGCCGGCCGCCTCTTCGCGCAGGGCATCCAGTTCGGCCATGCGGCCTTCACGCGTCTCACCGTCCAGCGCGGGCCAGTCGCGAATCTCATCGTCGACGCGCTGACATCCGCGGCAGACGCGATCGCCCACCGTCGTCGAACACAGGCCTACACAGGGGGATGCGATGCGCCCCGTCATCGGTCGCTCCTCTCCGTTGACATCAAGTTTCCATGGTAACGCGCCGCCCGCGCGCTGACACCCCAGCGATACCGACGACCAAAGTTCGAGGCCCGCCATGGCCGGGCTTCTTAACATTGTCGACAGTTTCTCCTAGAATAGCGCCACCGTTGACCGTGCTAGTTCACGTCGTGCCGACGCCCGCGCTGCGATATCGCTATCGTGGCGCAGTGCGCTCGGCCACCACCAACCAATGAGGGCCACCACGTGCTTGAAGCCTATCGCCAACATGTCGAGGAGCGTGCCCAGGCGGGCGTTCCGCCGAAGCCGCTGAATGCCGAGCAGACGGCTGCCCTGGTCGAACTGCTGAAGACGCCGCCCGCCGGCGAGGAAGAGGCCATCCTCGACCTGCTGACCAACCGCGTGCCGCCGGGCGTCGACGAAGCCGCCTACGTCAAGGCCGGCTTCCTGACCGCCATCGCCAAGGGCGAGGCCGAGTCGCCGCTGATCGACAAGGTCCATGCCGTCAAGCTGCTGGGCACCATGCAGGGCGGCTACAACATCGCCTCGCTGGTCGAGCTGCTGGACGACGACGCGCTGGCCAAGGAAGTGGGCGAGCAGCTCAAGCACACCCTGCTGATGTTCGACGCCTTCCACGACGTGGAAGAGCGCGCCAAGGCAGGCAACGCCGTGGCCAAGGACGTCATCCAGTCCTGGGCCGAGGCCGAGTGGTTCCTGTCCAAGCCGGCACTGGCCGACAAGATCACCCTGACCGTGTTCAAGGTGCCCGGCGAGACCAACACCGATGACCTCTCCCCGGCCCCGGATGCCTGGTCGCGCCCGGACATCCCGCTGCATGCCAACGCCATGCTCAAGAACCCGCGCGACGGCATCGAGCCGGAAGAGCCGGGCGTCACCGGTCCGCTCAAGCAGATCGAGGAAGTGAAGGCCAAGGGCCACCAGGTCGTCTACGTCGGCGACGTGGTCGGCACCGGCTCCTCGCGCAAGTCCGCCACCAACTCCGTGCTGTGGTTCTTCGGCGACGACATCCCCAACGTGCCGAACAAGCGCGCCGGCGGCTTCTGCTTCGGCGGCAAGATCGCCCCGATCTTCTTCAACACCATGGAAGATTCCGGCGCCCTGCCCGTCGAGATGGACGTCGAGAAGCTCGAGATGGGCGACGTCATCGACGTCTACCCGTACGAAGGCAAGGTCTGCAAGCACGGCACCGACGAGGTGCTGACCACCTTCGAACTCAAGACCCAGCTGCTGCTCGACGAGGCCCGCGCCGGCGGCCGCATCCCGCTGATCATCGGCCGTGGCCTGACCGCCAAGGCCCGCGAATCCCTGGGCCTGGCCCCGTCCGACGTCTTCCGCCTGTCCGAGCAGCCGGCCGACACCGGCAAGGGCTTCACCCTGGCCCAGAAGATGGTCGGCAAGGCCTGCGGCATGGACGGCGTGCGCCCGGGCATGTACTGCGAGCCGAAGATGACCACCGTGGGCTCCCAGGACACCACTGGGCCGATGACCCGCGACGAGCTCAAGGACCTGGCCTGCCTGGGCTTCCAGGCCGACCTGGTGATGCAGTCGTTCTGCCACACCAGCGCCTATCCGAAGCCGGTCGACGTGGAGACCCACCACACCCTGCCCGACTTCATCATGAACCGCGGCGGCGTCTCGCTGCGCCCGGGCGACGGCATCATCCACAGCTGGCTGAACCGCATGCTGCTGCCCGACACCGTGGGCACCGGCGGCGACTCCCACACCCGCTTCCCGATGGGCATCTCCTTCCCGGCGGGCTCCGGCCTGGTGGCCTTCGCCGCCGCCACCGGCGTGATGCCGCTGGACATGCCGGAATCCGTGCTGGTGCGCTTCAAGGGCCAGCGTCAGCCCGGCGTCACCCTGCGCGACCTGGTTCACGCCATTCCCTACTACGCCATCCAGCAGGGCCTGCTGACCGTCGAGAAGTCCGGCAAGAAGAACGCCTTCTCCGGCCGCGTACTCGAGATCGAGGGCCTCGAGGACCTCACCGTCGAACAGGCCTTCGAGCTCTCCGACGCCTCCGCCGAGCGCTCCGCGGCCGGCTGCACCATCACTCTGGGCGAGGACTCGGTGGCCGAGTACCTGACGTCCAACATCACCCTGCTCAAGTGGATGATCGCCAACGGCTACGGCGACCGGCGCACCATCGAGCGCCGCATCCAGGGCATGGAAGAGTGGCTCGAGAACCCGAGCCTGATGCGCGCCGACAAGGACGCCGAGTACGCCGAAGTCATCGAGATCGACCTCGACCAGCTGGCCGAGCCGGTGCTGTGCGCCCCGAACGACCCGGACGACGCCCGCCTGCTCTCCGAAGTGGCCGGCCAGTCCATCGACGAGGTGTTCATCGGCTCGTGCATGACCAACATCGGCCACTTCCGCGCCGCCGGCAAGCTGCTCGAGAAGCAGCCCGCGGGCAGCCTGAAGACCAAGCTGTGGCTGGCACCGCCGACCAAGATGGACCAGCACCAGCTGACCGAGGAAGGCTACTACGGCATCTACGGCCGTGCCGGCGCGCGCATGGAAATGCCCGGCTGCTCGCTGTGCATGGGCAACCAGGCGCGCGTCGCCGCCAAGAGCACCGTGGTCTCCACCTCCACGCGTAACTTCCCCAACCGCCTGGGCGACGGCGCCGACGTCTTCCTGGCGTCCGCGGAGCTTGCCGCCGTGGCCGCGGTGGAAGGCCGCCTGCCGAGCGTCGACGAGTACCGTCGCTACATGGGCGAGTTCGACGCCATGGCCGGCGAGATCTATCGTTACATGAACTTCCACGAGATCGAGGAGTTCCAGAAAGCCGCCTCGAACGTGATCCCGGTGGCTCAGGAAGCCTGACCACCGCCATCGTCACCGATGCTCGCAACATCGTAGGCCCGCCGCCCGGCGGGCCGTCGACGACCGAAGCGCCCCGCCCTGGCGGGGCGCTTTTTTTCGTTCGCGGGCCGGTTCGCAGCCCCTGCGACCATGGCCGACTTTATTCACCACGCCTCGGCCTGGCATGATCGAAGAGATTCCCTCTTCGTTCTCCCGCAAGGACCCCGACATGACTTCCATCGTCACTCCCGATCTCTGCGATGCCTACCCCGAGGTAGCCGTGCTCGAGCCGCTGTTCGTCAACTTCGGCGGCCTGGAGGCCTTCTTCGGCCCGGTGCGCACCGTCAAGTGCTTCGAGGACAATTCCCTGGTTCGCCAGGCCGTCAACGAGCCGGGAGACGGCGCCGTGCTGGTGGTCGACGGCGGCGGCTCCACCCGCTGCGCCATGCTCGGCGATCGCCTGGCCGAGCAGGCCGCCGGCAACGGCTGGGCCGGCATCCTGATGTACGGCTGCGTGCGCGACGTCGATGAACTGGCCGAGACCGAACTCGGCATCCAGGCCCTGGCCGCCCACCCGCGCAAGAGCGAGAAACACGGCGAAGGCCAGCGGGACATCCCGGTCAGCTTCGCCGGCGTGACCCTCTCGCCGGGACAGTGGCTGTACGCCGACAACAACGGCATCCTGGTGGCCGACGAGCGACTGTCCCTGGACTGATGCCATCCCCTGCCACCCCATGACAACAACAATAACCCCTGTGACGAAACGGCATGTTCCGGCCCGCTATCGCCTGGCGAGCCTGGCGCTGGCAACCCTGGCCCTGAGCTCGAGCATCCAGGCCGACACCCTGCGCGTCGGCGTCTACGACAATCCACCCAAGCTGATGCTCGACGAGGCGGGACGCCCCTCGGGTATCTTCGGCGATCTGCTGACGACCATCGCCGACGAGGAGGGCTGGACGCTCGAGGTCGTGCCCTGCGAGTGGCAGGATTGCCTGACGCGACTCGCCGCGGGCGACCTGGACCTGCTGCCGGACGTCGCCCGCACCGAGCCCCGCGAAGCCCTGCTGGACTTCCATGACGAGCCGGTTCTCAGCAGCTGGTCGCAGCTTTACCAGGCCGCCGGCGCCGATCTTCAGAGCATGCGGGATCTCGCCGGCCACCGTATCGCCGTACTCGAAGGCTCGGTCCAGCAACGCTACCTCGCCGGCCTGGCCAGGAGCTTCGACATCACGGTCGACTGGCAGCCGGTCAACGGCTATGCCGCCGGATTCCAGCGCGTCGTCGAGGGACGTGCCGACGCCGTGGTCGCCAACCACCACTACGGCGACTATCGTGCCGAGGCGCTGGGACTGCACCCGACCCCGATCCTCTTTCAGCCGGCCCGCCTGTTCTTCGCCACCCCCGAGGGCCGGCATGGCGAGCTCCTGGCACGCCTGGACGCGCATCTGAACGACTGGAAGCAGCAATCCGACTCCCCCTGGTTCGCCATCCGCCGCCGCTGGATGGCCGCCGCCGGCTCCCCGCCGCTGATCCCGGACTACCTCTGGCTGACGCTGGCCGGCCTGGGGGGCGGCGCCACACTGCTGGCCATCCTCAGCCTGCTGCTGCGACGCCAGGTTCGGCGTCGAACCCGGGACCTGCAGGCCAATCAGCAGCGACTCGAGACGATCCTCGATAGCGTGGATGCCGGGATCTACATCAAGGATGCGTCCCGACGCTACGAATACGTCAATCGCAAGGTCGCCGACTTCCTCGGCGTGGCGCCAGCGGACGTGGTCGGCCGCACCGACGAGGATCTCCTCGAGGCCAGGACCGCCCAGCAGTTGCGACAGCATGACGACCGGGTATTCGTGCAAGGCCAACGGGTGGCCAACGAGCATCAGGTACGCTCTCCCGGCGGCGACGGTGAAGTCAGAACCTTCTATTCCATCAAGCTGCCGCTGGCCACGCCCGAGGGACGTATCCAGGCGCTTTGCGGCATCTCCACCGACCTCACCGAGTACCGCCGAATCCAGCGCCTGGCCCACTACGACCTGCTGACCGGCCTGCCCAACCGGGAGCAGCTGTTCAAGCGCCTGCGCCGGGCCATGGACGAGCAGCCCCACCAGGCCAGCGAGAGCGGCCTGCTGCTGCTGGACCTGGATCATTTCAGCACCTTCAACAAGACGCGCGGCCTCAACAGCGGCGATCGGCTCCTCGGCCAGGTGGCGTCCCGGCTCATCGACCATCTGGACGCCCACGCCAGCCTCTATCGCCCCGGGGGCGACGAGTTTGCCCTGGTGCTGGGGGGACTGTCCGGCGAGCGTGACATCGCCATGGACCGCCTACAGGCCGCCGCCCAGACGCTGCTCGAGGCTCTCTCGCAGCCCTTCGACCTTCACGACGGCCCCCACCGGCTGACCGCCAGCGTCGGCGCCGTGCTGCTCTCCGAGGGCAAGGGGGACCTGTCGCGCCTGATGAAGTGCGCCGAACTGGCGCTTTACGAAGCCAAGGGGGCGGGACGCAATCGCCTGCGCTTCTTCGATCCGGGGATGCAGACGCGAGTCGAGTACCGTGTCAGGCGCGAGGAGGCGCTACGCCAAGCGCTGGAGAACGACCAACTGACGCTGCACCTGCAGCCACAGGTCGATCACCAGGGCCATATCGGCCACATGGAAGCCCTGATCCGCTGGGCGCATCCCACCGAAGGCTGGATACCGCCGGGCGACTTCATCCCCATCGCCGAAGCCAGCGACCTGATCATCGACGTCGGCGACCGGGTCCTGGCCCTGGCCTGCCAGCAGCTGGCCGCCTGGGCTCGCGAGAACCGCTCCCTGGGCCTGGCCGTCAATATCAGCCCGCGCCAGTTCCGCCAGCTCGACTTCACCGACAAGCTGCTGCGGTTGCTGAAACGTCACGCCATCGATCCGCACCGCCTGGAGCTCGAGATCACCGAGTCGCTGCTGATTCAGGACACAGGCATCACCCTGGCCCACATGACCGCCCTGCGTCGCCACGGGGTGCGCTTCGCGCTGGATGACTTCGGCACCGGCTACGCCTCACTGGCCTACCTCAAGCGCCTGCCGCTGGATCGGCTCAAGATCGATCGAGGCTTCGTTCGCGATCTCCTCGACGATGCCAACGACGAGGCCATCGTGCGTACCATCCTGGCACTGGGCGAGAGCCTGGGTCTCGAGGTCATTGCCGAAGGGGTCGAGACGCGCGACCAGCATCGACGGCTGGGCGAACTGGGCTGCCGCTACTTCCAGGGCTACCTGTTCGGACGCCCGGCGCCCGTCGATGCGTGGGGAGAGCGCCTTGCCGTCGGGGACGCGGAGCTGCCACGCTAAGGGACATGATTCTCGTCTCGTGGCCTTCATGCCGACCCCGGGCGCGCTGAGCGGCGATGTGCTGCGCAGCCTGAAAGATCACCTGCGCCCGCTGATCGCCTATCACGCCTTCTTCACCCTGCTGGCCACCGGCCTGCTGCTGCCGGCGACCGGCTGGGGGCTCGCCCACCTGCTCGCGCGCCTGGATCGCCCGCTGATCTCCCTGGCGGCCCTGCTCGATATTCTGCTGACACCGACCGGCCTGGCCTGGCTGATGTCCACGCTGGGCGTCGGCTTCCTGATCATCTACCTGCAGCAGGCCGGCATGACCCTGGTGACGGTGCGCCCTCGCGACAACCATCTGCACCTGGCCGCCGAGGCACTGTGGGGCAGCCTGCGCCGCCTGCCGGCACTGGCCGGGCTGGTGATCCTCCAGGTGGGTGCCCAACTGCTGCTGTTGCTGCCCGTGGTAGCGGCACTGACGGGCCTCCATGACCGGCTGCTGGGCGACCTCGATCCTTACTATGTCCGCCAGGTCCGGCCGCCGGCCCTGTGGCATTACCTCGCCACCATCTTGCCGCTGGTGCTCGGCTGGGCCCTGGCCGCCGCGTTCCTCTACACGCGCTGGCACCTGGCGCTGCCATCGCTGATCCTGGAGGATCTCGGCCCGCGGCGCGCCCTGGCGCGCAGCGTGCAGCTGACCCGCGGCCGCCGCCCCGGCATCGCCGCCACCATCGTCGTGCTGCTGGCACTGATCGTGGCCATGCCGCTGCTGGCCACGACCCTGTTCGACGCCCTCTTCACGCCGCTGCTGGGCCACCTGCCGCTGCATCGGGCGGTGCTGCTGCCCGCCATGCTCGGCTACGTGGTGGCCTACATGCTGCTGACGCTGGCGATCACCTTCGTCGGCATCGCCGCCAATGCCCTGCTCGGCACCTGCCTGTATCTGCGCCTGGCCCACCGCGAACCGAGGCCCCCGACGCCACCGCCGAACGCCCACCCGGGGCGCCTGGCCTGGGCGGTGGAGGTCGCCGTACTGGCCTTCGCCATCGGCCAGGCGTGGTGGGTCATCGACCGCGACTCCCTGCAGGAAAGGGTCACCGTCATCGCCCATCGCGGCAGTTCGCAGCTGGCCCCGGAGAACACCCTGCCGGCCATCGATCGGGCCATTGCCGACGGGGCCGACCTGATCGAGATCGACGCCCGGCTGACGGCAGACGCCAGCGTGGTGCTCTACCACGACAGTACGCTGTCGCGACTGGTCGGCGATCCTCGCCGCATTGCCGCGCTGGACCGCGATACTCTCGACACCGTGGACGTGGGCAGCTGGTTCGGCGACCCCTTCGTGGGTACCCGGCTGCCCGGCCTGGATGAAGCCCTGGCACGCATCAGGGGACGGGCGGGGCTGATGATCGAGCTCAAGCCCGATGCCGGCAGGCACGCCATGCTGCTACGGCGCGTGCTGGCAGCGCTGGACGCGGAGGCCCGGGAACGTCGTCGCTGCCGGGGGAAGGCCCCGGACGGCATCGCCCGCGCGGCATGCGGCGACCCCGCGCTATGGTCGCAGGTCATACTGGCCACCCAGGTCTACTCACTGCTCGACGAGATCGCGCGCCAGGCTCCCGAGGCCCGCCGCGTACTGCTCGCCGAACTGGCGATGCGCGGCTCCCTGCCGCGAGGCGACTTCGAGGTTCTGGCCCTGCATCATTCGCGCATCGACGCCGCCGAGCGACGTCGCGCCCGCGACGAGGGCTATCGGCTCTATGCCTGGACCGTCAACGATCCGGCGCGCATGTCGCAGCTGATCGACCTGGGCATCGACGGCATCATCACCGATCGGCCGGAGCGGCTCAACGCACTGCTGGCCGAACGCCAACGCCTGGGTGACGGGGCGCTGATGCTGGTCAAGCTCCACAGCTGGCTACGCGACTGATTCGCTCAGCGGACGGAAGCTCAGCAGGAACGGCAACGCCAGGTGGCCAACAGGCCGAGTATCGCCATGGCCAACAGCCCAATGGCCCCCCAGCCGAGGATATCGACCAGATGCAGGAAGGCCCCGGGAGCCTGCCGCGGACGAGCGGCCATGCCATGAGCGGCCAGCCGGGTGCCGCCGTACAGCAGCCAGGCCACCAGCGCCAGCGGCCAGGCACCACGCAGTCGAGACAGCGCCTGGGTCAGCCTCCAGGGAGACGACGGCGTCGATGACGCACGACCCTTGGCAGCATCGCGACGCTGGCGCGTGCGGGCCGGACGGCGGCCGCCAGACGGTCGACGGCGTGCCAGACGGCCAAATGCCCAGCGACCGATCCGCCATAGCCCCCAGCCGAGGGTGAAGCAAACCGCCAGGGCCAGACCGCCCATTACCAGGAAATACGCCATCGGGCGGCTCCTCGAGAAAAGATCAGCCGCCCATGATGCCAAAAGCGAAGGCGCCTGTCGGCGCCTTCGCCGATGCATCGGAGCGGACCTGAAGATCGCTACCACAGGGCTCAGGGCACCACGATCACCGGAATCGTCACCCGCGATAGCCAGTCGGGCACTTCGTCCATCAGCACACGCAGGTCGTCGCGTCGCAGCAGCAGGGCACCGC
Organism: Halomonas organivorans; assembly: GCF_014192055.1. Lineage (GTDB taxonomy): Bacteria > Pseudomonadota > Gammaproteobacteria > Pseudomonadales > Halomonadaceae > Halomonas > Halomonas organivorans. The sequence goes on along the minus strand of NZ_JACHXM010000005.1, from coordinate 134,463 downwards.
CGCGGAATACCGCCAGTCGGCGTGCCAGGGACGCCGCATCGGCCCGGGGGATAGGCTCCACGGCGCCGAACAGGGCCGACAGCGGATCGGGCACCGGAGGCGGTTCGCCATCGATACCAGGCGTCAACACCCGGAGCGGCCCCGTCGATACCGCCCCCTGCGCCTCGTCCCAGATCACCACCGGGCAGGGGGCGGCGAGGATCAGTCCCCGACCGGTGCTCCCCTGCCATGCGCCGGTGCGGCCGGTCAGGCCGGCCTTGCCCAGCAGCAGCAGGTCACCGGGCACCGTCAGCGACAGCGTCTCCTCGACCACTCGACCGCGACGCACGCACAGCGAGTGCCGCACGCCCCGCCCGGCCACGGCCAGCTCCAGGGCGCGTCGCAGCTGCTCCCCCTGTCGCGCCAGCCCGGCCTCGAGCCCCGCCACGCTGAGTCGTCGCACGCGTCCGGAGTAGCCGCCGATCTCGCGGGCGAAGGGAAACGCCGCGCTGAGCAGCAGGTCCTGGTCCTCGACGTAGAGCACCAGCAGCTCGCGCCCCTGTCGTTCGGCGACATGTACTGCGGCGCCCAACGCCGCCAGACCGAAACGCGATGCGTCGAGCAGCGCCAGCACCCGGGCCGCGGCCAGGGGGAGCTCCCCTTCGCGCCCGGCGATGCCGGCGGGCCGCGTTGGCGAGCGATCCCTATGGGGCGTCATCGTCGTCATCCTCCCGCCCGGGCTCGGAGGCCGCCGCCGCACGGGACGGACGACGGCGCAGCACCTCCCGGAAGGCAGTCAGCCGCTCGGTCACGCACGCCTCGAGGTCGAGCCCTTGCTCCGCCGCGGTCAGCAGCGACAGGGCCTCGTCCACGTGACGAATGGCATACAACCGGAACAGTCCGGCCGCCATCGCCTCGCGAACCTCGGCGGCGAGCATGAGGTGTTCGACGTTGGCTGCGGGCAGGATCACCGCCTGGCCGTCGAGGTCGCCGCGCGCCCGGCACACCGCGAAGAAGCCCTCGATCTTCTCGTTGACGCCGCCCACCGCCTGGACCTCGCCGTGCTGGTTGATCGAGCCGGTCACCGCGAACCGCTGGTCGAGCGGCACCCGGGCGATGGCCGAGACCAGCGCGCAGGCCTCGGCCACCGAGGCGCTGTCGCCCTCGACGCCGCCGTAGGACTGCTCGAAGGCCAGGCTGGCGGACAGCGACAGCGGCGCATCCCCGGCGTAGCGATTGGCCAGGTAGCGCGACAGGATCATCACCGCCTTGGCGTGAATCGGCCCACCGAGCTTGGCCTCGCGTTCGATGTCCACCACATGGCCATTGCCGGGACGCGCGGTGGCGGTGATGCGGATCGGCTGACCGAAACCATGATCGGTCAGCCGCATCACGGTGAGGCCGTTGACCTGGCCAATGCGTCGCCCGCGGATATCGATCATCAGGGTGCCGCGGGTAATCAGCTCGTGGCTACGCTCACGAACCCGATCGGCCCGGCGCCGCTGCTCGACTGCGGTGCGCTCCACGGCATCGCGGCCGATCATCGCCTGACCGGCCAGCTCGGCCCAGTGGTCGGCCTCCACCAGCAGGTCGTGCAAGTCACGATGGCGAGCGGTGAGCCGCTGCTGATCGTCGACCAGCCGGCTGGCCCGCTCGATGACCGCCGCCACGCCGTCGGGGTTCAGCGGTCGCAGGCCGGCCTCGGCCACGAAGCCCGCCACCATGCGCGCATAGAGCTTGAGCCTGTCGTGATCACGGGCGAAGTCATCGTCCAGGTCGGCCTGCACCTTGAACAGCTCGAGGAAGTCGGGATCCTGCTCGCAGAGCAGGTAGTAGAGCAGGCGGTCGCCGAGCAGCACCACCTTGACGTCCAGCGGCACCGGCTCGGGCTCCAGGCTCAGGGTGCTGATCAGCCCATAGGCCTGTTCGAGCGACTCGGTGCGAATGCAGCCGGTGGACAGGGCCCGCTTGAGCGTGTCCCAGGCGCCGGGCTGGGTCAGCAGACCGCGCACGTCGACGACCAGATAGCCGCCGTTGGCACGATGCAGGGCACCGGGGCGAATCAGGGTGAAATCGGTCAGCAGGGTCCCGTTGTGCACCTGGTGCTCGATGCGCCCCACCAGATGCTGGTGGCTGGGCAGGTCGAGATAGACGACCGGCGCCCCCTCGGCGTTGGCATTGTCGACCAGCAGGTTGAGGCGAAAGCGGCTGAACAGTGCCTCGGGAGAGATGTCGGGCTCATCGGCGCGGAAGGAATCGACATTGTCGAGCAGCGCCTGTCGGATGGCGGCCAGATGCGCCATCACACCGGCGTGGTCGGCATAGCGGGCATCCAGCTCGTCCAGCGGCGAATCGATGGCCGTCTCCAGCAACTCCTCGTTGAGGGCATCGACCTGCTCGCGCAGCGTATTGGCCAGGCGAGGCATGCGGCGGATCGTCTGGGCAAGCTTGCGCTGCAGGATGTCGACGCTACGTTCGATGCGCTCGCGTTCCGCCTGCTCCAGTGCCTGGTAGGCATCGGGCGACAGCATCTCACCGTCGCGATCGGCCGGCGCGAAGGTGAAACCGCCGGGCGTGGAGAGCAGCAGGATGTCTTGCTCACGGGCCTCGCGACGCACCGCCTCCACGGCATCGCGCTGGCGCTCTCCCATGGCCTGCTGCAGTTCGTGGAGCCGGTTCTGGTACTCGTCGCTGTCGAATACCGCCGGAATGGCGCTCGCGAGTTCCTCGATCAGCCGCTCGATGTCGCCGCGCAGCTGCCGGCCTGTCCCGGGCGGCAGGCGCAACAGCAAGGGGACGGCAGGATCATCGAAATCGTGGCGATAGCAGAGATCGGGAGGCGGAGACGCCGCCGCGGCCCGTTCGGTCAGGAAGCGGGTGACCAATCCGCGCAGCGCGTGCCCCGGCGAGCCCAACACGTAGAGATTGAAGCCCCCGTGGCGGATCGTCGTTCCCAGCAGCAGCGCCTCGCGGGCCCGCAGCTGGCCGTCGAGCATGTCCAGCGGCTCGAGTTCGCTGGTCGAAGCGAAATCGAAGTGCTCGCTCGGGCAGCGCCGAAACACCGCCTCCACCGCCAGGGGCTCCACCATCATCCGTCTCCCGTGCCGACGCCTTCAGTATGGCGGATCCCTGCCCTGGGCCCCTGACGTGGGTCAGTAAAGGACGTCGTGGATCACGGAATGGATGATGTCGTTGGTGATCTCCACCAGCACGGCGTCGGCCCCGACCCGGCGCCATTCGTAGCCGTCATAGTGCGGCAGGTCGCGCCGGATGCCGTCGTCCAGGCGCTTGCCGATGCCGGGAGGCATGGGCTTGCCGCGAGCCAGGTTCTGACGGATGCCGGGCGGGATCGCATCGTGCTCCTCGTGGGCGTAGTCGTCGCGGTGGCGATGGAAGATATCGCGAATCAGCGCTTCCTCGAGGTCCAGGTCATCGTGGTGGCGAGAACCGGCCCCGTCCCGACCCTGGTCATCGTAGCGACGCTCTTGGTGACGGGCTTCATGGCGTTCATCGCGGCGCTCGGTGCGCTCCCGAGCGTCATGGCCGTTGGCATCCTGGCGCAGCCGCTCGGACTGTCCGTGACCGCCCTGGCCACCCTTGGCATGCTCCGGCGGACCGCCGTTGCCGGGATTGGCCAGCGCCGGCAGCGCGACGAGGCCGAGGATCAGGGCTCCGGCCGACGCCAGGCGACGATAGTGAAATGAACCCATGCGGGCATCCTCCCTTGCCTGAGTGATGCCCGCAGTCTAGCCACTCTTCCGGCAACGAACGTGCAAACGGCGTGCAGAAACGACGACACCCGGGCCGTGGCCCGGGTGTCGAGGGGTTGCCGCATGGCGCCGGGCGATCAGCCCAGCGTCTCGCCGGCCAGCATGAACCAGGTCTCGAGCACCGCGTCCGGGTTCAGGGACACCGAGTCGATGCCCTGCTCCATCAGCCACTTGGCCAGGTCCGGGTGGTCGGACGGGCCCTGGCCGCAGATGCCCACGTACTTGCCCTGGGCCTTGCAGGCCTGGATGGCCATGGACAGCAGCTTCTTGACCGCCGGATTGCGCTCCTCGAACAGCCCGGCGACGATGCCGGAGTCGCGGTCGAGGCCCAGGGTCAGCTGGGTCAGGTCGTTGGAGCCGATGGAGAAGCCGTCGAAGTACTCGAGGAACTCGTCGGCCAGCAGGGCGTTGGCCGGCAGCTCGCACATCATGATGACCTTGAGGCCATTCTCGCCGCGCTTGAGGCCGTTGGCGGCCAGCAGGTCGATGACGCCGCTCGCCTCCTCGGTGGTACGCACGAAGGGCACCATGATCTCGACGTTGTCGAGGCCCATCTCCTCGCGCACCCGCTTGATCGCACGGCATTCCAGCTCGAAGCAGGCCTGGAAGTCCTGGGACAGGTAGCGCGAGGCACCGCGGAAGCCCAGCATCGGGTTCTCTTCGCCCGGCTCGTAGAGCTTGCCGCCGATCAGGTTCTCGTACTCGTTGGACTTGAAGTCCGACAGGCGCACGATGACTCGCTGCGGGTAGAAGGACGCCGCCAGGGTGGAGACCCCCTCGACCAGCTTGTCGACGTAGAAGCTGACCGGGTCGTCGTAGCCCGCGGTGCGCACGTCGATGGTCTGCTGCAGATCGGTCGGCAGGGTGGCGTAATCGAGCAGCGCCTTGGGATGCACGCCAATCATGCGATTGATGATGAACTCGAGGCGCGCCAGGCCGACACCGGCGTTGGGCAGGCCGGCGAAGCTGAAGGCTCGGTCCGGGTTGCCGACGTTCATCATGATCTTGAACGGCAGCTCCGGCATCGCGTCGACGCTGGTGACGTTGCGATCGAACTCCAGCAGGCCATCGTAGACGTGGCCAGTGTCGCCTTCGGCACAGGACACGGTGACGTCGCGGCCGTCGGCCAGCAACTCGGTGGCGTCGCCGCAGCCCACCACCGCCGGGATACCCAGCTCGCGGGCGATGATCGCCGCGTGGCAGGTGCGCCCGCCGCGATTGGTGACGATCGCCGAGGCACGCTTCATCACCGGCTCCCAGTCGGGGTCGGTCATGTCGGTGACCAGCACGTCACCGGCGTGGATCTTGTCCATGTCGTCGGGGCTCGCCACGACCTTGACCGTGCCGCGGCCGATACGCTGGCCGATGGCCCGACCGGTCACCAGGGTGCGGCCCTTCTCCTTGAGCTGGAAGCGCTCGAGCTTGCCGCCTTCCTGCTGGGAGACCACGGTCTCGGGGCGCGCCTGGACGATGTAGAGCTCGCCGTCGTCGCCGTCGAGCGCCCACTCGATGTCCATGGGGCGCTGGTAGTGCTGCTCGATGATCATCGCCTGGCGGGCCAGCGCCATGACCTGGTCGTCGTTGACGCTGAAGCGGGCACGATCGGCCAGCGGCACGTCGACGGTCTCGACCGACTTGCCGGCGCTGGCATCGGCGGTGTAGACCATCTTGATCAGCTTGGAGCCCAGGTTGCGGCGCAGTACCGCCGGGCGGCCGGCCGCCAGGGTCGACTTGTGCACGTAGAACTCGTCGGGGTTCACCGCACCCTGCACGACGGTCTCGCCCAGCCCCCAGGAGGCGGTGACGAACACCGCATCGCGGTAGCCGGACTCGGTGTCCAGGGTGAACATCACGCCCGAGGCTCCGGTCTCGGAGCGCACCATCTTCTGGATACCGGCGGACAGCGCCACGTTCTCGTGGGCGTAGCCGCGATGCACGCGGTAGGAGATCGCGCGGTCGTTGAACAGCGAGGCGAACACCTCGTGCACGGCGCGCTTGATGTTGTCGAAGCCTTCGATGTTGAGGAAGGTCTCCTGCTGGCCGGCGAAGGAGGCGTCCGGCAGGTCCTCTGCGGTGGCCGAGCTGCGTACCGCCACCTTGAGATTGGGGTGCTTGGCCTGCAGCTGCTCGTAGCTCTCGCGCAGCGCGGCCTCGAAGCTCGGGGGCAGCGGGGTGTCGATCACCCACTGGCGAATCTGCGCCCCGACGCGAGCGAGCTCGGCGACATCATCGACGTCCAGGGTCGACAGCGCCTGGTTGATGCGCTCGTTGAGGCCTTCGTGGGACAGGAACTCGCGGTAGGCGTGGGCCGTGGTGGCGAAGCCGCCGGGCACGGTGACGCCGGCCCCGGCCAGGTTGGAGATCATCTCGCCAAGTGAGGCGTTCTTGCCCCCCACCCGCTCGACATCGTTCATGCCAAGATGATCGAACCACAAAATGTAATCGTCCACGAGACCCCCTTAGGTATTGGATATCGGCACCAAACAATGCATGACGCACACGGTCATGACGGGATGGTGGCGACTCTACCAGCGCCTCACCATATTCGCCATTGGTCTAACATCGAAGTCATTGGAGGTTTTTTACAACAAAGCGTCCTGCACGCCGATTCCTGTAGTCGGCGCCTTGTCTCGCCCATCGCGAGGCTCGACAATGAGGCCACTCCAACCCAGCCCGAGCGACCCCATGACGCGTACCGCCTTCTTCATCTCCGACGGCACCGGCATCACCGCCGAGAGCCTGGGCCGCAGCCTGCTGGCCCAGTTCGAGAACGTCGAGATCCGCATGCTCACCAAGCCCTATATCGACAGCGTCGACAAGGCCCGTCGCCTGGTCGAGATCATCCAGGCCGCGGCGGTGAAGGACGGCGAGACGCCGATCATCATCGACACCATCGTCGACCAGGACGTGCGTAACGTGATCCGCAATGCACCGGGCTTTCAGGTGGACATCTTCTCTACCTTCCTCGAACCGCTGGAGCAGGAGCTGGCCACCCACTCGTCCTACAGCGTGGGGCGCACTCACTCCATCGGCAGCGACGACGTCTACATGGACCGCATCCATTCGGTGCATTTCGCGCTGGATAACGACGATGGGGCCCGCACTCACCAGTACGATCAGGCCGACATCATCCTGGTCGGCGTATCGCGCTGCGGCAAGACACCGACCTCGCTCTACCTGGCCCTGCAGTTCGGCATCCGCGCCGCCAACTACCCCTTCACCGAGGACGACCTGGACGACAACGGCAGTCTCAAGCTGCCGCGCGACCTGGCACGGCACCGCCACAAGCTGTTCGGGCTGACCATCGATCCACGCCGGCTGGCGGCGATTCGCCATGAACGCCGCCCCAACAGCCGCTACAGCTCCATGGACCAGTGCGTCCAGGAAGTCGAGCAGGCCGAGGCCCTCTACCGACGCCTGCACATCCCGTTCATCGACACCACGCGCTTCTCCGTGGAGGAAATTTCTACCCGGATGATCGCCGAAACCGGCATCCACCGTCGCTTCTCGCCGCGCTGAAGCGCGGCCGGGCGGCTCGGCATTCGGCATTCGGCATTCGGCATTCGGCAGGCGCCAAAGAAATGAGAGATCGTCTCATTCACATCAACGATAGAGATCGTTTATCATTTCGTTGAACGCTCGCCAATGCCAATCAATAAAGGATGCCGAGATGCCGACTCCGTTCGTGCTGCGCCCCCTGCGCCGCGCCATCGCCCTCACTGCCCTGCTCCCGCTGAGCGCCTTCGCCAGCGACGACGTCACGCCCGAGCAGGTGGTGACCCACTACGCCGATCTGGCCCATGCCACCTTTCAGGATGCGCTGACCGCCGCACGGACACTCGATGCGCGCATCGACGACCTGCTCGCGGCGCCCGGCGACGAAACCCTGGCCGCCGCCCGCCAGGCCTGGATTCAGGCGCGCGTCCCCTACCAGCAGAGCGAGGCGTTTCGCTTCGGAAACCCGGTGGTCGACGACTGGGAGGGCCAGCTCAACGCCTGGCCCCTGGACGAGGGGTTGATCGACTACGTCGCCGCCGATGACTACCAGCACGAGCTCGGCAACGCCGGGGCCACCGCCAACCTGGTCGCCAACACCTCGATCCAGATCGGCGGCGAGACCCTCGACGTCAGCGAGCTCACCCCCGAACTGCTCGCCGATCTCAACGAGATCGGCGGCTCCGAGGCCAACGTGGCCACCGGCTATCACGCCATCGAGTTCCTGCTGTGGGGCCAGGATCGTCACGGCTTCGAGGCCGGCAACGGCGAGCGTCCCGCCAGCGACTACCTGAGCGGCGATGACTGCACCCACGGCCATTGCGATCGCCGCGGCGCCTACCTCGACGCCGTCTCCGACCTGCTGGTCTCGGACCTTGAGTGGATGGTCGCCCAGTGGGCACCGAACGAGGACGACAACTACCGCCAGGCGCTGCTTGCCGAACCCGCCTCCGAGGGGCTGCGACGCATGCTGTTCGGCATGGGATCGCTGTCGCTGGGCGAACTGGCCGGCGAGCGCATGAAGGTGGCGCTGGCGGCCAACTCCGTGGAGGACGAGCACGACTGCTTCAGCGACAACACCCACAACTCCCACTATTACGACGCCCAGGGCGTGCAGAACGTCTATAGCGGGGAATACCGGCGCCTGGACGGCAGCACGCTCAGCGGCCCCTCGCTCTCCGCGCTGCTGGCCGCCGAGGATCCCGAGCTCGATGCCACGCTGAGCAGCCAGCTCGAGGCTACCATGGCCGAGCTCGGTGAACTCAAGCGCGCCGCCGAGGACAAAGCATCACCGATGACCTTCGACATGATGATCGCCCCGGGCAACGAGGACGGCGCCGCGCTGATCAACGACGCCATCCTGGCGCTGGTGACCCAGACCGGCTCCATCGAGAAGGCCGCCGGCACCCTGGGGGTGACGCAGCTGCAGCCGGACGACGCCGGCCACGACTTCTAGTCTCCGGCGCCACTGCTCCTGCGGCCGCCGCCGGCCTCGCCGGCGGCGGCCCCTGTCGTTTCAGATCAGGCACCTCCATGTTCCTAATGTCCCCTCGTTTCGCCCCGCTGACCGCCCTCCTGCTGCTCACCGTGGCCGGCCACGCGGCGGCCGATGCCCCGCCGATCCAGACCACCCCCGACAGCGGTGGAGACGGTTCGGTGGCCCAGTTCGACCACAACGCCTATTCGCTGCCGCTCGACAACCTGTCGATGACCAAGCGGCTCGACTTCAGCGTCGGCAACAGCTTCTTCCGCAACCCCTGGGTCGAGGCCCCGGCGAGCACCGAGGCCCGCGACGGCCTGGGGCCGCTGATCAACACCAACAGCTGTCAGGGCTGCCACATCAAGGACGGCCGCGGCCATCCACCGCGCGGCGACGAGCGCGCGGTCTCGCTGTTCCTGCGCCTGTCGCTGCCCGATGAGGGGGCCGATCCCGACACCCTGCGCCGGGTCGGCGTGAGGCCGGTGCCCGGATACGGCACCCAGCTGCAGAACGCCGCGATTACCGGCATGCAGGCCGAGGCCCGGATGCAGCTGACCTATGACCAACGCACGGTGACCCTCGACGACGGTACCGAGGTGGCGCTGCGCGTGCCCGAGTACCGGATCCTCGAGCCCGCCTACGGCCCGCTGCCCGACGACCTGCTCACTTCGCCGCGCGTCGCGGCGCCGATGATCGGGCTGGGTCTGCTCGAGGCCATTCCCGCCGCGCACATCGAGGCCGCCGCCGATCCCGAGGATAGCGACGGCGACGGCCTCTCGGGGCGCGTCAATCGGGTCTGGGACGAGCGGCGCGCCGAGACGGTGCTCGGCCGCTTCGGCTGGAAGGCCGGCCAGCCGAGCATCGAGCAGCAGAACCTGCACGCCTTCGCCGGCGACATGGGGCTCACCTCGACCCTGGTGCCCCACACCGACTGCATGCCCGAACAGGGCTGCGAGAACGCGCCCGACGGCGGCACCCCCGAGGTCAGCGACAAGATCGCCGATTTCGTGACCTTCTATGCCGGCAGCCTGGCGGTGCCCAAGCGACGCCACCTCGACGACCCGGCGGTGCGCGCCGGCGCCGAAACCTTCAACGCCCTGGGCTGCGCCGGCTGCCATACCCCGCGCCAGCAGACCGCCGCGGACGCCGTACGCCCCGCCCTGGCCGGCCAGACCCTGTGGCCCTACAGCGACCTGCTGCTGCACGACATGGGCGAGGCGCTGGCCGACGGTCGACCGGAGTTCGAGGCCGACGGCCGCGAATGGCGCACCCCGCCGCTGTGGGGCATCGGCCTGGCGCAAACCGTCAACCCGCGGGCCGGCTACCTGCACGACGGGCGCGCCCGCAGCCTGGAGGAAGCGATCCTGTGGCACGGCGGCGAAGCCGAATCCGCCGCCGCCGGCTACCGGGCGCTACCGGCGGCGCGTCGCGAACCCCTGATCCGTTTCCTGGAGTCCCTGTGATGTCTCACCGCTCCCTGTTACAGCGCCTCGGCCGGCTCGGCCTGGCGGCGCTGACCCTGGCCGGCACTCCGCTTTTCGCCGACGATTCGGCCGATGCCCGCGCCCGCTGGCACCAGTCGATCGGCGATCGCTATGCGCTGCTCGCCGAGGCCGGCGAGCAGCTGGAAGCCAGCGCTCATGCCTACTGCGACGCCCCGGACGCCGAACGCCGTGCCCGCCTCGAGGAAGACTGGCTCGACGCCTACCAGGCCTGGCAGGCGGTGCGCTTCGTCGACTTCGGCCCCATCGAACAGCAGAGCCGCGCCTGGCAGCTGCAGTTCTGGCCCGACAGCAAGAACCTGGTGGGCCGCAAGGTGCAGCTGTGGCTGAACGCCGAGGCGCCGCCCAGCATCGAGACCATCGCCGACGACAGCGTCGCCGTGCAGGGCTTTCCGGCACTGGAATACCTGCTGTTCGACGAGCACATGGCAACCCCCGGGGCGCTGGCCGCTCCACAGGCCTGCGGGCTGCTGCAGGCGGTGAGCGGCCATCTCGCCGACACCGGTGCCGCTCTGGCCCGGGATTGGCAGGCCTTCGGCGATCACTATCGACAGACCGAGAGCTATACCGCCGCTACCGTCCAGGCCGGGCTGCAAACCCTCGAGTCCCTCGAGGACAAGCGCCTCGCCGAGCCGCTGGGTCTGGCCGGCTCACCGGCCAACGGCTATCGTGCCGAGGCCTGGCGCAGCGCGCGCTCTGTGCGCCTGATCGAGTCCAGCCTGGCCGGCCTGCAGGACAGCTTCCTGCCCGGGCTACGCCCGCTGCTGGCCGAGGCCGGCCAGACTGAACTCGCCGACGACTTCGCCGCGGCCCTCGACGAGACGCGTCGCCGAGCCGCCGACATGGCGCCGGGGCTGGCCCCCTCGCTGGACGATCCCGAGGCGTTCTCGGACCTCCAGGGGCTGTACGTCAAGATCGGCCAGCTGAGCTGGCTGGGCCGGCAGATCGCCGGCACCCTGGGCCTGGTAAGCGGCTTCAACGCCAGTGACGGAGACTGACATGCTCGCACGACGCGACCTGCTGAAGGCCGGCCTCGCCGGCCTCACCACACTGGGTCTGCCGGGCCTTGGCATGGCCTCCGTCGGCCCCGCCGACGAGTGGCTGTTCAGCGCCGTGGACGACGCCGAGGGACACCAGGTGCTGGGCTATGTACCGGCCACCGGCGAACGCTTCCGGATCGCCGTCTCGGAGCGCTGCCACGGCGGCTGTCGACGCCCCGGTCACGCCCAGGCGGTACTGTTCGCCCGCCGCCCGGGGCGCTCGATGCACGTGATCTCGCCCGGCGCCCAGCGGGAACTGACCCGGGTCGAGGCCGGCACCGGCCACCACTTCTATGGCCACGGCGTGTTCTCGCCGGACGGCCGCCACCTCTACGCCACCGTCAATCGCATCGACGACGGCGCCGGCCTGATCCGGGTCTTCGATGCCGAGCGCGACTATGCCCTGCACGACGAGCTCGACCTTGGCGGCATCGGCCCCCACGAACTCCGCCTGATGCCCGACGGCGAGACGCTGGCGATAGGCCTGGGCGGGATCCGCACCGACCCCGACTATGGTCGGGTCAAGCTCAACCTGGACGACATGGCCCCGGCGCTGCTGCTGGTGGATCGCCAAAGCGGCGAGATTCACGAGCGCCACGTGCCGAGCCATCACCAGCTGAGCTGCCGCCACCTGGACGTAGGCCCCGACGGCACGGTGATCGCCGGCTACCAGTTCCAGGGGCCGGCCTGGGAACGGCACCCGCTGCTGGCCCGCCGTACCCCGGACGGCGGCTTCCAGGAACTCACCCTGCCCAACGCGCTCACCGACGAGCTGCGACACTACACCGCCAGCATCGCCGTGGCCCGCGACATGCCTCGGGTACTGGTCACCGCGCCAAGGGGCCACAAGGTGGTCATGCTCGACAGCCGCGACGGCCGCCTGGTGGCGAGTCACGGTATCCAGGACGCCGCCGGGGCGCTGGGCGATGGCCAGGGCGGCTTCTGGGTCTCCTCCGGGCGTGGCGACTTCTATCGGGTCGCCGGTGATGGCAGTGCACCCGAGCGCCTCGAGCACCTTGCCCTCAGCTGGGACAACCATCTCGCTTGAGCGTGAGGTGAGTCGTGAGTCAATAGCGTGACATAGCGCCGAACTACCTGACCACCCCGGCCCTTCTGAGCCGGGCGATATCTTCCCGGGAGAGCCCCATCTCGGCGAGCAGGGCATCGCTGTCCTGCCCCAGTTCGGGCGGGGGCCGCTCGCTGACCGCACTCTCACCGTCGAAGCGCAGCGGATTGGCCACCTGCGGGATCCGCCGTTCCCCGGCCCGAAGCTCCCGATACAGGCCGCGATGGCGCACCTGGGGATCGTTGAAGACGTCATTCAGGGTATTGATCGGCCCGGCGGGAATGCCGCGCGCCTCGAGCTCGGCGAGCCAGGCATCGCGCCCTCGGGTCAACAGGACCTCGGCGATCCTCGGTACCAGCGTCTCACGGTGCGCGACCCGGGCGGCATTGGTGGCGAAGGCCGGGTCCTCGGCCCACGCCGGATGGCCCAGCAGCTCGGCCAGGCGTGCGAACTGGGCATCGTTGCCCACCGTCAGCACCAGATGGCCGTCGGCGCAGGCGAAGGCCTGGTAGGGCACGATATTGGGATGGGCGTTGCCGTGGCGTTGGGGGCTCTCCCCCGACACCAGGGCGTTGAGCGCCTGGTTGGCCAGGGTCGCGACCTGGACGTCGAGCAGCGCCACATCGATGTGGCGCCCGGCGTGCTCCCGCCCTGCCCCGCCCTGCTGTCGTTCGTGCAGCGCCGCCAGCACGCCGATGGTGGCGTAGAGTCCGGTCATCACGTCGGTGATCGCCACCCCGGTCTTCATCGGCATGCCGTCCGGCTCGCCGGTCAGGCTCATCAGACCGCCCATGGCCTGGATCATGAAATCGTAGCCGGCTCGATGGGCATAGGGGCCGTCCTGGCCGAACCCGGTGATCGAGCAGCTGATCAGCCGCGGATTCACGGCCTTGAGGCTGGCGGGGTCCAGCCCGTAGCGGGCCAGGCCGCCGACCTTGAAGTTCTCCAGCAGCACGTCGGCCCCGGCCGCCAGCTCGCGAACCAGGGCCTGCCCCTGCGCGGTGGCGATATCCACGGCCAGCGACTGCTTGCCACGGTTGGCGCAAAGGTAATAGGCGGCCATCCGCCCGGCATCGTCCTGGTCGTCGAGCCAGGGCGGCCCCCAGGCGCGGGTGTCGTCGCCGCGCTCGGGGTGCTCGATCTTGATCACCCGGGCGCCCAGGTCAGCCAGCAGTTGCCCCGCCCAGGGCCCGGCCAGCACCCGGGACAGATCCAGCACCACCACGCCGTCCAGCGGTCCGCTCATATCGGTTCCTTGCAACGTACTTGGAAAGGCTCTTGCAAACGTCACGAGCGCAGTAGTTTGTAAACCTCAGCCGGTGAACGCCTGGAGGCCGGTCTGCGCCCGCCCCAGGATCAGCGCATGAATGTCATGGGTACCCTCGTAGGTGTTGACCGCCTCGAGGTTCATGACATGGCGAATCACATGGTACTCGTCGCTGATGCCGTTGCCGCCGTGCATGTCGCGGGCCATGCGCGCGATATCCAGCGCCTTGCCGCAGTTGTTGCGCTTGATCAGCGAGATGGTCTCGGGCACCAGCTGGCCGGCATCGATCATCCGCCCCACTCGCAGCGCGGCCTGCAGGCCGAGCGCGATCTCGGTCTGCATGTCGGCGAGCTTCTTCTGGATCAGCTGGTTGGCGGCCAGCGGGCGGCCGAACTGCCGGCGGTCGAGGGTGTACTGCCGGGCGGCATGCCAGCAGGCCTCGGCGGCGCCCATGCTGCCCCAGGCGATGCCGAAGCGGGCGCGATTGAGGCACGAGAAGGGCCCCTTGAGGCCGGTAACGTCGGGAAGCCGCGCCTCGTCGCCGACCTCCACGTCTTGCAGCACGATCTGGCCGGTCACCGAGGCCCGCAGACTGAACTTGCCGTCGATCTTGGGCGCGGTCAGCCCCGCCATGCCTTTCTCCAGCACGAAGCCGCGGATCACGCCCTCCTCGTCCCGGGCCCAGACCACGAAGACATCGGCGATCGGCGCGTTGGTGATCCAGGTCTTGGTGCCGTTGAGTCGCCAGCCGCCCTCGGTGCGCACGGCGCGGGTCGACATGGCACCGGGGTCGGAGCCGTGATCGGGTTCGGTGAGCCCAAAGGCACCGACCCACTCGCCGCTGGCCAGCTTCGGCAGATAGCGCGCTTTCTGCGCCTCGCTGCCGAAGGCATGGATGGGATACATCACCAGGCTGGACTGCACGCTCATGGCGCTGCGATACCCGGAATCGACCCGCTCGACCTCGCGGGCGATCAGCCCGTAGCTGACATAGTTCATGCCGGCACAGCCGTAGCCGTCGATGGTCGCGCCCAGCAGACCGAGATCTCCCATCTCGGTCATGATCTCGCGATCGAATCGCTCGTGCCGATTGGCCTCCAGCACCCGGGGGAGCAGCTGCTCCTGGCAGTAGTCGTGGGCCGTCTGCTGCACCAGGCGCTCGTCGCCGTCGAGCTGGTCGATGAGGCGAAAGGGGTCATCCCAGGTCATGGGGGTGATCTGGCTCATGCTGGACGCTCCGTATGAATTTCTACATTCCAACAGAATGTAGACCCATACGCCCTCGTTGCCAACCCCCGGACCGCAACGGGTCCCGCACGCGAATCAGTCCTCGTCGGCCCTGGGCAGGATGGCGTTGAGCAGGATGCCCACCAGCGCCGCCAGGCCGACGCCCTGCAGGGTGAACTGCCCGCCGCCGAGCTGCATGCCACCGATGCCGAACACCAGGATCAACGACACCACCACCAGGTTGCGCGGCGCGGTCAGCGGCTTGCCGGCCCGCACCAGGGTGTTCATGCCGACCACCGCGATGGAGCCGAACAGCAGCGTCATGATGCCGCCCATCACCGGCCCGGGGATGGTCTGCAGTACGGCACCGAGCTTGCCGAGGAACGACAGCAGCACGGCGATCACCGCGGTGACCACCATGATCCGGGGATTGAAGGCACGGGTCAGGGTCACCGCCCCGGTGACCTCGGAATAGGTCGTGTTGGGCGGCCCGCCGAACAGCGCCGCCACGCTGGTGGCCAGGCCATCGCCCAGCAGGGTGCGGTGCAGCCCGGGCTTCTCGAGGTAGTTGCGGCGGGTCACCGAGCCGATGGCGATCATGTCGCCGATATGTTCCACCGCCGGCGCGATGGCCACCGGGATCATGAACAGCACCGCGGCCCAGTGAAAACTCGGCGTCACGAACTCGGGCAGCGCCAGCCAGGCCGCCTCGCGCACCGGGGAATAATCCACCACGCCCATCAGCGCGGCCAGCGCATAGCCGGTAGCGATGCCGCCGAGGATCGGGATCAGCCGGATCAGGCCGCGGCCGAATACCGCCAGCACCAGGGTCACCAGCAGGCTGGCCATGGACAGCACCATGGCCCGGCCGTAGCCGATGGCGTCGCTGGTGCCTCCGGTGGCCATGTCCACCGCCACCGGCGCCAGGGCCAGGCCGATGACCATGATCACCGGGCCCACCACCACCGGCGGCAACAGGTAGTGCAGCCAGACGGTACCCTTGAGGCGCACCACCTGCGAGATCAGCACGTAGACCAGGCCGGCGGCCAACAGCCCGCCGAGGGTCGCGGATATCCCGAAGCTCGCTACCGAGCCCTGGATGGGCGCGATGAAAGCGAACGACGAGGCCAGGAAGACCGGCACGCTGTTGCGGGTCACGGCATGAAACACCAGGGTGCCGAGGCCGGCAGTGAACAGCGCCACGTTGGGGTCGAGGCCGGTCAGCAGCGGCACCAGCACCAGCGACCCGAAGGCCACGAACAGCATCTGGGCGCCGACGATCAGGGTGCGAAGCGGTGATTCGGCCGGGGCGGTGGCAGCCGCCGTGTTGTCGCTCATGTCAAGGCTCCAGGAAGGCCAGGGGTTGGGGAAAACAGCGCGGCATTCTAGCAGCCTCCGCCGCTCGACGCCCCGGGACGCCAGGGCGCGAGCCACCGCTCAGGACATTTTCTCCCCCATCGCGGCATCGGCACCATCGCGCGTCGTCGCGGCAAAATACTCGTCCAGGCGCGCCTGAGCCTGGTCGCCGAACAGGATATCGCAGGCTTCGCGAAGTCCCGGCGAGGTGCGGATGACCTCTTCCGGCACCACCAGCGAGATCTTGGAGCGACGGCGCAGGAAGTCCTCGAGTCGAGTGACCATTTCGCGGCGACGGGTCAGCTTGAGCTCGCCACGCAGGTACTCGGTGCCTTCGATGAGGACCTCGCCCTGGCGGGGATCCTGGCGAATGTCCTCGAGCAGCTCCAGTGCCTGGGTGCCATAGCGACGCCACAGCCGCGTGCTCAAGGGCTCGGAGGCGCCCGCCGCGGTCATGGTGTCGAGCGCCATCAGGCGGGCCTGGTGCATGAACGTCTCGCGCAGCGACGCCCCGGGCTCGCCGTACCAGCGCACTTCCGGATAGGGGCATTCGATCCCGAGCCGACGCACCTCCTCCACCACTTCCTCGCCGACGTTCAGGCAGTCCGTCAGCTTGCCGCCGAAGATGCTCAGGTGACGCGTCTGCGAGTCGACGTCGATGGCATGCTTGCGGGACAGGTTGAGAAAGTCGCGCTCGCCCCCGTTGCCGGGCTTTACCGCCAACGGCCGGACACCGCAGCGGGTCGCGATGATATCGGCCTCGGTGAGCGGCTTGTCCAGCGACAGGCGCTTGTTGATGTTGTCGAGTACGAAGGTCACGTCTTGCTGGGTGATGCCGACCTCTGGAGACTCGACCCGCGTGTCGGTGGTGCCGATACAGGTGCGGGCGCCCATGGGGATCACGAAGAACAGCCGCCCGTCGTCGGCGAAGAAGGCCAGCACCCGGCGATGCTCGGTCAGCCGCGGCACGATCAGGTGAATGCCCTTGGAGAAGACATGCCGGTGCCCGGTCCGCTGGCCCGAGAGTTCATTGTGCCGGTCGACCCAGGGGCCGGCGGCATTGATCAGCACTTTCGAGCGAATCGCGAAACGGCTGCCGTCGATGCGATCCTCGACCTCGGTGACCCAGTGATCGCCCTCTCGCCTGGCGCCCAGTGACTCGACATAGTTGGCGGCCACGGTGCCGAAATCCAGCGCGCTGCGCACGAAATTGAAGACGAAGCGTGCATCGTTGTCGTGAAGATAGGCGTCGGAGTATTCGAAGCCACCGCTGGCGTGTTCTGTCGCGATGATCGGCTCCCGGGCCTTGATGTCGCGCGCCCGGAGGAAGTTCGGTCGGCGGGTGAATCCGTTGCCCATCAGCCAGTAGAGCCAGGTGCCGGCCCAGGGGTACAGGGGGTGATGGCGGAATCCTCGGTTGATGGTGGTCAGGAAACGAATCTCCTGGACCGTCGATGGATAGCTCTTGATGAGATGGTTGCGACTCTTGCACAGCTTTCGCACCAGCGCGAAATCGCCGCTTTCCATATACTTGATGCCACCCCACACCAGGTTGGACGATTGCATGCTGGTGCAGCCGGCGAAGTCGCCGCGGTCGATCAGTGCGACCCTGGCGCCCTTGCCGCTGAGCGCAGCGGCCGCCGACGCGCCATTGATTCCGCCGCCGATGACCAGGACATCGAAGACCTGCTCGGGTAGCTTGCGAAGATTGTTCTGCCGTAATTGCATGTCTGGCCCTTCTTGGAAGCAAGAAGCCCCGCCCGGAGCATGCCGAGCGGGGCCTGGGTCCCGTTCAGGCAACCGTTAACACTCGTGTTCTCGTCCCGCTCTGGAGCGGGAACAGGCAGGCCCCGTCAAGCTCGACGTCGGCCGAGCTCGACGGGCTCCCGTTCATCCACGCGTGCCGGCGGCCATCCACTCCTCCATCATCTCGTCGTAGGGCACGGTATGGCCCTGGGGCATCTCGTCATCCAGCTTGGCCTTGGGCGAGCCGGGCTGGTCGAGCCAGTATGCGGGGTCCCGCTCCTCGTTGAGATTGGGCGCGTAGCTCTCGAACACCTTCGCCCGAGCCAGGCGGGACATGATGCTGTCCAGGTCGCCGGCCAGGTTGTCGAGCGCCTCCTTCGGGGAGATGTCGCCGCTGACCGCCGGCGAGAGGTTTTCCCACCACAGCGGCGCCATGCGCGGATAGTCCGGCACGTTGGTGGAGGACGGCGTCCACTGGGACTCGTTCGGGCTCCGATAGAACTCCACCAGCCCACCGAGTTTCGGCGCCATCTCGGTCATCTGCTCGGAGAAGATGTCCGACTTGCGGATCGGCGTGAGGCCGGCCATCAGCTTCTCGAGCGAGACGGTCTTGGAGACCGTGAACTGGGCGAACAGCCAGGCAGCGGTACGACGATCCTCGGGCGTGGAATCGAAGAACGTCCAGGCCCCCACGTCCTGATAGCCGACCTTCATGCCCTCTTCCCAGTAAGGCCCGGTGGGCGACGGCGCCATGCGCCACTTGGGCGTACCGTCCTCCTCGGTCACCGGCAGCCCCGGATCGGTCATGTCGGCGGTGAAGGCGGTGTACCAGAAGATCTGCTGGGCGACGTTGCCCTGGGCCGGCACCGGGCCAGCCTCCCCGAAGGTCATGCCGCTGGCCTCCGGCGGCGCATACTGGCTGAGCCAGTCGACCATCTTGGTGACCGCGAACACCGAGGCCGGCGAGTTGGTCGCGCCACCCCGGCTCACGCTGGCGCCCACCGGCTGGCTCTGCTCGTTGACGCGAATCCCCCAGTCATCCACCGGGTTGCCGAACGGCACCCCGGGACTCCCCATGCCGGCCATCGAGAGCCAGGAGTCATGGAAGCGCCAGCCCAGCGACGGGTCGCGACGGCCATAGTCCATGTGGCCGTACACCTTGTGGCCGTCCAGCTCGCCGACATGCTCGGTGAAGAACTCGGCGATGTCCTCATAGGCCGTCCAGTTGGTCGGCACGCCGAGGTCATAGCCGTAGAGCTCCTTGAACTGATCCCGGAGGTCCTGGCGCTGGAACCAGTCGTAGCGGAACCAATAGAGATTGGCGAACTGCTGGTCGGGCAACTGATAGAGGTTGCCGTCGGGGCCGGTGCCGTACGGCAATCCGATGAAGTCGTCCAGGTCCAGCGTCGGCAGCGTGAAGTCGGCCCACTCGTTGTCCATGGCCCGCGAGATGTTCACGGTGGACCCATAGCGGATGTGGGTACCGATGGAATCGGTATCGTTGATGTAGCCATCGTAGATGTTGCGCCCTGACTGCATCTGCGTCTGCATGTTGTTCACCACATCACCCTCGCCGATGATGTTGTGAGTGAGCTTGATGCCGGTCAGCTCGCTGAAGGCCTTGGCCAGCACATCGCGTTCATAGATGTGGGTGGTCAAGCCCTCGGCGACGGTATTGATTTCCATGCCCCGGAAGGGCTCGGCCGCCTTGGCGAACCACATCAGTTCGGCGATCTGCTCATCGCGGGTCAGCGTGGACTCCTGGAAGTGCTCGTCGATCAGCCGCTCGGCGATGGCACGGGCGTCATGGTCGTCGGCGTGCAGGGCACCGCTTGTCAACATGACACCGGCAGCCAGTAGAGAGAGTCGCATTCTTGTCGATTTCATATAGACCTCTTCGTTGATGTTCGTTCGTCCTTGAACGTTCGGTTCCATCTACTTCTATCAGCCCCAGCGCATCAGGATGAGCGCCCAGAGAACGGAAATGCCCAGCGCCAGCCAGAGACTCAGTGGCGTGAACCCCACTACCATCAGGTGGATGTAGGCGGCAGACAGCAGGCCGATGAACAGCCGGTCTCCACGCGTAGTGGCAATCGGCAGGAAGCCCTTGCGCTCGATCGATGGCGAGGCGACTTCCCAGGCCGTCATCCCGGCGAGCATCGCCGCAATGACCGAAAAGAAGATCGTCGTGGGAGTGGTCCAGACCATCCATTCCATGTCATACCCTCCTCAGGTCCGGCCCAGGGCGAAACCCTTGGCGATGTGGTGACGAACGAAGTAGACGACGACGATACCGGGCAGGATGGTAAGCGCACCGGCAGCGGCCAGGGTGCCCCAGTCGATGCCCGACGCGCCCTTGGTCTGCGTCATGACCGAGGCGATGGGCTGGGCATTGGTGGCGGTCAAGGTACTGGCCAGCAGCAACTCTACCCAGGAGAACATGAACAGGAAGAACAGGGTGACGCCGATCCCCGAGCTGATCATGGGAATGAAGATCTTGACGAAGAACTTCGGGAAGCTGTAGCCATCGATGAAGGCGGTTTCATCGATCTCCTTGGGCACGCCGCTCATGAAGCCTTCCAGAATCCACACCGCCAGCGGAATGTTGAACAGGCAGTGCGCCAGCGCCACGGCAATATGCGTATCGAAGAGCCCGACCGTGTAATACAGCTGGAAGTACGGCAGCAGGAACACCGCCGGCGGTGCCATCAGGTTGGTCAGCAGCCAGAAGAACAGGTGCTTGTCACCGATGAAATGGTAACGGCTGAAGGCGTAGGCCGCCGGCAGTGCCACCACGATGGTGATCGCCATGTTCATCAGCACATAGGTGATGGAGTTCACATAGCCCATGTACCAGTTCGGCTCGGTGAAGATCTTGGCGTAGTGCTCAAGGGTGAAGGTCTCCGGCCACAGCGTCAGGCCCCCGAGGATTTCGGTATTGGACTGGAACGACATGTTGAGCAGCCAGTAGATCGGCAGCAGCACGAAGACGATGTAGGCCGCCATCAGGCCGCGACGACGCCACTGCCGGCTCGCCGGCCTTGCCTTGCGCCGCCGACGGGCATCGGCGGCAGCCGCACTCTTGCGCACGGCCTCGGGAGTGGCGGGAATCGAATCGGTCATCTCAGGCCTCCCCTTGCTTCTTGTTGTCTTTTTGCATGTTCATGATGGCGGTGTAGAACACCCAGCTGACGAGCAGGATGATCAGGAAGTAGATCAGCGAGAACGCCGCCGAGGGGCCGAGATCCTGCTGGCCGATCGCCATGGTGGTCAGCGACTGGCTCAGGAAGGTCGTCGAACTGCCGGGGCCCCCTCCGGTGAGAACGAAGGGCTCGGCATAGATCATGAAGGAGTGCATGAAGCGCAGCAGGATCCCGATCACCAGCACGTTGGTCAGCTTCGGCAGCTGGATGAAGCGGAACACGGCCCATCGGGATGCCCTGTCGATCCGTGCCGCCTGGTAATACGCATCGGGAATCGAGCGCAGCCCGCTGTAGCACAACAGGGCGATCAGCGGCGTCCAGTGCCAGACGTCCATCAGGACGATGGTCAGCCAGGCATCCACGGGGCTCGCCGTGATGTTGTATTCGTAGCCCAGCTCCCGCAGGCTCCAGCCCATCAGGCCGATGTCTCCCCGGGTGAAGATCTGCCAGATGCTGCCCACCACGTTCCAGGGAATCAGCAGCGGCATGGTGACCAGGATCAGTACCGCGGACGCCTGCCAACCCTTCTTGGGCATGAGCAGGGCGATGCCGATACCCAGCGGCACCTCGATGGCCAGCACCGTCAGCGAGAAGGCGAACTGGCGCAGCACCGCCGCATGAAGATCGGGATCGTTGAGCATTTCCCGGAACCACTCGGTACCGGTGAAGTACCGGGTGTTGGCGTCGAAGACGTCCTGGACCGAATAGTTGACCACGGTCATCAGCGGAATGATGGCCGAGAAAGCCACCAGCAAGAGCATGGGCAGGATCAACCACCAGGCGCGGTTGTTCTGGACTTTATGCATGATCGATCTCCACGCGATATTCGTCGACGTACAGGCCGAGGCGTTGGTTGGGAAAGCGCAGATAGGCGCGGTCGGCAGGAACGGCCTGATCTTCCCCGATACGGGCCTTGAGGGCGGTATCGCCCAGCCGCAGATAGAGGATCGAGTAGGTGCCCAGGTCCTGGGCATGCTCCACCGTCGCCTCCATGCCTCCCTCGACCGGCGTATCGTGTACCTCGACGAATTCGGGGCGAATGCCCAGCTTGACGTTGTGCGAGCGGGCGCCGGCGATGGCTCGGCTGACCCCGGAGCCTACGCTGAGCTCGGCGCCGTCCGTCATCACCCGCCCCTCACGCAGCGAGACGTCGAAGAAGTTCATCCCGGGACTGCCGATGAAGTAGCCGACGAAGGTATGGTTGGGCGTTTCGAACAGCTCACGGGGCGTCCCGAACTGCACCACCTGTCCCTCGTACATCACCGCAATCTTGTCGGCGAAGGTGGAAGCCTCGAGCTGGTCGTGGGTGACGTAGACCATGGTGATCTCGAAGCGCTGATGGATCTCCTTCAACTTGCGGCGCAGCTTCCACTTGAGCTGCGGATCGATCACCGTGAGCGGCTCGTCGAAGAGGATGGCCGATACGTCATCCCTCACCAGGCCACGCCCCATCGAGACCTTCTGCTTCTCGTCGGCGGTCAGGTTCCTGGCCTTGCGCTTGAGCTGCGAGGTCAACTCGAGAACGTCGGCCACTTCCATGACCCTTTCGTGCACCCGGCTTTCCGGCGTTTTCACGTTGCGCAGCGGGAAGGCCAGGTTGTCGTAGACGGTCATGGTGTCGTAGATGACGGGGAACTGGAAAACCTGGGCAATGTTCCGGGCTTCCGGCGGCAGGGCATTGACCCGCTCGCCGTCGAACAGCACGTCACCGCTCGAGGGCTCCAGCAGGCCGGAGATGATGTTGAGCAGCGTCGACTTGCCGCATCCCGAGGGACCGAGCAGCGCATAGGCACCGCCCTGATGCCAGACGTGATCCATCTCGCGGATGGCATAGTCCTCGGGCGACCGGGGGTCGGGCGAATAGGTGTGGGCCAGGGATTTCAGGGTAATCTCGGCCATGTCAGATGCCTCCCAGATGCGTCGGGATATGCACCACGGCACCTTGCCGATCGAAGGCATACACCTTGTGGGTCGGGAAGTAGAGGGTGACGGGGGCGTCGACCGGATACTCGTGGACTCCCTCCAGATGCACCGTCAGGTGGAATAGCTCGCTACGGACATGCAGGAAGGTCTCGGAACCGCTGATCTCGGCCAGATCGACGATCATCTGCACGGCGATATCGTCCTCGGCCTGGGGAACCAGAGAGATATGCGAGGCCCGAACGCCGAAGCGGTATTCGCCGGGCGGCAGCGAACGCAGATCGTCATTGAGCGGAAAGTGCAGCCTCTTGTCGAAGGTGACCTCGGCGCCGGAGACGATCCCATGCAGGATGTTGATCGGCGGTTCGGAAAACATCTCTGCGGTCGAGATGTCCCGAGGACGGTGGTAGACATCCTCGGTTCGGCCGTACTGGAGTAGCCGGCCTTCATGGAGGACCGCGGTATTGCCACCCAGCGCCAGCGCTTCGGCAGGCTCGGTCGTGGCATAGACGGCGATGCAGTTGCGCTCGCTGAAAACCGACCGCAGCTCCTCGCGGAATTCCTCGCGAAGCTTGTAGTCGAGGTTCACCAGCGGCTCGTCGAAGAGGACGATATCGGCGTCCTTGACCAGTGCCCGCCCCATGGCGGTGCGCTGCTGCTGCCCTCCCGAGAGCTCCAGCGGCAGGCGATCCAGGAATGGCTCGATATGCAGCATCTCGGCCACTTCGCGCACGCGTCGATCGATCTCGCGGCGCTCGACCTTGGCCTGCCTCAGGGGAGAAGCGATGTTGTCGTAGACGCTGAGACTCGGGTAGTTGATGAATTGCTGGTAGACCATCGAGACGTTGCGCTGGCGCACCGAACGCCTGGTGACGTCCTGGCCATCCATCAGCACTCGCCCGCGGGTCGGGGTATCGAGCCCCGCCATGAGGCGCATCAGTGAGGTCTTGCCGGACAGGGTTCGTCCCAGCAGGACGTTGAACGAGCCCGGACGAAGTTCGAGGCTGACATCATCGATATGCGTCTCACCGCCGACCACGCGATCAATGTGTTCAAGGATCAGGGACATACGGTTCTCGGCTGTTGTTATTGACGGTATTCCATGCTCATGGAAAGCACCCTAGCCGAGATTCGAATACGACCACAAATGTAAATAACCGAAAATCTTGAGCCGAGCCCAAGGATTCGCGAAGGCGCCAACCCAAGTCATTGTTTAAAGGTATTTTTATCTGCGCATTGAACTTTGGTCAAAGCGGCGGTTTCGTAGCGCTACGGGGATGAATATCGTCGAAATGTTCGCCAGTGTTCATTTCCGAACAAACCAGCACCAGCGATGGGAATGAGGGCAAGCCAAGGGGCGGCTCGCCGGAGGGAGAGCGGCCGGCGTGGAGCCGGCCGCAGATCGCAAGGGTTCAGCGGGTGCCGAAGATCTTGTCACCGGCATCTCCCAACCCGGGAACGATATAGCCATGCTCGTCCAGGTGGTCATCCACCGCGGCGGTGTAGATCTCGATCTCGGGATAGGATTCCTGCACCCGCTTGATGCCCTCCGGCGAGGCCACCAGCACGATCACCTTCATGTGCTGGCAGCCACGCTCGCGCAGCATGTCGAGGGTCGCCACCATGGTGCCCCCGGTGGCCAGCATGGGATCGATGACGATCGCCATGCGCTCGTCCAGGTCGCCCGCGAACTTGGAGAAATAGGGCACCGGCTCCAGGGTCTCCTCGTCGCGATAGAGGCCGACCACGCTGATGCGGGCACTGGGAATCAGGTCGGTGACGCCGTCCAGCATGCCGAGACCGGCTCGCAGGATGGGCACGATGGTGACCTTCTTGCCCTTGAGCTGCTGCACCGGAATCGGTTCGCCGCTCCAGCCGTCGATCTCCTGGGTCTCCAGCTCCAGGTCCTGAGTCGCCTCGTAGGTCAGCAGCTTGGCCACCTCACCGGCCAATTCACGAAAACTCTTGGTGCTGATTCCGGCTTCACGCATCAGCCCCAGCTTGTGCTGGACCAGGGGATGCTGGATGGCATGGACACTCATGGGCGGACCTCTTCGGCGGGGTGGTTCGTCGGCAAGCATAGACGCACGCGCAGCGTGCGCAAATTGCGCGCCATTCTACCCGCAAGCCGCGGCAAGGTTAAGGCGGCCGTGCCCGACCTGGGCACGGCGGGGGCTCATTCCGGCGTCGCCGGCAGCTGCCAGTCGATCGGCGCGCGGCCGTGCTCGGCAAGGAACGCGTTGGCACGCGAGAAATGATGGTTGCCGAAGAAGCCACGATGGGCCGAGAGCGGCGATGGGTGCGGCGACTCCAGCACCAGGTGCCGGCGAGTGTCGATCAGCGCCTTCTTCTGTCGGGCATGGCTGCCCCACAGCAGGAAGACGGTCGGCTCGGCGTGCTCGTTGACCGTGGCGATGGCCCGGTCGGTGAAGGTCTCCCAGCCCTTGCCGCGGTGGGAACCGGCATTGCCCTGCTCGACGGTCAACGAGGTGTTGAGCAGCAATACGCCCTGGCGCGCCCAATGCTCCAGGTGACCGTGATCGACGGGCACGAAGCCCACATCGGCGGCCAGTTCCTTGTAGATGTTGACCAGCGACGGCGGCGTGCGCACCCCGGCTCGCACCGAGAAGCACAGCCCGTGGGCCTGTCCCGGACCGTGGTAGGGATCCTGCCCCAGGATCACCACCCTGACCTGATCCAACGGGGTCAGCTCGAAGGCGCGGAACCAGTTCGAGGAATGCGGATAGATGACCTTGCGGGCCGCCTTCTCGGCGGACAGGAAGTCGCGCAGCGCCTGCATGTAGGGCGCCGCGAACTCGTCGCCGAGCCAGCGCTGCCAGCTATCGGGTAACGGACAGTTCATGATTCAGCGCTTGATCTGGTCGGCCAGGGGTTCGACATAGGCCACGCCCATGTCCCAGGGGAACTGGATCCAGCAGTCCTGCGCCACCTCGGTGAGGTACTGATCGACCAGCGGGCGCCCTTCCGGCTTGGCGTAGACGGTCACGAAATGCGCCTTGGGCAGCATCTCGCGCACCTTGCGCGCGGTCTTGCCGGTATCGACCAGATCGTCCACCAGCAGCCAGCCATCGCCGTCGTGGTCGACCCCTTTCATGACCTCGAGCTCGCCCTGATCCTTGCCGTCGTAGCTACTGATGCAGACGGTATCGATCAGCCGCACGTTGAGCTCGCGGGCAATCAGCGCGGCGGGAATCAGCCCCCCGCGAGTGATCGCGACGATGCCCTTGAAGTCGCGCTCGACCAGCCGGTGGCAGAGTTCGCGCACGTCGCGATGGAGCTGGTCCCAGGAGACGGTGAAATGCTGGTGATAGCGCTGATGGCTCATGGCGACCTCACTCATCCTCGGTGAAGGAACAGACCGCGAAGACGCTGTAGCCCGCCTCGCGAATGCGATCCGCGCCGCCCAGGTCCGGCAGATCGACGATGGTGGCGGTCTCGACCACCTGGCCGCCGCTGCGGGTGATCAGCTTGGCGGCGGCCAGCATGGTGCCGCCGGTGGCGATCAGGTCGTCGACCACCAGGATGCGGTCACCTTCGTGAAAGGCGTCGCTGTGCAGCTCGACCTCGGCTTCGCCGTATTCCAGCGTATAGGTCTCGCTGATGGTCTTGAACGGCAGCTTGCCCTTCTTGCGCACCGGCACGAAGCTGCAACCCAGCTCGTAGGCCAGCGGAGCACCGACGATGAAGCCGCGCGCATCGATGGCGGCGATGGCATCGAGATCCATCTCCTGATAGCGGTGCACGAAGCTGTCGATCAGCTTGCGGAAGGCCGCGCTGTTCTGCAGCAGCGGCGTGATATCGCGGAAGTTGACCCCCGGCTGCGGCCAGTCGGGGACGGTGCGGATGACGGACTTGATGTAGTCGCCGTAGATGCTCATCGCAATTCTCGTCGGTCAGTGTCAGTCGAGGAACAGGAACTTGGCGCAAAAGACCAGCGCCAGGATCACCACGGCCGGGTTCAGGTCGCGGAAACGCCCGGACAGGGCCTTGATGGCCGCGTAGCTGATGAAGCCCAGCGCGATGCCCTCGGCAATGGAAAAGGTCAACGGCATGGCAAGCGCAGCGATCAGTACCGGCGCCGCCTCGGTGGCGTCGTTCCAGTCGGCGTGGGCCAGGCTGCCGGCCATCAGCACCGCCACGTACAGCAGCGCGCCGGCGGTGGCGTAGGCCGGGATGGAGCCTGCCAGCGGAGAAAAGAACAGGCTGACCAGGAACAGCACGCCGACCACCACGGCGGTCAGGCCGGTGCGTCCACCGGACACGATGCCGGCGGTGGACTCGATGTAGCTGGTGGTCGTGGAGGTGCCGAGCGCAGCGCCGGCCATGGACGCCCCGCTGTCGGCCATCATGGCACGGCCGATGCGCGGCAGCTTGCCTTCCTCGTCGAGCAGGCCGCCTCGGTGGGCGACGCCGATCAGGGTGCCGGACGTGTCGAAAAGATCGACGAACAGGAAGGCGAACACCACGCTGAACATGGCGATGTCGAAGGCGCCGGCCAGGTCGAGCTGCATCAGCGTCGGAGCGATGGACGGCGGCATGGAGACGACGCCGCCGAACTCGTTGTGGCCGAGCAGGATGGCCAGCACGGTGATGCCGAGGATGCCGATCATCACCGCACCGGTCACGCGCAGGTGCGACAGCGCGGTGATCACGAAGAAGCCAAGCAGTGCATAGAGGGCCGAAGGCTGGGTCAGGTCGCCCAATGCCACATAGGTAGCCGGGTTGGCGACCACGATGCCGGCGTTCTTCAGCGCGATCATCGCCAGAAACAGGCCGATGCCGGCGGCAATCCCCAGGCGCAGCGACATGGGGATCGAGTTGATGATCCACTCGCGGATGCGGAATATGCTGAGCAGGAAGAAGGTGAGGCCGGACAGGAAGACCGCACCCAGCGCCGCCTCCCAGCTGTAGCCCATGCCCATCACCACGCCGTAGGTGAAGAAGGCGTTGAGCCCCATTCCGGGCGCCAGGGCGATGGGATAGTTGGCCCACAGGCCCATGATCAAACACCCCACGGCCGACGCCAGGCATGTCGCCACGAACACCGCGCCGTAATCCATGCCGGACTCGGAGAGGATGCTCGGGTTGACGAAGATGATATAGGCCATGGTCAGGAAGGTGGTAATCCCGGCGATGACCTCGGTCTTCACGTCGGTGCCGTGTTCGGCGAGCTTGAAGTGATTGGCGATCAGGCGTTTCGGCATGAGAGTCGTCCTACGCTGCGATGTCGCGTCCAGGGTGCGAGAAAAGCCGCACATGGTAGCGGATGGCGTCCCGGGAAGCGAGACGCCACCTGGCGAGTGCGGCACGACTCACTGATATATACGGGACCCCCGAAAGCGTGGCCAGTCGTCTGGCCAACGCAGTCTGAACGCCTCAGGCGCCCCGGGCCGCCATGACACGCTCGACCGTCTCGACGATGGCCTGGGTCTGGGGGTCGATCTCGATGTTGACCCGGTCTCCGGGCACGCGGTCTGCCAGCACGGTACGCGCCAGGGTCTCGGGGATCAGGTCGACGCAGAAACGCGGGCCGTGCCCGGTGGTGGCCTGGCGTGTCTCGCCGATGGTCAGGCTGGCACCGTCGACGCCGATATAGCCCTTGTCGAACAGGAAGCGGCCCAGCGCTCCAGGCAGCTCGAACCACAGTCGGCGATTATTGGGCGCCTCATCGATCTCGACCAGTTCCGCCGTGGCCATCACGTGACCGGACATGGCGTGGCCACCAATCTCGTCGCCGAAACGTGCCGCCCGCTCGACGTTGACCCGACCGCCCACGCCGAGCGCCCCCAGGTTGGTGACTCTCAGGGTCTCGCGCATCAAATCGAAGCTCACGCGCTCGCCGTCGATCGCCGTGACGGTCAGGCAGACACCGTTGTGGGCCACCGACGCCCCGATCTCGAGCCCGTGGCGCAGGGACTCCGGCAGCACCAGAACGTGGGTGCGGAAGGCTTCCGCCTCCTCGATGGCCACCACTTCAGCGGTACCCTGGACGATGCCTGTGAACATGCCTTTCCTCTCGTGTCGTGCCGCCCCGACGGGCAGGAAGTCGCTCAGTGTAGAAAAACGTGCCCGGTCGCGTCCATGCCGCACGCCCCAGCTCCCGCCGAGACAAGCCAAATCCGATTAGCCGAAGGCCCATGAAACAGATGATCTTGCTGCTCTTGAATCAATATCAGTGATTATCACCAACCGTGCGCTTCATGCCTGCCAACATGCACCAAAGAGTTTGACATACGTTCGTTCGAGACCTAGGATTGCGGCCACATTTTGAAGGCGCCGATTTGAACCCGGATTGCGGGCGCCGACGTCGCACGGCTTGCCAGTCGCGCGATGTGCAAGTGCAGCTAAAAGGGTGTGTCCAGCGTTGATGGCCACCCGTCAGGGTGGCCTTTTTTTATTCCCGCCCGCCACGCGCACGCCGCCCGCCCCACCCCGGCGCCACCCCTGGTGGCCCAGATGATTCGACTGCACAACGTATCCAAGACCTACTTCGCCAAGGGTAAGCGAGACGGCGTCGAGGCCCTCAAGGCCTTCGACCTGCACGTGCCCAAGGGCCAGATCCACGGCGTCATCGGCCTGTCCGGCGCCGGCAAGTCGACCCTGATCCGCTGCGTGAACCTGCTGGAGCGCCCGACGACGGGCAGCGTCACGGTGGACGGGCAAGAGCTCACCGGCCTGTCGCGAGACGCCCTCAACCAGGCGCGCCATCGCATCGGCATGATCTTCCAGCACTTCAACCTGCTGACCTCACGTACCGTCTTCGACAACGTCGCCCTGCCGCTCGAACTGATGGGCGTGAACAGGACCGAGATCCGTGAGCGCGTCACCCCGCTGCTGGAGCTGGTCGGCCTGGCCGACAAGGCCAGCCACTACCCGGCCCAGCTCTCCGGCGGCCAGAAGCAGCGGGTGGCCATCGCCCGCGCCCTGGCCAGTCGCCCCACGGTGCTGCTGTGCGACGAGGCCACCTCGGCGCTCGACCCGCACACCACCGGCTCGATCCTGGAGTTGCTGCAGGACATCAACCAGCAGCTCGGACTGACCATCCTGCTGATCACTCACGAAATGGAAGTGGTCAAGACCATCTGCCACCGGGTCAGCCTGATCTCCGGCGGCGAGCTGGTCGAAGAGGCCGACGTCGGCGACTTCTTCACCGCCCCGCGCACCCGGCTGGGACGCGAATTCCTCAACGACTTCCTGGAGCTCGAGCCGCCGCGGGCGCTGATCGAGCGCCTGGAGGAAGCGCCCGGCGCGCGCACCCACCCGGTCGTCAGGCTGGCCTTCTCCGGGGACGCCGTCTCCACCCCGCTGATCTCGCGCCTGGCACGGGAATGCGGCGTGGACGTCAGCATTCTCCAGGCCAAGGTGGAGTCGATCCAGGATCGCACCCTGGGGCTGATGATCGCCGAACTGATGGGCGACGCGGACGACACCCGCCGCGCCATCGCCTACCTGGAAACCCACGACCTGCAGGTGGAGGTGCTCGGCCATGTCCAGCGCGATGCTTGAACTGATCCTCGAGGCCACCCTCGACACCCTCTACATGGTGGCGATCTCCGGACTGATCTCGGCGGCGCTGGGCATTCCGCTCGGCGTGCTGCTCTATGTCACCCGACCGCGCCAGATCCTGGCCCAGCCGGTCGTCAACGGCGCGCTCGGCATCATCACCAATGTCGGCCGCTCGGTGCCCTTCATCATCCTGATGGTCGCGATCATTCCCTTCACCCGCGCCCTGGTCGGCTCCTCCATCGGCACCAACGCCGCCGTGGTACCGCTGACCATCGCCGCGATCCCCTTCATCGCCCGCCTGGTCGAAGGCGCCCTGAACGAGATCTCGCCCGGCCTGGTGGAAGCCGCCCAGTCCATGGGCGCCACCCCGTGGCAGATCATCGTCAAGGTGCTGCTGCCCGAGGCAAGGGGCGGCATCTTCACCGCCCTGACCGTCACCATCGTGACCCTGGTGAGCTATTCCGCCATGGCCGGCGCGGTCGGCGGCGGCGGGCTCGGCGACCTGGGCATTCGCTATGGCTACAACCGCTTCAACCCCACCATCATGCTGATCACCGTGGTGATTCTGGTGTTCATGGTCCAGGGCTTCCAGAGCCTGGGGGATTACCTGGTGCGCAAGAGCGACCACAAGTAAAGGAGGACTCTGATTTAGTGCTGCGCTCGACATCCTGGCCACCGGCGGTGCCGGTGCGCCGGCCCGGTCGTGTCTCATGTAGCGGGCTACACTCCGGAAGCTGCGCTCCGGCGGCGACCAGGCTAGGCGCCCCCGCCTGTCATCGCTCGCTACGCAAATCAGAGCCTCCGCAAGGTGACATCGAATTAATAACTGAAAGCTATTTAAGACAACCTGCTTATTACATTAATATCGAGACGAAACAGAAGGAGGCTCACTATATGCGCAACATCCTGATCGGCGGCCTCGCCGCTTCCGCCCTGACCCTGGCCATCGGCCAGGCCAACGCCGACGAGCACAGCATCAAGGTGGGCACGGTGGCAGGCCCCGAGACCGACGTCATGCAAGTCGCTGCGGACA
Source organism: Halomonas organivorans (assembly GCF_014192055.1). Taxonomy (GTDB): domain Bacteria; phylum Pseudomonadota; class Gammaproteobacteria; order Pseudomonadales; family Halomonadaceae; genus Halomonas; species Halomonas organivorans. The sequence continues at coordinate 102,852 of NZ_JACHXM010000005.1, read as the reverse complement.
TTGCCGAGCAAGAGTACGGCCTGGACGTCGAGATCATCGAGTTCACCGACTACGTCACGCCCAATGCCGCGCTGGCCGACGGCAGCCTGGACGCCAACGCCTACCAGCACGAACCCTACATGCAGTCGATGGTCGAGGATCGCGGCTACGACTTCGCCATCGCCGGCCGCACCTTCGTCTATCCGATCGGCGCCTACTCCGAGAAGTATGACAGCATCGAGGCACTGCCGGATGGCGCCACCATCGCCCTGCCCAACGACCCGACCAACGAGGGTCGCTCGCTGATCCTGCTGCATGAAGAGGGCCTGATCACCCTGGACGACCCCAAGAACCTCGTGGCCACCCCGCTGAACATCGTCGAGAACCCGCATGACTTCGAGTTCCGCGAAATCGAGGCCGCGCAGCTGCCCCGCGTGCTGCCCGACGTGGACATGGCCTTCATCAACAACACCTTCGCCCAGCCGGCCGGCCTGAGCCTGGACGACGCCCTGATCAAGGAAGGCCCCGAGTCGCCCTACGTCAACATCATCGCCGTACGCGCCGGGGACGAGGACCGCGAGGAGATCCAGCAGCTGGTCGACGCCTACCAGACCGACGAGGTCGCCGCCAAGGCAGAGGAGCTTTTCAAGGGCGCGGCCGTCCCGGGCTGGGAATGAGGGCAAGCGGACTGCTACTGCGCTCGATATCCTGGCCGCCTACGGTGCTCGCTCTCCTCATGTAGCGGGCTACACTCCGGGAGCTGCGCTCCGGCTGCGGCCAGCCTATCCTCGCTCGTAACGCATTCCGCATTACCCTCAGGATTGAGAAGTTTGGGGCCGGCCGATGTGCCGGCCCCTGTCGTTGAAGGAGACATCATGACCGACTACGCCCTGCTCGCCCGCCAGCTCGGCGCCCTGCTGGACACCCGCGACTGGCTGACCAACAGCGCCCAGACCAGCGCCTTCATCATGCAGGAGATCCCCGAACTGAACTGGGTGGGCTTCTACCTGCAGCGCGAGCCCCAGCGACTCGACCTGGGCCCCTTCCAGGGCAAGCCAGCCTGCCACCCGATCCCCTTCAGCAAGGGCGTCTGCGGCGCAGCGGCCCGCACGCGGGAGACTCAGCGCATCGACGACGTTCACGCCGTCGCCGATCATATCGCCTGCGACGCGGCCTCACGGGCCGAGCTGGTGATTCCGGTGATGGTCGATGACCGGCTATGGGGCGTGCTCGACCTCGACAGCCCCAGGCAAGGCCGCTTCAGCGCCAACGACCAGGAAGGCCTGGAGGCACTGGTACAGGTCTTCGTCGAACACACGGATCTGAACTAGCAGCGCCCTGCCCTGCCCGGCCAACGCCAGGCAGGGCAGGCGTGCCATGCAAGCACACGAAAACGCCCCGTGCCTGGAGCACGGGGCGTTTCGGGAATCTGGTAGGACCAAGCGGATTTGAACCGCTGACCTCCACGATGTCAACGTGGCGCTCTAACCAACTGAGCTATGGTCCTGCTGCGATGTCGAGATGGTAGGACCAGGCGGATTTGAACCGCCGACCTCCACGATGTCAACGTGGCGCTCTAACCAACTGAGCTATGGTCCTACGTTTCCGGCGATGTTCGCCGTGACAACGGTTGCGTATTCTACTGACCCGGACGGAAAATGCAACCCCCTTTTGCCAACACGAAACGCGCAAGATCAGGAAGTTGGCGCAGACTCGTCCGGCGCACAGCGCACCCGATCCACCGCCTCGAGCCAGCCGCCATACAGGCGCTCGCGCTCGGCCTCGTCCATCGCCGGACTGAAGCTTCGTTCGCAACGCCAGAGGGCGGCGATCTCGTCGAGGTCCCGATACCATCCCAGGCGCAGGCCGGCCAGATAGGCAGCCCCCAGGGCCGTGGTCTCGAGAATTCCCGGACGGTCCACCTGCACTCCCAGCATGTCGGCCAGGAACTGCATCACCCAGTTGTTGCCCACCATGCCGCCATCCACCCGCAGAGTGCCCGGCGGCGTGCTCATGTCATCGCTCATGCAGACCTGCAGGTCGCGGGTCTGGTAGCACACCGCCTGCAGCCCGGCGGCCACGATATCGGCGATGCCGGTATCGCGCGTCAGGCCCAGGATGGCACCGCGAGCCTTGGGGTCCCAATGCGGCGCGCCGAGCCCGGTAAAGGCCGGCACCAGGTACACGCTGTGGCCGCTCTTGGTCTGCCGCGCCAGGGTCTCGGTCTCGGCGGCATCGGCAAACAGCTTGAGGCCATCGCGCAGCCACTGGACGGTGGCGCCGGCGACGAAGATGCTACCTTCCATGGCGTAGGTCGGCACGCCATTGAGCCGATAGCCGACCGTGGTCAGCAGCCGGTTCCGCGACACCTCGGCATGCTCTCCGGTGTTGACGATCATGAAGCAGCCGGTGCCATAGGTGCTCTTGCCCATCCCCGGCGAAAAGCAGGCCTGGCCGACCAGGGCCGCCTGCTGATCGCCGGCGACCCCGGCGATCGGCAGCTCGCCCCCCAGGAACTCCGGACAGGTCAGTCCGAAGTCATCGCTGGAATCCCGCACCTCGGGCAGCAGGCTCGCCGGAATATCGAACAGCGCCAGCAGCTCCGGATCCCAGCGCTGCGAATGAATGTCGAACAGCGCCGTGCGTGACGCGTTGGTGGCATCCGTGGCATGCACCCGGCCACCGGTCAGGCGCCAGATCAGGAAGGTGTCGACGGTACCGAACGCCAGTTCGCCCCGCTCCGCACGCTCCCGGGCGCCCTCGACGTTGTCGAGCAACCAGGCCAGCTTGGTGGCCGAGAAATAGGGATCAATCAGCAGCCCGGTACGCGCCTGCACCAGCTCGGTATGCCCGGCCTGGCGCAGGGCATGGCAATGATCGGCCGTGCGCCGGTCCTGCCAGACGATGGCATTATGGAGGGGCTCGCCGGTCTCGCGGTCCCACAGCAGGGTCGTTTCTCGCTGGTTGGTGATACCGATGCCGGCAATATCCTTCACGCTCACCCCGTGCTCGGCGATCACCTGGCGACAGGTAGCGACTACCGAGTCCCAGATCGCTTCGGGATCATGCTCGACCCAGCCATCGGCCGGAAACTGCTGGGGAAATTCTCTCTGGGCAGTGGCGACGCCATGCCCCTCGCGATCGAAGAGGATGGCACGGGAGCTGGTGGTACCCTGATCGATGGCAAGCAGGTAAGAAGCCATGGCAAGCATCCTGGAGTTGTGGTTATGGCGACGAGTTTCGCTTGTGCAACCAAAATGTTCATTTACGATCACAAAGAGTACGCGAGTCGGCCACCTCTCTCAATTGACACGCCGGGCCCTAACCCAAGACTTTGGTCTAATGAAATGTCCGAGAATCTACCCTGCATGGCATAGACTGATGTCGTAGAATCAGCGTCATCAAGGAGTTAGCATGACCCCACAGCAGCGCCAAGACAGCATCGTCGAGCTCGTTCGCCGCCAGGGCTACGCCAGCATCGAGCAGCTCACCGAACATTTTGCGGTGACGCCCCAGACGATTCGCCGAGACCTCAACCGGCTCTCCGGCGACGGCCAGCTCAGGCGCGTTCACGGCGGCGCCGGCCTCGAGTCGAGCACGGTCAACACCGCCTATTCGATGCGCAAGAGCCTCAACCTGGAGGCCAAGCAGCGCATCGCGACGCTACTCGCCCGCCACATTCCCGACCACGCCTCGCTGTTCATCAACATCGGCACCAGCAACGAAGTGGTGGCCGAGGCCCTGCTCGACCACCAGGGCCTCGAGGTGATCACCAACAACCTCAACGTGGCCGCCATCCTCCAGCGCAAGGAAGACTTCAACGTGATCGTCGCCGGCGGCCAGGTCCGCTCCCGCGACGGCGGCATCATCGGCGAGGCGACCATCGACTTCATCAACCAGTTCAAGGTCGATTTCGGCGTCATCGGCATCAGCGGTATCGATGAAGACGGCTCGCTGCTGGAATTCGACTATCAGGAAGTGCGCGTCGCCCAGGCGATCATTCACAACTCTCGCCAGGTCTTCCTGGCCGCCGACCACTCGAAGTTCCAGCGCAACCCGGTCGTTCGCCAGGGCAATCTCGCGCAGCTCGACGCCCTGTTCACCGACCGCCAGCCCTCCGAGCGCATCCAGGAACTGCTACGCGAGCACGACGTCGCCCTGCACCTCGCCTGACCCTCTTTCTCTCCTCCCGCCCGGCGCGCCATTTCGTGTCGTTCCTGCCCGGCGGGAACGCCTTGCCGCTTGATGTTCGTTTTCAAATAATCTATTTTCGCTTTCCAACATCATCGACATCATCCCCACACGGCCCAGTGCCCACCGGAGCGTGACATGGCGACTTCTTCCGATATCCTGGACCTCTTCGTGATCGGCGGCGGCATCAATGGCGCCGGCATTGCCGCCGATGCCGCCGGACGCGGCCTCTCGGTCGGCCTTTGCGAACAGGCCGACCTGGCCAGCGCCACCTCCTCGGCCAGCAGCAAGCTGATTCATGGCGGTCTGCGCTACCTGGAGCACCACGAGTTCCGCCTGGTCCGCGAAGCCCTGCGCGAGCGCGAGACGCTGCTCGCCAAGGCGCCCCATATCATCTGGCCGCTGCGCTTCGTGCTGCCCCACCGCTCGCATCTCCGCCCTGCCTGGATGCTGCGCGCCGGGCTGTTTCTCTACGACCACCTCGGCAAGCGTCGTCGCCTGCCCGCCTCCCGGGGGCTGCGCCTGGCACCGGAACTGGGCCTGTCGCCCGACCTGTCGCGGGGCTTCGAATACTCGGACTGCTGGGTGGACGACGCTCGTCTGGTGGTCCTCAACGCCATTCAGGCCAGCGAGTCCGGCGCCGAGGTCCTGGTGGGCACGCGCTGCGTCGGCGCCCGCGAGGTCGACGGGCACTGGGAAATCGATCTGGAAGACGTGGCCAGCGGCATGCGCCTGACCCGCCACGCCCGCTCGCTGGTCAACGCCTCCGGCCCCTGGGTGGACAGCGTCATTCGCGGCATGACGCCCCGCGCTTCCCGCTACGGCGTGCGCATGATCCAGGGCAGCCACATCATCGTGCCGAGGCGCAACGGCGACGAGCGTGCCTTCATCCTGCAGAACACCGACAAGCGGATCGTCTTCGTACTGCCCTACGAAGAGGACTTCAGCCTGATCGGCACCACCGATCGCCGCTACCAGGGAGACCCCGCTCGAGTCGAGGCCAGCGAGGAGGAGATCGCCTACCTGCTGGACGTCGTTAACGACCACTTCACCACCCCGCTGACGCGCGACGATGTCATTCGCACCTTCTCCGGCGTGCGTCCGCTATGCGATGACGAGTCTGCCGATCCCTCGGCCATGACCCGCGACTACACGCTGGATCTCGACACCCATGGCGCCCCGCTGCTGTCGGTGTTCGGCGGCAAGATCACCACCTATCGCAAGCTCGCCGAGGCCGCGCTGGCGAGCCTTGCGCCGCACCTGCCTGCCATGAAACCCGCCTGGACGGCAAACGCCCCGCTGCCGGGCGGCGATATCGGCGACCAGGAGACGTTTCGTCGCCGCCTGGAGACCGACTACCCCTTCCTGACAGCCGACCAGGCGCGACGCTTCGCCCGCACCTACGGCTCGCTGTGCCATCGGTTCCTGGCCGGCAAGTCGTCACGCCATGAACTCGGCGAGGACTTCGGCGCCGGCCTGTCCGCCGCCGAGGTGGACTACCTGGTGGAACATGAATGGGCCCGCGAGCCCCAGGACATTCTCTGGCGCCGCACCAAGCTGGCCCTGCGCCTCACCGAGCAGCAGGTCATCCGACTCACGTCCTACATGCACGCCAGGCGACAGGCCCTGGCCGTCTGAGAGGTGCCGCTGGCCACCCTGGCCAGCGGCACATTTTCGTATCGCTGCGAGAGCACATCATCTGCTCCCTTATCGCTCACGTTCCAGGCATCCACTCGACCTGACCCACTAGATCTATCCCAATTTACCTAGCCCACTACGACCAAAGCCGAATGGCACTCGTTTTTCGTAGCGCTACGATTAGGCACGAATTTCGCAGCGCTACGAAATTCAATTTTCGCAGATCACGACAACAACACACGCAAACCGGGATCCCCTCATGACCAAGACCTTCCAGCTCGCGCCCCTCGCCGCCGCCCTTGCGCTGACCGGCATGAGTGCCAATGCCCAGGCCGACGACGCCGACATCGAAGCCCGCCTGGCAGCGCTCGAGGCTCGGGTGATCGCCGCCGAACGCCGCGCCGAGGCCGCCGAGGCTCGCCTGGAGGAACAGGCCCCCGACGAAGGCTACGAGGCCAGGCTCTCCGCCCTCGAGGATCAGGCCAGCAGCGATGACGACTTCTCCTTCAGCGCCTACGCCCGTTCCGGCCTGCTGCTCGGCGACGAGGGCAAGAGCCTGCCCGGCGGCCCCTATGTGACGCCCGCCGGCACCGTGGGCGGTGCCGTGGGTCGCCTGGGCAACGAGCCGGATACCTACGTGCATGCCCGGCTGAGCCACCAGCACACCTATGCCAGCGGCGCCAAGCAGCGCTTCCAGGTGTCCTTCGCCGATTCGGTCGAGACCAGTAACGACTGGACGGCCAACGAATCCGACCTGAACGTGCGACAGGTCTTCGTCGAGCTCTCGGATCTGCCGAGCCTCGAGGGAGGCGCCTTCGAGGACGCCACCCTGTGGGCCGGCAAGCGTCTGGATCGCGACAACTTCGACATCCACTGGCTCGACAGCGATGTGGTCAAGCTGGCGGGCCTCGGCGCAGGGGTCTACGACGTCCAGCTCGGCGATGCCTGGAAGGCGAACTTCTCGCTGTACGGGCGCAGCTTCGACGACTTCCGCCTCGACCCGGAAGACACCGGGCTCAGCGACGATACCGACAGCCTGATCCTGACCGCCAACAACTACGTCGGGAACTGGCAGTTGATGCTCAACGCGATCTCGGCCGCCGACAACGACCAACGACTCACCGACGGTGCCGGCACCGCCGCCGACAGTGGTCTTCACGCCATGCTTGCCTACAAGGGCGACAGCTTCTTCGGGCTGGCCGACGGCGGCTTCCGGGCGGCCCTGCTGCACGGCCAGGGACTCGGCGCCGAGGTCAAGCAGATCGGAGCCAACGGCGAGCTGCTGGACGACGCCCAGGCCACCCGCCTGGCCATCCAGGGCACCACCTACCTGACGCCGGACTGGCGGATCGCGCCGGCGCTGCTGGCCGAAGTCAGCGAGGACCGGTTCGTCGAGGGCGACGACTACCGCTGGGCTTCGCTCAACGCGCGCATCGCCAACGAGCTCACCGAGAACTTCGAAATGCAGTACGAAGCCAGCTACCAGGCCATGGATCTCGACCCCCAAGGCTACAAGGGACGCCGCGCCGCGAAGGGCAACTTCGCCAAGTTCACCATCGCGCCGACCTTCAAGCCCCAGGTGGGCGGCTTCTGGCAGCGCCCCGAGCTGCGTGCCTTCGCGTCCTACATCAGTTGGGATGACGAGCTGAACGATTTCGCCGCCGATGATGCCTTCGGCCAGGAGGGCTATACCGGCGGCCAGTGGAGCTTCGGCGTCCAGGCGGAAACCTGGTTCTGATCGACTGACGGGCCTACGCGCCCCGCGCTCGATGGCGTTTCGATCCTGCCCCATGGCGACGATGCCATGGGGCCTTTTTCCTCCCCGGCCCGCCTTGGACGAGGCCACGCGGGGGTATGATAGGATTCATGCAAGTGCTTTCCATGGTCGCCACCTGGCTCGACCCGAGGCACTTTCCGACGTCCCGGCCACATCAATCGAGCAATCAGCATGAGCAGCCAACAGCGCTCCCGACGCAGCACCAAGCGCGTGACCATGACGGACGTCGCCAAGCTTTCCGGCGTCTCGGCCAGCACGGTGTCGCTCTACCTGCGCCGTCCCGACGAAGTGTCCGACACCCTGGGCCGCCGCATCCAGGAGGCCATCGACACCCTGGGCTATGTGCCCAACCTGATGGCGGGCGCGCTGGCCGCGGCCAAGACCCGGGTGATCGGTGTCGTCGTGCCGTCCATGGTCAATTCCATGTTCGCCTCGACCGTCAGCCGCATGCAGCTGTCCCTGAGCCGCCACGGCTACCAGTTGCTGCTCGGTCACAGCGAGTACTCCGAGCAGCAGGAGGAGTCGCTGGTGCGCACCTTCATGTCCTGGTCGCCCAGCGCCATGGTGCTCACCGGGCTTCAGCACACCCGAGAGACGCGCCGCATCCTGACCAGCTCCGCGATTCCGGTGGTGGAGATGTGGGAGCTGGGCTCCAATGCCCTGGACACCATGATCGGCTTTTCCCACGAGGACGTCGGACGAGCCCAGGCGCGTCATCTCATCGAATCGGGCTGTCGACGCCTGGCCTTCATCGGCGCTCGGCTGAGCGTCGACAACCGCGCCCAGCTGCGGGCCACCGGCGTCAGGACCGCCTGTCGGGACCTGCTCGGCAGCGCCGATTGCCGGATCATCGACACCGGCACCGGCCGCATGGCCGAAGCCGCTCGTGAAGCGCTGCGTACGCTGCTCGCCGAGCAGCCGGACGTGGACGGCATCGTGTTCTCGAACGACGTCCTGGCCCTGGGGGCCATCGCCCAGGCGCAGGCCCAGGGCGTGCGCATCCCCGAGGACATTGCGCTGGTGGGCTTCGGTGACATGGACTTCAGCAACTGCTGCGTACCGGCCATCTCGACGGTCCGTCCGCCCCGCGAGGAAATCGGCGACAGGATCGCCGTCGCCCTGCTCGACCGCCTGCAGGGCAACACCGTCGAGACCTCGATCGATCTCGGCTTCGAGCTTCTGGTGCGGGAAAGCTCGACCCGGCGAATCGGGCTGGCCACCTCCTGAACGTCACAGGGGCGCCGACCGGCGCCCCTCATTCATTACCGCGCTCTCTTTTCACGACCGTTCTCTCTTCTGCGGCCGTCGTCTTTGCGCGGCCGTCAGCCGAGTCCCGACAGGCACAGGCTGACGCCCGATCCCATCAGCAGGAGGAAGGCGACGCGCCGCAGGCTGCGCGGCGATAGCGGCGGCGGGTACCGGCGCCCCAGCCAGGTGAACAGCACCACCACCGGGATCGCGGCGGCGGCCAGTCCCAGCACCTCGAGCTCGAGCGCGCCCTGAACCGCCACGATCGCCAGACGCTGGAGGCTGTTGATGGCAAAGATCAACAGCAGGCAGTCGCGAATGACCGCGGGCGCCAGCGGCTGGCGGTAGAGCTGGAACACCATGGGCGGCCCCGAGGTCGAGAACATGCCGCCCATGAATCCCGACAGTCCACCGAACAGCGCGAAGCTCCAGTTCGAGGAGCGCTCGCGCCGCGGCCTGGGGTGGCGCACCAGGATCAGGCTGCTGAGGATGATGGCCACGCCGAGAATCACCTGCAGCCAGCCCACGTATTCGCCGCTCAGGGCGTCCAGCGCCAGGACGCCCAGGAACACGGTGACCATCCCGCTCGCAGCACTGATCAGCACGACCCGGCGATCCAGGGTGGCACGTTTGCCGTAAAGGGCCACCGCACAGTTGAACAGGCTGAGGATGCTGATCAGGATGGCGCCCATCGCCACCGGAGCAATGCCGAACATCACGACCCCGGCCATGAAGATCAGGCCGAAGGCGAAGCCGGTGACGGTCTGGGCGTAGGTCGCCAGCGCCACCACCAGCAGCAGTGGCAGGTGCTCCAGCAGGCTCATCCATCGCGCCCCGGCACGGACTCGAAGAGCCCTCGCCAGGCACTCTCTTGCCGGAAGAACACCGGGGGACGACCATCCGGCGCGGCCACCTGCAGTCGGCGGCCACCCGCCTCGACGGCGCCGCTCCACAGGTGGACCCAGGTCTCGCCGGCCGGCAGGTAGACGTCACGTGCCTCGACGCCCTCCTCGACCACCGGCGCCACCAGCAGGTCCGGGCCGTAGAGATACTGGGTCTGGGTGGCATAGGCCTCGGGGTCGCCCTCGAAGTGCAGGAACAGCGGACGCTGTACCGGAATGCCCCGTTCGGCACCCTCCTCGACCTGCGCCTTGAGATAGGGGGCAAGATGGCGATAGACCCGGCTCATGTGCGCCAGGTGTTGGGTCAGCTCGGCGCTGTCGAACCACTGCAGGTTGTCGCCGGGTCGATTGCACTCGTGGGTGCGCATCACCGGCGTGAAGGCGGCCAGGTCCACCCAGCGCTTGAACAGCTCGGCGCTGCGCACGTTGCCGAACAGGCTGGTGTAGCCGCCGATGTCGCTGTGATGGAAGGCATTGCCCACCAGGCCCGACGACAGCGCCGCGGTGATCACCGTGCCGATGCCGTCGTGACGGGAGAAGTCCACCGACTGGTCGCCGCCCCACAGCAGCGGGCAATGGGCCTGCACGCCGGTGTAGCCGGCGCGCATGAAGAAGGTGGCGTCGGCGGTCTTGTCACGCTCCGCCACCGCCTCGGCATTGACCCTGGCCCAGCGCGTCGGCCAGCGGTTGTGCTCGACCTCCGCCGAGACGCCGTTGGCAAGCGCCACGTCCACGGGCAGGTACTCGCCGAAATCCGCCATCCAGCCGCTGATGCCGATGTCGAGCATGTTGGCCTTGAGGATGACGTCCTTGAACCAGGCGCAGGCGTCGGGGCTGGTGAAATCCACCACGCCGCAGTCGAATTCGCCGAAATCGACGATGGCCGGCCCGCCCTGGCCATCGGTGGCCAGGTAGCCGCGGTCGCGAGCCACCGGGTAGAGCTCGCCGTCCACGCACAGATAGGGATTCACGTAGCCCAGGAAGCGAATGCCCCGCTCGCCCAGCTCGCGGCACCAGCCGGCCAGGTCCGGATAGCGGCTCTCGGAGGCCTTCCAGTCCCAGAATAGCCGCGCGCCGAAGCTGGTCTCGCGAATCCCCGCCCAGTCCTCGCACCACAGCGCCGAGACGGCCATGTCGGCGGACAGCGCCTGGTCGAGTTTTTCTTCCGCATGCGCCTTGCCGCGCTTGAGGCCCAGGATGACCCCGTCGTAGACCCACTCGGGCAGCCGTGGCTGATGGCCGAACCGGGCGCCGAGCGTCTCGACCAGTGCCAGGTAGCTTGGCGCGGCGAACAGCTCGAGGCGCTCCGGCACCGCCCAGACCTGCAGTTCGTGAAAGTCCTCGTGGCGGAAGTCGAAGTCAGCGTAGCTGCTGGTTTCCACGTGGCAGGCATAGTAGCGCGACGACAGGAAGGTCGGCTGGGGATAGTTGGTGTGGTAATAGTCCCCGCCGGCGCGATTCTCGACGTCCGAACGCCAGGTGACGTAGGTGCTCTTGTCGCGGCCGACGCCGGGCTCGGAGGTCCACAGCGGGAAATGGCGACCGCGCAGATCCAGGTAGGACATCTGTTCGCCGCAGCCCCAGACATGCTCGCCCTGCTCGGCGGCCAGCCGCCACCAGGTACGGTTGATGCCCGGAGCGGCATAGAGGGTGGTCAGGGTCGCGCCATCTCCGCGGGTCTCGAGCCGCAGCTCGAGCTGCAGGGCGTCGTCGGCGTGGCGCCGAAAGGCCAGGCGATGGCCATCGCCCTCCGCCAGCACCTCCAGGTGCCTCAAGGGTTCGCGGGCCTCGAGATAGTCCTCGATCTCGAAGTTGCCCCGGTACATGTCGAAGCGGGCCTGGCCGCGACCGACGTGGATCGCCGGCGCCTCGGCACTATGACGAAACAGCAGGGCGTCGCCGCGATAGAGGCTGACGGCGTGCGACTCGGGGATGACGCGCATCATGATGGTGTCCCGTTGGTGAAGAGGAAAAGAAGCGATGGGCAACAGCGGGCATGCGTTCCGAAGGCATGCCCCCGGAACGCAAGGCTCAGTTGAGCGTCAGGCCGGCATCGACCACGAAGTTCTGGCCGGTGCAGCCCCGGCTCTCCGCAGAGCCCAGGAACAGCGCCATGCGCGCCACGTCGTCGGCGTCCAGCCGGAACTTCAGCGCCTGCTGATCGAGGAAACGCTGATTGAGTTCCGGGGTCAGCCAAAGCCGCTCCTGGCGCTCGGTCAGGATGGCACCCGGCACCAGGGCGTTGACCCGGATGCCGTGCACGCCGATTTCCTGGGCCAGGGTCCTGGTCAGGCCATTGATGGCCGCCTTGGCAGTGGTATAGCCCACCATCCCGGGGCGGCCGCGCATCCAGGAGATCGAGCCGAGGTTGATGATGCTGCCCTCGCCTCGCCGCTTCATGGCGGGCAGCACCGCCTGGGTGGCGAAGACATGGTGACGCAGGTTGATGGCCTGGCAGTTGTCCCAGTACTCGGGAGTCAGCTCCTCGAGGGAGTGGCGATCGTCGAGGCCGGCGTTGTTGATCAGCACGTCGATGGGCGCGACATCGCGCTCCACCTCGGCGATCACCGCCTGAAGCCGCTCGATGTCGCGGATATCGCACTCGTCGAAACGCACCTCGGCCGGCGCGAGTTCGGCCACCAGCGCCTGTGATGCCGCGGTATCGATATCGACGAAGGCCACTCTGGCACCCTGGCCGGCGAAGGCGCGCACCAGGGCGGCGCCGATACCGGAGCCGCCTCCGGAAATGAACACCGTCTTGTCGCGCAGGGAATGGTATTGAACCGGGGGCTGGTCGCTCATGATCTCGCCTCTCAGATGGCCATGTTGACGTACTTGATCTCGAGGTAGTCCTCGATACCCTGGCGAGCGCCCTCGCGACCCAGGCCGGATTCCTTGACGCCACCGAAGGGAGCCTCGCAGGTGGAGACGTGGCCGTTGTTGATGCCCACCATGCCGTAGTCCAGGCCCTCGGACATGCGCCAGGCGCGGCCCAGGTCGCGAGTGTAGCAATAGGCGGCCAGGCCGTACTCGGTGTCGTTGGCCAGGCGCAGGACCTCCGCCTCCTCGCCGAAGCGGAACACCGGCGCCAGGGGACCGAAGGTTTCCTCGGAAAAGCACGCCATCTCCGGCGTGGCCTCGGCGATCACCGCCGGCGACAGGAAGTTGCCGGACAGCCGCTCGCCGCCGACATGCAGCTTGCCGCCCTTGGCCAACGCATCGCGCAGCTGCTGCTCGACCTTGTCGGCGGCGGCGGCATCGATCAGCGGGCCGACCTCGACGCCCGCCTCGTGTCCGGGGCCGACCCTGAGTTCGGCGACCCGGGCGGCCAGACGCTCGACGAAGGCATCGTGAATGCCCGCCTGGACGAAGATTCGATTGGCGCACACGCAGGTCTGGCCGGCATTGCGGAACTTGGCCAGCATCGCCCCCTCCACGGCCTGTTCCAGGTCGGCGTCGTCGAAGACGATGAAGGGCGCGTTGCCGCCCAGTTCCATGGAGACCTTCTTGACCGTGTCGGCGCACTGGCGCAGCAGCAGCTTGCCGATGCCGGTGGAGCCGGTGAAGCTCAGCTTGCGGACCCTGGGGCTTGCGGTCATGGCACCGCCGATGGCCCGGGCATCGCCGGTGACCACGTTGACCACGCCGGCCGGAATCCCGGCACGCTGGGCCAGCTCGCCCATGGCGAGTGCCGAGTAGGGGGTCTGGCCCGCCGGCTTGATGACGATGGTGCAGCCGGCGGCCAGAGCCGGACCCGCCTTGCGCGCGATCATCGCGGCCGGGAAGTTCCAGGGCGTGATCGCGGCGCACACCCCCACCGGCTGCTTGACTACCATCATGCGGCGATCGCCCATGGGGCTTGGAATCACCTCGCCATAGGTGCGACGCCCCTCCTCGGCGAACCACTCCAGGAAGCTCGCCGCAAAGCCGATCTCCCCGCGGGCCTCGTCCAGCGGCTTGCCCTGCTCGGCGGTCATCAGCGCGGCCAGATCCTCCTGATGCTCGAGCATCAGGTCGTGCCAGCGACGCAGCAGGAGGCCGCGCTGCTTGGCAGTCTTGCCCCGCCACTCGGGCATGGCGCGCTCGGCCGCCTCGATGGCACGCCGGGTCTCGGCATCGCCCAGGCGCGGCACCCGGCCGATCACGCTGCCGTCGGCGGGATTGGTGACGTCGTCGACGGCGCCGTCGTCGGCACCGATCCAGTCGCCGTCGATCAGGCACGCCTGGCGCAGCAGGTCCTTGTCCTGGAGGTTGAGCATGATGGGCTCCTGTTGAGTGATGAAAGCGGGCCGGCCTCAGCCGGCGAATTGGGGTTCGGGGCGGCCGGCGACGTCGACACGCATGGCGAAGACGTCCCCGGACTGCGGATAGGCCGCGAGCTCTTCGGGCGGTCGGCCGTGACGGGCGCTGGTCACGTAGAGGGTCTTGAGATCCTCGCCGCCGAAGGCGCACATGGTCGGGCAGCGGGCGGGGATCGGATACTCGGCGACGAGCTCGCCTTCGGGAGACAGGCGCACCACGCGACCGCCCTCGAACAGCGCCGACCAGTAATATCCTTCGCTGTCGACGGCGGCACCGTCGGGCCGGCCGTTGCCGAAGGGAAAGCGGTGGAACACCTCGCGCGGGCCGAGGATCTCGCCGCTCTGCGGGTCCAGCGGATAGCGGTAGATCACGTGGTTGGGCGTATCGGAGTGATAGGCCCAGCGACGGTCCGGGCTGAAGGCCACGCCGTTGGACACCAGCACCTCGCCGGCCAGTCGGCGGCAGCTGAGGTCGGCGTCGACCCGGTAAAGACCGGCCAGGGGCAGGTCCCGCGGCTCGTGGATGGTGCCCGCCCAGAAGCGTCCCCAGGGGTCGACCCGGCCGTCATTGAAGCGGCTGATCGTGGTGTCGGACACCGGCCGGGCCAGGCACTCCAGCGGCCGCGCCTGGTCGTCGAGCAGCCACAGGCCGGAGCGCAGCCCGGCGATGAAGCCGCCCTCGCGGCGGCGGCCGATGCAGCCGATGTGTTCCGGCAGCGGATAGGCGGTGTTGTCGCCGCTGGCGGGGTCGAAGCGGTTGAGGCTCGGCGCCTCGATGTCCACCCAATAGAGTACCCCTTCGTCGCCGGCCCACACCGGGCATTCGCCCAGCGAGGCCCGGGCCAACAGCACGGAGCGGAACGGTGAAGCGGTCATGATGTGATCTCGCCTGTCAGGTGAATGTGGCCGACCAGCCGCTCGCCGGGCGCCAGGTGACGCACTCCTGCCGCAGCCGGATCGGCCATGTTGAGGGCATCGTTGGCGTGGCTGACCGGCTCGATGCCGACGACGTCGCTTTCTTCCGGGGTGAATACCACCAGGTGGGACAACGCTTCGCAGGCCGTCAGGGTCACGGCGATGCCGCGCGACGGCCAGGCCAGTCGCGCCTCCCGCGCCCAGCCGGTGAAGCAGTGATCCAGGCCCGGCGCCCCCACCGGGCGGCGGACGCTGTAGTCCCAGTCGGCGGGAACGGGCACATGACGCTCCGGGAGCTGGCGGGCGTCGCTCAGCCACACGCCCTCGCAGCGAAACGCCATGTCGAGTCCATCGCGCAGGAAATAGGGGTGCCAGCCAAGCCCCGCCGGCATGTCCCGGTCGTCGCGGTTCTCGACCTCGAGCGCCAGGCTGACGCGACGACCATCAAGCCGCCAGCTCTGGCGAAGCCGGCAGCGCCAGGGCCAGTCGGCATCGCCGGGATGGTCCAGCACCAGGCTCGCGGCGTTGACGTCCCGGTCTTCCACCGCCCAGGCGCGCTGCCAGGCGAACCCGTGCAGGCTGTGGGGGTGATCGCCGAAGTTGCGCGCCAGCCGCACCCTCTCGCCCTGCCAGGTAAAACCGGCGTCGGCGATGCGATTGGAATACGGCGCCAGCATGTAGCCGCCGCTGTGGCGTACCGCCTCGGCGGCTGCGGCCCGCTCGGCCTCCAGGGGCCGCAGCACGTCACGCCCCGCCAGGCCGAGACTCGACACGGCCCCGCCCAGGGACGGCACCAGGCAGAGACGCCAGGGAGGCGACGACAGCGAGAGGGTCTCGACCATGCTCAATAGACGCCGCTGTTCTCGGTGGCGGCGCTCTCGCCGCGCACGGCGGCGAGGTATTCCTGGGCCCGGGACATCATCAGGCTCATGTCGGAGCCGATGGCCACGAAGGCGAATCCCTTGGCGATGTACTCGCCGACCAGCGCCGGGTCGGCGCCGACGATGCCGCACGGCAGGTCACGGGCCCGACAGGCCGCCACGGCCCCAGCGATCGCCTCCTGGACCTCCGGGTGACGAATATCACCGATATGGTCCATGGCGGCGGAAAGGTCCCCCGGTCCGACGAACACGGCATCGACGTCGTCCACCTCGGCGATCTCCGGCAGGACCGCTAGCGCCTCCGGCGTCTCGAGCTGCAGGATCACGCCGATCTCGCGATCGGCCTCCTGGAGGTAACGCTTGACGGTACCGTAGCGGCTGGCGCGGTGCACCGCCGCCACCCCTCGGAAGCCGCGCCCGGGATAGCGGGTGGAAGCCACCGCCTGGCGCGCCTCCTCGGCGTTCTGGATGTAGGGGAACATCAGCGTCTGGGCCCCGCTGTCCAGCATCCGCTTGACCATCACCGGATCGTTCCAGGGCAGGCGCACCACCAGCTCCGCCGGCGTGCCGGCCACGGCCTGCATGATGGCCATGGCCTGGGGCACGTCGACCGGCACGTGCTCCATGTCGAGCACCACATAGTCGAAGCCGGCGAAGCCGATGGCCTCGGCCACGTTGGGACTCGCGGTCATCAGCCAGGTCCCCACCGGTACCCTGGACTCGCCCAGCCACTGCTTGAAGCGGTTCACGGGAAGCGTCATGTCGTCACCTCAGAAGATTTCGGGTTCGTCTTGTCGTTGACCGTTCTGGAGGATGTCGAAATCGCATCCCTGATCGGCCTGGGTCACATGCTCCTGGAAGATCGCGGTGTAGCCGCGATCGATCCGCGGGCTCGGGGCTCGCCAGGCCTCGCGCCGCGCCTCGAGCACGCTCGGCTCGACGCACAGCTCGAGACGACGGGCCTCGATGTCCAGCTCGATCTCGTCGCCATCGCGCACCAGTGCCAGCGGGCCGCCTACCGAGGACTCGGGCGCCACGTGCAGCACGCAGGTCCCGTAATGCGTGCCGCTCATGCGCGCATCCGAGATGCGCAGCATGTCGCGGACGCCCTGGGCCAGGAGCTTCTTGGGAATCGGCAGCGCGCCCCATTCGGGCATCCCCGGCGCCCCCTTGGGCCCGGCATTGCGCAGCACCAGCACCGAGTCGGCGGTGATGTCGAGGGCCGGATCGTCGATGCGCGCCACCAGGTCCGCATGGTTGTCGAAGACCACGGCACGGCCGCGATGTCGGGCCAGCTCCGGATTCGCCGCGCTGGCCTTGATGACCGCCCCGTTGGGCGCCAGGTTGCCGCGCAGCACGGCCAGGGCCGCGCCCGGCGTGACCGGCCGGTCGAAGGGGCGAATGACGTCGTCGTCGTAACACTCCGCCGGGGCGATCCATTCGCCCAGCGCCTTGCCGGAGATGCCACGGGCCTCGAGCGCCAGCTGGCCTTCGAGCCGCTTGAGCAGCGCCGGCAGCCCCCCGGCGTAGAAGAAGTCCTCCATCAGGTACTCGCCCGAGGGAAAGATATTGGCGAGCACCGGAACCTGGCGGGCCACGGCGTCCAGGTCGTCGAGGGTCAGCGTCACGTTGGCCCGCCGCGCCAGGGCGATCAGATGCACGGCGGCATTGGTGGAGCCGCCCATGGCCATGTAGCAGCGCGCGCCATTGAGGAAGCTCTCGCGGGTCAGGAAGTCGGAGGGCTTGAGGTCCTCCCAGATCATCTCGACGATGCGCGAGCCGCACTCGGAGGCCATGCGGGTGTGGCCGGAATCCGCCGCCGGAATGCTCGAGGCGCCGGGTAGGGTCAGGCCCATGGCATCGACGATGGAGGTCATGGTGGAGGCCGTGCCCATGGTGTTGCAGGTGCCGTTGGAGCGGGTCATGCGCGACTCGAGGTCCACCCACTCGTCCTGGGTGATGTTGCCGCTGCGCAGCTCGTCCCAGTACTTGCGAGTGTGGGTGCCGGCGCCCAGGGTCTTGCCCTTCCACTTGCCGTTGAGCATCGGTCCCGCGGGACAGAAGATCGCCGGAATATCCATGCTGATGGCGCCCATCAGCAGCCCCGGCGTGGTCTTGTCGCAGCCGCCCAGCAGCACCACGCCATCGAGGGGGTGCGAGCGCAGCAGTTCCTCGGCCTCCATCGCCAGGAAATTGCGATACAGCATGGTGGTCGGCTTGACCATCACCTCACCGAGCGACATCGCCGGCAGCTCCACCGGAAAGCCGCCGGCGGCCCACACCGCACGCTTGACCGCATCGGCCCGATCCCGCAGGTGCGCATGGCAGGGGCTCAGCTCGCTCCAGGTGTTGAGGATGCCGACCACCGGCTTGCCCATGAACTCCTCGCGACGCAGCCCCATCTGCTGGGTGCGCTGCCGGTGTGCGAAGCCGCGCATGTCCGGGGAACTGTACCAGCGCTGACTGCGCAGCTGGTCGATGGTGCGTCGGTCCTTGTTCATCATCTTGCCTCTCGGTGACTCGCCATGGCCTCCATGGCGACGAAAATCGTAGCGCTACGAAATACTGTGTCAGCGCCGGCCCGGTGTCAACTCGTCATGGCCTCGATCCATCGCCCCGGCCAACCCCAGCACCGACGCCGAACGCACACGGCAAGCGTTCCCAAAACCCCCTGATATTAAGACTTTAGTTCAACGACGATGACCTCCCCGACCGTCTCATCACGGCTTGACACTCCCCTGGGGCATACCTACTATTTCGTAGCGCTGCGAAAGCGGATGCCGCAGCGATCCGACAACCGGACAACAAACACGCGACCGCCGTTGGACGAGGCCACGCCCGGCCGAGGCGGCTCCCGGAGACACTGCATGCCAACGCTCGTATCCTTCCTCGATCGCCTCAACCGGCTGACGACGCGCTGGGCGGGTCACGCGGCAACGCTGCTGCTGGCCGCCATGCTGGCCGTGATGATCGTTCACGTCGTCTATCGCTACGCCCTGGGCGATAGCTTCGGTTGGACCGAGGAACTCTCGCGCTACATGATGGTGTGGATGGCCTTCCTGTACTTCCCGGCCGCCCACAAGAAAGGGCTCAACGTAAGCCTCGACCTGTGCACCGAATGGTTCAGGGGTTCCCGCCCCTGGCAGCTGCTGCAGCTACTGATCGAGGCCGCCATCCTCGCCGCCCTCGTCTGGTGCATCCAGCTCGGCTTCGACCGCATCGAGCGCGGCGCCACCACCCAGAGCCTGGCCCTTGGCATCCCCATGGCCCAGGTCTACTACGTGCTGCCTCTCAGCTTCGCCCTCACCGCGCTGTGTTCCCTGGAGCGCCTGCTGCGCGCGGCTCATGCCCTGATCTCACCGCAGGCCGCGGCCGGCGATCAGGACCCCGACCATCGCCAGGCGGAGGCCTGAACCATGACATTCGCCTATCTGTGGATCTTCGCGGGGCTGCTGATCGCCGGCATGCCGATCGTCTTTCTGATGCTGATCGCGCCGGGCATCAGCCTGGTGCTGGAAGGCAAGGTCATGTTCCTCGACCTGCTGTTCCAGCGCCTGTTCGCGGGCATCGACAGCTTCCCGCTGATGGCGCTGCCCTTCTTCATCCTGGCCGGCGAGCTGATGACGGCCGGCGGGGTCACCTCGCGCATCGTGCGCTTCGCCGAGACCCTGATCGGCCACCGCCGTGCCGGCCTGGGTCAGGTGTCGGTATCCTCCTCGCTGATGCTGGCCGGCGGTTCCGGCTCGGCGGTGGCGGACGCCTCGGCGCTGGGCTCGGTGATGATTCCGGCCATGAAGTCGTCGGGCTACACCAATCGCTTCTCGGCGGCGGTGACGGCCGCCTCGGCGGTGATCGCCAGCATCATCCCGCCGAGCGGCATCTTCATCCTCTATGCCTTCATCATGAACGTCTCGGTCGCCGGGATGTTCGCCGGCGGCATCGTGCCCGGCATCCTGATCGGTGTCGGCCTGATGATCGCCATCTCGGTGATGACCCGCTTCAAGGAATTTCCGGAGCCGCTGCCCAAGGCGAGCTGGCGCCAGAAGTGGCAGGCGTTCGTCGCCGCCTTCATGCCCCTGCTGACGCCGGTGATCCTGATCGGCGGCATCGTGGGCGGCATCTTCACGCCCACCGAAGGTGCGGCCATCGCCGCCTTCTATGCTCTGATTCTCGGGCTGTTCGTGACCCGCGACCTCAAGCTTGGCGACCTGCCGGCCCTGTTCGGCAAGGCGGCGCTCAGCTCGGCAGTGGTGCTGCTGCTGGTCGGCGCGGCCGTCGCCTTTGCTTCACTGGTCAGCCTCAAGGGGACGCCGCAGCTGGTCAGCGGCTTCATCCTCGGCATCACCGACGATCCCGCCCTGCTGTTCTTCCTGGTCGTCATCTTCCTGCTCGGCATCGGCACCATCATGGATGCCGGCCCCGCCATCCTGATTCTCGGCCCGATCCTGTCGCCGGTCATGGTCGGCGTCGGCGTCGACCCGATCCACTTTGCGGTCGTCATGAGCGTGACGCTGATCATGGGCCTGATCACGCCGCCCATGGGCCTGGTGCTGTTCGTGGTCGGCAGCATCAGCAACGAGAAAATCGAGAAGATTGCCTGGGAAATGCTGCCGCTGTTCCTGGTCGAGATCGGCATCCTGTTCGCCCTGGTTTATGTGCCGGACCTGGTGCTCGCCATTCCACGCGCCTTTGGCTACGTCGCCTAGCGCCAACGACGCACCACTCACCACTCATCCATCACGCCAAGAGGTCACAACAATGAAAACCCCCAGCTTCAAGCCGTCAGGCATCGCCCGCGCCGTGCTGCTTGCCTCCACCCTCGGCGCCGCCTCAGCGGCTCACGCCGTGGACCTCAACCTGGTCCTGCTGGCCAACGAGCAGGACGAAGAGTATGACGCCGCCCAGGTCTTCGAGAACTACGTGGAGAGCCGCACCGGCGGCGAGGTCAACGTCAACATCTTCGTCGGTCCCCAGCTGTGCGGCTCGGCGAACGAGTGCTTCGAGGCCATGCAGGCCGGCATCGTCGACCTGTTCACCGCCACCGCGGGCGGCGTCGCCGGCATCTATCCGCCGATCCAGGGCATGGACATCCCCTACACCTTCCCTGACGACCGCACCGCCATGGGCATGCTCTCCGACCCCGAACTCACCGACTACCTGCGCGGCGAGATCCTCGAGTCCACCGGCGGCGGCATCCGCCTGATGACCATGACCCAGACCGGCGGCTGGCGAAACTTCGCCAACGCCGAGCACGAGATCCGCTCGCCGGCGGACGTCGAGGGACTGCGCTTTCGCACCATCGAGTCCGAGATCCAGCAGCGGCTGGTGCGGGAAATGGGCGGTTCCCCCACGCCCCTGCCCTGGCTCGAGGTCTACACCGGGCTGCAGACCGGCGTGGTCGACGGCACCAAGAATTCGATCTCCGACATCACCAACATGAACTTCCAGGAGGTGCTCAAGTACATCACCCTGGATGGGCATGCCTACATGGCGTCGATGTGGCTGATGGGCAACCAGAAGTTCGAGTCTCTGAGCGCCGAGCAGCAGCGCGTCGTGGCCGACGCTGCCGCACTGATGGGGGTGGTGCAGTTCGGCATGCAACCGCGCAAGGAGCTCGAGGCGTACGCGGCATGGCGGGAGTCGGGCGGGGAACTCTATACGCCCACCGAGGAGGAGATGGAGCAGTTTCGCAGCTATGCCGCGCCGATTCGCGACTGGTACCTGGAGAACTACGGCGAGCAGGGCCAGGAGTTCCTGAGCGAACTCGAGGCCGCCCGCGACCGCGCCGCCGAGCGCGTCGCCGCGGACCGTGCATCCGCCCTGCAGTAACGCCGCCCCGAGACATGGCAGGCGATGCCGGACATCGCCTGCCGATAGCAATCATGCCGGCAGACACGCCTCGCCGCCGGCTCCCTGAGCCGGTACCCTCGAACCACGGGCGCGACGTCGCGCACTTTGGCGGGGCACGGTGGGGAGATCACGCACATGTTCGGATGGATACTCGGCGGCATCACCGCCATGCTGCTGCTGGCCAGCCTCATTGCCCGCGTCCCCGGTCATTGGTGGTGGCTGCGCGCCTGCGAGTTTCCTCGCCTGCAGATCGGGCTTGGCGGAGCCGCCTGCGCCCTCGCCTCTCCCCTGGCCGATCCGAGCCAGACCCCGTGGATCGCCGCGGCGGGCTGCGCCGTGCTCGTCGTGCAGCTGCGCTACGTGCTGCCCTGGACGCCGCTGTGGCCCGTCCAGGTGAAGGCCGCCCGGGGCGACCGCCCGGATCGCTGCCTGTCGCTGCTGGTGGCCAACGTATTGACGCCCAACCGCCACAGCGACGCCCTGCTGGCGATCATTCGCGACCGAGATCCCGACCTGATCCTGACCCTGGAATCCGATGACTGGTGGGGGCAGCGCCTCGACGAGGGGCTCGGCAGCGGCTGGCCGCATGCCGTGCGCGTCCCCCTGGACAACCTCTACGGCATGCATCTCTATTCGCGACGGCCGCTCATCGACCCCGAGGTCAAGTGGCTGATCCAGGACGATATCCCCTCCATCCACTGCGGCATCGAGCTGGAGAGCGGCGACCGCATCCGCTTTCATGCCCTGCATCCCCGACCGCCGGCACCCAGCGAGAGCGAGGAATCGCTGTGGCGGGACGGCGAGCTGATGCTGGTCGCCAAGCTGATCCATCAGGATCCCGTGCCCACCGTGGTGGCAGGCGACCTCAACGACGTGGCATGGTCGCGAAGTACCCGGCTGTTCTGTCGGGTCAGCGGCATGCTCGACCCGCGCCGAGGGCGCGGCATGTTCAGCACCTTCCACGCCCAGCACGCCCTGCTGCGCTGGCCCCTCGATCATGTCTTCGCCAGCGAGCACTTCACGCTTGGGCGCATGCAGCGCCTGCCGAGCTTCGGTTCGGATCACTTCCCGATCCTGACCACGCTCTGCTATCGCCCCTCGCGCGCCGACGAGCATGAGAACCCGACGGCGACGAAGGAAGAACATCGCGACGCCCGGGAGACCGTGGAGGAGGCCCGGGAGCGCGAGCAGGACGGCTGACGCGCTCTCGGGACAGCCGTATAGCCAAGCGCAGTCACTTTTCCGACCATGCCTAACCCGGGATGCCGCCCCGGGTCAGCGCCGCCGGGTCGAGCAGTCGCTCCAGCTCCGCTCGGTCGAGGTCGGTCTGCTCCTCGGCCACCTCGAGGATCGGCCGCCCCGCCTGGTAGGCCTGCTTGGCGATGGCCGCGGCGGCATCGTAGCCGATCACCGAGTTGAGCGCGGTGACCAGGATCGGATTTCGCGACAGCGGCTCGCGCAGGTGATCCTCGCGCACCTTGAAGGTGGCGATGGCGCGATTGGCCAGCAGCCACGCCGTGTTGCGCATCAGGGTGATCGAAGTCAGCAGGTTGTAGGCCACCAGAGGCAGCATGACGTTGAGCTGGAAGTTGCCGCTCTGACCGGCCACGGTCACCGCCGCGTCGTGGCCGATCACCTGCGCCGCGGCCTGCGCGGCGGACTCGGGAATCACCGGGTTGACCTTGCCCGGCATGATCGAACTGCCGGGCTGCAGCGCTTCGAGCTCGATCTCGCCGAGCCCGGCCAGCGGTCCGGAGTTCATCCACCGCAGGTCGTTGGCGATCTTCATGATCACGCAGGCCAATCCCTTGAGCTGCCCGGAAAGCTCCACGGCGGCGTCCTGGCTACCGAGACTGGCGAAGAAGCTGTCGTTGGGGGAAAGCGCCAGCCCGGTCTGCTGACTCAGGTCCCGCGCCATCCGCTCGGCGAACTCCGGATGGGCGTTGATGCCGGTGCCCACGGCGGTACCGCCCTGGGCCAGCCGACACAGTCGCACCATGGCGCTGTCGAAACGTTCGATGGCCTGCCCCACCTGGCTCGACCAGCCACCGAGCTCCTGGCTCAGGCGCAGCGGCATGGCATCCATGAGGTGCGTCCGGCCGGTCTTGACCACGCCGTCGAGCTCGCAGGCACGCACCTCGATGGTCTCGTGCAGGTGAACCAGGGCCGGACGCAGCTCGCGGGTCACTTCCAGGGCCGCCGAAAGGTGAAGCGCCGTGGGAATGACGTCGTTGCTCGACTGCCCCATGTTGACGTGATCGTTGGGGCCCACCGTGAGATCGTCGCGGCTGGCAAGGTGGGCGATCACTTCGTTGACGTTCATGTTGCTGGAGGTGCCGGAGCCGGTCTGGAAGACATCCACCGGGAACTGATCGTCGTGATCTCCGGCGATCACCGCCTCGGCGGCGGCCACGATCGCTTCGGCTCGCGCCTCATCCAGCAGCCCCAGGTCGCGATTGACCCGCGCCGCCGCCAGCTTGATCCGCGCGATGGCATGGATGAAGCGCGCCGGCATGGCCTGGCCGGACACCGGGAAGTTATTCACCGCGCGCTGGGTCTGGGCGCCGTACAGGGCCTCCGCTGGCACCTCCAGTTCACCCATGCTGTCGCGCTCGATGCGATGCTCGCTCATGTTCGGCTCCTCCGGGAAGATGTCTTCCTCACCATGGTGCCGCCACCGGCCTCTTGCAAGGCGCGCCGCTATCGGGGGAAGGAAAAGCGAGCAAGAAAAAGTGCGCGGCGATGTTGCACTGCACAAAACCGACTGCTATTGTGCACTGCAACAGACGAGAGAAGGCATCGGCATTCCCGCCCAGGCCTTCGAGACGGACGCCATCACAGGAGGCGAACACGATGCAAAACTTCGACACCAAGCAGTTCACCGAGCAGTTCGAATCGCTGTTCTTCGGCCCGGCCCGCGCCTACGCCGGCCTGTCCGTGGACTTCGCCGAGAAGCTGACCAGCGCCCAGCTCGAGGCCGGCCGCGCCTACACCGAGACCGGCCTGGCCCAGCTCCGCGCCCTGCTCGACATCAAGGACGCCGAAGGCCTGCGCAGCTACATGGAAGGCCAGCAGAAGGTCGCCAAGGACCTGACCGAGCGCCTCAAGGGCGATGCCGAGAAGGTCGTCTCCCTGCAGCAGGACTTCGTCCAGCAGAGCCAGAAGCTGACCGAAGAGAACGTCAAGCAGGCCACCGAGACCGCCACCAAGGCCGCCAAGTAAGCCTGACCGCGACTCGCTGCTGCGAAGGGGCCACCGCTACGGCGGTGGCCCCTTTCGTTTGCCATTTGCGGTAAGCTCTCTCCCCGCACAGGGCCAACCCGTCACGGGAGAGTGCAATGAAACACCCCTACCTACCCATCCTGATGGGACTGATCCTCACCGGCTGCCAGATGCTGCCGCCGGAGGGCGTCACGCGACGCGGCGGCCCCGCCGAGGTCATCGACATCGGCGAGCGAGCGCCCGACACCGCGCCCTCCCCCTCAGGACGCGTGCCGCGCCAGGTGCCTTTTCCCGCCGAGCAATATGCGGCCCTGGAGAAGACCGGCAACGCCGCCCTCAGCGGTCGCCTGACGCTGAACACCGCATCGGGCACCGTGGCCGGCGCCGGCGAGACGATCTCGGTGGCACCGGTGACCACCTATTCCGCCGAGGCCGCCGAGCAGGCCCTGGCCGGCCGCGCGGTGGAACCCGCCGATCCGCGGGCCCGCGCCTATACCCATACTACCCGCACCGATGCCGACGGCTACTTCCTGCTGCGCGGCCTGCCGTCCGGCAACTTCTACGTCTCCGGCAGCGTTGCCGACCCCACCAGCGGGCGTCGAAACATCATCATCCATCAGGTGTCGCTGGCCGATGGCCAGCACCGCGAGGTGCAATTGAACCGCTGAGCGCACCAATGGCGCCTCTGTGGCCTGGCTTCTACCCTGAAGGCGATGCTCGCGATACTTCGGATCGGGAGCCCGAATCGGGAGAAGACGACATGGAACGGAGCACGCACGACGTCGGCCGGGGCATGCTGGCCTGGTGGGCACTTCCCCTGGCCCTGACCGTCGTCGGCTCGGCGCAGGCCGCCAGCCTCGACGAGCTGCAGGAACAGGGCAGCATTCGCGTCGCGGTGGCCAACGAGGTGCCCTACGGCTATCTCGACGACAGCGGCCAGGGGCAAGGCCCCGGTCCCGAGGTGGCGCGACACGTGCTGGGAGAGCTCGGCATCGATGACATCGAATGGGTCGTGACGTCCTTCGGCGACCTGATCCCCGGCCTGGAGGAAGGCCGCTTCGACATGGCCGCCGCCGAGATGGCGATTCGCCCGGAACGCTGCCAGCGGGTGCTGTTCTCGGCCCCCAACACCTCCTACGGGGAAGGCCTGCTGGTGCGCGCCGCCAACCCGCTCGAAATCAACGGCTACGCGGACTTCGCCGACCGCGACGACATCCGCGTAGCGGTGCTGGGGGGCGCCACCCAGGTCGACATCATGACGGCACTGGGCGTTCCGGAAGACCAGGTGGTGGTCATCGACGACAACGCAGCGGCCATCGACACCCTGCTCGACGACCGGGCCGATGCCTACGCCGGCACCGGGCTCACGGTGAGCCGATTGGAAGAGCAGAGCCCCGAGGTCGAGGTGGTACAGAACTTCGAGGATCCCAAGGTGAACGGGGAGATCGTGAGAAGCTGGGGCGCCTTCACCTTCCCTCTGGACGCCACGACGCTGCGCGATGCCTTCGATGAGGTACTGCTCGACTACCGCAATACCCAAGCCTGGCAAGACATCCTCGAGGACAACGGCTTCACCCAGGACGACGTCCTCAACGCCTTCCGATTCGATACCGAATGGCTGTGCGGCCAGCAGGAGTGACAGCGGTCGTCACGGGCCACTTCATCCCCTGACTACCAGCCCAGCGCCTGCTTGACGAACGGAATGGTCAGCTTGCGCTGGGCGGAAAGCGAGGCATGGTCCAGCGTCTCCAGGGACTCGAACAGCGCCTCCAGCGTGCGAGGCCCGCGGTGCAGGATGTAGCGCGCCACCTCGTCGGGTAGCTGCATGCCCCGCATCCGCGCCCGTAATTGCAGGGCGGCAAGTCGGTCGTCGTCACCGAGCCCCTGGACATGGAAGGTCATTCCCCAGGTCAGCCGAGAGGCCAGATCCGGAAGCTTCACGGCCAGCTGCCGCGGCGGCGCCTCGGCGGCGATCACCAGGCGACGCCCCGCATCGCGCAAGCGATTGAAGGCATGAAACAGCGCTTCTTCCCAGCGCTTTCGCCCCACCACCCGCTCGAGATCGTCGATGGCCACCAGGTCGAGCCGCTCCACCTCCTCCAGCATCAGTGGCGGGAAGTGGCCGAGTTCTTCGAGCGGCAGGTAGAGCGCTCGCCGATCGCGATCCGAAGCGGCGTGACAGGCCGCCTGCAACAGGTGGCTGCGACCTACGCCCTCACTGCCCCAGAGATACAGGAACGGCTCGCCGTCATCGTCGAGCTGGTGCTTCAGACGATCGACCAGGGCGGCGCCGGGGCCGGGATGGAAGTTGGCGAAGGTGGCGTCGTCGCGCAGCCCCACGCCCAGCGGCAGCTGCGCGGGTGCTCGACTCATGGCGACTCCTCGTCCTGGGGCCTGCGGCCCGAATCGTAAAGTGTGCTGTTTTTATAATGCTCGTGGAGATAACGCAACACCACCATCACCACGGCCGCCACCGGCAGTGCCAGCAGGATCCCGGTGAAGCCGAACAGCTGGCCGCCGGCCAGCACGGCGAAGATCACCGCCACCGGGTGCAGGCCGATCTTGTCGCCCAGCAGCTTCGGCTGCAGTACCGTGCTCTCCACCAGTTGGCCGAAGCCGAAGACCCCGCCCACGGCGAGCAGCATCAGCCAGTCGCCGAACTGGAAGAAGGTCACCACGCCGGCGACGCTGATGCCGACGATCACTCCCAGGTAGGGGACGATGCTGGCCAGGCCGGACAGCAGCCCGATCAGCAGCCCGAACTTGACCCCCAGCAGGGTCAGGCCGACGGCGTAGATGACGCCCAGGCACAGCATCACGATCAACTGGCCACGCAGGAAAGCGGCCAGCACCTCGTCGCATTCCCCGGCCAAGCGTACCGCGGCGGGCTCCCAGTGCCGCGGCAGCGACCCTCTCACCTTGGCCACCAGGATGTCCCAATCCAGCAGCAGGTAGAAGGTCACCACCGGTATCAGCGCCAGGTTGCCTACCCAAGCCGCCAGCGCCAGCCCCGACTGCGAGACCTTGGCCAGCAGTGTGGCGGCGAAGGTGCCGGTCTCACGCCAGTTGTCGAGCAGCGCCTGGCGCAGCTGGTCGAAGTCCGTCCCCAGGTCGATGCCGGTCAGGCTGCGGACCTCGGGAAGCACCGTGGCCTGCACCCAGTCCAGGGCGGCGGGCAGCAGCTGGACCACCTGGCCGATCTGGCGTCCCAGCAGCGGAATCACCAGCAGCAGGGTCAACACGATCACCAGCGTCAGCAGCAGGAACACCACCGACACCGACAGTCGCCGCGACAGTCCCATGTCTTCCAGGCGATCGGCCAGCGGGTCGCCGAGATAGGCCAGCACCATGCTGACGAAAAATGGCATCAGCACCGGTTCGATGCTGATGAAGAACCACAGTCCCAGTGCCACCGTAGCGACCAGGATCCACCCCTGTCTGCGCATCTCGCTCTCCCTGTGTGATGCCTGGCACGGCGGTGCGAGCCGTGCGTGGTGATGCTACAATTCACGCCCCATCTTGCCCAGCCCGACGGAGCCGCGACCTCCACGGGTTTCATCGATCGCAATGTTCATACAGGACAGGCCATGACCGATTCCACCAACCGCCCGAGCGGCGCCTCTCTCAGCTACAAGGACGCCGGCGTCGACATCGATGCCGGCAACGCCCTGGTCGACCGCATCAAGGGCGTCGCCAAGCGCACCAGCCGCCCCGAGGTGATGGGCGGCCTGGGCGGCTTCGGCGCCCTGTGCCAGCTGCCCAGCGGCTACCGCGAGCCGGTGCTGGTCACCGGCACCGACGGCGTGGGCACCAAGCTGCGCCTGGCCATGGACCTGGGCCGCCACGACACCATCGGCATCGACCTGGTGGCCATGTGCGTCAACGACCTGGTGGTGGCCGGCGCCGAGCCGCTGCTGTTCCTCGACTACTATGCCACGGGCAAGCTCGACGTGGACATCGCCGCCGACGTGGTGACCGGTATCGGCAAGGGCTGCGAACAGGCCGGCTGCGCCCTGGTGGGCGGCGAAACGGCCGAGATGCCCGGCATGTACGACGGCAGCGACTACGACCTGGCCGGTTTCTGCGTCGGCGTGGTCGAGAAGGACGAGATCCTCGACGGCAGCCGGGTCGCCGAGGGCGACGTGCTGCTGGGCATGGCCTCCTCCGGCCCTCACTCCAACGGCTACTCGCTGATCCGCAAGATCCTCGAGGTCTCCGGCGCGTCACTGGAGACCGCCATCGACGGCAGGCCGCTGGGCGAGGCGCTGCTCGCGCCGACCCGGATCTACGTCAAGCCGCTGCTGTCGCTGCTCAAGGAAACCGACGTGCCGGTGCATGCCCTGTCGCACATCACCGGCGGCGGCCTCACCGAGAACCTGCCGCGCGTGCTGCCCGAAGGTGCGGCGGCTCGCGTCGACGTCGCCAGCTGGGAGCGCCCGGCGGTGTTCGACTGGCTGCAGCAGCAGGGCAACGTCGAGGAAAGCGAGATGTATCGGGTGCTCAACTGCGGCATCGGCATGGTGATCGCGGTGCCCGCGGACAAGGCCGATCAGGCCCGCGCCCATCTGCAGGGCCTCGGCGAGACGGTCTATCGGATCGGCGAGATCGTTGCCCGCGGCGAGGACGAGGAAGCGGTGCGGCTGGAGAACCTCAAGGCATGAGCGAGACCGGCTACACCAGCGATACCCTGCAGGACTTCACCCCCGAGCCCGCCGAGGCTCGGCGGGTGGTGGTACTGATCTCCGGCAACGGCAGCAACCTCCAGGCGCTGATCGACGAGCAGCAACACGACCGCCTGGGCGGCGAGATCGTCGCGGTGATCTCCAACCAGGCCGATGCCTACGGTCTCAAGCGCGCCCAAGAAGCCGGCATCGACGCCGTCGCCCTGCCCCACCGCGAATACGATAGCCGCGAGGCCTATGACGGCGCCCTGATCAAGGTCATCGAGCGCCACGAGCCCGACCTGGTGGTGCTGGCCGGCTTCATGCGCATCCTCACCCCGCGCTTCGTGCAACGCTTCCTGGGCCGGCTGATCAATATCCACCCCTCGCTGCTGCCGGCCTACCAGGGCTTGCACACCCACGCCCGGGCGCTGGCCGACGGCGTCGCCGAGCACGGCTGCAGCGTGCACTTCGTCACCGAGGAGCTCGACGGCGGCCCGGTGCTGCTGCAGGCCGCCGTCGAGGTGGCCGAGGACGAGAGCGAGGACAGCCTCAAGGAGAAGGTCCACGCCCGCGAGCACCTGATCTACCCGATCGCCGTGAAGTGGTGCCTGGAAGGCCGCCTGCAGTTCCGCGACGGCGGCGCCCGCTTCGACGGCACCCCGCTCCCGGAACAGGGCCTGCGCATGTCCCACGCCGACGCCACCGAGGAGCTGGACGAGGATCGGGAGCTGTAAGCTGTAAGCTGGAAGCTGGAAGCTGGAAGCTGGAAGCTGGAAGCTGGAAGCTGGAAGCTGGAAGCTGGAAGGCAGCATGAACCCCGCCATCATCGGGTCAAGGGTTTTCTGCAAGCTTCAAGCTTATGACTTCAAGCTCCGGGCGAAGCCCGGCCAGGTTTTCTTCAAGCTTCCAGCTTAAGCCCGCGAAGCGGGCGTTCTTCCAGGTGCGCAGCACCGCTCTTCAAGCTTACGTCCGCGAAGCGGGCGTTCTTCCAGGTGCGGAGCACCGCTCTTCAAGCTTACGTCCGAAGGCCGGTCAGGTACGCGGGAGGGTCACGCCTCTCTGCCCCATATACTTGCCGCCGCGGTCCTTGTAGGAGGTCGCGCAGACCTCGTCGGACTCCAGGAACAGCATCTGGGCCACGCCTTCGTTGGCGTAGATCTTGGCCGGCAGGTTGGTGGTGTTGGAAAACTCCAGGGTCACGTGCCCTTCCCACTCCGGCTCCAGCGGCGTGACGTTGACGATGATCCCGCAGCGCGCATAGGTCGACTTGCCGAGGCAGATGGTCAGCACGCTACGCGGGATGCGGAAATACTCCACGGTGCGCGCCAGGGCGAAGGAGTTGGGCGGAATCACGCAGACGTCGCCCTTGATGTCGACGAAGCTCTTGTCGTCGAACCCCTTGGGATCGACCACCGCCGAGTGGATGTTGGTGAACACCTTGAACTCGTCGGCACAGCGCACGTCGTAGCCGTAGCTGGACGTCCCGTAGGAGATCACCCGCCGATCGTTCACATAGCGCACCTGGTCGGCCTCGAAGGGCTCGATCATGCCATCCCGCTCGGCCATGCGGCGGATCCAGTGGTCGGATTTGATGCTCATGGGTCGTCCTGCTGGGTGATGTGGAAACGTAAGGGGGCCGCCATGATAGCGACCCCGGAGGCGGTCGTCACTTTTCGCGCCGCTGGCGACGTCAGTCGCTGAAGGAGATTTCCGGCCCCTCGTCCGGCGACGCTCCCTCGAGCTGTTCGGCCACCTGGCGGGCCATGGCGCGGAAGCTCGCCGCCACTTCGCCGTCCGGCTCGGCAACCACCGTGGGACGGCCACCATCGACCTGCTCGCGGATGGCCAGCGCCAGCGGCAGCCGCCCCAGCAGGCGAGTGTCGTACTCGCCGGCGATGCGCTCGCCGCCGCCCTCGCCGAAGATCGGCTCGCTGTGCCCGCAGTTCGAGCAGACGTGCAGGCTCATGTTCTCCACCACGCCGAACACCGGCACGTTCACCTTGCGGAACATCTCGATACCCTTGCGGGCGTCCAGCAGGGCGATGTCCTGGGGCGTGGTGACGATCACCGCACCGTCCACCGGCACCTTCTGGGCCAGCGTCAACTGGATATCGCCGGTACCCGGCGGCATGTCGACGAACAGCACGTCCAGGTCATCCCACACGGTCTGGGTCAGCAACTGCTGGAAGGCCCCGGCCACCATGGGCCCGCGCCACACCATGGGCTCGCGGGTGTCGACCATGAAGGCCATCGACATGGCCTGCAGGCCGTGCGCCCGCAGTGGCTTCATGCGCTTCTCGTCGGCGGCCTCCGGCCGCGTACCCTCCTCGACGCCCAGCATCCGGGCCTGGCTGGGCCCATGTATGTCAGCATCCAGGATGCCCACGCGATAGCCTTCGGCCGCCATGGCCAGTGCCAGGTTGACGGCAACGGTGGACTTGCCGACGCCCCCCTTGCCGGATGCCACGGCGACGATATGCTTGACCCCTTCGATCACGACTCGCTCCTTCATGCGTTTGGGGCCGACCTCCTGAGGGTCGGGTCATGCCAGTATACCTGGCCGTTCACCGCACGATACAACGTCACGGATGTCCATGAACGACAAAGGGCACGCCTGAGCGCGCCCTTTGTCGACGGTACGTCCGAGTTCAGACTTCCTGGGCTTCCGCCTTGTCGCTTGATGCGGACGATGACGCATCCTTCCCAGCGGAAGGTTGCGGCTGTTGTTCCCCAGCCGGCTCCGTGGACGAGGCCGCTTTCTCGCCGTCCTGCGATGCGGCCGACTGATCCTCGTTCGCCTCAGTGGACGACGCCGATTGCTCGCCGTCCTGCGATGCGTCCGACTGATCCTCGCTCGCGTCGGTAGACGACGCCGCTTGCTCGCCGTCCTGCGATGCGGCCGACTGATCCTCGCTCGCGTCGGTAGACGACGCCGCTTTCTCGCCGTCCTGCGATGCGGCCGACTGATCCTCGCCCGAATCGGTGGACGACGCCGCTTGCTCGCCGTCCTGCATTGCGGCCGGCTCGGCAGGCGATGTCATCTCGGCATCCAGGTCGGCCAGGGCATCGCGCCAGCCGGCCAGCTCGCTCTTCAACTGCGCCAACTGCTGGCTGCGCGCCTCGACCCTGGTGTCGAGCCCCGCCAGCTGCTCGCGGCCTTCCTGCAGCTTGGTATTCAGTGCATCCAGCTTGCTGCTGGCATCGTCGCGCTGGGCCTGCAGCTGTTGATGTTCCTCGCGCAGCGGCGCCAGGGAGGCTTCGAGTTCACCGCGCTGCTGCTCGAGCTCGGTCACCTGCTCCACCAGGTTGTCCCGCTGCCGCTCGGCCTGCTGCTTCGCTTGCACGGCCTCGTCGCGAGCCGCCTGCGCCTCGTCAAGCGCCTGGGTGGCGTCTTCCACCTGCTGCTCGGTGTCCTCCAGGGACGCCTGACGCTCCTCGAGCCGCTGCTCGGCCTCGGAGACCTTGGACTGCAAGGGCTCGAGGGCGGCGTTGGCTTCCTCGAGCTGCGACCTGGCCTGCTCCACCTCGGCGGTCACGCTCTCCAGTTCGGCTTCGGCCGCCTGGCGCTGTTGCTCGAGCTCATCGGTACGCGCCTGCAGTTCCTCGACCTCGGATTGCGCCGCCTGCTGCTCGGCGACCTGGCTCTGGAGTTCGTCATTCTCGGACTGGGCCGCATCCAGGCGGGACTCCAGGGAGCGGCGAGCTTCGTTGCTGGAACTGGCGCTGGACTGTGCGAACAGCGCCCAGACGACGGCCACCACGGCAACGGCGGTCAGCCCCTTGACTCGGTTGTCCTGAAAGAGCTGTCGCATGGAACTATCTGACATCGGCTTTCTCCCTGACATGGGTCGATGTGTAGGCATGACCCATTCCCGGGCCATGCGCGATGGGACGATTCAGCATACACCCTGGGGCGCCACTTGGCGTCACTCCCGACCAACGCCAGGATGACCAGGCACGCCAAGGACACGCGATGAAACGAGGCGATTGACGCGAATCACGGCGGTCAGCGTATCATGCCGAAAGATTCTCGACCGGCTTGCCCATGTCCGACGCTCCGGCAACACCCTCCCGACACCGTCTGCTCCAACTCCTCGGCAGAGCGACCTGCTTCACCTGGCGGGTGCTCGGCGCCTTCCTGCGCAATCGCGGCATCCTGCTGGCCGGCGGCGTGGGCTACAACATCCTGCTGTCGATCGTGCCGCTGTTCGCCCTGCTGGTGGTACTGCTCGCCCAGGTGGTCAACGAGCAGCAGCTGCTTACCGTGCTGGCCATCCAGGCCCGCCACCTGGCACCGGCCCACGCCGAGGTGCTGCTCGATGCCGTGCGCTCGCTGCTCGACTCCCGGGATGCCATCGGGCTGCTCGGCCTGCCGGTGCTGCTGGTGTTCAGCTCCTTTGCCTTCCGCATGCTGGAGGATGCGCTGGCACTGATCTTCCACGCCCCGGACGCTCATGCGGGGCGTTCGGTGTGGGTCTCGGTGCTGATGCCCTATGCCTTCATGGTGGTACTGGGCGCCGGGCTGATGGGGCTGACGCTGCTGGTCAGCCTGGCGGATGCGGTCAATACGCTATGGATGGCGCTGCTCGGCCGGGAGCTGCCGCTGGCAGGGCTGTCCAATACGGCGCTGAACCTGACCAGCTTCGTCGGCGTCTTTCTGCTGTTCAGTGCGATCTACAAGGTGATGCCGGTGGTCCGGGTCGCGCTCAGGCGCGCCCTGGTCGGGGGCTTCGTCGCCGCCCTGCTGTGGGAAGGCGCTCGCCTGCTGCTGGTCTATTATTTCGCCCATCTATCCTTCGTCAACGCCGTCTACGGCTCGCTGGCGACGCTGATCGTGGTGCTGCTGACCCTCGAGGCGGGCGCCATCATCCTGCTGCTCGGCGCCCAGGTCATCGCCGAACTGGAGCGCAACGCCCGCCTGGGCCTGCCCTGGCACCTGGATTCACGACATCGTGCAATCACTCACGTGGATTAAGCTCGCTCAACGCTCTCTCTCGGGTCGTCCATGGCCCGTTAGGCGACGAATCAGCGTCATCAGGCTGCGGCCGCTGACCATGCCCAACAGGTAGAGCGCCGCGATCAGCAGCGCCAGCGGCATCGAGACGCTCCACGCCAGCAGATGCACCTCCACCAGGTTCAGATTCTGCACGATGAGGACCATGACCAACGCCAGCAACGCCACCTTCACACCCAGCCATAACCGTTCCATGCCGCCTCTCCCGATGCCATCGCGATCATCCCGCGGATGACGCCAAGGCTGGTCGCCCCCCGCTCGGCTGTCAATCCGCCCCACGGCGCTCAGAAAGTGGACAGTCCCGAGGCCTCCATTATCCGATAGCGCCAGTAATCGACCGCACCGGCGGCATCGGCCTCGTCGTAGGGCCGGCTGGTGGCACGTTCAGGCGTGGACTGCCAGCGGCGGGCGAAGAAGGCCTGGGCGTCGTCCAATGCCCGCAGGCTGGGCGGCCCCAGCAGCCGCACGCTGGTCTCCAGGTTCAGGTCGTCGAGGTTGCGCCGGGTGAAGTTGGCCGACCCCAGGATCAGCTCGACCTCACCGCCATCGGCGGGACGGCGCATCAGCAGCTTGGTGTGGCACTGCTCGCCGCGGGTAGTGCACCAGCGTACCGGGATGCCGGCCGCGACCAGCTCGTCGGCCACCGGCCGGTTGGGGATGCCGCCCTTGTCGATGCCGAAGGCCTCGCGGTTGGGATCGAGCAGCACCCGCACCTCGACGCCGCGCCGTTGCGCCGCGATCAGCGCCTCGATCAGCTCGCGATGGGCCAGGTAGAACACCGCCACATCCAGCCGGTCGCCCTCCCCGGCCCGCTCCACGGCGGTCACCAGCGCATCGCGGATCGCCCCTTCGGTGAGCAGCTGCAAGCGCGCCCCGGGGATATCATCCTCGGCGCGCGGTGGTGCAGGGCCGGGCACCGTGACGCCCGACCAGCCTGCCACCGCCCGCTCCGAGGCCAGCAGGTCGAGGGCCGCCGCGCCCTCGACGCGCAGCGCCACGTTGCCGTGCAGGCTGCTGGCATCGTGCGGATTGGCCGAGGTCACCAGCCCCGCCCAGCCGTCGCCCTGGTCGACCACCAGGGTCTTGCGATGGTTGGCCTTGACGTTGGCCAGCGCCAGATAGCTGCGCAGGGTGACTTGCCCCGGGCCCAGGGCATTGGGCAGCCAGCCGGCGGCAGCCTGGTTGCCTAACCAGCGCGGCCCCAGTTGCCACAGCCCCGACCACAGCGGATTGGACGCGCGCAGTCGCGCAAGGTCGGTGATCACCACCTCCACGCCGGCCTCGCGCAGCCGCGCCAGGTGATCGAGCTCCAGCCCGCCGTACAGCGTGTTCAACGGATCGGTGATCAGGATCGCGCGCAGCTCGGGATGGCGCCGGCGCTGTCGCACCAGCGCCTCGGTAAGCTCCTCCGACAGCGGGCGGAAGTCGACGCCATTGGCCTCACCGGCAAAGTCGTTGAACAGGAACATGTCGGCCACCACCAGTCGACTCGCCTGGCCGATCATCGCCAGCGCCTCGTCGAAGATGGCCTGTCGACGGTGCCGCTCGCCCTCGGCGTCATACCAGGTCTCGTCGGTCAGCAGGCGCGGGGACTCGGCAGCACGAAGTGGATGAGCCTGGCCGACGCCCTCCGGCAGCGGTTTGTAGCGTTGCCAGGTGCCCATGGCCAGCCAGGCCAGCAGCAGCACCCCGAGCATCCATGGCCACATCCGTCGTCTCCTCGTCCCACGCATCTCACCCCGCCTCCCTGGCATCCCCGAGGGCACCGTCGCCCTCGCTTATCGCCGCAGCATAGCGCGTGGCCGGCACTAACGCAGCGCGCCGAACACCGCACACTAACGCAGCGCGCCCGGCACGAGGCCGGGCGCGAGGACATGCTGCGGCGGGCGATCAGCCGATGGCGAACAGCGCGCCCATGGCGGCGATGGCCGCGCCCAGGCCGCGCAGCACCCGCTGCTCGCGGGCCATCAGCCAGCCGGCGACGCGACGGCCGACACAGGTCAGGGCCAGGGTCGCCAGGCTGAAGCCGGCCAGATACAGCAGGGTACTGGCGCCGTGAGGCATCTCGGCGGCGTGAGCATGGCCGTGGAAGACCATGAAGGCGATCACGGCGATGCTGCCCAGCGCCGCGGGTACCCGCACGAGGGCAGCGACCAGGACGCCGGCCAGCAGCACGCTCAGGGCGATACCGAACTCGACGCCCGGTAGCGCCACGCCGGCCCAGGCCAGGCCGGCGCCAAGCAGCATGCCGCCCACCGCCAGCAGCGGCGCCAGACGGCCCATGGATGCCGACTGACGCACGCTGAACAGGCCGACGGCCAGCATCGCCAGCAGGTGATCGAGGCCGAACAACGGGTGACTCAGGCCCGCCGCGAAGCCGCCGCCGGCGACCTCATGGCCGGGATGAGCCCAGGCGCTGCCGGCCACCAGCATCAGGGAAGCGGCGCCCAGGGTGCGCGAGCGAACGAGGGAAGACAGTGTCATAGCAAGCTCCTAACCACAGGAATGATGGGAAACTCAGGGGGACATCGCGCGTCGGCGTGACCCCCATGGAAGCGTGGGAGCCAGGCCTGGCACGGGGTGCCTGGCGGCACCATGGCGCAGCAAGCCGCGCTCCCACTGGTCTCGGCGTCGATTACGACTCGTCCGCGATGGTGGCGTGCTGTGGCCGGCGCTCCGGCAGCATGCCGCGGTCGAGGATGAAGGCGATGATCTCCTCGAGGCCCACCCCGTCGTGCAGGTTGGTGAACACGAAGGGACGCTCGCCGCGCATCATCTTCGCGTCGCGCTCCATCACCGCGAGCGAGGCGTGGACCTGCTCGGCGATGTCGATCTTGTTGATGATCAAGAGATCCGACTTGGTGATGCCGGGGCCGCCCTTGCGCGGGATCTTGTCGCCGGCGGAGACATCGATCACGTAGAGCGTCAGGTCCGAGAGCTCGGGGCTGAAGGTCGCCGACA
Source organism: Halomonas organivorans (assembly GCF_014192055.1). Taxonomy (GTDB): domain Bacteria; phylum Pseudomonadota; class Gammaproteobacteria; order Pseudomonadales; family Halomonadaceae; genus Halomonas; species Halomonas organivorans. The sequence continues at coordinate 65,309 of NZ_JACHXM010000005.1, read as the reverse complement.
GGTTGTCGCCGCCGGACTCGACCAGCACCAGCTCGAGCTTGGGGTGGCGCGCCTGGAGGTCGTCGATGGCGGCCAGGTTCATCGACGCGTCCTCGCGGATGGCGGTGTGCGGGCAGCCGCCGGTCTCGACGCCGAGGATGCGATCCGCCGGCAGCGCCTCGTGGCGGGTCAGGAAGTCGGCGTCCTCGCGGGTGTAGATATCGTTGGTGACCACGGCGATATCGTAGTAATCGCGCAGGGCCCGGCACAGCTGCTTGAGCAGGGCCGTCTTGCCGGAGCCCACCGGGCCACCGACGCCGATACGCAGGCAATGGGTCATTTTTTCTCTCCTTGTCCGCCATGGCGGCTCTATCAAGTTTGCAATGCCGAAGGCCAGTCGCTGCCGAATCCACCTTGCGCGGCCGCTGTCGACTCGGCCGAGGCGACGCAGTCGATCTTCAGGGACAGAAGATCGAGGTGAGCAGGCACAGGGATGTGCCGTCTCACCGACCGCGGGAGACCGGCCGAGGCGTCAGGGTTTCGGACGCGTGGAGTGGGAGTGCAGCGCGCTGGCCCGGCAGCCTCATCCTTCAACTCCTGAACAACCGCGAGTACTGGGTCTCGTGCTGGGCGCTGGCCAGCGCCAGACCGGGCAGCATCGGGCCGAGTTCGTTGTCGTCGTACTCGAGGGCCGCGTCCGTCGCCGCCACCAGCGACGGGCGCAGACGCTCGATCAACCGCTGGGCGGCGGTGTGGCCGAGCGGCAGCGCCTTGCAGGCCACGGCGAGCTGGTTCTCGAGCCAGGCCCAGGCGAAGCCGAGCAGCGCCTGGCGAGGCGTCACGCCCCGGGCGAGCGCCAGCCAGGCGAAGACGCCGACATAGCCCATGCCGGTGAGGCGGGACGGCTCGGGCGGCGTCAGCTCGAGGCTCGTGACCAGCCGCGTCAGGGCGGCGCCGAGGCGCGCCTCCTCGGCGGCGAGCTCGGCGGTCTCGCGGGTGGCGGCGAGCCAGCCGTTCCAGTGAGCGAGCGCCTCAACGTCGTCCTCGGCCCAGGCCGCCATGCAGCGCGCCAGGACAGGCAATTCGCAGCGCGCGAGGCCGTCGTCGAGCACGCCTTCCAGCCACTCGCCGAGATCGTCCTCGCCGCGCACCCAGCCGAGCTCGAAGGCGCTTTCCAGGCCCTGTGACCAGGCGAAGGCACCGATCGGCAGCGCCGGGCTGACCAGCTGCATCAGCCCCAGCAACGCCAGATCGTCGCTGGACTCAGTGGGCATGATCATGACCGTGATGATCGCCGTGTTGGTGGCTGTGAGGGTGGTGATGGCCGCCCTCCCCGGCCCGCGCATAGGCGCCGGGCTCGGGATCGAAGGGCGCGGCGTGGTGCTCGAGTCGCGCACCCAGGCGCTCGGCCAGCTCCTCCAGCACGTGATCCGGTGGGAAGCGCACCCAGCCCAGACCGGTAGACCCCGCATCGGCGTCGGCGCCGATCGCCAGCTGCACGTGGCGGTTGCCCAGGTGATAGCTCAGCCGCGCCAGCGGCAGGCCCGCCTCGAGGCGCGCGGTCACCACCGGCTCCACGGCGGCCTGGACGCGGATCACCCGGCCGTCCTCGCCGCTCAGCCCGTCGCCGTGGCGCAGCACCGGCCCGCGGTCGAGGAAGACCCCGACCTCGCGGCCGGCGTCGGAGGTCGCCTTGAAACGCCCGCGGGTACGGGTCTGATAGTCGAGGGTCAGGGTATCGACGGCGGCGCTCGCCTCGATCGGCCCCAGGCGTTCGGTCAATGTCAGCATGGTCTCCATCCTGTTGTGGGTCGCGGGCTTCGGTGGACCTACGAGAGCGGTTCCGGGCTCCGGGCTCCGGGCTTCGGTGGACCTACGAGAGCGGCTTCGGGCTTCGGGCTTCGGGCTCCGGGCTTCGGTGGACCTTCGAGAGCGGCTTCGGGCTTCGGGCTTCGGGCTTCGGGCTTCGGTGGACCTTCGAGAGCGGCTTCGGGCTCCGGGTACCGTCGCTCGCAGTCCGTTGCTCATAGCTCGTAGCTCGCAGCCCGTGGCTCAAAACAAGTGGTAACGCTGGGCCAGGGGCAGTTCGGCCAGCGGCTCGCAGGTCAGGAGCTCGCCGTCGCAGCGCACCTCGTAGGTCTGCGGGTCCACGCTGAGCTCTGGGCAGGCGTCGTTGAGCTTCATATCGCCCTTCCTCACCTCGCGCACGTCCTTGCAGGCAACGAGCCGACTGTCGAGCCCCAGCCGCTCCTTGATGCCGGCATCCAGCGCCGCCTGGCTGACGAAGGTCACCCGGGTGGCGCTCGCGGCGCGACCGAAGGCGCCGAACATCGGCCGGTAGTGCACCGGCTGCGGGGTAGGGATCGAGGCGTTGGGATCGCCCATCGGCGCGGCGGCGATCATGCCGCCCTTGAGGATCAGCGCCGGCTTGACGCCGAAGAAGGCCGGGTCCCAGAGCACCAGGTCGGCCAGCTTGCCGACCTCCACCGAGCCCACCTCGTGGCCGATGCCGTGGGTGATGGCCGGATTGATGGTGGTCTTGGCGATGTAGCGCCTGGCGCGGAAGTTGTCGGCGCCGAGCGCCTCGTCCTCGGGCAGCAGGCCACGCTGCAGCTTCATCTTGTGGGCGGTCTGCCAGGTGCGGCAGATCACCTCGCCGACCCGGCCCATGGCCTGGGAGTCCGAGGCGATCATCGAGATCACCCCCAGGTCGTGGAGGATGTCCTCGGCGGCGATGGTCTCGCGGCGGATGCGCGAGTCGGCGAAGGCCACGTCCTCGGGGATGTTCGGGTCGAGGTGGTGGCACACCATCAGCATGTCGAGATGCTCGTCGATGGTGTTAACGGTATAAGGCCGGGTCGGGTTGGTCGACGACGGCAGCACGTAGGGCTTGGCGCAGGCGGTCAGGATGTCCGGCGCGTGGCCGCCCCCGGCACCTTCAGTGTGATAGGTGTGGATGGCGCGTTCCTTGAACGCCCCCAGGGTATCCTCCACGAAGCCCGACTCGTTGAGGGTGTCGGTATGGATGGCGATCTGCACGTCGTAGCGCTCGGCCACCGACAGGCAGGTATCGATGGAGGCCGGCGTGGTGCCCCAGTCCTCGTGCAGCTTGAGTCCCATGGCGCCGGCCTCGAGCTGAGCCTCCAACGCCTCGGGCAGGCTGGCGTTGCCCTTGCCGAGCAGGCCGATGTTCATCGGCAGGGTGTCGATCGCCTGGAGCATCTTGCCGAGGTGCCAGGCGCCGGGAGTGCAGGTGGTGGCGTTCGAGCCGGTGGCGGGGCCGGTGCCGCCGCCGAGCATGGTGGTCACGCCGCTGGCCAGCGCCTCCTCCACCTGCTGCGGGCAGATGAAGTGGATGTGGGCATCGATGCTGCCGGCGGTGAGGATCTTGCCCTCGCCCGCGATCACCTCGGTGCCGGGGCCGACGACGATTTCCACGTCGGGCTGGGTGTCCGGATTGCCGGCCTTGCCAATGGCCGCGATGCGCCCGCCCTGGAGACCCACGTCGGCCTTGACGATGCCCCACCAGTCGAGAATCAGGGCGTTGGTGATCACGGTATCCATGACCGCGTCGTCCACGCGCTGGCTCTGGCCCATGCCGTCGCGGATCACCTTGCCACCGCCGAACTTGACCTCGTCGCCGTAGTGGGTGGCGTCGCGTTCGACCTCGATCCACAGCTCGGTGTCGCCCAGCCGCACGCGATCGCCCACCGTGGGGCCGTACATGTCGGCGTAGGCCTGGCGGCTGATCTTGTTAGGTGTGGTATCGCTCATGACGACGCTCCCTTGTCCTGGTCATTGGCTTCGAGCGCATTGGAGGGCGGCGCGGTAGAGGCATTACGCTCGGCTTCGGGAGCGATGGAGGCTTTACGCTCGGCTTCGGGAGCGATGGAGGCTTTACGCTCGGCTTCGGGAGCGATGGAGAGCTCACCCATGACCTCGCCGCGGAAGCCGTAGATGCGCCGATGGCCGACGAACGGGATCAGCGTCACCTCCCGCGACTGGCCGGGCTCGAAGCGGATCGCCGTGCCCGCGGCCACGTCGAGGCGCCGGCCGCGCGCCAGGTCCCGATCGAAGACCAGCGCCGGGTTGGCCTCGGCGAAGTGATAGTGGGAACCGACCTGCACCGGGCGATCGCCGGTGTTGGCTACCTCGAGGGTGATCCGTTCACGCCCCTCGCAGAGCGCGATCTCGCCGTCCTGAAGCCGATATTCACCGGGAATCATGGGTTCGCTCCTTTCAGTCGCGGTGAGGAGTGAGGAGCGAGGCGTGAGGAGTGAGAAGTTCTCTCCTCACGCCTTACGCCTCCCGCCTCACACTTCACACAATGGGGTGATGGATGGTGACAAGCTTGGTTCCGTCGGGGAACGTCGCCTCCACCTGCACCTCGTCGACCATCTCGGCCACGCCCTCCATGACGTCGTCGCGGCCGAGGATCTCGCGGCCCGCACCCATCAGCTCGGCGACGCTTCTGCCATCGCGGGCGCCTTCCATGATCTCGCAGCTGATCAGCGCCACGGCCTCCGGATAGTTCAGCTTCAGGCCGCGAGCGCGGCGCCGCTCGGCCAGCAGGCCGGCGGTGAACAGCAGCAGCTTGTCCTTGTCTCTCGGGGTCAGTTCCATACGGGCGACTCTCTCTTCATGAATTCGGCTTCGGTGATTCTTCCAGAGCGGCTTCGGGCTTCGGGCTTCGGGCTTCGGGCAGTCTCCGTCGCATTGCGCTTGCTGAAAGCCGCTCGTAGCCCGTAGCTCGTGGCCCACAGCCGAGGCAAAGCCTCGTCAGGTCCGCCAGATCCGCGGCACGCAGGCCGGGCGACCGGCCAGACGCGGACGCAGCACTTCCCAGGCCCGCTGACACAGCGACCAGGCGACGTTGCGCTCACTGCCCAGGTAGCGCAGCAGCAGCACGCCCTGGCGCACCGTCACCGCCCACTCACGGCTCGCCGGCAACGCCTCGCGCAGCGCGGCGATCGCGTCCGCCTCGTCGTCGAGCCCCACCGCCCACAACGTCGCCTGGACGCCGGCGCCGCCCTGCCCCCAGGCGCCGCGGAAACGGCGATGGGTCGGATCCAGCACCTGGCGCTCCAGCCACAGCGGGCACCCCTCGCGGGTCAGGCGAAAGCGCTGCTCGATGGCACCGGAGACATAGGGCAATTCGCTTGCCGGCCGCCCCAGCGCCAGCACCTCCCAGCCCAGGCAGCGCGCGCCGGCGGCCAGCTCGATGTCGGTGATCTGGCTGCCCTTCGAGCCATCGAAGGCGATGGTCTCCTGGGGCAGCCACTCCAGCAGCGCGTCCTCGGCCACGTAGAGCCGGGTGTGCTGGTGCCAGCGCACGCCCTGGCTGTCGGCGCGATAAAGCTTGTTGGCCGCCGGCGTGGTGAGCAGCGCCTGGGCGCCGGGCTCGAGCCGGGCCTCGATGGCGAGCTCGTCGCCGCTGACCAGCCCACCGGGCGGATGCAGCAGATAGACGTGGCAGGCGCCGGGCCGGCCCGCCGCGTCGGGGGGCTCCGGATAGAAGGGCCGCTGCACCCGCAGCGGGCCCCGATGGCGAGCCTTGAGCATCCGGGTATGGCCATCGGCGCGGGCATCGAAGGCCAGCGACAGCGATGCCGCCCAACGACGCTCGCCGTCGAAGCGATGGCCCGACTCGGCAGGCAACGGGAGGGCACGCGGAATGGCGGTCATCGACGGGTCCTGTGAGTCCGGTGGCTGTTCTGTTTTCCAATCTCCTGCTCTTCAGCATTAGCAAGCTACGTACCAATCTGGTGAGATCACCGAATAGTCACTAATAAACAGCCACTTATTTTGTACACAAGAACGTATCCCAGAACTGTTCTGCACCAGGAAGGCTCGTTTTTCGCGTGTGAATGCACCTTTCTCGATCGCAAAAACGCTCTTCGCACCAACATGACGCAAATCGCCTGCCGCGACCGAAGAGCGCAGCAGGCGCAGGACCGGCGGCACCATTCAGACGGTCAGGTGGGTCTTGATCAGCTCGTCGTCGAGCGCGTCGATCGTCCCCTCGGCCACCGGCCGGCCGCGATCCAGGATCGCGAAACGGTCGGCGTACCGCCGGGCGAAGGGCAGCTTCTGCTCGACCAGCAGTACGGTCAGGCCATCCTCGCGGATCAACCGACGGATCACCTCGCCGATCTGGGCGACGATATTGGGCTGGATGCCCTCCCCCGGCTCATCGAGGATCAAGAGCTTCGGTTCCAGCACCAGGGCTCGGCCGATGGCCAGCTGCTGCTGCTGGCCGCCGGAGAGGTCGCCGCCACGCCGATGGCGCATCTCGGCGAGCACCGGGAACAGCTCATAGATGCGCTCGGGAATGCGCTTCGCCCCGTCGCCGCGGGCCGCCAGGCCGGTGCGCAGGTTCTCCTCCACGGTCAGCAGCGGGAAGATCTGGCGCCCCTGGGGTACGTAGCCGATGCCCAGCCGCGAGCGGTCCTCCACTCGCCGCTGCGTCAGCTCCACGCCGTCGGCGTAACGCAGGCTGCCCGAGTCCACCGCGACCTCGCCCATCACCGCCTTCATCAGGGTGGTCTTGCCTACCCCGTTGCGGCCCATCACGCAGGTGCACTGCCCGGCCGGCACCTCGAGGTCGACGCCCCACAGGGTATGGCTCTCGCCGTAGTACTGATCGAGTGCGCGAATGCTCAGCATCAAGCGTCCTCCATGTTGTCCGACTCGGTCCCGAGATAGACCTCGACCACCTTGGGGTCGCTCGACACCTGATCCATGCTGCCCTCGGCCAGTACGCTGCCCTGGTGCAGCACCGTCACGGTGCGCGCGATCGAGCGCACGAAGCCCATGTCGTGTTCGACCACCACCACCGACTGCTGGCCGGCCAGGCCGGTGAGCAGCTCGGCGGTGCGCTCCATTTCCTGCTCGGTCATCCCCGCCACCGGCTCGTCGACCAGCAGCAGCCGCGGCCGCTGCATCAGCAGCATGCCGATCTCCAGCCACTGCTTCTGGCCGTGGGAGAGGATCCCGGCCGGCCGATCGCGGTGCGCGGCCAGGCCAATGGTGGCCAGCACCTCATCGATGCGGTCTCGCGCCTCGCCGGACAGCCGGGCGGTGAGCGTCGGCCAGATGCGCTTGTCGGCGGCCATGGCCAGCTCGAGGTTCTCGAACACCGTCAGGGCCTCGAAGGTGGTCGGCTTCTGGAACTTTCGACCGATGCCGAGGCTCGCGATCTGCGGCTCGTTCATGGTCAGCAGGTCGTGGCGGCTGCCGAACCACACCGAGCCGTGATCGGGCCGGGTCTTGCCGGTGATGATGTCCATCATGGTGGTCTTGCCGGCGCCGTTGGGGCCGATGATGCAGCGCAGCTCGCCGTCGTCGATGGTCAGGTTCAGGTCATTGATGGCGCGGAAGCCGTCGAAGCTGACGCTGACGTCCTCCAGATACAGGATGGGGCCGTGGCGCACGTCCACCGGCGAGCGCGCCGGCGCCATGAAGTCGAAGACGCGATCGCGGCTGGCCATCTCCTTGATCAGGTTCATGAGCTCGCTCCTTGCGCGGGTGTCTCGGAGGCGCCGTCGTCTCGGCGGCGGCGCAGCGACGCCAGCAGGCCGGCCACGCCCTTCGGCAGCAGCACCGTGACCACCACGAACAGCCCGCCGAGGGCGAACAGCCAGGCCTCCGGCATCACCCCGGTGAACACCGTCTTGGCATAGTTGACCACCAGTGCCCCGATCACCGCGCCGTAGAGCGTGCCGCGGCCGCCCAGGGCCACCCACAGCACCACCTCGATGGAGAAGATCGGCGAGAACTCGCCGGGATTGATGATGCCGACCTGGGGCACGTAGAGCGCCCCCGCCACGCCGGCCAGCATCGCCGAGACCACGAACACGAACAGCTGCACGCGCTCGACGCGATAGCCGAGGAAGCGCGTGCGCGCCTCGGCGTCGCGGCAGGCCACGCTGACGCGCCCCAGCTTGCTGGCGACGATGGCCCGGCACAGCACGTAGCCCAGCGCCAGCGCCAGCCCCGAAGCCAGGAACAGCCCCAGCCGCGTGGCGTCGCTGCGCAGGTCGAAGCCGAGCAGCTCCTTGAAGTCGGTCAGGCCGTTGTTGCCGCCAAAGCCCATCTCGTTGCGGAAGAAGGCCAGCATCAGCGCGAAGGTCAGCGCCTGGGTGATGATCGACAGATAGACCCCGGTGACCCGCGAGCGGAACGCCAGGAAACCGAACACCAGCGCCAGCAGCCCCGGCGCCAGCAGCACCATCAGAAAGGCAAACCACGCCATGTCGAAGCCGTGCCAGTACCAGGGCAGGCTGTCCCAGTCGAGAAACACCATGAAGTCCGGCAGCACCGGATCGCCATAGACGCCCCGATCGCCGATCTGGCGCATCAGGTACATGCCCATGGCGTAGCCGCCCAGGGCGAAGAAGGCGCCGTGGCCGAGGCTCAGGATGCCGAGATAGCCCCACACCAGGTCCAGCGCCACCGCCAGCAGCGCAAAGCTCAGGTACTTGCCGAGCAAGGTAACGGTATAAGTCGAGACGTGCAGCGGATGCCCCGCCGGCACGATCAGGTTGAGCAGCGTGACAGCCGCCAGTGCGGCCAGCAGCACGCCGAGGAATATCTGCGTCGAGCGCTCGCGGAACGGCCGCGACAGCCAGGATCTCGAAGCCAGCATGGATCAGCCCTCCGCCGCCCGGCCCTTCTGCGGAAAGAGTCCGCGGGGGCGTTTCTGAATGAAAAGGATGATGAACACGAGCACCAGGATCTTGGCCAGCACGGCGCCGGCCCAAGGCTCGAGCACCTGGTTGATGACGCCAAGCGTGAGCCCGGCCACCAGGGTGCCCCAGAGGTTCCCCACGCCGCCGAACACCACCACCATGAACGAATCGATGATGTAGTTCTGGCCGAGGTTGGGCCCCACGTTGGTGAGCTGGGACAGCGCCACACCGGCGAGGCCCGCCACGCCGGAGCCCAGCGCGAAGGTCAGGATGTCGACCCGCGTCGCGCGGATGCCCATCGAGCGCGCCATGGCGCGGTTCTGGGTCACGGCGCGCACCTCCAGGCCCAGCCGGGTGCGGCGCATCACCAGCATCAGCCCGGCGAACACCAGCAGCGCGAAGCCCAGCACGAAGAGGCGGTTGAGGGTCAGCGACAGGCCCTCGTTGATCATCAGCGAGCCACTCATCCACTCCGGCGAGACCACCGTGCGGTTGAGCGGCGAGATCAGGGTGCGCACCAACTGCTGGAGGATCAGGCTGACGCCGAAGGTGGCCAGCAGGGTCTCCAGCGGCCGGCCCTTGAGGAACTGGATGACGCTGCGCTCGATGACGATGCCGGCCAGTGCCGCAACCAGGAAGCCTGCGGGAATCGACAGCAGCAGCGCCAGGCCCGGCTGGCCCGGCAGCAGTTGCTGCATGCCCCAGGTGGTGTAGGCGCCGAGCATGATCAGCTCGCCGTGGGCCATGTTGATCACGCCCATCACGCCGAAGGTGATGGCCAGGCCGATCGCCGCCAGCACCAGCACCGAGCCGAGCGACAGGCCGAAATACAGCGTCTGGATGCCGTCATTCAGCTTCTGCTTCTGCTCGATGCCGGCCAGTGCCTGGGTGGCGGCCTCGGCCAGGGCCGCGTCGTCACTGCGGGCGGCGGCGCTGAGCGCCGAGCGCACCGAAGCATTCAGGCTGCCGGACAGCGCCTCCACCGCCTCGACATCGCCCCGCTCCAGGCGCCGGATGGCGATGGCCTGGTTCAGCAACCGGCGCACCTCTTCGTCGGCCTCGCCCTCCACCAGGGCCGTCAGCGGCTCGACCATCGCCGAGCTCACCTCGCCGAGCAGGTCCCGGGCCGCCTCGCGGCGCGCCGAGACGTCCGGGGCGCGCAGGTCGAGCAGCGCCAGGGTGTTCTGCAGCTGGCCGCGCAGCGCGTTGTTGATGCCGATGCGATCCAGCTCGCGGCGCGACATCTCGCCGAGATCCTCGTCGCTCAGCGCATCACGCACCGGCCAGTGGCGGCCGCGATTGGCGAGCACCACCACGAAGCGGCCGCTGTCTTCCTGGCGCTGCAGCTTGCCGTCGAGCAGCGCCTCGAGCCAGGCGCGGCTCTGTGGATGGCCGCTCTCGGCGATGGCCGCCACGGCCTCGCCCTTGGCGGCGTAGGAATCGGTGTCGAGAGCCTCGAGCAGCGCCCGGCCGTCGTCCTCGGGGGCGGCCAGGGCGGCCGGCGCGGCGAGCGAGACGACGATCAGGCACAGCAGCCCCTGCACGAGGGAGCGAATCGTCCTCATGACCATGTCCTGTCAGTAGGGAGAAACATTGGAGGAAAAGTCCCCGGGCCGCGACCGCGACCCGGGGAGCGGCTCATTCGGCCGAGGCCACCTCGGCGTCGGCACCGCCGCCGCAGCGCCCTTCGACGACGTTGTAGTTGCCGCAGCGCATCGGCGCGCGCCAGTCGCTGATCAGGTCACGCGAGCCGGGCAGGTAGTCGGACCAGGCATCGCCGGCCACGGTGGACGGGGTCTCCCAGACGATGGAGAACTGGCCGTTGTCCTGGATCTCGCCGATCAGCACCGGCTTGGTGATGTGATGGTTGGGCATCATGGTGGCGTAGCCGCCGGTCAGGTTGGGCACGGACACGCCGATGATGGCGTCCTTGACCGCATCGACCTCGGTGGTGCCGGCCTTGCGCACGGCCTCGGCCCACATGTTGAAGCCGATGTAGTGGGCCTCCATCGGGTCGTTGGTGACCGCCATCTCGTCGCCGGTGTAGTCGATCCAGTCGTCGATGAAGTCGTAGTTGGCGTCGGTATCGACGCTCATGAAGTAGTTCCAGGCCGCCAGATGGCCGACCAGCGGCGCAGTGTCGATGCCGGAGAGCTCCTGCTCGCCCACCGAAAAGGCCACCACCGGGATGTCCGCGGCGTCGATGCCCTGGTTGCCCAGCTCGCGGTAGAACGGCACGTTGGCGTCGCCGTTGATGGTCGAGACCACCGCGGTCTTCTTGCCCTGGCTGCCGAAGTCCTTGATGTCGGAGACGATGTTCTGCCAGTCGGAATGACCGAAGGGAGTGTAGTTGACCATGATGTCGTCGTCGGCCACGCCATGGTCCTTGAGATAGGCCTCGAGGATCTTGTTGGTAGTGCGCGGATAGACATAGTCGGTGCCGGCCAGCACCCAGCGCTCCACGCCCACCTGGTTCATCAGGTAGTCGACCGCCGGAATCGCCTGCTGGTTGGGCGCCGCCCCGGTATAGAAGACGTTCTCCGACGACTCCTCGCCTTCATACTGCACCGGATAGAACAGCAGGCCATTGAGTTCCTCGACCACCGGCAGCACCGACTTGCGCGACACCGAGGTCCAGTTGCCGAAGATCACGTCCACCTCGTCCTGGGCCAGCAGCTCGCGGGCCTTCTCGGCGAACAGCGGCCAGTCGGAGGCCGGGTCGACCACCACCGGCTCGAGCTCGCGGCCCAGCAGGCCACCCGCGTCGTTCTGCTGCTCGATCAGCATCAGCATGGTGTCCTTGAGCGTCGACTCGCTGATGGCCATGGTGCCGGAGAGCGAGTGCAGTATCCCGACCTTGATCGGTTCATCATCGGCGAATGCCGGCGCGGTAACGGCGAGGCTCAACAGCGGCACAGCCCACCAGCGGGCGGGCATGGCAAAACGACGTGTGGTCATGGTGATCTCCTTGCGATCCGGATCGTTGTTATGGATGGCAACGGTGTGCACCGGGCAACACCCTGCCCCTAGCCTTTTGCAAGGGACGCGCCAGAATCGCACAAGATCTTTTTATTTCTTTATTAACAACGCATTAAACACGCATTACTTGCCATCGATATCCTCCGACGTGCCCCTTTGGTGCAACCGACGACGCGACCTTGCACCAGATGAGGGCCAGCACGAAACGGGGGCGTCGGCCCATGCCGACGCCCCCGTCGAGTGGTGCAGACTGGCCGCGAGAGGCTCAGTCGCCCTCGGGACCGCCCGTGCCGGTCTGGACTTTCATGCGCCGACGCAGCAGCGGGCCGACGATGTAGGGCAGGATCAGTCCCAGGCCGGCGAACACCCACAGGCCGATGGCCAGGCCGCTGTCCCACAGGATGGTCCAGTTGCCGTCGGAGATGTCCAGGGCGTGGCGCAGGTTCTTCTCCATCTCCGGCCCCAGCAGCAGGCCGAGGATGATCGGCACCAGCGGGATCTCCAACTTGCGGAAGATGTAGCCCGCTACGCCGAAGGCCACCATGAAGTACAGGTCGAAGGCCGAGTTGCTGATCGAGTAGATGCCGACGAAGGCGACCATGGTGACGATCGGCAGCAGGTACTTCGGCGGCACCGAGAGCAGCTTGACGAAGATACCCACCAGCGGGATGTTCAGCACCAGCAACAGGAAGTTGCCGATCAGCAGCGCGGCGATCACGCCCCAGACGATATCGGCGTTCTGGGTGAACATCAGCGGTCCGGGGGTGATGTTCAACGAGATCAGCAGCGCCAGCAGCACCGCGGTGGTGCCGCTGCCCGGCACGCCGAGCGTCAGCATCGGCACCAGCGCGCCGGAGGAGGCGCCATTGTTGCCGGCCTCGGGGGCGGCAACGCCGCGCGGGTCACCCTCGCCGAAGGTGCCCTTGCTGCCCACCACCTTCTTCTCGAGGGTGTAGCCGATGAAGCTGCCCAGCGACGCCCCAGCCCCGGGGAGCACCCCCGCGACAAAGCCGAGGATGCCGCCGCGGATGCTCGACGGCAGGATGGCCCGGATGTCGGCCCACGTGAGCGACAGCTTGTTGACGGTCATCTTCTCCTTGCCGCCGCCGGCCTTCTCCTCGATGAAGAACAGCAGCTCGGAGATGGCGAACAGGCCGACGATGGCGATGATGAAGTCGACCCCCTCGTAGAGCTCCAGCACGCCGAAGGTGTAGCGCTGCACCCCAGTGTTGTCGATGCCCACGGTGGCGATCATCAGGCCGATGGCCGCGGCCACCACCGTCTTCATGGGGTTCTTGCCGGTGATCCCGCCGAGGGTGGCGAAGGCCAGCAGGAACAGCGCGAAATACTCGGCCGGACCGAAGGTCAGCGCGAAGTCGGCCAGGACCGGTGCCAGCAGGATCAGCCCCACGGTGGCGATCAGGCTACCGATGAAGGAGGCCACGGCGGAGATCGCCAATGCCTCGGCGGCCTTGCCCTTCCTGGCCATCGGATAGCCGTCCAGGCAGGTCATCATGGCCGGCTCGTCGCCGGGAATATTGAGCAGGATCGAGGAGATGCGCCCGCCGTACATGGCCCCGGCATAGACCGCGGTGAGCATGATCAGCGCGGTTTCCGGGCGCAGCCCCAGCGAGAAGGCCAGCGGGATAAGGATCGCCACGCCGTTGGCCGGGCCGAGCCCCGGCAGCGCCCCGATCAGGGTGCCGAGGAAGGCCCCCAGCAGGGCGAACATCAGGTTGTGCGGCGCCAGCGCCACGCCGAAGCCGTCGATCAGGTAACCCAGGGTTTCCATCAGTTCACCTCCAGGAAGGACAGCAGCCCCAGCGGCAGGGCCAGATCGAGGGCGAAGTTGAACACCAGGAACACCACCACGCCGGCGACGCCGCCGGTGACGTAGGCCTTGATCGGGGTGGCGCCCATGCGCCAGCACAGCGTGCCCACTGCCAGCAAGGTGCTGAGGATGAAGCCCAGCGGCTGCAGCAGCATGGTGTAGACGATCAGCACCGCCACGGCGATCAGCAGTTCGACGCCCGTGCGGCTCCACGGCCAGGCGTTATCGGGATCGGGCCGCACGATCAGGTAGAGGCTCGACACCGCCAGCACCGCGGCCAGCAGATAGGGAAAGGTTTCGGGGCCGACACCCTCGGCCCCGCCGAACGGTTCGGGAAACTGGGTGGCGCCCCAGCCGTACGCGACGGCCAGGACGATCAACAGCACCCCGAAGATGCGGTCGTTGAAGGTCATTGCTGGATCAGCCCGATGTCTTGCGAGAGTTGCTGAATGTCGGCGATCTGGTCGGTGACGAACTGCTCGAACTCACCGGCGCTCATGTGGAACGGCATCAGGCCGTTGCTGGTCATGACGTCCTTCCACTCCTGGCTCTCGTAGACGGTGTCCATGGCGTCGATCCAGTACTGCTTGGCGTCGTCGGAGATGTCCGCCGGCATGTAGAAGCCGCGCCAGTTGGGGCCGATGGCATCGATGCCCTGCTCACGGGCGGTGGGAATGTCGCTGAACTCGCCCGGCAGGCGCTCTTCGGACAGCACCGCCAGCACCCGCAGGTCGCCCGATTCCATGAAGCCCTGGGCCTCGGTGATATCGCCGGTGAAGGCGTCGACGTGCCCGCCTACCACCTGGGTCATGGCCTCGCCGCCGTTGTTGTACGACAGGTAGGGAATACGCGGCAGGTTCTCGACACCGGCCTCCTTGGCGGCGATCAGCACCTTGAGATGATCCCAGCCGCCCTTGGCGCTGCCGCCGGCGAACTTGACGCTGCGCGGATCCTCCTTCAAGGCCTCCATCAACTCCGGCAGGTCGTCGTAGTCGGAGTCGCTGGCCACGGCGATGACGCCATAGTCGGCGCCCAGGGCGCCGACCCAGTTGACCATGTCCGCGGTCATCCCCGGGAACTGGCCCTGGGCCAGGCGCGTAGTGGTGGCGGTGGACGCGGCCACCAGCAGCTGGTCGTCGCCGGCACGCTTGCTGACGGTGTGGGCATAGGCCACGCCACCGCCGGCACCCGCCATGTTGATGGTCTGCACGCTGGCCGGCACCAGGTCCAGCGCCTCCAGGACATTGCCCACGCTGCGGCAGGTGAAATCCCAGCCGCCGCCCGGATCGGCGGGCGCGATGCACTCGACCTTGCCTTCCGGCTCGAAGGCCATGGCGGAACCGGCGCTGACGGTAACGGCGGCGACGGCGATCAGTGTGAGCGGCGTTCTGATGGACATTGTTATCGTCCCCTCTGCAATTCGATAAGGATCGGGATGGACTTGTCGGAAGCTGACGGCTGGCTTACAATTCTGTAAGGCAGAACATCATTCCCTGGAGCAGAAAGTTAGGCATCCGCTCGTCGAGGGTCAATGCCCAAGGGCCGGATTGCGACCAAAGTTGCAGACCGGCGACGCCCATGTCACTGAGGTAAGGATAGATGGCCCAGGACCGTGTCGAGGCCGTGGAGCGCGCGCTGACCGTGCTCGAGGTCTTCGATTCTCCACGCGACGCCTTCGCCCTGGCAGAACTCGCCGAGGCCACCGGTTTCTACAAGAGCACCCTGCTGCGACTGCTGGGCTCGCTGGCCCGCTTCGATTACGTGCAGCGCGGCGAGGACGGGCGCTGGCGTCTGGGCGGCAGCCCGGTACGCCTGGCGCGCCGCCACGCACCCTCACGCCATCTGGCGGCACGCGTGCAGCCCTGGCTGGACCGGCTGGCCGCCGAGACCGGCGAAACCGCCGCGCTGCTGGCGAGCCACGCGGGCGAGGCGGAATGCCGGCTGACCGCCCTGCCGGAAGCCAGCCTGCGCCATGACCTGCGCCCTGGCAGCCGCTGGCCGGTCAAGCGCGACGACGATCCCCGCCCCCTCCTGCCGGGGGGAAGCATGACCTGCGTGGCACTGCCCACCGGCCCCGGGGAGCCGCCGCTGTGGCTGTCGCTGTCCGGTCCCGCCGGACGCCTGTCCACCGACAACGCGCGACGGGCCCTGGAGGCGGCCAGGGCAGCCCTCGACGAAGCCCCGGAAACCGAGGAGCCGTGACCATGACGCTGCTGCTGGTGGAGGACGACCGCTTGCTGGCGGAAACGCTGGTGGACACCCTGGCGCTGGAGCGTCACGAGGTCGAGCACCTGGCCGACGGCCTGGCAGCCAGAACCCGCCTGGACCGGGCCGATCATGGCATCGCCCTGGTACTGCTGGACCTGAACCTGCCCGGCTGCAGCGGCCTGGAAGTGCTCGAGACCCTGCGCCGTCACGACCGCGATACGCCGGTGCTGATCCTGACCGCCCGCGGCGCGGTGGAGGACCGCGTGCGCGGGCTCGACCTGGGCGCCGACGACTACCTGGCCAAACCCTTCGCCCTCGACGAGCTCGAGGCCCGGGTGCGCGCCCTGCTGCGGCGCAGTGAGCGCGGCCAGCCCCTCAAGGTCGGCTCGCTGGTGTTCGATGCCCCGGCCCAGCGCTTCAGCCTGGAGGACGAACCCCTGGCCCTGCCGCCGCGGGAACAGCGCCTGCTGGCGTGCCTGATGCGCCACGCGGGCGAACCGGTGGACAAGACGCGACTCGCCGAGGAGGCCTTCCAGGGCGAGCCCATGGGCGACAATGCCATCGAGGTCTACGTCCATCGCCTGCGCAAGCGCCTGGCAAGCAGCGATGTGGCCCTGCGCACCGTGCGCGGCCTGGGCTATCTGCTGGAGGCCACGTGACGCGGCCGAACAGCCTCTATCGGCGCCTGCTGACCTGGCTGCTGCTGCCGCTGATGGCACTGGGCGGCCTGATGGTGCTGCAGGCCTGGATCGAGGCAAGACACACCGCCGACCGCGCCTTCGACCGCCTGCTGGAGGCCGCCACCCTGGCCATCGCCGAACAGGTCCAGTGGCAGGACGATCGCCTGTGGCTCGACCTGCCACCCGCCGCCCTGGAAATGCTCGCCACCGATGCCGAGGAGCGTGTCTTCTATGCGCTCTACGACGCTCGCGGGCGTTTCGTCACCGGCAACGCCGACCTGCCCGGTCCGCCCCGCGAGTCCGACGGCGAGGCCTCGACCCTGCGCTTCCGCGACCTGAGCTGGCACGGCCTCGAGCTGCGCCAGGGCATCCGACGCTCGCGGCTGGAGGACTGGCGTCAGCGCGAACGCTTCGAGGTGCGTGTGGCGCATACCCGGGAGGGGCGGGAAGGGCTCACCAACGAGCTGCTGCGGGCCAACCTGGTCTACATCCTGGGCATGGCGGGACTCGCGGGGGTCGTGGTGGTGCTGGCCATCCGCGGCGCCCTGACGCCGCTGACCCGCCTGCGCCGGGCCATTCGCGCCCGCGACCCGCGCACCCTGGCGCCGCTGGAGCTGTCCCTGCCACGGGAACTGGCCGAGCTGCGCCAGACCCTCAACGAACTGCTGGCCCGCATGCGCCGCGTGCGAGCCAACCAGGAGCGCTTCATCGGCGACGCCTCGCATCAATTGCGCACCCCGCTCGCCGGCCTCTCGGCCCGCGCCGAACTGGCCCTGCGGCAGGACGATCCACAGCGCTGGCGCGACGCCCTGGAGGCGATGCAGGCGACCAGTGCCCGCACGTCGCACCTGGCCGTTCAACTGCTCTCGCTGACCCGGCTCGACAATCCCGAATACCAGCCCGACTTGCTGCCGCTCGATCTCGGCACCCTGGCCCGCAACGCGGTGCGAACACACTGGGCCGGCTGCCACCGCGACGGGATCGACCTGGGCGTGGAAGCACCCGAGGCGCCCGTGACGGTGCCGGGACTCGACTGGCAGCTCGAGGAAGCGCTAGGCAACCTCATCGACAACGCCCGGCGCTATGGCGCCAGGCACATCACCGTACGCGTCGTCGTCACCCCGCCCGTTCTCGAGGTCGAGGACGACGGTCCAGGCATCCCTGCGGCCCAGCGACTGCTGATGCTGCGCCCCTTTCATCGTGGCAGCGACGACCCCGAGGGCTCGGGGCTCGGGCTTGCCATCGTCGACGGCATCGCGCGCACTCATGGCGCCCGACTGCGGCTCGACGACGGCACGGGGGCACGAGGGCTCAAGGTCAGCCTGCAATTTCCGGGAGAGGCATCATGATCCACCGACTGCTGTGCCTTCTGCTGCTATGGCTCAGCGGCGCCAGCCTGGCCACGGCCGACGAACGACTCCACTATCCGGCCCGGGAGATGGACGGCGAGGCGCCTGGCCGCCTGGTGATCCACGGCGCCCTGGATCCGACCTATGCGCGGCCGATTCTCGCGGACTTCCACGCCCGCTATCCGACCATCGATCTGACCTACCGCAATCTCGACACCCTCCCCCTGTATCGGCGCTTCCTCGAGGCACCGGGCGAAGTCGACGTCTTGATGTCCTCGGCCATGCCCTGGCAGTACCGGCTGGCCAACGATGGCCATGCCCAGCCGCTGAACACGCCGGAGGCCAGGGCATGGCCCGCCTGGGCCCGCTGGCGCCGTGAACTGTTCGCCGTCACCTTCGAGCCGATCGTCATGGTGGTGCGTCGCGAGCTCATCGAGCGCTTCGGTCGCCCCGCCAGCCACGCCGACCTGCTGGCACTGCTGCAGCGCCACCCGGAAGTACTACGCGGACGCGTGGTGACCTACGACCCGAACGTGAGCGGGGCCGGCTACGGCTATGCCATCGAGGAATCGCGGCTGTCGCCGCGCTACTGGGACCTGATCGCCGCCTTCGGTGCAACGGATACCGCCCTGGCGGCCACCACCGGGGAAATGCTCGAGGGCCTGATCGACGGCCGCTTCTGGCTGGGCTATAACCTGCTCGGGAGCTATGCCCGCGAGGTGGTCGAGCGGCATCCGGGCCTGGAAATGGTCGTCCCCGACGACTACACGCTGGTCACCCAGCGCCTGGCACTGATCCCTCGCCAGGCGCCGCACCCCGACGAGGCACGCCGCTTCATGGACTTCCTGATCGGCAAGGCTGGCCAGCAAGTGATTGCCCGGGAGACCTCCCTGGGGGCCGTTCATCCGGCCCTCACCGGCCCCGGCACGGCCTGGGCCCTGCGCTCCAGCCACGGCGACGCCCTGCGCCCGGTCACCCTGGGGCCCGGCCTGCTGGCCACCCTCGACGACCTGAAACGCCAAGCCCTGCTGACGCGCTGGCAGCGAGAGTTCACGCGGCACCAGGCATCGCTCGCGCCCACGGCGAGCCAGGATGACGCCACACGCCCAGCGGACGCCAGGCAATAGCACGCCCAGGAAAAAGGCAGGGGGGGATGAAAAAAAGTCAGCCGACCAGGCTCGCGTCACGGGGTGCGGACCTGGTCGGCTTCCCTGAGTCGCTCAGCGAGCGAGACTCAGCTGTACGGGCGCGGTGCCGCGATGCAACATACCGAGCGCGCGGGCGGCGCTCTTGGAGAGATCGATCACGCGGCCGCTCACGAATGGCCCGCGATCGTTGATCATCACTTCGACCTGTCGACCGTTATCGCGACGGGTGACCAGCACCTTGGTACCGAACGGCAGACTGCGATGGGCAGCGGTCAGTTCGCGCTGATCGAAGGGCTCACCGCTGGCCGTAGTGCGGCCCTGGAAGCGGTCGCTGTAGTAGGACGCGACCCCCTTCTGCATCGCCGCCGCTCGCCCGTCGGTCGGGTGGGCCAGGCTCGTCTCGGCGGCGCTCAGCGCCCACACCGCCAGACCTGCCAACAACAACAAACGCCATCCTCTGGGGCGAGCCAGGCTCGCCTTGCCGGAATACCCCATGCGTCAACCTCACATCGACTTGTACGCCGACCGGCCTCCTCCGCGATCAGGCGCCTCGAGACGTGTCAGACGGTGTCGGGTGCTTTCCCTGCAGCCAACCCAGGCTTCCGGCTCGCTCGCTGTCGAACCAGGCCAATGCGTCATGCAACGTCACCACCGTGCCGACGATGACAAGTGTCGGCGGTCGAATATTACCTAACTCGACCGCCGACGGCAAATGCATCAGGCTTCCGACATGAACGCGCTGACGCGACGTGGTGCCCTGCTCGATCAGCGCCAGGGGGGTATCGCCCGGCAAGCCGTGGGCGCGCAGTCGCTCACTGATGAGCTCGAGGCTGCCAAGTCCCATGTAGAACACCAGCGTCTGGCCAGGACTTGCCAGCGCCGGCCAGTCCAGCTCGCAGGTACCGTTGCGCAGGTGCCCGGTGATGAAACGCACCGACTGGGCGTGGTCGCGATGGGTCAACGGAATGCCGGCATAGGCGGCACACCCCGAGGCGGCCGTGATGCCCGGCACCACCTCCACGTCGACGCCGGCCGCCACCAGGGTTTCCAGCTCCTCGCCGCCGCGCCCGAAGATGAAGGGATCGCCGCCCTTCAAGCGGACGACACGCTTCCCTGCTTGCGCCCATTCCACCAGCGCCTGGTTGATGCCCTCCTGGGGCACGCTGTGGTCGGAGCGTGCCTTGCCGACATACAGCCGCTGAGCGTCGGCAGCGGCCAGGGCCAGGATCTCCTCGCTGACCAGGCGATCGTGGAGGATGACATCGGCCGCCTGCAGACGCCGCAGGGCCTTGATGGTCAAGAGTTCGGGATCCCCGGGGCCGGCTCCGACCAGGCTGACTCGGCCGGGTGCCAACGAGGACGACTCGGGAGGCAGCCGGAGGGCCTGTAGAACGGGAGAAGAGGCGGCACACATATTCCAATATCTCGAAGTCAAAAGAGCTTTATATGCAATAAAGTAATTAATTCGCCGGACGAATGCCACTCTTCACTGGGCGCAAGCATATAACCGATCCACCACCGGGTCGGCCTCAGCACCAACAAACGACACGGCCCCCGCCACAGGCGGGGGCCGTGCGGAACCTGCAGCGACGGGGCTCAGGCGCTCAGCACACGCTTCAAGCGGGGACTGGCGAGCTCACCGATCACGGCGATCACGGCCAGCACCAGCAGCAGCCAGGGCCACTGCTCACCGAAGTCGAGAGTGGCAATACCCAGGGCATCGACGAAGATGACCACGATGCCCAGCGGGCTGACGTAGCGCACCATGAACAGCCACAGGGCATGCATGGCCGGAGAAAGACCGAGCTCCTCGCGCAGCGTCTCGCTCTTGAGCACGAAGCCGGCCAGCAGCACCATGCCCAGGCCCCCCAGCGGCATCATCCAGCGCGAAGTCAGGTAATCCAGCCAGCCGAAGAAGTGCTTGCCGGCCAGGGTCCACTCGGCGCCGACGTTGAAGGACAGCATGGCCAGGGTGCTGATGATCCACAGCACGATGCCGGTACCCCAGGCCGCGGCACGGCGCGAGATGCCCTTGTTGTCGGTCAGCCAGGAGACCGTAGCCTCGACCATGGAGATCGACGAGGTCAGCGCGGCCATCGACAGCATGATGAAGAACAGCACACCGAACAGCGTGCCAAGCGGCATGGCCTGGAAGGCCAGCGGCAGGCTCATGAAGATCAGCCCCGGACCGCTGCCCGGCTCCATGCCGTTGGCAAAGATCACCGGGAAGATGGCCAGGCCTGCCATCAGGGCGACCAGGGTATCGGCCACCGCCACCGTCAGTGTGGTGCGACCGATGGAGGCATTGCGCGGCAGGTAGCTGCCATAGGTCAGGATCGCGCCGGAGGCCAGCGACAGGGTGAAGAATGCATGCCCCATCGCCGCCAGCATGCCTTCGCTGGACAGGCTGCCGGCATTGAAGGCGAACAGGAAGTGGAGCGCATCGCCGAAGCCGCCGGAGAACGCGCCATAGGCGATCATGATCAACAGCATCACGACCATGCCGGGCATCATCCAGCTCACGCTCTTCTCGATGCCGGCCTGAACGCCCTTGCCGACGATCACCATGGTGGCCAGGGTGACCAGGGTACTCCAGAAGCCCAGGTTGAGCGGGCTCTCGTTGTTGGCGCCGAAGATCGCCGCCATGTCGTCGACGCTGGAGCCCGCCAGGCCGCCGCTGAGCATCTTCCACAGATAGGAGAACGACCAGCCGGCCACCACTACGTAGAAACACAGGATCATGAACCCGCAGAGCATGGCCATCCAGCCCAGCAATGACCACAGCGAGGCGCCACCGGATTCGGCCGCCACGCGACGGATGGCATCGATGGGGCTACCGCGGCCGCGTCGACCGAGGGCGATCTCGGTCATCATCACCGGCACGCCGAGCGCCAGGATGCAGGCCAGATAGACCAGCACGAAGGCACCGCCGCCATATTCGCCGGTCATGTAGGGGAACTTCCAGACATTGCCCAGGCCGACCGCGGAGCCGGTCGCCGCCAGGACGAAGCCCCAGCGGCCCAGCCACTGAGTACGAGGTTGTGCGTCGTTTGTCATGTCACACCAGGGATCACGGAACTGTTGTTGTCGCCCGCCACAGGGGGTGAGGCCACGGCAGGGCCATATTGTGACGGATTTTGTCGTGAATGGGCAGGGAGTCGGGGGATTGTTCTAGCTTTCGACACCCTGCCCATCGGATCCGGTCATCTCGATCGACCGGTCCGATCGAACGGATCAGTCGTCGGCCTTGAGCACGCCGCGCCGAATCTGGTCTTCCTCGATGGATTCGAACAGGGCCTTGAAGTTGCCTTCGCCAAAGCCGTCGTTGCCCTTGCGCTGGATGATCTCGAAGAAGATCGGACCGATCACGGTCTCGGTGAAGATCTGCAGCAGCACACCCTGCTCGGGCGCGCCGTCCACCAGCAGGTTCAGTTCGCGCAGGGACTCGAGATCCTCTTCATGGTTGGGCACCCGCTGGTCGACCTTCTCGTAGTAGGTGTCCGGCGTGCTCAGGAACTGGATGCCGTTGGCCTTCAGCGCCCGCACCGTGGCATAGATGTCATCGGTGGCCATGGCCAGGTGCTGGATGCCCTCGCCGTTGTACTCGCGCAGGAATTCGGCGATCTGCGAGTTGTCGTCGGCGGACTCGTTGATCGGGATGTGCATCTTGCCGCAGGGCGCCGTCATGGCGCGAGAGTGCAGCCCGGTCTTCTTGCCGGCGATGTCGAAATAGCGGATCTCGCGGAAGTTGGCTACCCGGGTGTAGAAGTCCGCCCAGACATCCATCTGGCCGCGATCGACGTTGTGGGTCAGGTGGTCGAGCACCTGCAGGCCGACGCTATGATCCTGCGGCGTGCAATCGCCGATCGGCGCGAAGTCGATGTCATAGATGGTGCGACCATCGCCGTCGAGCTTGTGATCGACGAAATAGAGCAGTGAACCACCGATACCCTCCACGGCCGGGATACCGACCTCGCCCTCGCCTACCGGGATGTCCACCGGCTTGGCGCCGCAGGACACGGCATGCTCGAAGGCCTGCCTGGCATCGGCGACCTTCCAGGCCATGGCGCAGGCGGACGGGCCGTGGACACGGGCGAATTCTGCGGCCTGGCTGTTCGGCTCGGCATTGAGCACGAAATTGATGTGCTCCTGCTGGAACAGGAATACTTCCTTGGAGCGATGCTTGCGGGTCTCGGTGAAGCCCAGCTGCAGGAACAGCCGGCGCAGGGCATCGATGCCCTCGGCGGTCGGGGCGGTGTACTCGACGAATTCGAACCCGTCGGTGCCGATGGGATTGGCGGTGTCGAGCTGGCTCGTCTGGGCAGGGGCGTTCATGCAGAACCTCCGGATGGCGTTGTGGTTGTCGTCGGGGCACTCGGCCCTTGGATGCCCCCAGACTAGTGGCCCCCCGCCCCTGCCGGAATGCCCGCGACCGGCGCTCCAGTCCGCCTGGACCCCATTGCCGACCCAGCGGTCGTCACACTTTCGTTACACCCCTGGCTACCCCATGATTCGCGCCGCCGAGGCGGCAAGCATTCCTGACAAGCCGTAAAGTAAACATGACACCTACGGTGATGATCGGCTGCCCAGCAGGGCCTCGACGCTCGCGACCTTGTCGTCCATGCCCTGTTCTCGATCGGTACGCGTACCCAGCTTGAGCGTGGACGTGATTCGCGGCGCTCCCATTTGGTGCACTCGCTCATGGCAGCGCTTGACCACGGCCATGACCTCGTCCCACGGCCCCTCGACGTTGGTGCCATAGGCGTGCATGCGATATTCCAGCCCCGACGCTTCGATCACTTCCTGGCAGGCGGCGACATGCGGCGATACGGAAACACCGACGCCCATCGGTACCACACAAAGATCCACGATGACTTTCATTCAGCTGTCCTCATATAAAACGTCAAAAGCAGCGATTGTCAGGAACAATTGGGTCTGGTCTATGCTAACGCCTTGTAATAGGAGACTAAGAGTCAAAGCATCACGCCAGTGACTGTCCCGGCTGCCACCCGTGTCTGAAGGATCAGGAGGAGACATGACCAGCGACCCACGACTCGGCCCCATTGCCCTGCCCGACTCCCGCGCCCGACGCGTCGTCGAGAAACTGCTCGACGGCTCAGGCGTCGGCCTGAACGGGCCTGCTTCACAGGACATTCGCGTCTACCATCCCGACTTCTTTCCCAGGGTACTTCACCAGGGCACCCTGGGCCTCGGCGAGGCGTACATGGACGGCTGGTGGGACTGCGACCGGATCGACGACATGGCTCACAGGCTGCTGACCCATGGCCTGGGCGAACATGCACAGTCCACGTCGGAGCGGCTGATGTACCGGCTGCAGGCCGGGTTCTTCAACCTGCAAAGCCGCGCTCGCGCCTACATCGTCGGCGAAGCCCACTACGACCTCGGCAACGACCTCTTCCAACGCATGCTCGACGAGACCATGTGCTATTCATGCGGCTACTGGAAGGACGCCGATACCCTGCTCGAGGCACAGCGCGCCAAGCTCGAGCTGGCCTGCCGCAAGCTCCAGCTCGAACCCGGCATGCGGGTCCTCGACATCGGTTGCGGCTGGGGAAGCTTCGCGGAACACGCTGCTCGCCATCACGGCGTCGAGGTGACCGGCATCACCATCTCCCGGGAACAGGCCGAACTGGCCAGGAAGCGCTGCGAGGGGCTGCCCGTCGAGATTCTGCTCGAGGACTACCGTGATCTGGAGGGACAGTTCGATCGTATCGTCTCCATCGGCATGTTCGAGCATGTCGGACATCGCAACTACGACACCTATTTCGAGACGGTCAGCCGCCTGCTCCCGCCCGAGGGACTGTTCGTGCTGCACACCATCGGCTCCAACAGCTCGCACATCAGTGCCGACCCATGGATCAATCGCTATATCTTCCCCAATGGCGTGCTGCCCTCCGCCGTACACATCGCCAGGACCAGCGAGAGCCAGCTGCTGATGGAGGACTGGCAGAACTTCGGGGCCGACTACGACCACACTCTGATGGCCTGGCTGGCGAACTTCGATGCCCGCTGGCACGAGATCGCCGACCGCTACAACGAGCGCACCCGGCGCATGTTCCGGTATTATTTGTCAGTGTGTGCAGGCGCTTTCCGCGCTCGCAACCTCCAGCTGTGGCAGGTGGTATTCTCGAAGGGCCGCGAGGGACGCTACGACGCGCCGCGCTGAACGCTCAAGAGCGCCGACGGCGCATGTTCCGGCTCATTTCCGGCCTGTCAGTGCGTGCAGGCGCTTTCCGCGCTCGCCACCTCCCGCTCTGGCAGGTGGTATTCTCGAAGGGCCGCGAGGGACGCTACGACGCGCCGCGCTGAACGCTCAAGAGCGCCGACGGCGCATGTTCCGGCTCATTTCCGGCCTGTCAGTGCGTGCAGGCGCTTTCCGCGCTCGCCACCTCCAGCTCTGGCAGGTGGTATTCTCGAAGGGCCGCGAGGGACGCTACGACGCGCCGCGCTGAACGCTCAAGAGCGCCGACGGCGCATGTTCCGGCTCATT
>NZ_JACHXM010000005.1:32572-39836 GCF_014192055.1 Halomonas organivorans | reverse complement strand
GCGCCGCGCTGAACGCTCAAGAGCGCCGACGGCGCATGTTCCGGCTCATTTCCGGCCTGTCAGTGCGTGCAGGCGCTTTCCGCGCTCGCCACCTCCGCTCTGGCAGGTGGTATGCTCGAAGGGCCGCACAGGTTCCCCGGCTTCTTTTCGCCCTTCCCTTCGAGCCGAGCGATCCAACCCAGGACCGAGCCAGCGCACCGCAACACCTTGCACATGACAGCGCGACGACGTAAAACTTGCCGCCAATCTCGTTGATAAGTCGGCTGCCTGACCGCAAATGTCGGTGATCTCCTACGACTGATGGTCGGTGCCGGCGCCTTATGACGTGTGTATCATAAAGCGCTTAATAACTATAAGGCTCGCTCTTCCCCGACGATCGCCGAGCACGCAAACGATAACGACATCCTGTACGCAGCAGGAACCAAAAGGGAAATGTCATGCCTCCCATCGATGTCATGCCGCGCAGGGAACGGCTAGAACCGGTGAGGATCCTGGAACTGGCCGAGCAACTGCCCGGCCTGATCTTTCAGTTGCACCGCAACGAAGACGGCCACCTGCACTTCCCCTGCCTGATGGGCAGCGGGACTCGCCTGCTGGACCTGGATCCGGACCGTCTGGCCGAGACTGCACAACCCGCCCTGGAGCGGCTTCACGAGGCGGACTATCCCCGCCTGATGGCCGCCATCGAACGTTCGGAACGCTGGGGAACCCCGATCATCAGCAAGTTCCGTCTCACCCTACCGAAGGAATCCTGCCGCTGGATCGCCGTTCGCGCCCAACCCCAGCGCGTCGAGGATGGCGTGCTCTGGCACGGAATGATGCTCGACATCAGCGAGCAGGTCGCCGAGGAAGAGCGCTTGCGCACCCTGTCGGACAGCGATGCCCTCACCGGGTTGGCCAACCGACGCAAGCTCCTCAAGCGCCTCGACGAGGAGATCTCGCTGAGCAACCGTCACGCCACCCCTCTGTCGCTGATGATGATCGATCTCGATCACTTCAAGACCATCAATGATACCTGGGGCCATCTGCAAGGCGATGAGGTGCTCACGGAACTGGCCCGCTGCTGCCAGGCCCTGCTGCGCGAGGAAGATCTGCTGGCCCGATTGGGCGGCGAAGAGTTCGCTTTGCTGTTGCCGCTCACCTCGCGACGCAATGCCCTCCACCTCGCCGAACGCCTGCGTCGGGTCATCGCCGAGCACACCTTCGGGCCACTCGGCGCCGGCCGCATCACCGTCAGCATCGGCATCACCGAGCACCGCGTCGGGGACTCCCGCGACAATCTGCTCCAGCGCGCCGACGGCAGCCTCTACCAAGCCAAGCACCGGGGCCGCAATCGCGTGGTCGGCGACGGCTGAACGCCCTTATCCGTCTTCAACCTTCGCTATCCACCGAGCCTCCAGCTCAGTGGATAGTGGCAACCCGGCCAACGCCAGAACCTGCTTATCTTCCAGCCATTCCTGATCCATGCCTCGTGGCAACCGGGCAGCACGCTGACCTTCTTTCCCAGTCAAGCGATGCAGGGGATGCCCGGAACCTTGCCTCAACGCGTCGGCCAGGGGCGCCATCAAGGCCGACAGGCGCAGACCCGGCAACTGGCTCTTGAGCCTCAGGAATATCCGTAACCCCTCAGCATCGAGATCCCCCCAATACGTCAGGCGCGGCAGCCTCAACAACCGCGCAAGGCCATGGCAGGGCGCCCCCTCGCCTACCAGTCTCACTCGACCGTTGTCACGGATCGCCTCGCCCAGAGACAGTCCGTAGCCGAAAGCACACACCAGCGCGAGCCTCTTCCCAAGCCCCAACCGCTGTGCTTGCTCGAAACTCTGGGGGTTCTCGATCAGCAGTAGCCCCTCCGGCATCTCAGGCACTTCGGCCAACAGCCAAGTCGGAGCGGCCAGAAACGCCTTCGGATCGATCCCGAAGGCACGCACCAACTCCCGTGGCAGCGTCTCGAGCAGCTTGCTGCTGCCAAGCAGGTAGCGAGCACTGGCCTGAAATGGGGTCAGCAGATACGCGCTCGGCAGGTCCGCGGCGAGGCGCCTCAGTCCCTCGGCCAGGCGGCACTGGTCCGCCAGCGACCATTCATCGAGGCCGCGCTCGAGGGCTCGAGACCAGGACGTCGCTTGATCGGCCGTCAGGTCGAGACAAGCATTCGGAGCAGCCATCGTCTGACGTAGCCGATGCGCAGCCTTCTCGGAGAGACCCAGCTGGAGGGGAACCTGGCTCTCGAGCGACCCGGGAGGTGCATCGACGACCCCTTGTCTCGCCAAGTCCGCGAGGGCTTTCCAGGCGATGAACTCGGAGTCGCACACCCCTGTTTGCTTCCATCTCCTTACCAGGCTTGCCGAATTCCAACGCTTGGCCTTCCGGCTGCGGCGAAACAGGCGGCACCATTCATCCTCGAGCCAGGCCTGTGCGGCCCGGGCGCTCTGCTCGAGTTCACTCATCCAACGGCTCGGTGACATGAATGCCGAACAGGCTGGCCTCCCCGGCGCTGCGTCCCATCGACTCGGGGGCGGTCAGGCGGCCGTCGCGCACCATCACGTGCCCGCCCTGCCCCTGGACGCCGCCAATCACGCTGCCCACCAGGTAGGTGGGAAAGATCTCGGCATCGTTCTCGTAGTTGGGGTTGTGGATCAGGCCAATCATCTGGAAGCGTCCACGGGTGTTGCGCAGCGAGTCCAGGGAATCCTGGATCAGGCGACGATGCGACAGCTTGGAAAACAGCCCATCGAGCAGGATCACGCTCTCGCGGCTGGCCCGGGCCCGGCGCTTGTGGTGGCCGGGCAGCTCACGCAACTCGCGCTCGATGGCAAATTCCGAGAGCTTGACCAGCCACATCAGCGACACCGCTTCGCGCTGGCCTTCCGACATCGCCTCGTTGAGCGAGAACAGCCGCCCGTGTGGCCGGATGGCGTCGTGCTTGAGGCGGATCGAGACGTCATGGAACAGTCCTCGATAGATCCGTCGGCGAATCTGGCCGAGCAGCTCCTCGTCGCGCCGCTGCGGTTCGCCGTCGACCATGACGCCGCCATCGCGCTCGGCCCGCCGGCGCAGGGCGGCCTGGTGCTCGTCGATGTCGGCCAGCAGTGCCTGGATCAGCTCGCGCAGCCCGTCGCCGCCAATCAGCCCGGCCTTGACCTCGAAGTAGGCGCCGCTCTGACCGCTGGAGCGATCGCCGCCACTGCGCCGGGCGACGCGCTTGAGGATGTCCAGGTTGCCGGCGGCATCGCCGATGATCGAGCTCAGCCGCTCGACGAGGGTGCCCTCGATCTGCTCCCGCGAGGCCTGCAGGCGCTCGACGCGGCGGCGATGCTCGTCGAGCTGCGTCTCCAACTGGGCATGCAGGCCGCCCAGCTCGTGCAGCGCGCTCTCGGTCACCCCCGGCAGGGCCGCCAGGCGTGCGCGCTCGGTATCGTTGAAGGCGCGGCTGTGGGCGGCCTCGTCCAGGGCCTGGGCGAGCTCACGCTCCACCGAGGCCACGCGTTTCGCCTGGCGCTCGCGATCCCGCGCGCGCTCGCCCAGGTTGAGGGTGCCCAGCGCGTCGAGCAGGGTCTGCTGTGCGCCCTCCAGCGCCTCGACATCGAGTTCACCGCCGGTCTCGGCCAGCGCCAGCCAGCGCTCGAGCGCTGCCTGATGGAACTCGGCCTGTGGCGCGTCCTCGGGCCAGACGATCGCCGCGTCGTCATCGAGGGCCACGAGCCGCGCCGCCCAACCGTCGGGCAGCTGGCGCAGCGCCTCCAGCCAAGCGATGCCCAACTGATCCACGCTGCCCAGGGCCGCCTGCTGGTCGGCCAGGCGCTGCTGCACCTCGCGCTGTTCGCGATCGCGCTCCTTGCGGGTCGCTCGGGTCTCCTTGAGCTCGCGCTTGAGCCGGGCGATGTCGCGCTCGAGCGCCTGGCCACCGCCGGCGGCGTCGCGCACCTCCAGGTAGGCGCGAATGCGCTGAAAGTCGAAATCGGCGCGCCGGCTGGCCCGGGCCAAGGCCGTTTCAAGGGCCGCGCGGCGCTCGTCGGCCGAGGCCATGAAGGCCGGTCCGCCCTCGCGTTCGAAATCGGCCAGGGCCCGCAGCCGATCGCGCTCGCCGTCGGCGAACAGCGCGGCGAGACTCGCCTCAAGGTCAGCGAGGCGGCGACGGGCGTCTTCCCGCCGCTCGGCCTCGGCGTCGCGGCGTGCCTCGGCGTCGGACAGCAGCTCCTCGAGCCCGGCGAGACGCTCGTCCAGCGTCGCCAGGCGCTCGGCGCCGCCGGCGTCCACGAACCGCTCGGCGGCCAGCCAGGTGTCGCCGTGGGCCTCGAGCTGTCGGGCGGCGCGGTCGCGCGTCGGCTCGCGCTCGACGAGGCGCGTCTCGGCGGTCTCCCGCGCGTCGATGGCTTCCTCGAGGGCCAGCTCACCGCCCTCCTGGAGAAAGCGCTGGAAGTCGTCGATGCAGGCCAGCGCCGCCTCGGAGAGGCGCGGCGCCAAGGCCTCGCGTTCGGCGTCGAGCGCCCGGCGCGACTCGGCGAGCGCCTCCAGGGCGATCTCGACCTCCGCCTCATCGGCCTCGCGAGCCTTCAGCGCCAACGCATGCCACTCGCCGTGAGGGTCCAGCCGGGCGCACTCCTCGGCCAGCGCCGCCTGGCGCTCGCGGTCCGCGGCCAGGCGGCGCTGGGTTGCCTCGCGCAGGGCTTCGAGATGGCGAGGATCCAGGGCGGCCTTGACCGCCAGGGTCTCCACCCCACGGATCGCCCCCAGAGGGTCCTCGCCGGCCGACAGCCGCGCCGCGAGTCGCTCGGCGTCGAGCACCGGCACCGCCAGCCCGGCCTCCACCAGCGTCTCGGCAGCCTGCTCCGCCGCCGCTTCACCGTCCACCACCGGCGCGAACAGCAGGCCGGCGGCCTGGGCCAGCCAGGCGCGGCGTGCCGCCTCGTCATGGTCGGGTGCATTGAGCACCTCGTGCAGCGGTCGCCAGGCGATGCCCGCCTCGTCCAGTCGCCGATGCGCCTCGGCCTCGACGACCCGGCGCTCCAGGGGATCGCCGCTGAGCCGTTCGAGATAGCGTTCGCGGCCCTCGATGGCCGCCTCGAGCCGCTCGGCTTCGCTGAGCAGGCGCGGATAGCGTCGCCGGGCATCCGCCAGCCAGACCTCGGGGGGGCGCTCGCTGTGCTCGGCGAAGGCCAGCCGGGCCCGGTGCAGGTCGCGCAGCCGAGTCTCTTCGACGTCCAACCGGTGGGTCTCGTCATCCAGCCGGCGGGCCTCGGCATGCAGGCGATCGCGCAGATGGACCGGCTCGTCGTCGCCGTGCAGCGCGCGATAGCGCTCGGCGGCCTCGGCCAGCGGAGCCAGTCGGGCTCGACACCGCTCGGCGTCTTCCCGCGCGCTGCGCGCCTCGCGACACTCGGCCTCGAGCTCGGCGAGCTCGGCCTTGCGGGCCGCCCAGAAGCCCGACACCTCGGCCTCCGGCCAGTCGCGGCGAAAGCTCTCCCAGGGGCCCTGGGCTTGGGCCAGCGGGCCTCGTTCGCCGGCCAGGCGCTGACGCTCGCCGTCGTGGCGGGCGAACTCGCCGCGCACCGCCTCGAGGCGCTCGCCGGCGCCTTCCCACTCTCGCCGCCGGGCGTCGCGTTCCTCCTCGAGGGCCTGTTGGCGAGCCAACTTCTCGTCGAGCAGTTCATCGGGGGACTCGCCGGGATGCGCGGCGGCGAAGTCGGCATGCCACTCGGCTACCCGGGACAGCTCGCCGACCCGGGTGCTGTGTTCGAGCAGCGCCCGTCGCGCGGCCTCGGCTTCACGTGTACAGGCCGTGGCGGTGTCTCCTGGCGCTTCCAGCTCGGCCTCGTCGAAGAGGCCATCGGCCAGCGCCTGGGTGTAGAAGCTCTGGTTGTCGACGAAGTCGCGCTGGCGCGACTCGAGCCGCTCGCGCTCGCCATCGAGGCCCTCGGCACGCTCGTCGAGCGCCTCCAGGTCAGCATCCAGTTCGGTGAGGTACAGCCGGTCGGCGATCACCTCGTCGCGGAACGGGTTGCCATCCAGGGCCTCGAAGGCCTCGGCGCCGGCGTCCAGGGCCTTGAGCGCGCGCTCGCGGGCGGTATCGTCATCGAAGGCCAGGCTGCCGGCCAGCCAGTCGCGGGCGGCCTCGAAGCTCAGGTGACCGATCTCCCGGGCCAGGGGCCAGGCGGCCTCGGGCAAGTGCACCAGCCGCCGATGTCCGTCGAGGCGCACCTCGGCCTCACCCAGGGCCCGGCGCAGCTCGCGCTCGCCGCGGCCGCACAGCCGCGCCAGCAGCCACGCCGAGACGCGCGGCCGGCCAGTGTCCCCGGCCCCCCAGGCGAAGCCGGCAAGGGTCTCGCGTTCGGAGCCGTCGCCTGCCGGGCGACCAGGCACGCCCGGCAGGCCGGCCAGGGCCCGGCCGCCCAGCAGCCGCTCGCCGGCGGCCAGCCCCCGGTCGAGGGCGGCGAGCTCGCCGCGAGCGCCGAGCAGCGCCTGGCCCCGGGTCGACAGCTCGGCCAGACGATCGACCTTGTCGACACTGCGCCGCTGGTCGGCCTCGGCTTCCTCGAGACGATGGCGCAGCTCGGTGATATTGGTACCGGAGTTGAGGATCACCTCCTCGATCAGCTCCTCGCCCTCGTCGGTCTCGCCGCGGGTCGCCCCGGACAGCACCTCCGGCGCCAGCACCTCGAAGAAGAAGGCCTGGTCGGCCTGCTCGCCGGCCCGCGGCCGGATGGCGTTGAAGATCTGGCTCTTGTCGGCGCCGCCCTCCTTCTGGAAGGCCGCCAATTGGGCCAGCTCGCGGCGCGACACATGGGCCCCCACCGCCTCCAGCCACTCCTCGCGGTTCAGTGTCAACCGCACGCCGCGCTGCGCCATGGCCGCCTTGACGTCACGGTTGGCGTAGAGCGCCAGCTTGCCGTCGGCGGTGTGGTGGTGCACCGGCACGTCCTCGAACGTTCCCGTGTAGTGATAGAAGGACAGCCCGCTGCCGTCGCTGTAGCCGTGGCAGCCGAACACGAAGGTCTCGCCGGCGACTTCCTCCCCGGCGGCCTCGAGCATGTCGTCCTGGCCTCCGGCACCGCTGCGCGAGCGGAACTCCACGCGCAGGTGGCTCCAGCTGCGCCCCTCGCCGCCGACGCTGCTCGGCGAGCACTTGCGGCGGGTACGGGTCAGCAGCATGCGGTCCCGGGACAGCAGGCCGATCAACGCCTCGGCGAGAGTGGTCTTGCCGAACCCGTTCTCCATGCTGATGGCGCTGGACTGGCCGCGCAGGTCCAGCAGCAGATGGCGCATC
>NZ_JACHXM010000005.1:0-32476 GCF_014192055.1 Halomonas organivorans | reverse complement strand
CATCTTGGCCTCCCAGGGAGACGCCACGTCGCCGTGCTTGTTGAGCAGGTTGGCCACCTCGATGCGGTTGATCACGCTCATGCCCGGCCCTCCTCGGCGCGCGCCTCGGCCAGCGCGCTATCTCGGCCGACCCCGTTCTCCATGCTGATGGCGCTGGACTGGCCGCGCAGGTCCAGCAGCAGATGGCGCATCTTGGCCTCCCAGGGAGACGCCACGTCGCCGTGCTTGTTGAGCAGGTTGGCCACCTCGATGCGGTTGATCACGCTCATGCCCGGCCCTCCTCGGCCAGCGCGCTATCTCCGCCGACCCCGTTCTCCATGCTGATGGCGCTGGACTGGCCACGCAGGTCCAGCAGCAGATGGCGCATCTTGGCCTCCCTGGGAGACGCCACGTCGCCGTGCTTGTTGAGCAGGTTGGCCACCTCGATGCGGTTGATCACGCTCATGCCCGGCCCTCCTCGGCGGCGGCCGCTTCCCGCTCCGCGTCCTCGCAGGGCGCGGCTCGTCCTTCCGCCAGGGCCTGAAGGTGGCCCAGCTGGTGGATGCCGATCTGCTCGCTCTCCAGCGCGCCGAGCAGCGACTGCTGCCAGACCTCGCCGCCCTCGTCGCCGGGCTCGCGCAGCGCCTCGAGCAGTCCGGCTCGCACCTGCAGGTCGATGAAGGCCCGCACCCGGCGGCTGATGTCCTCGCCGCGCTCGTCGAGCAGCGAGAGGTTGGCCTCCGGCGCCGAGTCGCCCAGCCCGCGCAGGGTCTCGAGCTGGTCGCGCAGCAGCTCCACCAGCTCGGCGGCGGTGAAGGTCGCCTCCTGATAGCGGCTGACGTCGGACAGCGCCCGGTTGTAGCGGGTATAGAGCAGGGTGTGCATCAGCAGCCACAGCTGCAGGTACCATTGGGCCAGCTCGCCGCGGCTCTCCTGGCGCAGCTTGAGCGCTTCGAACACCGGCTCGCGAGTGTAGAGCGGCGGCTGCTCGAGCTCAGGGTCCGGCAACAGCGCATAGTAGCGGCTGCCCGGGGCGATGCCCGGGTAGTCGCCGGCCTCGAGGACTCGCAGCCGCAGCCCCTGCCCGGCCAGGAAGTCGCGCAGCGCCTCGCGCTCGGCGTCGCCGGCATCGTCGATCAGCGCGCAGACGTCGCGCTCGGAGAGCTGGCCCTCGCGGGCGGCACGGCGCTTGCGCCCGCTGGCCGGTTGGCGCTCGGCACAGCGGTAGCGCAGCAGGTAGGCGACCACCTCGCCCATCTCGGTCATGTTCATCGTGGGGTGTCCTGTTGCATGGCAAGGGGGGCATCGGCCATCGCGGCGACGAGCCTCAGGCTGGGCGTCACCGCACCTTCGATGCAGCGACCATCGGGCAGCGACAGCCGGAAGGCGCGCTCCTCGATGCCCACCGCCAGGGCCTCGTCGAGCTGCTGGGCGTCGACGAAGACGTTGAGCAGCTGGGGCAGGCAGTCGGCATCCTCGAAACGATGCCAGCCTTCGCTCAGCGCCTCGGGCAACGACAGCGGCGCCTGGCGCACCCGGCGGCTCAGCGCCGGCCCCTGCGCCTCGAGGAAGCGGGCCAGCAGCGGATCCCGGGGCGGATCGTCGGCGGATTCATCGAATACCAGGGCGGCATGGCTGGTCTCGGCGCGACGCGTCTCGAGCAGCGGTACCAACGGTGCCAGCCGCGGCACGCAGACCGCCTGCTGGAAGGGCATCAGCCGCTCGACCAGGGCCGCCCGGAGGCCGGCGTCCGGCGAGGCCGCCAGCAGCCCGCGGGCCAGGTCGGCGAAATCCACCACGCCCATCGACTGGATGCGGCCCTCGGCGATGTCGGCGAGTAGCTCGGCGAGGCGGCGCGAGAGGTTCTCGATGGCGGTAAGCACCCGACCGATGGCCCCGGAGAGCATGCGCAGGTCCCACTCCTCGGACTGAGCCTCGCGCCAGGCCTCGAAGCGCTCCAACAGCCGCGGCGTGCCGAGCTGGGCGCGGGCGTCGAGCAGGGTCCGCTGGATGCTCGACAAGGCATTGTGATAATGGCGCTCGTTGTCCATCAGCGCGGCGAGCTTGCCCTCCCGGGTGGGATTCTCGCGCACCCGGCGCAGCTCCTGGGTCAGGGCGCGGATGGCCAGCAGGATCTGGTTGGTGATGTCGGGAATGCGCGCGAAATCGTCCCGGGCCAGGGCCGCCAGCACCTTGGCGGCGTCGTACTCGGAATACAGCAGGTCCTCGACCTGGCCGGCCAGGGTCACCGCCTGGCGCCCGCTGGGGGTGAGACGCACCTGGCCGGTCTGGCCCTGCTTCTCGATCAGCGCGGTGCGCTTGGTACTGCGCGCGCCGCGCGCGGCAGTCGGATCGTCGGCGCCTCGGGACTCGCCCGGCGTTAGGCTGGCCTCGCGCACGCTCGCCCCCGAAGACGCCTGACGAGCGTCCGGCAACGGGGACGCCTGACGAAAGTGCAGCTCGGTGGGCGTGGCCAGCAGGTTGATCACGAACGTCAGGTCGTCATGGGACAGCGCGGGGTAGGTATCGCGCAGCCAGGCCAGGCAGCGCCCCTGGGAGACGAAGGCGCTGTTGGTGGCGAAATCCACGTCCAGCAGATATTCCAGCAGCAGGCAGCCGAGGTCCAGCCAGTAGCCGTCGCGCCAGCCGCGCCGCTGTTCCTGGCTGACCTGCACGAAGGGGGACCCCGGGTCGTGGGCGCTGTCGTGGAGGTCGATCAGCCGTGCGGTGGCGACGAGCAACTGGCTCCAGGCGGTCATGGGGCATCCTTTCCAGGCCGAAAACGCCCCATTATGCCAACACCTGGCACCGCGGGTCATGACCGGTCTCGACGTGTATCCTTGGGCCCCATCCCCACCTCACCCGGAGCCGCCATGAACGCCATCGACCAGACCCTCGCCCGCGTCTTCGGCTATGCCGACTTTCGCCCCGGCCAGCGCCCGGTGATCGAGGCGGTGGTCGACGGCCGCTCGGCCGCCGCCATCTTCCCCACCGGCTCCGGCAAGTCGCTGTGCTATCAGCTCTCCGCCCTGCACCTGCCGCACCTGACGCTGGTGGTCTCGCCGCTGCTGGCGCTGATGCAGGATCAGCTGGCGTTCCTGAAACGCCACGGGATCGCCGCCGCGAGCCTAGACTCCTCCCAGAGCAAGGACGAGGCCCGGGCGGTGATGGACGGCGTGGCCCGCGGCGAGATCCGCATCCTGATGGTCTCGGTGGAGCGGCTCAAGAACGAGCGCTTCCGCGCCTTCATCCGCCGCGTGCCGATCTCGCTGCTGGTGGTCGACGAGGCCCACTGCATCTCCGAATGGGGCCACAACTTCCGCCCGGACTACCTGACCCTGCCCACGACGCGTCACGAGCTCGGCATTCCCCAGACGCTGCTGCTGACCGCCACCGCCACGCCCCGGGTGATCGAGGACATGCGCCGCCACTTCGCCATCGCGGCGGAAGACGTTATCGCCACCGGTTTCTATCGACCCAACCTGGACCTGCAGGTGGCACCGGTGCCGGCCGACGAACGCCCGCGCCGGCTGGTCGACTGGCTACGCCCGCGTCTCGAGGGGCCGAGCCCCGGCGCCACCGTGGTCTACGTCACCCTGCAGCAGACCGCCGAGCGCCTGGCGGCCTATCTCGGGGCCGCCGGCCTGCCGGCTGCGGCCTATCACGCCGGGCTCGACGCCGAGACCCGCGCTAGTCGCCAGGACGATTTCATGGCCGGGCGCACGCCGGTGATCGTCGCCACCATCGCCTTCGGCATGGGTATCGACAAGTCGGACATCCGCGGCGTAGTGCACTTCGACCTGCCCAAGTCGGTGGAGAACTACAGCCAGGAGATCGGCCGCGCCGGGCGCGACGGCGCCCCCGCCGAGTGCCTGATGCTGGCCGGCCGCGATCATCTCAGCGTGCTGGAGAACTTCACCTACGGTGACACCCCCGAGCGCGCGGCCATCGCCCGGGTGACGGCGACCCTGCCCGCCCCCGGCGAAGACTGGGCGTTCACCCTCAATACCCTTTCCCGGGACAGCGACATCCGCCCGCTGCCGCTCAAGACGCTGCTGGTCCGCCTCGAACTGGAGGGTACGATTCGACCCCGCTTCAGCTACTTCGCCGAATACCGCTTTCGCCTGGAAGAGCCCGCCGAGACGCTGGTCGCCCGCTTCCAGGGCGAGCGCCGGGCCTTCGTGGAAGCGATCCTCGAGGCCTCGCCCAGGGCCCGCACCTGGCACCGACTGGATCTCGAGGCCCTCGGTCGGCTGGGCGCCGAGCGCGGGCTGGACACCTCTCGCCAGCGCGTGATCACCGCCCTGGACTACTTCGCCGACAAGGGTCTGATCACGCTGGAGAGCAAGCAGATGACAGAAGTCTTCGAGGTGCTGCGCCCCGTCGACGACGCCCTGGTCGAGGCGCTGCACCGGGCCTTCGTCGACAAGGAGCGCGCCGAGATCGAGCGGCTGCACGCCATGTTGGCACTGTTCGAGGGCGAGGGCTGCCTGACCCGCCGGCTGGCGGACTGGTTCGGCGACGCCGCCGCGCCGGCACATTGCGGCCACTGCTCGGGCTGCCGCGGCCAGGTCGCCTCGCTGCCCTTACCGCCCGAGCCGGCGCCGCTCGCCTCGATGGACGCCACCACGCTGATCGCCCCACTGCGCGAGCGACTGGCGTCCGGCGGCGAAGCCGAGGCGGCCACCCCGACGCTGCTGGCCCGCTTCCTGTGCGGACTGACCTCGCCGAGGCTGACGCGTCACAAGGCGCGCCAGCTCGACGGCTTCGCGGCGCTGGAGGCCTATCCGTTCGGCGAGGTACGCGACTGGCTGTCCCGGTAGTCGTTCATGGCTGCCGACGCATCAGCGCCAACGTCGCCAGATGCACCGGCAGATAGAGCACCAGCGGCCATATCAGCATCAGCGTGATGACATAGAGCCCGTCGGGCAGCCAGGCCTGGGACGCGCCGAAGGGCCCCTCTACCCAGTTGACGTTGCGCGCGGGATCGGTCAACGCCCAGGCGGCGAGGATCGCCGCCCAGGTCAGCGCCGTCTGCCACGCCAGCGCCGCGCCATCGTAGCCCAGCCGAGCGACGCCGAAACCGGCCACCAGCGGCAGCACCAGGTGATACAGCGACAGCAGCCGCACCGAGAGCGGAATGCTCGCGTCGAACATGTACTCGGTGCCGCCAATCGGATGCCAACCGCTGGCCCAGGCGACACCGGCATCCAGCGCCCAGAGGCTGCCCACCAGCGCCGAGGCCAGCCACTGCATCGAGATCAACCGCCGGCTCTCGGCCCACAGCCCCACCAGCAGCAGGAAGTTGGCCAGATTGCACAGCCACAGGTAGTTCTGCACGCCGATGCGCAGCGCCACCGACGGCGCCCAGAACAGCATCCACAGCGTGAACGCCAGCTTCAGCCACGTCGGCAGGCGTCCTCGCTCCCCGAGGCTCATGGATCCTCCGTGCCGATCCCGTGGCGCTTGAGCTTGTTGGCGATGGTGGTGTGGGAGACCCCCAGCCGCTTGGCCAGCTGACGGCTGGAGGGATGCTGCGGATACAGGGTGGAAAGCACCCGGCGCTCCACCTCGCCGAGGATATCGGCCAGCGAGCCGTCCAGGTCGATGCCGGCGAGCCCAGGCGCCTGGCCCACATCGGGCAGGCGCAGGTGGGCCGGCTCGATGACGCCGCCTTCGCACAGCGACACCGCCTGAAAGAGCACGTTCTCCAGCTGGCGCACATTCCCGGGCCAATGATAAGCGGAGAGCCGAACCACGGCGGCCGGCGACAGACTCGGCAGCGGACAGCCGATCTGGGTGGCGGCACGGTCGATGAAGTGCGCCGCCAGGGCCTCGATGCCATCCAGGCAATCGCGCAATGGCGGCACGTTGAGGGTCAGGACGTTGAGGCGGTGATAGAGGTCCTGGCGGAAGCGGCCCGCGGCGCACAGCGCCGGCAGGTCCTGCTGGGTGGCGCAGATCACCCGCACGTCCAGATAAGTCTCCTCGTCGCTGCCCACCCGCCGGAAGCCGCCGTCCTGCAGGAAGCGCAGCAGCTTGACCTGCATCCGTGGGCTGGTCTCTCCGACCTCATCGAGAAAGATGGTGCCGCCGGCAGTCAGCTCCAGCAGCCCCAGCTTGCCTTCGGGCCGAGCCCCTTCGAAGGCCCCGGGCGCATAGCCGAACAGCTCGGTCTCGGCCATGGATTCGGGCAAACCCGCGCAGTTCAGCGCCATGAACGGCGCCTGCCCACGGGGGCTCGCCAGGTGGCAGGCCCTGGCCAGCAGCTCCTTGCCGGTACCGGTCTCGCCCTGGATCAGCAGCGGCGCATCCAGCGGCGCCATGCGCCGCGCCTCGCGGATCAACGCCTCGAGCCGGGGGCTGGCCTGGAACAGCGACTCGAAGCCGCGCAGCTCCTGACGCTGCACCTGGTAGATGCGCTCGCCGATGCGGTCGGCGCGGTGCAGGGTCACCACGGCGCCGGCCAGCGACGCCACATCCGCCTGATGCTCACGGTGCAGCGGCGCGATGTCGGCCAGGAAGACGGTGTCGCGCAGCTTGACCCTCAGGCCGTTGACCCGGGCATTGTTGCGCCGGATCAGCGCCGGCAGGTCCAGGTCGGGCAGGTAACGGTCCAGCGACAGCCCCGGCACCTCGTCGACGCGCACCCCCAGCAGTTGGCCGGCAGCCCGGTTGGCGGCCACCAGGTGGCCCTCCATGTCGATCGACATCACCGGATCGGAAAGCGACGACAGCAGGGCATCCAGCTCGAGGTGCCGGCGTTCGCTGGGCATCAGGCTGACACGCCGCACCCCGAATACGCCCGGCACCCGCTCCAGCTCGGGCTTCAGGGTGGCGAGCTGGGCGTTGAGCAGGTTGGGCACGTGCAGGTAGATGGCATTACCGTGCTCGCCGCCGACCTCGCCATGGGCGACGTTGAGGCCATAGTCGGCGAAGTGGGCGACGATGTCGCGCAGGATGCCGATGCGGTTCTGGCAGTGGAATCTCAGACGCATGAAGAACTCGAAGAAAGCAAATGGGCCGCCCGCCAGGAAAGCGTCAGGCCGGCGTGACTCCGGTGTAAAGATAACGTGACAAGACCTGCCCGACAACGCCGATGGCAGCGAGCTTTCGACGCGCGGCAGCGAGACGCGGCCCTTTTGTCACATTTTCTTTACAGCTGGCACGCTCCGCCGCCGCGCATTTTCTTCTCGCCGGCCCCCAAGCGCCGCCGCCCCTGCATAGACTGCGGTCATTCCCTTGAGGCAACGACAACCCCAAATTCGCCACGGGAGACCCCATGAAGGCTCAGAGCGCCCCCAAGAAGACGGCCTATCAGGCCAGAATGCCGGATGCCGACGGCCACATCGCCTGGAGCGAACAGGAGAACGCCACCTGGCGCACGCTGATGGAGCGCCAGGTAGCACTGCTGCCGGGCCGAGTCTGCCAGGAGTACCTTGACGGCATGCAGCGACTGGCGCTGCCGGTCGATCGCATTCCCCAGCTCGCCGAGGTCGACGCCGTGCTGCGCGAGGCCACCGGCTGGGAGACGGCTCAAGTGCCGGCCTTGATCCCCTTCGACACCTTCTTCGAACTGCTGGCCAACCGTCGCTTCCCGGTGGCCACCTTCATCCGCACCCCGGAAGAACTCGACTACCTGCAGGAACCGGACATCTTCCACGAGATCTTCGGCCACTGCCCGATGCTGACCAATCCGGCGTTCGCCGAGTTCACCGCCACCTACGGCCGCCTGGGGCTCGACGCCACCCCCAAGGAGCGGGTCTACCTGGCGCGGCTGTACTGGATGACCGTGGAGTTCGGCCTGGTCGACACCCCCGAGGGTCGGCGCCTGTACGGCGGCGGCATCATCTCCTCGCCCAAGGAGACCCTGCACGCCCTGTCGGACACCCCGGTGCACGCGCCCTTCGCCCCCCTGGACGCGCTGCGCACCCCCTACCGCATCGACATCCTGCAGCCGCTCTACTACGTGCTGGACAGTCTCGAAACGCTGCACGATCTGGCGGGCCGCGACATCATGGGCATGGTGCACGAGGCCATGGCGCTCGGCCTGTTCGAGCCGCGCTTCCCGCCCAAACCCAAGCCGACCGAGGCCGCCAGCGCCTGAGCGCTCGTCCCTTGACCCGGCGAGCGATCGCCCCAACCCCTTTCCGTACCACCCAACGACAACCAGGAGTCATCATGAGCGAGCTTTCCGAACAGCAGTGCGAGGCCTGCAGCTGGGACGCCCCCCACGTCACCGAGAGCGAGATCGAACAGTATCGCCGCGACATCCCCGAGTGGCAGATCGTCGAGCGCGATGGCATCATGCAGCTGGAGCGGGTCTTCACGTTCCGCAACTTCCGGCAGGCCCTGGCGTTCACCAACGCGGTCGGCGAGATCGCCGAGGAAGCGGGTCACCACCCCGCCCTGTTGACCGAATGGGGCAAGGTCACCGTGACCTGGTGGTCCCACGAGATGAAGGGCCTGCACAAGAACGATTTCATCCTAGCCGCCAGAACCGACGAGGTAGCGAAGTAAATGTTCGAACGAATTGAGCGGGTTCCCGGGGATGCCATCCTCGGGCTCATCGAGGCCTTCAAGAAGGACACCAATCCTCAGAAGGTCGATCTCGGTGTCGGGGTCTATCGCGACGCCCAGGGCAATACCCCGGTGATGCGCGCGGTCAAGGATGCCGAGGCCCTGCTGCTCAAGAACGAGACCACCAAGACCTACATCGGTTCTCACGGCGACCCGGCCTACGGCGAGGTGATCCTGCCGCTGGTGCTGGGCAAGGGCTCGCCGGTGCTCGAGGCCGGCCGCGCCAGCGCCACCCAGTCGCCGGGCGGTACCGGCGCCCTGCGCCTGGCAGCCGACTTCATCGCCACCCAGCTGCCGGGCAAGGACGTCTGGGTCAGCGACCCGACCTGGCCGAACCACCTGGGCATCTTCCCGGCGGCGGGCATCACGCTGAAGAAGTACCCCTACGTCGATGCCGACAACCGCCTCGACTTCGACGGCATGCTGGCGGCGCTGAAGCAGATTCCCGAGGGTGACGTGGTGCTGCTGCACGCCTGCTGCCACAACCCGACCGGCTTCGATCTGTCCCGCGACCAGTGGCAACAGGTGCTGGAGGTGCTCAAGGAGCGCAAGCTGCTGCCGCTGGTCGACTTCGCCTACCAGGGCTTCGGCGAGGGCCTGGACGAGGACGCCTTCGCGCCCCGCCTGCTGGCCGAGAACCTCGACGAGGTGATCATCACCAGCTCCTGCTCGAAGAACTTCGGCATCTACTGCGAGCGTACCGGCTGCTTGATCATGGTCGCCAAGGACGCCGAGCAGAAGGAGAACGTTCGCTCCCAGGTGGCCATCGTCGCCCGCGAGAACTACTCCAACCCGCCGGCCCACGGCGGCGCCATCGTCTCCGAGATCCTGCACTCCGACGCGCTGACCGCGACCTGGGGCGAGGAGCTCACCGAGATGCGCGACCGCATCAACACCCTGCGCCGCGAGTTCGTCGAGGCCCTGAAGCCCTACGGCCTGGACCAGAAGTACGCCCACGTGGCCGAGCAGCGCGGCATGTTCTCCTACACCGGCCTGACGCCGGAGCAGGTCGACCGCCTGCGTGACGAGTTCAGCATCTACATGGTGCGCTCGGGTCGCGCCAACGTGGCCGGCTTCTCCCAGGAGAACCTTCCCTACCTGGCCAAGGCGATCGCCGCGGTCAACGACTGAACGACCACCTCCGTTCGGTAACATGACGCCCGGGCCTCACGGCCCGGGCGTTTTTTGTGATTCATCGCAGATCAACGCGAAGCCACTGCACGGCCCGATTCG
This sequence comes from Halomonas organivorans, assembly GCF_014192055.1. Classification (GTDB taxonomy): domain Bacteria; phylum Pseudomonadota; class Gammaproteobacteria; order Pseudomonadales; family Halomonadaceae; genus Halomonas; species Halomonas organivorans. Next base: position 22,684 of record NZ_JACHXM010000005.1, on the reverse strand, counting down.
GCATGATGGGGAGGCTCTTCGCCCTTCCACCCCGGCAAGTCTTCTCCATAGCCGGTGTTGGGTCATTTCCAACATACAAGGGCTCTTCAGAGCCGTTCCGACGCCTCGGCGATCCACCGCGCAGCGGCGGCTACAGTTGCACCGCTGTCGGATCTCCGCCGGACGCCCGTCGGCGCCTTTCGCCCAATGAATTGGGCACCCACGAAGAGCCGCTTTTTTTCCATACCACCCCGTTTGCCCGAACGAGAACGGCCCGCGGCAAAGCCGCGGGCCGTTGACGTTGCCGGGAAGCGCCCGGGCGCGTCAGGCCGCGTAGCGAGACACGTCGAGGCCTTGTGGGTCGATGCGCGGCGATTCGGCCGCCATCAGATCGGAGAGCAGTTGGGCGCTGCCACAGCTCATGGTCCAGCCCAGGGTGCCGTGACCGGTATTGAGCCACAGGTTGTCGTAGCGGGTGGCGCCGACGATCGGCGTGGAATCCGGCGTCATCGGGCGCAGCCCGCTCCAGAACTCGGCGCGGTCGACGTCGCCGCCCTCGGGGAAGACATCGCGCACCACCATGTCGATGGTCGCCCGGCGCTTCTCCGGCAGGCTCAGGTCATGGCCCGCCAGCTCGGCGGTGCCGCCCACCCGAATACGGTCGTCGAAGCGCGAGATCGCCACCTTGTAGGTCTCGTCCATCACCGTGGACTGGGGCGCTCCGCCATCGTCGATGACCGGCACGGTCAGGCTGTAGCCCTTGACCGGGTAGATCGGCAGACGAATGCCCAGGTCCTTGACCAGGAACGGCGAGTAGCTCCCCAGGCAGACCACGTAGGCATCGGCGGTGAGTTCGCCGGCGCTGGTGATCACGCCCTCGATACCGGCATTGCCGCGGCGAATGCGCTGGATGTCGACGTTGAAGCGGAACTCGACGCCCAGGCGCTCGCGGCAATGGTCGGCCAACCGATTGGTGAACAGGTGACAGTCGCCGGTCTGGTCGTCGGGCAGGTGCAGGCCGCCGACGAACTTGCCGGGCACCCGAGCCAGGGCCGGCTCCACCCCGGCAATTTCCTCGGCGCCGAGCAGGCGATGGCGCACGCCGCACTGCTCGAGCACCTTCATGTCCTTGGCCACGGCCTCGACCTGGCTGTCATGGCGGAACAGCTGCAGCAGGCCGCGCTGGCGATCCTCGTAGCGGATACCGGTCTCGGCCCGCAGGGCGTCGATGCAGGCCCGGCTGTGCTCGGCGATGCGCACCATGCGCTCCTTGTTCACCGCATAGCGCTCGGCGTTACAGTTGCCGAACATCTTCATCATGAAGCGCGCCATGGTCGGATCCATCCGCGGCTGGATCTTCAGCGGCGCATGCTCCTGGAACATCCACTTGACCGCCTTCTGGGGAATGCCCGGGGCGGCCCAGGGCGAGGAAAAGCCGAAGGAGACCTGGCCGGCGTTGCCGTAGCTGGTCTCCATGGCCGGCGCCGGCTGGCGGTCCACCACGGTGACCTCATGGCCCTGGCGGGCCAGGTAGTAGGCGCTGGTGACGCCGACGACGCCGCTGCCGAGAATCAATACCTTCATGCTCTCACTCCCCTGCTCTTGTTGATCGCGCTGGATGGTCGCGGGAACGATGACGCCCGGCGCTGGCCGGACGCGTTACGTGGAGCAGAGTATAGGAGAGCAAAATCAGTCGATTTATCTATTTTTAAGACAAAAACCACACGATGAGTTCAAATTATGGATTATATTTATCCTAAACCACCAAAAAAACTCCACAAAACAGGAAAAACAACCACAAGCATTATATCGCCTGGCGCCGCGGGCTGGCGAGGGTCCGCCGCAGCAGCCCCCAGGCCCCCAGCCCGGCCAGCAGGTTGCCGACTGCGGCCCCCAGGGTCAGGCCCATCAGGCCGCCCAGCCAGGCCCCCAACCCCAGGCATGGCAGGTAGAAGGCGAACAGTCGCGCGGCGGACATCATCATCGCGCGCAGCGGCCACCCCAGGGCATTGCCGGCGGAGACCACCAGCATGCACACGCCGAGGGCGGCGTAGCTTGGCGGCAGGCAGCGCACCAGGATGGCCAGGTCCGAACGCACTTCAGCGGTGCCGGCCAGGGCCGCTGCGACCCAGGGGGCGGCCAGCGCCAGCGATAGCCCCAGAGCCAGCTGCCAGAAAACCGCCACTCGCAGCGCCAGACGCATCAGACGATGCACCTGGGGCCAGTCGCCCGCGCCATAGCAGCGCCCAAGCCAAGGCGGCAGCGACATGGTCATCGCCAGCACGGCCATCAACGAGACGGTCTCGAGGCGACTGATCAAGCCCCAGGCCGCCACTTCGGACTCTCCGAGTCGCGCGACGATCGAGATCGCCAGCATGGCGGCGAGCGGCGGCATCAACTGCCCGATCATGGCCGGACCGGCGATGCCGAGGAACGGCCTGAGCGACTGCCGCGACTCCTCGCGGAGCCCATCCGCAGCCAACCAGCCCCGCCCCGACAAGCGCGCTCCCAGCGTCACGAGCCCCAGCAGAAAGGCCAGCACCGTGGCCCAGGGCGCTCCGGCCAGCCCCAGGCCCGGCCAGTCGCCGATGCCGAAGATCAGCAGCGGATCGAGCATCAGGTTGGCCAGGCTGGTCACCACCATCAGGGTTCCCGGCAGGCGGGTATTGCCATGGGCGCGAAACAGGCTATAGCCGAAGTAGAGCAAGGCGCCGAGCCAAGCGGCAACGAGCTGCGGCCCCCAGTAGTCGCGGATCAGCCCGAGCGCTTCCGGCGCCGCGCCAAGGCGCCGGAAGACCGGCGCCTGGATCGCCCACAGCCCCAGCGCCAGGGCCGCGATGACCAGCGTCCCGACAAGCAGCACCAGGCTGCCCAGGCGCCTGGCACGGTCTGTTTCGCCGGCGCCCAGGGCGCGTGAAATCAGCGCGGCGATCGCGATGCCCATGCCCACCTGGACGCCGATGATCAGGAAGGAAAGCGGGAAGGTGAAAGACTGGGCGGCCAGCGATGCGGTGCCCAACCGGGCAATGAAGGCGCTGTCGATCAGTTGAAAACCCAGCAGCGACAGTACGCCGATGGCCATGGGCCAGGTCTGGCGCCACAGCGCCAGGCCCAGCGAAGAAGAAGTAGCGTCGGTTCGCAACACGAGGCTCCGCGGTGGTCATCGAGGGCGCTCCATTCTACGCGAAGTCGGGCTCCGACTCAGTGGGGAGTGGCAGATGGCGCCACCAGCAACGGAAACACCTCGGCGGCCGGCAGCGGCGGATAGAAATAGAACCCCTGCACCAGATCGCAGCGCATCTCGCGCAATAGCGCGAGCTGTTCGCCGGTCTCCACCCCTTCTGCGACCACCTCCAGGCCCAGCCGGTGACCGATGAAGATCGCCGCTTCCATGATGGCGCGATCCTCCGGCTGCTGGGGCGCATCGCGAACGAAGGTGCGATCGACCTTCAACGCGGTAACCGGAAAATGCTTGAGGTAGCTCAGCGACGAGTAGCCGGTGCCGAAGTCATCGATGGCGATGCGCACACCACGATGATAGAGGCGACGAAGCTTGGCCAGAATCCGGTCATCCGCCTCGATCAGCACGTTCTCGGTCAGCTCGATGCCGACATCCTGCGGACGAAGCCCATGACGCATCACACAGGCCTCGAAGCGCTCCAGGCCATCCGCCGCCAGTACCTGTCGCCCGGAGAGGTTGAGGTCGATGCGCAGATCCACGATACCCGCGGCACGCCAGGCGGCCTGCTGGCGGCAGGCCTCCTCCATCGCCCACTCGCCCAGGCGCTCGATCAGCCCCGTCCGCTCGGCCAAGGGGATGAACTCGGCCGGCGACACCGACTCGCCGTCGGCGGGATACCAGCGCAGCAAGGCCTCGAGATTCTCGATTCGCCCGTTCACAGTGGACACCTGAGGCTGATAGTGCAGGCTGAGCTCCCGGTTGGCGATGGCACGCTCCAAGCCCTCGGCCAGGCGGTGCTGACGTACCAGCTCGTCGTGGAAGTGCTGCTTGAAATACTGCAGCCCTCCCCGACCATCCAGCTTGGCTCGATTCTTGGCCACGTCGGCGTTGCGGATCAACTCACGAGCCGACATGCCGTGCGCCGGAAAGAGGCTGATGCCCAGGCTCGCCGTCACGATACGTTCGCCGCCATCCAGGACGAAGGGCTGGTGGAAGAGCGCCCGAATCCGTTCGGCCAGAACACGAGCTTCCTGCTCGTGCCCGATCTCGGGACAGGCCATCACGAACTCGTCACCGGACACCCGCGACATCAGATCTCGGCTACGCTGCTGGCGGCGCAGCCGGCGGGTCAGCTCGATCAGAAGCTGATCGCCCTGGGCATAGCCCAGTGCATCGTTGATCTCGACGAAATGATCGATATCCAGATAGAGCACGGCCAGCCCCTGGCCCTGTCGCCGGCAGTGCTCCAGCAGCTCGTCGAGATCGGCCTCGAAGGCCTGACGATTGGGAAGATGGGTCAGGCGATCGAAGTGAGTGGCGAACGCCAGGTCACGGTGGGCCCGCTTCTGGTCCGATAGATCGACGTCGACGCAGAACATCAGCGGCGACGCGGTATGCTCGCCGAGCATCACATGGTGGGAGAACACCGGCACGGCCTCGCCGCTGCGGTGGCGCAGCTCGAGCTCGTCGGCGGGAATCTCCTTGCCTTCCGTGATCCAGGCCCGATGGGCATCGATGACCGGCTGGCGCATAGGCTCCGGGATGATCAGGTCCTCCAGCAGTTGCCCCATCGCCTCCTCGGCCGGATAGCCATACAGACGAACGCTGGCCTCGTTCCAGTAGATCACCCGCCGGTCGCGATCGTAGCCCTGGACCGCTACCCGAGGCAGGCTCTCCAGCAGGGCGCGAAAGCGCTGCTCGCTTTCATGGTGACGGCGCTGGACGAGCGCGAGGTCCGCCGACGCCGGCAGAGCACGGCGAAAGGCCGACTTTTCCCTCCACCTGGTCCACAGCCGCACGACACGGCGAAGCATGGATTTCCTCGACCACCAGTGATGGAAGTCCGTCATGTCAATCTCTCTTCACCCTAGGGACAAGGTCTGGCGCATACCGCTCTCCCTGCGGTGCTTCTTTCATCTTGACACACGCTATACCAATCAACTCGCAAGCCGACCCGACACCCTCGTTCACTCGGGCATCGCCCCGGTGTCTTTGACATTTTGAAACATTTCTCCTCACTTGCTCACTGTTGACGGTCATTTCCGTCAACGCACGGGCCAAGACGCCCGATGAGCCAATCAGGAGAACGTCCCATGAAACTCGATACGCTTAAATATGGTTTTGATCATACCACCATGCCAGTGGACCCTCTCGCCAGCTACTGGACGCCAGAGGTCCAGGCAGATCTGGACAGGCAGGACTGGGCCCTGAGCGAGGTTCGCTCTCGGCTCGACCTGGCGGCCTGGCAAGGTTTCACCGCCGACTTGCCCCGGGATCCCTACGTCAATCGACGCTGGAAGCGAATGTCCTGGCTGGCCCTCGACGATGCCGGCAGCGTTCAGGAACTGGGGCACTGCCCCATGGCCCAGGGAGGCGCCTTCAACGACGCCGAGAGCATGGCCGACCGGCTGCGCTACTACGATTCCCTGACGCCGACCTTCCTGGAACGTGCCGACGTCAAGGCCTTCGTGCGCGCCTGGGCCAGGCTCTGGGATATCCAGCCCGATGAACCCATCCTGATGCAGATCACCGGACAGCGGGGCGAGGGGCACGTCGATCCGCTACAGGGCCAGGGCATCCACGCCGATGGTTGCCAGGCACTGAGCATCCTGGTGCTCGAGCGACGCAACGTGCTGGGCGGCGACAGCCGCCTCTATGCGGACAAGATGGGGGCCCGCGAGCTCAGCGTCGCCACCCTGGCGCCGGGCGATATCCTTCACCTGCGTGACGACAGGGTCTTCCACAGCGTCGACCCGCTCTCCCAGCTGGATCCCGGTCAGCCGTTCGAGCGCTTCATCATCATCATCAACAGCCGCTTCGTGGATGACTTCCAGAACCGCATCCTGAGGCGTCATTTCCCCCAAGCGGTGCTCTATCGGGGATAAGGAGGCATAACGCAACGCCCCCGGCCTATGGCCGGGGGCGTTCGTCTCGCGGCGACCAATGGCGTTTACTGGCGGATGCCCTCGAAGGTCACATAGAGCTCGAGCTCGTGCATGGCCTCGGGGAAGCTCGACATGTCGATGCCGTAATCGGCAAGCGTCAGGGTGGCCGAGCCTTCGAAGCCAGCACGATAGTTACCCCAGGGATCGTCGCCCTCGCCCAGCAGGGTCACCGGCATCTCGATGGTGTTGGTCTGGCCGTGCAGGGTCAGCTCACCGGTCAGCACGCCCTCGCCATCGCCGGTCGGTTCGAAGCCGGTAGAGGTGAAAGTGGCGGTCGGGTATTCGGCGACGTCCAGGAAATCGTCGCTCTTGATGTGCTTGTCGCGCTCGGCGTGATTGGTGGTCAGGCTCTCGACGTCCACCTCCAGACTGGCCGAGGAAGCCGCCGGGCTTTCCGGATCGTAGCTGAACTCGCCATCGAACTCCTCGAGACTGCCCAGGATGTAGGAAAAGCCCAGGTGGCTGATCTTGAACTGGACGAAGGCGTGTTGACCCTCGGTATCAATGACGTAATCGGCGGCCTGGGCCTGGGCGAGCGGCACCAGGGACGCAGCGGCCAGGGCGGCACCAAGAGCGGTCTTCTTGAACATCGCGAACTCCTTGCGTGGTTCAGGGTCCGCCGTGACGGCGAACCTGGGTGAAACGGGGGGTCAACATGCGCTTCAGGGTATCGTGGCGATCCACCCAATGGTGCTTGAAGGCGATCAGCCCATGCCCGGCGGCCAACCCCATCAATCCCAGGGCGGCATACCAGTGAATCGTTCCGGCCAGGCTGGCCTGGTCGGGAAGCCCGGTCACCAGCGCCGGCACGTCGACAACGCCAAATACGCTGATACCGGCCCCTTCGGCAGTGGAGATCAGATAGCCGCTGACCAGCACCAGCAGCATCAGAACGTAGAGACCGGTGTGCCCGAGATGGGCGGCGAATCGCTCGAGGCGGGAGCCGGGCAACCCCGGCGTCGGCTGCACCCATCGCCAGATCAGGCGCCCAACGGTCACGAGCAGCACCAGCATCCCTACCGAACGGTGCCACCAGGGAGCCAGGTGATACCAACCGTGGTAATAGTCGAGGCCGGTCATCCACCAGCCAAGCACGAAGAGACCGACGAAGCCCAACGCACTCAGCCAGTGCAGCAGGATGCTGGCCAGTCCCCAGCCGGAGGTCGAGTTACGCCACATGGACAGTCCCTGAATGTCTTGAATCGAGACGCCAGGCTACCCGAACGGCGGACGCGAAACCGCTGAAAAAATATGCAAGTTTCGTTCGTAAATTCCGCATGCCGCCGGCGAAGACGGCATGCGAACACGGCGGTGACCAGGGCGGCGGTCGTTTGGAGAGCGTCGATCACCCGCACCATGCCGCCCAGGCAGGAGGACGGCGAAGGCTCCGCTGGTCAGCGGGCCGCCAGGGCATCGAGCCCGCGGGCGAGATCGGCCTGGATGTCGGCGATGTCCTCGAGGCCCACTGCCAGGCGGATCAGTCCCTCACGAATGCCGGCGGCAGCCTTCTGCTCGTCGGACAGGCGCCCGTGAGTGGTGGTGCCGGGGTGGGTGATGGTGGTCTTGACGTCCCCCAGGTTGCCGGTGATCGACAGCAGACGGGTGGCATCGATGACCGACCAGGCGCCCTCGCGGCCGTCCTTCACTTCGACGCCAAGCACGGCGCCGAAGCCCCGCTGCTGTCGAGCGGCGAGCGCATGCTGGGGATGGCTGGCCAGGCCGCTGTAGTGGACCCGCTCCACGGCCGGATGCCCTTCGAGCCATTCGGCGAGTCGCTGGGCATTGGCGCAGTGTGCCTGCATCCGCAGCCCCAGGGTCTCGAGCCCCTTGGTGAAGATCCAGGCGTTGAACGGGCTCATGCAGGGCCCGCAGGTGCGCACCACCCCGAACAGCTCTTCCAGCAGCTTGTCGGGGCCGACCACGGCCCCGCCGATGGCCCGCCCCTGCCCGTCCAGATACTTGGTGGCGGAATGGATCACCAGGTCGGCCCCCAGTTCGAGGGGCTTCTGCAATGCCGGGGTCAGGAAGCAGTTGTCGATCGCCAGCCAGGCCCCGTGGCGATGGGCGAGTTCGGCCAGTGCCGGGATATCGCCCACCTCGGACAGGGGGTTGGACGGCGTCTCGGCGAACAGCAGCCTGGTCGCCGGGGTCACCGCCGCTTCCCAGGCTGCCAGGTCGGAGAGCTCGACGTAGCGAGTGGTAATGCCGAACTTGCCCAGGTACTTGTCGAACAGGCTCACCGTGGAGCCGAACAGCGAACGTGAGGCGACGATCTCGTCACCGGCCTGCAGCAGCGCCAGCGCGGTGGAGAGAATCGCCGACATCCCGGAACTGGTGGCCACGCAGCGCTCGCCGCCCTCCATGGCCGCCAGGCGGCGCTCGAAGGTCTGCACCGTGGGGTTGGTGAAGCGCGAATAGACGTTGCCCGCCTCTTGGCCGCCGAACTTGCGCGCCGCCTCCGCTGCGCTGCCGTAGACGAAGCTCGAGGTCGGGAAGATCGGCTCGCCGTGCTCCTGCTCGGCGGTGCGCTGGTGCCCGGTGCGAATGGCCAGGGTATCGAGCCCCCAGCCCTCCGGATTGGAATCGTGGTGCATGGCGCCTCCCCGTCAGTCGATGTCGTCTTCCTGATTGTGCATGCCCACCAGGGCGTGGTCGCCGGCGCTCTGCTGGGACTTGGCGGCGTCGTTGCGGCTCGCCTCCAGCGCGGCCAGGTAACCCTCGTCGATATCGCCGGTGATGTAGCGACCGTCGAACACCGAGCAGTCGAAGGCATCCAGGGCCGGATTGACCTCGCGACACGCCGCCTTCAGGTCCTCGAGATCCTGGTAGATCATGCGATCGGCGCCGATCAACTCGCCCACCTCGGCTTCGCTGCGGCCGTGGGCGATGAGTTCGGTGGCGGCCGGCATGTCGATGCCGTAGACGTTGGGATAGCGCACGGGCGGCGCCGCCGAGGCGAAATAGACGTTCTTGGCCCCGGCTTCGCGAGCCATCTGGATGATCTGCCGGCAGGTGGTGCCACGCACGATGGAGTCGTCCACCAGCAGCACGTTCTTGCCCTTGAACTCGATGTCGATGGCGTTGAGCTTCTGACGCACCGATTTCTTGCGCTGGGTCTGCCCCGGCATGATGAAGGTCCGCCCGATGTAGCGATTCTTCATGAACCCCTCGCGGAAGGTCACGCCCAGATGCTGGGCCAGCTCCAGCGCCGAGGTCCGCGAGGTATCGGGAATCGGGATCACCACGTCGATATCGTGGTCCGGCCACTCCTGCTGGATACGATCGGCGAGCTTGCGCCCCATGGCCATGCGCGTGCCATAGACATAGGCACCATCAAGCAAGGTGTCCGGGCGCGCCAGGTAGACGTGCTCGAAGATGCAGGGCGCCAGCCGCGGCGCATCGGCGCACTGCTGGGTATGGATCTCGCCGTTCATGTCGACGAAGATCGCCTCGCCCGGCGCCAGGTCGCGGTGGAGCTCGAAGCCGCCCACGTCCAGGGCCACCGACTCGGAGGCGATCATCACCTCCTGGCCCTCGCCTTCATCGCGGGTACCGAACACCACGGGGCGGATGCCGTTGGGATCGCGGAAGGCCACCATGCCGACGCCGTTGATGATCGCCACCGCGGCGTAGCCGCCCTTGCAGCGGCGATGCACGCGGCGCACCGCATCGAAGATATCGCCCGGGGCCAGGTGGGGCCCCTGCTTGCCCAGCTCATGGGCGAAGACGTTGAGCAGCACCTCGGAATCGGAGCTGGTGTTGATATGGCGCAGGTCGGAAGAGAACAGCTCCTGCTTGAGCTGGTCGGAGTTGGTCAGGTTGCCGTTGTGCGCCAGGGTGATGCCATAGGGGGAATTGACGTAGAACGGCTGGGACTCCGCCTCGCTGGAGGATCCGGCAGTGGGATAGCGCACGTGTCCGATGCCCAGGTTGCCCTTGAGCCGCGCCATGTGGCGCGTATGGAAGACGTCACGCACCAGGCCGTTGCTCTTGCGCAGCAGGAAGCGGCCTTCGTTCCAGGTCATCATGCCGGCGGCATCCTGGCCACGGTGCTGTAGCACCGTCAGGGCATCATAGATCCCCTGGTTCACCGCCTGCTTGGCCATCAGGCCCACGATACCGCACATTACACCTTACCTCGCTTGCCTTGGTTGGGCGGCACGGGGCCGCCGCATATCATCATGTCAGGGGGTGACGATCTCGTCATCCGCCGCGTCTTCCGTCGGCTCGGATGTCGGGACGCCGAGGGCGCCGGGCGACATCGGCAGTTGCCCTTCCCAGTCCGCCAGGCGCCCGATCGCCCAGTCTTTCAACTCCACGAAGCTCGGTCGCAGGGCCGCCTGCTGCCAGGCCTGGAGACGCTCGAGCGGGGTCAGGCCGATCAGCAGCGTCGCCACCACCAGGATGGCGGCGCCCTTGGCGAGGCCGAAGGCCGCACCGGCAACCCGGTTGAACAGCCCCATGCCGACCCATTCGACCGCCGCCTGGATCAGGCGAATGATCACGCCGCAGGCCAGGATGACCCCCAGCACGACCGCCACGAAGGCCAACACCAGCCGACCGTCGGGGCTGTCGATCAGACCGTCGAGCCGCATGGCCAGGGGGGCGGCCAGCCAGCGGGCCGCCAGCAGCGCCACGACCCACGACGCCAGCCCGAGGGCCTCGCGAACCAGGCCTCGCATCAACCCGGCGATGCCGGTGACGGCAAGCACCGCGACGAACAGCCAGTCCAGCCAGGTCAGGGTCATGGCCTCACTCCGTCTCCACCAGCAGGCCCTGGAGATTGAGGCCGGCCTTGAGCTCGGCCATCGCCTCCTCGGCGACTTCGCTGCTGGCATAGGGACCGACGTAAACGCTGGTCAGATTATTGTTGCGAGGGCGACGGTAGGCCGGAAACCCCTGCTCCTTGAGCCGGGCTTCGAGACGCTCGGCATTGCCGGGCTCGCCGAAGCTGCCGACCTGCACCGCCCACTCGCCGCCGGACACCGCTTCCTGGGTACGCTCCGCCGTTGACGCCATGCGCTCGTCGGCGGCGCGGGCCAGATCGGCGATGGGGTCGGTCGACCTCTCCGGCTCGGACGCAGGCTCCGTCGACGGCGCCGCGGTCACGGCGTCGTCTTCAGCCGGCGCCGACTCGGTCACGGCATCGCCGGTCGCGGTCGCTTCCTCCTCGTCGACTCTCCCGGCCGTCTCGGACACCGTGGCGTCATTCGGCGAATCGGAGACCCGAGCGCTGTCCGACAGGCCGTCGGGGGGCTGCGGCGCCGCTGGTTCGCGATGCGCCACCTCGACCGGCTGCTCGATGGTCAGGCTCGGCTCGGGGCGATTGTCCCGCGGCGCGGGATCGTCGAACAGCAGCGGCACGAAGATGACCGCCAGGGCGATCAGGATCAGCACACCGCTGACCCGCTCTCGCATTCCATATTTCATGTCGTTCCCTCGCTACCGGCATCCGTTGAAGTCTGCGCCGCCCGAGCCCAGGCCGCCAGCACGCCGGCCACGGTAAAGAAGGAACCGCACACCAGCACGCGATCATCGGGATCCAGGTGATCGGCCAGCCAGGCCGCGCCTTCTCCCGGAGAATCCGCCAGATGCAGCACCCGCGCCTCGAGCGCTCCGAGGCGTTCGGCCAAGGCCTCGGCACTGCGGGCACGGTCGCCGTCGAGGCTCACCGGCAGCCAGGCGTCGACCGCCGGCGCCAGGGCGTGGATGACGCCATCGGCGTCCTTGTCGGCAAGCATGCCCAGCAGGGCGATGGTACGTCCACGGCACGGTCGCTCGGCCAGGCGGCCAGCCAGGTACTCGGCGGCATGGGGGTTATGCCCCACGTCCAGGCACCACTGGCCTCGCCACTGCATGCGTCCGGGCAGCTCGACTCGGGACAGCGCCCGGCGACAGGCCGCGGCGTCGAGCTCCCAGCCCGCCAGGGCAAACGCCTGCAGCGCGGTGGCGGCATTGTCCAGCGGCAGCTCGGGGTCCGGCAATGCTGCGACGCGCAGGGGGCTGCCCTGCGCGTCCAGGCCTCGCCAGGACCAACCGGACGCCTCGGACGTGCGATGGTAAGTGTCACCGAGGGCATGTCGGGGGGCACCGAGGGCCTCGGCGGTGGCGGCGACGCTGGCCGGCAAGCGGGGACTGCCGAGCACCGCCGGCCGACCGGGCCGCATGATGCCCGCCTTCTCCCGGCCGATCCCTTCGAGATCATCCCCCAGGAAGGCGGCATGATCACGGGCGATGGTGGTCACCACCGCCACGTCGGCATCGAGCACGTTGACGGCATCTAGGCGCCCCCCCAGGCCCACCTCGAGGATGGCAAGCTCGGGACGACGAGCGCGAATGGCGTGCAGCGCGCCCAGGGTACCGGCCTCGAAATAGGTCAGGCTGATCGGCTCACCGTCGCATCGGGCGGCCTCCACGGCCTCGAAACCGTCGATCAACTCGGCATCCGTCGCCTCACGACCGTCCAGGCGCAGCCGCTCGTTGTAGCGCAGCAAGTGGGGCGAGGTGTAGGTGGCGGTGGTGGCACCGTGCTCCCGAGCCAATGCCTCGAGCATGGTCACGGTGGACCCCTTGCCGTTGGTGCCGGCCACGGTGATCAGCCGACCGGCGATGGGCCCTTCCAGGAGCCCCATGCGGCGAGCGACCTCGGCCACACGCTCGAGGCCGAGGTCGATATCCACCGGATGGGCCGCTTCCAGTCGCGCCAGCCAGGCCTCTAGAGAGGAGGAAGGAGCGTCGCGCATGGCGCCTCAGCGCTCGGTGCTGGGGCGCGGAGACTCGTCAGCCGACTCGGCGACGGTCTCCCGGGCGGGCTCGGGCGAGGCCGGCTCGTCCGCCGCACCGGCCTGCTCCGCGGCATCGACGAGATCGGGCTCATGAGCCTCTTGCTCGTCCTCGGCCAGGCCGCTGATCGGCTGATGCGTCAGCTTGCGCAGCACCCCACCGAGCCGGCCGCGGATCTCGTGACGGTGCACGATCATGTCCACGGTGCCGTGCTCGAGCAGGAACTCGCTGCGCTGGAAGCCTTCGGGCAGCTGCTCGCGCACCGTCTGCTCGATGACCCGCGGTCCGGCGAAGCCGATCAGGGCATTGGGCTCGGCGACATTGAGATCACCGAGCATGGCAAGCGATGCGGAGACGCCGCCGAACACCGGATCGGTGAGCACCGAGATGTAGGGCACGCCGGCCTGCTTGAGCTTCTCGAGGGCGGCAGAGGTCTTGGCCATCTGCATCAGCGAGAACAGCGCCTCCTGCATGCGCGCCCCGCCGGACGCCCCGAAGCAGACCAGCGGCACGCCCTCTTCGAGGGCCAGGCTGGCGGCACGCACGAACTTCTCGCCGACCACCGCGCCCATGGATCCCCCCATGAAGGTGAATTCGAAGGCCACCGCGACGACCGGCAGACCGTCCAGCTGACCGCGCATGGCCACCAGCGCGTCCTTCTCGCCGGTGGACTTCTGGGCCGCGGTCAGACGGTCCTTGTATTTCTTCGAGTCGCGGAACTTGAGGCGGTCGACGGGCTCGAGGTCAGCCGAGATCTCTTCACGGCCTTCCGGATCGAGGAACCAGTCGAGGCGCTTGCGCGCGGTGAGACGCAGGTGGTGGTCGCACTTGGGACAGACGTTGTGGTGCTTCTCGAGTTCCGGAAGGTAGAGCACCCCGTCACACTTGGGACACTTGCGCCACAGGCCGTCGGGGACGCTCGCGCGGCGGTCCTTGCGCTGAATGCGGCCCACCGAGGGCACGATCTTGTCTAGCCAGCTCATGTCAGAAACGCTTCCATTGTTGCGGACGCCCCCGGGACGTCGGGGGCGGAGTCGATTCGGTCGGCTCGGGCCGTCAGGCATCCAGTGCCTGGCGCATCTCACCCAGCACCGCTTCCAGGGTAGCGGGGATCGCCTCGGGTCGCTCGGCGTTCTCGGCGATGCGCGACACCAGCGCGCTACCGACGATCACGCCATCGGCTACCCGGCCGATCTCGGCGGCCGAGGCACCGTCGCGGATGCCGAAGCCAACGCATAGCGGCAAGTCGGTCATCTCGCGCAGCGGCACCAGATGCTCGGCGACATCCTCGGCATTGGCGCTGGCACCGCCCGTGACGCCCTTGAGCGAAACGTAATAGAGATAGCCCTCGCCATGGGCGCATATTGTAGCGGCCCGAGACCGGGAAGTGGTAGGGGCGACCAGGAAGATCGAGGCCAGGCCGCGCTCCTTGAGCACCGGGCCCATCAGGTCGGCCTCCTCCGGTGGCATGTCGACGAGCAGCACGCCATCGATGCCGGCCTCGCGGGCCTGGTCGGCAAAGGCCTCGAACCCCAGGCGCTCCACGGGGTTGAGATAGCCCATCAGCACCACCGGGGTCTCGCTGTCTTCACGCCGGAACTCGCGCACCATGTCGAACAGGTGGGTCAGGCGCACGCCGTGCCGGAGTGCCCGCTCGCAGGCTTTCTGGATCACCGGACCATCGGCCATGGGATCGGAGAACGGTACGCCCAGCTCGATGACGTCGGCCCCGGCACGCACCAGGGCGTGCATGAAGCCAACGGTATGCTCCGGCGCCGGATCGCCGGCGGTGATGTAGGGAATCAGCGCACGGCGTCCCTCGGCCTTGAGCGCGGCGAAACGTTGGTCGATACGATTCATCACTGTCCCCTAGAGTTCGATGCCATCGATCTTGGCGACTGTCAGGATGTCCTTGTCGCCACGCCCCGAGAGGTTGACCACGATGTGCTGGTCGGGACGCATCTGCGGCGCCAGCACCTTGGCGTGGGCCAAGGCGTGAGCCGACTCCAGCGCCGGCATGATGCCCTCGACGTGGGTCAGCTCGCGGAAGGCCTCGAGCACGGCATCGTCGTTGGCCGCCACGTAATTGACGCGCCCCACGTCCTTCCACAGGGCATGCTCCGGCCCCACGCCCGGATAGTCGAGCCCGGCGGAGATCGAGTGGGTATCGCTGACCTGGCCACCCTCGTCGGACATCAGATAGGTCCGGTTGCCATGCAGCACGCCGCGCGGCGCGCCGGAGGCCAGCGGAGCGGCATGGCGACCGGTGGCCACACCGTCGCCGCCGGCCTCGACGCCGTACATGGCCACCTCGTCGTCTTCGACGAAGGGATAGAACAGCCCCATGGCGTTGGAACCGCCGCCCACGCAGGCGATCAGCGCATCGGGCAGGCGACCGAACTCCTCCAGCGACTGGCGACGCGCCTCGCGGCCCACCACCGAATTGAAGTCGCGCACCAGCATCGGGTAGGGATGCGGTCCGGCCACGGTGCCGATGATGTAGAAGGTATCGTCGACGTTGGTCACCCAGTCACGCAGCGCCTCGTTCATGGCGTCCTTGAGGGTGCGGGTGCCGGACTCGACGGGAATCACGTTGGCGCCCAGCAGGCGCATGCGGTAGACGTTGAGCTTCTGGCGCTCGACGTCCTCGGCCCCCATGTAGACATCGCACTTCAGGCCCAGGCGAGCGGCCACGGTGGCGGTGGCCACCCCGTGCTGGCCGGCGCCGGTCTCGGCAATCACCCGCGGCTTGCCGCTCTTCTTGGCCAGCAGCGCCTGGCCGATGGTGTTATTCACCTTGTGCGCGCCGGTGTGATTGAGGTCCTCGCGCTTGAGCCAGACCTGGGCCCCACCGAGCCGCTTCGACCATCGCTCGGCATGATAGAGCGGTGACGGCCGGCCAACGTAATGAGACAGGTCGTGATCGAATTCCGCCTGGAAGTCCGGATCGTCGCGCAGCTGCGCATAGGTCGCGTCCAGATCCTCCAGGGCGAAGCTCAGGGTCTCCGAGACGAACCGGCCGCCATAGGGGCCGAAATGGCCGCGGGCATCCGGCAGTCGGGTCAGGTCACTGAACTTGCTCACAAGGACACCTCACAGGATCGCCAGAAGGAGTGGGGGCACGGGGCAGTGAAATCAGGTATCGGCGCGACGCACCGCCTTGAGGAAGTCAGCCATCAGCTCGGCATCCTTGACCCCTGGGGCGGCCTCGATGCCGCCGGAGACATCCACCGCGAAGGGCCGCACCGATGCGATGGCCTCGGCCGCGTTGGCCGGCGTCAGGCCCCCGGCGAGAATAACAGGTTTTGCCAGACTTGCGGGGATCCGCGTCCAGTCGAAGGTCTCCCCGGTGCCGCCCGGCACGCCGGGGCGATAGGCGTCGAGCAGCAGCGCCCGAGCAGCGTGATAGTCGCGCGCCGCCTGCGGCAGATCCAGCTTGTCGCGCATGCGCAGCGCCTTGATCCAGGGCCTGCCGACCGCCTCGCAGAAAGCCGGCGTCTCCTCGCCATGGAACTGCAGCAGATCCAGGTGCTCGGCGGCGCTGGCCACCAGTTCGGGATCGGGGTCGACGAACAGCCCGACCCGGGTGACGAAAGCCGGCACCCGAGCGCTCAGCATCGCCAACCGCTCGATATCCACGGCTCGCCTGCTGCCGGACCACAGCACGAAGCCCAGGGCGTCGGCGCCGGCCGCCACGGCGGCATCGACGTCCTCGGGGCGGGTCAGGCCACAGAACTTGACCCGGGTGCGGCCAAGGGACATGCCATGTTCAAGCATTGCCGCCCTCCTCCACCGTCTCCGCCAGCGGCCTGCCACGGCGGAACTCGACCATCGGGCAATCCGGCAGCGGTCGTTCGCCGGTCCACTCGCCGAGGAAGGCCAGCAGGTTGGGGCCCAGGGGTTCCGCCGGCAGCCCCCAGCATTCGTCGTAGAGAGAGTCGACGAAATGCAGGCCGCAGGCCGGGGCGGTAACGTCAGCTTGGGTGCGATCGCGCAGCGCCAGCAGGCGGGCGATGTAGTCCTCGCCCTGCTCGCCGCGCCCCACCGCGACCAGGGCGCCGGCGATGTTGCGAATCATGTGGTGCAAGAAGGCGTTGCCCTGGACGTCGATGACCACCAGCGGGCCGTGCCGATGCACCTCGATGAAGTGCAGGTGGCGCCACGGGGTCTTCGATTGGCAGCCGGCGGCTCGAAAGGACGAGAAGTCATGCTCGCCGACCAGCGACTGGGCGGCGCGGTGCATGGCCTGGGCATCGAGCGGATCGCGACACCAGGTCACGTTGGCGCGCTCCATGACCGGGCGGCTGGGCTGGTTGAGCAGCACATAGCGATAGCGCCGCGCCAGGGCCTTGAAGCGGGCATGAAAGTCATCGGGTACCGGCGCGACCCAGCGCACCGCGATATCGCGTGGCAGGTTGGCATTGACGCCGTACACCCAGGCCTTCTCCGAACGCGGTGAGGGCGGGTCGAAGTGAATGACCTGGCGAGTCGCGTGCACGCCGGAATCGGTGCGGCCACTGCACAGAACCTTGACGGGGGCGGCCGCCACCCGGGACAGGGCCGCCTCCAGGGAGGCCTGCACCGAAGCGGCGTGCTTCAGGCGCTGCCAGCCGCAGTAGGCAGTGCCGTCGTACTCTACCGCCATGGCCAGGCGGCCACTGAGCGGTTGATGTTCGTCGAGACGATGAAAAAGAGTCATTCGTGTGTCATGGCTGATAGCGGTCGAGCAGGTCGCGGGCCTCCAGCCGGGCAACGGTATCGCCGGACGCCTCGAGCAGGCGCTCCAGCAGGACGCGTGCTTCGCGAACCTCTCCGACCTCGAGCAGGTGGCGTGCCTCGGCCAGGGTCGCCCCTGGGGCAGCCTCGTCGGCAGAGCCGACATTATCCCCATCCAGCGACGGAAACGCCACCTCCTGGATGTCCCATTCGTCGCTCGCCTCCGACGAGCCGGCGGGCGTCGGCGCGACGTCGATGCCGGAGGGCTTGGGCGCCTCGTCACGGGGTTCGTCGGGCTCGAGCGACGGCGGCCGGTAGTCGATGATGCGACTGCCCTCGTCCCTATCTCGTGACACCACCTGGGGCATCGACTCGGGCTCGGGCGCCTCGACTTGGGACCCGGCCTCGGCATCCTCGCGAGGCGACTCCGACTGTGACGCTCCCGATGACGTGCCGGACGAAGCGACCTCGCCCGGCGACGCCACGTTCTGGGCTGCCATGTTCTGCAACGCAGCGGACTCGCGGGTGGCCGGCTCGCCCCGGGGCGGGCGTTGACGGACTCGCGCATCGGCCGCACCCTCCGGGTCGCGCCCGACGGACGTCGGCGACGACGCCGCCGCCGAGCCATCGAAGTGCCGCGGCGGGCGCTCATCGGCGGCGCTGAATACGGCTCGGCCGCCAGCAAAGGGGGCGCCAGCGGTCAGATGCCCCATCAGCCGCTCGGCTTCAGCACGCGTCGCGTCGCTGCCGGAGACCTGCAGGCGTTCTGCCTGCGCCTCGGCAGCGGCACGGTCACCCTGCTCGAGCTGGACCCGCAGCAGCTTCAGGCGCAGGTCGTCACGCTCGGGCTCGCGAGCGACGCCCGCTTCCAGCAGCTCCCGGGCCTGCTCATAGCGCCCGTAGGCGATCAAGATGTCGGCCTCGCTGATGGCCTCCGTTTCAAGCATGTCAGCCTGCATCGAGCGCGCAGCGGCGCCGGGCGGCTCGGCCTCTCCAGGCGGCCTGGCTATCAGGGCGTCGTCGAAGGATGGGGCGGGCGCCCTGCCCTTCCGCCGATGTCGAATCCATCCCCATGACACCAGCAGCAGGACGATCGCTGCTGCGCCAAGGACCCACGGGCGCACGATCGGTTCCCACCAGGCACTTGTCGGTTCGGCATCAGCAGCCGGCGACACGACGCTCCGCGCTGCCGCCTCCTCCACCCCCTCCGCGCCAGCGGCGGTCAGACCCGCCACCCGCGCGCTCAGCACAGCGAGCTCATCCCGCAACTCATCGAGCTCGGCTTCCAGGGCATTCCGCTCGGCCTGGACATCGTCCAGCCTCTCGAGCCCTTCCTCCCAGCGCCGCTCCAGGCGCTGCAGACGCGCTTCCTCGCCCGCCCCTCCTCGGCCAGTGAGCGAGGCCAGCACCTCGTCATCCAGATACCGAATCCTCCCCGGGAATAGGGGCGCAGGTCCCTCGGCATCGGCATCCGACGCCTCTGGCGCTGCCTCGCTCGCCGCCCTGGCAAGGCCGACGGCCGCCTGCTCATCGGTCAACAGGGTCAGGCGTGCCCCCTGGGGCGGCTCGGCGACGGCAGTCGACGGCCCTTCATCGCCCAGGGCCACCGGCACCGGCGCCCCGTCACCGCGGCTGGCCCAGGCACGATTCATGTCCTCCATCAGCTCGGACGCTCGCGCCGGGGAGCGGGCCACGATGGCCGCGCGCCCCGGCACTGACAGGGTATGGCCGGCTCGCATCTGATTGGCGTTGCCCGACGGAAAGATCTCGGGATTGGCCTCGACCAGCGCCACCATCATCTGATCCATGCCGATAGCCGCGTCGGGCCGCAACCTCTCCGCCACTGCCCAGAGGGTATCGCCGCTGCGCACTCGCGCCGGGTTTTCCGCCTCCCGCTCGGCAACGGACAGCGTCGCCTTCTCGGTATTCTCCGGGGGCGGCACCTCGACATCTCTTGAACCGCTCGCGCCCTCGACCAGCACCGGCATGGCCGCATAGTCGGGTGGGTCGAACAGCAGGGTGACCTCGCGCAACCGGCGGCCGCCTGGCCAGTCGAGGCTCAACATCAGGTCAAGCCAGGGCTCACTCACCGGCTGTCTGGTGGTCAGCTCCAGCACCAGATGCCCGTGCTGGCGACGAACCGCCATCTGGACGCTTGCCGCCAGGTCAGTGCGTACCAGGCCGGCAGCACGATAGGCTTCGGCGCCAGCCACCGATACGCTGAGCGAATCCGGATCGAGACCGCCGGCATCGGTCAGCGGAATAGTGGCATGCAGTGGCGCATCGAGCGGCGATTCGACCTCGGCGTCGCCCAGTCCCAGAGCCAGCGTGAGCGGGCTGGCAAGGGACAGCGGAAGCAGCATGATGGATGATAGCTTGCGTTTCATGGCCATCCTGGCGATCTCCCCTCCTGTACCGTGATACCACAACGGCGCCTCAGGCCGATCCGCACAATGGCTGACCCGGCCTCTGACATGCTCGCCCCATCACCAGGTCATCACTCCATGGAACCGATCAACATGCTGTCAACGTAATCCATGTCGAGACGTCACGGCGAACGCGCCCATAAACGCAAGCGGGGCGACTCCCGAAGGAGCCGCCCCGCCAAATCGCCGGGATTGCCCGAACTTACTGCTCGCGCAGGATCTTGAGCATGCGCTTCAGCGGCTCGGCGGCCCCCCACAGCAGCTGGTCGCCGACGCTGAAGGCCGACAGGTACTCGCCGCCCATGGCCAGCTTGCGCAGGCGGCCGACGGGCACGGTCAGGGTGCCGGTGGCGGCGGCCGGGGTCAGGCCGTCGATGGTGGCATCCTTGTCGTTGGGGATCAGCTTGACCCAGTCGTTGTGGGTGGCAATGCGCTCCTCGATCTCGTCGAGCGGCACATCCTGCTTGAGCTTGATGGTGAACGCCTGGCTATGGGAGCGCATGGCGCCGATGCGCACGCAAAGGCCGTCGATCGGCACCGGGTTGTCCTGCAGACCGAGAATCTTGTTGGTCTCGACGTTGCCCTTCCACTCTTCACGGCTCTGGCCGTTGTCGAGCTTGGAGTCGATCCACGGCAGCAGGCTGCCGGCCAGCGGCGCGCCGAAGTTGTCGGTCGGGAAATCACCGCCGCGCATGGCCGCGGTGACCTTGCGATCGATGTCGAGGATGGCGCTGGCGGGATCGGCGAGTTCGTCGGCCACGCTGTCGCGCAGCGTACCCATCTGGTTGAGCAGCTCACGCATGTGCTTGGCACCGGAGCCGGAGGCCGCCTGGTAGGTCATGGAAGTCATCCACTCGACCATATCGGCCTCGAACAGGCCGCCCAGGCCCATCAGCATCAGGCTGACGGTGCAGTTGCCGCCGACGAAGGTCTTGGCACCGCGGGCCAGTTGATCATCGATGACCTTGCGGTTGACCGGGTCCAGCACGATGGTGGCGTCGTCGGCCATGCGCAGGGTGCTGGCGGCGTCGATCCAGTAGCCTTTCCAGCCGGCGCCGCGCAGGTCATCAAAGACCTTCTTGGTGTAGTCGCCGCCCTGACAGGTGACCACCACATCCAGGGCCTTGAGCGACTCGAGGTCGAAGGCGTCCTTCAGCGGAGGCACGTCCACGCCGACGTCGGGGCCGGCCTGGCCGACCTGGGAGGTGGTGAAGAAGATCGGCTCGATGCCGTTGAAGTCTCCATCTTCCACCATCCGCTGCATGAGCACGGAACCCACCATGCCACGCCATCCGACGAAACCGACTTTCAACATGTGAAGTCCTCCAGAAAGAATTGAACCCAATAGTATACAGGATGGAGACAGGGTTATCAGCGACCTGCCGGGATCGAACGGCCCCGGCAGGCGCGAACCCCGGGGTCAGGCGACTCGGAGCTCACTGGCCGCAAGGCCGTCGCCTACAGGGCCTCGAAGGCTGCCAGCACGGCGTCGCCCATCTCGCTGGTGGACACGGCCCGCTCTCCTTCGGCGGCGATGTCGGCGGTGCGCAGGCCTTCGTCGAGGACCTTGCCTACCGCCGCCTCGATGCGCTCGGCCAGCGCCGCTTCGCCCAGCGAGTAACGCAGCATCATGGCCACCGAGAGAATGGTGGCCAGCGGATTGGCGACGTTCTGGCCGGCGATGTCCGGGGCGCTGCCGTGGCAGGGCTCATACATGCCCTGGCCGGACTCGTTGAGCGAGGCCGAGGGCAGCATGCCGATGGAGCCGGTGAGCATGGCCGCGGCATCGGAGAGGATGTCGCCGAACATGTTGCCGGTGACCACCACGTCGAACTGCTTGGGCGCGCGGACCAGTTGCATGGCGGCGTTGTCGACGTACATGTGGGACAGCTCGACGTCCGGATACTCCGGCGCCAGACGCTCCATGACCTCGCGCCACAGCATGGTGACCTCGAGCACGTTGGCCTTGTCCACCGAGCACAGCTTCTTGGCGCGCTTCTGCGCCATCTCGAAGGCGACGCGACCGATGCGCTCGATCTCGGCCTCGGAGTAGACGTAGGTGTTGTAGCCGACGCGCTGGCCGTCGCGCTCCTCGATGCCGCGCGGCTGGCCGAAGTAGATGCCGCCGGTGAGCTCGCGCACGATCATGATGTCCAGACCGGACACCAGCTCGGGCTTGAGGCTTGAGGCCTCGGCCAGCTGCGGGTAGAGCAGCGCCGGACGCAGGTTACCGAACAGGCCAAGCTCCTTGCGCAGGCCCAGCAGGCCCTTCTCGGGGCGCTTGCTGATGTCCTCGAGCTTGTCCCACTTGGGACCGCCCACCGCCCCCAGCAGCACGGCGTCGGCGGCCCGAGCCTTGGCCAGGGTGCTCTCCGGCAGCGGCGAGCCCTCGAGGTCATAGGCGGTACCGCCGACCGGGGCCTCCTCGACCTCGACGTCCAGGCCGCGGGCCTGGCAGGCGGCCAGCACCCGGCTGGCCTGGGCGGTGATTTCCGGGCCGATACCGTCGCCCGGGAGAACCAGAATCTTGCGTGTCATCCATCAATCCTTATTGAAGTTCAGCTGGAAGCTGGAAGCTGGAAGCTGGAAGCTGGAAGCTGGAAGCTGGAAGCTGGAAGCTGGAAGCTGGAAGCTGGAAGCTGGAAGCTGGAAGC
>NZ_JACHXM010000004.1:238403-275509 GCF_014192055.1 Halomonas organivorans | reverse complement strand
CCGATCCCGGTCTACGCCGAGATGAGCTCGATCAACCCGGTGTTCCTGCTGCCGGAAGCGCTGAACAATCGCGGCAAGGATCTCGGCGAGGCCTTCGTCGGCTCGCTGAACATGGGCGCCGGCCAGTTCTGCACCAATCCCGGCCTGGTCATCGCCGTGAAGGGCGAGGCGCTCGACGCCTTCGTGGCGTCCGCCGGCGAGGCGGTGAAGGCTTCCGCGGCCCAGACCATGCTGACCCCGGGCATCCATGACGCCTACGTGCAGGGCGTCGACGGCCTCATGCAAAGCAGCAAGGCCCGCGAGGTCGCCCGCGGCGCCGCCGGCGAGGGCCCCAACGCCTGCCAGAGCGGGCTGTTCGTGGCCGCCGCCGAGGACTTCCTGTCCGACGAGGCCCTGCAGGCCGAGGTCTTCGGCGCCACCTCGCTGGCGGTCGAGTGCGCCGACCTCGACGAGGTCAAGCGCGTGGCGGAATCCCTGGAAGGCCAGCTCACCGCCACCCTGCAGATGGACGACGCCGACCTGGACGCCGCCCGTGCGCTGCTGCCGACCCTGGAGCGCCGCGCCGGCCGGGTGATGGCCAACGGCTGGCCGACCGGCGTCGAGGTGTGCCATGCGATGGTCCACGGCGGCCCCTACCCGGCCACCTCCGACGCGCGCACCACCTCGGTGGGCAGCGCGGCGATCCATCGCTTCCTGCGCCCGGTGTGCTACCAGAACCTGCCCCAGGGCCTGTTGCCCGAGGCCATCCGCGACGGCAACCCGGCCGGCGTCCGCCGCCTGGTAGACGGTAAGCGCGAAGACTGAGGAGGCGTTATGTCCGATAGCATGACCTTCGCCCTGCCCGATGACGACCGCGCCCTGCTGGTCGGCCGGGTCTGGCGCGATGCGCCCCACCCGGGCCCGGCCCTGGTCGTCGTCCGCGACGGCCGGGTGGTCGACATCAGCGCGAACGTCGCCTGCATGGCCGACCTGCTCGAGCGCGACGATACGGCCGCGCTGGTGGCCACGGCCCAGGGCGAGGACCTCGGCCCGGTCGAGGAACTGCTGGCGCGTTCGCTGGCCGAGACGCCCGAGGCGCCCTACCTGCTCGCGCCCTGCGACGTCCAGGCGATCAAGGCCTGCGGCGTGACCTTCGCGGTCAGCCTGATGGAGCGGGTGATCGAGGAGCAGGCCGGCGGCGATCCGGCCCGCGCCAGCGAGCTGCGCGAGGAGCTCAGGCAGGTGATCGGCGGCGACCTGTCGAAGATCGTGCCCGGCTCCGAGGCGGCCATGGCGCTCAAGGCCGAGCTCCAGGCCCGCGGCGCCTGGTCCCAGTACATGGAGGTCGGCATCGGGCCGGACGCCGAGGTGTTCACCAAGGCCCAGCCGCTGTCGGCGGTGGGCTTCGGCCGCGGCGTGGGCCTGCATCCGGCCTCCGAGTGGAACAACCCGGAGCCGGAGATCGTGCTGGCGGTGGACGCCGCCGGCCGGGCCCGCGGGGCGACGCTCGGCAACGACGTCAACCTGCGCGACGTGGAAGGGCGCAGCGCCCTGCTGCTGGGCAAGGCCAAGGACAACAACGCGTCCTGCGCCATCGGCCCCTTCATCCGCCTGTTCGACGACGGCTTCACCCTGGACACGGTGCGCGAGGCCACGGTGTCGCTGCGCATCGAGGGCGCCGACGACGACTTCGTGCTGGAGGACTCCAGCGACATGCGCCAGATCAGCCGCGACCCGCTGGAGCTGGTGCGCCAGACCCTCGGCGCGCACCACCAGTATCCGGACGGCTTCATGCTGTTCCTGGGCACCATGTTCTCGCCGATCCAGGACCGCGACGGCGCCGGTCAGGGCTTCACCCACCATCTGGGCGACGTGGTGACCATCGCCACGCCCTCGCTCGGCGCGCTGGTCAACCGCGTCGACCGCTCGGACCGGCTGCCGCCCTGGACCTACGGCATCCGCCAGTGGATGGCGGATATGGCCCGGCGGCGCTAGCGTCTTCGGTATTTCCTCGACGCATCCAAAAGGGGCGGCCCCACCAGGCCGCCCCTCTCGTTCCCTGATATGTCGGCGGCGCCAAGCCTCAGCCTGGCACGGCCGGCTGCGCCGCGGGCCGACGACGCCGCTTTTGCCGCCGCCCGAGGCCGATCATGACCTCGCCGATCGCCAGGGCCAGAAACACGCCGGCGAGGATCTTGCCCGCATAGTCCCAGTCCATCGGCTCGCCGGGGGTCACCACGAACAGTACGATCCCGGCGACCACGTGCAGCCCGACCACCGCGGCCCACAGGCAGGCCAGGCGATTGCCCAGCGGCAGGCGGAAGGGCCGCGGGGCGTCGCTGCTCAGACGCAGCTTGATGAAGGCCAGGCACATCAGCACGTAGGGCATCATGAAGATCATCGCGAAGATCGACAGCAGGGTCCAGAACAGGCCCTCGGCGGTATCGGCCACCAGGCCGTAGACCAGCATCACCAGGATGCTCAC
This sequence comes from Halomonas organivorans, assembly GCF_014192055.1. Lineage (GTDB taxonomy): Bacteria > Pseudomonadota > Gammaproteobacteria > Pseudomonadales > Halomonadaceae > Halomonas > Halomonas organivorans. The sequence continues at coordinate 273,045 of NZ_JACHXM010000004.1, read as the reverse complement.
CGTGGAGGCGATCAGCGCCGAGCCCACCGGCGTGTCATGGCGCGGGTGCACGATGCCGAACGCCCGAGGGAATTCCCCGGCGTGGGCCGCCTCCACCGCGGCGCGGTTGGTGCCCATGCTCCAGGTCACCATGTTGGTGAAGAAGGTGAAGAGCACGAAGCCGCCCACCAGGTTGGCGAGCAGGCCGCCCCAGCCCTCGTGGCCGTACATGTTGAACAGCGACTCGGCGAAGATGGTGGTGACATCGGTCTGGTCGGTGGGCACCGCGGCCAGCACCCCGACGGTGCCCAGCACGTTGAAGGCGGCGATCAGCAGTCCCGAGGCCAGCACGGCCCGGGGGATGTCGCGACGCGGCGCGACCATCTCGGCGGCGCTGCAGCAGGCAAGCTCGGTGCCCATGATGCCGTAGACCATCACGCCCAGGGCGGCGATGGCCGCCGGTGAGGCAGGCAGGATGCCATCCAGGGTGAAGGGGTTGGCGAAGCCTTCGTGGAACCCGTAGCGCAGGCCGCCCACCAGCAGCACCAGCACCGAGATCAGCTTCAACACCGCCCCCAGGTTGGGCAGCCACTTGCCGATGCGCAGGCTAGCGCTGGTACACAGCGACGTCACCAGCGCCAGGCTGCAGCCGATGAAGATCTGCAGCCACAGGCTCATGCCGGGGAAATAGAAGGCACTGAGCATGCTGGCGAACAGGATATAGACCGAAGGCATCCACAGGGCGTTGTTGACCCAGTACATCCAGGACACCCGGGCGCCCCAGCGGAAACCGAAGGCCAGGCGCACCCAGTGGTAGACGCCGCCATTGCTGGGATAGGCGGTGCCCAGCTCCGAGGTCATCATGGCCATCGGCAGGAACAGCAGCACCAGCACGTAGGCCCACCAGAACAGGCTGCTCGAGCCCAGCGAGGCGGCCAGGGCGATCTGATCCATGAACAGCATCGCCGAAACGGTGTACAGGGTGACGTCGCGGCACCGCAGTACCTTGTTCTTGTTGACTTCCATGAGAAAGACTCCAGCCAGGAGGTAGTTCAGCGTGACGCGCGACTCGGGCGCCGAACGCCCGAGTCGCGAAGCGGGGATGGTCGAGGAGCTCGCGGGGCGGTCATGCCACGCGAGCGGGCCTCACCAGTGCCCGGCGGCGCGCAGGTCCTCGACGGTCTCGAGGATGCTGTCGCGCAGCACGTCGACGATGAAGTCGACCTCCTGGTGGGTCAGGGTCACGGCGGGGGACATGACATTGAGGTGCACGATCGGCCGCACCAGCAGGCCGCGCCGCTCGGCGCGCAGGTGCACCCATTCGCCGATGTTGAGTTCCTCGGGGAACAGCTCGCGGGTGGCCTTGTCGGCGACGAACTCCACGCAGGCCATGAAGCACTTCGCGCGCACCTCGCCGACGATCGGCAGCTCGGCCAGGGTGGCCAGGCGCTCCTCGAAGTAGCGCCCCACCTCGCGGGCCCGCGGCAGCAGCGCCTCGCGCTCGATGATCTCGATGTTCTTCAGCGCCGCGGCGCAGGCCACCGGATGACCGGAGTAGGTGAAGCCGTGGCTGAAGCAGCGCCCGGTACCCGGCTCGGCGATCACCTCCCACAGCCGCTCGGAGAAAATGCAGGCCCCCAGCGGCTGATAGCCGGAGGTCAGGCCCTTGGCGGTGGTGATGATGTCCGGTATCACGCCGAACTCATCCTCGGAGGCGAAGAAGTGGCCGAGCCGGCCGAAGGAGGTCACCACCTCGTCGGAGATGTAGAGGATGTCGTGGCGCCGGCAGACCTCCCACATGCGGCGGTGATAGCCCTCGGGGGGAATGATCACGCCGCCGGAGCCCATGATCGGTTCGGCCAGGAAGGCGCCGATGCGCTCCGCGCCAACCTCGGCGATCCTGGCCTCGAACTCCGCGACCAGGGCCTCGAGGAACTCGGCCTCGCTGCGGCCCTGGGCCTCGCGATAGGGATAGGGGCAGCTCAGGTGGTGGATGCCATCGGAGAGGAAGTCGAACTCCGGCGGGCGGTCGGCCTGCTTGCCGCCCAGCGACATGGTCAGGTAGGTCGAGCCATGGTAGGCGTTGATGCGGGTGATGACCTGCTTCTTCTCGGGCTTGCCGCGGCAGTTCTGGTAGAAGTGCACCAGGCGGATGGCGGTGTCGACCGCGGTGGAGCCGCCGGTGGTCAGGAACACGCGGTTCAGGTCGCCCGGCGCCAGCTCGGCCAGCTTCTCGCTGAGCTCGATGGCCCGGTCGTTGGCCATGTCGCAGAAGGAGTTGGAGTAGGCCAGGCGGCGGGTCTGGTCGGCGATGGCCTCGACCATCTCCTCGCGGCCCAGGCCGATGTTGGTGCACCACATGCCGCCCACGGCATCCAGGTAGCGCTGGCCTTCGGCGTCCTGGATATGGGCCCCTTCGCCGTCGACGATGGTCAGCGAGCCCTGCTCGCGATGGTCGTCGAAGACATGGTAGCCGTGCATGTAGTGCGCCTTGTCGGCGTCGATGAGGCGGGCGCTGTCGAATTTGGAAAAACGTTTCGATTCGGTGATATTGGTCATACGCATCCTGACGGCGGCAAAGAGTGGCGGCAGTATAGGCAGCCCCCCGATGCCGCCCCCATACCCCAATTGGGTGGGTCGCCGGCGGCGCCTCGCGTCGTCACCCCGCCCCGGAGTCCAACCATCGCGACGCCACCGCCCCGCACCATCCCGCAGACGCCACCGCCGACTCTATCGCTGGCCGCGCTCGAAGGCTGGCACCGAGCCCTGGCCGAGGCCCATGCCCAGTGCCGACAGCCGGGCTTCACCGAAGCCCTGATCGCGGCCATCGACCGCCTGGTGCCCACCGAATCGGCGCTGGTGATCCTCGAGGACGCCCGCCAGGCGCCCCGGCTGCTGTACCAGCGCGGCATCCCGCCCGAGGGCCGCGACCGGATCCTCGGCCGCTACTTCTCCCGCGGCTACCTGCTCGATCCTTTCTGCCTGGCCGTCGACCAGGGCCTAGGCGAAGGCTTCCACCATCTGGCCGAGATCGCCCCCGACGACTTCTTCCGCAGCGAATACTACCGGGTCTATTACCTGGAGGCCGGCTCGGTGGAGGACTGCTACTTCCTGCTCGACCTGGCGCCGGGGCAGCGCATCTCCCTCTGCCTCTACCACGGCCTGAGCGCCGCGCCCTTCACGCGACATGAGCTGGACACCCTGCGCGCCCTGGCGCCCATGGTGCTCGCCCTGGGGCACCAGCACTGGCAGACCGCCGACACGCCGCCGACCGACGCCTCGCCGAACCCGCTCACCGATCGACTGCGCGGCGCCTTCCAGCGCTTCGGCGCCGATCGGCTCACCGAGCGCGAGCAGCAGGTGTGCCGGCTGCTGCTGCGCGGCCACTCGGCCAAGTCCAGCGCCCGGGAGCTGGGCATCTCCCCGGAGACGGTGCGCATGCACCGCAAGAACCTCTACGCCAAGTTCGCGGTGAGCTCCCAGGCCGAGCTGTTCGCGATCTTCATCGACTGGATCGACCGCTGAGCCTCCCCGCTTTATCATCGGCACCACATCCGCATCGTCCAGGAGGCCCCATGGCATCCCTGCAGGACCAGCTGCGCGGCCTGGTCTACTCCACCGAACACGGCGACACCTGCCCCGACTGTCGCCAGCCGATCGCCGACTGCCGCTGCGCCGAGGCCGCCGAGGAAGATCGCCTGGCGAGCCTGGACGGCATCGTCCGGCTGCGCCGCGAGACCAAGGGGCGCAAGGGCAAGGGCGTGACCCTGGTCGAGGGCGTGCCGCTCAAGGCCGACGAGCTCAAGGTCCTGGCCAAGGAGCTCAAGAAGCGCTGCGGCACCGGCGGCGCCCTCAAGGACGGCGTGATCGAGATCCAGGGCGACCAGCGCGAGGTGCTCAAGGGCGAGCTGGAAAAACGAGGCTATAAGGTCAAGCTGGCCGGCGGCTAGTTTCCTCCAGCGCCTCGACCAGCGCGGTCAGCCCCGCCTCGGCGCCGGCCGCGACCTTGAGCGTAAAGAGATCGTCGGCGCGGGTGCGCCCCAGGTTGAGGCAGGCCAGCGGCTTGCCGACCCGGGCGGCCTCGCGGGCGAAGCGGAAGCCCGAATAGACCATCAGCGACGAACCCACCACCAGCAGCCCATCGGCCTCGGCCACCAGCGCGAAGGCCTCATCCACCCGCACCCGCGGCACGCTGTCGCCGAAGAACACCACGTCGGGCTTCCAGATGCCGTCGCCGCAGCGCGTGCAATCCGGCACCCGGAAACCGGCGAAGTCCGCTTCCAGGTCGGCGTCGCCGTCCGGGCCGGCTCGGGCACCGCTATCGAGCCACTGGGGATTGCGGCTGGCCAGCTCGGCGTGCAGGTCGTAGCGCATGCGCGTCGCCCCGCAGCCCATGCAGCGCACCAGGTCGGCGCGGCCGTGCAGCTCGATCACCCGCCGCGAGCCGGCCCGCCGATGCAGGCCATCGACGTTCTGGGTGATGATGCCAGCCACCCGACCCGCGGCCTCGAGCCGAGCCAGGGCCCGGTGGGCGGCGTTGGGACGCGCCTCCTGCAGGGCGCGAAAACCGATCAACGCCCGTGCCCAGTAGCGCTGGCGAGCGGCGTGACTGCCCATGAACACCCGATGCTGCATGGGCGGCGAGCGCTTCCAGTCGCCGCTGTCGTCGCGATAGTCGGGGATGCCACTGGCGGTGCTGACCCCGGCCCCGGTCAGCACAGCAAGACGCGGCGTACGGGCCACGAAGTCCACTAATGCCTCAATGTCGCTCATCTCACTTTTCATGCCTCGCCACTCACCACTCACCACTCACCACTCACCACTCACCACTCACCACTCAACGAACCGAGCATGGCCCCGGGGGCACAAGGTTGTCTAGAATGGGCAGGATCTCCCACGGGCAAGGACCCCCGATGGCCTGGTTGGAATACCTGCTTCCCCTCATCTTCCTGTTCCCTCTGGCGGCGACCGCGGTAATCGTGGTGGGCCTGCGCAACCTGCATGATGCCCGAGTCAGCTCGCCCTTCGACGCTCACCCGCTGCGCGAGCCCGGACAGTCGCTGCGCGACCGCCTGGACCGCGCCTTCGCCAGCCTGTTCCTCAACGGTGCCCTGGGCCCCATCGTGATCATGGTCCCGCTGGTCTACGGCATGGGCCGCATGCTGTTCGCCAGCGAGCAGAACTGGCTGGAGTGGACGCTTTACGGAGCCCTCTCCACGGCACTGATGCTGGTATTCTGCTTCCGCCTGATCCGCGACTTCCAGCGCATCCGCCGCCTCAAGCTGGGCCTGGCTTGCGAACTGGCGGTCGGCCAGGAGCTCGAACGGCTGATCCGTCCCGAGTCGCATCCCTACTTCGTCTTCCACGACGTGCCCGGCGCCGACGACACCCTCGATCACGTGGCGATCACGCCCTACGGGGTCTTCGTCATCGAGACATGGGCACGCAGCCCGGCGGTGCGCCCCTCCGGCGAAGAGGACAACCGGGTCACCGTAGAGCGCGAGCGGCTGCGTTTCCCCGGCTGGTTCGAACGCGGTCCGCTGCGCGACACGCGTCGCTCGGTGCGCTGGCTGACCGTGTGGCTGGAAAAGGAGCTGGGCCGAGCGGTGCCGGTGAAGGGCGTACTGGCTCTGCCAGGCTGGCAGATCGAGGACGCCGAGGCCGCCGACGACCTGCTGGTGGTCAGCGGCGACGCCCTGGCCGACCGGCTTCCCGAGCAGCGCCTGGCCACGCTCGACGACGCCACCCACGACGCGGTGATCGCCGCCATTCATCGCCGCGCCCCGCGGTGATCACTGCCCCATCGACCTACATCGCCACGCCCCGCGGTGATCGCCGGCCCGCACTCGCATCGCCGCGCCCCGCGGTGATCGCCGGCCCGCACTCGCATCGCCGCGCCCCGCGGTGATCGCCGGCCCACACTCGCATCGCCGCGCCCCGCGGTGATCACTGCCCCATCGACCTACATCGCCACGCCCCGCGGTGATCGCCGGCCCACACTGGCATCGCCACGCCCCGCGGTGATCGCCGGCCCACTCTCGCATCGCCGCGCCTCGCTGACGACGGCCTCTAGTCGAAGCCCGCAATTCTCACTCGGGACGCGCAGCGTCCCCGGTCGAGCCGCACCAGGCTGTCGGCGGCCGGGAAGCGATCGAGGGCATCGGCATCGATGCCGATGCGAACCTCGGTGAGTAGGCGATTGCCGCGCCCGCGGCACTCCAGGCGCAAGGCACGCCCGGTATCGTCCCCGAAGGCGGCCTCGAAGGCCCCGATCAGCGCATTGCGCCCCACCTCGCCGCCACGATGCACGGCCACGAAGTCGCCGAAGGCACTGTCGTTGATCGCCTCGAGCAACCCCAGCGAGGTGGCGAACAGCGCCTCGGCGGGCAGCGCCAGGCAGGCCGCGTGCTTGGCATACTGGTAGCGATCCAGGCAGCTCGCGCGTCCCGGCATGGCCCGGTCCAACCGCTCGCCCAAGGCCTCGGGCAATGCCAGCGGCGCATGGGACCGGCAGAAGCCGCCGTCCGGCCGCGGCGTCTCGAGGAAGCAGCCTTTCCGCCACCAGTCGCGGCGCGTCACGCCTTGCTCACGGAGGTCATCCGGCAGCGAGGCCCAGAGCCCATGCAGCACGAAGCCATCGTCGGTGCCTCGTCGCAGGCGCGGCTCGCGGCACTCACGGGGCGGGCGAGAACGGCTGGCGCAGAAGCCGGGGTGCCAGGTCAGCGCCAGGGTATAGTGGTCGACCCCTTCGACGTCGAGCGGCGATGCCGCTCGGGCCGGCGAAGAGAGCAAGGACAGGACCAGCCAGCCGCAGAGCAGCCCCAGCAGAAGCACTATTGCGGGCCGGTGGCACGCTCGTTCAGCCCACGTCAGGCGGTTCAATGGCAGTGCCCTCCCCCTTGGCGGCGTCCCCACAGGAAGGCACCCAGTGCCAGCGGAATGGCGATGACGTTGAGCAGGGTGACGTAGTTCCAGCCGAAGACATCGCGCCCCAGGCTGACCTCGCGCGGTCCCTCGGGAAGCCATCCCAGGGCGGCGAAGCCGTAGTCCAGGCACAGCGCCGTGACGATGGCACCGAGGAAGAACACCAGCGCCATCCAGCCGGCCGCCTTCCAGCCATAGTAGCGGCGGTAGACGGAGAGCATCGGCAGGGTGATCAGGTCGGAGAGGATGAAGGCGATCACCCCGCCGAACGAGATGCCGCCCTTCCACAGCACCGCGGCGAGCACGATGTTGCCGACCGAACAGACGAAGGCCAGCACGGCGACGATGCTGCCCGCCACGGCGTTCCACAGCAGCACGCCGAAGTCTGGGTCGCCGCCCTCGGTGAGGAACAGCGCCTGCCAGGCCGACTGGGGCACCAGCACCGAGAGCACCGCCGCCACGGTCACGCCGATCAGGATGTCCTTGCCGACCATGGTCACGTCCATGTGAAAGTGCCCCGCCGCCGTGCGCAGCCGCCGCCAGGTGCCGCTCTCGGCATGGCCAGCATCGTGGTCGTGGTCGTGGTCGTGGTCGTGGTCGTGGTCGTGGTCGTGGTCGTGGTCGTGGTCGTGGTCGTGGTCGTGGTCGTGGTCGTGGTCGTCATGATGGTGATGCTCATGGCCGCCGCCGCCCTCGCGGCCGGCGTTCTCGCGCGCGGCGTCGATCACCGCCTGGGGCACCAGCAGCTTGACCAGGCCCGCCATCACCAGAATGAAGATCAGCCCACCGACCAGCTCGCCGAGCACGAAGGCCAGCCCCAGCAGCGAGAACAGCACGATCAGGATCTCGAACACCAGGTTGGTGCTGGCGACCATGAAGGCCATGGCATTGGCCCAGGCCGCGCCCTTCATGATCAGGGTCCGCGCCATGCTCGCCGCGGCGTAGGAGCAGCTAGACGACAGCGCACCGACCCCGGTGGCCAGCGACAGCGAGGCGGGATTCACTTCGCCCAGCTTGTCACCGACCAGCGAGGCCGGCACCCAGGCGCGGATCACCCCCGACAGCAGGAAGCCCAGCGAAAGCCCCCAGAAGATTTCCCAGACCATCCCGGCCCAGGACGAGATCAGTTCGACGATCATCGTGCCTCCTTCCGCTCCATGGCTTTGCCCGCATCAGCATAAACCCCGGGGCAACCCCAGGCTCAAGCGACACGCATCGATAACGCTTGCCAGAACCGCGACGGCGGACAATAATCCTTCGCCTTCGCAGGAGATGCCCTTTTCATCGCCATGAAACTCATCACGTTCGACGTTTTTCGCACCCTCGGCATTCCCGGGGTGCGCTATATCAAGCCGGAGCGCATGTACGACCACCTGGAGGAGATCCGCCAGGCGGACTGGCTGCTGTTCCCCGAATACTGGCAGGTCAACGCCCTGGTCTACGGCCTGGGCGCGCGGATCTTCCCGAGCCTTTCCAGCTATCACCTGGGCCATGACAAGGTCCAGCAGACACGCGCCTTCCTGGCGCTGTGCCCGAAGCACGTACCGCCCACCGAGATCCGCGGCACCTCCGCCGCCGCCCTGGAAGAGGTCGAGGCGCGCTTCGGCTACCCCTTCATCGCCAAGCGCATCAAGAGCGCCATGGGTGAAGGCGTGCGGCTGATCGAGTCGCGCCAGGCGCTGCTCGATCACGTCGCCGAGGAGCCGGTGCTGTATGCGCAAGCGCGCCTGCCCGTCGACCGCGACCTGCGCATCGTGGTGGTCGGCGGCGAGGTGCTCACCGCCTACTGGCGCGTCACACCGCTGGGCGGCTACCGTGCCAACGTCAGCCAGGGCGGGCGCATCGACCATGCGGCCATTCCCGAGGCGGCCATCGACCTGGCCCTGCACCTGGCCCGCAGGCTCGGCATCGACCACGCCGGCTTCGATATCGCCATGGTCGACGGTCATCCCTACGTGTTCGAGTTCAACCGGCTGTTCGGCAATCAGGGCATCGCCGACAGCAGCAAGCGCATCGGCGCGGCCATCCAGCGCGTGCTGGGCCTGGGCGACGATGATCGCGACCCGGACGGGGAGCCGCCGCTGCAGCTGACGGCATGAGCGTCGGGCTCAGTCGCCCTTGAGGCGGCCTCCCATCTCCTGGGCCAGATCCACGGCGTAGTGGTCGGTCATGCCGCCGATGAAATCGAGCATGCGCCGGTAGCTGTCGTAGAGCGACCATGAAGGCAGCGGGGTGTTCTCGCCGATCAGTGCCAGCACCCGCTGGTGCTTGAAGGTGGAACGTCCGGTGTGATGCAGCTCGTGGGCGGCGCCGATAAAGGCCTCCAGCAGGATTCCCAGCGTCGTATGCGCGCCGATTTCCAGCTTGGCCTTGCGCTCGTTGCGGAAGATGCGCTCGCGGGCCAGCTGCTTGGCCGCCTTCACCCCCCAGTCCAGGTCCGGATGACACAGCTCGAGCAGGTCGTCGCGCAGCCGCCCGCCGAGCAGCTCGGCCTCGTGCTGCACGAACACCGAGGCCACCTCGGTCACCGCCCGCTCCATGGCCGCCCCGCGCAGCGCGGCGACGCGGCGACGCTGGGAGACGCCCTGGCGCTGCATGGACGGGAAATCGCCCGGCTCGCCGCCGGCGATCTGGGTCAGCACCTCGGCCACCTCGTCGAAGCCGAGGATGCCCATCTCCAGGCCGTCCTCCAGATCGAGCAGCGCGTAGCAGATGTCATCGGCGGCCTCGACCAGCCAGGCCAGCGGATGGCGGCTCCAGCGGTTGTCGCCCTGTGGCAGCAGCCCCAGGCGCTCGGCCACCTCGGCCAGCAGGTGGGCCTCGCTCTGGTAGCAGCCGAACTTGCCGGCGGCCCCGCCGTGCTCGACGGTCCAGGGATACTTGAGCAGGGTGCCGAGCGTCGCCGCGGTCAGGCGCATGCCGCCGCGAAACTGGTTGTATTCGATCTGGGTGACGATGCGAAAGCCCTGGGCGTTGCCCTCGTAGGTCAGCAGGTCGGCACGCTCGGCGACAGAAAGCTCGTCCAGCAAGCCGCTGCCGTCACCCTCGGCGCGCTTGAACCAGTCGCGAATGGCGTACTCGCCGGCATGGCCGAAAGGCGGGTTGCCGATATCGTGGCCCAGGCACGCGGCCTGGACGATCACTCCCAGGTCGGCCGGGGTGATCCAGGCCGGCATCCGGTGGCGCAGCTCCTCGCCGACGCTCATGCCCAGCGAGCGGCCTACGCAGCCCACTTCCAGCGAGTGGGTCAAGCGGGTGTGGATATGATCGTTGTCGGTGAGCGGATGCACCTGGGTCTTGCGCCCCAGGCGGCGGAAGGAGCCGGCGAAGACGATGCGATCGTGATCCTTGTGGAAGGGGCTGCGGCCAACCTCGTCGCGGGCCACCCCGCGTCGGTCGTGGAGCCGGGCCGGATCGAGCAGCCGCTCCCAGGTCATCTGCGTCATGGGCATTCCTCCTTGAGGATCCCATTCTGGCACCGGGAGACGACTCGCCCAAGCGGCCGCAGCGCTTTTCGTTCACTCCAGTCGCTGCTTGACCAGCCACGCATAGATCAAGCCGGCAACCAGCAGGGTAATGGCGAACAGGTAGATGCCGATGGAGATGCCGCTGCTCCACAGGATGCTCCAGTCGCCGCCGGTGATCGCCATCGCACGTCGCAGGTTGAACTCCATCTGGCCGCCCAGCAGCAGGCCGAGCACCACCGGCACCGTGGGGATCTCGAGCTTGCGTAGTACGTAGCCGAGCACGCCGAAGGCCAGCATCATGTAGAGGTCGAAGGGGCTGTTGTTGAGCGAATAGACCCCCACGAAGGCCACCAGCACCACCATCGGCATCAGGAACCACGACGGTGCCTGCAGCACCTTGGCGAACAGCCCCACCAGCGGGATGTTGAGCACCAGCAGCATGACATTGCCGATGAACAGCGCCGCCACCAGCCCCCAGACCATCTCCGGCTGCTGTTCGAAGAGCAGCGGCCCCGGCGTGATGTTCATCGACAGCAGCAGCGCCAGCAGGATCGCGGTGGTACCGCTCCCCGGGATGCCCAGCGACAGCATGGGGATCAAGGCACCACCGGCGGCGGCGTTGTTGCCGGACTCCGGCGCCGCCACCCCGCGGGGATCCCCGCTTCCGAAGCGTCCCTTGCTTCCCCACCATCGCTTCTCCAGCACGTAGGAGAGGAAGCTGCCGAGCGAGGCCCCCGCCCCCGGCAGCACGCCGGCGATGAAACCGATCACCGAGCCGCGCCCGATGGTCGAGGCGCAGCTCAGCGATTGCCGCATGCCCGGCACGGCCGAGCCGAGCTGCATGGGAGCGACACGCTGATGCTGGTCGCGCTCCAGAAACAGCAGGCACTCGGAGATCGCAAACAGTCCGATCAATGCCACCAGATAGTCGATCCCGTCATACAGCTCGTACCAGCCGAAGGTGTAACGGGCCACGCTGCTGACAGGATCGATGCCCACCGTGCCCAGCAGCAGGCCCAGGCAGGCTGCGATGAAGCTCTTGGTAAAGCTGCCGGAGGTCACGCCGCCGATCGTGGCGAAGGCCAGCATGAACAGGGCGAAGTACTCGGCGGGGCCAAAGCGGATCGCCACCGTGACCAGCAGGGGGGCGAACAGCGTCAGCCCGATGGTGGCGATGGTCGCCCCGACGAAGGACGCCACGGCGGACAGCCCCAGCGCCTCGCCGCCGCGGCCGGCGCGCGCCATCGGATAGCCGTCGAGGGTCGTCATCATCGCCGGCTCGTCGCCGGGGATGTTGAGCACGATGGAGCTGATACGCCCACCGTACATGCAGCCGTAGTAGACGCTGACCAGCAGGATCAGCGCCGCGGTGGGCGCCAGACCGAAATTGAACGCCAGCGGGATCATCAAGGCCACGCCATTCACCGGGCCCAGCCCCGGCAAGGCCCCGACCAGGGTGCCGACGGTACAGCCGATCAGCGCCAGCAGCAGATGCTCGGGCTGCAGCGCCACGGCAAACCCGTGCATGAGGGAATCGAATATTTCCATGGCGGAACGCTACACACTCCAACCGGGCATGTCGGGCAAGGGAATGCCCAGGGCAAACTCGAACAGCACGAAGAGCGCCAGGCCCAGCAGCACGCCGTAAGGCAGGGCCTGGCGCCAGCGGGCCCCGAACAGGCGCATCAGCAGCACGGTGGCCAACAGGGTCGCGGGCACGAAGCCCAGCGGCTCGAGCACGGCGCCGTAGCAGCCCAGCAACAGCAGCATGCCGAGCTGGCGAACCAGCGCCGCCTGCCCCGGCCAGCGCTGATTGATGCCGGGGCGGGCGATCAGATACAGCGCCAGAACGCCCAGCGGCACGCTGACCAGCCGGGGGAAGACCCCCGGCCCCACCGGCTGCATGAAGCCGGTGACGAAGGTATGGGAATGCCACCAAGCGCCCAGCGCCAATAGCGCCAGCACCGCCCCGGCGATCCGATCGCCGAGGGCGGCATGGCTCACCGAGGCGTCATCGCTCACTGGATGACCCCGATCTCCCGGGAGATGGCCTCGACGCTATCGATCGACTCGCGCACGAAGTCACTGAACTCGTCGCCGCCGCGCCACAGCGGCACCAGGCCGTTCTGCGCCGCCACCTCCTTCCACTCGTCGCTCTGGTAGAGGGTATGCAGGGTGTCGACCATGGCGGCGTAATCGTCGTCCGACACCTCGCCGCCGGTATAGAAGCCGCGCCAGTTGTAGCCGGTCACGTCATAGCCCTGCGAGACGGCCGTCGGCAGTTCGTCGAAGGGCTCGGGCAGCGGCTCCTCGGAGAGCACCGCCAGGGCCCGCACGTCGCCGGATTCGATGAAGCCGGCGATCTCGCCCAGGTCGGTGGAGACCGCATCCACGTGGCCGCCCATCATCTGGGTCACGGCCGGGCCGCCGCCGTCGAACTGCACCCAGCGCAGCGCGCCGATGCGATCGCCCGGCAGCCCCGCCGCCTTGGCCAGCATCAGCGCCCGGATGTGGTCCCAGCCACCGGCGCCGCTGGAGCCGGCCATGACCACCGAGGTGGGATCCTCGACGATGGCCTGGAGCAGCTGATCGAGAGTCTGGTAGGGGCTGTCCGCATCGACCAGAATCACGCCCACGTCGGTGCCGAGCATTCCCAGCCAGCGCATGGTGTCGGCATCGCCCGGATAGCGCCCTTGGGCGATCTGGGTCATGCCCACGGTGCTGGTGGCCACCATCAGGTTGCTGTCGTCAGCGCGCTTGCCGGCGACGTTGGAGAATGCCACGGCGCCCACGCCCCCCGGCATGTTGGTCACCTGGACGTTTCCTTCGACCAGGTCCAGGTCATGCAGCAGTTTGCCCACCGAACGGCAGGTGAAGTCCCAGCCGCCGCCGGGGTCGGCGGGAGCGATGCACTCGTCGATGGGCAGCGCCTGGCTGGGCAGGCTGACCGCCAGGCCCACGCCCAGCAGGGCGGAAATACCCAGGCGCGGAATGATCTTCGTGGTATTGATCGGCATGTCGTCGCTCCTAGTCCTTATTGTTGTCGCTCGCGTCCCCCGAGAAGGGGATCAGATGATGCCTTTTGCCCGCAGCGTATCGCATTCGGCATCGGCCAGGCCCAGCTCGGCGAGGATCGCCTCGGTGTGCTCGCCCAACTGGGGCACGGGATGGTGTATCGACGCGGGGGCTTCCTGCATCTTCACCGGGAAGCCGGTGGTCGGTACCTTGCCGTAGGCCCCCTGGTCAAGCTCCAGGGTCATTTGCTGGGCCAGGACCTGGGGATCCTCGAAGGTCTCGCGCAGATCGTGAACGCGGCCGCAGGGCACGCCGGCAGCATTGAAGTGCGCAATCCACTCATCCACGCTGCGCGTCTCGATCACCCGGTTGAGGATCTCGCGCAGCGCCTCGCGGTTGTCCATGCGTCGCCGGTTGTCGAGGAAGCGTTCGTCCTCCAGCAGCGACAGCATGTCCAGGGCACCGAGGAAGCGCTCGACCATGATGTCGTTGCTCGGCGCGATGGCCACCTCACCGTCGCTGGCCTGGAACAGGCCATAGGGATAGAGCATGGGATGATCGTTGCCGGTGCGCTTGGGCACCTCGCCGGTAGCGAAATACTCCGCCGCCAGATACCCCATCATGCCGATCAGGCCGTTGGTCAGGGCGGTCTCGACGATCTCGCCCTGGCCGGTGCGCTCGCGGCGCACCAGCGCCGCACTGATGCCGAAGGCCAGGTTCTGGCTGGCCACCATGTCGCTGATCGGCGGCGCGGCACGCATCGGCTCGCCGCCCTCTCGACCGTTCACGCCCATGAAGCCGCTCATCGCCTGGGCGATGAAGTCGTAGGCCGGACGGTCGCGATACGGGCCGCTGGAGCCGAAGCCGTTGATGCGCCCCACCACCAGGTGCGGAAAACGCTCGCGCAGGGTGGCATCGTCGAGCCCCATCCTGGCCATGACACCGGGGCGGAAGTTTTCCACCAGCACGTCGGCATCTTCCAGCAGCCGATTGAGGATCGCCTTGCCTTCCTCCTGGCGCAGGTCGAGGGTCAGGGAGCGCTTGTTGCGATTGAACTGGGCGAAGTACCAGCTGAAGCCGTTCACCATGTTGCCCTGGGAGCGCACGATGTCGCCGCGCCCGGGAGGTTCGACCTTGATCACCTCGGCCCCGTGGTCGCCGAGCATCTGGGTGCAGAAGGGCCCGGAGATCACCCGGGTCAGATCGATGACGCGAATTCCCTGCAAGGAACCCGTCGTGTGAGACGCAGAATCCGGCATGCTCATCCTCGTGCAGTGGGTACGGCGGAACAATCGCTGAGCGTCAGGCGCGCTCCGGCCTTGGACACCTGGCCCGGCAGATCGCGCCCCATCAGCCGAGTCGCGACCCTCGCCGCCTCGATCATCCGCGCGAGGTCGATGCCCGAGTCGATGCCCATTTCATCCAGCAGATAGACCAGATCCTCGCTGGCGATGTTGCCCGATGCCCCGGGCGCGAACGGACAGCCGCCGAGCCCGCCGATGGAGCTCTCGTAGCGGTCCACTCCCAGGGCCAGTCCCTGCATGACGTTGGCAAGCCCGATACCGCGGGTGTTGTGGAAGTGCAGGGTAGGTGCGATCTGCGGAGCCACCTCGCGTAGATGGCGAATGCGCTCGGTAACCAGCGGCGGCGTGGCCATGCCAGTCGTGTCGCCGAGTGATACATGGCGAACGCCGAGGTCGGCAAAACGCCGGGCGATCCGCCCCACGGCGGCCACCTCGACATCTCCCTCGAAGGGGCAGCCGAAACTGGTGGCGATCGCCCCGCGCAGCTCGACCTCGCTACCCTCCAGCAGCCTCGCCACCTCCTCGAACCCTGCCAGGGAGGCGTCCACGGTGCGATTCACGTTCTTGGCGTTATGGGTTTCCGAAGCCGAGACGAACATCACTACCGCATCGATGCCGGCTTCCAGCGCCCGCTCGGCGCCACGCCGGTTGGGCACCAGCGCCGACAGATGAACGCCGTCGAGGCCACGTAGTTCGGCCACCAGCTCGCCGGCATCGGCCAGCGCCGGCACGGCCCGGGGGCTGACGAACGACGTGATCTCGAAGGCGTTGACGCCCGCCGCCACCAGTGCGTGGATCAGCTCGAGTTTCTCGGCGGTGGTCAGCACCACCGGCTCGTTCTGCAACCCATCCCGAGGCCCCACCTCGGTGACATGGACTCGCGAAGGCTGGCGCTCGAAACCATCGAGAGTGGACATGGCAGCGGCCTCCTTTCCGGGTTACGGGCACGTCGATGCGACGTCGGATCACTATAGGCAGCGCCAGGAAGCGCTCAAATTAGCCTTTTGTTGATGAAAGGACCCCGATGATGGGGCGGGCAGGCTTACAGGATCGCGTCATCTTCTTGGGTCGAGGCCGCGCAGGCATTTCGCCGTCTAACAAAAAACCATAGAATCGTCCGCCGCAACCGCGCCAAGCAGAAAAAAATTCAGCAAAAAACGATATTGCCAGCGATGTCATCTGACACATGACACCTGCTGCCTCTCGCCCGGCGCGAGCAACAACGCCACAAGCTACTCACAAGGCAGACGTTTCATGACTTCCACCCACGACGCCTCCGCGTCCCGACGGGATCGCGGCTTCTTCGGCCATCCTCGCCCCCTCGGGCCGCTGTTCTTCACCGAGATGTGGGAACGCTTCTCCTACTACGGCATCCGCCCGATGCTGGTGTTGTTCATCGCCGCCTCACTGATCGACGGCGGCCTTGGCTTCGACGAGAAGACCGCTGCCGCCATCGTCGGCCTCTACGCCGGCGCCATCTATCTCGCCGCCCTGCCCGGCGGCTGGCTGGCCGACAACTGGCTCGGCCAGCGCCGCGCGGTGTGGTACGGCTCGGTGTTGATCGCGCTTGGCCACCTGAGCATCGCACTTTCGGCGCTGCTCGGGGCGCCAGCCTTCTTCGTCGGCCTGATCCTGATCGTGCTCGGCTCGGGGCTGTTCAAGACCTGCATCTCGGTGATGGTAGGCAGCCTCTACGACGAGGGTGACGTGCGCCGCGACGGCGGCTTCGCCATCTTCTACATGGGCATCAACCTCGGCGCCCTGCTGGCTCCATTGATGAGCGGCGTGCTGATGGAGACCTGGGGCTGGCACTGGGGCTTCGGCATCGGCGGGCTCGGCATGCTGGTCGCGCTGTTGATCTTCCGCCTGTGGGCGGTGCCGGCCATGCAGCGCGCCGACATCGAACGCGGTCGCGCCGCCAGCTGGGACGCCCCGGCCCAGCGCCGCCGCCACGTGGGCGCCTGGGTCACCGGCTTCATGGCCCTGCTCGCCGGCCTGGTGGTGCTGGCCACCACCGGCGTCCTCCACATCGACGCCCGAGCCCTCGCCGAGGGCATGACCACGGCGCTGATCGTGGTGGCGCTGGGCTTCTATGCCTACCTGATGCTGTTCAGCGGCCTGAACGGCGACGAACGCGCCCGGGTCACCGTGTGCTTCGTGCTGATCGTCGCCGCCGCCTTCTTCTGGGCGGCCTTCGAGCAGCAGCCCACCTCCTATAACCTGTTCGCCGAGAATTACACCGACCGCGGACTGTTCGGCTGGGAGATTCCCACCGTCTGGTTCCAGTCCCTGAACCCCATCTTCATCGTGCTGCTCGGGCCGCTGTTCGGCTGGCTATGGCCGGCCCTGGGGCGCCGCCGCCTGGAACCCGGCAGCCCGATGAAGTTCGTGTTCGGCCTGCTGCTGGCCGCCTGCGGCTTCGGCCTGATGGTGCTGGCCGCCCAGCGCGTGCTCAGCGGCACGGGGCTGGTCTCGCCGCTGTGGATCATCGCCAGCATGCTGCTGCTGACGCTGGGCGAGCTGTGCCTGTCGCCGGTGGGGCTATCCACCATGTCCGGTCTCTCTCCGCGGCGCACCCAAGGCCAGTTGATGGGCCTGTGGTTCACCGGCTCGGCGCTCGGCAACCTGGTCGCGGGCCTGATCGGCGGCCACGTCAATCCCGAGGAAGTCCAGCAGTTGCCGGAGCTGTTCGGCCGCTCGGCCATCGCCCTGGTGATCTTCGCCGCGGTGCTGCTGTTGCTCGTCCCGGTGTTCAAGCGCATGCTCGGACACCATCGCCTCATCGACCCGGCCGCCGCCCATCGCGCGCGCGCCGACGCCACCTACCAGACGGGAGCCTGAGCATGACCTCATCCAGTGCCGACACCGCACGCCAACGCCTCAACGCCCTGCGTGAGGCCATGCGCGAGCATGCCATCGATGCCTGGTGGCTGCCCTCCTCCGACCCGCACAACTCCGAGTACCTGCCCGAGCACTGGGCCGGCCGCGCCTGGCTGTCGGGCTTCGACGGCTCGGTGGGCACCCTGGTCATCACCCAGGACGCCGCCGGCGTGTGGGTCGATAGCCGCTACTGGGTGCAAGCCGAAGAACAGCTGGCGGGCAGCGGCATCGCGCTGATGAAGCTGCAGCCCGGCCAGCCCGACGCACCGATGCGCTGGCTCGCCGAACAGCTCGGCGAGAACGCGACCCTGGGATTCGACGCCGACGTGGTGTCGCTGGCCAACGCCCGTCGCCTCGAGGCCCATCTGGCCCCGGCAGGCATTCGCCTGCGCGGCGACATGGACCTGCTCGATGCCATCTGGCCGGAACGCCCGGCGCTGCCCGAGGCGCCGCTCTACGCACACCCGGCCGCCTACCTCGACGAGACTCGCAGCGAGCGGCTGGCTCGGGTCCGCCAGGCCATGGCCGAGCACGGCGCCGACTGGCACCCCATCTCGACCCTGGACGACATCGCCTGGCTGACTCAGCTGCGCGGCGCCGACGTCGAGTTCAATCCGGTGTTCCTCTCCCACCTGCTGGTAGGCCGCGACGCCGCTACGCTGTTCGTCGCGCCGGGCAAACTCGACGATGCCCTGACGGCGGCGCTGGCCGAGGATGGCATCGCGGTAGCCGACTACGCCGACTGGCATCGCCGCCTCAATACGCTTCCGGGCGAGGCCCGCGTGCTGATCGACCCGGCCAAGCTGACCCTGGGCACCCGTCAGGCGCTGCCCGAAGGCGCGCACCTGGCCGAGGCCTACCAGCCCAGCACCCTGGCCAAGGGCTGCAAGAGCGATGCCGACCTGGCCCACGTACGCGAGGCCATGGAAGAAGACGGCGCCGCGCTGTGCGAGTTCTTCGCCTGGCTCGAGGCGGCGCTCGAACGCGGCGAGACGGTCACCGAGCTGACCGTGGACGAGAAGCTCACCGCCGCCCGCGCCCGTCGCCCCGGCTTCGTCAGCCGCAGCTTCGGCACCATCGCCGCCTACAACGCCAACGGTGCGCTGCCCCACTACCACGCCACGCAGGAGGCCCACGCCACCATCGCCGGCAACGGCCTGCTGCTGATCGACTCCGGCGGCCAGTACCACGGCGGCACCACCGACATCACCCGGGTGGTGCCGGTGGGCGAAATCACCGACGCCCACCGCGAGGACTACACCCGAGTGCTCAAGGGCACCATCGCCCTGTCCCGGGCCCAGTTCCCGCTGGGCATCCCCTCGCCGCACCTGGATGCCATCGCCCGCGCCCCGCTGTGGGCCAGCGGCCGCGACTACGGCCACGGCACCGGCCACGGCGTGGGCTACTTCCTCAACGTCCACGAGGGCCCGCAGGTGATCGCCTGGTACGCGCCGGCAGCGCCGCACACCGCCATGCAGCCGGGGATGATCACCTCCATCGAGCCCGGCGTGTATCGCCCGGGTCAGTGGGGCATCCGCATCGAGAACCTGGCCGCCAACCGCCCCGCCGAGGCCAGCGAGTTCGGCGACTTCCTGCGCTTCGAGACGCTGACCCTGTGCCCCATCGATAGCCGACCCATCGACGCCGACCTGCTCGACCCCGCCGAGGCCGACTGGCTCGACGCCTACCACGCCGAGGTCCGCAGCCGGCTCGCACCCAAGCTCGAGGGCGATGCCCTGGCCTGGCTCGAGAAGCGCACCCAGCCGCTCGCCCGCGGCTGAGCGGGGTGTAGCGTTACCATTGAACTAAAGCCAATATAAGAGAGGGGCGCCGACTCGGTCGGCGCCCCTCTTTATTTGGACTCTTCGCACCTTGGCATGAAGGCCATGGTGGACTGGGCAGTGGCTTCACGCTGATCTGCGAAGAGCCTTGATTTGGGATCTTCGCACCTTGGCATCAAGACCATGGTGGGAGCGCAGCTCGCTGCGCGATACGCCGCGTCAGCGGCGGCAACAGCATCACCCTCGGCGGATACCGCCAGACGCCTGCGGCGCCCTTCGCCGATGCGTCGGACCGGCTCTGCAGAGCGCTGCTACCATGCCAAACTGGGCTGGGCAGCGGCTTCACGCTGATCTGCGAAGAGCCTTGATTTGGGTTCTTCGCACCTTGGCATGAAGACCATGGTGGGAGCGCAGCTCGCTGCGCGATCCGCCGCGTCAGCGGCGGCGACAGCATCACCCTCGGCGGATACCGCCAGGCGCCTGCGGCGCCCTTCGCGCAATAAATTGCGCTCCTACGAAGATCGTCAGCGCCTTTCGCACCTTGCGCTTCGCTGCTCACTTCCCTCGTTCGCAGCTCGCAGCTCAGTCCTCCGCCATCTCCGGCAGCAGCGTCTTGAGCTTGCGGGTCAGGGTATTGCGGCCCCAGCCGAGCAGTTCGGCGGCCTCGCCCTTGCGTCCGCCGGTGTGCTTGAGCGCGGTCTCGATGAGGATCTTCTCGAAGTCCGGAACGGCTTCTTCCAGCAGATGGGTATGGCCGGCGGCGAGCGCTCGATCGGCCCAGTCGCGGAAGGCCAACCGCCAGTCGCCGGCGGCGCCGCCCTCGTCGCCGTCGCGCAGCTCCGGCGGCAGATCCTCGACCAGCACCTCACGGCCCGAGGCCATCACCGTCAGCCAGCGGCAGGTGTTTTCCAGTTGGCGGACGTTACCCGGCCAGGCCAGCCGCGTCAGGTGCGCCTCGGCCTCCTCGGTCAGCACCTTGGCGTCGGTGGACAGTTCCTTGGCGGCCTCGGCCAGAAAGTGGCGTGCCAGGCGCGGGATGTCCTCGCGCCGGTCGGCGAGCTTCGGCAAGTGGACGCGAATGACGTTGAGACGGTGGAACAGGTCCTCGCGGAAGCGTCCCTCATCGACCAGCCCTTCCAGGTTCTGGTGGGTGGCGGCGATGATCCGCACGTCCACCTTCACCGAGGTGTGGCCGCCGACCCGGTAGAACTCGCCGTCGGCCAGTACCCGCAGCAGTCGGGTCTGGGTCTCGGCGGGCATGTCGCCGATCTCGTCGAGGAACAGGGTGCCACCGTCGGCCTGCTCGAAGCGCCCCTGGCGCTGGGCGGTGGCGCCGGTGAAGGCGCCTTTCTCGTGGCCGAACAGCTCGGATTCGATCAGGTCGCGGGGAATCGCCGCCATGTTCAGGGCGATGAATGGCTTGCCGGCGCGCGGGCTGTGCTGATGCAGGGCCTGGGCGACCCGCTCCTTGCCGGTACCGGACTCGCCGTTGATCAGCACCGTGATGTGCGACTGCGACAGCCGGCCGATGGCGCGGAACACCTCCTGCATGGCCGGCGCCTCGCCGATGATCTCCGCATCCAGCCCCTCTGGGGCGTGAACCGGGCGCTGGCGCTCGCGGGCGTGGGCCACGGCCCGGCGCACCAGAGCCAGGGCCTCGTCGACGTCGAACGGCTTGGGCAGGTACTCGAAGGCCCCGCCCTGATAGGAGGCCACTGCGCTGTCGAGGTCCGAGTGGGCGGTCATCACGATCACCGGCAGCTCCGGGTGCGCCTCGCGAACCCGCGCCATCAGGTCCAGGCCGTCGATCCCCGGCATGCGGATATCGGTCACCAACACGTCGGGTGGGCTCTCGAGTAGCCGCTCCAGCACCCGGTCGGCCCGGTCGACGCACTCGACCGCCAGATCGGGCTGTGCCAGGGCGCGCTCCAGCACCCAGCGGATGGCACGATCGTCATCGACGACCATGACGCGTGCGGCTTCAGTCATGGGATGTCTCCAGCGGTATCAGCAATCGGAATTCGGTCTTGCCCGGCCGGGAGTCGCACTCGATCAGCCCTTGATGCTGATGAAGGATCGACTGGGCGATGGACAGTCCCAGGCCACTGCCCTCGGCACGGCCGGACACCATGGGGTAGAACAGCGTCTCCTTGAGCGCGTCGGGGATGCCGGGCCCGTTGTCGAGGATGCTCACCTCGCACACCAGGCGGTGACGCTCGGCCCCCAGGGTGAACTGGCGGCGCGCTCGGGTACGCAGCACCAGGGCCGGCCCCTCTATCCCGGCCTCGGTCATCGCCTCCACGGCATTGCGCGCCACGTTGAGGATGGCCTGGATCAGTTGGGACTCGTCGCCGATCAGGTCGGGCAGGCTGGGATCGTAGTCGCGGGTGATCGCCACCTCGGGGTGCTCCACGGCCACCAGCGCGCGCACTCGCTCCAATACCCGGTGGACGTTGAGCGGCTCATGCCGGCTGACCCGATTGGGACCAAGCATGGAGTCCACCAGGTCGCGCAGCCGATCGACCTCCTCGACGATGATCCGAGTGAACTCGGTGAGCTGGGGGTCTTCCAGGTCCCGCTCCAGCAACTGGGCGGCGCCCCGGATGCCTCCCAGCGGATTCTTGACCTCATGGGCGAGCCCACGGGCCAGCACCTTGATGGTCTCCTGGCGAGTCTGTAGTGCCTCCTCCCGGGAGATGCGCAGCAGCCGGTCGCGGGGCTCCACCTCCAGCAGCAACTCATCCGGCGACAGCGGCGTAACGGTGTAGTCCACCGTCTGGACCTCGCCGGTCGGCAGGGTCAGCCGGGCCTCGCGCTGGGTGAACGGATGGAACTCGTCGCGCGCCTTGGCCAACAGACCGCCGATGTCCTCCTCGGCATCGACCAGCCCCGGCAACGCCAGACCGGTCACCCGTGCCCGGCTCAGCGCCAGCAGGGCTTCCGCCGCCGGATTCATCCAGCGCAGCCGCAGCTGACCGTCCAGCAGCAGCACGGCGGTGGTGAGGTGTTCCATGAGGCGTTGATACATTGGTGCATTCCCGACAACGAAGTGAGCGGTCACCCTCCAGTCCATGGCGAAGAGGTCAGCGCAAGGCTCTGTGCAAAAAGATCATTGCAATAAGCGCGCCACTTTGGGGAGGGCCTCATCACGGCGCCCCACGGCGATTCCGCACGGGGGATATGCACCACTTTAGTGCACCACCCTGGTGCACGCACTGTCAGGCAGCGCTTATTGCCCGGTGGGCGCCTCGCGAGGGTGCGACCGTAGCTTGCCATGCTCCCGCTGGAATTCGTGCCGCGAGTCGTGCTCCCGCTTCAGGCGCACGCCCTCCTGGGGACGGTCGCCGCGCAGGCGTTCGGCATGGCGGAAGGCACGACCCTCGGATATGCGCTCGGCATGCTCGAAGGCATCATGGCGCCCCTCGCCACGCACCGGCGGTGAATGACAGGGCCTCGAGGTACCGTCCGGGCACAGCGGCCGAGGTGCCCGGCGAGGGGGCAGCTAACCGGACGGGTTATTGGGATTGCGGGGCAGGTTGACGCTGGCTCGCTGGACGTAGAGGGTCACCGGCGAGGTGCGGTGGCGCACCGCACCCGAGGCATCGAGCAGTTCGGCCTGCACCACGTGCTCGCCGCGGTCCAGGTTGGACAGCAGGAAGGTGTCGGTATGCATGGCCGACTGGCTGAGCCGGCCATCCAGCAACAGGCGCACCTGATGGTCATCGCGCAGCGCGGGATGAATGTCCAGCCGCACCTGCACGTTGCCGGCGGCGCCGGTCGGCAGGGTCGCCTGCTGCTCGGGAGAGGCGATCGCGAACACGTCGTAGGGCATGAAGGGTTGCATGGACGTATCACGCTGGGGCGCCTGCTGCACCACAGGGGCCCGCTCCTCCACTCGCACCTTCCCGGACGGCACCACGGTGACCGGGTCGAGCTCCACCGCCTCGCCGCCACGCTGCGGATCGTCGGTGAATACCGCGTTGCCCTGAGCATCGGTGGTGCGGTAGATGGTCTGGGCGGCGGCCGGCAGGCTGATCGTGAGCCCCAGCAGCAGCAACATCAGTCCCTTCATCATGCAGCTCCCCCGGAATCGGCGGCGTTCGCCTCGCTATCGGTGGGCATGGCGACCCCATGAACAGCCTAACCCAAGCGGCCGCGGCAGCGGAATCCGCATTCGTGCCCGCCATTCGTGCCCGCCATTCGTGCCCACCATTCGTGCCCACCATGAATGCCGGTAGAATATCCTTCCGACATCCAGAGGCGAGGAACATTCGGCATGGAAGCGTGGCACGAGGTTGTCATCCTGACCCTGATGGCGGGCATGGCGATGCCGCTGGGCGGCTGGATCGCCCAGGAGGAGCGTATCGGCGCCAACTGGCTGGAAACCGAGCTGCGCCACGGCATCATCGCTTTCGGCGGCGGAGCGCTGCTCTCGGCAGTGGCCCTCGTGCTGGTGCCCAACAGTTTCGACGACCTCCCCCCGCTGCCGGCCGTTGCCTGGTTCCTGGCCGGCGGGCTGGCCTTCATGGGCCTCGATATCGCCCTCAATCGCAGCGGCGCCTCCGCCAGCCAGCTCTCCGCCATGCTTTCCGATTTCCTGCCCGAGGCCCTGGCACTGGGCGCCGCCTTCGCCTACGGCGGCGGCAGCGGCGTGCTGCTGGCCCTGCTGATGGCATTGCAGAACCTCCCGGAGGGCTTCAATGCCTACCGTGAGCTGCGCGAGAACACCCACTACTCGCCCCGTCGCCTGCTGGCACTGTTCTTCGCCATGGCATGGCTGGGCCCGCTGGCGGGGCTGAGCGGCTACTGGTGGCTCGCCGACTACCCCGCCGCGGTGGGCGCGGTCATGCTGTTCGCCGCCGGCGGTATCCTCTACTCGGTGTTCCAGGATCTGGCGCCCCAGGCCCGGCTGGAGCGCCACTGGGGCCCACCGCTGGGCGCGGTGCTGGGCTTCGCCCTGGGCATCGCCGGGCATATGGTGATCCATGGGTGAGTGGTGAGTGGAATAGTGCGAATGGCGCGGAGTGAGTAGAGAGCGGTGGAATGAAAAAGGCACGCCCGAAGGCGTGCCTTTTCAAGCCGGGGCGCGGCGCTGGGCGCCGCGCGGCCTCAGCAGCTGTAGTACATGTCGAACTCGACCGGATGCGTGGTCATGCGCAGGCGCTCGACGTCCTCTTCCTTGAGCTCGATGTAGGCGTCGATCATCTCGTCGGTGAACACGCCACCCTCGGTCAGGAAGGCACGGTCTTCGGCCAGTGCCGCCAGGGCCTGGTCCAGGCTCTCGGCCACGGTCGGGATGGACTTGCCTTCTTCCGGCGGCAGGTCATAGAGGTTCTTGTCCATGGCGTCGCCGGGGTGGATCTTGTTCTTGATGCCGTCGATGCCGGCCATCAGCATCGCCGCGAAGCACAGGTACGGGTTGGCGGTCGGGTCGGGGAAGCGAGCCTCGACGCGCTTGCCCTTCGGGCTGGCGGTGTACGGAATGCGGATGGAAGCGGAGCGGTTGCGGGCGCTGTAGGCCAGCATCACCGGCGCTTCGAAGCCCGGCACCAGACGCTTGTAGGAGTTGGTGGAAGCGTTGGTGAAGGCGTTCAGGGCACGAGCGTGCTTGATGATGCCACCGATGTAGTACAGCGCCATTTCAGACAGGCCCGCGTACTGGTCGCCGGCAAACTGGTTCTCGCCGTCCTTCCAGAAGGACTGGTGGACGTGCATGCCGGAGCCGTTGTCACCGACCAGCGGCTTGGGCATGAAAGTGGCGGTCTTGCCGTAGGCGTGGGCCACGTTGTGCACCACGTACTTCATTTCCTGAAGCTCGTCGGCCTTCTTCACCAGGGTGTTGAACTTGACGCCGATCTCGTTCTGGCCGGCGTTGGCGACTTCGTGGTGGTGCACCTCGACGGACTGGCCGATGGCCTCGAGGGTGTTGCACATGGCGCCACGGATGTCGTGGAAGCTGTCGACCGGCGGCACCGGGAAATAGCCGCCCTTGACGCGCGGACGGTGCGCCAGGTTGCCACCCTCGACCTGACGGTCGGTGGCCCAGGCGCCTTCCTCGGAGGTGATCTTGTACATGGCGCCTTCGATATCGGCCTTCCAGTGCACCTCGTCGAAGATGAAGAACTCGGGCTCGGGGCCGAAGAAGGCGGTGTCGCCCAGGCCAGTGGACTGCAGGTAGGCCTCGGCGCGCTTGGCGATGGAGCGCGGGTCACGCTCGTAGCCCTGCATGGTGGCCGGCTCGATGATGTCACAGCGAAGGATCAGGGTGGCATCTTCGGTGAAGGGGTCGAGGAAGCCGGTGCCGTCCTCCGGGCGCAGAATCATGTCGGACTCGTTGATGCCCTTCCAGCCGGAGATGGAGGAGCCGTCGAACATCTGACCGTTCTCGAAGAACTCCTCGTCGACGTCGCGAGCCGGAATGGTGACGTGCTGTTCCTTGCCTTTGGTGTCGGTGAAGCGCAGGTCGACCCACTTCACGTCATGTTCTTCGATCAGGGCGAGAGTCTTCTCGGACATGAGGTCCTCCAGGTAATGGCTGGTTATCGGGTATTCCGCTTATCTCTGTCGCCGGTCGCGGTGGTGTCCAGTCGACGTTGTAGCATGCCGTAGGCGTGATGCCCACGCCGCCATGAACGACCATGGCACTGCCCCAAATAATGCAGCCAGCGTGCCAAAATAGCGCCACCCATGACGATCAAGCGCATAACAATCTGAGAAGCAAGGAGAAAAAAATTCGCGCCATGAGGGTGCAAGATCACTGCTTCGCCCCATACCCTCTCATGGCGCCGCAACAGCCACCAAAAACGCACCCAAATGGCGCAAAACACATCGTCGCGCACCACGAAGGTGCATGGGGCGACTCGCCATCGCTTCCTGCCGACGGCATCCTGTCACCTCCGCAGGTCCTTGAATCCATGGGCAGGAGTGCCCAACCCCCCGGTTTCCCACCGACAAGGCTGGTAGCGTCAAGGTCCTGACCCTATAATGCCACCCCAATTTTCCCAGCAGGATCCCGTCGTGATCGAGAATCTTCGCAACATTGCCATCATCGCTCACGTCGACCACGGCAAGACCACCCTGGTCGACAAGCTCCTCCAGCAGTCCGGCACCCTGGACCGCAAGGCCGAGGGCCAGGAACGGATCATGGACTCCAACGACCAGGAGAAGGAACGCGGCATCACCATCCTGGCCAAGAACACGGCGATCCGCTGGCAAAGCCCTGAGGAGCGCGATTACCACATCAACATCGTCGACACTCCCGGACACGCTGACTTCGGCGGCGAGGTAGAGCGCGTCATGTCGATGGTCGACTCGGTGCTGCTGATGGTCGACGCCGTCGACGGCCCGATGCCGCAGACCCGCTTCGTCACCCAGAAGGCCTTCGACCAGGGCCTCAAGCCGATCGTGGTGGTCAACAAGATCGACCGCCCCGGCGCACGCCCGGACTGGGTCATCGACCAGATCTTCGACCTGTTCGACAATCTCGGCGCCAGCGACGAGCAGCTCGACTTCCCGATCATCTACTGCTCGGCGCTCAACGGCGTGGCCGGTCCCGAGCCGGACCAGCTGGCCGACGACATGTCGCCGATGTTCAAGGCCATCGTCGACATCGTCGAACCGCCCAAGGTCGAGCTGGAAGCGCCCTTCCAGATGCAGATCTCGGCGCTCGACTACAACAGCTACGTCGGCGTCATCGGCCTGGGCCGCATCACCCGCGGTAACGTCAAGCCGAACCAGCAGGTCACCGTCGTCTCCAAGGAAGGCAACTCCCGCCGCGGCAAGATCGGCCAGGTGATGACCCACCTCGGCCTGGAGCGCGTGCAGACCGAGGAAGCCACCGCCGGCGACATCATCTGCATCACCGGCATCGAGGACCTGGCGATCTCCGACACGCTGTGCGACCCGGCCGCCGTCGAGGCGCTGCCGGCGCTGACCGTGGACGAGCCCACCGTGTCGATGACCTTCCAGGTCAACGACTCGCCGTTCGCCGGCAAGGACGGCAAGTTCGTCACCAGCCGCAACATCAAGGATCGCCTCGACCAGGAGCTGATCCACAACGTCGCGCTGCGCGTCGAGCAGGGCGAGAGCCCCGAGAAGTTCATCGTCTCCGGCCGTGGCGAGCTGCATCTCTCGGTGCTGATCGAGAGCATGCGCCGTGAAGGCTTCGAGCTGGCCGTGGGCCGCCCCGAGGTCATCATCCGCGAGATCGACGGCGTGTCTCAGGAGCCCTACGAAGAAGTCATCATCGACTGCGAAGAGCAGCACCAGGGCGCCATCATGGAAGAGCTCGGCTACCGCAAGGGCGAGCTCAAGAACATGAACCCCGACGGCAAGGGCCGGGTACGCCTCGACTTCATCATCCCCGCGCGCGGGCTGATCGGTTTCCGCGGCCAGTTCCTGACCCTGACCTCGGGCACCGGCATCCTGACCAGCCGCTTCGACCACTACGGCCCGCTCAAGCCGGACGCCTCGGTCGAGCGCCGCAACGGCGTACTGGTGTCGATGGTCTCCGGCAAGGCCCTGGCCTACGCGCTGTTCGCCCTGCAGGACCGCGGCAAGCTGATCATCGAGCACGGCACCGAGGTCTACGAAGGCATGCTGGTCGGCATCAACAGCCGCGCCGAAGACATGGTGGTCAACCCCACCAAGGCCAAGAAGCTCGACAACATGCGCGCCTCGGGCAACGACGAGAACCTGGTGCTCACGCCGCCGGTTCGCTTCACCCTGGAGCAGGCCATCGAGTTCCTCGATGACGACGAGCTGGTGGAAATCACCCCCAACCACATCCGCCTGCGCAAGAAGCTGCTCGCCGAGAACGAGCGCAAGCGCGCCAAGAAGAAGTAAGCGCCATCGCCTCGGCGGCCATGACGCAGAGAGAGCCCGCCCCACGGCGGGCTCTTTGCGTCGGGGCCGAGCGCCTGCTGCGTTGATAGCCCCCGCCCGCCGTCGAAGGCTATGCTGATGCCTACGTCTTACTCCAAGGAGGTGAGCCCAATGCACAAGCACGTCGAATGGGACGACCCCGGCAGCGCCAGCGTGGAGCGCTATTACGCCGACCATCCTCAGGACTATCCGGAGCCCCATGAGGGCAGCATCATCAGCGCACGCTTCCACGGTTTCACGGTGCGCGTGCGCGTCGAAGCCCGGGTCGAGGACACCAGCATCGGCGAGGTGGTCGCACTGATCGCCGCCGACAACGGCCGTCGCCAGCACAGCGTCGATGACGTGACACTCGGCGACACCGTGCGACTGCCCGACGCCCTGCGCGCCATGGAACCCCGCCACCCCGCGGCGGACGACGACCGGGACTGAGCCAGGTGCCGGATTACCATCCGCGCCGCCAACGGCCCCTAAACGCAAGTCGACTAGTCAAGGGCCCCGGGTCTATCGCAAAGTTGATGACCACAGAGCTGGTCATCCCAGCGCAGGACATCGCGGCCCACTCTTCAATGACCCACAAGGTCATGGCGCGAGGCCGACACGCAATTGCGGACACCCGATGAGCACGCACAACGTCTGGACGCACAAGGGAACCTTCCTGCTCGCCGCGGTCGGCTCGGCGGTGGGGCTCGGCAACCTGTGGCGCTTCCCCTACCTGGCCGGTGAAAACGGTGGCGGCGCCTTCCTGCTGATCTATGCCTTGACCATCTTCGCCGTCGGCATTCCGATCCTGATCGCCGAGACCATGCTCGGCCGCAACAGCCGGCGCAGCCCGATCATGGGCATGCGCTTTCTGACCCGCACCCACAAGACCTCACGAGCTTGGGAATCGATCGGCTGGCTGGGCGCCGTGTCGGCCTTCATCATCCTCAGCTTCTATTCGGTGATCGCCGGTTGGGCGATCCACTACACCGGCCGCATGCTCACCGGTTCGCTGCAGGGCGCCGACGCCGACACCGTGGCTGCGGGCTTCGACGCCCTACTGGCCTCACCGGCGCTGCTGACCCTCTATCACACCCTGTTCATCGGCGCCTCGGCGCTGGTGGTCGGGCTCGGCATTCACCGCGGCATCGAGAACAGCCTGCGCATCCTGATGCCGGCATTGTTCGTGATCCTGATGGTGGTACTGGCCTACGCCGCCATGATCGGCGACCTGGGCGGCGCCGCCGACTTCCTGTTCACCTTCAACGTCGCCGACCTCAGCCTCGAGGGCTGGCTGGCGGCCATGGGCCAGTCGTTCTTCACCCTGAGCCTCGGCATGGGAGCCATCATGGCCTACGGCGCCTACATGTCCGGCGAAGCCTCGCTGACCCGCACCGCCTTCACCATCGCCATCGTCGACACCGCCGTGGCGCTGATCGCCGGCCTGGCGATCTTCGCGCTGGTGTTCGGTGCAGGGCTGGATCCCGCCGAGGGCCCGGGGCTGATGTTCGTCACCCTGCCGCTGGCCTTCGCCGAGATGCCCGGTGGCGCCCTGGTCGGCGCCATCTTCTTCATCCTGGTGCTGGGCGCCGCGCTGAGCTCGGCGATCTCGCTGATCGAGCCGGTGGCCGCCTATCTGGTCGAACGCTTCGACCTCAGCCGCCCCCAGGCGGTCTCCGTCATGGTCATCGCCAGCTGGGCGCTGGGCCTGCTCACCGTGTTCAGCTTCAATCGCTGGGCTCAGGACTCGATCTTCCACGCCCTCTTCGGGCGCAGCGCCTTCGGCCTGCTCGAACTGCTCACCAACATCTTCATGCCGCTCGGCGGCCTGCTGATCTCGCTGTTTGCCGGCTGGGCCCTCACCCACGGCGAGGTAATGAAGGAAATGCGCACCGGCGAAGCCTGGTTCCAGGTCTGGCGCCTGCTGGTACGCTTCGTGGCCCCGGCCGCCGTGGCCTTCGTGTTCCTGCGCACCATTCCCCAGGTGCAGGGCTACTGGATCCCCACCATCGGGGCCGTAGTGATCGTGGGGGCCTTCGCCGCCGGCCGCAGCTTCCTGGCGGAGCGCCATGCCTCATGAGCCATCGCGCGATCTCACAACAATGAACAATCCATCACAGGTGTGACATGTCAGCCATCATCGACGTTCGACACGTCAACAAGGCCTTCGGCGGCCTCAAGGTCATCAACGACTGCTCCCTGCAGGTCGAGGAAGGCTCGATCACCGGGCTGATCGGCCCCAACGGCGCCGGCAAGTCGACGCTGTTCAACATCATCGCCGGCGCCCTGCCCCTGGACACCGGACAGATCCTGTTCGACGGCGAGGACATCACCAATCGTCCCGCCGACCAGCTGTTCCACAAGGGGCTGCTGCGCACCTTCCAGATCGCCCACGAGTTCTCGAACCTGACGGCGCTGGAGAACCTGATGATGGTGCCGCCCAAGCAGGCCGGCGAGAACCTGTTCGCCACCTGGCTCAAGCCGGGCGAGGTACGCCGGGAAGAGGCCGAGGTGCGGCGCCGGGCGCTGGAGGTGATCGACTTCGTCGGCCTGCATCACGTGCGCAACGAGCTCGCCGGCAACCTCTCCGGCGGCCAGAAGAAGCTCCTTGAGCTCGGCCGCACCATGATGACCGACGCCAAGGTGGTGCTGCTCGACGAGATCGCCGCCGGGGTCAACCGCACCCTGCTCGGCGACCTGGTCGGCAACATCGAGCGCCTCAACCGCGAGATGGGCTACACCTTCCTGGTCATCGAGCACGACATGGACATGATCGCGCGGCTCTGCGATCCGGTGATCGTGCTCGCCCAGGGCAGCGTGATGGTCGAAGGCACCATCGAGGAGATCCAGAACAACCCCGAGGTCATCGAGGCCTACTTCGGCTCACCGGCCGCCTAGGGGCTCACCGGCGGCGTAAAGGCTCTCCGACAGCCTAAGCACCACAACAACGACGGGGCGGCCGGATCCCGCCCGATAACGACAACGCAGAGAACCACCTATGCCACTACTCGACGCACGCGACGTGCATGGCGGCTACGGCGGCATGAACATCCTCAACGGGGTGAACATGTCCATCGAAGCCGACGAGATCGGCGTCATCGTCGGCCCCAACGGCGCCGGCAAGTCGACCATGCTCAAGGCCGTGTTCGGCCTGCTCCATGTCAGCCAGGGCGAGATCCTGCTGCGCGGCGAACCCATCCATAACCTGCCGCCCAACAAGCTCGTCCAGAAGGGCATGGGCTTCGTGCCCCAGGAATACAACGTCTTCCCGAGCCTGACGGTGAAGGAAAACCTGCAGATGGGCGCCTACCTCAAGCCCGGCAACGTCAAGCGCATGCTGTCGCGCATTTACGAGTTCTTCCCGCCGCTCTACGACAAGCGCCACCAGCCCGCCGGCGAACTCTCCGGCGGCCAGCGCCAGATGGTCGCCATGGGCCGGGCGCTGATGGCCGAGCCCGAGGTACTGCTGCTCGACGAACCCACCGCCGGGCTCTCTCCGCTGTACATGAACGAGATCTTCGAACGAGTGAAGGAGGTCAACGCCGCCGGCGTCGGCATCCTGATGGTCGAGCAGAACGCCAAGCAGGCGCTGGCCATCGCCGACAAAGGCTTCGTGCTGGCCGCCGGCCAGAACCGCTTCACCGACACCGGCGCGGCCCTGTTGGCCGACCCGGAGGTCGCCAAGAGCTTCCTGGGCGGCTGAGCCCGCCCCGACGGCACATCGGAGAGATCCCGTGAACGAACTCGTCTTCTTCATCAACAACGTGGTGATCGCCGGCTGCGTAGCCGGCTCGATCTACGCCATCGGCGCGGTGGGCGTGACGCTGATCTTCAGCATCATGCGCTTCGCCCATTTCGCCCACGGCGACATGATGACCTTCGGCGCCTTCATGGTGCTGCTGCTGACCACCCTCTTCCCACAGGCCGGCGCGGCCATCGGCATTCCCACGCCGCTGATCATGCTGCCGTTCGCCATGGCACTGACCGCGGTGCTGGCGGTAGGCATCGACCGCGCCTTCTACAAGCCGCTGCGCGCCCACGGCGTCAAGCCGATCGTCATGGTCATCGCCTCGCTGGGCGTCACCCTGATGCTGCAGGGGCTGATCCGGCTGTTCGCTGGCACCGGCGGCGAGAGCCTCTACGTCGACGATCGCAAGGAGATCTTCCGCATTCCGCTGCCCATCGAGGGCGTGCGGGTGCCGGTGGTGATCACCGAGCCCCAGATCTACCTGTTCGCGCTGACGCTGATCAGCGTGGTGGCGCTGCACTTCTTCCTGTCGCGCTCGCGGCTGGGCAAGGCCATGCGCGCCATGTCCGACAACCCTGCGCTGGCCCAGGCCTCGGGCATCAACACCAACACCATCGTCGCC
Organism: Halomonas organivorans; assembly: GCF_014192055.1. Lineage (GTDB taxonomy): Bacteria > Pseudomonadota > Gammaproteobacteria > Pseudomonadales > Halomonadaceae > Halomonas > Halomonas organivorans. The sequence continues at coordinate 240,463 of NZ_JACHXM010000004.1, read as the reverse complement.
GTAACCTGGGTGATCGCCGGCGGCCTGGCCGCCATCGCCGGCACCCTGCTGTCGCTGGACGTGACCTTCAAGCCCGACCTGAGCTTCTTCCTGCTGCTGCCGATCTTCGCCGCGGCCATCGTCGGCGGCGTAGGCCACCCCTACGGCGCCATCGCCGGCGGCTTCGTGGTCGGCTTCGCCGAGACGCTGGCGGTGTTCAACTGGGGCATCCTGCTCAGGCCCTTCCGCGATAGCCTGCCGGAGTGGCTGGCCCAGGCGGGCAACCTGGCCTTCGTCGGCACCGAATACAAGATCGTGGTGCCCTTCTTCATCCTCGTCGCCATCCTGGTGTGGCGCCCCACCGGCATCTTCAAGGGCAAGGTGATCTGATGAGCACGACACGCACCGATACCGTCGCCGCACCGCGCCGTTTCCCGCTGCGCGAGGTCATTCTCTTCGTGGTCCTGCTGGCCGCCGTGCTGGGCGTCTACGGCATGATGGGCTCCGCCTACAGCACCCGCATGCTCGTCGAGGCCTCCTGCTACGCCATCCTGGCCCTGGGCCTGACCATCCAGTGGGGCTATGCCGGGCAGTTCAACGCCGGGGTCATGGGCTTCGTGGCGCTGGGCGGCTTCTGCGCCATGTTCTTCAGTGTCCCGGTCAATGACGCCTTCTGGGACTCTTCACTGCCCGGCGAGCTGGGCGTGGTGCTGGCCTATATCGTCGGCGCCGCGGTCGTGGTGTTCGGCGCCTCACGGCTGGACCGCATCGGCGTGCCGAAGAAGCTGCGCACCGTCATCACCGTGGTGCTGGCCGTGGTGCTCTACCTGGTGGTGATCAGCGCCTTCCGCGGCGTCGCCGACCAGATCGAGTCCCAGGCCGGCTTCATCGGCGGCCTGGGCCTGCCCGCCTGGGTCGGCTGGATCGTCGGCGGCGCGCTGGCCGGCGGCGTGGGCTACTTCATCGGCCATATCTGCCTGGGCCTGCGCAGCGACTACCTGGCCATCGCCACCATCGGCATCGCCGAGATCATCAAAGCCTTCCTCAAGAACTCCGACTGGCTGACCCGCGGCACCGCCACGGTATCGCCGCTGCCCTGGCCGGTGCCCGGGCCCGCCGAGGTCGGCTTCACCCTGGCTCGCGCCATGTACCTGTCGGTGACGGCGGTGATGATCGCGGCGATCTTCTTCCTGCTGCATCGCGCCTATCACGCTCCCTGGGGGCGGATGATCCGCGCCATCCGCGACAACGAGATCTCCTCGGCGGCCATGGGCAAGGACATCAACAAGCGCCGCCTGGAAATCTTCGTGCTGGGCTGCATCCTGATGGGCATCGGCGGCGCCGTGCTGGCGAGCTTCAACAGCCTGTTCGATCCCCAGGGCTACCTGCCGCTCAACCACACCTTCCTGGTGCTGGTGATGGTCATCCTCGGCGGCCCCGGCAACAACCTGGGCACCATCTTCGGCGCCGTGGCGGTCTACATCATCTGGCTGATGTCCGAACCGCTGGCGCTGTTCCTGATGGAGCTGGCCGTGCACTTCGGCGAGAGCACCTTCGGCTGGGATGCCCCTGCCAGCATGGACAGCCGCGCGCTGCAGGCCCGGGTGTTCGTGATCGGCCTGCTGATCACCCTGGTGCTGCGCTTCGCGCCCAAGGGGCTCTTGCCCGAGAAGACCAAGCACGTGGATTGAAACCTCGTGCTGTTCCCTTCCAGCCCCGGCATCATCCGGGGCTTTTTGGTGAGTGGTGAGTGGTGCGTGGTGCGTGGTGCGTGGTGCGTGGTGCGTGGTGCGTGGTGCGTGGTGCGTGGTGCAGCATATTGCCTCGCGCCTACGCCCTGATCGACGACGGCACCGGAGCCCCCTGTGGGAGCGCAGCTCGCTGCGCGAAAGGCGCCGCAGGCGCCCCCGGCTCAGGAGCATGAGAATGCCGCCGCTGGCGCAGCGAATCGCCGAGGCGTCGGACCGGCTCTGAAGAGCACGCCGACGAAGCCGCCCTCAGTGGATCCGAGCCACCGCGCAGGTCTTCGTGGGAGCGCAGCTCGCTGCGCGAAAGGCGCCGCAGGCGCCCCCGGCTCAGGA
>NZ_JACHXM010000004.1:0-238308 GCF_014192055.1 Halomonas organivorans | reverse complement strand
CCGAGCCACCGCGCAGGTCTTCGTGGGAGCGCAGCTCGCTGCGCGAAAGGCGCCGCAGGCGCCCCCGGCTCAGGAGCATGAGAATGCCGCCGCTGGCGCGGCGAATCGCCGAGGCGTCGGACCGGCTCTGAAGAGCACGCCGACGAAGCCGCCCTCAGTGGATCCGCGCCACCGCGCAGGTCTTCGTGGGAGCGCAGCTCGCTGCGCGAAAGGCGCCGCAGGCGCCCCCGGCTCAGGAGCATGAGAATGCCGCCGCTGGCGCGGCGAATCGCCGAGGCGTCGGACCGGCTCTGAAGAGCACGCCTAAGAAGCCGCCCTCAGTGGATCCGAGCCACCGCGCAGGTCTTCGTGGGAGCGCAGCTCGCTGCGCGAAAGGCGCCGCAGGCGCCCCCCGCTCAGGAGCATGAGAATGCCGCCGCTGGCGCAGCGGATCGCCGAGGCGTCGGACCGGCTCTAAAGAGCACGCCTACGAAGCCGCCCTCAGTGGATCCGCGCCACCGCGCAGGTCTTCGTGGGAGCGCAGCTCGCTGCGCGAAAGGCGCCGCAGGCGCCCCCGGCCCAGGAGTATGAGAATGCCGCCGCTGGCGCGGCGGATCGCCGAGGCGTCGGACTGGCTCTGAAGAGCATGCCTAAAGGGCTTCGCGGGACTCGCCCCTCACCCGACACAAAAAGACCCCGGCGGTTACCCGCCGGGGTCTTTGGCACGCCTGGATGCGAGGGAATTATTCCTCGTCGGCGTCGACGTAGCCCTGGATGGTGAAGGTGCCGTCCTCGACCAGCATTTCCTGGACCACGCCCGGCACGTCGCCATTCTCGTCGAACTCGTGAGTGCCGGAGGCGCCTTCGTAGTTGATCTCGGTGCCGGCGGCGATCAGCTCCTTGGCCTTCTCCCACTCGCCGGGCAGGATCACCTCGCCCGGGGCGGTGGCCACGCTGCGCAGCGCCTGGTTCAGGCCCTCACGCTCGGCGCTGCCGTTCTGCTCGATGGCCAGGCCGAGCAGGAAGGCGGCGTCGTAGGCCTGGGCGGCGAACACCGCACTGGGGTCGATGCCGGCGGCCTGGGCCTGCTGGTTGAACATCGCGGTCCCCGGCAGTTCCGGGCTGCCAGGGCGGGTGGCGATCATGCCGTTGAGCACATCGGCACCGATGGCCTCGACCAGGCTGTCGCCGACCATGCCGTCGCCGCCCACGTACTGGCTGAACATGCCGCTCTCGTAGGCCTGGCGCAGCACGGTCTGGCCGGAGGTGTCGGCATAGGCCAGCACCACCAGGGTCTGGGCGCCGGTGGCGGCCAGCGTGCCCAGCTCGGAGCGGTAGTCGGCGCGGTTATCCTCGTGGGCCAGGTTCTCCAGCACGCTGCCGCCGCCCTTCTCGTAAGCGGCCACGAAGGAATCCGCCAGCCCTTGGCCGTAGTCGTTGTTGACGTAGGTCACCGCCACTTCCTGGATGCCCTTGTCGAGCAGCAGCTTGGCGAGCATCTGCCCCTGGAAGGCATCCGAGGGCACGGTGCGGAACACCAGGTCGTTGTCGTCCAGGTCGGTGACCGCCGGGGCCGTGGAGGCCGGAGAGACCATGGTCACGCCGCCGGGAATCGCGGCATTGTTGGCCGCGGCGATGGTCGCCCCGGTACACAGCGCACCGACGATAGCCGTGACCTTCTCGGTGTTGACCATGCGGTCGGCCGCGTTGGAGGCCGCCGAGGCGTCGGAACAGGTGGTATCGCCGGTGGGCATGACGATGTCTTGGCCATCCAGCACACCGCCCTGCTCGTTGATCTGTTGCACCGCCAGGTTGGCGCCGTCGAAGATCGGCGGGGTCAGGCTCTCGATGCCGCCGGTGAAACCGCCGAGAAAGCCGACCTTGACCTCGGCCTGGGCCATGCCGGAGAGGGCCAGGGTGGTCGCGGCCACCGCCGTCGCTAGAACGCGTTTCTTCATGGTTGTTGGTCTCGCTCTGGTTGCTCGGAACATCCGCTGCGCGAATTACACCTCTCCAATCTGGAAGGCCGCCGCCCAAAACACAACCCCTGCCTGCCAACGCTGGACGCCGGGAAGCGGCCCGCAACATCTTGATTGGCAACCGGCAATTCTGGCGTATCAGCGATCGAACGAGCGCTTCAACGCTGATCCCGGCGGGCTGCCTATACTGAGGGGCCTGAACGCCAACCGTAGAGGCCATCATGATGCGACCGCTGACGTTTCTCACCCTCGCCGCCGTGGCGAGCGCCGCCCAGGCCGACGGCCGCGACGTCGACTACCAGGTAGGCGACGAGCCTTTCACCGGCTACTTCGCGCCCGCCGCCGACGAGGCGAGAGGCACGGTGCTGATCATCCACGACTGGGATGGCCTCACCGGCTACGAGCGCCGGCGCGCCGAGATGCTCGCCGAACAGGGCTACGACGCCTTCGCCGTCGACCTCTACGGCCGCGGCAACCGCCCGGCGGAGACGGCGGCTCGCAAGGCCGAGACAGCCCGCCTCTACGATGACCGCGAGCGCATGCGCGCGCTGACCCTGGGCGGCCTGGCCGAAGCCCGCGCCCAGGGCGCGGCGACGCCCACCGTGGTGATGGGCTACTGCTTCGGCGGCGCCGTGGTGCTCGAACTGGCCCGCAGCGGCGCCGCCGAGAACGTACACGGCTACGCCACCTTCCACGGCGGCCTGGCCACGCCCCAGGGCCAGGGCTACGGGCCGGACACCCCACCGATCCTAGTCGCTCACGGCGGCGCCGACGAGGCCATTCCCATGGAGGACGTGGTGGCACTGTCGCGGCAGCTCGAGGAAGCCGGCGTCGACTACGAGATCGACATCTACTCCGGCGCGCCCCACGTCTTCACCGTCTTCGACACCGACCGCTACCAGGCGCAGGCCGACGAGAAGTCCTGGTCGGCCTTTCGCGAGTTCCTGGACGAGGTGTTATAGCGCCGCCGAAGGAGGCGAATTTTCGGAAGTTTCCAGCGCCTCCTTTCTGTAGAATCGCCGCCCGGCATTGATTGTTGCTGCCAAAAGGCGAAATTACAGAAAGGAGTCACCCTTGCCTCATTCCACGACCACCGCCGGCGAGAGCCGCTGGCGGCGTATCCCCCTGTGGCAGAAGATCCTCGCCGGCCTGGTGCTCGGCGTACTGGCCGGCGCCCTGCTCGGTGAGGACGCCAGCCTCTTCAAGCCGCTCGGCGACATCTTCATCAACGCCATCAAGATGCTGATCGTACCGCTGGTGTTCTCCACCCTGGTGGTCGGCATCACCGCCATGCGCGACCCGCAGAAGATGGGCCGCATCGGCGCCCGAACCATCGCGCTCTACCTGGTGACCACGGCCTTCGCCATCGCCATCGGCCTGCTCGCCTCCTGGCTCTTCCAACCCGGCGTAGGCCTGGACATGAGCTTCGAGTCCGGTGTCGAAGCCAAGCAAGCGCCGAGCCTGACCGAGATCCTGGTCGGCCTGGTGCCGCGCAACCCCATCGACGCCCTGGCCAGCGGCAACATCCTGCAGATCATCGTGTTCGCCATCGGGCTCGGTATCTCGCTGACCCTGATCGGCGACAAGGGCGAGCCGGTGGTGAAGGTCTTCGAGAGCTTCGCCGAGGCCATGGTCAAGCTGACCAACATCGTCATGGCCTTCGCGCCGATCGGCGTGTTCGGGCTGATCGCCCACGTGGCGGGCAGCTACGGCCTCGAGGTGCTGCTACCGCTGGCCAAGGTGATCGGCGTAGCCTACCTGGCCAGCGTGCTGCACGTAGTGCTGGTCTACTCCGGCCTGCTGGCCCTGCTCGGACGCCTGAACCCGCTGCGCTACCTGCAGGGCATCCTCGACGCCCTGGTGGTGGCCTACTCCTCGGCATCGTCTTCCGGCACCCTGCCGGTCTCGCTGCGCTGCGCCAAGAACAATCTCGGCGTCTCCGAGGGCGTGGCCGGCTTCGTGCTGCCGGTGGGCGCCACCATCAACATGGACGGCACCGCCATCTACCAGGGCGTGGTCGCGGTGTTCATCGCCCAACTGGTCGGCGTCGACCTGAGCCTGATGGACTACGGCATGATCATCGTCACCGGCACCCTGGCCTCGATCGGCACCGCCGGCGTGCCGGGCGCGGGGCTGGTGATGCTGTCCATCGTCATGGCCCAGATCGGCCTGCCGCTGGAAGCCATTGCAGTGATCGCCGGCATCGACCGCATCCTCGACATGGCCCGCACCAGCGTCAACGTGGCCGGCGACCTGATGGTCACCACCCTGGTCGGCAAGAGCGAAGGCGAGCTGGACGAGGAGATCTACAACGCGCCCCGCAAGAGCTGATGGCGCGCCGAACGGGCACCATCGCCCGTTCGGCGCATGCTAAAGTGACCTCATGATGCCCCGCATCGGAGGTCACCATGCAGCTCAGCGTCTTCTCCGGCTCCCGAAGCGAGCTCGGCGAGGCCCATGGCCGCGCCCATGCCGCCCTGATCACCCACAGCCTCGAGGTCTACGACCGGCTGTTCCACGACTTCGTCGGCATCGGCTGGGCCGAAGCACGGCGCACCGCCGAGCGCTTCCTGCCGATGATCGAGCGCGGCTTCCCCGAGATCCTCGACGAGATGGCCGGCATCGCCCGCGGCGCCGGCCTGGATCTCGAAGACATCCTCACCCTCAACTGCCGCAGCGAGATCTCGCTGACACAGGCCAGCGGCGGCTGCACCGCTTTCTCGGTGAATCGCGACGGCACCCAGTGGCTGGCCCAGAACTGGGACTGGCGCAGCGACCAGCTGCATAACGTGGTGGCCCTGGAGCTGCATCCGGAGGGCGCCCCGGCGCTGGTCAGCGTCGGCGAGGCCGGCATGGTGGCCAAGATCGGCATGAACGCGCGCGGCGTGGGCGTGTGCCTCAACGCCATCCGCTCGCGGACCTGCGGCGAGGGGCTGCCGATCCACGTGGCGCTGCGCAAGATCCTCGAGGCGGAGGACGTCAACCAGGCGATCCGCGTGGCCAGCCACGACCGGGTCTGCTCCCCCGCCCACTTCCTGATCGCCAGTGGCGACGGCCGGGCCACCGGCTTCGAGGTGCACCCCGGCCTGCCCGGCGTGCTGGAGCCCCGCGGCGGCGCGGTCACCCACACCAATCACCTCTACGCCGAGACCGCCACCTGCCAGGTGGAGGACTTCCCTCGCCCGGATTCCCGGCTGCGGCTGGCGCGCATCGACCGCCTGCTGCACGACCGGCTGCCGCTGGGCGCGACCATCGACGCCGCGCGGCTGTTCGCGATCCTCTCCGACCACGACAACGCGCCGTTCTCGATCTGCCGCCACTTCAATCCCGACCAGCCGGCGGAGGAGCGCATGGAGACGCTGTTTGCGGTGGTCATGGATCTCACCGCCCGGCGCCTCACGCTGCGCCACGGCAAGCCCTGCGAGAGCGAGGACACCCTGGAGGTGCAGCTCGACGCTGGCTGAATCGAACTCATCTAGAGGGCATCCGATGCCTGAAAAGTCGTCGAACGCAGATACTTTTCAAACACGCCGCCAGGCGCCCAGCTTGGGCGCCTCATCCAACTCCCCCTTGAGATAGCGCTCGGTGGTACGCAGGAAGCTGCGCAGATGCTCGGCGATGGCCTCATCGCGGCGCAGCTCGGCAAGGTCCGGATCCTCGTCGCCGGACGCCACGCACGGCTCCCAGGCCATGCGCACCGAGCACGCGCTGACGTCGCAGATCTGCAGGGTCGGGGTGGCGCCACGAGACGCCGCCTGGATGTGATACGCCATGTCATCCTCCCGATAGGCACAATTGATGATAACGATTATCAATTGCAAATATCGGCAATACCGGCCGAACTGTCAAGGTGGCATCGACCCGGTCACGCAACGGTCACCATGGATTCACACGGCTGCCAAGTCGTCGTCATTCCTCGCCAGCATCATCTCGGGCAACCCAAGCCCAGAGGAAGGAATCGATCATGCGCATGACGCGACGCGGCATACTCAAGTTCGGCCTGGCCGGCGCCACCACCCTTGGCACCGGCCTTGTCGCCCCCTCCATCGTGCTGGCCGAGGGCCGGCGCCCGGTCATCGACGGCGGCGTGATGAGCGGCGACATGCTCGCCGACCGCGCCATGCTGTGGTCGCGCGTCGACCGTCCGGCGCGGATGATGATCGAGCTCGCCGACAACCCCGAGTTCCGCGCCGCCCGGCAGCTGGTGGGCCCCGAGGCGCTGCCGGCCGGCGGCCTCACCGCCAAGCTGGATGCCACCGGGCTCGGCGGCATGGACGAGGTCCACTACCGCGTGCGCTTCACCGCCCTGGGCGATCACCGCGCGCTCAGCGAGCCGGTCACCGGCCGGCTGCGCCTGCCCCCGCAAACCCGGCGCGACGTGCGCTTCGTGTGGTCCGGCGACACCGCCGGCCAGGGCTGGGGCATCGACGAAGCGCGCGGCGGCATGACCACCTACGCCACCATGCTCGACCAGCGCCCCGACTTCTTCATCCACTCCGGCGACACCGTCTACGCCGACGGCCCGCTCAAGGAGAGCGTCGAGCTCGCCGACGGCACGCTGTGGCGCAACCGGATGACGCCGGAGAAGCTGAAGGTGGCCGAGACCCTGCAGGAATTCCGCGGCCAGCACGCCTACAACCTGCTGGACGCCAACGTGCGCCGCCTCAACGCCGAGGTGCCGATGCTGGCCCAGTGGGACGACCACGAGACCACCAACAACTGGTACCCCGGCGAGCTGCTGGAAGACGACCGCTACACCGAGAAGAACGCCTCGCTGCTCGCCGCTCGCGGCCGCCAGGCCTTCCTTGAGTACACGCCGCTGCGCCAGCGCCCCGAGGCCCCCGGGCGCATCCATCGCCGCTTCCCCTACGGGCCCGGCCTGGAAGTGTTCATGCTCGACATGCGCACCTTCCGCGCCGCCAACGACCGCAACCGCCAGGCCAACGGCGCCGACCTGCTCGGCGCCGAGCAGCTGCGCTGGCTGCTGAACGCGCTGCGCGACTCCACGGCCACCTGGAAGGTCATCGCCTCCGACATGCCGATCGGCCTGGTGGTACGCGACGGCGAGCGCTTCGAGGCCGTGGCCAACGACGAGGGCGGCCAGCCGCTGGGCCGCGAGCAGGAGATCGCCCGGCTGCTCAAGGCGATCCGCGACGAGGCGATCCACAACGTGGTGTGGCTCACCGCCGACGTGCACTACACGGCGGCCCATCACTACTCGCCGGAGCGCGCGAGCTTCAAGGACTTCGCGCCGTTCTGGGAGTTCGTCAGCGGCCCGCTGCACGCCGGCACCTTCGGCCCCGGCGAGCTGGATGCCACCTTCGGCCCCGAAGTGGTGTTCCAGAAGGCACCGCCGGAAGGCCAGGCCAACCTGCCGCCCTCCGACGGCTACCAGTTCTTCGGCCAGGTCGACCTGGACGGCGAGAGCGAGACGCTGACTGTGACCCTGAAGGACTCGGCGGGCCAGTCGCTGCATCGCCAGGTGCTGGAGCCCCACCGCGCCTGCCCCGCACCCGCCGCCGGCCGACGTTGATGCGCCTGGCCGGCGGCGCTCGCGGCCTCGCTCACCCCGCCAGCGCTTCCTCCACCAGGCGCCGCGCCTCGTCGCTCATCGGCAGCCCCAGGGCCAGCTCGTGGGCGCGAGGCGACATCTTCTTCCAGGTCTTCTGGACGATGCCGATCAAGTGGTCGTGATCGACCTGCTTGGAGAAATCGGCGAAGTAGTTCTCCAGGAACACCAGGCAGGCGCAGTCCTCCACCGCTTGGGTGCCCTCGTCGCGGCCCAGGCCCTGCTTGCGGATCATCGCCGCCACCCGCTCGGCGTCTTCCTCCGCATAGCCGGCCTCGCGCATCGCCCGGGCCGCCGTCTCGCCGGCGCGCTTGCCCTGGTCACGCCGCCAGGTGAGGTAGCCCACCCGGCCCTCCGGATAGTCGCCGCGCGGCACCTGCCAGCGCTGCAGATGCTGGTTGTGCACCGCCAGGCGCACCAGCTCACCAGGCGCCTCGTCGAGCGCCTCCAGCCAGGCGCTCATTCTCCCCGCGTGCCATAGTTCCAGGGGCAGCGTCTCCCCGGCCACCTCCACCCGGCGCGGATCCTCCGCATGCAGGGCATCCAGGGCGGCGAGCGCCTGTTCATAGGGGGTCGTCGTGCTCACGGGGTGTCTCCTCTTGGTCTCGGTGCTGTCACCCTGCCATGTAAGCATGTCGAGGCGCCGATGACAGCCGCGCGCTCTCGAACGAGCGTTTGCCAGCCGATGACAGGGACGTTACGTTATTGCACGGACATTCAATAAAAGGACGCTTATGAACACCTCCATTCGACTCCCGCTCGCCACCGCCCTGGCCCTGGGGATCACCGCCCCGCTAGCGGCCCAGGCCGACGCCCTCGAGCAGCAGCTCGCCGACCTGCAGGACTTCCAGGTCATCGCCCACCGCGGGGCCAGCGGCTACGCCCCCGAGCACACCTGGCCGGCCTACGAGAAGGCCCGCGAGATGGGCGCCGACTATCTCGAGCTGGACCTGCACATGAGCGCCGACGGCAAGCTGATGGTGATCCACGACGACACTCTGGACCGCACCACCGACGGCGAAGGCAAGGTGAAGGACCACACCCTCGAGGAACTCAAGGCGCTGGACGCCGGCTCCTGGTTCAACCAGGCCCACCCCGAACAGGCCGACGACGCCTACGCCGGCGCCGAGATGCTGACCCTCGACGAGGTGATCGACCGCTACGGCACCGACGTTCGCTACTACATCGAGACCAAGTCGCCCGAGCGCTACCCCGAGCTGCAGCGCGCTCTGGTCGAGACCCTCGAGGCCGAAGGCCTGGTCGAATCCGGCTCGGTGGTCATCCAGTCGTTCAGCCAGGACAGCCTGCAGCAGGTCCACGCGCTCAACGCCGACATCCCGCTGGTGCAGCTGGTGTGGTACTACCCCGAAGAGGACGGCGACGGCCTGGCCGAGTGGACCGGTGTGACCCCGGACCCGGCCGAGATCAGCGACGCCGACTTCCAGGACATCGCCGACTACGCCGTGGGCATCGGCCCCAACGTCACCTACGAAGGCGAAGACGTCATCGACGCCAGCTTCGTCGAACAGGCCCACGCCAACGGCCTGCTGGTGCACCCCTACACCATCAACGACCCCGAGCAGATGCAACGGCTGCTCGACTGGGGCGTGGACGGGATGTTCACCAACTTCCCGGATCGGTTGAAGGAAGTGGTGGAGTAAGGCGCTACGCCATCCGTGAGTTCAATTGCCATGCGGTCGGCCCGGGAGAAACTTCCCGGGCCGGCCTGTCGCCTTTCGGCCAAGAGGAGACATTCAGCAAAGCCTGATTAATACACAAAATCGCCGCGCGAAGTACGAGCGTCTACTGGATTTGATTGTTAGCGGTAAATTGTGAGCTCACGCTCGTGCCTTGTAGTGTCCGGGTCACTAATAGCCTCTACCTCTTCAATTTGCGCGATATATTCAAACGGCAACCCATTCTCACGAGCCCCGACTAAAACATGCTTCTTGTACCAAGCGTACGGCTTCAACGCAGAGTCCACTCTGGTGGCGAAATACATAATAACGGTCAATTTTCCTTGATCCGTCGTTACCTCGACTTCCTTTGCCTCGTAGCCTGATCCTAGTCCTTCCTTCCGATCAAGGTCCGGCCTTTCGACATCGGAAATTTCATAAACTACGCCGATAACCTGGTCCTCGGGGTTCCCGGTTTCTTCAGCATCACACTTCCCGGAACCATCTTTACTGACCTTATGGAATCGGAGGCTATGCGCTTCCAAAGTCGCCACTGCTACGAACCGAGCGGATGGCACGCGATCTTGTAATCGCGCGACCGACATGTTGGAACCATACGAGAAGCAGAGCATGAATTCTCCTTACCAATAACGCCTTGCTCACCGGAGAACTAGGCGCGAAGCAAATGATTTATCCGTGTGCAGCACCTTGTTATACGTCACTTTATTTATCGAGGTAACTATTCCACAAGTTGATAAACTCTATAGCATTACCTTCGGAATTTATTTCTACGGGAACAGGCTTTGATTTAACTGCAATATTCTCATCTTTCTTTATTGAAGCATGAAGATCCTTGAAAACGTTTTTTGAAGACCCCACCTCAAATCTTTTGCGCAAAAACATTGGCCAATTGCAAATAGCAATATCATCAGATTCCATACTGTAACCATACCCCTTCATTCGAGCTGAAGTCTTAGATAAGCCAAACAAATAGACTCGACTTACCTGTTTGTCTCTAGGGACTTTTAGCCGCAATGTTTTTACTAGTTCATAAACGCCATTATCTTCTATCCATGAGGAAACTTTTGATGCCCATCCATCAATTTCCTTTACGAAATTTTTCGCTCTACTCCGCAGTTTTCTTACATCATTAGTGTAATAGTCTTGCCACTTAATTTGGAAAAGAGCTAAATCTCCAGTTGTTCTATCCAATATTGCTGCATCAATATCTGTAACAACTTTTCCTCCATTTCGAATCTTAATGTTTCCATCTACAGATTTGTATCTTGTCCCTCTAAATAGGTGGTATAAATCGTTTCTCATCCAGTCTTCCCGAGGAAGAGAAAGAATGTCGGTGATATTCGGGATTCTCCAACCCTGAAGTGTTGAGGTTGATATAAATGGATTTTTTATGAGACTTGAAACAGGGCGTAGTAAAATTCCATTACCAAGGTCCACTAACAACGGAATTAAAGGCGTCGTTTGTCCTTTAAGGTTTCTTGATTCGCTAGGAGCTATTGCTATAGCATTAACTCCTCTTTCAATTAGATTTTTATCAAAATCTGTATAGTCATGTATGGAGTCAATAAGCTCAGAGGCTTTAGTCCAGATAGTCAGACTTTGAGGAATTGATATTTCCTTGTGTTTTTTCAGTGCTGTCAATGCAAATCTTACGTGCTTCATATGCAACGCAGATATTACAGCAACTATTAGAGTTAGCTCAGAACCTGTAACGTCATTCAATTTAACTGACGGATGTAGGCCAACATCATTTCTCCAGGCGATAGCATTCTCTATTGCAAGCGAGAAAAAGTGATTGTCAATTTCAGGAATGGCATTGTATCCCATCATTATTCCATTGCCAGAATCCCACGGAAAAACAAGCTCTTCCATAAGCTCATCAACATTATCTATATAATGCTTTTTTAACTCTTTCCTGGAATCTTGAAGATGGTATGCTCCCGGCAAGGTTACTTCAATTGATGGATCATCAAACTTTCCTAAAAACCACCCATTTCTATAGTCACCAATATTTTCATTGATATAGCTTTGAATGCCCGACAATAATGTAAATTCAATATTATCAGCAAACTGGCTTTCTGCTCTTTCAGTTGCCCTTATGATAATTTTTGAATCCTTTGTTTCTGCAGAAAGGAATCCTGAAACAAGCATTTCATAAGTTCTCTTTAATAACACTGCACGACCAAACTTATGTAGAAGGCTCGTCGCAAAAAGTCTTGTTTTCTCTGTGCTTTCTTGTATTGGAAATCCATCTGGTTTTACGGGAACAAAGAGGTGCTCTAATGCCAAATTCCATCCAAGCTGAATTATTTCAAAGTCAGGAGCAGATAATGAATTCTCAGATGGAAGTATATCTTTGAATACTGACCAATAGTCGAGTATGCGCATTATTTCTGTAAACAGAACAAATTTGTTCAGATCATCCTTAGGAAGCACGGAAAGTGCGCCTTGCAACTCCTTCTTTGATAGCTCCAGTATTTTATCGCTCATAATATCCATTTTTTAAACCTACATTAGCAGTTTTTGACGTATAATGCGGAGCGCATCAGCGCACGTTAGTGCGCCCGAGTGACGCGAATTGTTATAAATTGTCCCGGACGAACTGCTCCACACTGAGATGCCGCCCGTGTTTCTGGTAATGCCCGTCTAAGGCGTAAACCATCTTTTCCAGCGGCGCTTCGTCGTATCCAAAATCCTGAACCTCTCGAATGTAGCGCTCTATAAAGCCCTGAGGGGTGAGTTCTCGCCATTGAACCACATGTGCCAATTCATGGAAGTGAAGTCGCAACTCGTTCGCTGCATCTTTTTTCACGTAATAGGTGTCGTTGTACGTAATGCCCCCAATATCCATGTCAATGAAATCTCCCAACCCTGCTTCCCGTGACTCGGGAAAATCAGGCTTCGGAATTTCGTCGGTAACAACAAAAAATTCTGTCTGGAGGAAGCTTGGGGAATAGAAACCTTTAAAGTATTCCTCGAAGGCGGAGCAGGCTTGACGTACCTCTTCATGTGAGGAATTCACTTGGCATATCCATGCCTCGATCTTATCGATAACAACTTCTCTTTTTTATAACTGTTCAGCATTTCTTCGCCGTGCGGAGCATGGCGTATAAATGCCTGTTATACCGCACACCGCCAACTTACCAACCTATTGAAAATTTGGTACATTAATCATATCTCGGCAGTATAACACCAATCATCGTGCCGTCCGCATAACACCGATAAACGTGTGGGCCGCATTTGCCGGAAGGGCCGCTTTGGGTCGAAAACGGCCTTACCCATTATAGGATGTCGTTGGCTTTCATCATTTCACGCCAAATAAACTTCTTCACGGCTGGGGATGACTGCTACAAAGCAGCGCTCGTTACAGCACAATTGTTACTTCTTCAGGAGGCTGACGACTCATCCACAGCCGCGCTCACCTCTTCCCCCGCCTACGTCGCAGCGGGCGCCTCACGGCGCCTTCGCGATCTAAAGATCGCTCCCACGAAGAGCACTCCCACCATGCCGAACTGGGCTTGGCAGTGGCTTCACGATGATCTGCGATGAACCCATAATCGGAGACTCATTCCCCGCGCCCAGCAGATCGAGATCGCCAATTTCCCGGCGCTGGCCGAGTGGATCCACTGGGCGTGAGGCGGCATGATGCCTTCTTCTCGCTTTGCTCTCTCTTAGCCACATCGCCAACGAGGATCGCCATGTCGCCCTTCTTCGCTCGTCTCAAGGAAGTCGCTTCGCCCCGCATCGGCCTGGGCGCCATGAACCTCTCTCACGGCTACGGCAGCCCGGTGCCGGAGCCCGAAGCGGTGCGCGCCCTGCAGGCGGCGTTCGACATGGGCTATCGCCACGTGGATACCGCGACCCTCTACGGGGCCACGGCCAACGAGTCGCTGGTGGGCAAGGCGCTCGTGGGCCGACGCGACGAGCTCCTGCTGGCCAGCAAGTGCGGCATGGCCTTCGATCCCGAGCAAGGCAAGAAAGTGATCGACGGCCGCCCCGCCACGCTGCGCCGGCAGTGCGAGGCGAGCCTGGCGCGGCTGCGCACCGATCACCTGGACCTCTACTACCTGCATCGCTGGGACAAGACAGTGCCCATCGAGGAGAGCGTGGGCGAGCTGGGCCGCCTGGTGGAGGAAGGCAAGATCGGCGCGGTGGGCCTGTCCGAGGTGTCGGCCGCGACCCTGCGCCGTGCCCGGGCCGAGCATCCCATCGCCGCGGTGCAGTCGGAGTATTCGCTGTGGACGCGCAATCCAGAGATCGGGCTGATCGCGGCGTGCCGCGAGTCGGACACGGCGCTGGTGGCGTTCAGCCCGCTGGGCCGGGGCTTCCTGACGGGGGCGGTGGAGGATCCCGCCCGCCTCGAGGAGAGCGATATGCGCCGCAGCATGCCGCGCTTCAGCGCCGAACATTACCCGCACAACCTGCGCCTGCTGGACGACGTCAAGGCCGTGGCGCGGGAGCAGGACACCACACCCGGCCAGTTGGCACTGGCCTGGCTGCTGGCCAAGGGCGACGACATCATCCCGATTCCCGGGTCGCGCTCCGTCGAGCACATGCGCCAGAACCTGGCGGCGGAAGCGCTGCGCCTGGATGCCGCCACCGTCGCCCGGCTGGATGCCATGCTGACGCCCGACCAGGTGATGGGCGGCCGCTACGGCGCGGCCCAGCAGGCGGAGATCGACACCGAGGAATTCGCCGACTGACCCCGCTTCGCCCAGCAGATGCCACCGGCCTCAGGCGTCCTGCTCACGCTCCAGGTCGATGTAGAGGTTGTCCAGGTGGTCGGCGCTGGGCGTCGTCTCGCCCGTCAGCCGGTGGTAATTCTCCAGCGACATCAACACCGCATGGCGCCCGTTCCGGCGCGTGATGACGATCGGCCGATGCCGCTCGCAGACCGCTTCGCAGAGGCGCTTGAGCCTGTCGCGTGCCTTGGCGAGGGTGATGACCTCCAGGTCCATGACGTCTCTCCCCGTTCTCCCCGTGGCTGTGGGCATTCAGTCTAGCCGACTCCGCTACCCCACTCGCCCGGGGCCAGCGGACCGGGCCCCGGCATCATCCGCGGCCCGATGTGCCGTCTTCTTCCGACGCCCGGCGGCGCGTCCGTCGCCGCGCTTTCATCCGCCCCAGGCCACGCCGCAGCGGACGCCATAGCCGGCTGAGCAGCCACAGCACGGGCAGGCCGAGCACCAGCCAGGGCGTCAGGAACACTACCACCAGGATGACCTGGCCGAGCGACTCGAAGAACAGCGAAGCGCTGCGGTCGAGCGCCCGCCACAGCGGCGCCAGCACGCCGTGCTGGTGGGGTTCCACCCAGCGCTGCTCCTGGAAGCTGGCGGCGATCGCCACGCTGTCGGTCACCAGGGCCAGGTGGCGCTGCCGGCCCTGCATCGACTCGATCTCACCCTGCACCCGGGCCAGCTCCCGCTCTACCTGCAGCAGGTCCTGGATGCGCCGTTCGCTGAACTCGCGCCCCTCCTGGGCGAGCTCGGTGAGCCGCTCGCGCAGCACGACCTGCTGGGAGAGGCGAGCCTCGAGGTCGATGATCTGCTGGGTGCGGTCCTCGCGGGTGATCTCGGCGCCGCTGAGCGCCGGCGACTCGCTGATCAGCCGCAGCGGTTCGGCGTCCTCCAGGGTCGCCCGGTCGATGCGCAGGCCCAGGTCGCCGCTGGCCAGGCCGTGGCGCGGGGTGTCGAGCCGGTCGTGCTCCACCCGGCAACCCTCGGCGTCGATGCAAGCCGCCTGGATCTGCCGATAGGCGTCGATCAACGGCTCGGCCGCCTCGAACTGCAGCCGGTAGGCGCGCCGCTCCTCGATGCGGGCGTCGGAGGTGCCATCCGCAGCGTCGGGCACCGCGGCGCGGCCGGCCTCCATCTTGGGTGCCTGGCTCACCAGGGCTTCGCTGGGGAAACGGCTCGCTTCGAAAGAGGCGCTGCGGGTGGCATCCTGCGGGGCGGGGCCGTCACAGCCGGCCAATGCCCAGGTCAGGCCCAGGGCGAGCAGCGGCAGGCGGCGACGGCGGAGAAAGGCGGGCATCGGCGGGTCGTCCATGGCACGAGAGTCGCTTCCAGCGTAGCACCCGCGCCATGGCAGGGAGGTCGAGCCGACTAGAAGGTGTAGACGACGCCGGCGCTGACCATGTCGATGTCGCCGATCTCGTCGGTGTCGATGCGCTCGACCTCCACGCGGCCGGTAATGTCGAGCAGCTCGAAGCGCGCGCCCAGGCCGTAGATCGGGTCGGTGCCGGAATCATCGCGGTTCAGGCCGGCGCCGCGCCGCTCGACATCCCAGTCGGCCATGCCGGCCTTGGCATAGACGCCCAGCGGGCCGAAGCTGAGGCCGGCCACGCCCATGGCCTCGAACGCTTCCACGTCCAGGGTCGCCGAGCGGCCGTCCACCTCGCCGTCGAGGGTGCCGCCGTTGACGTAGCCGAGCTCGGCGCCGAGATCGAGGAAGGGCAGCCAGCCGACGTTATAGCCGGCGCTCAGCTTCCACAGCTCTGCCTCGTCGTCGAAGTCGTTGTCGCCGTGCATCTGGCCGACGCCACCGCCGAGGTAGAACCCGGTGGAACCGGTGGCCAGGGCCGGTGCGGCGGTCAGGGTCAGGCCGGTCGCCAGGGAGACGGCGAGCAGGGAACGCAGCGGGGTCATGCGGGACATGTCGATTCCTTCCGAACGCTTGGGATGAAGGCCGGCAGTGTAGCGCGCCGAGGGGGTCGCGGTAAGGTCGCTGACGACAGCGCGCCCGCCGCCTCGAATCGGCCACGAGCGTCGCCACAATGCTAGGATGCCTGAGCTTGAAGACTTTGGAGATCCTCGATGCCCCGCCGCCTGCTGCACTGCCTCGCCCCGCTGCTGTTCTGCCTGCCCCTGCCGGCGCTCGCCCAATCGACCTCGGCCGAGTGGCAGGCCTACGAGGACGCCTTGTCCCGCGGCGCCCGCCAGGCCGAGCTGTGGCAGTGGGGCTGGTCAGGGGTCTACGCCGGCAGCCTGGCGTGGAACGCCTGGCAGGCCAGCGAGGCCGACGACGAGGACGACCGCTTCGATGCCCGGGTCGGCACCCTGAAGTCGGCCATCGCCCTGGGCGGGCTGCTGGTCGACCGCCAGCCGCATCCCGCGGCCTATCAACGGCTCCGGGACAGCGACGGCGACGTGGAAGCGGCGCGCCGGCTGATCCAGGCGGTGGCCGAGGAGGAGCGGCAGCGGCGTAGCTGGCAGGCCCGCCTGGGGTCGCTGGCGGTCAACGCCGCGGCGGGGCTGGCGATCGGCGTCGGCGACGATCGCCCCGACGACGGCGCGCTCAACTTCGCCACCGGCATGCTGGTGAGCGAGCTGCAGCTGCGCACCCAGCCGGGCCAGGCCATGGCGGCGGTGAACCGTTTCCAGCCCGCGCGGCTGACGATCGGCGAACTGACCCTTGAGGGCGAAGTCGCCTGGCTGGTCACCCCGCAGCGGCTGGGCGTGGTGCTGCGCTACTGATCCGGCGGCCGGTGCCACACGGCGCTGGCGAGCGCCGATATTGTTATGTTATAACCACGCCACTTTCGCGGAGACGTTTCACCATGGCGCATCGCCCCCACCGCCATCGCCCCGAGGGGCCCTGTCATTTTTCGCTGATGTCGCTGTCGGCACCGCGCCGGCTGCTGCTGGTCGCTGCCCCGCTGGTGGCGCTGTGGCTGGCTGTGGCCTGGGCGACGGGAGGCTTCTCCTGATGGCCCGCCTCAAGCTCCACGACCTGCAGCTCGCCCGCGGCGGCCAGACGGTGCTGGAACACCTCGACGGCCGCTTCCAGGACGGCGCGGTGACCGCGCTGATCGGCGCCAACGGCGCCGGCAAGAGCACCCTGATCTCGGCCATCATGGGCATGCTGACGCCGGTGGCCGGCCGTGTGGAGTGCGCGGTGCCCCGCGAGCGCTGCGCCTGGCTGCCCCAGCAGCTGGCCCTCGACCTCACCTTCCCGATGAGCGTGGAAGAGCTGATCATGAGCGGCACCTGGCCCAGCCACGGCGCCTTCAAGGGCTACTGCGGCCCGCACTACCGGCGTGGGCGCGAGATCATGGCGCGCCTGGGCATCTCGCACCTGGCCCATCGCCAGCTCGGCGAGCTCTCCGGCGGCCAGCGCCAGCGCGCCCTGCTCGGCCGCACCCTGATGCAGGAGGCCGAACTGCTGCTGCTCGACGAGCCCTTCGCCAACGTCGACATCGAGACCGTCGAAGTGCTGATGGAGGTGCTGCGCGACATGGCCCGCGAGGGCGCCACCCTGATCGTGGTACTGCACGACATGGAACAGCTGGCCCGACTGGCCGACGACGTGCTGCTGCTGGCCGGCGGCCACGGCCGCTGGGTCAGCCCCGAGGCGCTGCTCGAGCATCACACCGGCCAAGCGACCCGCGCTCCGCGCCTGCCTTTCGACTTTCCCGAGGACTCCCATGCTGGCACTGCTTGACGCCTGGTTCGTCGCCCCCTTCGACTACGGCTTCATGCAGCGCGCCCTGGTGGCCGGCCTGGCGCTGTCGCTGGCCGCCCCGCCGTTGGGCGTGTTCCTGATGCTGCGCGGCATGAGCCTGATCGGCGACGCCATGTCCCACGCCATCCTGCCCGGCGTGGCGCTGGGCTTCCTGTTCGCCGGCTTCTCGCTGCCGATGATGAGCCTCGGCGGCATCCTCTCGGGGCTGCTGGTGGCGGTGCTGGCCGGTAGCGTCTCGCAGATGACCGGCCACCGCGAGGACTCGGCGATGGCCAGCTTCTTCCTGATCTCGCTGGCCGCCGGGGTGATGATGGTGTCGCTGGGCGGCAGCAGCGTCGACCTCACCCACGTGCTGTTCGGCTCGATCCTGGCGGTGGACTCCACCGCGCTGCTGCTGATCGCCGGCATCGCCACCCTGATCGTGCTCGCCCTGGCGGTGATCTTCCGCGCCCTGGTGGTGGAGTGCCTGGACCCGCTGTTCCTGCGCGGCCAGGGCGTGCGCGGCGGCCTGGTGCACGGCGTCTTCCTGGGGCTGGTGGTGCTCAACCTCACCGCCGGCTTCCAGACGCTGGGCACCCTGATGGCGGTGGGCCTGATGATGCTGCCGGCCACTACCGCGCGCTTCTGGAGCAACCGCCTGGAAGGGCTGATGGTCATCGCCATCGGCGTGGCGCTGGTCGCCAGCGCCGGCGGCCTGCTGCTCTCCTACCACCTGAGCCTGCCATCGGGCCCGGCGATCATCCTGCTGGCCGGCATGGCCTACGTGGCCTCGGCGTTGTTCGGCCGCCAGCACAGCCTGAGCGCCCGCTTCCGGCGCCGCGCCGCGCCCTTGAACCCGTCAGGCCCTGCGTCCTGACGCCGCGTTCCCTTGCTTCCTACACCCTCGTTTCCACCGACGGAGCCCGACCCGATGCCCTTCGCCAAGCCTTCCGCCCTCGCCGCCGGCGCCGTCGCGCTGCTGACCCTGCCCGCCGCCCAGGCCGACGACCGCGTCCAGGTGCTCGCCAGCTTCAGCGTGCTCGCCGACATGGTCGAGCAGATCGGCGGCGACCACGTCGAGGTCACCGCCCTGGTCGGCCCCGACAGCGACGCCCACGTCTTCACGCCGCGGCCCACCGACGCCCGGGCCTTGGCCGAGGCCGACCTGGTGGTGCTCAACGGCCTGCAGTTCGAGGGCTGGATGTCGCGGCTGGTCGAGGCCAGCGACTACGCGGGGCCGACGGTGGTGGCCACCGACGGCATCGAGGCCGCGCTCGGCGAGGCGGCCAGCGAGGATCATGGGCACGAGGCACCTGCCCATGACGATGCCCACGGCGGCTCTCACGACGACTCTCACGATCATGACCACGATGACCACGGGCACGACGATCACGACCACGACCATGGTCATGGGCACGACGATCACGGGCATGACCACGCGCATGGCGGCTTGAACCCCCACGCCTGGCTGGACCTGGGCCTGGGCGAGCTCTACGTCGACAACATCCGCGACGGCCTGATCGCCGCCGACCCGGCCCACGAGGCGGACTACCGCGAGCGCGCGGCAGATTACCAGGCGCGGATCGACGCCCTGGACGCCGAGGTGCGCACGCTGATGGACGAGCTGCCCGAGCACACCGCGGTGATCACCGGCCACCAGTCCTTCAGCCACTTCTCCCGTGCCTACGGCGTCGACTTCCTGTCGCCGGTCGGGCTGTCCACCGAGGCCGAGCCCAGTGCGGCGCGCATGGCCGAGCTGATCGAGGTGATCCGCAAGCACGGAGTCCAGGCGCTGTTCCAGGAGAACATGACCAGCCCCGCCATCATCGAGCAGCTTTCCGAAGAGACCGGCCTGCCGATCGCCGGCACCCTCTATTCCGGCGCCCTGGCCTCCGATGGGGAAGCCAGCAACTGGCTCGGCATGATGCGCCACAACGCCGAACTGCTCCACGATGCCCTGGCGGCGCCGGACGCGGCCCACGAGCACGGCGACCACGATCACTGAGCCACCCCGCGCTCCCCTCGCACGACGCCGCCTCCGGGCGGCGTTGTCGTGATGGACGCACTGGCGTGAGAGTATGGCCATACATCGGCCACGCCCTGGAGCCCCCGCCCATGAACCTGCTGGACGCCATGACCGCCTTCGTGCGGGTCGCCGAACTGGGCAGCTACACCCGGGCCGCCGAGGCCCTGGACCTGTCGCGGACGCGGATCTCGCGGCTGGTCATGGAGCTCGAGGAACACCTCCAGATGCGCCTGCTCCAGCGCACCACCCGACGCCTTCACCTGACAGAGGCCGGGGAACGCTACCTGGCGCGTGCCCAGGGCATCCTCCAGGCCCTGCAGGACGCCGAGGCCGAAGCCGGCGCCGGGCTCTGCGAGGTTCGCGGCCGGCTGCGCCTCAACGGCCCGATGAGCTTCGGCATCCGCTACCTCTCGCCCCTGGTGGCCCGCTTCATGGCCGAGCACACCGACCTGGAGGTCCGCCTGGACCTCAACGACCGGCGCGTCGACCTGCTGGAGGAGGGCTACGACCTGGCGATCCGCATCGGCGCCCTGCCGGACTCCAGCCTGGTGGCCCGACGCCTGACGCGCTGCCGGATGGTGCTCTGCGCCTCCCCCGACTACCTGGCTGCCCACGGCGAGCCGCGCTCGGTGGCGGAGCTCGCCGATCACCGCTGCCTGCGCTACCTCACCTCGCGGGGCGGCGACTGGTGGCTGGACGGGAAACGCCTGACGGTGTCAGGGCCGCTGGACAGCAACAACGGCGACGTCCTGACGCCGGCCGCCGAGGCCGGCCTGGGGATCGTCCAGCAGCCCAGCTTCCTGGTCGCCGACAGCCTGCGCGAGGGCCGGCTGGTGCCCGTGCTGCCCGAGGCGACGCCGGAGGTGCTGGGGATCTACGGCGTCTATCCCGCGCGACGCTTCCTGCCCGCCAAGGTGACACGTTGCCTCGACTTCCTGGCCGAGGAATGGGGCGACCCGCCGGCCTGGGAGCGAGGCCTGCCATTGTCGCCTTTTTCGCAACAGTGATGTGCGATGCAAGGGGATTATCCCGAACCACTCCAGGGCTAGAGTACGCCCACACCCTGACGACACGACAACCCCCTGGAGGTGTCCCATGCAGAACAACGCCATTACCCTGCTCCGCCTGACCCTGGGCATCGCCGCCCTGGCCCACGGCCTGCTCAAGGTGTTCGTCTTCACCGTGCCCGGCACCGTCGGCTATTTCGAGTCCCTGGGCCTGCCCGCCGTGTTCGCCTATCTGACGATCCTCGCCGAGGTCGGCGGCGGCCTGGCCCTGCTGCTCGGCGTCTACACCCGCTGGATCAGCCTGGCCCTGATCCCGACGCTGCTCGGCGCCGTCTGGGTGCACTCCGGCAACGGCTGGGTGTTCACCAACGAGGGCGGCGGCTGGGAGTACCCGGTCTTCTGGGCCATCGCCCTGCTGGTGCAGGCCGGGCTGGGAGGCGGACGCCTGATTCTGCATCCCCGCTTCGCCTGAGCGCCGCGACGCCGCCCGCCCGGGCGGCGTCGTCCCCCTTCCGCCCTTCCCCGACCAGGAGACCGCGATCATGTTACCCAGCCTGTTCATCTCCCACGGTTCGCCGATGCTGGCGCTGACTCGCACTCCGGCCCACGATTTCCTGCGCGAACTGGGCCGGACCCTGCGGCCGACCGCGGTGGTGGTGGTCTCGGCCCACTGGGCCAGCCGCCGCCTGATGGTCAGCGTCAGCGAGCGCCCGGAAACCATCCACGACTTCGGCGGCTTTCCCCGCGAGCTCTTCGAGTGCCAGTACCCGGCGCCGGGCGAACCCGAGCTTGCCAAGCGCCTGGCCCGCGAGCTCAACGCCGTGCCGGTGGAACGCGGCCTGGATCACGGCGCCTGGGTGCCGCTGTCGCTGATGTACCCCGAGGCCGACGTGCCGGTGGTCTCGCTGTCGCTGCCCACCGGCTGGTCCAACGCCGAGCTGGCGGCGCTCGGCGAGCGGCTCGCCGCGCTCTTGCGCAAACGGGAGGGCGAGGAGAACGTGCTGGTGATCGGCTCCGGCAGCCTGACCCACGACCTGCGCTCGCTGCAGGCCCTGGACGCGCCGACGCCCGCCTGGGTCGACGAGTTCGCCGATTGGGTCCATGACCGCCTGAGCGCCGACGACCGCGAGGCCCTGCTCGACTGGCAGCGCGCGCCCCAGGCGCTCGCCAACCATCCCACGCCCGAACACTTCCAGCCGCTGCTGGTGGCCATGGGCGCCGGCGGACAGGCCGAGCGGCGCCACCACAGCGTGGAGCACGGGGTGCTGAGCATGGATCTCTACGCCTTCGCTTGACGCGCTTTTCGGGCGCCACCAACGAACGAGGCCGCCCCGAAGGGCGGCCTCGTCGACGCCGATACCCGGCACTACAGCACCCGCTTGCGTAGCCAGGCGGCCACGGCCTCCCCCGCTACCACCAGCACGACGATCGCCAGCAGTACGGTGGCGACGGTCGGCCAGGCCAGGGTATCGATGGCCCCCTGCAGGATCACCCCGATCCCGCCGGCCCCCACCAGGCCGAGCACGGTGGATTCACGCAGGTTGATGTCCCAGCGCAGGATGCTGACGGCGAAGAAGGTCGGCATCACCTGCGGCACGATGGCGTAGAGGATCACCTTGGCGCGCGAGGCGCCGGTCGCTTCCAGGGCTTCCACCGGTCGGCGGTCGATCTCCTCGATCGCCTCGCCCATCAGCTTGCCGAGAAACCCCAGCGAGCGGAACATGATCGCGATGATCCCCGCCAGCACGCCCGGCCCGAAGATGGCAACAAACAACAGCGCCCAGATCAGCGTGTTCACCGAGCGGCTGGAGACCAGGATGAAGCGTCCCAGCCACAGCGTGAAGCGATTGGGGGTAGTGTTCTGGGCCGCGATGTAGGCGATCGGCAGCGACGCGAACACCGCCACGAAGGTCGCCAGCGTGGCGATGTTGAGCGTCTCGACCAGCGCCCAGAAGATCGGCGTCAGGTCGCTGAAGTCCGGCGGCACCATGCGCCGGAACAGGTCGCCGATCTGTGCCGGGGCGTCCCAGACCCAGGGCCAGATGATGTCGATCGACACCAGCGACCAGCCCACCGCCAGCGCCATCACGGCGAAGCCGGCAAAGCGTTTCCATCGCTGCTGGGGCGTGTAGCGCGACCAGGCGCGCTCGGCCACGGTTTGCTGTGTCACCAGATCGCCCTCCGAATGCGCCCGCTGATGGCCTCGCTGACCAGGATCACGGCGATGATTACCAGGGTGATGGCCAGCGCGAAGTCGTAGTCGTAGCGGCCGAAGGCGTTCATCAGCGTCGAGCCAATGCCGCCCGCACCGACGATGCCCACCACCGCGGAGGCGCGCAGGTTGCTGTCGAGCTGATAGATCGACAGGCCGATCTGGCGCGGCATGATCTGCGGCAGCACGGCGAACTGCAGCACGGTGAGATAGCGGGTACCGCTGGCGCGCAGCGCCTCGACCTGCCCCCAGTCGATCTCCTCGATGCGCTCGGCCAGCATCTTGGCCACGAAGCCGATGGAATAGATGGTCAAGGTCAGGATCCCGGCCACCGGCCCGAACCCCACCGCCTTGACGAACAGGATCGCCACGATCACCGGGTGAAAGCTGCGGGCGATGATGATCAGCGCCCGGCCGATCAGGTAGACCGGCTTGGCGGCGATGTTGCGCGCCGCCATGAAGGCGATGGGCACGCTGAGTCCCAGCCCCAGCAGCGTCGCGAGAATGGCGATCTGCAGGCTCTCCAGGAAACCCTTGATGAGCAGCTCGTGGCGCACGAAGCTCGGCGGGAAGGCGCCCGAGAAGATGCGCGCGGCGCGTTCGATGCCCTGGCTGATGCGCGCCCAGTCGAACGGCAGCGTCGAGGCCGCCCAGCCCAGGTAGACCAGCGCGCCGAGCATGAGCCCCCAGCGCAGCCAGGGGTTGGCGATGAACGGCGGCTTGCGCCAGGTTCGCGGGGCAGTCGTGGCGTCGCTCATGAGATCACCGCCCGAGCGGTATCCTGCTCTGCCTGCTGCCGATCCTCCGCGGGCGTGCCGCTGTAGACGGCATCCATCGCGTCCTGGTCGAGTTCGTCGGGCTTGCCGTCGAAGATCAGCCGCCCGAAACGCATGCCGACGATGCGCTGAGTGTATTCGCGCGCCTCGCCGACGTTGTGGATATTGATCAGTACCGGTAGCTGCAGCTCCTGGGAAAGGGTCTGCAGCAGCTCCATGATCTGGCGCGAGCTGACCGGATCGAGCGAGGCGGTTGGTTCGTCGGCGAGCAGGATCTCGGGATTCTGCATCAGCGCCCGCACCACGCCCACGCGCTGGCGCTCGCCGCCGGACAGCTCGTCGGCCCGCTTGCTGGCGTAGTGGGCGATGCCGACGCGTTCCATGAGCTCGTAGGCCCGCTCGATGTCCTCGGCGGGATACTTGCGCAGCGCGGCACGCCAGTAGGGAATGTATCCCAGCCGCCCGCACTGCACGTTCTCCATCACGGTCAGGCGATCGACCAGGTTGAAGCCCTGGAAGATCATGCCGATGCGTCGGCGCGCCTTGCGCAGTTCGTCGCCCTTGAGCCGGGTCAGCTCGGCGCCGTTGAGCTCGATACTGCCCGAGGTCGGCTCGACCAGCCGGTTGATGCAGCGCAGCAGGGTGCTCTTCCCGGCCCCCGAGGCGCCGATGATCGACACCACCGATTCGCCGGGCACCTCGAGGTCCAGGTCGCGAAGCACCGGCTCGCCGTGCCCGTAGCGTTTGACTAACTGTCGGATTCGCAACATCTCATTCTCCTCGCCCGGCCCCTCTCGCGAGGGGCCGGGCGTCAGTGGCCGCGGCGCCGGACCGGCGCCGCCGTCCGTCTCGGCGGACTCAGCCTTCCAGGTTGTCGGTGGTGTAGGTCACACCATTGGCTTCCTGGATGTCGCGAATGACCTCCCAGTCGTTCTTGTAGGTCACCGGCACGAACTTGGTGACGCCTTCGAACTCATCGCCGAGTTCGGTGCCCTGCATGTCGAAGGTGAAGAACGCTTCCTTGATCTTGTCGATCAGCTCGGGCTTGAGGTTGTGGGCGTAGGTGTACGAGGTGGTGGGAAACGGCTTGGATTCATAGACGATCTTGACCTCCTCGGGGTCGTAGAGGCCGCGCTCGGCCATGCGATCGACCACCTCGGACGCCACCGGGGCGGCATCGTAGTCGCCGGCGACCACGCCGAGCATCGACTGGTCGTGGGAGCCCGAGTACACCACCTCGTAGTCTTCGTCCGGCACGATGCCCATCTTCGGGAACAGCGCGCGCGGCGCGAGGTTGCCGGAGTTGGAGGTCGGCGAGGTGTGAGCGACACGCTTGCCCGCCAGGTCTTCCATGCTGTCGATACCGCTGTCCTTGCGGGTATAGAGCTGCAGCGTGTAACCGAACTCGCCGTCCTCGGAGCCCATGATGGCAAACGGCACCGCTCCGGCGAGGTTGACCGCGAAGGGCGTCGGCCCGGTGGAGAAGCCGGCGACGTGAATGCGGTTGCTGCGCATGGCCTCGATCTCGGCGGCATTGGACTGCACC
Source organism: Halomonas organivorans (assembly GCF_014192055.1). GTDB lineage: Bacteria > Pseudomonadota > Gammaproteobacteria > Pseudomonadales > Halomonadaceae > Halomonas > Halomonas organivorans. Next base: position 213,075 of record NZ_JACHXM010000004.1, on the reverse strand, counting down.
GCATAGAAGCGCACGTCCTTGCCGGTCACCTCGCGCATGTGCTCGATGAACGGTTCCCAGATATCGGCGTAGATGGCCGGATCCTCGACCGGGGTGTAGGCAAAGATCAGCGTGTCCGGATCGAGGTATTCGCCGGGATCGCTGGGCGCGTCGGCGACCATGTCGCCGTTGGCGTCGCAGTAGATCGGTGCCAGGTCGCCACGCTGCGGACAATCGTCGGCGGCCTGTGCCGTGAACGGCAGGGTCGCCAGCAGGGCCGCGGTGAGCAGGCTTCCGGAGCGCCGGCGGCCGGGCGTCACGGGCGCCATGCCGGACAGCGTTGCCACGAGAGAGCGGAAGGAAGAGTCGAGCATCATGGCGAGGGCTCCTTGTGTCCCCTGAACTGTGATTATTGGTGTGGGGTTTCACAGGAGGCTAGTCATGAAATTTGGCTTTCACAACACAATGACGGCCAAATTCGCCTATAGTCGCAATTCAATGTGGTAAACCACAGATTAGAGTGTGGACAACGCCCAGCCGGAGCCCCTCGTCATGAGCCGCAAACCGCGCAAGGACGAACGTCACGCCGAGATCCTCGAGGCCCTGCGCTACACCCCTCACGTGCGCATCGCCGCGCTGGCGTCCCGCTTCGGCGTCACGACCGAGACGATTCGTCGCGACCTGGACTCGCTCAGCGACCAGGGCCTCCTCGATCGCGCGCACGGCGGCGCCGTGGCCCGCCCCATGGGCATCCAGCCGCCCATCGACGAGCGCGAACGGGCCACCGTCGACGAGCGTCGGGCCATCTCCCATGCCGCCGCCCGGCTGGTGGAGCCGGGGCAGGTGGTGATGATCGACGCCGGTTCCACCACCACCCAGCTCGCCTGGCAGCTCGGCGCCAGCGGCGAGGCGCTGACCGTGATTACCAACAGCTATCCGGTGGCGAGCGCCATGGCCTCGTCGGCGGCGCGGCTGATTCTCTGCCCCGGTGACTTCAATGCCCGCGAGGGCGGCGTGTTCGGCCAGGACACCACCGACTACCTGTCACGCTTTCACGCCAACATCGCGTTCATCGGCGCCAGCGGCCTCACCGGAGAGGGCATCCTCGACGTCAATCGCGACGCCGCCTGGGTGAAACGGCGACTGATCGAACGCAGCGAGCGCACCTACCTGCTCGTCGATCACACCAAGTTCGCACAGACCGTGCTCGAGCTCGTGGCGCCGCTGAGCGTGCTCGACGGCATCGTTACCGATCGCCAGCCCCCCGAGGCCCTGGCCCGGCACCTGCAACGCGCCGGCGTGGCGGTGCACGTCGCCGACCCGGCGCCGGCCGAGCATCGATTGCTGCCGGCCGATCCGCAACGCTCTTCCGAGGACATCGCATGACGGCACCCACTTCCCTCAAGTCGGCATCGCCGCAAGAGCTGGCCCGCGTCTCGGTGGTCCTCACCGATGTCGACGACACCCTGACCCGCCACGGCCAGCTGGCCAGCACCACGCTGGCCGCCATCGAGCGGCTGGCCGCCGCTGGCGTCACGGTGATTCCCGTCACCGGCGGCTGCGCCGGCTGGTGCGACCATATCGTCCGCGCCTGGCCGGTGGCGGCGGTGATCGGGGAAAGCGGCGCCTTTCGCTTCCGGCGCACGGCGAGCGGGGGACTGGACGTGCACAGCGTGCGCCCATTGCCGGCGCTGCGCGAGGAGCAGCAACGCCTGCTGGCGATCGCCGAACGCACCATGCGCGACGTCCCCGGGGCCCGGCTCGCCGCCGACCAGCCCTATCGCCTGGCCGATGTCGCCGTCGATCATGCCCAGGACGTCGAGCCGCTCGACGCCGCCGCGATCGACCAGCTGATCGTGGCCTTTCGGGAAGCCGGCGCCAGTGCCCGGGCGAGCTCGATCCACGTCAACGCCTGGTTCGGCGATCATGACAAGGCGACCATGGCCTCCTGGGTGCTGGAGCACGATCTCGGCCTCGATGCCGAGGCGTGTCGCGAGCGCGTGCTGTTCATCGGCGATGCCCCCAACGACGCCTCGCTGTTTCAACGCCACCCCCTCGGCGTGGGCGTGGCCAACCTGGCCCCGCACCTCGATCACCTGCCGTGCCCGCCACGCTGGCTGTGCGATGCCAGCCACGGCGAAGGGTTCGTGGAAATGGCCGAGGCCCTGCTGGCGTCGCGCCGGTGAGCCGCCATCCCCCAACGAACGAGGCCGCCCCGAAGGGCGGCCTCGTCGTGCAGGGCGGCGTTGGCCGAGATCAGGCCTCGGGAATCTCCAGCGCCTGCTGCACCACCGGCCAGGCCGGCTGGCCGTCGCGGGTGGTCACGCCGTCGAGGAAGGCCTGGACCTTCGCCGGATGCGCCCGCAGCCACTCCAGGGCCACCGCGTCCGGCTCGCGCTCCTCGTAGCTGAAGCCGAGGATCATCTTGCTCTGGTCGTCGGCAGTGAAGCTCAGCTGGTCGAGCAGACGCGTCGCATTGGGATGCGCGTCGGCGAAGTCGGTGGTCACCAGGGTCTTCACGTCGCTCGAGCCCTGGTTCGGCCCCCACAGGTCCTCGGGATCGTCGAGGTACTTCACGTCGTATTCGATGTTCATCCAGTGCGGCGTCCAACCGGCGAAGACGATCCACTCGTCGCGCGAGATGGCGCTCTTCACCGCGCTGAGCATGCCCGGGGTGGAGGTTTCGGAGAGGCGCCAGTCGCCCAGGCCGTAGGCGTCGTCTTCCACCGCCCCGTTGAGGATCTCGCTCATCCCGGTGCCCGCCTCGATGGAGTAGACGGTGCTCTCCAGCTGGTCGGCGAACTCGGGGTCGTCCAACTGCTCGGCGGAGGTCAGGCCGGCGTCGTAGACGTAGGTGGGCACGGCGAAGCCGAGGCGGGCACCGTCGACGTTGTTGCCCAGATCCTTCAGCACGCCCTCTTCCATGGCGGTGTCGTACATGCCCTTCTGAGCGGGCAGCCAGCCGGCGAGGAAGACATCGACTTCGTGCTGGGTCAGCGCCTCGTAGGTGATGGTGGCACCGAGCTCGGCCGACTGGGGCGCATAGCCGAGGGTCTCGAGCAGGGTGGAGGCCAGGGCGGTCTTGACGGTCACGCCGGGCCAGGAGGGCACGGAGAAGCGGACCTGGGCCGACTCTTCGGCCTGGGCCAGGCCGCCGAAGGCCAGCAGGGAACCGGCCAGCACGAGCGAGAGGGGACGATGGGACAGGGGCATCGGGACTCCTTGGCGGGATACGCCGTGATGAAACACGCCGCAGACCCTAATGCCATCGGGCTATATCGACAAGCCGGGCCGTCAACGCTCGTCGACGGCCCGGCGCCGGCGTCAATCGCCCTTGCCGACCATCTTGGCGGCCTCGACCACCTCGATCCAGTAGCCGTCCACGTCCTTGACGAAGACCACATCCTTCATCTTGCCCTGGTCCGGGCGCTTGATGAACTCGACCTCATTGGCATCGAACCAGGCCACCGCGGCCTCCAGGTCCGGCACCGAGAAGCAGATGTGGCCGAAGCCCTGGGGCTCGGCGTTGCCGTCGTGATAGGCGAAGTCCGCCTGGTCCTCGGTGCCCCAGTTGTGGGTCAGCTCCAGCAGCCCCTTCTGGCCGAAGGTCCAGACGGTACGCTCGTCGACGTCCTCCGGCACCCGGTCCCCGTCCTCGAGCTTGGCGAGGAAGTACAGCGAGAACTGCATCTCCTCGAAGTCGAGGCGGCGCAGCACGCGCATGCCGAAGACCCGCGAGTAGAACGCCAGGGACGCCTCCGGGTCCTTGACCCGCAGCATGGTGTGGTTGAGGCGGAAACCGTCGGTGTCGCCGGTAGGCGTCTTGACGCCGGGATGTTGCTCGCCAGTGAAACTCATGGGATCTCCTTGTCCACGCTCGAAAGATATTTCAGGTATGGAGGCAAGCGGGCCATTTTTCCACCCCGCAGCCCGCAGCCCGCAGCCCGCAGCCCGCAGCCCGCAGGACCATTTTTCGATACAAGAACTATACATGACAAGGAATCACGACAACTCCCTTACGCCCTCTCCGGCTCCTGGCCTGCATGGATTCCCTTCCCTCATCGCCACTGGCGGGGTTTCGACTGAAGTTCTACATTTTCTATACGCCATCAACCAGCCGGGAGCCCGAGATGACCGCCATCGACATGTCCCTGGGGGACCACATCACCCTCAAAGAACTCTCCCACGCCCTCTCCCACGGCTTCTCGCCGATCGTCGAGGTGGAGTCCATGGACGGCATCTACACGGTCCGCTTCCATCACGCCAACGGCGTGTCCACCCTCTCCGACAAGCAGGGCAAGACCTGTACCTTCCTCGGCACCGGTGAAATCCGCGACCTGCTGGGCGGCCTGGGGCTGACCCACGGAGTGCTGACCTGGTCGGACCAGTGCGGCGACGAGATGATCGGCGTCCCCGGCCATGCCATGACCCCCGACGAGATGCTGACCCACGGCACGAGAATCGCCTTCCGCTGATGTTCACAGAGCCGTACGGGGCGGCTAGGCTGGGAACGACAAGAGGGAAAACGGACGCCCCGCGAGATGCCCATGCCAGCGACTCCAGCTTCACCCGCCCCGGCGCTTTGCGTCGCGATACGCCTCGAACGGATGATGCCGCTGGTCGTGCTGGCGATGCTGCTGGCGCTTGCCGGCTGTGCCGGCCCTGATCTGGCCATGCGCGATGGCGGCGGCCTGTCGGTGGACCGGGCGCTGGTCCTCGCCGAGGCGCGCCAGTCGTTGGGTACGCCCTACCGCTTCGGCGGCACGGATGCCAGCGGGCTGGACTGCTCGGGCCTGGTGCAGCGGGTCTACTCTCGGGCGGGCATCTCGGTACCGCGCACCTCGCGCCGACAGTTCGCGCGCCTGCCGCCGATCGACGAGGCACGCCCCGGCGACCTGCTGTTCTTCGACACCGCCGGCGGTGGCGATGCCAGCCACGTGGGCATCTACCTGGGCGACGGCGAGATGATCCACGCGCCAGGGCGCGGCCGCCGGGTCAGCGTGACCTCGCTGTCGCTGGATTACTGGCAGGAGCGCTTCCTGGGTGCCGCCGCCCCGGCACCGTGACGCCCGACACGCATTACGCGCACTTGGCGAGCAGGGCGTCGAACATGGCTTCGGACATTGCCCAACAATATGACCAGGAATTCTTTTCCCGCTCCGCCGGAGCGTGCAATCCTGCTTCATTGACCGCTCGGCATCGTCTGGCGATGCCGACCTTTCGACCCAAGGAGGACACCATGTCACTGCGACTCGGCGATATCGCACCCGACTTTACCCAGGAAAGCACCGAGGGTCCCATCCACTTCCACGAGTGGGCCGGCGACAGCTGGGTGATCCTGTTCTCCCATCCCAAGGACTTCACCCCGGTGTGCACCACCGAACTCGGTGAGGTCTCGCGGCTCAAGCCGGAGTTCGAAAAGCGCAACACCAAGGTCATCGGGCTGTCGGTGGACCCGCTCGAGGATCACAAGGCCTGGGCCGGCGATATCCAGGAAACCCAGGGCAGCGCCCTGAACTTCCCTCTGCTGGCCGACGCCGACCGCAAGGTCAGCGACCTCTACGACATGATCCATCCCAACGCCAACGACACCCTGACGGTGCGTAGCGTGTTCATCGTCGACCCCAACAAGAAGATCCGCCTGACCCTGACCTATCCGGCCAGCACCGGGCGCCACTTCGACGAGATCCTGCGCGTGCTCGACAGCCTGCAGCTCACCGACTCCCACAAGCTGGCCACCCCGGTGAACTGGCAGCCGGGCGGCGACTGCATCATCGTGCCTGCGGTCAGCAACGAGGAAGCCGCCAAGCTGTTCCCCGAAGGCTGGGACGAGAAGAAACCCTACCTGCGGCTGGTCAAGCAGCCCGGCAAGTAAGCCGCCCCTTGACCACTCGACCGACGCCGGCCTTCGGGCCGGCGTCGTCGTTTTCGGCCTGCCGTATGACGCGTAAAGAACATATGAGTATGAACAAATCTTCCTAGCCGAGGCTTATGGAATAAGCTCATGCCGGCTAGTATGGATCCATTCGCATTCCGGTGGAGATCCCCATGTTGCGCCATATCCGTCGCCTGGCACTGCTGGCCGCCCTCTCCCTGGGCGCAGTCGGTCAGGCCCAGGCCGAAGACACCACCCTCGACGTCGGCTACATGCCGATCCTGCCCGTCGCCCAGCTGTTCGTGATGGAAGGCGAGGGGTGGACCGACGAGGCCGGCCTCGACCTGGAACTGACCCGCTTCTCCAGCGGCCCGGCCATGGTGCAGGCACTGGCGTCCGGTGAGCTGGACGTCATGTACTTCGGCATCGGCCCGGCCATGGTCGCCCGCGCCAACGGCGTGCCGATCAAGGTGCTGGCCTCGAGCATCCGCGAGCAGATCGGCCTGGTGGCCCGCGGGCCGCTGGCCGAGGACTTCGCCGCCACCGACGACGCCGCCGAGGCGATCGCCCGCTTTACCGAGGCCCAGGGGCGCCCACCCAAGATCGCCACCTTTCCCCAGGGCTCGGTACCGGACACCGTGCTGCGCTACTGGCTGACCGAGCAGCTGGGCATCGGCACCGACGCCGTGAACATCGTCGCCATGGGCGCCGACCGAGTGCAGCAGGCGCTGCTGGCCGGCGCCGTGGACGCCGCCTCGATCCTCGAGCCGATCCTCACCACGGTGCAGCAGCGCGACGACGGCGCCCGAGTGGTGGCCCGCGCCGACGAGATGCTGCCCGGCCAGCCCGGCGCCGTGCTGGCGGCACGCGAGGCGACGCTGGCCGAACATCCCGAGGCGATGAAGACGCTGATGGCACTGCACCTGCGCGCCACCGAGATGCTCACCGAGGATCCCGAGGCCGCTGCCCCGGCGGTACGCGAGTTCGTCGGCAAGCGCCTGATCCCGCTGGAGACCGTCGAAACGGCCCTGGCCTCGCCGTCGTCGAACTATGTCGCCGACCCGCACGCCATCCGCGAGGGCACCCGGCGCATGCACGACTTCCAGCTCGAGCAGGGCTCGCTGCGCCAGGCGGTGGACCTGGACGCGCTGTTCGACACCTCGCTCTATGACGCCGTGATCGGCGAGCGCGACGGCTCATGAGCCGTTCCAAGCGCACCCTGCTGAGCCTGTGCGGCCTGGCCGGCTTCCTGGGGCTGTGGGAACTGGCCCTGCGCAGCGGCCTGCTGCCCGGCAGCCTGGTGCCGCTGCCCTCGATGATCCCCGGCGTGCTGTGGGCCGAGATCGCCGACGGCATCTGGCTCGAGGTGGTCACCGCCAGCCTTTCCCACTACGCCGTGGGCGTGCTGATCGGCTCGCTGCTGGGCATCGCGGTGGGCGTGGCGGCGGCGCTGCTGCCGCGCTTCAACGCCGTGCACGCCTGGCTGGCGCGGCTGCTGCGCCCGATCCCGCCGCTGGCCTGGATTCCCTTCGCCATCATCTGGTTCGGCATCAACCCTTCGGCGGCGGCCTTCATCATCAGCATCGGGGTGTTCTGGATCAACTACTTCGCCAGCCACAGCGCGGTGCGCTCGGTGGATCCGGGCTACGACGAGGTGGCCCGGGCCTTTGGCCATACCGGCTTCATGTCGCGGCTCACCCGGGTCAGCCTGCCGGCGGCTGCCCCCGGCATCCTCGGCGGCCTGCGCGCCGGCCTCGGCCAGGGCTGGATGACGGTGGTAGCCGCCGAGCTGTTCGGCATCCCCGGCATCGGCCAGCGCATGATGGAAGCCTCAAGCCTGCTGGCCACCGACATCGTGGTGGTCTACATGCTGACGATTGCCGGCCTGTACGCGCTGTTCGACTTCGTTTTCGTGAGCCTGCAGCGTCGGCTGCTGAGGTGGCAGCCATGAGCGCCGCCGACACCGCAATCCCGGTGCTGAACGCTCGCGGCATCCGCCTCGGCTTCGGCGACGCCACGGTGCTCGACGACGTCGACCTGGCCGTCCATCCCCGGGAGTTCGTGGCCATCGTCGGCGCCTCCGGGGTCGGCAAGTCGACCCTGCTGCGCGCCCTCTCGGGCCTGCTGTCGCCCCGCGCCGGCACGGTGAACATTCCCCACGGCCAGGACCGGGACAGCCGCGCCTGGTCGATGGTCTTCCAGGCCCCGCGGCTGTTCCCCTGGCGGCGGGTGCGCGCCAACGTGGAGTTGGGCCTGGAGGGGCTCGAGCTGTCCCGCGACGAGCGTCGCCAACGCGCCCTGGAGCCGCTGGCGCTGGTGGGGCTGGAGGAATATGCCGAGCGCTGGCCGCACACCCTGTCCGGCGGCCAGCAGCAGCGGGTCGGCATCGCCCGCGCCCTGGCGGTTCGCCCGCGGGTGCTGTTCATGGACGAGCCCTTCTCGGCGCTCGACGCCATCACCCGCCGGCGCCTGCAGCAGGAGTTGATCGACCTGCGCCAGCGCACCGAGGCGGCGATCGTCTTCGTCACTCACGACATCGAAGAAGCGGTGCTGCTGGCCGACCAGGTGGTAGTGCTGGGCCGCCAGGCGGCGGGGCAGCCGGCCGGCGTGGTGGCACGCCATGAGGTGACGCTGCCGACCGTCGAGCGCCGCGACCATCCCGACTTCGCCGACCAGGTGCAGGCCGTCGAGGCGGCCATCGGCGAACACTGAACGAGGAAACGCCCCGATGAGCGACCTGCGCGTCCTGCTCCACGCCCCCACCGCCGAGTCCCTGTCGCGGGCCCGGCGCAACGCCCGCAACCTGCAGCGCGCCCGCCCCGAGGCGGAGGTGCTGATCGTCGCCAACGGCGGCGCCGTAGCCGCCGCCCTGGCCGAGCCCGACGACACCGACGACCGGCTGCGGCTATGCCGCAACTCGCTGGTCGCCCAAGGGCTCGACAACCCCAAGGGGCTCACCGAGGTAGAAGCCGCAGTGGTCACGCTGGCCGAGCTGCAGACGGACGGCTGGGCCTATATCCGCGCCTAAGCCTGGTCTCCCGTATCAGGGGCCGATGGAGGAATTCTGACGGCCCCTGGAACCGTCATGCCCGCCGGCCACAGTGCCCGCGGGCACCGCTCACGCACACCGCCCTCCCCACTCATCACTCACCACTTCCCTCTTCCCTCTTCCCCCTCACCTCTTACCCCTCACTCCTCCCCCCACCCACATAAAAGCCGCAATTAAGGGGCGGTTAAGTTATGACCGCCACACTGTCGGGGAAACGTCAAGGAGACGCCCCGATGCCCCTACCCGCCTCTCGCGTCACTCCCGAGCCGCCGATCCAGTGGCGCGAAGCCAATCACTGGTCGGAGCGCCGTCGCCTCGAACAGTTGGTGGCCCACTGCTTCGCCGACGAACACGATGCCCACATCTCCCAGTTCCTGCCACGCCTGTTCGGCCTCTGGCAAAGCGAGCAGCCGTTGGCCGCGGTGGGCGTGCGACACGCCCACCGGGAACGACTGTTCCAGGAAGGCTATCTGGACGCCCCCGCCGAGGCTTGCCTGAGCCAGGCCCTGGGCGCACCGGTCGCCCGCGAGCACATCGCCGAGATCGGCAACCTGGTGAGCATTCGCCGCGGCCTGCAGGCACGCCTGTTCCCCTGCCTCATCGACCAGTTGGCCGGCGAGGGGCTGCACTGGGTGCTGTTCACCGCCATCCCGGCGGTGATCAACGGCATTCGGCGGCTGGGCATCGACCTGCTGCCGCTGCGCCTCGCCGACCCCGCCTGGCTGGGCACGGAGCGGGAAGCCTGGGGACGCTACTACGACCAGCACCCCTGGGTGATGGCCGGCGACCTGCAACTGGCCCGCGAGCGACTGCGTACGGCCGGTCTTCTGAGCGCACCGTCGGAGGGTGATCATGTCCGACCGGCTTGAACGCTTCCTTGACCGCCTGGCCACCCACGCCGAACGCGACCCTGCTGCCACGGCACTCGAGGATGGCCAACGCCGCCTGAGCTATGGCGACCTGGCCAACGAGATCGACGCGCGCCGGGCGCGGCTGGCGGCAGTCGGCGCCCGGCGCGTGGGCCTGGCGCTGGACAACGGCGTGGAGTGGGCACTGTGGGACCTGGCAATGCTCGCCGACGCCCGGGTGGCGGTGCCGGTCCCGGCCTTCTTCGGCGACGCCCAGCGCCGCCACCTGGTCGAACGGGCCGGCCTCGACGCCTGGATCGGCTCCGGCGGCGAGCCTCTGGGGTTCATCGCCACCGAGACGGCCGACATCGCCACCCGCGCGGTGCCGACGCCGCCGGCGCTGCATCCCGGCACCACCCGCATCACCTTCACCTCCGGCACCAGCGCCGCGCCCAAGGGCGTGTGCCTCGACACCGAGGCCGTGCTGGCGGTGGCGATGAGCCTGGCCGAGGCGGTCGCCCAGGTGACCATAGAGCGCCACCTGGCCATGCTGCCCCTGGCCACCCTGCTGGAGAACCTCGGCGGGCTCTATCTGCCGCTGTGGCTCGGCGCCAGCGTGGCCCTTCCCAGCGCCGCCGAGCTCGGCTGGCAAGGGGCCAGCGGCTTCGACGCCGACACTGCCCTGGCCGCCATCGAGCGCTATCGCCCCCACAGCCTGATCCTGGTGCCCCAGCAGCTCCAGGCATTGGTGGACGCCGCGCCTGCCGCGCCAGAGAGTCTGCAGCTGGTGGCGGTGGGCGGCGCGCGAGTCGCCGCGCCGCTGCTCGAGCGAGCCCTGGCCGACGGCTGGCCGGTGGCGGAGGGCTACGGCCTGTCCGAATGCGCCTCGGTGGTGTGCCTCAACCGCCCCGGGGAAACCCCCCGCGGCGTGGGCCGCCCGCTACCTCATGCCCGGGTGCGCCTGAGCGACGACGGAGAGGTCGAGGTGAGCGGTGCCACCATGCTCGGCTACCTGGGCGAGCCGCCGGTGACGGGCTGGCATGCCACCGGTGACCTCGGCCACTGGGCGGGCGATGCACTGATGCTGGAGGGCCGTCGCCGCGAAGTCTTCATCACCGCCTATGGGCGCAACGTCGATCCCCAGTGGGTGGAGGGCGTACTTGTCACACGCCCGGGCATCGCCCAGGCCATGGTCCACGGCGAGGCCATGACCCATAACCGGGCGCTGATCGTGCCCGCCGCCCAGGACCTTACCGACGAGGCCATCGCCGCCGAGATCACCGCGGCCAACGCCACCCTGCCCGACTATGCCCGGGTGGGCGAGTGGCGCCGCTGCGCGCCCTTCACCCCCCACAACGACCAGCTGACGGCCAACGGCCGCCTGCGCCGCACGGCCATCCTGGCCGCCTACCGCGACTGGCTGCATCCCCCAAGCCGCCAAGGAGTGACCCCATGAGTGCCTATCAACGCTTGCAGGACGCCACCCGCGCCGACCGCGACTGGCTGCTGGCCACCCCCATGCTGACCCGCGCCGTGAACGGCGAGGTCGGCCGGGACGAGTACCTCGCCTTTCTCGGCCAGGCCTATCACCACGTGCGCTTCACGGTGCCGCTGATGATGGCCTGCGGGGCCCGCCTGCCCGATCGGCTGGGCTGGCTGCGCGCCCCGCTGGTGGAGTACATCGAGGAGGAGCACGGCCACGAACAGTGGATCCTCGACGATATCCGCGCCGCCGGCGGCGACCCTGAGGCAGCCGCCGCCGCGTCACCCGACCCGGCCACCGCGCTGATGGTGGCCTACGTGCGCGACCGCATCGAGCACGGCAATCCGGTGGCCTTCTTCGGCATGGTCCAGGTGCTGGAAGGCACCAGCACGGCGCTGGCCACCCGCGCCGCCGAACAGCTGCAGGCGAGCCTCGGGCTGCCCGACGATGCCGTGCGCTACCTGAGTTCGCACGGCGACCTGGATATCGGCCACCTGGCCTTCTTCGAGACACTGATCGACCGCCTCGACGAGGACGACCTGAACGCGGTGATCGAGACCGCGCGCATGGTCTATCGCCTCTATGGCGCCATGTTCCGGGGCGTCACGGCCCGTTGCACGGGGGGCGAAGCCGCCCGGGAGCTCACCGATGCGCTGGTCTGATCCGCACTATCTCATCGAGGGCTGGCCCGGCCAGCGAGTCTTGATCACCGGCGCCAGCGGCGGCATCGGCCGGGCGCTGGTGGACGAACTCGCCGCGGCCGGGGCCCAGTTGCTGGTCACCGGGCGAGACGCCGCGACCCTGGAACGCCTGTGCCGACGCCACCCCGGTCAGGTCACGGCCCAGCCCGCCGACCTCACCCGCGCCGAGGATCGCGCCCAGCTGGTGAGGGCCGCCGAACGGTTGGACTGCACCATGCTGATCAACGCCGCTGGCGCCAACCGCGCGGCGCTGTTCGAGGACACCGACGACGCCACCCTGGAGTCGCTGGTGACCACCAACCTGACCGCCACCCTGCAGTTGACCCGTGCCCTGCTGCCCCAACTGCGTCGTGCCGAGCAGGGCCTGGTGATCAACCTGGGCTCGGCGTTCGGCCATATCGGCTATCCCGGCCAGGCCGCCTACTGTGCCACCAAGTTCGCGCTCTACGGCTTTACCCAGGCACTGCGCCGCGAGCTGGCCGACTCCCCGGTCCAGGTGCTCTACGTCGCGCCGCGGGCGACCCGTACCGCCATGAACGCGCCGGCCATGGAGCAGCTGAACCAGGCGCTGGGCAACGCCATGGACGCCCCGGAGACGGTAGCCGTGCAGGTGCGACGAGCCATCGAGCGCGGCCGCAAGGAGACTCGCCTGGGCGGCGCCGAGCCGATCTTCGCTCGCCTCAACGCGCTGTTCCCGGGGCTGATCGATCGCGCATTGCGCCGCCAGCTACCCACCATCCGCCGCTTCATCGCCCCCGCCAAGGGAGACACGCCATGACGCATCGTCTCGCCACCTCCCGGCTTGCCGCTCTCTCTGCGCTGGCCGCCCTGACCGCCTGGCCGGCGGCGTCCGCCCTGGCCATGGAGCCCGAGGTCGCCGACGCCCTGTCAGGCCTGCAGTCGCGCTGGGCGGAAATTCGCTACGACCTGCCCGAGAACCAGCAGGAAGACGCCTACGCGGCGCTGGCCGAACGCGCCGAGCAGGCCGTCGCGGCCCACCCCGATGCCGCTGAGCTGCACGCCTGGGCGGGTATCGTGCGCTCTACCCAGGCCGGCGCCAGCGGCGGCCTGTCCGCCTTGAGCCTGGTCAAGCAGGCGCGCGAGGAGCTGGAAGCCTCGCTGTCGCTGGATCCGCTGGCGCTCGACGGCGCCGCCTACACCAGCCTCGGCGCGCTCTACTACCAGGTGCCCGGCTGGCCGGTGTCCTTCGGCGACGACGAGAAAGCCGAGCGCTACCTGAAGCGCGGGCTCGGCGTCTCGCCCGATGGGCTCGACAGTCTCTACTTCTGGGGCGACTATCTGCATGAGCAGGGCCGCGACCAGGAGGCTCGCCAGGCCTTGCGCCATGCCCTCGAGGCGGCGCCTCGCCCCGGCCGTGAGCGCGCCGATGCCGGACGTCGCCAGGAGGTGCAGGCCCTGCTCGAGCAGCTCGATCACTGACAAGGACAGGCCATGCGCATACTGCTGGTGGAGGACGACCCCAGCCTGGCGTCAGGCATTCGCCTGGCGCTGAAACCGGAACACTACACCGTCGACATCCTCGACGATGGCATCAGCGCTCTCCATGCCCTGCAGGACGAGGAGCCGTTCGACGCCGTCATCCTCGACCTGGGGCTGCCGCGGCTCGACGGCGTCGGCCTGCTCGAGCGCCTGCGCCGGTCAGGCAGCCGCGTTCCGGTGCTGGTGCTGACCGCCCGCGACGGCATCGAGGATCGCATCCAGGGCCTGGACGCCGGCGCCGATGACTATCTGACCAAGCCCTTCGAGGTCGCCGAACTCAAGGCGCGTCTGCGCGCCCTGCTGCGACGCAGTCAGGGTCACGTCACCAGCGAACTGCGCCACCGCGGCGTGGTGCTCGACCCCGGCAATCGCCTCGTCACCTACCTCGGAGAACCGGTCACGCTGTCGCGCCGGGAATTTACCCTGCTGCAGGAATTCCTCAGCCACCCGGGACACGCCTTTACCCGCGACACCCTGACCCGGCTGGTCTATGGCTGGGACGAAGACGTGGAGAGCAACGCCATCGAGGTCCACGTGCACCACCTGCGCCGCAAGCTGTTTCCCGAGCTGATCCGTACCCTGCGCGGCATCGGCTACATCATGGACAAGGCTCCGACGGACGAGGGCGCATGAGTTCGATCCGCCGCCGCACCCTGGGTATCGTGCTGCTGGTGTTCGCGTTGAGCATGCTGGCGATCGGCTTGACCAGCTATCGCGACGCCGCCCACGAGGTAGAGGAACTGTTCGACGCGCGCCTGACCCAGAACGCCCGCCTGCTGGAGGGGCTGATACGCGCGCCGCTCCCGGAGGCGCAGCGCGACGCCCTGCTGGCCAGCCTCGACAGCGCTCTCCAGCGCGCCGAATCGGGCGACTCGGCCATCGCCGGCCATCGCTACGAGGGCAAGGTGGCCTTCCAGGCGTGGCGCGGCGAGCGGCTGCTGCTGCGCTCGGCCAGCGCGCCCTCCACGCCCTTCACCAAACGCCGCGACGGCTATCAGGACGTGCGACAAAACGGCCACGAATGGCGAGTCTTCGCCCTGAGCGCCCCGGACGACGACCTGCGGGTACTGGTCGGCGAGCGCGGCGACGTGCGCAGCGGGCTGGTCACCGACATCGCGCTGCGCACCCTGCTTCCTGACCTGCTCGGCCTGCCGGCGCTGGCGGCACTGCTATGGTGGGCGATCGGCTGGGGGCTACGGCCGCTGTCGCGCATGGCCGCCCAGATCCAGGAGCGCGACCCCCACAATCTCCAGCCCCTGCCGGATGCTCCGCTCCCCCAGGAGCTGGCCACCATCGCCGGGGCACTCAACCGCCTGCTGGGGCGCCTCCGCGAGCTGCGTACCCGCGAGAAGCGTTTCATCGCCGATGCCGCCCACGAGCTGCGGACCCCGCTGGCGGTGCTCGACCTGCATGCCCAGAATGCCCTGGCCACCCAGGACCCCGACGATCGCCGCGAGGCGCTGACGCAGCTGCGCGACGGCATGGCCCGTGCCACGCGCCTGGTCGGCCAGCTGCTGACCCTGGCGCGCCTGGACCCCGAGCAGGAGGAGACCCCCGACCAGGACACCGACCTGTTGCACGAGGTGCGCGAAGCCCTGGCCGAACTGCTGCCGCTGGCCACCGACCAAGGCCAGGAACTACACCTCGAGGCCGACGAGCACCTCGACTGGCGGCTGCGCACCGAACCCGGCGCGCTCACCATCCTGGTCCAGAACCTGGTCGGCAACGCCATGCATCACTCGCCTCCCGGCGGCCGCATCGACGTGTTCCTGGGCCGCGAAGCAGGAGCACTGACGCTGCGGGTGGACGACCAGGGGCCCGGCATCCCCGAGCCCCAGCGACGCCAGGTACTGGCACGCTTTCACCGTGCCGGCCCGGGAGCCGGCGCCGGACTCGGATTGTCCATCGTCGACCGCCTGGTACAGCGCCATGGCGGCCGCCTGACGCTGGAAGAGGCCAGCGGCGGCGGCCTGAGCGTGCGGGTCTGGCTGCCCCGGCCGGCGGCTTTACAAGCCCGGGAGGAAGGGGGATAGTGGGGCCCGACGACAGGGGCGCCGGCACGACAGACCGTTCCGGCTGAGAGGCACCCTCATCACCTGACCCGGATAATGCCGGCGGAGGGAGTCGTGCCGGCCTTCGCGGGCCCGCGCCTCCCGTCCGCCAGGAGGCCCGATGCAATCCCTCGATCCCGCCTCGCACCTCGCTCGGGTGCGCGCGACCACCCCGCTGGTCCACAACCTCACCAACCACGTGGCGATGAACACCATGGCCAACGTGCTGCTGGCCCTGGGCGCCTCGCCGGCCATGGTCCACGCCCGCGAGGAAGCCGCCGAGTTCGCCGCTCTGGCCAGCGCCCTGACACTCAATATCGGCACCCTCTCGCCCCACTGGCTGGATGCCATGGACGACGCCGCCCGCGCCGCCAACGCGGCCGGCACGCCCTGGGTACTCGACCCGGTGGCGGTGGGCGCGACCCGCTTCCGACGCGAGGCCGGCGCCCGGCTACTGGCGCTGGGCCCGACCACGATTCGCGGCAACGCCTCGGAAATCCTCGCGCTGGCCCGGCAGGGCGGCGGCGGGCGCGGCGTGGACAGCACCGATACCGCCGACAGCGCCGAGCGGGCCGCGGTGACCCTGGCCCTCGACAGCGGTGCGGTGGTGGCGGTCACCGGCGAGGTCGACCTGGTCACCGACGGCCGACGCCTGGCGCGGGTGGCCGGCGGCCATGCGCTGATGCCCCGCGTCACTACCCTGGGCTGCGCGCTGACCGGCGTGGTCGGCGCCTTCCTGGCCGCCGCCGAGGATCCCTTCGAGGCCACGGTGGCAGCGCTTTCCGCCTACGCCGCCGCCGGCGAGACCGCCGGCGACAGCGCCACCGGCCCGGGCAGCTTTGCCGTGGCCTTCCTCGATGCGCTGTACGCCCTCGACCCTGCCGCTCTCGCCACCACCCCCACCGGACACGCCCGCCTGGAGCTCACCGATGCGCCTTGATCTCTCCCTTTATCTGGTCACCGATCCCGAACTGTGCGCCGCCCACGGGCTGGAGAACACCGTGCTGGCCGCGGTGCGCGGCGGCGTAAGCGTCGTCCAGCTGCGCGACAAGCACGCCAGCGACGCCGAGCTGGTGCCGCTGGCGCGGCGCCTGAAGACCGCCCTGGCGGGAAGCGGCGTACCGCTGATCATCAACGATCGCCTCGAGGTGGCGCTCGCCAGCAATGCCGACGGCCTGCACATCGGTCAGGACGACGGCGAGGTCGCCGACGCTCGGGCAGCGCTCGGCCCGGACGCCATCCTCGGCCTGTCGGTGCAGACCCACGAGCAGCTGGCGCGGCTCGATGCGGCGCGGCTCGACTACCTGGGATTAGGCCCGGTCTTCGCCACCCCCACCAAGCGCGATCACGCCGCGCCGCTGGGCTTCGACGGACTCGCCGAGCTTTCCGCCGCCAGCCCGCTGCCCACGGTGGCTATCGGCGGCCTCAAGGCCGAACACGCCGAAGCGGTACATCGGGCCGGCGCCGGCGGCCTGGCGGTGGTCTCGGCGATCTGCGGCACCCCGGACCCGGAAGCCGCCGCCCGGGCTTTTCCCCGCGTCTTTCCCCCCGCCTTGCCGTAAGACACGGGCGTCACGCGCCGATCCTGCGCACGAAAACGGTCCCGCACGCCACCGTGCGGGACCGTAACGGACCTGGAACTGCCGGCCGACTCAGGAAGAGGTCGGGGGCTCTTCGGGCGTCCGTCGATAGCCGTGGATCATGCCGGCGATGAGATTGTCGCGGCGCTTGCGGCTCTCGAGCACGGCGCCGAGCACATGCAGCGGCACCAGCAGGGCGATGGCGTTGGCCATGGCCTCGTGGAGCTCCTTGACCCAGCCCACGCCCCAGAAGCGCACCGTCTCCTCCATCATGTAGCCGGTCACGCCAAGCCCCAGCATCAGCGCCAGCAGGGTCAGCATCATCAGCGCCCCCAGCGGGGTGTGGGTGATGCGTGCCCGCTCCGACGCCGAGGCGGGAAGGCCGGAGAGGGTCCGCCGCAGCCGCGCCGGTGTCGGCCAGAAGCTCCGCCAGCGCGCCGGCCAGGGGCCAACGAAGCCCCACAGCAGGCGCACGGCGATCAACGCCACCAGACCGTAGCCGATCCAGTCATGCCAGGCGCTGCCCTCCTCGGTGATCAGGTAGTTGGCCGCGAACCCGGCCACCAGCAGCCAGTGGACCAGGCGCACCAGGGGATCCCAGACCCGCACGCGGGCCCGCTGTGAAGATGTCGTCATGACGGGCCTCCCGGACTAGTCGTCGACTTCCTGCTTGACGATGTCACCGCTGACCGGATCGAAATAGATCTCGACGCGATGCTTCTGGTCGTCCCAGCCGTAGATCTCGTAGCAGCCGCCATCGGTGGTCTGGAAGGTCTTGATCTCGTAGCCCATCTCGTTGATGCGCGCACGCATCTCGTCGGCCGGCAGCCACTCGCTCTGGGGCGCCTCGCTGCAGGTGGGGCTGGCCAGTGCCGAGACGGCGCTCAGCGACAGGCCCAGGGCCAGTGCGCCCTTCACGATGATCGTCTTGTTCATGGTGGGGTCTCCCGTGACAGTGGATGGCGACGGCGTGTCGCCATCCACGAGTCTGGCCGACTCGGCTTAAGCGCGACTTATCCCGGCCGGCACTGGAGCGTCACAGGGAGGGGCGGCGATTCAGGGCGACGCGGCGTTCCTGGTAGGCGATGGCAAGGCCGCTGGCGATGATCAGGCTGCCGCCTGCGAACACCCAGGGGTCCGGCATTTCGTCCCAGAAGCCCCAGCCCAGCAGCACCGCCCACAGCAGGGCCGTGTAGTCGAAGGGCGCGGCGATGGCCGCCGGGGCGTGGCGGAAGGCCTGGGTGAGCCCCACCATGGCGCCGACCCCGAGCACGCCGCCGGCCAGGAAGCCGATCCAGTGCAGCGGGGCGGGCGTCTGCCACACCCAGGGCAGGGTCAGGGACGCGCCCAGGCACGGCACCAGGGTGGTGTAGAAGACCATCGCCCAGAGATGCTCCCCTTCGCCGTAGCGGCGCGCGGTGATCATGGTCAAGGCATAGAACAGCGCCGCGGCGACCACCACCAGCATGGCGGGCTGGAAGCCGGCGGCTCCGGGCCGCACCACCACCAGTACGCCGACGAAGCCGAGCAGCGTGGCCAGCCAGGTGGGGCGATCGACCCGCTCGCCGAGCAGCGGCACCGACAGCAGCGTCACGAACAGCGGGGCGGCGAAGGCGATCGCCGTGGCGGTGGCCAGCGGCAGCAGCACCAGTCCCCACATGAAGGTAACCATGGTGGCCGCGAAGATCAGGCCGCGCAGCAGGTGCACGCCCGGTCGCCGCGTACCCAGCGTGCGCAGGCCGCCGTTGAAGCGCGCGATCAGCACGATCAGCGGCAGCGACACCAGGGTGCGGAAGAAGATGATCTGCAGCGGCGAATGCACCTGGCCCAACCACTTGGTGACCGCATCGCCCAGGGCCAGGCATAGCACGCCACCGCACATGTAAAGGATGCCCTTCAGTGAAGGTGCCATGCGATGCCTCCTTGCACAGCGGCAGGATGAAGAAAAAACCACCCCACCGGCTGGGCCGGCGGGGTGGTTCATCCTACGCTAAGCGCTTCGCTCGGCAACGGCAACCCCCTAATGGGGCGACGGCCGGGGCCCGCCGTCAGAGCGACGCCTGGACCACCATGCAGTCCATGCCCTGGGCCTGGAGACGCTGGCAGGCCTGCCGGGCCTGTCCCTCATGCAGGTCCACCAGCCGCGCGCGATAGACACCGGCACCCTCGACACGCGGTACCGCGACCCGGGCATCGGCCAGCTCCGTGGCCAGGCGTTCGGCGGCGCGATCGGCGAGACGACGCGCGTGTTCGGCATCGCTGAAGGCGCCGACCTGCACGCCCCAGCCACCCACGGCCGGCTCGTTCTGATCGATCATCGGGCGCAGGGGATCGGCGCGCCGCACGCCCGCGTCGCCGGCGGCTGCGGGCGTTGCGGCCGCTGCCACGATCGCCTCGTCCGGCGAGGGTACGGCGGCTTCCCGGGCCACCGCGGCCGGCGTGCTCGGCGGCTCGCTCACCACCGGCCCCGGCGCCGAGGCGACGGATGAGGCAACCCGCGGAGCCGACTCGCTCACCACCGGCCCGGGCACGGAAGCGACGGATGGGGCGGCCTGCGGCGTCGGCTCGCTTGCCGCGGGCGCCGGAGAAACGGTACGGGGCGCGGCCACCCGCGGGGTCGGCGCCGGCACACTGGTCTCGAGGCTCGCCAGCATCTGCCCGCGGGGCGGCGGCATCGGCCTTGCCGGCAACGGCATCAGGCGTTCGTTGGAGATCGCTGTACGAGCCAGCCAGTTGTGGCCGTCGGCCAGGGCCGCCCGCGCGAAACCGCGATTCAGCAGATCGGCCATGTGCTCGTCACGGGACGCCGCGGAGAAGCCTCCCATCACGACCGAGAGCATGCGACGGCCATCGTGGACCGCCGAGGTGGCCACGTTGAAGCCAGAGGCACGAATGAAACCGGTCTTGAGGCCATCGGTTCCCGGGTAATTGGCCAGCAGACGGTTGTGGCCACGATGGGTCTTGCCCCGCCAGGTGAAGCGCTGCAGCGAGAAATAGTGGTAGTACTGGGGAAAATCGAGCATCAGCCGGCGGGCCAGTACCGCCATGTCGCGGGCCGTGGTGACCTGGGCGTCGTCGGGCAGGCCGGAGGCGTTGCGGAAGGTGGTGTGGCGCATGCCCAACTCCCGGGCCTGCTGGGTCATCATCCGCGCGAAGTGGCGTTCGCTGCCGCCCAGGGCCTCGGCGACGACCACCGCCACGTCGTTGGCCGACGTCACGATCAACGACTCGATGGCCGTCTCCACCGGGATGCTCTCGCCGGGCTTCAGGTACAGCTTGGTGGCCGGCATGGCCGCGGCCGCGGCCGAGACCGGCAGCGGCTGACCCAGGCTCATGCTGCGCCCTTCGATGGCCTCGAACAGCAGGTAGAGGGTCATCATCTTGGTCAACGAGGCCGGATAGCGCGGCGCGTCGGCGTTCTCGGCGTACAGGATCTCGTGGGTGTCGGCGTCGATGACGATGCCCGCATAGCGGGGATTGTTGGCTTGGGCGTTGGTCGTCAGCAGCAAGGCGACCATGACGAGGCTGGCGAGGACAAAAGGTCGCCAGCCCGGGACCGGAAGAGGCAGCATCGGTGTTCCCCTGAAATATGACTCTCTACATGAGTGCATTATGACCCAGGGACCCGCCCTGTACAGGGGGAAACGCGGTCAACGGTGGCATTTCCACTTTTCGTCGCTTCAACGACCGGCCGCGGCCTTGAGTGCCGCAATATCCACGCTATCGATCTGTTCGGGTGCCAGGAAACGGGTCGCGTACTCGCGCCACACGCCGCTGTCGAGCAGCAGCGCGAACACGTCGGGGTCCAGGTGGCCGTCGCGGGCCATGCCCGCCAGGATCGTCAGCGAGCGCGATAACGTCATGCCCGGCTTGTAGGGGCGGTCGGCGGCGGTCAGCGCCTCGAAGACATCGGCCACCGCCATGATGCGCTCCTCAAGGCTGGCATCGGCGAGCCTCAGCCGGCGCGGATAACCCCGGCCATCCATGCGTTCATGGTGGTTGCCGGCGATCGCCGGCACTCGACGCAGGTGCCCCGGCCAGGGCAGCGACTCGAGCATGATGATGGTCTGAACGATGTGTTCCTGGATGCGGAAGCGCTCCACGTCGTTGAGGGTGCCGCGCGCCACCTTCAGGTTGTAGAGCTCGCCCTGGTTCCCGGCCACCGCCGGCGGTCGCATGGCGAAGCCCCAGCGGTTGGCCGGGTCCTCGGGGGCCACCGGCGGCGGCGATGCCACCCAGTCGATGCGATGGCGCGGCCGGTCGGCCAGCAGCGGTTCCTCGGCGGGAAGCTCGACCGTCGGCTCGCGAGCCAGGCGCTCGGCTTCGTCCTCGGAGATGCCAAGCCGATCGTCGAAGTGGCGCCACCAGCGCCACTCGGCGATCTCCTCCAGCCGCCTCGACCGGGTCTCGTCGCCGCGCTCGCTTCCCAGGTTGAGCTCGGCGACGAGTTGCCAGGCCTCCTGCAGTTCGGTCCGCCGACGCTCGCGCGCCTGCGCCAGGACCGCCTCGTCACCACCCTCGGCACGGCCCCGCCAGTAGGCGATATCGGCATCGCGCCACAGCACCTCGAAGCGAGTGCGGATCTCATGGATGCGGTTGTAGCGCGTCTCCAGCCGGGTGGCCTTCTCCATGACCTCGTCCGGGGTCGTCAGCTTGCCGCAATCATGCAGCCAGGCTGCCAGGTGGAAGGCGGTCCGCCGATTGTCATCCACCACCTCCAGCGCAAAGGGGCCACTGGTCATGCGATGCGCCCCTTCCAGCAGCATCTCGGCCAGCTGCGGTACCCGTGAGCAGTGCCCACCGGTGTGCGGTGACTTGGCATCCGTGGCCCCGGCGATCAGCTCGACGATGGCATCCAGCAGGCGCTGCTCTCCCTCAAGCAGGCGGCGCGTCTCGATCGCCACCGCGGCTGCGCCGGAGATTTCCTCGACGAAGCGTCGCCAGGGGCGATCCTCGCCCGGCCCCGCTTCGCGCAATGCCAGCAGCAGCAGCCCCATACGATGGCCGCTGCGATTGCTTAGCGGCTGCACCAGGTAGCCCCGGGCTTCGAGCTTGCGGCTCAGGGTCGCCAGGCCGTCGTCGTCGGGCGCCGTCAGGGTGAGACGCGGGGGCAGCGGCTCGCCGAGCTCGCCCTGTCCCTTCTCGGCCAGGCAGGCGAAGCGCGTGGCGTCGGCCTCATCCTCGAGATAGATGGCGCCATGCCGGCTATCGGTGATGCTCAGCAGGTCCTCGAGGATGTTGGCGAGCATCGTCTCCAGCCGCGCCTCGCTGTTCAGCGTCCGCGTCATGCGCTGGAAATCCGCAATGCTGCCGGCCATGCCCTCCAGGGCCCGACTCAGCCGCTGCACCTCTCGCACTGGGGAGCGCACCCCCCGGCAGGCCGAGAAGTCGAAGGCGGCCAGTGCCTGGACCTGCTCGGCCAGCGCGTACAGCGGCTGCCCCAGGCGATGCCCCACCCAGACGCCCAGCGGCAACAGGGCCAGGACCAGCAGGCCGGCCACCAGGGTGCGCTGCCAGAGCAGTTGCCGAGTTCCGGCCAGCAGTTCGGTTTCCGGCATCGCCACCAGTAGATGGGACGGCTGTTCACCGGGAATCTGGAACGGCAGGCGCATGCCGAACCAGGCCTGGCCATTCACCCGAAAGCGTGCCGCTTCCCCGGTTTCGGCGATCACGCCCAGCCGGTTCAGCACCGGATCGTCGAGCTCCTCCAGGGTCGCCAGCCGCAGGCCCTCGGGACCGGCGATGAGCAGCCGCTCGACGTCGGGATAAGCCATCAGCCGATCCGACTGTCCGACGACCGCCAGCCGCGTGCCCGGCGTCAGGCCCAGCGACGCCATCTCGTCGCCCAGGTCGGCCAGCGAGGCATCCAGCCCCACCACCGCCTGACCGCTGCGACTGCGCTGCGACAGGGTGATGCCGACTTCATGGGTGGTGAAGAACGCATACGGCTTGGTCAGTTGCGCGCCATCGGCGGCCATCGCCTCGCGATACCAGGGGCGACGTCGAGGGTCGAAGTCATAATCCGGCCGGGCTCGCCTGACGAGCAGGTTCAGGTCCTGGTCGTAGAGGCGCCATTCGCCCCGGGCATCGCCCTCGGGATCACGATCGACCGCCTGCACCAGGTACGCCGCCCGCTCGGCGCCGGGCACATCGGGCAGCAGTCCCGACGACACCCGATCCGCCGGTCGCAGCAGCAGAAAATCCCCATCGTCGTAGCCGACATAGACGGCGCTGGCGGCGGAATGGGCCTTCAGTGAGGCGGCCAGCAGCGGCAGGTGCTGTAGCCGATCGACGAGCCGCTGCTGGGATGTGAGCTCGTCCTGGGCCAGCAGCTGCACCACCACCCGGGCCGGATCGATCAGTCGCCGGGCGCGCTCCTCGGTGGTCAGGGCGAGCTGTCGGCCGGTGTCCTGCACGGCACTGACCAGCAGTTGATCCGCCCCGCGGGCGCCGTGCCACAGCAGCACGCCCGCCACGACCAGCATCAGCCCGACGATGGACAGGGCAGTCAACGACTGGAGGGACAGCGAGCGGCGCATGGGCGACCTCCGCGGCAACCGGGAAGCGTATCGGCGATCCATGGCCGACGATGCCTTTCAGCATATGCCAAGCCGTCGCCGAATGGCCCCTTGCACGATGGTCCTGTGCTTCAACGTCGAAGACTCAGCCACCCCACAGGCGCGTAATGCCCAGCCAGGCGAGTCGCAGCGACAGCAGGGTCAGCACCAGGCGGAAGAGGTCGTCGAAGCGGCGATCGGAGAGCC
Source organism: Halomonas organivorans (assembly GCF_014192055.1). Lineage (GTDB taxonomy): Bacteria > Pseudomonadota > Gammaproteobacteria > Pseudomonadales > Halomonadaceae > Halomonas > Halomonas organivorans. The sequence goes on along the minus strand of NZ_JACHXM010000004.1, from coordinate 189,245 downwards.
GTCGCAGCAGGCGCAGGCCCAGCCAGGTGCCGAGGAACCCGGCCCCGACCATGGCCAGGATCAGCCCCAGCCACTCATGGAACACGAACCCGGCCGCTCCGAACACGAAGGCCTTGGTGAGGTGCTGGGCCACCATGCAGGCGGCGAAGGTCGCCACCTTGGCCAGGCGCCCTTCCTGGCGCTGCTTGATGAAGGCGGCCACCATCGGGCCGCTGGCCCCGACCAGGCTCGACAGCAGGGTGGTAACCGCACCGACGACCAGGATGCCGAACCCACCCAGGATACGACCGGACAGTCCCGGCCCCCACAGCGTGAAGAGCACGAAGGCGGCGATGCACAGCTCCAGCACGCCGGCGGGGAGCCGGATCAGCAGCCAGGCGGCGGCCAGCGCCCCCAGCACCACGCCGGGCAGGAAGGCCAGCAGGGTGGCTCGGTCGACATGGCGCCAGGTCATGGCCGTGCGTCCGACGTTGGAGCCCAGTTGCACCATGCCGTGCACCGGGATCAGCGCCGCCGCCGGCATCACCTGGGCCAGCGCCATGATCATCAACACCCCACCGCCGGCGCCGAAGGCCGCGGTGAAGCCGGACGTCAGCATCGAGAGCAGGATCAGCAGCAGGTCGAGGCCGCCTGACAGCGGCGACAGCGCATCGAAAGCGGAAAGGAGCGACATCGGGGGTCCCCGTCCATGGGCGGAGCCCCATCATAGCCGAGCGACGCCGCGGCCGGCCAAGGCGCCGCCGCGGCCAGTGGGTCTGCGCTCAGCCGGCCAGGGCCTCGCGCACCGCGGCCAGCGAGGTACGCTCCCGCTCGGCGTAGAGGGACAGCTCGTCGGTGACCGACGCGCCCAGCGCCGCCTCGAAGGCCTCGCGGTTGGCGTTGCCGGCATAGGCCTCGCCGCCGCCGTCGCCCAGGTTCGACTGGAAGATGCCCGCCGCGCTCACCGGCAGGAAGTCCTCGTAGGTGATCGGCCGGGCGACCACCAGGCCGCGCTCGATCAGCGCCTCGGGATCAGGGGTGTCGACCGGACCGGAGGCCCGCCCGGCCTCGGTCAGCCGGTACTCGAAGAACGCCAGGCTGCGGCGACGCAGCACGGCCTCGTCGTCGGGGAAGTCGGCGAAGGCCTCGGCCAGCACCCGCTGGTGGTCCTCGTTGGCGAGCCCCGCGGTGCGTTCGCGGGAGGCGGCGAGCAGGCGGTCGTAGAGCGCCCGACCCTCGGCGGTCAGCGCCACGCCGCGTTGCTCTATCTCGCCGAAGCGCGCGGTGTGGGTGCCCTGGCGATCGCTGGCGAAGCGGATCGACTCCTCCAGCGCCTTGAAGCTGGTCTGGCGCAGCAGGATCGGGCAGTCGCGGCGCGGCGGGCCCTCGATCACCGCCTTGGGATTCATGCCGGCGGCCGGCATGCGCCGCTGGACCTCGTCGATGTCCAGGGTGCGCGGTGTCAGGTGGTTGATGTGCGGCCCGCGGAAGCACACCACGTCGGCGATCAGCCGGTGCTCGGCGTGCAGCGCCTCATAGGTATCCAGATCCACGGTGGCGTCGCGGTGCCAGCGGAAGGTCTCCAGCGCCTCGGCCACGAACCGCTCGGCCTGCTCCTCGGTCAGCCCGCCCTGGTGCTCACAGAGCTCGATCAGCTCCCGGGCGCCGGGGGTGAAGATGTCGCGCTGGGCCAGGATCGCCGCGGCCCGCTCGCGCAGCGCCTCGTTCTCGATCAGCTCCAGGCGCAGCAGTGAGGTGAAGACGCGGAAGGGATTGCGGGCCAGGGCCGCGTCGTCGACCGGGCGAAAGGCGGTGGAATGCACCGGCACCCCGGCCTCGGCGAGATCGTAGTACCCCACCGGATACATGCCCATCACCGCGAACAGCCGACGCAGCATGGCCAGCTCCGCGGCGCTGCCCACGCGGATGGCACCGTGACGCTCGACGCCGAGGCGATTCAGCTCGTCGTGGGCCTCCAGGCGCTCGGCCAGCCCGGCGTCACGCGCCAGGGTCTCGCGGTTCACCTCGTCGACCAGCGCCAGCAGGGTCTCGTACTGGGGCACCTCGGCCTGGTACATGGCCGACATGGCCTGGGAGAAGCGGTCGCGGATCGCGTCGGTGGAGACGAGGGATGTGGTCGTCATGTCGATTGCCTCTTGGGTCTATTGTCTGAACGATAGTCGTCGAGCCCGTACCGCGGCGACTGGCCGCCCCGCTTGAGCGCTTCCAGCAGCGCCTGCAGCGGGTGGCGCAGCGCGGCCTCCGAGAGCCGCCTGGCCTGGCTGCGGCAGGAGTAGCCGCTGGCCAGCAGCCGGCCGGCGTTGGCCGGGTCCTCGACCTTGGGCTGCCAGGACTGGGCGTAGATGGTCTTCGAGGTCTCGAGGTTGCGTGCCTCGTGACCGTAGGTGCCGGACATGCCGCAGCAGCCGCTGGCCACTACCTCGAGCTCCAGGCCGAAGGCGGCGAACAGCCGCTGCCAGGCCTTGGGCGTGCCCGGGGCGTTGGTCTTCTCGGTGCAGTGGGCGAGCAGCCGGTAGCCGGGATCGTCGAGGCTCGAGCCCTCCGGTGCCAGCTCGGGCGCGCGCTCTGCCAACCGCTCACTCAGCCATTCGGGCAGCATCTGCACCTCGGGCACGGCGTCGGGGCCCAGCGCCTTCACGTACTCCTGGCGATAGGTCAGGGTCATCGCCGGGTCGATGCCGACCAGCGGCACGCCGGCCTCGGCCAGCGTCCTCAGCCGTTCGGCCTGCTTCTCGGCGGTGCGCGCGAAGGCGCCGAGGAAGCCCTGCACGTGCAGCGGCTTGCCGTTGGGGGCGAAGGGTGCGACGAACACCCGCACGTCGAGGCGCTCGAGCAGCTCGACCACGTCCATCACCAGCTTGGATTCGAAGTGGCTGGTGAAGGCGTCCTGCACCAGCACCACGCTGTTGGCGCGCTGGGCCTCGGTGAGCCGGCCCAGCGATGTCGGCGTGGCTTCGGGCACGCCCCAGGCCTTGAGCTGCTGGTCGAGGCGCGCCCGGGACAGCCGGGGGCTGTCGACCATGCCCACCGGGCCGGCCAGCAGGCGGCTGACCCAGCGATTGTCCAGGGCGGCGTTGTAGAGCGGCGCGACGCGGGCGAGCGTCGGCACCATGAACTCCAGCCCGCCGATCAGGTAGTCGCGCGGCGGACGCAGGTAGCGGCCGTGGTAGACCTCGAGGAACTGCGAGCGGAAGGTCGGCACGTTGACCTTGACCGGGCACTGGCCGGCGCAGGACTTGCAGGCCAGGCAGCCGGCCATGGCGTCGTAGACCTGGTGGGAGAAGTCGTCCTCGCCGCGGCGCTTGGCCAGGGTGTTCCTGAGCTTGCCGGGGAAGGCCTTGAGCGCGCCCCAGGCGCCGCCGCTTCGAGCGTCGCGCGAGGCCTCGAGCACGTCGACACCGGCCTCGCCCTGCAGGCGCAGCCATTCGCGCATCAGGCTGGCGCGGCCCTTGGGCGAGTGGATGCGCTGGCGGGTGGCCTTCCACGACGGGCACATGGCGTCCTCAGGATCGTAGCTGTAGCAGGCGCCGTTGCCGTTGCAATAGACGGCATCGCCGTGGGCCTGCCAGACCCGCTCGTCGATACGGCGATCCAGCTGGCCGCGGGTCGGCACCCCGTCGATGGCCAGCAGCCCCGGGTCGACCCACTTCACGGCCTGCTCTTCCTCGGCCGGTGTTGCCTGCTCGGAGCCGGAATCCGGTGCCCTGCCCGCATCTTCGGGCGGGCTGGAGGGTTCCGCAGCTTCGGGCGTCTCATTCTGGGCCGAGGGGGCTCTACCCGCGTCTTCAGGCGGGTTAGAGGGTGCCGCATCTTCGGGCGGGCTGGAGGGTGCCGCGTCTTCGGGCGGGATGGACAGCGGCGTGGCGATCTTGCCCGGATTCAACTGGTTATGCGGATCGAAGGCGCCCTTGAGCCGCTGCAGGCTCGGGTAGAGCGGGCCGAAGAAGGCCGGCGCGTACTCCGAGCGCACGCCCTTGCCGTGCTCGCCCCACAGCAGGCCGCCGTACTTCCGGGTCAGCGCGGCGACCGCGTCGGAGATCTCGCGGATCATCGCCTCCTGGGCCGGGTCCTTCATGTCCAGCGCCGGGCGCACGTGCAGCACGCCGGCGTCGACGTGGCCGAACATGCCGTAGGCCAGGCCGCGGGCGTCGAGCAGGGCGCGGAACTCGGCGATGTAGTCGGCCAGCTGCTCCGGCGGCACCGCGGTGTCCTCGACGAAGGGCAGCGGGCGCTTCTCGCCCTGGACGTTGCCGAGCAGGCCCACGGCGCGCTTGCGCATGCCGTAGACCCGGGTGATCGCTTCCCGGCCCACGGCCTGGGTGTAGCCCAGCCGGGTGACGCTGTCGTCCTTTGCGAGATGTTCGCAGAAGGCCGCGACCCGCTCGCTCAGCCGCTCGGGGTCGTCGTCGTTGAACTCGATCAGGTTGATGCCGTGGGTCGGCGTGTCGCCGGTTTCTGGAAAGAACTCGCCGACGCTGTCCCACACGAAGTCCTGCTGGGCCAGGCCCAGCACCTTGTCGTCCACCGTCTCGATAGAGGTGGGGGCGGCGGAGCTTGCCATGAGAGCCTTGGCGTCGCGCAGGGCGTCCATGAAGCCGGCGTAGCGCACGTTGACCAGGGTCGAGTGCCTGGGAATCGGCAGCACGTTGAGCACCGCCTCGCTGGTGAACGCCAGCGAGCCCTCGGCGCCGCACAGCACGCTGTTGAGGTCGAACTTGCCGTCCTCGGTGCGCAGATGGGCGAGATCGTAGCCGGTCAGGCAGCGGTTGAGCGGCGGGAAGGTCTCGCGGATGCGCTGGCGCTCGGTGTCGATGATCTCGCGGGCCATGCGATGCACCCGGCCCACGGCGGCGTCGCGCCGGCACAGCGCCTCGAGCTCGTCTTCGTCCACCGGGTGGGTGACCAGGCGCTCGCCGCCGAGCAGCACGCTGTCGAGCTCGAGCACGTGGTCGCGGGTCTTGCCGTACTCGCAGCTGCCCTGGCCGCTGGCGTCGGTGGCGATCATGCCGCCGATGGTGGCGCGGTTGGAGGTCGAGAGCTCCGGGGCGAAGAACAGCCCGTGGGGCTTGAGCGCGGCGTTGAGCTGGTCCTTGACCACGCCGGCCTGGACGCGCACCCGTCGGGCCTCGACGTCGATGTCGAGGATGGCGTTCATGTGCTTGGAGACGTCGACCACCAGGCCGTCGGTCAGCGACTGGCCGTTGGTGCCGGTGCCGCCGCCGCGCGGGGCCAGCGCCACCCGGCGGAACTCCTCGCGGGCGGCGAGCCGGGCCAGGCGCTCGAGGTCGTCGGCGTGCTTCGGATAGATCACCGCCTGGGGCAGGCGCTGGTAGATCGAGTTGTCGGTGGCCAGCACCGTGCGGTTGGCGTAGTCCGGGGCGATCTCGCCCTCGAAGCCAGCGTCTTGCAGGGCCTCGAGGAAGTATCGGTACTCTCCGGCCATCGCCTCCCTCGCCTCGAGCCGAGCGATCATGGGGTCAGCGATTCCAGGGCCCGGGTCACGCGCGCCAGGCCCTCGGCCATGATCTCGGGCTCGGCGGTCAGCGGCGCCAGCAGACGCAGAACGTTGCGCCGCCGCCCGCTGGGCATCAGCAGCACGCCGGCTTCTCGGCCGGCCGCCAGCAGCGCCGCCAGGTGCTCGGCGCCCGAGGCGTTCTCGGTATCCTCGAAGACGATGCCGCGCATGGCGCCGATCCCGGTCAAGGCACCCACCATCGAGAAGCGCTCGCGCCAGTCGTCATGGGCCGCGACGATCGCTGCCTCCTGGGCCTCGCCCCACTGGTGCAGGCGATCTTTGCTCATCAGGTTCATGACCGTCCTGGCGGCGGCGCAGGCCACGGCATTGCCCGAATAGGTGCCGCCCAACCCGCCCTTGGGCAGGGCGTCCATGAGCGATGCCTTGCCCACCACCGCGGCCAGCGGCAGGCCTGCGGCCATGCTCTTGCCCATCAGCAGCAGGTCGGGCTCGATGCCCAGGTGCGAGAAGGCGAAGCGTTGGCCCGTCCGCCCGAAGCCGGACTGGATCTCGTCGAGGATCAGCACGATGCCGTGTTCATCACACAGCGACCGCAGGCGGGCAGCGAACTCGGCATCCAGCAGGCGAAAGCCCCCCTCGCCCTGTACCGGTTCGACGATGATCGCCGCCACTTCGTCGCTGGGCACTTCCACCTCGAAGAGCCGCGCCAGGGCCGCCAGGGCCTCGTCGGCCCCCACGCCGCTGTCACGGCTGGGAAACGGCAGGTGGAACACCGGCCCCGGCAGGGCACCGAGCCGGCTCTTGTAGGGCTTGACCTTGCCATTGAGGTTGAGCGCCGCCAGGGTGCGGCCGTGGAAGCCGTCGTCGAAGGCGATCACCGCCTGGCGACCGGTGGCGGCACGGGCCACCTTGAGGGCGTTCTCGGTGGCCTCGGCGCCGCTATTGGTGAGCATGCAGGACAGCGGATAGTCGACCGGCACGAAGGCATCCAGGGCCTCGACCACCTCCAGATAGCCGCGGTGCGGCAGGGCATTGAAGGCGGAATGCATCAGCGTCTCGACCTGGGCCTTGACCGCCTCGACGACGGCCGGATGGCCATGGCCCAGGTTGAGCACACCGATGCCGCCGATGAAGTCGATGTAGTGTCGGCCCTGCTCGTCCCAGACCTCGGCATTGCGCCCCCGCTCGATGCAGATGGGGTGCACGATGCCCAGCGAGCCACTGATGTGGGGAAAGTCCATGTGCGGTTCCTGTGAGTCATCGGGAAGTCGTCGTAACGATGATGAAACCAGCGCCCCGCGAGGGCTTCAAACGAAAAAAAACGTGCTATCCATTCCTTAAATTCATAAACATGGCGACACCAGCCGGTATTGCGCGCGCATTTTCGACGACATGAATGCCGAGCAGGAATAGTTTCTCGCTTCGCCACATCGCCATCACATCGTGCGATTGACTAGAATGGCGCTTTTGCGCGGGAGCCGAGACCCATGACGGCACGCCATCTGCCCTCGACCACCACCATGCAATGCTTCGAGACGGCTGCAAGGCACATGAGCTTCACCCGAGCCGCCGAGGAACTGAGCCTCACCCAGAGCGCCGTCAGCAAGCAGGTCGCCCAGCTCGAGGACTATCTCCAGCACAAGCTGTTCCGGCGCGTTCGCCGCACCCTGGTACTGACCCCCGAGGGCTCGCTGTACCTGACCGAGGTGCGCAAGATCCTGGCGCAGATCGAGATGTCGGCGAACACCATCATGACCTTCAGCGGCCACAGCGAAGTGCTGCGCGTGGCCACCCTGCCGACCTTCGGCACCCGCTGGCTGACCCGCCACCTGCCGGCCTTCTTCGATGCCCATCCGCGCATCAGCCTGAATGTCACGGACCGGGTGGAGGCCTTCGACCTGGAGCAGGAGGACATCGACGTAGCCTTCTTCCACGGCCATGGCAGCTGGCCGAACCTGGAATGCCACAAGCTGTTCGACGAGGAGGTAGTGGCCGTGGGTGCCCCGGCGTATCTCGAACAGCAACGGCCGGCTTCCGCGGCCGACCTCGCCCGCTGCCGCCTTCTCCACCTGTCGACCCGCCCCGACGCCTGGCACCGCTGGTTCGCCGATCAACAGCTCACGACCGACAGCAGCTACCACGGCACCCGCTTCGAGACCTTCCAGATGCTGATCCGTACGGTGATAGCGGGGGGCGGCGTGGCCCTGGTACCACGCCTGCTGGTCGACAGCGAGCTCGAGTCCGGCACGCTGGTCCTGGCCTGGCCCCACGTCCTGCGTGGGCCCAACGCCTACTACCTGGTCTACCCGGAGCACCTCGGCGAGCTCGCCAAGGTGCGGCGTTTCGTGAGCCACATCCTGGCCTGCGCCGAGGCCGATCCCCCAGCGGAGCGCACCTCCCGCTAGGCGCTCGCCGTCCTTCCGACGCCCGCTTGCGGCCCCTCGCGATGCTCGAGGATCCAGTCGATGAAGCCACGCACCTTAGCCACCCCCGCATGGTACAGAGGTATTCACGCAATAGCGGTCGATTCCCGTATGATCAATCGCCCAAAGTCCAACACCTGAAAATTATAATCTGGAAACCTGTCGTGCTGTGGCTATCAGCAAATCCGAAAGACTCTGCTCCAACTCTTCTGGCAAATTTCGAGCTCGAGACATCGAAATGCTGACGGCTGCTCGAGGCCGGTTGTGCCTGTCGAGCACCGGTACCGCGATCGATATATCGGAAAGAAAATACTCTTCAACCGAGAGCACGTATCCCTGACGCTTGAATCGGGCCAAGCGCTCCATGATGGCCGGCACCTCATGCACGGTATTCGGCGTATAGGCCTTTCGCTGCGTTCGCTCCAGGATCGCCCTGGCCTCACTTTCCTCAAGCTGCGACAGCATCGCCAGACCAGGAGCCGTGCAGAAGGCGGGAAGGCGCGACCCGATGGTGATGTCGGTATCCAGCATATTGCGACTCAGCATACGGGACAGATACACCACGTCCGCCCCGTCCAGAATCGTCAAGCTGACCGAACCTTCTGTTTCCTTGCTCAAATTCAGCAGATAGGGACGAACCTTGTCGACCAGGGGGTGCGCATGCAGATAGTGCGCCGCGATATCCAGCGTGCGGACGCTGGGTTCGATCAGTTGAGTATCCTCGTTGCGCTGCAGATAACCCAGCTGCGTCAAGGTGTGTATGAAGCGTTGTGCCGCACTCCGGTCCATGTCGCAACGCTCTGCTAGCTGCTTGACGCTCATCGCCGGATGCTCGGCATCGAAGACCTCAAGAATCCGAAATGCCTTCACCACACTCTTGACCATCAATCGGTCCACTTTTTCTTTTTCGCTCAAAACCTTACCCCTCCCTAGCCCGTTCTTCGCGCAAGAAAAATCGCATCTTGCGCAGTTTTTGAGCTTTACAACGCACGCAATTCGACTAGATTGATTAAATGTAGATCATCATTGATCGCATTGCAATCACAAAGACATAAATATTCGAGAGGTCATCATGTCCGAACACATCCTCACCAACAAGCAAGCCCGCGTCGGCGTCATCACCCTCAACCGCCCGGAAGTTCTCAATGCCTGGCATAGCGAGATGCGCCAACAGCTCATCCTCGCTCTCGACACGTTCTGCAACGACGATTCTCTCGGCGCCATCGTGCTGACCGGCGCTGGCGAGAGAGCATTCAGTGCAGGTCAGGACCTCAACGAGACTCGCTCCTTCGACGCCGAGCGGGCCGAGCGCTGGGTGGGAGAATGGGAGGCGCTTTACGGCAAGATGCGCAGCAGCCCCAAGCCCATCATTGCCGCGCTCAATGGGGTAGCGGCCGGTTCGGCCTTCCAGGTAGCGCTGTTATGCGACTTCCGGATTGCCCACGCCGATGTGCGCATGGGCCAACCCGAAATCAATTCGGGGATAGCCAGCACCACTGGCCCCTGGATCATGCGCGAGCACCTGGGGCTCGCTCGGACTATCGATCTGACTCTGAGCGGTCGCCTGATGAATGCCGACGAGTCGCATGCGCTGGGCTTGATCAACCGGGTGGTCGCCGCCGACCAGGTGCTGCCTGAAGCGCTGGCGTTGGGAGAGGAACTAGCGAACAAGCCCCCCGTGGCGATGCGCCTGGATCGTCAACGCTTCAAGGAGATCACCGAGCCCGGCTTTCGCGACTGCCTCAAGGCCGGCGTGCGCATCCAGCGAGAAGCCTACGCCTCGGGCGAGCCGGCACGCATGATGGAAGCCTTCCTCAAGCGCTGAAATGGTTGATGATCGAGACCTGTCAAGTGGCGCTGGTATAGCGGGTCATGAGTCAAGGACAATCGGATTGCTATGAAATTCAACCTAAACGATCCCAGTTTCATTCTCGCACTACGCGATATTGCAATACGCGAGCCGGAGCGCTCGTTCGGGAGCTTCGATCAACGCTCCTTAACATTCGGTCAGCTCGACCGTCAGGCCGAGGCTCTCGCCGTGCACCTTCGTCGAGATCTGGGCATCCAACCAGGCGAGCGTGCTGCGATCATGATGCACAACAGCCCCGAGGCGATCGCCGTCCTGTTCGCTCTGGCCAAGGCCGGTATCGTCTGGGTGCCGGTCAATGCCCGGCAGCGCGGCAACGGCCTGAAGTACATCCTCGAGCACTCTGATCCCTCGGTCCTGTTTGCCGATGCCAACCTGTGGCAGGTCATCGCCGATAGCGGTGCGACATGCCCGAGCAGGACACTGCTGCTGGGGGGCGAAGAAGACTCTCTCTCCAAAACTCTCGAAGGCCGGGAAAGGCTGGATGCTCCGGCGCCAGCCATGTCGGAACTGTACGCCCTAATGTATACGTCCGGCACCACGGGAAAACCCAAGGGGGTGCGCGTCACGCACGCGATGATGGCGTACGCCCTCAAGAGCGTCGAGCTGCTGTGCTCCATCGAATCGGGCGACGTCTTCTTCCAGTGGGAGCCCTTCTATCACATTGGTGGCGCTCAAATGCTCCTGTTGCCGCTGTTCTTCGAGGTGCGCCTCAGCCTGACCGAACGCTTCAGCGCCAGCCGCTTCTGGGAGCAGGTCAATGCCAGCGGTGCAACTCACATCCACTACTTGGGTGGCGTGCTGCAGATTCTGTTGAAGCAGCCACCTAGTGAGCTGGAAAAGGCTCACAACGTGCGCATCGCCTGGGGTGGGGGCTGCCCTAGCGAAATCTGGTCGACACTACAGGATCGTTTCGGCTTCGAGATTCGCGAATGCTACGGCATGACGGAAGCCTCCAGCCTGACCACCGTCAATGCCGAAGGAAAGAAAGGCTCGGTGGGGCGTGCCGTGCCCTGGCTGAACGTTGCCATTCACGACGAGCAGAATCGCTCCGTCCCAGCAGGGGAGCCAGGTCAGGTGGTGGTCCGTGAAACTCAGCCAGGCGTGCTGTTCGAAGGCTACTTCCGAAATGCCGAGGCCACCGAAAAGGCGCTGAAAAACGGCCTGCTGTATACCGGGGACCGCGGCTGGCTCGACTCAGAGGGTTTTCTCCATTTCCTCGGGCGTATCACCGATAGCGTGCGATGTCGGGGAGAGAATGTTTCGGCGTGGGAGGTGGAATCCGTCACCCAACAGCATCCCGATGTCGAGGAGTGCGCCATGATCGGTGTCGCGGCCGACATCGGTGAGCAGGACATCAAGCTCTTTCTGAAGCCGAAAGCCGGCCATGCCATTGAGCTTCAGGAACTGCATCAGTGGCTGAAGGAGCGTCTTGCATCCTACCAGTGTCCGCGCTACCTCGCCGTCGTGGAAGAGTTCGAGCGAACCCCTAGCCATCGCATCATCAAGCATAGCCTGCCCCTGGTTACTCACAAAGACTGGGATAGCCAACAGTTACAGTGACGATGAACGAGAGGAAACAACATGGACAACAACGATAAGAACAAGGCCACTTCCTGCTTCCTTACAACGAAAAAAGAGGAGAAAAATACAATGGTCCATGCACTCAGAAAGACAACCACTATCGCTACGCTGGCCTTGGCCCTCAGTGGCGTTGCCCACGCCGAGGTCTGGGATCTCCCTTCTCCACAGCCAGCGGACAACTACATCACCGAAAACGTGACGTGGTTCGCCGACCAGGTACGCGAGGCGACCGATGGCGAGCTGGACATTCGCGTCCACCCCAGCGGGTCACTGTTTCCCGGCGATCAAATCAAGCGCGCCGTACAGCGCGACCAGGCACAGATTGGAGTCCATGTTCTCTCCGCCCACCAGAATGAGAACATCCTTTACGGCATCGATTCCGTGCCTTTCCTGGCGAACTCCTTTGAAGAGTCCGCAAAGTTGTGGGAAGTAACCAAACCAGCTCTGGACGAGCTGATGGCGGAGCAGAATATGCAGTTGCTCTATCACATCCCGTGGCCGCCACAGGGTATCTTCTTCGACCGTGAAATCAATATGCCCGCAGATGCGGAGGGGCTCAAATTTCGAGCCTATAATACGGCTACGGCGCGCTTCGCCGAACTCATGGGCATGACGCCGACCCTGATAGAGGAAGCAGAGCTTTCACAGGCGGCCGCCACCGGCATGGTGCAGTCCCTGATCTCCTCCGGCGATCCCGTTTACAACCATCAGCTGTGGGACTATCTCCCCTACTTCTACGACGCCAAGGCTTGGCTTGTTCTCAGTCATATCTTCGTCAACAAGGACCGCTGGGAAGCTCTCGACGAAGCTACTAGGCAGGAAGTCCTGTCCATCGCTGCCGAAGCCGAGCAGCGCGGTGAGCAGCAGGCAAGGGATCTCGCCGATACGCTCAAGAGCCAGCTGAGCGACAAGGGCGTTTCGATCAACCAGCCTAACGAGGAGTTACAGGCCGAATTCAAGCGCATCGGCGAAATGATGCAAGAGGAATGGCTGGAAAAAGCCGGCGCAGAGGGCCAGCGACTGTTCGAGGAATATCGTGCAATAGAGTAACGACACGATTCACGTCCCCACTCCGCGGAGTGGGGACTCCACTTGACTGGATGTAACCAGGGGTCGCTCCCATGAACACTCCCTTCTCTCGCGTCGCCAGATGGCTGGAAGCGCTTTATCGGATCTTCGGCTACCTTGCCGCGCTCTGTATCTTCATCATGCTGGTCGTCATTGTCGTACAGGTCGTTCTACGCTGGAGTGGTATGACTCTTCCTGGCGCTACCAACTACGCCGGCTATCTGATGGGCGCCAGTACATTCCTTGCCGCAGCCTATACCTTTCATAAGGGTGGGCATATCCGCGTCGGTCTCTTGGTCGAGCGTCTCGGGCGTTTTCGTCCCATCGGTGAGCTGTGGTGCCTGTTCATCGCCAGCTGCATTGCCGGCTTCATCACCTGGCATGCCTTCGATGCCGCCTACTGGTCATATCAGTTCGGCGATGTCTCGTCAGGGCAGGATGCGATGCCGCTGTGGATCCCCCAGGCGCTGCTCGCGCTCGGCTCCACAGCCTTTACGATTTCGATTATTGATCATCTCATTCGCACGCTGGCCACTCTGATTCGTTCCGTACGCATCAAGAGCCACGGAACCCACCCTGTGAGGAGTCTCTGATGGATTTCACTGAACTGGCCATTGCGTTACTGCTCATTCTTTTCCTGTTACTGGGCTCTGGCGTTTGGATTGCCTTGTCTCTGGTCGGGGTGGCCATCGTGGGCATCGCGCTCTTCACCGACCGCCCGATCGGGGCCTCGATGTACAGCACACTCTGGACTTCTTCGACGAGCTGGACACTCACGGCCCTTCCTCTGTTCATCTGGATGGGGGAGATCCTTTATCGTACGCGACTCTCCGAAAGCCTCTTCCGTGGATTGAGCCCTTGGCTTAGCTGGCTGCCTGGGCGGCTCATGCATACCAATGTCATCGGCTGCACTCTGTTCGCGGCGGTCTCAGGCTCTTCCGCCGCCACCCTGACCACAGTGGGAAAGATGTCCATGCCGGAGCTCAGTAAACGTGGCTATTCCGATTTCATGAGTGTAGGGACCCTGGCCGGCGCTTCTACTCTTGGCTTGATGATTCCTCCCTCGCTGACGATGATCGTCTACGGCGTCATCACAAATCAGTCCATCCCCAAGCTCTTTATTGCGGGAATACTTCCCGGGCTGATACTGGCCGCTCTTTTCATGGGCTATGTCATAGCATGGGGCACCCTGAAGAAGCCCAATATCGTCAAAGATCCTGCGATGTCAATGAAAAGTCGCCTCTACGAGTCGCGCCTACTGATTCCTGTCGCGCTGCTGATTTTCACCGTGATTGGCTCGATGTATTCCGGCCTCGCGACGGCAACCGAAGCCGCCGCGCTAGGAGTCGTCGGAGCCCTGATACTCGCCGCCATACAGCGCAGCCTGACTTTCTCCTCGCTGATAGAAAGCCTGATGGGTGCAGCGAAAACTTCCTGCATGATCGCCCTGATCCTGGCAGGAGCTTCGTTCCTGACACTGGCCATGGGCTTTACGGGTCTACCGCGGGGCCTCGCTGAGTGGGTAGGCACCCTGGAACTCTCGCCCTTCATGCTGCTGGTAGCACTAATGTTTGTCTACATAGTGCTGGGCTGCTTTCTGGATGGAATATCGGCAGTGGTGCTGACCATGGCCGTCGTCACTCCCATGCTAAACGAAGCCGGCATTGATCTTCTCTGGTTCGGTATTTTCGTACTTGTGATGGTGGAGATGGCCCAGATAACGCCTCCCGTAGGCTTCAATCTTTTCGTCATGAAAGGCCTGACCAACCACAGCCTGGGTTTCATTGCCAAGGCGGCGGCTCCGATGTTCCTGATCATGGCGCTCATGGCGTTCCTGCTGATCGCATTTCCGGATCTTGCGACGTTTCTACCGAGCTATATGAGTGAAACGTCCATGTGAATGGGTCGGAATATCACAATGGCATAAAAAGGTGGCTGAAAATCGGTTATAGCAAGAGGTCTCTCAAGAACTAACCGCTCCAGCCACCTTCACAAAATCAATGACGCACTCCGTACCTTTTCCACAGTATAAAAACCACCAGCATCCACAACAAAACATGTTCCTGAAACTAGCCAATAAGCTGCACCTGGGTAACTTTGCGCAATGCGCGTCCTCGTTACAGAAACCACATAGAGAAAGCGCCACACCACAAAACCGAAAAAACTCAAAAAAACCGCTGATTAAAGCACTTGGCGCGAGCACTCTCATTGAGGCTGTTTCACGATGATGTATAGAGCTCATACTCCCATACATCTACAGAAACTATTCGGGAGACCCTGTGAATATTAACGATTGGAGAAAATCGCAGCAGATGCAATGCTTCCTCAAGCCTTAACATTTTTCAAGGATCCAGTCGATGAAGCCACGCACCTTGGCCACCTCGCCCTTGTATTCAGGGTAGGCCAGGTAATAGGCATCCCGGCTGGTCAGCGCGAACGCCCAGGGAATCGTCAATTGGCCGGCCGCCAGTTCCTCCTCGACCAGGAAGTGGGGTACCAGCGCCACGCCGCAGCCCGCCCGGGCAGCGCTCACCGCCATGTAGAAGGTATCGAAACGCGGCCCGTGATAGCTGTGGGCGGTATAGCAGCCCTGGGCCTCGAACCAGTCGTGCCACGCCTCGGGTCGCGTCGCGCTCTGCAACAGCACCAGGTCGGTCAAGGCCAGTGGGTCGTCGATGCCGCCAGCAGGCACCGCCGCCGGCGCGCACACCGGCACCATGGTCTCGTCGAGCAGCTTGATGCACTCCGCCTTCGGCCAGGCCCCGTGACCGAAGAAGAAGGCCACGTCGACCCGCTCCTCCTCGAGGTCGAAGGGCTCCACCCGGTTGGCGATGTTCAGATAGACCCCGGGATGGCGGAAGCGGAAGCCATTGAGCCGGGGAATCAGCCAGCGGGCGCCGAAGGTCGGCAGAGTGGTGACGTTGAGCACCTCGTTCTGGCCACCGTAGGACTGCATATAACGGGTGGACATCTCGACCTGGGCCAGCACCTTGCGTACCTCGGTCAGGTACAGCGATCCCTCCGGAGTGACCTGCAGCCGCTTGCGAACCCGGCGAAACAGCGGGTGCTCGAGCACCGACTCGAGCTGTGCGACCTGCTTGCTGACGGCGCTCTGGGTCAGGCTCAGTTCCTCGGCGGCTCGGGTGAAACTCAGGTGCCGGGCCGAAGCCTCGAAGCATTGCATGGCGGTGAGCGTGGGCAGGTGACGACGACTCATGGCGGGCTCTATCAAGAAATAATGGAATGACCTCTGTATAAAACGTCGTTTGAGCCTCGCTCGCAACCCCAGCAATACTGCTCCCGTTTTCCATCACACGCATATGAGCAGTAGGAGGAAGAATGATCGCGTCCATCATGCAACGCCTCGGGGTCAGCGAATCCCTGTACCGTGGCGGCGACTATGCCGTGACTTCACCCACCGACGGCGGCGAGCTCGGCCGGGTGGCACTGGAAGGCGGTGATGAGGTCAAGACACGCATCGACCGCGCCCAGGCGGCCTTCGAGGCCTGGCGTCGGGTGCCGGCGCCGCGCCGCGGCGAGCTGGTGCGCCTGTTCGGCGAGCAATTGCGCCGCCACAAGGAAGACCTCGGCACCCTGGTGACCCTGGAATGCGGCAAGATCTACCAGGAAGGCCTCGGCGAAGTGCAGGAAATGATCGACATCTGCGATCTCGCCGTCGGCCAGTCCCGCCAGCTGTACGGCCTGACCATCGCCTCCGAGCGCCCCGGCCACCACATGCGCGAAAGCTGGCACCCGCTGGGCCCGATCGGTCTGATCACCGCCTTCAACTTCCCGGTGGCGCCCTGGGCCTGGAACGCCGCCCTGGCGCTGGTGTGCGGCAACAGCCTGCTGTGGAAGCCCTCCGAGAAGACGCCGCTGTGCGCCCTGGCCTGCCAGGCGCTGCTCGAACGCGCCATGGCCGAGTTCGGCGACGAGGCTCCGGCGGACCTCAGCCAGGTCATCATCGGCGAGCGCGCGGCCGGGGAGGTGCTCACCGACGATCCCCGCGTGCCGCTGATCAGCGCCACCGGCAGCACCCGCATGGGTCGCGAGGTCGCGCCCCGCGTGGCCGCTCGCTTCGGTCGCAGCATCCTCGAGCTCGGCGGCAACAACGCCATGATCCTGGCCCCCAGCGCCGACCTGGACATGGCCGTGCGCGCCATCCTGTTCTCCGCGGTGGGCACCGCCGGCCAACGCTGCACCACCCTGCGCCGCTTGATCGTCCACGAGTCCGTGCGTGACGAGGTCGTCGAGCGGGTCAAGAAGGCCTATGCCGGCGTGACCATCGGCGACCCGATGGGCGGCAGCCTGGTCGGCCCGCTGATCGACGCCCAGGCCTTCGACCAGATGCAGTCGGTGCTCGGCAAGGCCCGCGAGCAGGGCGCCAGCGTGTTCGGCGGCGAACGTCGCCTGGCCGACGACTACCCCGAGGGCTATTACGTGGCGCCGGCCATCGTCGAGGTCGAACAGCAGGACGAGCTGGTCAAGCACGAGACCTTCGCCCCGATCCTTTACGTCATGAGCTATCGCGACTTCGATGAGGCGCTGGCGCTGCAGAACGACGTGCCCCAGGGGCTCTCCTCCTGCGTCTTCACCACCGACGTGCGCGAGGCCGAGGCCTTCGTCTCCGACCAGGGCAGCGACTGCGGCATCGCCAACGTCAACATCGGCCCCAGCGGCGCCGAGATCGGCGGCGCCTTCGGCGGCGAGAAGGAGACCGGCGGCGGCCGCGAGTCCGGCTCCGACGTCTGGAAGAGCTACATGCGTCGCCAGACCAACACCGTCAACTACTCTCGCGAACTGCCGCTGGCCCAGGGCATCAAGTTCGACTGAGCATGACCGCCGTCCCGGGCAGAACGGGACGGCCGCGACCTCTCGCCCCTGCCGCTGACTATCACCGCCGGGCCCCGGCACGACCGGCGACAGGGAGCGCGCCTATCACAAGACAGGAGGCGTCATGAAGGAAGGGTGTTTGTGGCACGACACCTCCCCCGAGCCGACATTGCCGCTGGCGCCGCTGCAGGCCGATCACACCACCGAGGTGGCGGTGATCGGCGGCGGCATCACCGGGCTGTCCACCGCCCTGCACCTCGCGGAGGCCGGGGTCGGGGTGACCCTGCTCGAGGCGGGGGAGATTCCCAGCGGCGGCTCGGGGCGCAACGTCGGCCTCGTCAACGCGGGACTGTGGATCCCTCCGGACGACATCTGCGAGGCACTGGGCGAGCGGGACGGCGAGCGCGCCAATGCGATCCTGGGCGGCGCCCCCGCCGAGGTCTTCTCGCTGATCGAGCGCCACGCTATCGATTGCCGTGCGACTCGCAGCGGCACCCTGCACCTGGCGCACAACGCCAAGGGTGAGCAGGAGCTGGCGCGCCGCGTAGACCAGTTCCAGCGGCGCGGCGCCCCCGTCGAGCTGCTGGAGGACGAGGCCTGCCGGCAGAAGACGGGCACCCAGCGCATTCGCTGCGCCCTGCTCGATCGTCGGGCCGGCACCATCAACCCCGTGGCCTACACCCGTGGACTGGCCCGGGCTGCCGCCACCGCAGGCGCGCGGCTGCATGGCCACAGCGCAGCGACGGGGATCGCGCGACACGGCTCGGACTGGCGCATCACCACCGCCGAGGGCAGCGTCACCGCCCCTCGCCTGGTGATCGCCACCAACGCCTATACCGAAGATCACTGGAATCAGGTGCGCCGGCACTTCTTCCCCGGCCATTTCTTCCAGGTCGCCTCACATCCGCTGCCGGACGAGATCGCCGGCGATATCCTGCCCGAGCGACAGGGCGCCTGGGATACCCGCATGGTGCTCAGCAGCATGCGCCGCGACAGCGAGGGCCGCCTGATCCTCGGCAGCCTGGGCAAGGGGACGGCCGACCTCAGGCCTATGTCCGCGGCTGGGCCGACCGCATCCAGCGCCACTACTTCCCCCAGCTGGGGCGCATCGACTGGGAATGTACCTGGACCGGGCGAATCGCCTTCACTCCCGACCACACCCTGCGGCTGTTCGAACCCGCGCCCGGGATCCTGGCCGCCTCTGGCTACAACGGACGCGGTGTCACCACCGGCACGGTCGTCGGCAAGGGCTTCGCCCACTACCTGGCCAACGGCGACGACGGTCTGCTGCCGCTGCCGATCCGCATCCCGAAGCCAATACGCGCCAAACCCCTTTGGAGTTCCAGCTACGAGGGCGGCTTCACGCTCTACCACACCGGCCAATGCCTGAGGGTATTGATCTGAGAGCCGCCGGCCCACGCCAGGAGAAATGACGACCAGGATGTCACGCTTGATCGATCGCCTTTGACACGTCATCGAGACCAAGGAAAACAACATGACCGATCCAACAACAACATCGACCTCATCCCACCGCTCGCCGGGGCTGCTGCTGGCGCTGACTCCGGTGATCCTGACCCTCGCCGCCATCGGGGTACAGATCTTCTATTTTGGCGACTTCACCCCGCACATCCCGCTGGCCATCGGCCTGGCGATCACCTCCCTGGTGGGCATCAGGCTGGGCTTCTCGTGGAAGCGCATCGAGGAAGGCATCTTCCACGTCATTCACGTTTCCCTGCCGTCCGTCTCGGTGCTGATCTGCGTGGGCATGATCATCGGTGTGTGGATCGCCAGCGGCACCGTGCCCTCACTGATCTATTACGGCCTGACGCTGCTCTCGCCGACGGTCTTCCTGGCGGCAGCCATGCTGCTTTGCTCGCTGGTCTCGCTGTCGCTGGGCACCTCCTGGGGCACGGTCGGCACGGTCGGCCTGGCGCTGATGGGCATCGGCGCGGGCTTCGACATCCCCATGTACTGGACCGCCGGCGCCGTGGTCTCGGGGGCCTTCTTCGGCGACAAGGTCTCGCCGCTGTCGGACACCACCAACCTCGCCCCGGCCGTCACCGGCACCGATGTCTTCTCCCATATCAAGAACCTGATGCCGACCACGATCCCCTCGATGCTGATCGCGTTCGCCATCTACCTGGGAGCGGGCTTCACCCTGATCGACGACCAGGGCGCCTCCTTCGAGCGAATCACCGCGATCACCTCGGCGCTCGAGGCCAACTTCACCATCTCGCCCTGGCTGCTGCTGCCGGCGGTGCTGGTGATCGTGCTCGCCGTCAAGCGTATGCCGCCCATCCCCTCGCTGTTCGCCGGCGTACTGGCCGGGGCGATCACCGCGATGCTCGTGCAGGGAGCCGGCCTGCATGAAGTGGTCACCTACGCCAACTACGGCTATACGATCGACACCGGCGTCGGCGCCATCGACAGCCTGCTCAACCGTGGTGGCATCCAGTCGATGATGTGGACCATCTCGCTGGTACTGATCGCCCTGGGCTTCGGCGGCGCCCTGGAGAAGACCGGCTGCCTCGAAGCGATCATTCGCGCCATCATGGCACGTGTGCGCAGCTTCCGCGGCGTGCAGACCTCGGCCATGATCACTTCGCTGTCCACCAACCTGGTCGCCGGCGATCCTTACCTCTCCATTGCCCTGCCCGGCCGCATGTACGCCCCTACCTACCGGGGACTGGGCTACTCGACCTTGAACCTGTCGCGGGCGATCGAGGAAGGCGGCACCCTGATGTCACCACTGGTGCCCTGGAACGCGGGCGGGGCCTTCGTGATCAGCGCACTGGGACTGGGTATCGCCGACGGCAATGTCGAGAACCTGCTGTACATTCCGCTGGCCTTCGCCTGCTGGCTGTCACCGATCATCGGCGTGCTCTATGCCCAGGCCGGCCTGTTCTCGCCCAAGGCCAGCGACGCTGAGCGCCGCCGCTGGCAAGAGCAGGGCGAGGCCGTCGCCACCGACCTGGGCGCCTGCCAGGCCATGGCTGACCAGGCCAATACCCGCCGCCCCCAGCCGGCCGGCTGACACGCGCCCCACCACACCGCAGTGAAGGATGTCCCGCTCGGCGCCGCCGGGCGGGACATCGTGGTCCTCCCTCCAGCTCCCCAAGTATCCGAATGACCGATGCGCTGACCCGTTGGGTAGTCACGGCAAGGGATGGCTCATTGCAGCGCCGCCACTTCGAAACGGCCGGAGCGGGCAAGATCAACGAGCACAGACCCGCTGCCGACACACCTCACTGCATCAGGGCACGGGCGGCATCGTCGTCGAGCGCGATGCCTTCCACGCCGATCTCCGCCTCCAGTGCCAGCAGGTAGTGGCGCAGGGCACGGCGGGTCGCCTGCTCGCGCAGGCTGTGCCGGACCCGGTCGGCGACCTCATCGTAGTGCAGCGCCCGGCCTTCCTGCCGTTCATCGATGATCACCAGATGCCAGCCATAGCGAGAGGCCAACGGGCGCCCATGCAGCCCCTCCGGTAGGTGCTGCAGGGCGCGATCCAGCTCGGGCACGGTCTGGCCGGGCACCAGCCAGCCCAGCTCGCCGCCCTGGTCCCTCGAGGGGCAGTCGGAATGGCGCTGGGCCAGCTCGGTAAAGCGCTGCGGGGCCTCGCGTAGCTGCGCGATGAGCGCCTGCCCGCGCCGATAGCCGTCGTCCCGGGCGGGGGCGTCGTCCGGCGCCGCCGCCAGCAGCACATGGCGCACCCGCAGGCGGGTGGGATCGCTGAAGCGTTCGGGATGGGCGCCGTGGCAGCGCCGACAATCCGCCTCGGTGGGTTCGGGGGCGTCCAGCTCGCGCTCCAGCAGCGCGGCAATGGCGGCTTCGATGTCCGCCTCGTCGTCTACCGCCAGGCCCAACTGACCGGCGCGCTGGCGCAAGAGTTCTCGCACCACCAGGGCGCGGGCCGCCTTGAGTCGAGCGTCGCCGGCGCTGTCGGCCGGGTGGTACTGCATCTCGCGGGCGATCTCGGCGTGATCGATCGACGCCTCGCCGACCCGAATGGGAGGCGGGGTCACCTCGCCGGGAATCATCTCGATGTCGATGCTGTGCATGGTCGTCTCTCCTGGGAAGGTCGCTCAGGCCCGGCGGCGCACGATCTGGTAGCGCCGCATCAGGTAGCCCAGCGGTGCGCTCCAGACGTGCACCAGGCGGGTGAAGGGGAAGACCAGCACGATGGTAAGCCCCACCAGGATGTGCAGCTGGTAGATCCAACCGATCCCGACGAGATAGTCGGCGGCGCCGCCCTGGAAGAACACGATTGCCTGGGCCCAATGAGCGAGCGCGAGCATCACGCCGCCGTCCAGGTGATGCATCGCCGGAATGATGGTGAGCAACCCCAGCGTTACCTGCAGTACCAGCAGCAGGATGATGACGCTGTCCATCGGGCCCGACGAGGCCTTGACTCGGGGATTGGTCAGGCGTCGCCAGGCCAGCATGGCGCCGCCGACCAGGCACATCACGCCGGCGATGCCGCCCACCACGATGGCCACCACCTGCTTGGTACCGGCGCTCATGAAGGGCGCATAGACCCAGTGCGGGGTCAGCAGGCCCACCAGGTGGCCGAAGAAGATCACGATGATGCCGACATGGAAGAGGTTGCTGGCCAGGCGCATGTTCCTCGAGGTGAGCATCTGGCTAGATCCGGTCTTCCAGGTGTACTGGCCGTGGTCGAAGCGCAGCAGGCTGCCAATCAGGAAGACGCTGCCGGCGAGATAGGGATAGAGCCCGAACAGCAGGATGTGGAAGTAGCTCATGACAGATCTCCTTGTTGCCGCGGGGCGGCGGGGTCGAGGATCCGCACCGCTTCGCTGTGCGTCGCCGTCTTGCGCTCGGCCAGGCGTCGCCCCTCAGCGGACTGCAGGGCACAGTCCTGATCGGACGCGGCCGAGAAGCGCACCGCCTCCTCTTCCCAGGCGGCGTCCAGGGCCTCGGGGGTATCGTCCCGTGCCTCGTTCTTCACCGGGTCGCGGTGCTCGGCCACGTCGGCCTCGGCGCCGATCAGCCCGAGCAGCGCCAGGGTCGCCAGGGCGTGGGCAGCCTCGCGCTCTTCCAGTCGCGCGGTGAGCCGCGCCAGGATGTGACGGATCTCGCCCAGCCAGCGGCCGATCTCGGTCTCGGGTCGGGTGGAGAGGTATTCCAGGAACAGCGGCAGGTAGTCGGGCAGTTCCCGGGCGTCGATCTCGAAGCCGGCGGCCCGATACTCGGCCAGCAGGTCGACCATGGCCTGGCCGCGGTCGCGGGACTCGCCGTGGACGTGCTCGAAAAGCAGCAGCGAGGTGGCCCGGCCGCGGTCGAACAGCGCCACGTACTCGGCCTGAAGGTCCATGAGGTCGGCCTCGGCCAGGCGCTGGCTCCAGTCCATCAGGGCGGTTCGCAGCGCCGGGGGCAAGCGCCGCTCGGCGTCGAGGATCTCGATCATCTCGCCGGCGGCGTCCTGGAGCGCCTCGCTGGGGTAGTCGAGCAGTCGGGCCAGCACGCGCAGGCTAAGCATGTCGTCCGCCGGCTCGAGCAGGACACGGGCGGCATCAGCCATGACGGGCCTCCTCGGCTGTCTCATCGCTCTGGGCCTTTTGTTGAGAACCGGGATCGAAGACCTCCACCGGCTGAACCAGGGTGGTAGTCTGCTTGCGGCCGCCGAACAGGCTGGCGTCGCTATCGCCACCCTGGCAGCCGTTGCCGAAGCTGAAGCCGCAGCCGCCGCGCTCGGGGAAGGCGTCGACAGCCATCTCGCGGTGGCTGGTGGGGATCACGAAGCGGTCCTCGTAGTTGGCGATGGCGAGATAGCGGTACATCTCCTCGACCTGGGCCTCGGTGAGCTCGACTTCGTCGAGCACCTCGACATTCGCCTCGCCGTCCACGTGCTTGCCGCGCATGTAGAGGCGCATCGCCATCAGCCGCTTGAGCGCCAGCACCACGGGTTCCTCCTCGCCGGCGGTGAGCAGGTTGGCGAGGTATTTCACCGGGATGCGCAGCGACTCGATCTTCGGCAGGATGCCGCCGGATTCGTCTTTCTCAAGGTCGCCCGCCTCGGCGGCGGACTGGATCGGCGACAGCGGCGGCACGTACCAGACCATTGGCAGGGTGCGGTACTCGGGATGCAGCGGCAGCGCCAACCCCCACTCCATGGCCAGCTTGTAGACCGGGCTCTGCTGGGCGGCGGTGATCACGCTGTCGGCGATGCCGTCCTTCCGCGCCTGGGCGATCACCTCAGGATCGTGGGGATCGAGGAAGATCTCGCGCTGGCGGTGGTAGAGGTCGCGCTCGTCCGCGGTGCTCGCCACCTCCTCGATGCGGTCGGCGTCGTAGAGCAGCACCCCCAGGTAGCGGATGCGCCCCACGCAGGTCTCGGAGCAGATGGTGGGCTGGCCGGCCTCGATGCGCGGATAGCAGAAGATGCACTTCTCGGACTTTCCGCTCTTCCAGTTGTAGTAAATCTTCTTGTAGGGGCAGCCGGAGATGCACATCCGCCAGCCGCGGCACTTGTCCTGGTCGATCAGCACGATGCCGTCTTCCTCGCGCTTGTAGATCGCCCCGCTGGGGCAGGACGCCACGCAGGTGGGGTTCAGGCAGTGCTCGCACAGCCGCGGCAGGTACATCATGAAGGTGTTCTCGAACTGGCCGTAGATATCGACCTGCACCTGCTCGAAGTTGGCGTCGCGGCGGCGCTTGGCGAATTCGGTGCCGAGAATCTCCTCCCAGTTCGGCCCCCACTCCACCTTGTTCATGCGCTGGCCGGAGATCAGCGAGCGCGGCCGCGCGGTGGGCTGGTGCTCGCCCTGCTTGGCGGTGTGCAGGTGCTGGTAGTCGAAGGTGAACGGCTCGTAGTAGTCGTCGATCTCCGGCAGGTCGGGGTTGGCGAAGATGTTCGCCAGCAACCGCCACTTGCCGCCGATGCGCGGCTCGATATGGCCGTCCTTGCGGCGCAGCCAGCCGCCCTTCCACTTCTTCTGGTTCTCCCACTCCTTGGGATAGCCGATGCCGGGCTTGGTCTCGACGTTGTTGAACCAGGCGTATTCGACGCCCTCGCGGCTGGTCCAGACGTTCTTGCAGGTCACCGAGCAGGTGTGGCAGCCGATGCACTTGTCGAGGTTCAGGACCATCCCGACCTGGGAACGAATCTTCATTTCACGGCCTCCTGCTGGTAGTCATTGCCTTCGCCGTCCAGCCAGTCGATGCGCTTCATCTTGCGCACGATGACGAACTCGTCGCGGTTGGAGCCGACGGTGCCGTAGTAGTTGAAGCTGTAGGCCAGCTGCGCATAGCCGCCGATCATGTGGGTCGGCTTGGGGCACACGCGGGTGACCGAGTTGTGGATACCGCCGCGGGTACCGGTGATCTCGGAGCCCGGCACGTTCAGGATCCGCTCCTGGGCGTGGTACATCATCGCCATGCCGTTCTTGACCCGTTGACTGACCACCGCCCGGGCGGCGATGGCACCGTTGGCGTTGTAGAGCTCGATCCAGTCGTTGTCCTCGACGCCGATCGACCGGGCGTCGTCCTCGGACAGCCAGACGATGGGCCCGCCCCGGGACAGGGTCTGCATCAGCAGGTTGTCGCTGTAGGTGGAGTGGATGCCCCACTTCTGGTGCGGGGTGATCCAGTTCAGCGCGATCTCCGGGTTGCCGTTGCCCTTTCTCTCGGCAAAGCCAGGCTCGGCCACGCTGGCCGCCGCCTTGGTGTCGATCGGCGGCCGGTAGACCAGCAGGCTCTCGCCGAAGGCGCGCATCCAGGCGTGGTCCTGGTAGAACTGCTGGCGGCCGCTGACCGTGCGCCACGGAATCAGCTCGTGGACGTTGGTGTAGCCGGCGTTGTAGGAGACGTGCTCGTCCTCGAGACCCGACCAGGTCGGGCTGGAGATAATCTTGCGCGGCTGGGCGACGACGTCGCGGAAGCGGATCTTCTCTTCTTCCTTGGGCTCGGCGAGGTGCTTGTGATCGCGGCCGGTGATCGTCGACAGCGCGTCCCAGGCCTTGACCGCCACCTGGCCGTTGGTCTCCGGCGCCAGGGTGAGAATCACCTCGGCGGCGTCGATGGCCGACTCGATGCGCGGCCGCCCCTTGGCCGGGCCCTCGGTCTTCACGTAGTTGAGCCTGCCGAGCAGCTCGACCTCCTGCTCGGTGTTCCAGCCGATCCCCTTGCCGCCGTTGCCCAGCTCGTCGAGCAGTGGTCCCACCGAGGTGAAGCGCTCATAGGTGGCCGGGTAGTCGCGCTTGACCTCGACCAGCGCCGGCATGGTCTTGCCGGGCACCGGCTCGCACTCTCCCTTCTTCCAGTCGCGGACCTCGGGCTGGGCCAGCTCGGCGGGGGAATCGTGCTGCAGCGGCAGGGTGACCAGGTCGGTCTCCTCGCCCAGGTGCCCCACGCACACCTTGGAGAAGGCCTTGGCGATGCCCTTGTAGATCTCCCAGTCGCTGCGCGATTCCCAGGCCGGGTCGGTGGCCGCGGTCAGCGGGTGGATGAAGGGGTGCATGTCCGAGGTGTTGAGGTCGTCCTTCTCGTACCAGGTCGCCGTGGGCAGCACGATGTCCGAGTACAGACAGGTGGTGGACATGCGGAAGTCCAGGGTCACCAGCAGGTCGAGCTTGCCCTCCGGGGCCTCGTCGCGCCACGTCACCTCTTCCGGCTGCTGGCCGCCGGCCTCGCCCAGATCCTTGCCCTGAATACCGTGACGAGTGCCGAGCAGGTACTTGAGCATGTACTCGTGCCCCTTGCCGGAGCTGCCCAGCAGGTTGGAGCGCCAGATGAACATGTTGCGCGGGAAGTTCTGCGGGTCGTCCGGATCTTCGGCGGCGAAATGCAGCTCGCCGGCCTTGAGCGCCTCGACCACGTAGTCCGTGGTGGACTGACCGGCGGCCTCGGCGGCCTTGGCCAGGCGCAGCGGATTGGTGGCCAGCTGCGGCGCGGAGGGCAGCCAGCCCATGCGCTCGGAGCGCACGTTGAAGTCGATCAGGCTGCCGGAATAGTCGGCCGGATTGGCCAGCGGCGAGAGGATCTCCTTGATCTCGAGCTTCTCGTAGCGCCACTGGCTGGAGTGGTTGTAGAAGAAGGAGGTGGAGTTCATGTGCCGCGGCGGCCGCTGCCAATCCAGGCCGAAGGCCAGCGGCAGCCAGCCGGTCTGCGGGCGCAGCTTCTCCTGGCCCACGTAGTGGGACCAGCCGCCGCCGCTCTGGCCGATGCAGCCACACATGATCAGCATGTTGATCAGGCCGCGGTAGTTCATGTCCATGTGGTACCAGTGGTTCATCCCGGCACCGACGATGATCATGGAACGCCCGTGGGTCCTGTCGGCGTTGTCGGCGAACTCCCGGGCGATGCGCAGGCACTGTTCGGCGGGCACGCCGGTGATCTTCTCCTGCCAGGCCGGAGTGTAGGGCTTGACCTGGTCATAGGCAGTGGCGCCGTCGTCCTCTCCCTCTCGGCCGAAGCCGCGGTCGATGCCGTAGTTGGCGCACATCAGGTCGAACACGGTGACCGCCAGTACCTCGCGGCCGTCGGCCTTGGTCAGGCGCTTGGCCGGCAGGCTGTGGAACAGCAGCTCGTCGCTGGCGCCGCCGCTCTTCACGTGATCGAAGTGCTCGTGGGCGATGCCGCCGAAGTAGGGGAAGGCGACTCGGGCCACCTCGTCATGGGCCTCGGCCAGGCTGAGGCGCGGTTGGATCTCGTCGCCTTCGGCGTCCCGCGACTCCAGGTTCCACTTACCCTTTGCCGTGGCGTCGCCGTCGCTCTTTTCTGCGCCCGCCTCGCCCCAACGGAAGCCGATGGAGCCGCGCGGCACCACCAGGCGGTCCGATAGTTCGTCCCAGGCCAGGGTCTTCCACTCGGGGTTGTTGGCCTGGCCCAGGTGGTCGGCGAAGTCGCTGGCGCGCAGCTGCCTGCCGGGCACGTGGCTACCGTCCTCGCGGGCCTCGAGCTCGACCAGGCAGGGCATGTCGGTGTAGCGGCGCACGTAGTCGGTGAAGTAGGCGCTGGGCCGATCGAGGTGGAATTCCTTGAGGATAACGTGGCCCATGGCCATGGCCAGCGCCGCGTCGGTGCCCTGCTTGGCGGACAGCCACTCATCGGTGAGCTTGGAGACCTCGGCGTAGTCCGGGGTCACCGAGACGGTCTTGGTGCCCTTGTAGCGTACTTCGGTGAAGAAGTGGGCGTCCGGGGTGCGGGTCTGGGGCACGTTGGAGCCCCAGGCGATGATGTAGCCCGAGTTGTACCAGTCGGCGGATTCCGGCACGTCGGTCTGCTCGCCCCAGGTCATCGGCGAGGCCGGCGGCAGATCGCAGTACCAGTCGTAGAAGCTCATGCAGACCCCGCCGATCAGCGACAGGTAACGGCTGCCGGCGGCGTAGGAGACCATCGACATGGCGGGGATCGGCGAGAAGCCGATGATGCGGTCCGGGCCGTACTGCCTGGCGGTGTAGACGTTGGAGGCGGCGATCAGCTCGTTGAGCTCGTCCCAGTCGGCGCGCACGAAGCCGCCCATGCCGCGGGCCCGCTTGTACTGCTTGGTCTTGGCCGGATCCTCGACGATGGAGGCCCAGGCGTCCACCGGATCGCCGCTCTCCTCGAGCGCCTCGCGCCACAGCTTGAGCAGCGGCTTGCGCACCAGCGGGTGCTTCAAGCGGTTGGCGCTGTAGATGTACCAGGAGTAGCTGGCTCCCCGCGGGCAGCCGCGTGGCTCGTGGTTGGGCAGATCGGGCCGGGTCCGGGGGTAGTCGGTCTGCTGGGTCTCCCAGGTGACCAGGCCGTTCTTGACGTAGATCTTCCAGCTGCAGGATCCGGTGCAGTTCACCCCATGGGTGGAGCGCACGATCTTGTCGTGCTGCCAGCGCTGGCGATAGCCGTCCTCCCAGTCGCGGGTCTCGTCGCGGGTCTCGCCGTGTCCCCCGGCAAAGGCTTCAGGACGGCGAGTCAGGTACTTCAGTCGGTCCAGAAAATGACTCATGGGAACTCTCCTCAACGGCTCGGCGAGGCGGTCTGTGCGCGGGTCTCGTGCCCGGGCGCCCGCAGGCGGATCTCGGCGTTGGCACGGGTGTAGTAGAACCAGGTCAGGCCGACGCAGATGGCGTAGAAGGCGATGAAGCCGTACAGCGCCAGCTCGGCCCCGCCGGTCAGGGCGATGGAGCTACCGAAGGTCTTGGGAATGAAGAAGGCGCCGTAGGCGGCGATCGCCGAGGTGAAGCCGATGGTCGCCGCGGATTCCTTCTCGCTCTGCTGGCGCTGCGCCGCCGCATCGAGCGATGGCATCAGCCGCGACACTTCCTGACGAAAGATCTCGGGAATCATCTGGAAGGTGCTGGCGTTGCCCACGCCGGTGAAGAAGAACAGCAGCAGGAACATGGCGAAGAAGCCCCAGAACGCGCCGGGCTGGTCCTTCATGCCGAGGAACAGCAGCACCCCGACGACGCAGGCGATCATCGCCGCGAACACCCACAGGGTGACCCGGGCGCCGCCGAAGCGGTCCGAGACCCAGCCGGTGCCGGCGCGGGACAGCGCGCCCACCAGCGGCCCCAGGAAGGCGAACTGCAGCACGTCGACCTCCGGGAACTGGTTGGACGCCAGCAGCGGGAAGCCCGCGGAGTAGCCGATGAAACTGCCGAAGGTGCCGGTATAGAGCACGCACATCAGCCAGTTATGCTTGCGCTTGAAGATCACCGCCTGGTCCTTGAACGAGGACCTGGCGCTGGCGATGTCGTTCATGCCGAACCAGGCCGCCACCGCGCCGAGCAGGATGAACGGCACCCATACGAAGCCGGCGTTCTGCAGCCACAGGCGTTCGACGTCGTTCAGCGCCTGGGGCTCGCCGCCCAGCGCCCCGAACACTCCGGCGGTGATCGCCAGCGGAATCAGGAACTGCATGACGCTGACCCCGAGGTTGCCCAGCCCGGCATTGAGCGCCAGGGCGTTGCCCTTCTCGCGCTTGGGGTAGAAGAACGAGATATTGGCCATGCTCGAAGCGAAGTTGCCGCCGCCGAAGCCACACAGCAGCGCCACGATCAGCATCACCAGGTAGGGGGTGTCGGGGTTCTGCACGGCGAAGCCGATCCACAGCGCCGGCAGCGCCAGCGAGGCGGTGGACAGCGCGGTGAAGCGCCGCCCGCCGACGATCGGCACCATGAAGCTGTAGAAGATGCGCAGCGTGGCGCCGGACAGCCCCGGCAGCGCGGCCAGCCAGAACAGCTGGTTGGAGGTGTAGTCGAAGCCCACCTGGGGCAGCTTGGCGACCACCACCGACCAGACCATCCACACCGCGAAGGCCAGCAGCAGGTTGGGGATCGAGATCCACAGGTTGCGGGTGGCGATGCGCTTGCCCTTCTCGGCCCAGAATTCCGGATCCTCGGGGCGCCAGTCCTGGAGCACGAAATGGCTGGGCGTGGCCAGCTCCGGCAGGTCGGTGACCTCCCGGCCGCCACGCCACTCCTCGCGGCTGGCGCGCAGGATCGCGTAGTGCATCCAGGCCAGGGCCGCACCGGAGACCACGAACAGCAGCATGAAGCAGCTCTGCCAGATACCCAGCACGTCGTTGAGCATGCCGAAGGTCAGCGGCAGGAAGAAGCCGCCCAGGCCGCCGATCATGCCCACCACGCCGCCCACCGCACCGACGTGCTGCGGGTAGTAGCTCGGGATGTGCTTGAACACCGCCGCCTTGCCCAGCGACATGAAGAAGCCCAGCACCATGATCAGCGCGACGAAACCGACCAGGTTCATGGCGAACGAGAACTCCAGCGAGCCGTGCACGCCTTGTACGCTGTAGCGAGTCGGCGGATAGCTGAGCAGGAAGCTGCAGGTCACCGAGGCGAGCAGGGTCCAGTACATCACCCGACGCGCGCCATAGCGGTCGGAGAGCCAGCCACCGAGGACGCGGAACAGCGACGCCGGAATGGTGTACAGCGCGGCGACGATACCAGCGGCGGTGATACTCAGGCCGTAGACTTCGACCAGGTAGTGCGGCAGCCACAGCGCCAGGGCCACGAAGCCGCCGAAGACGAAGAAGTAGTACAGCGAGAAACGCCAGACGCGCAGCTCGACCAGCGGCGCCAGCTGCTGCCTGAGCGGCACGGCCTCGGAGCGACGCCGTTCGCTCTGCGGGTCGGTCCTGGCCAGCAGCAGGAAGACCACGCCCATCGCCGCGATAGCCGTGGCATACACCAGCGCGGCGCCCTGCCAGCCCAGTGCCAGCAGCAGGAAGGGGGCACCGAAGTTGGTCACCGCCGCGCCGACGTTGCCGGCACCGAAGATGCCCAGAGCCGTACCCTGACGCTCACGCTCGAACCAGGCCGAGGTATAGGCCACGCCGACGATGAACGATCCCCCGGCCAGGCCGATGCCCAAGGCGCCGAGCAGCAGCATGGGATAGCTGTTGGCAAAGGTGAGCAGGTAGACGCAGCCGGCGGTGGCCAGCATCAGCAGGCTGAATACCCAGCGCCCGCCGAAGCGGTCGGTAAGGATGCCCAGGAACAGTCGGCTGATGGACCCGGTGAGCACCGGCGTCGCCATCAGCAGGCCGAGCTGGGTGTCCGACAAGGCGAACTCCTCCCGGATCTGCAGGCCGAGGATGGAAAACAGCGTCCACACGGCGAAGCAGGCGGTGAAGGCGATCGTCGAGAGGCCCAGGGCGCGGTTCTGCTCGCGTCGTGTCGGGTAGTCGGTATTGGCCATGGCGGTTCCCCCTGGCTCGGTAAAAGACTTCCAGGAACGCCTTTCATCACCCGGCGAGTAGAAGGCTCGGGCATCTCGAAAGGAGCGCTAAGGGGGACCTTGCTATAGCGGGACGGCCAGGCCGTTGACCTGGATCAAGGCACTTCGGGCGGCCATCGCCGACCCTAGCCATGACTACCTCTTTCGAGGTAGAGGAAGGTTTTCGACAACCCACTGATTCGATGAGCATTCGCCCAGACACCCGAGTCTTTTTCCGCGCACGGGGGCCAAGGCGATTCATTAGAGGTAGGCTGCGACCGTCTTTTCATGCCTCATGTCATGCCCCGTTCCCTGTCTTTCCGAGCCGGCCTGGCGATGGCCGGCATCGTGCTGCTGGCGCTGACCAGCATGCTGGGCTCGATCGTCATCGCCGAAACCGCCAGCGGCGATGCGGCAGCGATCAACCAGGCCGGTGCGCTGCGCATGCAGGCCTATCGACTGCTCGTCACCCGCCTGCAGGCCGCCGCCATCGCCGAGCGCCGTACCGCGCAAGTCATCGAACTCGACCGCAGCCTCGCGTCGCCAGCGATTACCGGACGCCTGCCGGACGACCCGCAGCATCCATTGACTCGCCAGTACCACAAGGTCGTCGAGCAGTGGCACGACCGGCTGCGCCCGCTGATGCTGGACGCGGCGAATCCTCCGACCAGCGCCATCGCGCCGGCCGGGGACTTCGTCGATCAGGTCGACCGTCTGGTCGGCCAGCTGCAGCGCGAGGCGGAGTCGCGGATCCAGCTGCTGCGACTGTTTCAGGGCGTCATCCTGTTCCTGACGCTGGGGCTGGTGTTCCTGACCATGTACAAGCTGGCCACCGACGTGATCCCACCGCTACGCGACCTGCTCAAGGTGGTCGATCGCTCGCGACGCGGCGACTTCACTGGCCGCACCCGCTATGTGGCCAGCGATGAGCTGGGTCTGCTGTCGCGCACCATCAACCAGATGAACGAGAGCCTGACGCAGATCTACGGCCAGCTCGAGGCGCGCGTCGAGGCCAAGACCGCCGAGCTCGAACGCAGCAACGAGACGCTCAACCTGCTCTATCAGGCGGCACGCCAGCTCAACGGCGCACCGCCCGGCGACGCCAGCTACCGCAGAGTGCTAACACAGCTCGCGGCGGTCTCCGGCCTGGGGCCGATCACCCTGTGCCTGGCCCAGGACGACGCCGAGCGCGCTTACCTGCGCCTGTCCACCCAGACCGACGACTGTCCCGATTTCTGTCGCGCACCGGCCTGCAAGCCCTGCCTCGACGGCAGCCCCGACGGCATCGCGCCCTGGATATACCGAGTCGCGATAAGCGAGGCCGGGCGCGACTATGGCGTGCTGCTGCTGCAGTACGCGCCCGAGGCACCGCCCCAACGCTGGCAACGCGACCTGGTGGAGACCATTGCCGGCTTGATCGCCACCTCGATCTCGCTGTCCCAGGGCTACGCTGAGCAGCGTCGGCTGGCGCTGATGGACGAACGCGCAGTGATCGCCCGCGAGCTGCACGACTCGCTGGCCCAGTCGCTTTCCTACTTGAAGATTCAGGTCGCCCGCCTGCAGGCCCAGGCACGCCGTACCGGCGCCGACCCCAGCACCGAGGCGATCGTCGACGAACTGCGCGAGGGGCTCAACGCCGCCTACCGACAGCTGCGCGAGCTGCTCAGCACCTTCCGCTTGAAGATGACCGAAGCAGGGCTGGAAGCCGCCCTCGGAGAAACGGTGCGCGAATTCGTACGCCGCGGCGAGCTTTCCATTCGCCTCGACTACCGTCTCGACCACTGCCCGCTATCGCCCAACGAGGAGGTGCATACCCTGCAGATCGTCCGCGAGGCATTGTCCAACGTCGTCCATCACGCCGAGGCGAGCCACTGCGAGGTCACCCTGACCACCGACGAGTCGGATCGCGTGGCGGTCAGCATTCGCGACAACGGCATCGGGCTAGGCGAAAAGGCGAACCAGCCCGATCACTACGGCACCATCATCATGCGCGAGCGTGCCGCCGGACTGAATGGTCGGCTCGACCTGCTCGAGCCCGACGATGGCGGCACCGAAGTCCGACTATGCTTCACGCCCCAGCTCCGCCGGGAGACGACGGCCATGCCACTGCCAGGAGGTGCACCATGAGCACAGCGATCCTTATCGTCGACGACCATCCACTGTTCCGTCGCGGCGTCCGTCAACTGCTGGAGATGGACCCTGAGCTGGTGATCGCTGGTGAGGCAGCCGATGGAGAGGCGGCGATCGAGGCCGCCGCCCGCCTGGCACCGACGCTCATCCTGATGGACCTGAACATGGCGCGACGGAATGGCCTGGAAGCCCTGCGGGCACTTCGTGAGCAAGGCGTCG
Organism: Halomonas organivorans; assembly: GCF_014192055.1. Classification (GTDB taxonomy): domain Bacteria; phylum Pseudomonadota; class Gammaproteobacteria; order Pseudomonadales; family Halomonadaceae; genus Halomonas; species Halomonas organivorans. Next base: position 155,971 of record NZ_JACHXM010000004.1, on the reverse strand, counting down.
AGGCACGCATCGTCATGCTCACCGTCTCCGACGCCGAGGAGGACGTGGTCGCCGCCCTGCGTGCCGGCGCGGACGGCTACCTGCTCAAGGACATGGAACCCGAAGACCTGCTGGCGGCGATCAAGGAGGCCGCCGAGGGGCGCATGACGATCAGCCCGCAACTCGCCAACCTGCTGGCAAGGGCTCTGAGTGGCCCTCGCGCAGCGCCGGGCGACGACGTGCTGGGCTCGCTGACCGCTCGCGAGGGCGAGATCCTGCGCGCCCTGTCCCGCGGGCTGAGCAACAAGCTGATCGCCCGCCAGCTGGCGATCAGCGAGGGCACGGTCAAGGTCCACGTCAAGAACCTGCTCAAGAAGCTCGGGCTGCGCTCGCGGGTCGAGGCAGCGGTGTGGGCCGTGCAGGCGGGTGTGGGCACGTAGCACACCGACGCTGCCAGACGGGCGATGCGGGGCGGTCCCTCAATCCTCGTCGTCGGTGATGTCGCCGATCCAGGTCAGGGCCGCGACGCTGGCCGGCAAGCCCAGGGTGGGAACGCCCAGCAATGCCACCTGCTCCAGCGCCGCCGGCGACTCGCCCTCGGCCAGCGCGCGCCGGACATGGGAGTGCACGGCGCCCTCGGAGCCGGCACCCACCGCCAGGGCGAGCTTGACCAGGCGCCGGGTGCGAGCGTCCAGGGGGCCGGCCTCGGCACAGGCCTTGCCCAGCGCCGCGAAGGCGCGCCATACCTCCGGATGCCCTTCGGCAAGCTGACCGGCACCGGCGGGAAGTTCTTGTCGGGACATGCGGAAATCTCCCTGAAGGCGAATGACGAACTTCAGTATAGGAAGCGTCGTCGAGGGCCAGCCAGGACCACGGCTACCCCTCCTTGCCGTCGATGCGCGCCGTGGTCAGGGGGACCGCGTAATGCAGCAGGAAGATCACATAGGCCAGGCACCACAGGACGATGGCCAGGCTGTAGGCCTCCCGGGAGATGCCCGGAAAGAGCGCCAGCATCGGTGCACGCAGCAGGGCGGCGACGATCAGCATGCCCAGGGCCACGCCGATGCCCGGCAACGTCTCGATGGGCCGCCCGGTGTGCCCCAGCGAGACCCGCGCCATCATCGCCAGCATCATGGTTCCCATGGCGCCGATGGTCAGCGCATGCACGGCCAGCTCGACCCGAAAGGCACCGAGTTCCGCCAGCGCCCACATGCCCAGTCCCAGAGGAATGGCGGCATAGCTGACATGAAGCCCCCACAGCAGGGGCTCTCCCCAGGCATTCCTGCCGTTCCATCGCGCCAGGCGCACGGCATTGGCCAGCGCCGTCGCCCCGAGCAGACCCGCCGCCACACCGCTGGGCGTATCGGCACCCAGCAGGGCGGCCAGCTGAACGAACAGCACCGCCGCCATGCTCGCCAGCGTCAGCCCCTCGAGCCAGCGACAGGGAACGCTCCGGGGGCGTTTCCGGCGATGGGCGGTGAACATCGGGATCACCCGCCCCCCGAGCACCACCATGATGGCCGTGATCGACAGCACCGCCATGTGCGCGCCCGACCGCACCAGCTCGCCGCTCCCCTTCCACGCCCCCAGGTGCATGGCCAGGTTGGCCAGCACCAGCAGGCCAAGCAGCGGCAAGAAGATCAGGTTGCGCCAGCGCCGGGCAGCGATGACCAGCCAGGCCAGTATGGCGCTCACTGCGATCAGAAAGCCCGCATCGACCAGCATCGCTCCCCAGGGAGTCAGTCCGACGGGAAAGGCCATCAGCCATCGGGCGACGCCCCAGAGCGCCACCAGGCCCAGCAGGGGCAGGCCGCTCAAGCTGCGACGGCCGGTCCAGTTCTGCACCGCGGTCAGCAGGAAACCTGCGATCACGGCGGCGGCGAAGCCGAACAGCATCTCGTGCTGATGCCACCACAGCATGCCTCCCCATGGATGTAGCAGCGTTTCGCCGCGCCAGAAGCTCAGCCACGCCATCATGGAGGCGATACCGAACAGGGCGGCCAGCAGGAAGAAGGGACGAAAGGCCAGCCGCGCCACGGGCAGGCGGGCCAGGGAAAGCGAGGAAACCAGCATGATGCGCTATTCAGCCTTGGGACAGGGGACTTGGGTAGCGGCATTTTGCGACAGGCCGAAATCCCGGAACCATGACCAATATCAAGAATACTTCTTTAACCCTCGCTCGCATCGCCTGATGACGCGTCCCCTCCCTGGCCGACCGCCGACGTCCGGTCATAGTGAAACTTCATGTAGACGATCCCTGGCGTCATCACCAGCCGCCAGGCCAGCTCGACCTCGTCTCGGCACTGCGGATCGTACTCCCGAAGCGTCGCGATCATGGCCTCCAGCCATTGGTCATAGAGCGCCGGTCGAATATCGCGGTGATGACGGCCGTGGAGCACCGCCACCCGCCCCAGGTAGTCGCTGTCATGGCTGGCAGCGTAGAGGGTCAGCAGCTGATAGAACGACTTCTTCAGCATGGCCTGCTGACGCGACATGTCGATGCCCTGAAACTTCTCGGCCACCTCGGGCGATGCCGCCAGGAAGCGCTCATAGAAGGCGTCGAAGAACTCGCGCCCGCGGACCCGGCGCGCCAGGGCTCGCGCGTAGCTCGCATCGAAGACCTTGACGATGTCCATGACATCTCTCCCCGCCGCACCTCTCCTTCAAGGCTAGCTCGCCGGGTCCGTTCCAGGCGCGCGGCCGGATCGCGAGGGCCTCCGGTCTTGATGCAGATCAAGCCGCGGCCACCTGCGACAATCTTGACCATCTCGACGGGTAGCGGTGACACAACAATAGATGTAATTTTTATGCATCTTTAAGAGACGCCGCCCATCCTCACCCAGGAGTCGCCCCATGCTGACCCAAGCCCAGGAAAGCCTGATTGCCGCCACCGCCCCCGTGGTCGCCGAGCATCTCGACGCCATCACCCAGCGTTTCTATCCGCTGATGTTCGACCGTTACCCCGAGGTCAAGCCGCTGTTCAACCAGGCCCACCAGGCCGACGGGGGGCAGCCACGGGTGCTCGCCGCCGCCGTACTCGCCTATGTCCAACTGCGCCAGGACCCCGAGCGGGTGCGCGAGACCCTGGCCACGGTGGTCAGCAAGCACGTATCCCTGAATATCCAGCCCGACCAGTACCCCATCGTCGGCGAGTGCCTGATGGCCGCCATCGGCGAGGTGTTGGGCGATGCCGTGACGCCGGAGATCGCCGACGCCTGGGGCGCACTTTACGGGGAGCTGGCCGGCCTGCTGATCGAGCTGGAAGCGCAGCGCTATCGCACCTTCGAGCACCAGCCCGGAGGCTGGCGCGGCCCCCGCGAGTTCCGCATCGCCGACATTCGCCAGGAGAGCGCGGTGATTCGCTCCTTCGTGCTGGAGCCCACCGATGGCGGCCCGGTGGCCGATCACGCACCAGGCCAGTACATCGGGGTACGTCTGCTGATCGACGGCGCGCCGGTCCATCGCCACTACAGTCTCTCGGCGATGCCCAACGGCCGGAGCTATCGCATCTCGGTCAAGCGCGAGGCCGACGGCACGGCCAGCCGCCACCTCCACGATGCCATGGCCGTGGGCGACACCCTGGCGCTGCTGCCTCCCGCCGGCGAGCTGACCCTGGTGGAGGGCGACGAACCCCTGCTGCTGGCCAGCGGTGGCGTCGGCCAGACCCCCATGCTGCCGATCGCGCGCCAGGCCCTGGCCCAGGGTCGCAAGGTGGTCTACCTGCACGCCGCCCTGGACGCCGAACACCACGCCTTCGCCGACGAACTCGAGACCTTGGCCGCCGAGCATCCCGAGCGACTGACCTCGGTGGCCATCCACGAGCGCGGCAATGCGGCAGAACATACCGGCCGCGTGGATCGCGACCTGCTCGCCCGCTACCTGCCCGAGGGCGCGCGCTGCTACTTCGTCGGCCCCCAGGGCTTCATGACCGCGGTCGACCGGGCGCTGAGCATGCTGGGCGTGCCGGACGAGCGTCGCCACTACGAGCACTTCGGCCCGGCGCGCCCCCTCGACGCCGCCTGATCGCTCCCGAAAACAGAAACGGCCCGGACGCCTTGGCGTCCGGGCCGTTTTCGCTGGGGGCCGAACGCGCATTGAACGTCGGCGAGCGTAACCACTTCCAAGTGCGGTCTAATCAGTGGCCGAGGATCTGGCTCAAGAACAGCTTCGTTCGGTCCGACTCCGGGTGGTTGAAGAAAGTCTCCGGCGGGGCCTGCTCGATGATCTGCCCCTGGTCCATGAAGATGACGCGATCCGCCACGGTCTTGGCGAAGCCCATCTCGTGGGTCACGCAGAGCATGGTCATGCCATCCCGGGCCAGCTCGACCATGACGTCGAGCACCTCCTTGATCATCTCCGGATCCAGCGCCGAGGTCGGCTCGTCGAACAGCATCACCTCCGGGCGCATGCACAGCGCCCTGGCGATCGCCACGCGCTGCTGCTGACCGCCGGAAAGCTGCCCCGGGTACTTGCGCGCCTGGTCGGCGATCCGCACCCGCTCGAGGAATTCCATGGCGGTCTTCTCGGCCTCGGCGCGCGGCTTCTTCTGCACCCAGGTCTGGGAGATGCAGCAGTTGTCGAGCACCGAGAGGTGCGGAAACAGGTTGAAGTGCTGGAAGACCATGCCAACGTTGCGGCGGATCTGCTCGATGCGCTTCACGTCCTGGGTCATGGTCACGCCGTCGACGACGATGCGACCCTGCTGATGCTCCTCCAGGTGGTTGAGACAGCGAATCAGGGTCGACTTGCCCGACCCCGAGGGGCCGCAGATGACGATGCGCTCGCCCTTTGCCACCGTCAGATCGATGTCGCGCAGGACGTGGAAGTCGCCGTACCATTTGTTGAGCCCCTCGACCTCGATCATCGGGTCGTCGGCGAGGGCTGCTGCCGGATTCGTGGACGCCATGCCGGTATTTCCTCGTTCTTGAAAGCGTGTTGTTACGTGCTTGTCATTCCATGCGTGCCGGTCAGTTCCGATGCCCCGTGTGCAGACGCCGCTCGATATGCTGGCTGTAGCGCGACATGCTGAAACAGAAGATCCAGAACATCAGCGCCGCGAACACGTAGCCCTCGGTAGCGAAGCCCAGCCAGTTGCTGTCGGTTAGCCCGGAGCGAATGATCGCCAGCAGGTCGAACAGGCCGATGATCAGCACCAGTGAGGTGTCCTTGAACAGCGAGATGAAGGTGTTGACGATGCCGGGAATCACCAGCTTCAGCGCCTGGGGCAGCACGACCAGCCCCATGCGCCGCCAGTAGCCCAGCCCCAGCGCCTTGGCGGCCTCTTCCTGCCCCTTGGGAATGGCCTGCAGGCCACCGCGCACCACCTCGGCCATGTAGGCGCTCCAGAAGAACATGATGCCGATCAGCGCCCGCAGCAGCTTGTCGAACTCCACCTCCGCGGGCACGAACAGCGGCAGCATCACCGAGGCCATGAACAGCACCGTGATCAGCGGTACGCCACGCCAGAATTCGATGAACACCACGCACACGCCGCGGACCAACGGCATCTGCGAGCGCCGGCCCAGCGCCAGCACCACGCCCAGCGGCAGCGAGCCGACGATGCCCACGACGGCCACCGTCAGGGTCAGCATCAGCCCGCCCCACTCGCGGGTCGGCACCGCCATCAGGCCGAAATGGCCACCGAGCAGCAGCACGTAGGCCACCGCCGGGAAGCCAACCAGGGCGAACAGCCCCACCCAGCGCTTGGCGGGCAGCCGGGGGATCGCCAGCCAGGCGATCAGCAGCCCCAGCATCATGAACACCGCGTCGACCCGCCAGCGGGCGGCCTCGGGGTAGAAGCCGTAGACGATGGTCTCGAAGCGGGCGCTGATGAACACCCAGCAGGCACCCTCGCCGCTGCACGCCTCGCGGGTCGAGCCCAGCCAGTCGGCGTCGATCAGCGCCCACTGCACCAGCGGCCACAGCCCCCAGCCCAGCACCGCGAGCACGCACAGGGTGATGACGCTGTTGAGCGGCCCGTCGAAAAGGTTGGCGCGCAACCAGCCCAGCACGCCGCGGCGCAGGTCCGGCGGCCGGCGCGCCTCGATCATCTCGATTCGTGTCGCCATCTCGGCCATGTCAGCGCTCCTTCATCAGGGTGCGGGCGTTGTAGAGGTTCATCAGCGCCGACACCACCAGGCTGATCAGCAGGTAGACCGCCATGGTCATGGCGATGATCTCGATGGCCTGGCCGGTCTGGTTGAGGGTCGTGCCGGCAAATACCGCGACCAGGTCCGGGTAGCCGATGGCCGTGGCCAGCGAGGAGTTCTTGATCAGGTTCAGGTACTGGCTGGTGAGCTGGGGCACGATGACCCGCATCGCCTGGGGAATCACGATCTTGCGCAGGGTGATGTTGCCGGGAAGGCTGATTGCCCGGGCAGCCTCGACCTGCCCGCTCGGCACCGACTGGATACCCGAGCGTACGATCTCGGCGATGAAGGAAGCGGTGTAGATCGACAGCGCCAGCCACAGCGCCATCAGTTCGGGGATGATCGTCACCCCGCCCTTGAAGTTGAAACCGGCCAGTGCCGGCACGTCCCAGGCCAGCGGACGCCCGGTGGCCAGGAACACCGCCAGCGGCAGGCCGATCAGGATCAGCGCGCCGAGCCGATAGACCGGCAGCGCCCGGCCGGTGCGGGCCTGCAGGTGCCGCGCGTACAGCGTCAACCCCACCACCACAGCCACCGCCAGGGCCAGCGCCCATAGGGTGGCATCGAAGCCCGGCTGGGCCACGGGCGCCGGCATCACCAGACCGCGCACGTTGAGGAACAACGCCTCGAACAGCGACAGGCTCTGGCGTGGGCTGGGCAGCGCCTGGAGCACCGCGAAGTACCAGAACAGGATCTGCACCAGCAGCGGGATGTTACGAAAGATCTCCACGTAGGCGGCGGCCAGCCGGGCCAGCAGCCAGTTGCTGGACAGCCGGGAGATGCCCACCGCGAAGCCGATGACCGTCGCCGCGACGATGCCGAGGCCGGACACCAGCAGGGTGTTGAGCAGCCCCACCACGAAGGTGCGGCCGTAGGTGCTGTCGCCGCTGTAGGCGATCAGCGACTGGGGAATGGAAAAACCGGCCCGTTCCTGAAGGAAGCCCAAACCGGTGGTGATCCCCCGGGCCTCGAGGTTGGCCAGGGTATTGGTCACCAGCATGACGATCAGCGCCGCCAGCCCCAGCAGCAGCAAGGCCTGGATCACCAGCGCACGCACGGCGGGGTTACGCCACAGCGCCCCCCGCTCGGAAGAGGATGAACGCAGCATGTCGAGCCTCGGATACGATGATACGGCCCCTCACCCTCGAGCCGGGAGTGAGGGGAAACGGAGGATCAATGCCGGTTAGCGGATGGGCGGCGCGTAGAGGATGCCGCCCTCGTTCCACAGCGCGTTCATGCCACGGCCGATGGCGAGCGGCGAGTCCTCGCCCACCGTGGCGGAGAACACCTCACCGTAGTTGCCCACCTGGGCGATGATGTCGTAGGCCCAGTCGTTCTCGAGGCCCATCTGCTCGCCGTAGTTGCCGTCATCGCCCAGCAGGCGTGCGACCTGGGGATTGGGCGGGTTCTGCTGCATCTCCTCGACGTTGTCGCTGTTCACGCCCAGCTCCTCGGCGTTGACCATGGCGAAGACCGTCCACTTGACGATATCCAACCACTGGTCGTCGCCCTGGCGCACCACCGGGCCCAGCGGCTCCTTGGAGATCAGCTCGGTGAGAATCTCCACGCTGTCCGGGTCGGGCAACTGCAGGCGCAGGGCGCTGAGCTGGGACGTGTCGGAGGTCAGGACATCACAGCGGCCGCTGGCGAAGCCTTGGGCCGTCTGGTCCGGGGTATCGAAGGTCACGGTGTTGATATCGATGCCCTTGGCCGGGAAGTAGTCGGCCAGGTTCAACTCGTGAGTGGTACCCGACTGTATGCAGATGGAGGCGCCGTTCAGGTCCTCCAGGCTCTCGATGCCGAGGTCCTTGGCGACCATGAAGCCCTGGCCGTCGTAGAAGGTGGTGGTGGTGAAATTGAGGCCCAGGGAGTTGTCGCGGGTCGCCGTCCAGGTGGTATTTCGCGAGAGCACGTCGATCTCGCCGGATTGCAGGGCGGTGAAGCGTTCCTTGGCGGTCAGCGGGGTGAAGACAACTTTCTCAGGGTCACCAAAGATGGCAGAAGACACCGCGCGGCAGGTCTGGACATCCAGCCCCTGCCAGGTGCCGTTCTCGTCCGGCGAGGAAAAACCGGACAGCCCGACGTTGACGCCGCAGCGCAGGTTGCCGCGCTCCTTGACCTCATCGAGGGTGGAAGCCGAGGCGGTAGTTGCCATTCCCAGGCCCAGGATCGCAACGGACAGGGCGATCAGCGTCTTGTTGTTGTTACGCATGCCTATGACTCCATGGCGGGTGTTATACGATTTGTGCCTTGTTTCAGCACATCCGAACATAACAGACCATGGTGTCCTCCAGGCTGGCTTGCCATTAAACGTTTGTCTCGATCCCGATCAGACCACCGGCAACGGCCCGGCCCCTATCCACACTTTGACCAACCGCACCCCGCATAGCAGGTCGGACAGCCGTCCATCATGATCAGGTCCCCCCGGCACTCGGGGCACTGGCCCACCACGGTGGGCCTGCCCCCCGCCTCGCGCTCGGTTCGGACCGGCTCCTCGGAGCTCGGCGGCTGCCAGGGTTGGCCGCTGGCCAGGCGCTGGGCATAGCGCTGTACCAGTGTCTCCACCGGCACCTGATGGCCGTCCTGGTCGAGGAAGCCGCGCCGCTGCAGGATCTGCTGGATCGACCAGGCGATGGCGGCAACCTCGGAATCGTGGAACATCGGCTTGCCCCAGCGATTCATGCCGCAGCGTACCAGCCCCTTGTCCCAGGCCACCTTGCGCAGATCGGCCACCGCCTGGGTGACATAGCCGCCGCGGGCGGCCAGCGACAGGCTGCGCATGGTGGCGGTGATCCACTGGTGCTCGCTGGACAACTGGCCGGAGGGGAAGAAGAACTCCACCGGGCGCTCGATGACCACCCGCTTGCCGTTCAGCACACCCTCCACCGGCATGAAGGACACCAGCAGATAGACCTTCTTGCGTCCCTCGGCGCCGACATAGGAGATCTTCTCCGAGACGGCTTCCAGGGTGCCCTCGGGGCGAGACGGGATGCGCACCGTCAGTGGGTTCTCCTCGGCCAGCGGCGGCGCCTCGACCGCCTGCTTGACGCTGTAGGATACGATCTTCGAGGTGATCTCGACGCTCATCGATAGCCTCCTCCGGAACGTAGTGCGCTGGCGCTCGGTGAATGCCCGCTCATGTCCCCCTCATCGAGCGCAGTAGGCCGTGGTTTACCACTTGCCATAGGTGCCCTCCTTCAAGGCCTCGTAGAGGTTGGCCGCGGTGTGCTCCTCGCCCTCGTAGATCACCGTCTCGTTGCCGGCCAGCTCGACGGTCTCGCCGTTTTCCAGCTCGAAGACATAGGTGGTGTTCCTGAGGTCCTCCTCGCGCACCAGCACCCCCTGGAAGGCCTCGGGGTTGAAGCGGAAGGTGGTGCAGCCCTTGAGCCGGCTGTCATAGGCCTCCAGGTAGAGGTCCTTGAAGTCGGAGAAGGCGAAGTCGGTGGGCACGTTGACCGTCTTGGATATCGCCGAGTCCACCCAGGCCTGGGCGGCCGCTTGCACCGCCACATGCCGGGCAGGCGAGACGGCATCGGCGGTCACGAAATAGTCCGGCAGGTCGCTCTCCACCGCCTCAGGCGCCACCCAGTGCCGGTAGGCGGCGAGCTCCAGGGACACCACCTCGACCTGTTCCTTGGTCTTGCGCCCGGCGCGGATGACGTTGCGGTAATAGCGGTGCGAGAAGGAGGGCTCGATACCGTTGGAAGCATTGTTGCCCAGCGACAGCGAGATGGTACCGGTGGGCGCGATGGAGCTGTGATGGGTGAAGCGCGCGCCGTGCTCGGCGAGCTCGGCCACCAGCTCCGGTTCCACCTCGGCGATCTTCTGCATGTAGCGGCTGTAACGAGCATGCAGAAGGCGGCCGGGTAGCCGGTCGCCCACCTGGTAGCCATCGCGGGCCAGTTCCGGCCGCTCGCGCAGCATCCGAGGGGTCAGCTCGAACGCCTCACCCAGGATCGGCGCCATGCCTTTCTCCCTGGAGAGTTCGAGGCCCTGCTTCCAGCCTTCGACGGCCATCACCCGGCTCACCTCCTCGGTGAAGGCCAGCGACTCCGGCGAGCCGTAGGGCAGCTTGAGCATGGTCATGGCCGACCCCAGCCCCAGGAAGCCCATGCCGTGGCGCCGCTTGGCCTCGATCTCGCGGCGCTGGCCCTCCAGCGGCAGGCCGCTGAGCTCCACCACGTCGTCGAGCATGCGGGTGAATACCGCTACCACCTCGCGATAGCGGGGCCAATCGAAGCGCGGCGCCTCGCCGAAGGGCTCGAGGACGAAGCGGGTCAGGTCGATCGAGCCCAGCAGGCAGGCACCCTCGGGGGGAAGCGGTTGTTCACCGCATGGGTTGGTGGCCCGGATTTCCTCGCAGAACCAGTTGTTGTTCATGCGGTTGACCTGGTCGATCAGGATGAAGCCCGGCTCGGCGAAGTCGTAGGTGGAGCGCATGATGGTGTCCCACAGCGCCCGGGCACGGACCACCTCGACGATGCGGCAGGCCACTCGCCCCTCGGCGTCCAGGGTGTAGCCCTCCTCGATCGCCGGCCAGTCGCGGTAGACCAGCTCGCTGTCGTCGACGTCCTCCTTCTCGGCGGGATGCAGCGGGAAGGCCAGCGGCCAGTCGGCGTCGGCGCGCACCGCCTCCATGAACTCGTCGGTGATCAGCAGGCTGAGGTTGAACTGGCGCAGCCGGCCGGCCTCGCGCTTGGCCTCGATGAAGCGGCGCACGTCCGGATGACCGACGTCGAAGGTTGCCATCTGGGCGCCGCGACGCCCCCCGGCCGACGCCACCGTGAAGCACATCTTGTCGTAGATATCCATGAACGCCAGGGGGCCGTTGGTTCCCGCGCCGGCCCCGAACACGAAGGCCCCCTTGTGACGCAGGGTGGAAAAGTCGTAGCCGATGCCGGCACCGCTTTTCAGCGTCATGCCGGCATCCACCACGGCCTCGAGGATATCGCGCATCGAATCGTGGATGGTCCGCGACACCGTGCAGTTGATCAGGCTGACCGCCGGCTTGACGGACTCGGCACCCGCGTTGGCGACGATACGCCCGGCGGGAATGGCACCGTTGTCCAGGGCCCAGCGAAAGCGGGGCAACCAGGCCTGGGGATCGGCTTCCACCGCAGCGAGCGCCTTGGCCACGCGCTCGCGGGTGGCGGCCGGATCCGCATCCAGAGGATCGCCATGGCGATCCTTGAGCCGATACTTGGCATCCCAGATATCGAGAGACGGCCCCTGCATCGGCACTTCGTTGATGGAGGGGGTGTCCTTGGCGGTCGTGCGCATCAGAACTCTCCCATTGGCCGTAATGACGTTCGTGCTCACGTCTCCCCCTATGCCAGAACCCAAGCGGGCAGGCCACGCCCCGGAGAGAAAGGGGGATAGGTGTCGTTTTGTCACCGAGTCGAGGGCGCCCTTGGCCAGTCTCAATGTCTTGGCCCCTGATGCTATATATAGACGACAGACTCGTCCGACACACACCATGTGGTGATCTTGACGGCACCAACGCCAAGAGTGGCCATGAAAAAAGGCGCCCGACCATATCGGTCGGGCGCCCTGCTGTGTCGGCGAGATATGGACAGGCCTAGAATCGGCCGCCTATCCCTCCGCCGGGACCACCGGGGCTTCCGCCGCCCATGCCAGCGCCTGTGCCTCCTGCACCGCCACCACCACCGGGGCTGCCGCCATTGCCACCGGCACCCGAGCCGCTGCCCCCGGAACCGCTACCGGAACCGCCACCGGACCCGGAGCCGCCACCAGACCCTGATCCACCACCGGAACCGGAGCCGCTACCTCCGCCGGAGCCACCGCTACCACCAGAGCCACCGTTACCGCCACCACCGGAACCACCGTTACCGCCACCACCGGAACCACCGTTACCGCCGCCGCCGGAACCACCGCCGGGGCCACCGCCACCGCCGGGACCACCGCCGCCGTCACCGCCTCCGTGGCCGCCGCCGTCACCACCACCATCGGGGCCACCGCCGTCACCACCGCCGCCGTCATCGCCGCCGTCACCGCCGCCGTCATCGCCGCCGCCGTCATCGCCGCCGTCATCGCCGCCGTCATCGCCGCCGTCATCACCGCCGTCATCACCGCCGTCATCACCGCTGCCGTCATCGGAGTCGTCATCCACATCGTCGACAGGCGCTTCCGGCTCCGTGGATGCCAGGACGACAAAGCGCAGGAAGGTCGAACTATCGCACCCTTCCAGATACCCGCCGCCACAGCCGCCACCACCGCCGCCGCCTGCGGCCGGCGCCGGCAGCTCCTCGAGCAGTTCGGCGAGCTCTTCATCGGTCAAACGACCCGATCCCGTTCCCTCGGCCGGTTGCGTCAGCTGATCGTTGGCGATTCCCGCCATCTCATCGTCCGAGAGCGTGCCACTCTTTCCCTGACCTGAAGCCGACTGGGCCTGCACCCCGGAAGCTGACAAACAGCCTACCGCAACGACCAAGGCAGCCAACTTGAACCCTTGCATAGCTACCCCCTCCCCCGTCGCCGGCCTGGGACCGTCGACGACACATTACGCCAGAAAACATTTTGTTACATACAACCCAAGCATCGTAATGAAGTGAAAACTTCACCATCGGAAACACGGCTGATTATTGGGGAGGACTGGTCAGGCAATCTCTTGGGCAGGCGTGAGCAAGAAACTCATACCGAACGATCACCCGGGTGTTCGGTCCCGGAGTGTCATGGTCCATGGTACGAACCATTGTCCGAAGAGGATCCATGGCTCGAGTACTTCAGTGTGAATGTCTCATACAGCTAGCTTTCCGAGTGCCTGGCCGGCGCCCCGAGGGCATCAGACGGTGCGCGAATAGCTGGCCCGTTCCCCGAGATAGGCGTCGAACGCCATGGCCAGATTGCGCAGCATCAATCGCCCTTCGGGACGTACCTCGATGCGGTTTTCCGACAAGGCAACGAGGCCGTCGCCCTGCATGTCCGAGAGGGCCGCCAGCGCCCCGGCGAAATAGTCCTGGAAGTCGACCCCATGGCTTGCCTCGATCGCGGCGACGTCCACGCGGCCGTGGCACATCAACTCATGAATCACGTCACGCCTCAGGCGGTCGTCGGCGTCCAGGCGATAGCCACGCAGCACCGGCAGCCGGCCGGCCTCGAGCCGCTCGCGATACGCCGAGATCTCCTTGACGTTCTGGCTGTAGCTCTCTCCGACCTTGCCGATGGCGCTGACCCCAAGCCCGATCAGGTCGCAATCCCCGTGAGTGGAATAACCCTGAAAATTGCGCTGCAGCGTGCCGTGACGCTTCGCCTGGACGAGCTCGTCATCGGGCAGGGCGAAATGATCCATGCCGATATAGACATAGCCGGCAGCGGTCAGGCGCCGGATGGTCAACTCCAGCAGTTCGAGCTTGCGCGTCGGCGGCGGCATGTCCTCGGTTCGGATCAGCCGCTGGGCCTTGAATCGCTCCGGCAGATGCGCGTAGCTGTAGGCGGCGATGCGGTCCGGGCGCAGGGCAATGATGCGGTCCAGGGTCGCGTCGAAACTGGCCACCGTCTGGCGTGGCAAACCATAGATCAGATCGACGCTCAACGAATGAAACGCCGCCGATCGGGCGGCCTCGACCAGCTCGATGACCCGGGCCTCGCCCTGAACCCGATTGACCGCCGCCTGCACCTCGGCATCGAAGTCCTGCACGCCGAAGCTCAGGCGGTTGAATCCCAGCTCGCGCAGCTCATGTAGACGGGCCGGCGTAACGGTGCGCGGATCCACCTCCAGGGAAAACTCGCGGGCCTCGGGAGGCGCAAACCGAAAGGCAGACGCCAGGCTTGCCATCAGTTCGCCGAGCTGGGCGTTGCTCAAGTAGGTCGGCGTGCCACCGCCAAGATGCAGCTGGGTCAACCGGCGATCGTCGTCGAACAGTGCCGCCTGGAGGCGTATCTCGCGCTTCAGCAGGGCGAGATACTCGACGGCCCGCTCGCTGTGGTGGGTGATGATCTTGTGGCAGGCACAGTAGTAGCAGAGGCTGCGACAGAAGGGGACATGCACGTAGGCCGAGAGCGGCTTGGGAGAGGCGGTTCGCTGGCTCTGCGCGACCAGCGCACGATAGTCGTCTTCGGCGAAGGCGGCCTGGAACTGCGGCGCCGTAGGATAGGAGGTATAGCGTGGGCCGGGCCGGTCATACTTCTCGACCAGGGCACGAATGAACGGCACGGAATCTGGCATGGCTGGCTCGAACCTCCTGATGCCTCCGGCGACACCGGTGTCGCCATCGTTACGCCGCATTATGCCAGCCACGCAGCGGCGCATCGGAGACATCGACGCACTAGCTGATACAGATCAATTCGGCGCCTCAACGGCGCTGTGACGGGCCTCGGGCCAGGCCGCCCCGTTACTGATAGAATCAATGACAGCGGCGCCCTTTTCCCGGCGCCGGGAGGCCGCATGCACCTGACGAACTTTACCGATTACTCCCTGCGCGTGCTGATCTATCTGGCCGTCAAGGGGGAGCGTCGCTCGACCATTTCCGAGATCGCCGAGCGCTTCGACATTTCGCGCAATCACCTGATGAAAGTCGTGCAGGAGCTGAACCGTCTCGGCTACCTCACCGCCATTCGCGGCAAGCATGGCGGACTGCTGCTGGGGCGGGCGCCCGCCGATATCTCCCTTGGCGCCCTGGTGCGCGATACCGAGCGCGATCTCGGCCTGGTGGAATGTTTCGGCGACCACAACGCCTGCGTCATTTCCCCCGCCTGCCGCCTCAAGTCGGTGCTCGGCGAGGCCCTGGGCGCCTTTCTCGCCGTGCTCGACCGCTACACCCTGGCCGACATGCTGGGCCCCCAGCGGGCCGACCTGGAACGGCTGCTGCGCCTGGTCGAGTCTTCTCCCGAGGCCGAGTCGCTTCCCGCTTCCTAGCGTCCTGTATCAGCGCGCTCCATCCCGATCGGCACGGGCCAGGCGAAAATCGACCGTCGTGCCGCGACCGGGGCGGCTGTCGATGGTCAATCGAGCACCATGACGCTCGCCGATCTCCCGCACGATCGACAGGCCGAGCCCGGAGCCCTCGCCCCGGGCGCGGCTGTCACGGGTGCGATGGAAGCGCTGGGTCACCAGTGGCAGCTCCTCCGGGGCGATGCCGACGCCGTCATCGCTCACCCCCACGCGCACCGTCTTCTCCTCGGCCTCGGCCCACAGGCAGACCCGGCCATCGGCCGGGGTCGCCCGCAGCGCGTTGTCGATCAGGTTGGCCAGCGCCCGGTCGATGAGCCCCAGGTCGGCCTCGACCCACGGCAGCCCGGGATCGACCTCGACCGCCAGGGTGACCCCCGCCTGGCGCGCCTGGTCCTGGAACTTGCCGACGATGTCGTGGGCCAATTCGGCGAGCGAGAAGGCCTCGCATTGCAACGGGCTGTCGTAGGCATCGAGCCGCGCCAGGGTCGAAAGCTGCTGGGCCAGGCGGGTCAACCGCGAGGCGTTGTCGAGCACGCCGACCAGCCGTCGACGGCGCTCCTCGACCGGCAGGTCATCACGCTCGAGCAGGTGTTCGACGTTGCCGCGCAGCGAAGTCAGCGGGGTGCGGAAGTCGTGGGACAGGTTGGCCACCAGCTCGCGGCGCTGCCGGTCGGTCTCGCGCAGCGCTCGCACCTGAGCCTCGATGGTGCCGGCCATGTGGTTGAAAGCCTCTCCCAGCCGTCCCAGCTCGTCGCGGCCGGGGTCATCGAGCCGGGCCTGCCACTGGCCCTGGGCGAAGCGCTGCACGGCGGCGGTCAGCCGCGAGAAGCGCCGGGTCAGCAGGGCAAACCACACCAGTCCCAGCAGGCCGGAGATCAGCACGGCCAATCCGCCCGCGGCCACCAGCGTTCGGGTAATGGAACTGGTCCTCAGCATGGCCACCATCGAGGCCTGGCTGGTCTTGTTGAGATCGGCATACAGGTAGCCCGACCGATCGGCACTCCCATAGCGAATGCGCGCCACCGAGAAGATGCCAGGCGCGCCGCCGCACGGCGAAGATGCCATTACCGGCAGCATCGGCGACTCGCCGAGCAGCGCCTCGAGGGCGTCGCGCTCGACTCGGCTGCCAATGCCGCAGCTCGGCTGGGCATAGTCGGCGATCACCCGCCCATCGGCATCGAGCACGTAGAGCGACAGCGAGGGATTGATCGCCAGGATATGGCGGGCCGTTTGCCGCGCCGCGGCGCTGTTCGCGCCCTCCGTCAGGGCCGGGCGCATGACCCGGGCCAGGTTGTCGGCCAGCCCGACTTCCTGGCGCTGCTGCAGCTCGCGGCTCAGCTGGTCGAACTGGCTGATGGCCAGCCAGGCAACCGCCACCGACAGCAGCAGCAATCCGCTCAGGTAGACCAGGGCGATCCGTGCGAAGAGGCTGCGCCCCCAGGCCAGCAGCCGGCATGCCAGGCCCCTCATGCCTCATCCTCTCCGGTCGCGAAGCGATAGCCCACGCCCCAGACGGTCTGGATGAAACGCGGGCGGGCCGGATCGGCCTCGATCTTGTTGCGCAGCCGGTTGATATGCGTGTTCACGGTGTGATCGAAGCCGTCGAACTCCTCCCCCCACACCCGATCGAGCAGCTCGCCGCGACTGAAGCTATGGCCGGGATGCCGGGCGAACAGCGTCAGCAGGGCGAACTCCTTGCCGGTCAGCTGCAGCGCTCGACCGTCCAGGGTGACCCGGTGCTGGTCGATGTCGATGACCAGCCCGCCCTGGACGATCGGTGCTGCGGCGACGACCTGCTCTTCCTCCGGGGCGACGCGCTGCCCGCGGCGCAGCAGCGCCTGGACCCGAGCCAGCAGGATCGGCAGGTGGAAGGGCTTGGTGACGTAGTCGTCGGCCCCGATCTCGAGGCCCCGCACCACGTCGCGGATCGCCGCCTTGGCGGTCACCATCAGCACCGGGGTGCGGGCGTCGCGGGCACGCAGCCGGCGACACACCTCCAGGCCATCGATGCCCGGCAGCATCAGGTCGAGCATCACCAGATCGAAGGGATCGTCAGCCGCCCCCTCCAGTGCCGCCAGGGCCGCTTCACCGTCGGTGACCCAGTCACAGCGGTGGCCGGCATCGCCGAGGCGCTCGGCGAGCAGCTTGCCAATGTCGGGATTGTCCTCGACGCAAAGAATCCGGTGGTGCATGAGCGAGGGCTCCGAGCGGCGGTTCGGACTCCACTCTAGAGCCCCCACGCAGCGGATGCATCACGAAAGCGTCACGCCCCGGCGATCCTTCGTGATGATTTCGTGATGAATGCCCCCGGGCGGCCGACTAGCGTGAAAGATGCCGGATCGGCATTCCGCCGACGGCCCAGCGACGCATGGAGGTTTGCGATGTTCACTCAAGACCGTTCCCGCACTGCCCTGTTCGCCCTGCTGCTCGGCGGCGCCCTGCTGCTGCCGACCGCCGCCCTGGCCGATCATCACGAAGGGGATGCGATGCAGCAAGGCGACAGCATGGAACACGACGGCATGTCCGGCGAGGCGATGGAAGGGGATGCCATGAAGCAGGACGCCATGAAATCGGATGCCATGGGCGAGGAAGATGCCATGGCCGGCGATGACGCCATGAAGTCCGAGGGCGACGACGAGATGATGATGGACGAAGACGACGAGATGATGAAAGACGACGGCGAGATGTGAGGCTCGGCACGCCTTGGCCGGCCGCCCGAAGCCGATTCCCGGCGGCCGGTCACTTCTCCGGGGCAACGTCCGACACGCCTCGGGGCTCACCGACGCTTCGACAGGGCCTCATGCCCGTCTTTCGGGAGGACTCCCCATGTCCGCGACCGATCGCACCGACCGGCGCCGCAAACCGACGGTCATCCGGCGTCACCCGCCGTTCACCCGACTCTGGCACTGGGTCAATGCGCTTTGCCTGGCGATCCTGCTGATGAGCGGCCTGCAGATCTTCAACGCCCATCCCGCCCTCTACTGGGGTCAGGATTCGCGCTTCGACGCCCCGGCCCTGTCGATCGGCGCCGAGCGAAGCGACACGGGCGAGCTGCGCGGCGTCACCCGCCTCGGCGGCTGGCGCTTCGACACCACCGGCGTGCTGGGCGTCTCCGGGCCCACCGCGGATCGCGAGCGGCGCGCCTTCCCCGCCTGGGCAACCCTGCCGGGCCCGCGCTGGCTGTCGATGGGGCGGCAGTGGCACTTCCTGGCCGCCTGGATCTTCGCCCCGCTGCTCGCGGCCTATCTGCTCTACCTGGTGATCGGCGGCCGGCTCAGCCGCCAGCTGCTGCCCCGCCGCCACGAGTGGCGACAGCTGGGAAGCGTGCTGTGGGAGCATCTGCGACTGCGCTTCCCGCGCGGCGAAGCGGCCCGCCACTACAACCTGCTGCAGAAGCTGACCTACCTGCTGGTGCTGTTCGTGATTGCCCCGCTGGTGGTGCTCACCGGCTTCACCATGTCACCGACCCTGGACGCCGCCTGGCCGTGGCTGCTGGACCTGTTCGGCGGGCGCCAGAGCGCGCGCACCCTGCATTTCCTGTGCGCTTTCGCCCTGCTGGCCTTCTTCCTCGTTCATCTGCTGATGGTGCTGGCGTCCGGCGTGGTCAACAACCTGCGCTCGATGATCACCGGTCGCTACGCCCTGCCCCCGGAAAAGGAGCCTCGTGATGACACGCCCTCCCGATAGCGGCCGCCGGCGTTTCCTGGCCGGCTCCATGATCGCCGGCGGCTCGCTGCTGCTCGGCGGCTGCGATCGCCTGTCACGCAGCGGGGCCATGCAGCCGCTGTTCGACGCCAGCGAGTCGCTGACCCAGCGCGCCCATCGCCTGCTGGCCTCCCGCGAGTCGCTGGCCCGGGAATATGCACCGGAGGACATCGCCCCCCGGTTCCGCGCCAATGGCACCACGCGGCCCGACGAGGCCGCCTACCAGCGCCTGGCCGCCGACGACTTCCGCGACTGGCGGCTGCGGGTGGACGGCCTGGTCGAACGACCGAGCGAGTTCTCGCTGGCGGCGCTGCGCGCCATGCCATCGCGGACCCAGATTACCCGCCACGACTGCGTCGAGGGCTGGAGCTGCATCGGCCAGTGGACCGGCGTGCCGCTGGGCGACCTGCTGGACCGGGTGGGCGTGCGCGCCCCGGCGCGCTTCGTGGTCTTCCACTGCGCCGATCGCTATCGGGGCGGCGACAGCTACTACGAGAGCCTCGACCTGCGTGAGGCCTATCACCCCCAGACCCTGATGGCCTACGCCCTCAACGACGCCACCCTGCCGATCGCCAACGGCGCGCCGCTGCGCCTGCGCGCCGAGCGCCAGCTGGGCTACAAGATGGCCAAGTACGTGATGCGCCTGGAACTGGTGGACAGCTTCGCCCACCTCGGCGGCGGTCGCGGCGGCTTCTGGGAGGATCGCGGCTATCGCTGGTGGGCAGGCATCTGAGCGAAGGGCCGCGGACAGCCGCGGGCGAGTCATGCTAGCCTGCGGCATTTTCCCGGTCATGGATGCCCGCATGCTCCGCTCTCCGCTTCTTTCCCTGCTCAAGGGGTGCCTGCCCGGGCTGCTGGTCCTGGGCCTCGCCGCCCCCGCGTCGGCCGGCAGCTTCAACACCACCGACGCCCAGGCCCACGGCGACTGGCACTCCCTGGTGCTTCAACTGGGCGACGAGCGCCACGTCCGCGCCCTGGAGCAGCACAGTTACAGCGACAGCGTGTTCAGCGTCAACGCCACACCGGGCGCCTGCGACCGCCCCTGGCTGGAGCTTCGCGTCGAGCTCGACGACATGCAGGCGCAGAGCGCCACCGTCAATCGGGTGCCGGCGGACCTGATGGTCGACGAAGGGCGGGTCCACCAGGGCCAGGCCGACTTCGTTACCGAGCGCGGCAACAGCGGCTTCTACGTGCGCTTCACGCTGCCCGACACCGCTGCCCTGCTCGACGACATGCGCGACGGCGACACGCTGCGGCTGCGCATTCATCGCGCCGAGGACGACTACTGGTTCATGGTCTTCAGCCTGTCGGGCTTCGGGGAGGCCCAGGACCGCATGCAGCGGCTCTGTCGGGCCGACTGATCCTCCCTCGCCACGCAAGATGCCCCCGCCGCGGTACGGCGAGGGCATCGAGCACGAACGGCGGGGCAATCAGCTGCGGATCAGGTGATCGAAGGCGCCCAGGGCGGCCTTGGAGCCCTCGCCCATGGCGATGACGATCTGCTTGTAGGGCACGGTGGTCACGTCACCGGCGGCGAAGATGCCCGGCACCGAGGTCATGCCGCGCGCGTCGACCACGATCTCGCCGCGCTCGGAGAGCTCGATGGGCGAATCCTTCAGCCACTCGGTGTTGGGCACCAGGCCGATCTGCACGAAGACGCCCTCGAGAGCCAGCTCGCGCATCTCGCCGGAGGCGCGCTCCTCGTAGGTCAGGCCGGTGACGCGGCTACCGTCGCCGTTGACCTCGGTGGTCCGCGCGCCCTTGATCACCTCGACGTTGGGCAGGCTCGCAAGCTTCTTCTGCAGCACTTCGTCGGCGCGCAGCTCGTCCATGAACTCGATCAGCGTCACCTCGCCGACGATGCCGGCCAGGTCGATGGCCGCCTCGACGCCGGAGTTGCCGCCGCCAATCACCGCCACGCGCTTGCCCTTGAACAGCGGGCCGTCGCAGTGCGGGCAGTAGGCCACGCCCTTGTTGCGGTACTCGGCCTCGCCGGGCACGTTCATCGCGCGCCAGCGGGCGCCGGTGGCCAGCACCAGGGTCCTGCTCTTGAGGCTGGCGCCGGACTCGAAGCGCACCTCATGCTCGCCACCCGACTCGCCCGGCACCAGCGCGACGGCACGCTGCAGGTTCATGATGTCGACGTCGTATTCCTTGACGTGCTCCTCCAGCGCCGCGGCCAGCTTGGGGCCCTCGGTGTGGGGCACGGAGATCAGGTTCTCGATCGACAGGGTATCCAGCACCTGGCCTCCGAAGCGCTCGGCGGCCACGCCGGTGCGGATGCCCTTGCGCGCCGCATAGACCGCCGCCGCGGCGCCGGCCGGGCCACCGCCGATCATCAGCGTGTCGAAGGCGGGCTTCTCGCCGAGCCTGGCGGCCTCGCGCTCGGCGGCGCCGGTGTCGACCTTGGCCAGGATCTGCTCCAGGCTCATGCGGCCCTGGTCGAAAGGCTCGCCGTTGACGAACACGCTCGGCACCGACATCACCTCGCGGGCCTCGACTTCGTCCTGGAACAGGGCGCCGTCGATGGCATCGTGGGAGATGCGCGGGTTGAGGATCGCCATCAGGTTCAGCGCCTGAACCACGTCCGGGCAGTTCTGGCACGACAGCGAGAAGTAAGTCTCGAAGTGCAGGTCGGCGTCGAGGGAACGGATCTGCTCGATGACCTCGTCGCTGGCCTTGGGCGGATGGCCGCCCACCTGCAGCAGGGCCAGCACCAGGGAGGTGAACTCATGGCCCATGGGGATGCCGGCGAACACCACGCCGGTGGGCTGGCCATCGCGATGCAGGGCGAAGGACGGCGCGCGGCGGTCGCTGCCCTCGGTGGACAGGGTGATCCTGTCGCAGAGCCCGGCGATATCACGCAGCAGCGCGTGCAGTTCCTTGGACTTGTCGCCGTCATCCAGGGTGGCGACCAGCTCGAAAGGTTGCGTGACCTTGTCGAGATAGGCTTTCAGCTGTTGCTTCAGAGAGTCGTCCAACATGACGGCGGCAATCCTCGATGTGGGTAGATAGCGGACACGACCTGCCCGTGCGGGCCACGATGGGGCTCGCCGTATGGGGCGGGGTGTCATGGAAACGTCGGGGCAGAACCCCATCGAGACGCCGTCTCGATCTCGCTTGCGCGACTGGTTGGACGACCGAGGTGAGGCCGACTCGATGGGGTAAACCGGGGCGGGAGTCCACAACTCCCGCCGATCAGCAATGAATCAACGTGTCCTTAGATCTTGCCGACCAGATCCAGCGACGGCGCCAGCGTCTCTTCGCCTTCTTCCCACTTGGCCGGGCAGACCTCGTTGGGGTTGGCGCGGACGTACTGGGCGGCCTTGACCTTGCGCAGCAGCTCCTCGGCGTTGCGGCCGATGTTGCCGGCGTTCAGCTCGATGATCTGGATCTTGCCATCCGGATCGACGACGAAGGTGCCGCGGTCGGCGACGCCGTCTTCCTCGATCAGCACCTCGAAGTTGCGCGACACGACGTGGGTCGGGTCGGCCAGCATCGGGTACTGGAGCTTGCCGATGGTCTCGGAGCTGTCGTGCCAGGCCTTGTGGGTGAAGTGGGTGTCGGTGGATACGCCGTAGATCTCGACGCCGAGCTTCTTGAACGCGTCGTAGTGGTCGGCCAGGTCGCCAAGCTCGGTCGGGCAGACGAAGGTGAAGTCGGCCGGGTAGAAGAAGAAGACGCTCCACTGGCCCTTCAGGCTCTCGTCGCTGACTTCGATGAAGTCGCCGTTGTGGTAAGCGGTAGCCTTGAAGGGTTTGACGTCGGTGTTGAGCAGGGACATCGCGTTCCTATCCTCGTTGCGGTGGGTGTGTGGTGAAGACAGGAACGAGAATACCGACGCCTTTATGATAGATTAAATTGAATGACCCGATTCTTTTGATAGCTATTAACTAACCACTGGTTCGCCATGCCTCAGGTGTCGCCGACGGGCGCCCGCCATACCAGCTCGACGCGCCGATTGGCGGCCCGACCCTCGGCATCGTCGTTGGCCGCCAGGGGCCGGGTGTCGGCGTAGCCGATGGCTCGCAGGCGCTCCCGCGCGACCCCGGCCGCCGCCAGGGCACGCACCACGGCGCTGGCCCGTCCGGTGGACAGCTCCCAGTTGGAGGGGAAGCGCTCGGTAGCGATGGGTAGGCTATCGGTGTGGCCCTCCACGGAGATCTCGCCGCCCAGGCCGGCCAGCCGCTCGGCGAGGCGCGCCAGCACGTGCTGGCCGCCCTCGGTCACCCGGGCGCGACCGCTGTCGAACAGCAGCCGGTCCTCGATGCGCAGGGTCAGACCCTGGCGGGTGCGCTCGACGCTGACGCCCTCCATGCCGAGCCCCTGGAAGTGCGGCTGTAGCCCCGCATGGCGAGGCTTCAGGCCCTCGCCGATCGCCAGCGCGGCCTGCCGGGCCGACGGCGACATCTCGCTGGATGTTCCACCGACCGGCACCAGGCTGGACATCGACAGCAGCAGCACGAACAGCGTGATCAGCAGGGTCAACACATCGAGATAGCTCATCAGCCAGCTCTCGCCCTCCTCGCCTCCCTGACCGGGCGGCGCGAGCGCCTGGCGGGTGTCGCGGTCAAGCACGCTGCCCGGCCTCCGCGTCGTCGCGATCCCCTGGCCGCACCGGATCGCGGATCTCGTCGTGGTAGTTGGCGACGAAGGAGTTCAGCGTCTCCTCGATGAACGACGGCAGCCGCCGCTTGGTGATCAGCGAGATGCCCTCGAGCACCATGTTCATGGCGATCAGGCGCTCCTCGGTGCGCCGCTCGAGCTTCACCGCGATCGGCTTGAACACCAGGTTGGCCAGCAGGATGCCGTAGAAGGTGGTGAGCAGCGCCACCGCCATGCGCGGACCGATGACGTTCAGGTCGCCGGCCTCCATGACCTCGAGCATGTTCACCAGCCCCACCAGGGTGCCGATCATGCCGAAGGCCGGCGCGTAGGTGGCCATGGTGCGAAATATCTGCGCCTCGGCGTGCTCGCGGGCCTTGAGCCGGGCGATGCGCCAGCGCAGCAGGTCGAAGATCTCGTCCTCCTTGGTGTTGGCGATGACCAGCTGGATGCCGGTGCGCAGGAAGGGGTTGCGGGCCTGCTCCAGGGCCGCCTCCACGGCGCGCACGTCGCCCTTGAACCACAGCCGCGACATGTCCACCAGCTCGCGGATGTCGTCGCGGATATAGGTGTTCTCGCGGCGGAAGACGATGCCGACCAGCCGCACCACCCGCACTACCTCCTTGAGCGGATAGCTGATGAAGGTCGCGGCCAGGGTGCCGGCCAGCACGATGGCCAGCCCCGGCAGGTTGACGAAGCTCTGCGGCGACTCGGCGGTGAACAGCAGGACGCTCGCCAGCAGCACGATGCTGGCCAGGATCCCGATCAGGGTGGAGGGGTTCATGTGGGGGCTCCCTGTCGCATTTCGACGGTGTGGATGAGTGACGTTCTTCGGACACGATGCGCGTTCTCCGGCGCCAAGCCTTCGCGAGGGCGCTATGAACCCTTCCCTGGGCGCTACTTTGTCCCTGCGTCGCTAAAAGCTCCCTGCGACGCTCGCAGGGCCTGGGTTGTCCATCCGTGGCCAACCCGCTCGGCGGGGAGAACATTCACTGGATGTTCTTCATATCCGCCTCGCCCATGGGCCAAAAACCCCTCGCGCCGGCTTGTCCCCGGTGCGCATCGCCGCATTACTTGAGCACATCCCAATGGATGGTTATCGGCCTGAGCGATCGCCAACTTTATGACGTGCCAGGCGTGAGGCGAAAAATCGCCGAGCGATGGCCAGGCTAGGCCCATTCCCTACGGGCCAACGCACTTCCCACATCCATGTGGGTCGCAAGGCAAGAATCGGCGAAAACGCGGAGTTTACGAGGGTGTAAATGAGCAGTTTGAGCCGATTCTTAACGCCGTATAGCCGAGCGCAGGCCTTTTTCGCCCACGTCTCAAGTGTCGCGCAGCTTTCCGCGCAGTCGCCCCACCGCCTGGCTATGCAGCTGGCAGACCCGGGACTCGGTGACGCCGAGCACGGCGCCGATCTCCTTGAGGTTGAGCTCTTCCTGGTAATACAGCGCCATCAGCAGCTTCTCGCGCTCCGGCAGCGCCTCGATGGCTTCCACCAGCCGTGCCCGCTGCTGGCGGTCGACCAGCTGGGCGAAGGGCGTCGCCGCATCGCCGTTTTCCTCCAGCCGGCCTTCGCCACCCTCGGCCATCAGTTCCTCGAAGGGCAGCAGCTGGCCGCTGTTGGTATCGTTCAGCAGCCGGCGATAGGCCTCGAGATCCATGTCCAGGGCGGCCGCGATCTCGGTCTCTTCGGCCGGTCGTCCCAGCTCCTGCTCCAGCCGACGAGCCGCCTCGTCGGCGGCGCGGGCGTTGCGACGCACGCTACGCGGCAGCCAGTCGCGGCTGCGCAGCTCGTCGAGCATGGCGCCGCGGATACGCTGGCTGGCGAAGGTCGCGAAGCTGGCCCCCTGGGCGGCGTCGAAACGGCCCAGCGCCTCCAGCAGCCCCACGGTGCCGGCCTGGATCAGGTCGTCCAGCTCGATGCTGGCCGGCAGCCGCACCTGCAGCGCCAGCGCCTGGCGACGCACCTGCGGCAGATAGTCATCCAGCAGCGCATCCTGTTCGATCTTGCCTTGTGCTGTGTACATGGCTCAGCCTCGCCTCTCTGCTCTCACGGGCCTTGGGCCTTACTGAAAGTTGACGATCACCTGCAGCCCCTCGACCACCAGCGGGGCCTGCCCCGCCATTGGCGAGAAGCGAAACCTCAGCGGCGCATCGGCGGACAGCCCCGCCAGGGCCTCGCTGCGCCCACGCGCGGTGTGCAGCGCCACGCAGCCGGCCGGGTGGCAGAGCCGGCCGCGCCAGCCCTTGCCGGGCGGCACGCGGAAGCGCCAGCGCACCTCGCGAATGCGGCCTTGAGTGCCACTGGGCGCCACCAGCGCCTCGCTGGCGGTTTCCCGCCCGATGACCGCGGCACGCACCGACGGCACCTCGGCCACCCAGCTGCCGGCGGCCTGGGCCATGCCCGATGCGGCGACCAGCAGGCCGGCGATCGCCCAGCGAACGACGCGGCCCCTCATGCCATCACCAGCAGGTCGATGCCGAAGTAGTGGCGGGCGGCCTGGCGCAGGTTGTCGAGCAGCCCCTGGCGCGGCATGCCCGGGGGATGCACCGCCAGCAGGCGCCGCGGCCCACCGTCGGCGGCCAGTCGCCCGAGCACCGCGAAGGCGCGACGGAAGGCCTCGCCGTCGGCGCCCACCCACAGTGCCCAGCGCGGCTGCTGCTGGGCCAGCAGGCTCAGGTGGGGGCTGGACGCCGCCAGCGGCACCACCTTCCAGCGTCGCGGATCGCCCACCCAGCGCCGGCCTTGGCCGGCCCAGTGATCGAGCAGCGCCATGACCCGATCGGCCTGGCCCGGGGCGCTGCCCGGCAGCCCCACCACCATCAAGGTGGTGAGCGGCCCCGCGGCGGCCTCGTCGCGGGGCGAGGTCGCCGGCGACTCGGCGGCGGGCGCCGGCTCGGCCACGGTTTCGGGCGCCGGTCGCTCGATGCTGGCCGCCCAGGCCCGCAATCCCGCCGCCTGATCCCCCTCGATCACCGCACGCCCTCCAGGCCGGCTGCCCCGACGTGACGAATGGCATCCCGCGCCATCAACAGGTGCAGCAGCGCCTCCAGCAGCGCGCCCTCGCGGCGGCGTCGACGACCGCCCAGCAGGCTCAGAAGGTCACGGCGCAGCTGCTCGGCCTCGGCGTCACCGGCCTGGTCCAGGTGGCCGGCCGCGGCGGCCAGCCCGGCGGCCAGCAGCTGGCACACCTCGCGGTCGGTCTCCGCCGGCAGTGTGCCCTGCAGGCGCTCCCAGGCGCGGCGCACCTGGCGCGGCAGGGCCTCGCCGTGCAGCCGGCCGAGCAGCAGCGGCAGCGCGTCCTCGGCGCTGCGCAGCGGCGTCAGCCAGTAACGCTGGCCCAGCGTACGGCCGCTCTCGGGGTCGACCAGGGTGGCGAACCAGGCGCTCATCGCACAGCTCGCCGGCGCGCCGCGCCGCCCCCCGGGGCCGGCCTCCACCGCCAGCCGAGCGAATCGTGCCCGGGCGCCCTGGCCGCGGAATCGACAGTCTCGGGTCTCGACGGCCTCGGCCAGGGGCTCCAGGCTCGACAGCGCCAGCCGCTCGCCGCCGTGGACCACCCGCTGGCCGGGACGCGCCTGGCAGATCCAGGGCGCCCGGCTCTCGTCCAGCCACAGCCAGGTCTCGGCGTCGGGCGGCGCCGGCAGCAGATGCACGCCGACGCCCTGGGCGTCGCGGGCCCGCTCGAGGCGCCCAGGCCAGCCCACCGGCTGGCGCTGCTGGAGATCGGGCAGCACCAGCCAGCCGCCTCCGTCGTCGATGCCGAGATCGGGCATCGCCCAGTCGGCGCCCGGCAGCCGGCGGCGCGCCGCCCACAGCATGCCGGGCCGAGCCAGCGACTCCGGCGGCGCCTCCAGCAGCCTCGCCAGCCGAGGCTCCTGGAGGCAGCCGGGCAGCGCCGACAGGTCCCAGGCCGCCTCGAGGGTCGCGAAGCCGGTCAGCCGATGCCGCAGGGCGTCGAGCAATAGCCCCAGGCGCCGCCCCTGGCCCAGCAGCGCTTCCGCGCCGGGTCGAGCATCGCGAGCCGCGGCAACGGGCAGGTCGTCATCGGCGCGGGCGGCGCCCAGCGCCGCCTCGATCAGCAACCCCGCCTCGGCCGGGGCCAGATCCTCCGGCACACGCTGGCCGGTGGACACGAAGCGCAGCCGCAGGCCATGGCGAATCAGGGTGTCCAGGGCCGGCCCCAGCTGGCCGGCCTCGTCCTGCTTGGTGAGCAGGGCGTCGTCGAGGGCGACGCCGGCGGCCCGCGCGGCCTGGCGATAGCGTGTGACCACTTCCTCCAGGGTGCCCGGCTGGCTGGCGGCATTGAGCACCAGCAGCATGCGCACCCGTTCCGCGCCGCCCTGCAGTTGAGCGGCCTGGGCGATGATGCGCTGATCACGCTGGCTCATGCCCACGGTATCGATGATCACCCAGCGCCGACCGCTGAGCTCCGCGAGCAGGTCGTCCATGGACTGCTCGGGCGACAGGGCGTGCAGCGGCACGCCCAGCAGCTCGGCGTAGATGCGCAGCTGCTCGTGGGCACCGACCCGGAAGCCGTCGGTGGTCACCAGGGCGACGTTGTCGGCGCCGTGACGCTGCACGCAGCGGGCCGCCAGCTTGGCGGTGGTGGTGGTCTTGCCAACCCCGGTGGGGCCGATCAGCGCCAGGATGCCGGGGGTATCGAGGAAGGTTTCGGGATCGACGCCCGTCGACAGGCGAGACGCCAGGCGACGCACCAGCCAGGCATGGGCGGCCTCGCTATCGGCCTCGGCACCGACCAGCTCGGGCGGCAGGCCCTGCAGCACGTCGTCGGCGACCGCACGCCCGAAACCGGCCTCGCGCAGGGCGCGGGCCAATGCCTCGCGGCCGCGGTCATCGGCAGCGGCTGGGGCGGGCGCCGAGGAGGCCGGCTGGCGGGCCAGCAGCGCGCGCATGTCCTGCATCTCGCGCAGCAGTCGCTCGCTCATCGCCTCGAGACCGCCCTGCCCGCTCGGGGCCGACGCCGGCGTGACCGGCTCGTGCTGGGGCCGGGGCGACGATACAGGCGGTGCGGCGCGGCGCTCGACGCCGGACGACGACGGTGCGACGGCCTGCGATGCCGCCATGGCGTCGACCGCCTCGTCGGCCATGGCCAGGATCTCGACACCCGACTCGCTGGGGCGATTGGCCAGGATCAGGGCCTCGTCGCCCAGCGCGGCACGCACCTTGCGCATCGCCTCACGGCTGGTCTCGCCCACGAATCGCATGACGCTCATCTCGCTCACTGTCCTCCGATCAGGGTGGTGACCCGCAGGGTGCGGTCATCGGGAATCTCGGCCTGGGACATCACCGCCAGGTGATGCAGGCGGCGGCGCAGGAAGCGCGCCAGCACCGGACGCAGCGAGTGCTGGACCACCAGCACCGGCGGCTCGCCGCTGGCCTCGTGGCGGCTCAGCGCCTGCTCGGCCTGGTCCATCAGGGTCTGCGCCAGTCCCGGCTCCAGGGCGCCGCTGCCGTTCATGGCCTGGTGCAGCACCTGCTCGAGCTGGCCGTCCAGGCCCATGACGTTGAGCGTCTGGTGGCCGGCAAACCATTGCTGGGTGATGGCGCGGCCCAGCGCCACGCGAACCAGGGCGGTCAGCTCGCCGGGATCCTGCTGCTGGGGCGCATGCTCGGCCAGGGCATCGAGGATGGTGCGCATGTCGCGAATCGAGACGTCCTCGTCGAGCAGATGCTGGAGGATGCGCTGCAGCACGGTCAGCGATATCGCCTTGGGCACCACCTCCTCGACCAGCGGCTTGTGATCCTCGCCGAGCTTGTCGAGCAGCTTCTGCACCTCCTGGCGGCCGAGCATCTCGGCGGCATGGCGGTGCAGCAGGTGATTGAGGTGGGTAGCCACCACGGTGCTGGCATCGACCACGGTGTAGCCGTAGACCTGGGCGTGCTCGCGCTGCTCGGTGTCGATCCACACCGCCGGCAGGCCGAAGGCCGGGTCCTCGGTCGGGGTGCCGGACAGCTCGCCGGAGACCTGGCCCGGGTCGATGGCCAGCCAGCGTCCGGGGAAGGCCTCGGCACGGCCGATCTCGGCGCCCTTGAGGCTCAGTGTGTAGGCATTGGGCGAGAGCTCGAGGTTGTCACGGATGTGTACCACCGGCGGCAGGAAGCCGACTTCCTGGGCGAACTTCTTGCGCACGCTCTTGATGCGGCCGAGCAGCTCGCCCTTCTGCTGGGCGTCGACCATGGGAATCAGCCGGTGGCCGACCTCGAGCCCCAGGGTGTCGACCAGCTGGACATCCTCCCAGCTGGCTTCCGGGGCCTCCGGCGCCGGGGGCGGCGCGGCCTGGGTCTGTTCCTCGACCAGCCGACGCTCCTTCTGGCGCATCATCCACCAGGCCAGGCCGCCGAGCAGCGCGGTGAACAGCAGGAACACCAGGTTGGGCATGCCCGGCACCAGGCCCAGCAGGCCCATCACGCCGGCCGCCAGCAGCATCACCTGGGGATTGACGAACAGCTGGCTGATCATCTGCTGGCCGACATCCTGGTCGGTGGTCACCCGCGACACGGTGACGCCGGCGGCGGTGGAGATCACCAGCGCCGGGATCTGTGCCACCAGGCCGTCGCCGATGGTCAGCAGCACGTAGGTGCGGGCGGCGTCGCCGAAGGCCATGTCGTGCTGCAGCAGGCCGATCAACAGGCCGCCGATGATGTTGACCACCATGATCACCAGGCCGGCCATGGCATCGCCGCGCACGAACTTGCTGGCACCGTCCATGGAGCCGTAGAAGTCGGCCTCCTGCGAGACGTCGGAGCGCCGCTGGCGCGCCTCGTCCTCGCCGATCAGCCCGGCGTTGAGGTCGGCGTCGATGGCCATCTGCTTGCCGGGCATGGCATCGAGCATGAAGCGAGCGCCCACTTCGGCGATGCGCCCGGCGCCCTTGGTGATGACCATGAAGTTGATGATCACCAGGATCGCGAACACCACCAGGCCGACGGCGAAGTTGCCGCCGACCAGGAACTGGCCGAAGGCCTCGATCACCTTGCCCGCGGCGTCGCCGCCCTCGTGGCCTTCCAGCAGCACTACCCGGGTCGAGGCGACGTTGAGCGACAGCCGCAGCAGGGTGGTGAACAGCAGCACCGCCGGGAAGGCGGCGAAGTCCAGCGGCTTCTGGGTGAACATGCTGACCAGCAGCACCATCACCGCCATGGCGATGTTGAAGGTGAACAGCAGGTCCAGCGCGAAGGGCGGCAGCGGCAGGATCATCATCGACAGGATCATGATGATCAGCAGCGGGCCGGCCAGCACCTTCATCGGCACGTCGGCCATCCAATTGCGTCGCGGCAGATAGTGGCTCAAGGCCTTCATGCTCGTGCCTCGTCGGTGTCATCGTCCGGTCCCGGCGCCGCCATGGCGTCCGGAATCGGCAGGTTCTCGGGGGTCGGCGGCGCCTCGCCGCCCTCCTCGGCCACGCGCTTCAGGCCGAAGGCCCAGGCCAATACCTCGGCGACCGCGCTGTACAGGTCGGCGGGAATCTCGGCCTCCAGGTCCACGTGGTGATACAGCGAACGTGCCAGCGGCGGCGCCTCCAGCCGCGGCACGCCCGCCTCGGCCGCAACCTCGCGGATGCGCGCCGCCACGGCGTCGACGCCCTTGGCCACCACGCGCGGCGCGCTCATCCCGGCCTGCTCGTACTTGAGCGCCACGGCATAGTGCGTGGGGTTGGTGATGACCACGTCGGCCTCGGGCACCTGGCTCATCATCCGCCCGCGGGCCATGGCCTGCTGCTGCTGGCGAATCCGCCCCTTGACCTGGGGGTCGCCCTCGGACTCCTTGTGCTCGCGCTTGACCTCGTCCTTGGACATGCGCAGCTGCTTGGCATGGCTCCACAGCTGGTAGGGCACGTCGATCAGGATCACCACCAGCAGGGTCAGCACCATCAGCCCGCTGGCCTCGGCGGCCATCCACATGGCACGGGCCAGGGCCTGCTGGATGGGCATGCTCATCAGCGCCATGCAGTCGCCACGGTGCAGGTAGAGGTAGGCGATGCCTACGCTGCCCACCAGCACCGCCTTGGCGATGGCCTTGGCGAGCTCCACCAGCGCCTGGGTGCCGAGGATGCGCTTGAGCCCCTTCAGCGGGTTGAGCTTGCTGGCCTGGGGCTTGAGCGACTTGGCCGAGATCACCCAGCCACCGAGCAGCGCCGGTGCCACCAGGGCGATCACGGTCAGCAGCAGGAACAGCGGCAGCAGGCCGATCAGCGTGCGACGCCCCAGCGCCAGCGCCTCGACCAGCATCGGCGCGGTGTCCATGACCTGGCGTCGGTCGAACAGGAAGGCTTCCTCCATGACGCCGCCGATCAGGTCATAGAGGCTGCTCCCCATGGTGCCGAGGCCGATCACGCCACCGAGCAACAGCATGAAGGTAGCCAGCTCCCGGGAACGGGCCACCTGGCCCTCCTCGCGCGCCTTTTCCAGGCGTCGGGGCGTGGCGTCTTCTGTCTTTTCGTCGTCGCTGGTCTCGTCGGCCATGGCCAATCACCGGGCACTCGTACGCACCCTGGCCATTATCCGGGGAGGAAGGAAGGAACGGTCACGCGAAAAGGGCCGATTTTCGTGGGCTTATCCACGCGTCCCGGCCGCTTGCCGGTATGGGAAGCGGGAAGAATGCACGGCGGCGGGGTGCGCCGTGGCGCCCCCGTCACCTCCTAGTCATCAGCCGAAAAGCCGTCGAGCGAAGGCCAGGGCTAGGCCCGTTCCCAACGGGCCAACGCACTTCCCACATCCGTGTGGGTCGCAAGGCAAAAATCAGCGAGAAGCCGGAGTTTACGGCCTGTAAATGAGGACTTTGATCGGACCTGCGACCGAGCTGATTTTTAACGCCGTATAGCCGAGTGCAGACAGTTTTCGGCGATGACTCAGAAGCCTAGCTGGTCGAGCAGGTCATCCACCTGATCCTGGTCGGCCACCACGTCGTCGGCCTCGGGCTTCATCTGCGGACCGTTGAGCAGGGCATCCTCGCGGCGCTTGGCGTCGTTCTCGCGCTGGCCGTCGGCACGGCGCTGCATGTCCTCGCGGGTCTCGCCCTGGGGCACGCTGTCGATCAGCACCTGCACCAGCTGATGCTCGATCTCGCGGATGACGTCCATCATCTTCTTGATCACCTGGCCGGTCAGGTCCTGGAAGTCCTGGGCCATCATGATCTCGAGCAGCTCCTTGTTGGTGGCCTGGGTCGTCTCCGGCACCCGGGCCAGGTAGCCACGGGTGTCCTTGACCAGGTCGCGAGCCTCGTCGAGCTCCTTGGGCGCGGCGAACCATTCGGCCCAGCGCGCGTCCAGCGCCTCGGCCTGCTGGCTGAGATCGTCCTGCAGCGGCTGGGCGCGGTCGATGGCGTTGAGGGCACGCTCCGCCGCCTGCTCGGTCATGGTCGCCACGTAGCTGAGGCGGTCCCGGGCATCGGGAATCGCATCCGCCGCCCGCTCGATCTCCTTGTCCAGGCCCAGCTCGCGCATGCTGTCACGCAGCATGCGGGTCAGGTGGCCAATGCGCTGGACCAGCTCGTCTCCACTCGCCTGGTAGTCACCAGACTGCGTTTCGGTGCTCATCATCACCTCTCCTGCTTGCCGGGCCCGCGAGCCCGGCCGATATCACATGCCCAGCTTCTCGAAGATCTTGTTGAGCTTCTCTTCGAGGGTCGCCGAGGTGAAGGGCTTGACCACATAGCCGCTGGCACCGGCCTGGGCAGCGGCGATGATGTTCTCTTTCTTGGCCTCCGCGGTGACCATCAGCACCGGGAGCTCCTTGAGCGCATCGTCGGCGCGGATCTGCTTGAGCATCTCCAGGCCGTCGAGGTTCGGCATGTTCCAGTCGGACACCACGAACTCGAAGCCGCCGCCCTTGAGCTTGTTCAGGGCGTCCTGGCCGTCCTCGGCCTCCTCGACGTTGGTGAAGCCCAGCTCCTTGAGCAGGCTGCGCACGATGCGCCGCATGGTCGGGAAGTCATCCACCACCAGGATGCTCATGTTCTTGTCCGCCATCGGGGATCCTCTTCTCTCGGTCGTCATGGCAATTGCGTGGCCGGCGGCTCGCCGCCGGCCGTGATCAGAATTCTTCCCAGTCGTCCTCGGCCAGGACCGCCGAGCTCTGCCGCGAAGCCGACGGCTCGCTCCTGCCCGGCGCCTGGGGCGAGGGCGAGCTGCGCGACGGCACGGCGGCCGCCTGATCGCCGGCGGCCGGCAGGGCCACGGCGTCGCCGCCTCCCAGGCGGAACACCGCCACGGCCCGCTCCAGCCGCGTTGCCTGCTCCTCCAGGGCCGCAGCGGCGGTGGCCGCCTCCTGCACCAGGCTGGCGTTCTGCTGGGTGACCTGGTCCATCTGGCCCACCGCCTGGCTGACCTGCTCGATGCCGTCGCTCTGCTCCTGCGAGGCGGCCGTGATCTCATCCATGATGTCGGTCACCCGACGCACGGCATCGACCACCTCCTGCATGGTCGAGCCGGCCTGCTCGACCAGCGCCGAGCCTTCCTGGACCTGGTTTACCGAGCCTTCGATCAGGGCCTTGATCTCCTTGGCGGCATCCGCCGAGCGGCTCGCCAGCTGGCGCACCTCGCCGGCTACCACCGCGAAGCCGCGGCCCTGTTCGCCGGCCCGCGCCGCTTCCACCGAGGCGTTGAGCGCCAGGATATTGGTCTGGAAGGCGATCGAGTCGATCACCCCGGTGATATCGGCGACCTTGCGGGAGCTGCCGGCGATGCCGTGCATGGTCTGCACCACCCGCTGGACCACCTCGCCGCCGCGTTCGGCGGTGCCGGTGGCTTCCTGGGCCAGGCCGTTGGCCTGGCGGGCGTTGTCGGCGTTCTGGCGCACGGTGGCGGTGAGCTGTTCCATGCTGGAGGCGGTTTCCTCCAGGGAGGCGGCCTGCTGCTCGGTACGTGACGAGAGGTCGGCGTTGCCGGTGGAGATCTCGCGGGCCCGGCCGTGAATGGCCCCGCTACCCTGGCGCACGTCGCCGACGATGCCGGACAGGCTGTCCTGCATATCGCGCATGGCGGCGAACAGCTGGCCGATCTCGTTGCGGCCCAGCACCTTGATCTCGTTGGACAGGTCGGCCTCGGCGATACGCTCGAGGTTGTTCACCGCCTGGCGCAGCGGCAGCACCAGCAGCCGGCGCAGCGCCACATAGATCAGCACCAGGATCAACGCGGCGAAGGCCAGGATGGCCAGGCCGATGACGGTATAGCGCTGCTCCATGGCGGCGTAGTCGGCCATCATGGTCTTGCCGCGGGTGTCGGCGTAATGGACGAATTCGGTCAGCGCCGCCTCAAGGGCCTGCTGGGGCTCTGCCATGCGCTGGCGCAGCTGGGCGAAGCCCTGGGTATCCACCTGGTCCAGGGTCTCGTAGCCCTGGCGCACCAGGGCCAGTACCGCGGCGAAACTCTCCTCGACCCGGGCCCCCAGGGCCTCGCCCTGTGGCGTGCGCGGCACGGCGGCGTAGGCCTCGAAGCGCGCCTCGGCGCGATCGATCTGGTCTCGGGCCGACGTCAGGCTGTCATCGGCCTGGCTGGTCCGGCCCATCAGGAAGTGGCCGGACGCCGACTGCAGGTCGACCAGGGCCCCGGTCAGCAGCGAGTCGGCGCGATTGATCTCGTTGAGCTGGGCGACGTTGATCCGGTCCAGCGTCGCGAGGGTGTCGCTGGCCGAACGGCTGGCCATCCAGCCCAGGCTTGCCACCACCGCCAGGAACGCCATGAAACACACCAGGACGCCGTTGACGACCTGACTGATACGAAAATTGCGCAGTACCTTGAGCATCGAGACGGCTCCTGTGCCGATGGTTTCCTATACCCGCTGCGCCCGACCAGACGCGGCAACCAGCGTGAGCAGCCGGGGGGCTACCTCGTCCAGGGCGACCACTTCGGCGGCGGCTCCCATGGCGATGGCCTCACGAGGCATGCCGAACACCACGCAGCTGGCCTCGTCCTGGGCCAGGGTCGGCGAACCGGCCTGGCGCATGTCCAGCAGGCCAGCGGCACCGTCCTTGCCCATGCCGGTCAGCAGCACGCCGATGGCATTGCGGCCGGCCTGGGTGGCCGCCGAGCGGAACAGCACGTCCACCGAGGGGCGATGGCGATTGACCGGCGGACCGTCGTCGAGCCGCGCCACGTAGTTGGCCCCGCTGCGCGCCAGCTTGAGATGGGCGTCGCCCGGGGCGATGTAGGCATGCCCGGGCAGGATGCGCTCGCCGTCGCTGGCCTCCTTGACCGAGATCTGGCAGATACGGTCGAGACGCTCGGCGAAGGAACGCGTGAAGCCCCCCGGCATGTGCTGGGTGATCAGGATCGCCGGACTGTTCGGCGGCAGCGGCTGCAGCACGCTGCGAATGGCCTCGGTGCCGCCGGTGGAAGCGCCGATGATGATCAGCTTCTCGCTGGAGACCAGCGGCGCCTTGAGGGTCTTCGGCGCCGGGGCATCGCGACGCCGCGCTCGCTGGGGGCGCGAGCGCGCCGCGGCGCGCAGCTTGTCGGCGATCTCGTCGGCATAGGCCTGCATGCCGCTGCGAATGCCCAGCGACGGCTTGGCCACGAAATCCAGGGCGCCCAGTTCCAGGGCGCGCAGGGTGACCTCCGATCCGGCCTGGGTCAGCGACGAGACCATCAGCACCGGCATCGGGCGCAGGCGCATCAATCGCTCCAGAAAGTCGAGGCCGTCCATGCGCGGCATCTCGACGTCCAGGGTCAGGACATCGGGGTCATGTTGCTTGATCAAGTCGCGGGCCGCGATCGGATCCGGCGCCACCGCCACCACCTCCATGTCGGGCTGGCGGTTGATGATCTCTGTCAGCAGGTCACGTATCAGCGCCGAATCATCGACGCACAGCACCTTGATCCTGGGTGCACTCAAGGGGCATCTCCTCTCCACGGTGGCAGGCGTCACACGGCACGCCAGCCCTGTCGCCGGCCATTGAAAGGGCTATCGGCCGTCTGGTCGGGTTCTTTAAGGAAACACCGCACAAATGCCTGCGCGGGCGAATCGCGGCGCTAAGCGCGGCGGGTGCGCGAGCCCGGAGCAAGCCTCACCGACACCCCACAGGCGCCGGCAGCGGCGCGGCGTGCGCCTTGCGCTTCGCGCCGCTGGCCGATGTGTTCAGCGCTTCCGTTACGGGTCTCAACTTATGGGCTTGCGCATATAGACGGTCTGGCCGCGCAAGCGGAAGGCGTCGGTGGTATAGGAAAAGTTCTCGGAGTGCCCTGCGAACAGCAGGCCGTCGGGCTTGAGCAGCGGCGCGAAGCGCTCGAGGATCCGCGCCTGGGTCTGCTTGTCGAAGTAGATCATCACGTTACGGCAGAAGATCGCGTCGAAGGGCCCCTTGAGCGGCCATGAGGGCGCCAGCAGGTTGAGCGCCTGGAAGTCGATCATCGCCTTGAGCTCCGGCCGCACCCGGGCCAACCCTTCATGACGCCCCCGACCGCGCTGGAAGAAGCGCTTGATGCGCGCCTCGTCGAGCTTGTGAATCTGCTCCAGGGAATAGACCCCGGCCCGCGCCTTCTCCAGTGCTTCGGTGTCGATGTCGGTGGCCACCACCTCGGCCTCCGAGGCCCGCGAACCCAGCGCCTCGGTGAGCGACATGGCGATGGAGTAGGGCTCCTCGCCGGTGGAGGCCGCCGCGCTCCACACCCGTACCGGCCCACGCCGGTCGCGCACGTGGGCCTCCAGCAGCGGAAAGTGATGCGCCTCGCGGAAGAAGGCGGTGAGGTTGGTGGTCAGGGCATTGGTGAAGGCCTCCCACTCCCGCGCCTCGGGCTGACGCTCGAGGCGCGCCAGATAGTCCGCGAAGCGGATCAGGCCATGATGGCGCAGACGCTTGGCGAGCCGGCTGTAGACCATCTCCCGCTTGTGCTCGGCCAGCACGATGCCGGCCCGCTGGTAGATGAGCTGACGGATGCGGGAGAAATCGGCATCGGTCAGCTCGAGGTCGCGCTCGAACTGGCTGCCGCTCGACCAGCCTCCCGGCTCGGGAGTGAACAGATCCCGTGACACGTTAGAATTCCTCCCATTCCTCCACGGCCGGGTCCGACACCGGGGCCGCGCGGGTCACCGGCGGTGCGGCCGAGGCGTCCCGGGGCTGATCGGAGGCGGCCGGCAGTGGCTGGCGCGACTCGCCGCCGCGACGCTGTGCCAGTGACGGTGCACGCTCCATGCCGGCTCCGCGCAGGCGGAAGGCCGCCACGGCGTGTGCCAGTTCGGTGGCCTGCTGGTCCAGCTCGGTCGCCGCCTGGGCCGAGGACTGCACCCGCGCCGCGTTCTGCTGGGTCACCCGGTCCATCTCCATCACCGCCTGGTTGATCTGGCCGATGCCGTTGCTCTGCTCGTCGGAGGCCGCGGTGATCTCGCCCATGATGTCGTTGACCCGGGTCGAGGCCTCCAGCACCTCGGCCAGCGAGGTCTCGGCGCGCTTGACCAGCTCGGCGCCGCCCTCGATCTGCCGCGCCGAACCATCGATCAGCGCCTTGATCTCCTGGGCGGCGGAGGCCGAGCGACTGGCCAGCTGGCGTACCTCACCGGCCACCACCGCGAAACCGCGGCCCTGCTCGCCGGCACGCGCCGCCTCCACCGAGGCGTTGAGCGCCAGGATGTTGGTCTGGAAGGCGATCGAGTCGATGACGTCGATGATCTCGGTCATCTTCTTCGAGCCATCGGTGATCTCGCCCATGGTGCCGACCAGCTGCTGCATCAGCTCACCGGTCTCGCCGGTGCGAGTGGCATTGTCCGAGGCCAGGCCGCTGGCCTGGCGGGCGTTGTCGGAGTTGTGCTGCACCGTGGTGGTCATCTCCTCCATGCTGGAGGCGGTCTGCTGCAGCGAGGCGGCCTGCTGTTCGGTACGCGAGGCCAGCTCCTCGTTGCCGGTGGCGATGTCGCGCGCCGCCGGCGCTACCCGCTCGACGCCGTCGTTGACGTTGCCGACGATGCTGCCGAGGCTCTTGCGCATCAGCTCCAGGGCGCCGAGCATGCGCCCGACCTCGTCACGGCGACGGGTCGGCGCGGAGGCGGCGAGATTGCCCGAGGCGATCTGCAGGGTGAAACGCTCGGCCTCACGCAGCGGCCGCACCAGCGCCCGCAGCTGAATCAACCCCAACACCACCAGCACCAGCAGCCCCAGCCCCAGCATGACGGCCAGTCCCAGCATCATGCGCTGCTCGGCCGTGCGAGCCTGATCGGCCAGTGCGGTGGCCGCTTCCTGCTTGGCGGTGATCAGCGCATTGACGCTGTCCGACAGGGCATTGCCCCAGTCGCGCATCTGCTCGGCGTGAGGCGGAAGCTCCGAGAACACCTTGAAGTTGTCCTCGGCATTGAGCAGCTCCAGGGCATGCTCCAGCCCGGCCTGGCGATATTCATCCAGGCGTTCGCCGAAGGCAGTGGCGGCCTCGCCCTGGTTGAGCTCGCGATCCCGATAGGCCGACCACAGGGTCTCGAGCCGCGTCTCGGCCTGCTCGAGGCTGGCCACCACTTCGTCGCGCTGGTTGATCAGCTCGAAGGGTTCGCGGCTGGTCAGCGCCTGGTGGCTCTTGGTCACCACCTGGTCGATCTGCTGCAGCCGCGCGACGTCCTGCAGGCCATCGCGATCCAGGGCCTCCAGGCGCTGTCCGGCGGCATCGATACCGAACAGCCCCAGTCCGCCGGCCATGGCCAGCAGCACGCCGGCCACCAGCACCATGGCCACCACCTTGGCGCGCATGCTGCGCAGGTTCAGCCGGCCCAGCCGGCCGACGAGCCCACGCCGCTCGAGGCGACCGCGGTTGAGGGTGTAGCCGGTCTTGTGGCCCTCGCGCATGCGCGCATAGACCGCCTCGGCCAGCTCGACCTCGGCGCGCTCCGGCTTGGTGCGCATGGAGGCATGGCCGACGATCTCGCCCTCCTCGACGATCGGCGAGACGCTGGCGTCGACCCAGTAGTGGTCGCCGTTCTTGCGGCGGTTCTTGACCAGCCCCTGCCAGGTCTCGCCGGCCGCCAGGGTGTCCCACAGGTCCTGGAAGGCCGCCGGCGGCATGTCGGGGTGGCGCACCAGGTTGTGGGGCGCCCCGACCAGCTCGTCGCGCTCGAAGCCGCTGACCTCGACGAAGGCCGGGTTGGCGTAGGTGACGCGCCCCTTGAGGTCGGTGCGCGAGATCAGGAAATGATCGTCCTTGAGGACATATTCCCGCTGGGTGACCGGCTGGTTGTTTCGCATGTCGTCAATTCCCTGAAGCGGCGGCCATCTTGGACCGCTCGTTGCTGTTCTGTGATGGCGCCGCGCGAGACGGCACCGGGTCGTCGGTCAGAACGATTCCCACTCCTCGTCCTGACCCTGGCTACGCGTGCGTGCCGAAGCGGCGTCGGCGCGCTCGTCCGACGCGCGTTGGTCCGACACCAGTGACGGCATCCAGCGCGCCAGTCCGCTGTCCTGGCCGGTGTCCGCTCGCGCGGCGAGACGCGGCGCCTCGGCGCCCTCCTTGAGCCGGAAGCGACCGGTGACCTCGCGCAGGCGGCCGGCTTCGGCCTCCAGCTGGGTGGCCGCGCTGGCCGCCTGCTGGACCAGGGTGGCGTTCTGCTGGGTGACCTGATCCATCTGGGTGACGGCGTCGTTGACCTGGGTGATGCCGTTGCTCTGCTCGGTGGAGGCGGCGGCGATCTCGTCCATGATGTCGCTGACCCGCTGCACCGCGGCGACGATCTCGGACATGGTCTGGCCGGCCCGGTCGACCCGCGCGGAGCCGGCCTCGACCTGGCTCACCGAGTCCTCGATCAGGCCGCGGATCTCGCTGGCCGCATCCGCCGAGCGGCTGGCCAGGCTGCGCACTTCCTGGGCCACCACGGCGAAGCCGCGACCGTGCTCGCCGGCTCGCGCCGCCTCTACCGAGGCGTTGAGCGCCAGGATGTTGGTCTGGAAGGCGATGGCGTCGATGGTGCCGATGATCTCGGCTACACGCTGGGAACCGCGGTGGATCTCGTGCATGGTCGAGACCACCTCGCCGACCACTTCGCCGCCCTGCTCGGCGGTGCGAGTGGCATCGGCGGCCAGCTGGCTGGCCTGCTGGGCATTC
The DNA here is from genome assembly GCF_014192055.1 of Halomonas organivorans. Lineage (GTDB taxonomy): Bacteria > Pseudomonadota > Gammaproteobacteria > Pseudomonadales > Halomonadaceae > Halomonas > Halomonas organivorans. The sequence continues at coordinate 115,585 of NZ_JACHXM010000004.1, read as the reverse complement.
TCGGCGTTCTGGCCGACGGTGGAGGACAGCTCCTCCATGCTCGAGGCGGTCTCCTGCAGCGAGGCGGCCTGTTCTTCGGTGCGCGAGGACAGGTCGTTGTTGCCGCTGGCGATGCTCTGGGAGCCCTGGAAGATCGAGTCGCCGCTGGCACGCACGCTGCCCACCGTCTCGGCCAGGCCGTGCTGCATCTTGTCCAGCGAGCCGTAGAGGCGGCCGATCTCGTTGTTGCCGAGGCGCGGAATCTCCTGGGACAGATCACCCTGCTCCATGCGCTCGAAGTAGCCGACCAGCCGGCCGAGCGGGCGGATGACATTGACCGTCACGCCCCACAGCACCGCGGCGATGGTCAGGGCGGCGATCACCAACGCGGCGACCATCAGCCCCTTGAGCAGGCCGACCTTGTCGAAGAAGTTGCTGTAGAGCGATGCCCCGTTACTCTCCGCATGGCGGAAGAAGTTGACGGAGTCGGCGTAGAAGGTATCGGTGAGCTGCTCGACCTCGCCGTGCAGATCGCTGAAGGCCTGGGCGCTGCCCTCCTCCAGGGCCTGCTGCTGGGGGCGCAGGCCGTCGCTCATCAGCGCCGTGAAGCTCTCCTCGACCGGCGCGATCAGCTCCGCCTGGCCGTCCTGCGTCGGCAGGGCCAGGAACTCCTGGAAGGTCGCCTCGATCTCATCGAAGGTGCCGGTCAGGGCCTCGGCCTCGGCCTGCACCGCCTCCCGATCGTCCGGCCACACGGCCTCGGCCAGGCGGGCGTGCAGGTTGCGCAGCTCCATCTGCGCGAACAGCATCTGCGAGTTGGCGCGGTTGAGGGTGGACTGCTGGTCCACGTTGACCTGGTTGAGGGAACGCAGCGAATCCTCGCTGTAGCGCACCGTGTAGAGGCCCAGTCCGCTCAGCACCAGGATCAGGACGGCAAACACCGCCAGCACCAGGCTCCAGCTGACCCGAACGGTCATGTTGTCGAGAAGCTTCACGACTCTCTCCCTTGCTGTGGGGCGGCAGGCACCGCCCCGATAATCGAATCTCGTCTTCAGGCCTCGGCCGGCGCCGGCGAGCGGGCCTCATCCGCCGCCGGCAGCGCCACAGGCGCCTCGGCCTCGCCGCCCTCTGCGAGCCGGAAGTGGGCAACCCGCTCGCGCAGGTGCTGGGCACGCGCCACCAGCCGACGCGAGGCGGTGCCGCTGCCCTCCACCAGGCCGGCATTCTGCTGGGTCATGCGGTCCATCTGGGTGACGGCAACGCCGACCTGCTCGATGCCCTGGCGCTGCTCGCGGGTCGCCGTGGAGATCTCCTCCACCAGCCCGCTAAGGCGCTGGATGTCGCCGGCCATGCCGGCGATCAGGGCATCGGTGTCCTTGACCCGCCGGCTGCCCTCCACGACCTGGCCGTCGGAGCGTTCGATCAGCGCCTTGATCTCCTGGGTCGCCTGGGCCGAACGGCTAGCCAGGTTGCGCACCTCTTCGGCGACCACGGCGAAGCCGCGGCCGTGCTCGCCGGCCCGCGCCGCCTCCACCGAGGCGTTGAGCGCCAGGATGTTGGTCTGGAAGGCGATCGAGTCGATGGTGTCGACGATCGAGGTCATCCGGGTGGCGCTGTCGTTGATGGCGTCGATGGCCGTCACCACCTCGGCCATGGCCTGCCGGCCGCGCTCGGCGCTGCCGGCGGTGTCCGCGGCGACCTCGCGCGCCTGGTCGGCATGCTCGGCGTTGTGGCCCACCGTGGTGGTCAGCTGTTCCATGCTGGAGGCGGTCTCCGACAGTGCCGCCGCTTGCTGCTCGGTGCGCGTGGCCAGCTCGGCGTTGCCTTCGCCCAGGCTCTCGACCTCGAGGTTCACGGCGTCGCTGTCGCGATGGATGTCGCCGATGGTGGTGGCCAGGGCCCGACGCATGCGCTCGATGTCGAACAGCAGGCTGCCGCCATCGCCCTCGCGCAGGCGCACCTCGCGGGTCAGGTCGCCGTCGGCGATGGACCGCACCGAGGCGGCGGCATAGCGGGGATCGCCGCCCAGCGAGCGGGTCACGCCGCGAATCACCATGGCCATGCCCAGACTCACCGGCACGCCGACCACCAGTAGCGCCAGCAGCGAGCGCGTCAGCGAGGCCAGGAAGGCGGCATCGATGTCGTCGATGTAGACGCCGGTGCCGATCGTCCAGCCCCAGGGCGCGAAGCGCTCGTGATAGGACGACTTGGGAATCGGCTCGCTGCCTTCCTCATGGGGCCAGAGATAGTCGACGTAGCCGTCATCGCTGGCCACGTCCTGGGCAAATTCGCGGAACAGGTAGCGATCCTCGACGTTCTGGAAGTCGCCGACGTCGGTGCCCACCGCCAGGCGCGGATGGCTGAGCAGCGCGAAGTCGTCGTCGAAGACGTAGAGATAGCCGCGGCCGTCGTCATACTGCATGGCCTTGACGATGGCGGCGGCACGCTGCTTGGCCTGCTCGACGCCGATCTCCCCGTTGGCGGCTCGCTCGGCTTCGGCCTCGATTGCCCCCTTGGCGAGGTGGACGTAGTCCTGGAGGGCCCCGTGGCGCTCCTCCAGCATGGTCTGGCGATTCTCCCAGGCGCCCCAGGCCACCATCAGGCCCATGGCCAGCCAGATGATGCCCAGGGATCCCCACAGTTTCTGTGTCGTTGTCAGCTGGCGCACGCGTCACCTCTTGTCGGGTGTGTTGTTGTTCTGTATCGAGGGTGTGGTTTCCCCTTCAGGCGCGTCGGCTCACTCGCTTACCGAGTCGACCAGCGCCATCTCCTGGCTGGTCAGCAGCTTGTCGATGTCGACCAGCACCAGCATGCGATCCTCGAGGCTGCCCAGACCGCTCAGGAAGTCGGAGGACAGGGTCACGCCGAATTCCGGCGCCGGCTTGATCTGCTCGGGCGTCAGGGTCATGACGTCGGAGACGCCGTCGACCACGATGCCGACGATGCGCTCGCCGACGTTGAGCACGATGACCACCGTCTGGCCGCCGTACTCGACGTTCTCCAGGCGGAACTTGATGCGCAGGTCGACGATCGGCACGATCACGCCGCGCAGGTTGGTCACCCCCTTGATGAAGTCCGGGGCGTTGGCGATGCGGGTGACGTTCTCGTAGCCGCGGATCTCCTGCACCTTGAGGATGTCGATGGCGTATTCCTCGTCGCCCAGCGAGAACACCAGGAACTCACGGTTCTGCTCTTCGGTGGCGGCCAGGGCGGCGTCGGTGGTCTGGGTGGTCATGACGGCTCTACCTCCTTGCGGGAAAGGGTCGTGGGGGCGGCATCGACGCGCTGGCCGCGCCGCGCCTCCTTCTTGGCTCGATTGAGGCGATGCAGGTCGGTGATATCGAGGATCAGCGCCACGCTGCCGTCGCCGAGAATGGTCGCCGCCGAGACGCCAGGCACCTTGCGGTAGTTGGTCTCGAGGTTCTTGACCACCACCTGCTGCTGGCCGATCAGCTCGTCCACCAGCAGGGCATAGCGGCGGCCCTCGCCCTGGACGATCACCGCGATCATCTCGTCGAGCTCGGTCTTGGCGTCGGTCACGTCGAGCGCCTCGTGGACGGGCACCACCGGCAGGTATTCGTCGCGGACCTTGAGCACCACGTCGTCGCCGGCCATGGCATAGAGGTCGTCTCGGCTGGGCTGCAGCGATTCCAGCACCGCGGACAGCGGCAGGATGAAGACCTCCCTGCCGACCTTGATCGACATACCGTCGAGGATCGCCAGGGTCAGCGGCAGCACGATGCGGATGGTGGTGCCCTCGCCGGGCCGGGACATGATCTGGACGTTGCCGCCCATGCCCTGGATGTTGCGCTTGACCACGTCCATGCCCACGCCGCGGCCGGAGACATCGCTGACCTCCTGGGCAGTGGAGAAGCCCGGCGCGAAGATCATTTGCCAGACCTCGTCGTCGCTCATGCCGTCGGAGACGTTGAGGCCGTTTTCCCGCGCCTTGGCCAGGATCCTCTCGCGGTTCAGGCCGCCGCCGTCGTCGATCACCTCGATCAGGATGTTGCCGCCCTGGTGCTTGGCCGACAGGGTCAGCTTGCCGGTGCGCGGCTTGCCGGCGGCCTCGCGCGCGTCCGGCGCCTCGATGCCGTGGTCCAGGCTGTTGCGCACCAGGTGGGTGAGCGGGTCGATGATGCGTTCGGTCAGGCTCTTGTCGAGCTCGGTGGACTCGCCCTCGGTGACCAGCTCGATTTCCTTGCCCAGCTTGCCCGCGGTCTCGCGCACCACGCGCGGGAAGCGGCTGAACACGAAGTCCATGGGAATCATGCGCACCGACATCACCGCTTCCTGAAGGTCGCGGGCGTTGCGCTGCAGCAGGTTCATGCCGTTGTGCAGGCCGCTGTGGTTGACGTTGTCGAGTTCGCTGACGGTCTGGTCGAGCATCGACTGGGTGATGATCAGCTCGCCGACCAGGTTGATGATCTGATCGACCTTTTCCACCGAGACGCGGATCGAGGTGGATTCGCCGCCGCCGGACTTGGCCTTCCTGGCCTTGGGCTTGTCTTGCTTGGGCTTGTCTTGCTTGGGCTTGTCGGCGGCCGGCTTGGGCGTCTCGGCCTTGGCGTCGGCAGCCGGCGCGGCGACGGGCTCGGCAACGTTCTCGGGCACGGGCTCGTCGGCGTCCGGGGCCGGCGCCTCTCCCGCGGCAGGAGCGTCGGACCCCGGAGCGCCGGCCGGCTCAATCCGAAGCTGGTCCGGCTCGACGATGAAGCCCATCACCGCCTCGATGTCCTCGGCGCTCACCGCGGTGGCCAGGGTCACCCGATAGCAGCTCGCGTCGCCTTCCCGGGCCTCGATCTCGCCGAGCTGCTCAAGCTCTTCCACCAGCAGGCCGCGATCCTTGTCGCCGACGTTGATCAACGACACCGTCAGGCGAGGCTCTCCGGCCCCGGCGGACGAAGCCTCGGCATCGCCCTGCTCGATCCTGAGCTGCTCCGGCTCGACGATGAAGCACATCACCGCCTCGATGTCCTCGGCCCCCACCGCGGTGGTCAGGGTCACCCGATAGCAGGCCGAATCGCCTTCGCGGGCCTCGATCTCGCCGAGCTGCTCGAGCTCCTCCACCAGCAGGCCGCGATCCTTGTCGCCGACGTTCAGCAGCGACACCGTCAACCGCTTTTCGCCGCCACCGCCGGACGCCGGCTCGCCGGGCGACGCTTCGCCGGGCGACGCTTCGCCGGGAGTCGGCGCGGGCTCGGGGGCGGAAGCAGCGGGCGTGTCCACCGAGGACTGGCCCGGCACGCCATTGGCCCCATCGAGCGCCTGGCCGATCTCCTCGAGCGCCAGCCGCTGCAGGGTCTCGCAGATGCGGGCGAAGGCTTCCTGGTCGGGTTCTTCGTCGTTGCGATAGGCGTCCAGCTGGTCGTGCAGCATGTCCTTGGTTTCCAGAAAGGTGTCGACGATGTCCCGACGCAGGGTCAGCTCGCCCTGGCGGGTGTGATCGAGCAGGTTCTCGAACAGGTGCGTGGTCTGCTGCAGGACGTCGAAGCCGAAGGTCCCGGCGCCGCCCTTGATCGAGTGCGCCGCCCGGAAGATGGCGTTGAGCTGCTCGGCGTCGGGGTCGTCGACGTCGAGCTCGAGGAGATAGCGCTCCATATCGGCGAGCAGCTCCTCAGCCTCCTCGAAGAAGGTGTCATAGAAATCAGTGATATCCATGCAGTTCCCCACCCAGATGTGTGGTGCCCTCAGGGCGATGATGCCGGGCCCAGGGCCTTGTTGAGTTGTTGGTTGAAGCGTTCCAGCGGCGTCTCGGCGGATGGCTGGCGATTGCCGCCACCCAGCGTCGAGGGCAGCCCGAGGCCGTTGACCACCCGCGGCGAGCGAATGCGCTCGGCCACCGCCTCGAACAGCACCAGCAGCTCGATGCGCCGATTCATCGGGTCGCTGGGCTCGGTATCGGGCATCGGCACCTGATCGGCGAAACCCGCCACGCGCAGCAGCTTGCTGGCATCCAGCCCGCCGGCCACCAGCTCGCGGCGCGAGGCATTGGCCCGCTCGGTGGACAGCTCCCAGTTGCCGTAGCCGCGGATGCCGTTGAGATAGGCCAGGCTGTCGGTGTGCCCGCTGATGCTCAGGTCGTTGGGCAGCTCGTTGAGCAACGGCGCGATCAGGCGCAGCAGGTCGCGCATGTAGGGCGCCACCCGGGCGCTACCCAGCTCGAACATCGGCCGCTGCTCGGTATCCAGCAGCTGGATGCGCAGTCCTTCCGGCGTCATGTCGAAACGCAGCTGGTCGCGCAGCTGCTTGAGATCGGGGTCGGCCTCGATGGCCGCCTCGATGCGCTCCTGCAGGTCGCGGAAGGCACGCCGCTGGCGCTCGCTGGGCCGCGTCTGCTGGCGCAGGTCGATGCGCGCCCGCTCGCCCTCCTTGAAGGTCGGATCGGGACCGCCGCCGGGAATCACGTTCTCGCTTACGGCCACGCGATCGCCGCTGGTGATGGCGGCCACCAGCGGCGTGCTGAAGTACTGCGCCACGCCTTCACGCTGCTCGCGGCTGGCCGAGGAGAGGATCCACATCACCAGGAACAGCGCCATCAAGGCGGTCATGAAGTCCGCCAGGGCAATCTTCCAGCTGCCGCCATGGTGAGACTTGACGACCTTCTTGCGCCGAATGATGATCGGCCGGCGGTTGTCCCCCTGACTCATGCGCTCCCCACACCCGCCTTGGCTTCACGCACGTATTCCTCGAGCTCGCTGAACCCCGGGCGCTCGGCGCTGTGCAGCGCCTTGCGGCCGAACTCCACGGCCAGCTGCGGGGCATAGCCGTGCAGGCTGGCCAGCAGGGTGACGCGCATGCACTGCAATACCTTCTCGACTTCCTTGGTCTGGCGCTCGATGCGGCTGGACAGCGGCATGATGAAGCCATAGCCGAGCAGGATGCCGAGGAAGGTGCCCACCAGGGCGTGGGCGATCATCACCCCCATCTGCTCCGGATCGGCGGCGGAGGCGCTCAGCGCCTTCACGACCCCCATCACCGCGGCGACGATGCCGAAGGCCGGCATGGCATCGCCGACCTTGTGGATGGCGTCGGCGGGGATATGGGCTTCCTGCTCGAAGGCCTCGATCTCGTGCAGCATCAGCTCGTCGAGCTCCATGGGATCCATGCTGCCGCTGACCATCAGGCGCAGGTAGTCGGTGAGAAAGGCCATGATCACCGGATCGGCCAGCACCTTGGGGTGCTCGTTGAACAGCGCGCTCTCCGAGGGGTTGTCGATGTCGCGCTCGATGCCCAGCATGCCGTCGCGGCGAATCTTGGCCAGGATCTTGTACTGCAGCGCCATCAGATCCATGTACAGCGCCTTGTCGTATTTCTTGGAGCGGCGCAGCCGCGGCAGGATACGGAAGGTGGCCTTGAGCGCCTTGCCGTTGTTGGCAGCGACGAAGGCCCCGATGCCGGCGCCGCCGATCATCAGCAGCTCGGTGGGCTGGAAGAGCGGCCCCAGGCTGCCCCCGGCCAGCACGAAGCCACCGAAGACCGACAACAGAACGACCAGATAACCAATGGGAATCAGCACGACCGAATGACCCTCGTCGACACGTGAATGACGTTACTGTCGAAGCTATCGGCCGGGACCGGGCAGGCTTGAGGGTGCGGGGCGAGAAAAGGGGCGAGAAAGTTGCCGCTGGCGGGAATGTCGAAGTGCGCTTCACCCAGACGAAGAGACCGCCTCCGGCCGAAGGGCCGAAAGCGGTCTCGTCATTGATCAGGCGCCGGCTAGCCACCGAGTCGGCGGCCAGGACTCAGGCCTGGCGTAACGCTTCGACCGACATCGGTTTGGCCACCGATGCCTCGCGACGCTTGCGGGTCTTGCCCGCCCGGGAGGGCGGCTGGCAGATGCCGCAGACGTAGTCGTGCGACGGGCTATGGGCATGGGCCACGAAATGCCCGTGGCAGCGACCGCATTCGGAAAGCTGAAGCTGGTCGCTCTCGAAGAAGCGCACCAGGGTCCAGGCCCGGGTCAGCCCCAAGACCGCCTCGGCGCCATCGATCTCCACCTGCTCCAGGTAGAGGCGATAGGCCTTGATGAAGGCTTCCATGCGCCCGCAGTCATGGTCCTCGAGCAAGCGCCGGAAGACGTTGTAGAACAGCGACGAATGGATGTTGGGCATCCAGGTGATGAACCAGTCGGTGGAGAACGGCAGCATGCCCTTGGGCGGCGACATGCCACGCACTTCCTTGAACAGCCGAATCAGCCGGGCGCGGCTGAGATCGGTCTCGGTTTCCAGCACCTGGAGGCGAGCCCCCAGTTCGATCAGGTCGATGGCGAGCTGCACCTGCTGCAGCTCGTCCAGCAGGCTCTTAGCCGACATGATCGCCTCCCTGCGACAGCATGGAGCGCGACGCCATCAGCAGCGAAGAGTGGAAATGGGCGAGCCCCTGGTCACGAGGGTTGTCGACCACCTGACGCAGCTGGTCGGCCCCCTCGCAGCCCAGATGGCACAGCAGCTGGTTGGTATTGGCCAGGCGTGCCAGCTGCTGGGCGTTCAACGAGGTCAGGAGATCGGCCATTTCCTCATCGATCTTGAGGCGGAACATGGCTTCGACCCGGTCGTCATTCAGCAACCGTTGGGCGAGTAACAGATAGGCGAGATTCATTTCCCGAATCTCGTCGACGTGCGGATTGGTTTTCATAATTCCCTGCTTTTATTGGCATATTCCTGCGTCACGGTCTATCGCCGTGCTCGTTTAGGGGAAGCCCCCGTACCACGAAATGCACAACATACCGGCGTTTGTTGTCATTTGTGTAACATTGTCACCAGGGTCGCCCGTTTTTCAATGCACCGCTGCCAACGCTGGCATCGCGACGACCTTGATCCATATCAATTTGTTGAAAAAGCTTCCCACAAAACATCTTCTTAGAGTGTCGCACTAGAAGTAAATCATACTTAGATTTTAACACTTAATTACAAAAATGATGCTTGAGGATGACTTCCCTGGCGCTTTACGGCTGACCGGAGTCCCCCGCCATCTCCCGCACCCAGACCAGCAGCTCGGCGATCACCTGATAGAGCCGCGGTGGAATTTCCTCGTCCAGGTCGAGCTGCATCAGCAGGCCCACCAGCTCGGGGGCATCGTGCACGAAGACGCCCTGTCGCCGCGCCTCCTCGACGATGCGCTCGGCCAGCTCGCCATAGCCCTGCGCCACCACTCGCGGCGCCCCCTTGGCCTCCTGATAGGCCAGGGCCACCGCCTGACGCCGGGACTGGCGATCCGAGTCGTTCATGGCATCTCACCTGAGGCCGCATCCAGCCGCAGCCGCACATCATCGAAACCATGCCCCGCCAGGCGACGGCGCAGCACCTCCAGGCCCGCTTCGAGCCGAGAACGCGCCGCCTCCTCGTTCACTCGCAGGTCGATGTCCAACCTGGCGTCGCGCATCCACAGCGAGACCTTCATGGGCCCCAGGCCGGCCACGTCCAGGTCGAGCTCTGAGCGCCACCCCTGTGACTCGTTGCGCCGCTCGCCCGAGGCCTCGTCGCCCCCCGGCTGGCCCTCGCGACGCCCCTGGGGCAGTTGGATCACCAGGGCCATGAACAACCCCGACCAGACATCGCCCTCCCAGCGCAGGTTGGGCGTGGCCAGCATCTCCAGCTGGTGGCGCACCAGGTGCTGCAGGCTCTCGGGAACGGCATCGCGCCGGCCATCGATCGGCAGCGTGGCGGCGGATGGCGACTGGCCGGAAGACGCGCTCGAGGGCGGCCCGGCCTCCGCCGACGCGGCCGGCACCGTCGTAGCCTGCATGGGGGATGGCGTCGTGGTGGGCGGCGGCGTGACAGGCGTCGCCGGAATGGCCGTCAAGCGCAGGGCGCCGGCATTCGCGGAAAGCGGACCGGACGGCTCCACGCCCGACCGCGACAACGCACCCGCCTGGGGCAACATGGGCACGGGCGGCATGGCCGCACGCACCCGCGCGGCCAGGAGACTCGTGGCCTCGGCCGCCCGCCCTTCCCCCGACGGCGAGGTGGAGGCCTGGAGCAATGGCACGAAGCGCAGGGTCTTGAGCATCTGGGGCTCGCGATCGAGCTGCTGACGCGACAGCTCGCCCTTGTACCAGCGCGCCAGGTGGGCCTCGTAGAAGAGCCCGCTGTCGCGGATGCTGCCCGCCAGGCGCTGGGCGAGCTGCTCGGGGGCTGGCGTAGCATCGGCGGACATCAAGGGTGCGGCGGGCGAGACCGCCGAGGCCGGCGCGGGAAAGCGCACCAGCAGATCGGCGATGGTGCGCGCCGTGGCGCTGAAGTGGGTCAGGGCAGAGAGCGGGGCTCCCGGGGAGGCCGGTGCCTGGGAAGGGGTGCCACGGGAGGCCCCCTTGGCCGCCTCGCCGGCCGCGGGAGCGGGCGCTCGGGCGTCGAGCCGCGAATCGCTGTGCACGGCCTTCGGCGCCTCGGAAGGCGCCGTGGGCTTGATCGGCTGGTTGAGTGGCTTGGGCGCGGGCACGTCGACCCGCTTACCCAGCACCTGGTGCAGAAGGGTATCGATCAGGGGCGTGATGCCGCTCACATCGGGCCCTGGCCGAAGCGGGAAGCCGCCTTGAAGACCTGCGCCCCGGCGTTGCCGTAGGCGCGCTGCAGGTCCCGCTGGCGACGCGAGGTGCCGATCAGCTCACCCAGCTCATCGCGACGCTGCATGAGGTGGCGACGCACCTCCAGATCGTTCTCGAGAATCCGCTCCAGCAGTTCGGCCTTGCGGTCCTGGGCGGCCTTCCCCAGGGAATGCCGGGCGTCCAGTTCAGCGATGTGCTCGACCTGCTGGACGTAGTCGGCTTCCTGGTCCACCAGCGCCGACCAGTCGGCCTCGCGCGCCAGGACCAGCATGCGCTCGCTGCGTGCCAGCAGGGCCTGGTAGCCGGCGATCACGGCTTCCTGCGAGGCCTCGGGGGTGTCCGTCATGTCAGCCTCCCGCGGCTTGGGCCTGGGGATCGATCTCGCGCCAGGCCGAGGCGATGTCGTCCAGCAGCTGCTCGGCCTCGTCGAGCTTGGCTACCTCGTTGTGACGGTTGGCCGACAGCAGCAGCCGGGCGATGTAATCGTAGAGCGAGGCCAGATTCTGGGCCACCTCGCCGCCGCGCTCGGCGTCCAGCGCCGCCGCCAGGCCACCGTTGACGATCTCCAGGGCCTTGGAGATCGACTTGCCCTTCTGGGTGATATTGCCGGCTTCAATATGAATGCGCGCTGCACGGATGGACGCCTTGGCGCCATCGAACAGCATCACGATCAACTGATGGGGGCTGGCGGAGATTACACCGCTCTCGACACCCACCCTCGCATAGGCGCTCGCGCCTTTCATCGCCGCCATGGTTCTGCCACTCCTTAGATCAATGGACGATATACCTCGTCGGGGACGTATCCCACCGTCGAGCCAGCCCCCAGACCTTGAGCTTGAGCCTGAGCGTCGCATCGGCGCTATACATCGGTATCCCCGGCACAGAGGCATCTTCAAGCCACCGCCCTGCCTGACGGCGTGAGGCTCACCAGTCTGACAAGATCCTGCTTCCACGGGTCAGGCAAACACACTTCGCCAAGCGAACTATTTCTGGCTATCGGCGGTTTCCGACTCCACTTTAGGGCCGACCCGCACTTCCTCAAGCGGCTCGCCGAGCCGCTGAACGACCTCGCCGAGCAGCACTTCGCCCAGCGCCTCGCCGGGCGGGTCGATGGATTCGGTGAGCTGCACCCGCGCGGGCCGGCCCTGGTCGTCGACGCCCTGCACCCAGGCCAGCCGGCCGCCGGCAAAGCGCACCAGCGAGCCCACGGGAAAGAGGCCGAAGCGGCGGATGTAGCGCTTGACCCAGCGCTGATCGAAGGCCTGGTCATGGTCGAGCAGGTAACGATAGATGGCCCCCACCGGCCAGGCCGGACGCCCGCCGAGCGGACGGCGCAGGGTATCCACGACGTCGACCACCGCCGCCGCACGCTCCAGTTCGCCGAGCGCCTCGCCGTCGAGCCCGGCCGGATAGCCGCTGCCGTCCAGGCGCTCGTTGACCCGCCGCACCACCGAGCCGAACACCGCGGAAGACAGCCATTGGCAACCCTCCATGCGCTTCTCCAGACGAGCGACATGCTCGGGCAGCTCAGCGGGCCATGCCTCCTCGGGGCTCGCTCGCTGCCACACGTCATCCGGCAACAGCGACTTGCCCAGGTCATGCACCATGGCGCAGGCCACCAGCGCCTTGCGCAGCTCATGCGGCACGGAGACCCGCCCCACCAGGTCGAGCAGATGCACGGCCATCCCCAGCCCGTGCCCGACCAGCCACGATTCGTCGTGCAGGCAGTGGCTGGCGAACAGCAGCGCTTCATGATCCTCCTCGTGGAGCAGCAGTAGGCGATCGGCATGCCGCGAGAGCTGCACGCCATCCACCTCGTTACCATCCCTGAGCTCCAGCATCTGGGCGTCCAGATAGCCGGCGATGCGCGAGAGGCGCCTGGCCATCGGCGTGGCGTAGGCCTTCATGCTGCGCCGCCCCACCTCCGGCCCGGACGCGGCGGCCCCCTGGAACAGCAGCGACGGCAGACGCGAAGCCTCGCCGCCCTCCACATGGCGCGCCGCCTCCTGCTCGATCTCACGCACCAGGTACCACAGCTTGCGCTCCTGATCGGGGCCGTTGCCCGAGAAGCGGAAGCCTGCCATGACCGCTTGTCGCTCGGTATCCACGCGACGATGACGCGCCTTGCCACGCAGTGAGCAGCGGGTGCCGTCGGGGAAGCACAGTTCGATATCCAGCGGCAGCGGCGACTCGGCCAACAGGCTCGAGGCCGACAGCGGCAGTTCCAGCCGGCAGCCCTCGAGCGACAGGTCCTTGAGATCGCCCTGCACGCGCTTGCCTTCTCCGTCGCGCAGGATGGCCCCGACCTCCATGCCCAGCCTGAGGCGGGCACGAAAGGTCTCGCGGCGTTGCAGCACTTCCAGGTGGTAGGGATAGGGGCAGCGGCAGACCAGCCGGCCATCCTGCTGCCGGCACTCCTGCATGGCGAGCTCGGGGGTGCGCACCATCTTGCCCTGGGCCTGGCCCAGCAGCCGGAACGACTTGCCCCGCTGGAGTTCGCCGGCGACCTCGCGGATGGCGCTGATATCCAGCGAGAGCTCCTCGCCGGCCCGCTGTTCGGCCAGCAACACCGGCAGCGGCTCGCTGCCCTCGCCCAATTGCAGGGAGGCGCCACCCGGCTCGCTCAACGCCTCGAGCAAGGCCTCGATCTCGACGGGGCTCTCCACCCGGGTGTAACCATCCTGCACCATGCCCTTGCTCTCCCAATCGACCGATTCAGTAACGGGGTAACTATCGACCGAAGCGCAACGATCTTGAGGCCGCTGGGGAGGTGGAGAAAGAATGGCGCCGAGGCCACTACAGCCGCTTGATGCCCAGGAAGCGCCCCTGCGCAGAGAAGGTCAGCCGGAACACGCCATGTACGCCATCCCGAGCCACCACCCGGCGCAGCGCCTCGGCCGGAAACGCCACGCTACGCCCATCCAGGCTACGGGTATGCACCACGCCCACCCGGCCCTCGTAGTGGGCCAGGCAGGCGTCGGGGGAGAGATTGAGGGTGATGTCGATGGTGGGCATGGCGTGTAGGGAGACGGCATTGGCTTGGCCGCTGATCACTTAAAGCAAGGCTGGCTATAGTATTTTTACGATTCATCCTGTTTGCCTATAAGGAAAACAAAAAAACCAAAGCATGCTACCATAAAAACACGACAGCGGCTTAATGCTCACAGCCTTGTGGAGAGCCACCAGTCAAAATTTCAAACAACAGGTCTTTCATAACCAAAAAAATCAAAGTCCAAACCATATACTTCAACAATCATCTCCAACGATTCTTTACATAGCTTATATTTTAAATCCAAGCTTCCAGTCACATTAACTTTTTTTGCGGGGAATGGAAAGCTCAAGCCTGTAGCACAACTTACTCTACCAACCCATTCATCGCCAAACCCCTCTTCTTGCCGAAAAACATCCGAGCCTGGCAAAATAAATTCCCACTGAGGGCGCAAATGATTATCATATATGTACGGGTTTTTCTTTTGCTCTTCCAACGCACTACATATCCAGACATTCATGTCATCATCACGCCCCCCACATCGATATTTATACTCACTAACCACCCTATCCACAGGGTGCCTGACAGTAGCAAAAATATAATCAAACTTCCCTATATTGAAGTTTCTCTTCACACGCTCCGCCTCGGCATGTTGAGGAGAACAAAACCTGTGGTTATTCAAAGTCCCTTGAAGACCTGGGTCTTTTTCAAACACCCCAAAACCATTATCTCTGAAAAAGTGCTCAACCGATGTCCCTCCCGTTTTCGGAACATGGGAGTAATACAAAAACACTCCATCTCTCACAAAAACAGTCATTGAATTTCAACCTCTTCGGGATTTACGCCATACTCGCCTGACATTTCTTTTACCAGATCAACAGAAATTCGACCGGAAAAGCGAGACCTCACTCTTCCCCAAAAAACTTCCCGATCACTTCGATTTCCTCCCCCTGACAGCTTTTTATTATAATCAACCTCCACCAGCACACTATCACTGGAATAAACATAAACACCAAGAGACCGCGCGATAAAAGTCAACTCATCATCTGCGCAATGGGATGAATAGCCGGAATACAACAATTCTCCACCATAGACCTCATCAACCCAACTGGATCTAACCATTCCAAAAGAAGCAATCCTCCCCCGCCACTTACCGTCATTAAAGCACAATAAGCCAGCGTTGGATGACTCAATATCATTATATGCTTTCTTAAGCCACAACATCCCAGGGAAGGCATCTTGGGCGCAATACACCACATACTTGGAATCCAAGCACCCATAAGCAGAATTTATAGTCTTTATGAAACCCTGCCTCAATGTATCCATGAGAATAAAAACATGGCAACTCATACCAGCCCTATCCACCATAGCTTTTGCAGCCCTTTTACCTTCCTCCAAATTAATGCATGGCATGAGAATCGAAATTCTGCTAGAAGGATATTCTCGGATCAATTCGAAAGACGAAGAATTTATCACTGTAATGTTTGCATAGCCACTCACATCAATATAACCAGGGCGACTCTTGATGGCCCTTAGGCCCTGATGACTCCATGTTCCAAAGCTTTTGTTTTCGCAAAAATCGGAATGGAGAAAACCTCCCCCCCCTCGAACTTCAAGACTACGGTCAGAACCACAAGCAGCGGAAAAGAAACTCGAGACCAAATATTCTAACTTCTTCTCTCTCTCACGACTCAAAAGTTTCAACCGCCCTTCATCAGGAATAAAGAGCGCTTCGCCAGATAATTGATTCGGTACACCATGACCACCGCCACTTCTATCTCCAAACAAGTGGCGACCAGCATTCATCTCCTTGAAACGAAAAAACCTAAACCCATTCCGGCCAGCCCAGTCTTGAAGATCTCCAAACTGTGACTGGCTCTCATGTGTCGCCTGAAAAGCCACTTTTACTTGAATAAGCAAAGTTCCTTCGAGCTTTTTCTCACCATTTTCAAGGATCTTGATCGCGTCATGCTGATCGTCCAGCACCAGCATATCAACACTGGCAAGGCCCTCTATCTGGTCGAGTGCGACAGTATTGATGGGCAGTTCGGCGAGCACCTTCCGCTTATCCTTTTGACACTCCGGCTGTTGCTCTTCTGGCAATGGCTTTAGTGTGCCACCTTTCTCAGCATCAAGGGTCGCGTACAGGGTTGCGGGCTGGCCATCGCCAAGCAGCGCATGGGGGTAGTGATGCAGCTCCCCAAACGTCTTCAGTTCTTCGATCCTGTTATTCAGCAAGCTGGCAGGATCAAAACTGATGACCGCGAGCTTCCCGCTTTCCATCCATTGGGGGTAATCCGGGTGACGGGGTAGTACAGCCGCATTATCAATGATGGTAATGGGTTCATCAAAATCCCATTCGAACGCCGCGCTTTCCGAAGCATCCTCTTCTCTAGCCTCAACCAACTCGACTAGCTCATCTTCACCAGTGAACCAGGCTTCACCTTCCTGATTGAATGTCAGCGCTTCAGGGGGCTTGTCATCACAGTGCCGCTGCCAGATAGCTCTCAGGGCATTGTTGAAATGATTGGCGAAGCGAGGCGCGTCACACACCGGAGAATAGTGAAGCACGGTACGCAGGCCGGCCCGAATCAAGGCCAGGTTAGGCAGGTCATTCGCGAGCTCCAGCACCCGCTGGCGATATTCTTCCCAACTGCCAGTTACCAGCTCCGGCATGCCGGCATTGATCAAGTGAGTGGCGCTATGGCGGCCCGCAAAGGTCGGCCCCGGCAGAGTCACGACCGGCACACCCATCAGCATGGCTTCGCAAGTGGTCAAGCCGCCTGAGTAGGGCCAGCTGTCCAGGGCAATATCAATGCGCTGGTAGGTTGCGAGGAACTCTGCATGCTTGGTGGGTCCTTCGAGGATCACGCGGTATGCCTCGATGCCGTGCCTTGCTAGAGTTTCGCGGATCCATCGGCAGAAATCTTCGCTTTCATACTGGGCACCACGCAGTAGCAGGCGACTCTCTGGCAGCTCGTGCATCAATTTGGCCCATTCGCCCAGCAACGTCTCCCCGATCTTGGCAGGATTATTCAAACACCCAAGGGTCACATAGCCGTTCTTGACGGCCGGCAGGGAAGCGGTAGCCGGTGCATAGGGGCAGGGCATGTAGCAGATGTAATCATCCGGCAGCCTGATCAGTTTTTCGGTGTATTGATCGTCCACGCCTGCGGGTGTCTCGATAGAATCGGACAACAGGTAGTCGATGGAAGACAGCCCCATGGTATTGACCAAGCCTCCGACCCACTTGACGCAGAGCGGCGCCGGCCGCATGGAGATGGCCTGCAGGCAGCTGCCATCCCCATGCCCCGAGAGATCGATCAGGATATCGATGGCATCGTCACGAATTTGTTGGGCCAATGCTTCTTGCCCCAGATGGCGCACCGGCCGCCAGACGCGAGTGGCCTCACGAATCTTCTGCGTCACATAGTCGTCGTGATCATTGGTAGTATAGGCATAGAGATGGATATCCGGGCGGCTATGCTCCATGGCCGTGGCGATCATCTGCCCCACCGGATGGATACGAAACCCGGAAGAAATCAGGCCAACACGCAACGGCTTTGCCGGATCCAACCGATTGCCAGACGCGGGCAGCGGCGGTAAAGCGAAGCGACTATCCCACCCCGTGGCGAAGTCGATAATGTCCTGCTGGCTGACATCAGGGTTGTAGTGCTTTGCAAAGAAGATATTGGAGTAAGCCATGACATAGTCAGGCTGCTGCTCCAGCGCCCGCTGGTAATAAGACTCGGCCAGTTCGTACTGTCCGATATCCTTGTAGAGGTTGCCCAGATTATTGTAAACGGGCGCATGCCCCGGATAGTCTCGCTCGAGCTTCTGGTAAATATCGAGTGCCTGACTGAAATATTTGGTCTGGTACAGCAGGGAGCCCACCAGAACCCCGCTGCGGAAATCGTCATATCCTTGTTCTCGCGCCTTGCTGGCATGCTCCAGCGCCTTGATATGCTTACCCGCCGATTGCAGCATCTCCGCCAGGCGGTACTGGGCCGGAGCATAGTCAGGCTGCAGCTCCACGGCGCGTGTCTGGTAGCGCACGGCCTGGTCATGATCACCCTGTCGATAGTAGACGGCTGCCAGGCTGGTCAACGACAGGGGATCCGCGTCGTTGATTTCCACCGAGCGATGCAGATGCTCCAAAGCTTCTTCTACGCGCCCCCCCTCGAGCAGCGTGGTGCCCAGCGCCTTCCAGGCGAAAGCGCTTTTCGGATAGCGTTGGGTCATCGACTGGGCCGCCTGTTCTGCGTCGGCCAGGCGTTTGGCCTCATAGAGCCCCATGAAGCGATCGACCTCCGGCTTGGGCACGCCCAGGTCCGCGTTACGGGGCAGGCGCCCAGGATGCTGGGCAGAACGCTTCGCGGATGACGGGCGAGTCGACGTCTTCTGGCGGGACTTTTTCCTGGCCATGGAACCCTCGATGAACTGGATAGGCACGGATTGGCGATTGCCGCCAATCTAGCAAGACCCGGCTACCGGCAAGCACCAAAAAACCCGGGCCTTAGCCCGGGTTATCTTCACTTTGCAGCGGCTGTCGTGGGTTAGCCCAACAGAGAGAGCACGCTCTGCGGCGTCTGGTTGGCCTGGGCCAGCATGGAGGTACCCGCCTGCTGGAGGATATTGGCCCGCGTCATGTTCGACACCTCCTCCGCGTAATCGGCATCCTCGATCCGCGACCGCGCCTCGGTCAGGTTGGTCGAGGTGGTCTCGATATTATCGAGGGCCGTCTCAAAGCGGTTCTGCATGGCACCCAGGTTGCTGCGGGCTTCATCAACAGCAGACAACCGGTTATCGATAATGCCCAACGCACTTCCAGTCAGCACATCAAAACCACTTGCAGTCACTGCGCGAGCGCCTCCGTCACCTGCAGCAACTAGAGAACCGGTAGCGACATCAGCCACATCACCTGAAATATTCCACCCACCTGCAGCGGTGAGCGATGCAGCGTCTGCAACATTTGACGCTGCAATAGTGATATCAATGGTTTCTCCATCGTTAGCACCCACTTGGATTGAGAAACCAGTGGTGCCAGTACCATCGGAAAACAGGTCACGACCGTTAAACTGCGTCTGCGTCGTCACACGATCAATCTCAGCCAGTCGCTGGTTGACTTCTTCCTGAATGGAGTCAATGTCCTGAGACGTATTAGTATCGTTCTGGGCCTGAACGGTCAGCTCGCGGACACGCTGCAGGTTATCATTGATCTGATCCAGAGCACCCTCGGCGGTCTGGGCCAGGGAGATGCCATCGTTGGCGTTTCTCGCCGCCTGGTTCAGACCAGTGACGGTGCTGGTCATGCGGTTGGCGATGGCCTGGCCGGCGGCATCGTCGGCGGCGCTGTTGATACGCAGGCCGGAAGAGAGACGCTCCTGGGCTTGCTGCAGGGAGCTTTGAGCACTGCTCAGGTTATTCTGACCGATCAGGGCCGTGATATTGGTATTGATAACTGACATGTCAATCTCCGAAAAAAGAAGTGTCTGACGATCTATCTAGAGTAACGGCGGACAACGACGAATCTTTAGGGTGGCATTGTCATCCAGCGTGAAGCAGCTGTCGACGGAGAAGCTTCACGCCATTCTGCCGGCTACTACTATTAACCCAGCAGCGACAGAACGCTCTGCGGCGTCTGGTTGGCCTGCGCCAGCATGGAAGTACCCGCCTGCTGGAGGATATTGGCTCGCGTCATGTTCGACACTTCTTCCGCATAATCGGCATCCTCTATGCGAGAACGAGCTTCTTGAAGGTTGGTAGTAGTAGTCTCGATGTTATCCAGAGCCGTCTCGAAGCGATTCTGCATTGCACCCAGATTGCTGCGGGCCTCATCGACATTACCGATATGATTATCCAGAATAGCGAGGGCATCTGTTTCAAGTACGTCGAACCCGAAGGTGGACTCTGAACGTGCTTCTCCTCCAACAGTCTGACCCGATACGTCGACTCCGGTGCTAGTGTGCATGTTCCACCCGCCGCTGGTAGTGCTTGTGCCGTCACCAGCCGAATCAGCAATGGAAATACTAATAGCTTCACCGTCGTTGGCACCGACCTGGATGCTAAACGATGTGCCGGCACCATCACCGAAGAGCGAGCGACCATTAAACTCGGTCTGGTCAGTCACTCGATTGATTTCAGCCAGGCGCTGATTTACTTCTTCCTGGATAGAGTCGATATCCTGAGCCGTATTGGTATCGTTCTGAGCCTGGACGGTCAGCTCGCGAACGCGCTGCAGGTTATCGTTGACCTGATTCAAGGCCCCCTCGGCGGTCTGCGCCAGGGAGATACCATCGTTGGCGTTGCGAGCCGCCTGGTTCAGCCCTGTGACGGTGCTGGTCATGCGGTTGGCGATGGCCTGGCCGGCGGCATCGTCGGCGGCGCTGTTGATGCGCAGGCCGGAAGAGAGGCGCTCCTGAGCCTTCTGCAGAGCGGACTGCGAGTTGCTCAGGTTGTTCTGCCCAATCAGGGCCGTGATGTTGGTATTGATCACAGACATGGGATCGTTCCTTCTGGGTTGAGGGCTCCATCGGCCACCCCGCCCGCTCGGCGGGGCCTGCCACCACGGCGCCAGAGGCCGTTATGATGTTTAACGGCCGGCAGGCGCTTGACTTTAGGCCTTGATGGCAATTTCTCTTCCGCAGAGTGGGGAAAGGCGGCACATATGCCATGCCCTCTCTTTGAAGGGGTCATGACCGCATCAGCCTGGGGCGCCGTCAACGACGCCCCAGGCTGATGCCGAGAGGAGTAGGGTGAAGGGGCGCTACATCAGCCCTGGTTGGACTGACTGCTGAGGGTAGACAACTGCTGCGTCAGGTAGGCGCTGGTAGCGTTCATCTGCGCCACCATGCTGTCGAGCTGGCTGAACTGATTGCGATAGCGCTCGACGGTACGCTCAACGCTTTCTTCGGTGCGGGTGTAGCGCTCATCGAGGCGGCTGACCTGGGCCTCCGCGCCACTGATAGCGCTCTCGATGCTGCCGTCATCGCCCAGCATCTGGCCAAGCGCCTCATCCAGGCGACCCGCCATGCCCCCTTCCTCGCTGGCGCCGGCGAAGAACTCGCTCACTGCCTCGGGATTCTCGGCCAGGGCCTCGTCCAGCTTGCTTTCATCCAACTCCAGGCGCCCGTCGGCCTGCAGGGAGATCCCCAGCTGCGACATCATGGTGAAATCGCCGCCGCTCACGGGGTCGACCAAGGCACGGCTCAGGCTCGACTCGGCGTTGCGCACCGTACGGTCACCGACCAGTTCACCGGCTGTCGAAGCATCGCCGGTGGCTTCGGTCATGCGGCCTACGGTGGACTTGAGCTTGTTGTAGGTATCGACGAAGGCGGTCACCGCCTCCTTGACCGACGCATCGTCCTGCTCCACCACCAGACTCAAGGTTTCACCGGACGACGACGGGTCCAGCTCGAGCGTCACCCCCTGGATGGCGCCTTCCACACTATTGGTGGCACTGGTGATGGCAATACCGTTGATATCGAGCTCAGCGTCGAGGCCCTCCTGGTACGTAGCGGAATCCTCTCCCAGGGTCACCCCACCCGCCAGGTTGGTGAAGGACATGCTGGCGACCCCGGCGTCTGCCCCACTCTCACGAGAGCTGAGCACGAGGCGGTGGCCGGTACCATCGTTGATGATCGAGGCATCCACACCAATATCCGGATCATCGTTGATGGCGTCGCGAATATCCTCGAGGGTGGCATTTTCCGCCAGATCGATGCTGGTGCTGGTACTGCCATCGCCAAACGTGAGATCCAGGGTGGCATTGGCGCCGGTCAAGGGTGCTTCCAGGTCGCTCACCCGAGTGCTGGCCAGGCTGCCGGCGCGGGCAGTCTGGTCCACGGTGATTTCATAACGCCCGGCACTCGCCTCCTCGCTGGTGGTCGCCGTCATGCCCTCTCCCAGCACGGTGGCGGAAAGTCCATGATAGAGCGAGTCGTCATTGAGGCTAGTGACGGTATCGCGAAACTCGCTCAGGCCCGACTGCAATCGGCCAAACGCCGAGATCTTGGCCTGCTCCTCCGTCTTCTGGGAGGTGATCGGCTCGAGCTTCTGCCGTTCGGCTGAACGCAGCTGGTCGAGCAGACCGCTGAGATCGAGGCCGGAACCAACGCCAAGTGAAGAAATACTTGCCATGAACTTGCCCCTCCATGAGCGACTGAACGATTCTGCCAAGGCTTATCGGCCGCTAGATGGAAAACTTTAACAAAAATCTCTCGTCTCAGCCTTGGGCCTTACCGCAGGCCAAGCCTCTTCCGGCCGCCGACGGCCACCCCGCCATGACTCGCCATCCTTCAGCCCCAGCCGGGGGAAAACGTACTGGCACAGCGCCGCATCTGCTCTTTGCTGGGCAATGGCCTTCCACACTGCCCGGCAGTTCCACTCTAACGGCGTATGTCAGACTCGACGCGCTGAACTCCCTTGGCCGGCTGGCTTTATTCTTGCTCTCAGCCCACTGAGATCGCCATCTCCAGAACGGCAGGACTATCCGCCTCTTATCGGTGCTCGGACACTTCCAGCACATGGCTGATCGCCTGCTGCCGGCCATCCCATAGATAGCGGAGATGTGGGCCCTGCACCGGAAGGCTGAGCGCGGGTGGCCGAAAGACAGCGGCGCACTCATGACCGGGATCGCGAACGCTCCGGTAGAGCAGCCCGAAAGCGTCAGCTTGCCGGCGTCTTACGGCGAAGGCCTGCGCTTCGCCGTAACGAGCGGGATCGGGGTCATGCAACGCATCATGGCCCTGCCGGATATCCTCCAGCTCCCGGATGATGGTGTTGATGTAGCTCCGCATGGTGATCTCGACGGTGCCCTCTCGCGTGGCCTGCAGGAACTCGGACAGGTGGAAGCGCGTCTCGGCGATGGCCGTATCCAGGCGGCTGGCGCAGTAGTAGACCCCGAAAGTGCCATCGCTGAATCGTGACCGCCTGCCGATATGGGTAAAGGCAGCCATGATCGGCGTCGAACCGGGCCCCGAGACCCGGTCGGTCCGTGGCACTCGGGCCAGCTCGCCGGCCTCCTCCAGCAGTCTGTCGTTGGTCATCCCCTCGATGGCGAAGGCGAGCTCCAGGTCCTCGGGATCGAGGGTATCCTCGAACACGTCGATCGGGGGAAAGGCGCTGTTGATGACGCGATAGGCGTTGCCCCAGGCGGGCAGGATGCTCGGCAATCGCAAGGATCATCCCCTGACGGCATCGAGGTACCGACGCGTATCGGCCAGATCCACCACTCGCCCCTGGAGCATGTACGACAGGGCCGACTGGCCATTGAAAGGCGCCGCATCATTGGGCTTGTGAACCCATTCGTAGGCCTTCTCCGGGCTGTTGCTGAACAGTATCCGCAGCGCCTTGTGTATGCCCATCAGGTAGGAAATTCGCTCCATGGTGTCGCGGGGCAAGCGCACCTCGGGCAGCTTGCGATACTTGTGGTAGGTGGTATTGCCGATGCCGCCCAGCAGGGTGCGCTGCTGAGCCACGGAGCACCCCCAGGCCTGCATGATGTTGAAGAAGAACTTGAGCGCGACGCGCCCTGCTTCCGGGGTATTGGTCGCAGGGCGCTCCTGAGCCTGTGCCGCCGTCATGGCCGTTTCTCCGCTGTCGAACCGGGTGTTCATATACGAATTATAAATCACTTTCTATCCCGATGCGTTGTTTCGCATCGTCCACATGCCGGTCATCTCACTGGCGAGTCAGACCGAGACACCCCCATCACGATGAAGCCCGGCACATGGCCGGGCTCCGTCGATGAGGTCATCGCCTGGGGATGAGGTCACTGCCTGGGCAAGACGCCTCAGGCAAACTCCGCCTCGCGGCTCGGCAGCGCGGCACGCGCCTGGGTTCCGCCCAGGGCCGCGGTGTCGCGCTGGCTGAGGGTGAAGCCGCCCACGGCCTCGGCCAGTCGGTCGGCCTGGTCCTTGAGCTGCTCGGCGGCGGTGGTCGACTCTTCCACCAGCGCGGCGTTCTGCTGGGTCATGCGGTCGAGCTCGGAGACCGCCACGTTGACCTGGCCGATGCCGTCGCTCTGTTCGCCGGTGGCGGCGGTGATCTCGCCCAGCACGTCGGCCACCCGGGTCACGCTGGCCACCAGTTCCTCCATGGTCTCGCCGGCCGCGCGCACCTGGGCCGCACCCTCCTCGGTGCGGGTCGCCGAGGTGTCGATCAGTGCCTTGATCTGCTTGGCCGCCTCGGCGCTGCGGCTGGCCAGCTGGCGCACCTCGCCGGCCACCACCGCGAAGCCGCGGCCCTGCTCGCCGGCTCGAGCCGCTTCCACCGAGGCGTTGAGCGCCAGCAGGTTGGTCTGGAAGGCGATGCTGTCCATCATGGTGACGATCTCGGCGATCTGCCGCGAGGACTCGGTGATGCCGTCCATGGTCTTCACCACCTGGCCTACCGCCTCGCCGCCGCGACGCGCCACCGCGCTGGCCGACTCCGCCAGGCCGTTGGCCTGCCGCGAGGAGTCCGCGGTGTGCTCCACGGTGCTGGTGATTTCCTCCATGGAAGCGGAGGTCTGCTGCAGGCTGGAGGCGGCGTTCTCGGTGCGCCGCGACAGGTCCTGGCCACCCTGGGCGATCTCGGTGGCGGCCACGTGCACCGATTCGCTGCTGTCGCGGATGGTCAGCATCACCGACTCCATGCGCGAGACGAAGCGGTTGAAGGCGTTGGCCAGCTGCGTGACCTCGTCGTTGCCGTCCTCGGGCAGGCGGCGGGTCAGGTCGGCCTGGCCGCTGGCCACGCTTTCCATGGCGTCGCGAGTGGCCAGCAGCCGGCGGAAGGCGACCTTGAGCAGCGCCCCCAGGATCACCGCAGCGCCCAGCGCCACCAGCACCAGGGTGATCGCCGAGGCGCTCATCACGCCGCGCAGGCCGGCGGTAGCCTCATGCTCGTCGAGCGCCGCCACCAGCTGCCAGTCGGTGCCGTCGATGGTATTGCCGAGCAGCAGCTTGTCGGCACCGTCCAGGGACACGCGCTCCGGGTTCTCGGCGGCGGCCAGGCCGGCCAGCGTATCGCTGGACAGCGCCGGCGACAGGGCGCCGACCGGTTCGAGGCTCAACGCGGGATCGGGATGGGCGACCAGGGTGCCGTCGGCGGCGGCCAGGAAGGCCAGACTCGAGGGCGTGGGGGCGATCTGCTCGACGATCCCGACGATAGCGTCGATGGCCACGTCACCGCCGGCCACGGCCACCAGGTCGCCGTTGCGGTAGAAGGGCGCCGCGAAGGTCACCACCAGCTTGTCCGAGGTCGCATCTTCGTAGGGGGCGGTCACCACGACGTGGCCGGCATCTACCGCCTGGCGATACCAGGGGCGCTCGCGGGGGTCATAGCCTTCCGGCGTCTCGCTGGCCGAGAACACGACGCCGCCCTCGGTATCGGCAAGGTAGGTGTTCATGAAGTCGCCGGAGACGCGCAGCTGCTCCAGGGCCGGCAGCGGGGTATCGCTGGTGGCGACGGCGTCCAGGGCCTCGAGCATGCCGCTACGGGCATCGACCCACTCCTCGATGGCCTGGGCATTGCCATGGGCCACGGCCTGTAGGTTCTGGTCGATCTGGTCGTCGTTGTGGGAACGAACGGTGAGGTAGCTGGCCGCGCCGTTGATGATCAACGCCACGGCGATCACCACCAGGGTGGCAATCAGGATTCGCAGTCGCAGGGAGGTCAGCATCATTACTCTCGCGGGTGGGGAGTTTATTCTCTGCCGGCCCCCGGGTGCCAGGCACCGGCTGACTCCCCTATCGGCACGGCGTTCGGAAACTTGAACCACGCCAAGGCGTTGCCATCGACGACAGAGGGTCGAGACGGCTTTCAAGAAGGGCGCCGTTTGGCCGATGATGGGGAAGGACAGGACTCCCCTTCACCGATCCCATGACAGGACGCATGAGCGACCCACAGCTTCTTCAGGAATATCCCGCCGCCCTCAAGGTGGTTGGCGTCGGTGGCGGCGGCGGCAACGCCATCCGCCACCTGCTCGAGACCACGACCCTGGACGGCATCGATGCCGTCGCCGTGAACACCGACCGCCAGGCCCTCGATGCCCTGCCCCAGGGCGTGGCGCTGCCGATCGGCGGCACCGTCACCCGCGGCCTTGGGGCCGGGGCCGATCCCGAGGCCGGACGCCGGGCCGCCGAGGAGAGCCGCGAAGCCCTGCGCGCCCGGCTGGCCGGCGCCGACTTGATGTTCCTGATGGCCGGCATGGGGGGCGGCACCGGCAGCGGCGCCACCCTGGAAGTCGCCGACCTGGCCCGCGAGATGGACATCCTGACCGTGGCCGTGGTGACACGCCCCTTCGGCTTCGAGGGAGCACGACGCCGCCAGGCCGCCCAGGCCGCCATCGAGACCCTGGATGGCCGGGTGGACTGCCTGGTGGTGGTGCCCAACGACCGCCTGCTGCCGACGCTCGGCGCCGGCGCCTCGATGATGCGGGCCTTCGCCGCGGTCAACGACGTGCTGCGTGAAGCCGTGATTGGCATCGCCGACGTCATCACCCGGCCGGGCATGATCAACATCGACTTCGCCGACGTGGCCGCGGTGATGCGACGCCCCGGGCGGGCGCGCATCGGCACCGGCGAGGGTATGGGAGAGGACCGCGCCGCCCAGGCGGTGCAGGCGGCGGTGGAGCATCCGCTGCTGGAGGCCACCGACCTGGCCGAGGCGGCAGGCGTGCTGGTCAGCATCACCGCCGGGGCGGACCTGAGCCTGGCCGACTTCGACGAGGTCGGTCGCCAGGTGGCCGCCTTCGCCGACGAGGACGCCATGCTGGTGGTCGGTACCGCCCTGGATCCTGCGCTGGAGGGCCAACTGAGGGTCTCGATCGTCGCCACCGGCCTGGAGGTCGCCAAGGGCAGCGAGAAGACACGCCCCGCGCCCGCCAGCCAGGCCCCTGGCGCGCCGCCTCGTGCGGATACCGAGACACCGGCTCGCCCCGGGGCCGAAGCACCGGCCGACGAGCTTCTGGATCTAGGAGACTTCCTGAATCGCCTCAAGCGCTAGCGCGGCGGGCGAACCAGGTAGCATTCTCGGAAAGTGTCCGCCGCTACTGGCCTACCGGTGAGGAAGCCCTGGATCAGGGAAACGTGATAGGCCTTGAGCGCCTCGAGCTGGACTTCGGTTTCCACGCCCTCAGCCACCACCCGCAGACCAAGCTCACGGGCCAGCCCGGTCACGGCGGCGAGGATGGCGACGCTGCCCCGGGATTGCCCGAGCCCGCGAATGAAGCTGCGGTCGATCTTGATGGTGGTGACCGGCAGTTCCTGGAGATAGCTCAGCGAGGAGTAGCCGGTGCCGAAGTCGTCGATGGCGATATAGCAGCCGAGTTCGCGCAGCGCCTCCAGGGTGGCGGCGGCCCGCTGGTGCCGGTCGATCAGGGTGCTCTCGGTGAGCTCGAAGCCGATCTGGCCCGGCGGCAGGTCGAAGTCGGCATAGAGTCGACGCACCTCGTCCACCAGGTCTTGCTGCCAGAACTGTCGCGCCGAGAGGTTGATCGCCACCGGGGGCGGCGCCAGCCCGGCCTTCCGCCATGCCCGTAGCTGGCCGGCCACCAGTGTCATCAGGCGGCGGCCCAGCGGCAGGATAAGCCCGGAGCGCTCGGCCAAGGGGATGAAATCGCCCGGCGAGACGACGCCCAGCTCGGGGCTGGTCCAGCGCAGCAGCGCCTCGGCACCGCGCACCTCGCCGCTGTCGCGGTCGATCAGTGGCTGATAGTGGACCGCGAGCCCCTCGCCGGTCTCGGCGGTGTTGCGCAACGCGGTTTCCAGCGCCAGGTCACGATGGTCCCGGGCATGCATGTCGGCACGATAGAGCCGGTAGGTATTCCGCCCTTCTTCCTTGGCGCGATACATGGCGGCATCCGCCCGCTGTACCAGCACCTCGGGCTCGTCGCCGTCGTCCGGATAGACGCTGATACCCAGGCTGCAGCCGACCCGGATGCGGCGCCCGCCCAGGTCGAAGGTCGCGCTCGCCGCATCGATCAGGCGACGCGCCACCCGGGTCACCTCGTCGATCTCGACCACCTCGGGCAGCAGGGCGATGAACTCATCGCCCCCTAGCCGGGCCAGGGTGTCATCCTCGCGCAGGTGATGGACCAGGCGCTCGGTGAGCTTGACCAGCAGCTCGTCGCCCAGCGCGTGCCCCAGGGAGTCGTTGACCTGCTTGAAATGGTCCAGGTCGAGGAACAGCACCGCCAGGCGACGCTCCTGACGGTGGGCATGCCGAATGGCGAGCGCCAGCCGGTCGTCGAGCAGGCGCCGATTGGGCAGGCCGGTCAGCGGGTCATAGTAGGCAAGATGGCGTACCCGCTCTTCGTTCTCGCGGATGTGGGTGATATCGGTGAACAGCGCCGCATAGTGGCTGACCTCGCCCTGATCGTCGTGAATCGCCGAGATGGTCAGCAGCTCCAGGTAGAGTTCGCCGCTCTTGCGGCGGTTCCAGATCTCGCCGCGCCAGAAGCCGCTCTCTTGAAGCGTCTGCCACATGTCGCGATAGAAGGCGGCATCGTGGCGGCCGGAGGACAGCAGCGCCGGCGTATGCCCCACCACTTCCTCGAGGCCATAGCCGGTCATGTGGGTGAAGGCAGGATTGACGAATTCGATGCGGGTCTGGGGGTCGGTGATGATGATGCCCTCCAGGGAGGCATCGATGACCCTTTCGGCCAGCTGCAGGCTCTCCCGCGACTGGGCCAGGGCCTGGTCGCGGGCCTCGAGCGCCTCGCGAAGATCCCGTAGATAGCCGTGCTCGGCGCCGGCCAGGATGTCCCGGAAGCCCAGCAGGCCGGTGACCGTGCCGGCCTCATCGGTGACCGCCAGGTGGCGCACGCCCTGGCTGACCAGCACCTCGCGAGCGCGGATCAGCGGTTCATCGGCACCGATGGTCAACAGCGGCCGGCTGGCCAGTTCGCCGACGCTCGCAGCGCCGGGGTGATGGGCGACGAAACGCACCAGGTCACGCTCGGTGAGGATGCCAAGCCCCTTGGTATCGTCCTCCACCACGGCGGCGTCGGCACCGGCACCGCGCATTCGCCGGGCCGCCTCGGCCAGGCCAAGCGCCCCCGGCAGCAGCAGCGGCGAACGCTGCATGGCGGCCCGCACCTCGCGCAAGCGCAGATAGGGCTCGAGACCCTGGTTCAGTGCCACGTCGCTCTGCGACACCATGCCCAGGGAACCGCCCTGGCCATCCACCACCAGCAGGTGGCGACAGCCCAGCGCGGCGAAGCGCATGGCCGCCTCGCCCACCGAGGCCTGGCGATCGATCATCGCCACCGGCCGACTCATGGCCTCGGCGATCGGTCGACGCGCCGCGGCCGGGTCATCGAAGTCGAGCGCCAGGCTGTCGTGCTCGGTCCAGATGCCGAGCGGGCGGCCCTCCTCGACGACCAGAATGGCCCCGCATCGCCGCCGCCCCATGCGTGCGGCGGCGTCGCACAGCGGCGTGTCCGGACCACAGCTCAGCAGCCCGGTCCGCATGATGCGCTCAATGGGAAGGTCGTGGGGGTCGTGAAACTGATCCGAGTCCATCCATGCACCGTCTCAGGGTAAAACAGCCCACTCTAATATCCAGCACCGCCAGGCAGGAAGCACCGACCGGCCACCTACTGACGCCGATCAATGAACAGGCTGTTGCCTGCCTGGCGCTTGGCCTGCCCCTTCAGCTCGGCCAGCACGTTGGCGATATCCATGGCCGTGCGCCCGGCCCCGGGCGCGACCGCGTGATAGGCCAGCGACAGCGTCATCAGGGGGACGAACATCGCCTCGCCCTGGCGATCGCGCCCCGAGAAGCCACCGGCCAGGCGATCCACCTCAGAGTAGAAGCTGGGAATGAAACGGGCGAAGCGCGCCAGGATCGCCTCGCAGCGACGCCGAGCCCGAGCCTCCGGAAGCACCAGCATGAAGTCGTCGCCCCCCACGTGACCGACGAAGCCATCGTCGCCGCACTCCTCCTCCAGCATGCGCCCCAGGGCCAGGATCACCTGATCGCCCCGGGCATAGCCGTAGGCATCGTTGTAGGCCTTGAAATGGTCCAGGTCAGCGTAGACCGCAACGAAAGGATCGCCCTGGGCCAGGCGAGCGGCCAGGGTATCGTTGATCACCTGGTTGCCCGGCAGGCCGGTGAGGGGATTGGCCTGGCGGGCGCTGCGCACCTGCAGGGCGGTGATCTCGCGCAGCAGGTCGATGACCTGCCCCATGCCCCGGTAGCGCCCCGCGTCGTCGACGATAACGAAGTCGTCGCGACTTCCCTTGGGCGAACCGGTAATGCGCTGGCTGAGCGTCTCCAGGGGCATGGATGCCTCGGCCACCAGCATGCGCCGGTCCATCAACGAGTCGATCGCCCGACGGGCATGCAGCGCATGGCTGAACGGGTTGGTGAACACGCCCAGGAACTGGTGCTGGCGCACCAGCCCCACCGGCCGATGCTGGTCATCCAGCACCGCCAGGCAACGCAGCTCAGGCTCGCAGCGGAAGCGCTCCACCACCTCGGGCACCAGGGTGCCCTGCATCACCGGCGCCAGGTGACGACACAGCATGGAAGCCTGAGTGCCGAAGCTGCCGGACATCGCCGGCGGCACCGGCACGGGCGGCTCGAGGCTACGCGGCGGGTCCGCGGCCGGGCGGGCGAAAAGGTAGCCCTGCATCAGGGTACAGTTCATGCTCCACAGGCAGCGCTGCTCGCCGGCGGTCTCGATGCCCTCGGCGATGACTCGACAGCCGAGGCTCCTCGACACCTCGAGCAGCGAGCCCAGGAACTGCCCCTTGCCCGGGTCGCGGTCGATATCCTGCACGAAATGGCGATCCATCTTGACGAAGTCGGGCCGCAGCTCGGCCCAATGGCGCAGGCTGGAGTAGCCGGCCCCCAGGTCGTCGAGCGCCACCTGGAAGCCCATGCGCCGGTAATGGTCCACCGCCTGGCGCATCAGCGCATAGTCGTGGATCGGCAGATGCTCGGTGAGCTCGATCACCACCCGCTCCGGCGACAGCCCCACGCCGTCCAGGAAGGTGCGAGTCAAGCCCTCCCGAAAGTCTTGCTCCAGCAGCGAGGTCGGCATGACATTGAGGAACAGCCGCCCCGGCAGCCCCAGCCGGGCGAATGCCTCGATGGCCAGGCGCCGACACAGCAGGTCAAGCTCCACCAGGCGGCCGGTGTGCCGGGCGGTATCGAACAGCGTCAGCGGCGAGTGCAGCGGGGAATCCGAGGGGCCGCGGGCCAGCGCCTCGTAGCCGAAGATGCCCTGGCAGCCGGCATCGACGATCGGCTGGAACAGCGGCGTGATGCGCGCTTCGTCCAGGATGCGTGCCAGCTCGCGCGCCTCGTGATCGATCATGACGTCGGCCTCCCGGCGAGGCGCGACAGTGGCGTCAGGCATATCACGCACCTCAGGCGGGCAGGGCCTCGAGCGCCCGGACATCGTCGTCCTCTCGAGCATCGGGCGACTCGGCCGGCGCCGCCTCGGGCGCCGTCCGATCGGCCAGGGCGAAACGCGCGGTGAACATGCGCATGCGTTCGGCCTCTTCCTCCAGCGCCGCCGCCGTGTGGTTGGCTCGCTCCACCATGGCGGTATTGCGCTGGGTCACGCTGCCCATCTGGTGCATGGCCTGATTGACCTGTTCGAGGCCGCGGTGCTGCTCGTCGGAGGCGTGGGCGATCTGATCGATCCGCTCGCCCACCCCCTGAATGGCGGCGACGATGGCGGCCATGTCGTCGCTGGCGCGCCGTGACAGGCCGTTGCCGCGTTCCACGCTGGCCCGCGAGGCCTCGATCAGCTCGCGGATCTCCCGGGCCGCCTGGGCGCTGCGGCCGGCCAGGGAGCGCACCTCGCCGGCCACCACCGCGAAGCCGCGGCCGTGCTCGCCGGCCCGCGCCGCCTCCACCGAGGCGTTGAGCGCCAGCAGGTTGGTCTGGAAGGCGATGTCGTCGATCAGGCCGACGATCTCGCCGATGCGGCCGGAGCGCTGGTGGATCTCGCCCATGGTATCGACGAAGGCCGTGACCACCTCACTGCCCTGTCGGGCCTTGCCGGTGGCCTGGTCGGCCAGTTCGTTGGCCTCGCGAACATGGCCGCTGTTGTCGGCCACCGAGGCCGTCATCTCGTCGAGGCTGGAGGCGGTCTGCTCCAGGGAGGCCGCCTGCTGCTGAGTGCGTGCCGCCAGTTCCTGGTTGCCCTCACTCATGATGGCGGCGCTGTCGCGCACCCGGTCGCTGCCGTCGCGCACCCGCTCCACGGTGGCCGCCAGCGCCTCGCGCATGCCCTCGAGCTCGCGATAGAGCTGGCCGATCTCGTTACTCCCCCGCGAGGTGACCGGCGTCCCCAGGTCGCCGTCGGCAATGCGCCGAAAGTGCTCGATGATGTGCGCCAGCGGCCCGAGCACGTTGGCCCGCACGCCCCAGATCACCACCAGCACGATCGCCAGCGCCCCGGCCAGGGCCGCCACCAGGGCCAGATTGAGCCAGCCGGCCACGGCCGAGAAGCGCTCGGCCAGGCCATCGCTGCGCTCGACGGAGGTGGCGAAGAAGGCGTCGGCGCTGTCCATGAAGTCCTGGCTCATGCCACTGACGCGGGACTTGCCGGAGTCGTAGCCTCCCGCATCGCCCTCCTCGAGCAGCATCAGCTGCAGCGAAAGCCCCGTGCTGAAGAGCGATTGAAAGCGCGACACCAAGGCATCCAGCGCCTCCTGCTGGGCTGGCGCGACGGGAATGGCCTGGAAGCGTTCGAAGGCCGCCTTGGCCTCGGCCATGTCGGCCTGGGCCTGCTCGATGATCGGCCCGGGGCGATCGAAGGAAGGCACCCGCACCAGGTGGGCGGCGCGGTCCATGGCCACCTGGGCCCGAAGCGTCGCGATATAGGCCTGGTTGAGCGCCCGGGACTGCGCCACCTGGACCTCGCGCAGGCTCTCGAAGGCGCTACGCCCATGATGATTGGCATAGAGGCCCAGGGCACCGGTACCGAGGATGATCGCGCCGAAGGCGACCAGCACCAGGAACCAGCTGAGCCGGATGGTCATTCGATCGAGAAGCCGCATGGGGAAGTCCTGTCGCTGATGAAAGACAAACGCCGGGCGTCAGGGCGGCGTTATATCAGCGTTTTATGACATTCCGGTGGCAGGCGGCGCGGCACGAACGCCATGCACACGGTAACAACGCCATACGACAGCGGAGGGAAAAGAGACGACAAGCGGTCATTCAAGACGCTGCGAAGGCGGCCGATATCCCGTCCCGAGACGGACCTTCATGAGAACAACAGGAAAACGCCCATGAGTACTTCCGTGAACGAGATCGGCACCGGCCAAGCGACATCGCTCTCCGACGGCCTCTCACCGCAGCGACGCGTGGAAGAGATGCTGTCCACCTGGCTGCCCGGTAGCGCGGACCAGGCAAGCCGCGACGTGCCGCCGCAGCATGGCGAACTGATCGCTCCCGTCCAGAAGATCAACGAGGTCATGCGTCCCTACGGCGTGCAGTTCGAACTCGACGAGGCCACCACGCGCATGGTGACCCGACTGGTGGATCGCCAGACCGGCGAGCTGATCCGCCAGATCCCCGCCGAGGAGGTACTGCGCATCGCCGAGCACCTGGAGGAGCTGCAGGGCCGGCTGATCAACCTGGAGGCGTGATAGAGGCATTGTCGGAAAAGTTGGCGAACGAAGGCCAGGGCTAGCCCCGTTCCCGACGGGCCAACGCACTGCCCACTTCCGTGCGGGTCGCCAGGCAAAAATCAGCGAAAAGCCGGACCGGGCTCGCGAGCGAGTTTACGGGGTGTAAATGAGGACTTTGACGGGGACGCCGAGTTCGGGCTCGCGAACGAGCTGATGTTTAACGCCGTATAGCCGAGCGCAGACGCTTTTCGAACATTGCCTAGACCTGCATGTTCATCACGTCCTTATAGGCCGTCACCAGGCGGTTGCGCACCTGGATACCCATCTCGGACGCTACGCTGGCCTTCTGCATGTCGACCATGACGTCGTCGAGTTCGACGCCGGGCTCGCCGGACTGGAAGGCGCGCATGCTGTCCCCGGCCTGGAGCTTGAGATCGTTGATGCGCTGGATGGAAGCCTGCAGCTCGCCGGCAAAGCCGCCGTTGCCCACGGCCGTGTCGACCCGCTGGCCACTGGCGGCATCGCCGCCGGCCTGGGTGGCCAGCGACTGCATCTGCGCCAGTGCCGACGCGAGGGCGGGAGAGCTCATCGAACACCTCTGCAACAATAAGGATAAGGATGGCTGCCAAGGCTAGCAGCGCCGCCACACCGGCCATGCGGCCAATTGCCGAGCAAAAAACCGGCTTTTCTCACCTTTGGCGTGACAGCCCCTGCGGATAATGTCCGTCATCACAGTTCCGCCCTGGCCTCGGGGCGGCGAACCGCGATTGACGGGAAGCAGTCGATGCCTTCTTCTAGTTCCGCGGCCCCCGGCGTAGCAGCCGCCGGGAGGCTCGCATGAGCAGTGGCGCCTCCGCCACCGGCAACCCAAGGGCCCAGTCGTTCTCCTTGTCGCAGCTGACCCAGCAACTGCGCGGCAGCCCCCTGATCGCCCTGCTGATCGTCGGCGCCGCCGTGATCGCCGTGGCGGTCGCGCTGCTGCTGTGGGCGCGCAGCCCCGACTACCGAGTGCTCTACAGCAACCTCAGCGAGGCCGACGGCGGGAGCATCATCGGCGAGCTGGACAGCCGCAACGTGCCCTACCGCTTCAGCCAGGGCGGGCAGGCCCTGCTGGTGCCCGCCGAACAGGTCCACACCCTGCGCCTGCAGCTGGCGGCACAGGGCCTGCCCGAGGGCGGCAACGTCGGCCTGGAGCTGATGGAGAACCAGGCCTTCGGGATCAGCCAGTTCGCCGAACAGGTCAACTACCAGCGCGGCCTCGAGGGCGAGCTGGCCCGCTCCATGGAATCGCTGGGGCCGGTCGCCGGGGCTCGCGTCCACCTGGCGCTGGCCAAGGACTCGGTGTTCGTGCGCCGTCGCGAGCCGGCCAAGGCCTCGGTGGTGCTGACCCTGCACCCCGGCCGCACCCTCGGCGAAGGGCAGGTCAACGCCATCGTGCACATGGTCTCGAGCAGCGTGCCCGACCTGCCCGCCGAGGCGGTCACCGTGGTCGACCAGGGCGGACGCTTGCTCTCCACCCCCGACGGCGGCGGCATGGGCCTCGACGGCACCCAGCTGGACTACGTCGCCGAGGTGGAGCGCGCCTACCGGCGGCGCATCGAGACCATCCTGGCGCCGATTCTCGGCCGCCGGAACATCGAGGCCCAGGTCACCGCCGAACTCGACTTCTCCCAGCGCGAGGAAACCTCGGAGAGCTACGGCCCCAACCAGCCGCCCAACGAGGCGGCGGTGCGCAGCCGTCAGACCAGCCTCGACCTCAACGGCGCCGGCGACCTGGCCAGCGGCATCCCCGGCGCGCTGAGCAATACCCCGCCCGGCACGGCGCCCTCCCCGATCGACGCAGGCACCGGCGACGCGGCCCAGGGACAGGATGCGCAGGGCCAGAACACCCAGACGCAGGACACCGCGGGCGACGGCGCCGCGACCAATGCCGACCGGCGGATGAGCCGCGACGACGTGATCAACTACGAGGTCGACCGCCAGGTATCGCACGTCCAGCACCGCCGCGGGCGCGTGGAACGCCTCTCGGCGGCCGTGGTGGTCAACTACCGCGAGGCCCTCGACGAAGCGACCGGCGAGCTCGCGCCCACGCCGCTCGATGACGAGGAGATGGCCCAGATCGAGCGCCTGGTACGCCAGGCCATGGGCTTCTCCGAGGCCCGCGGCGACCAGGTGGCGGTGGTCAACAGCCCCTTCGCCAAGGACGACGCGACGGCCAACGAGCCGGACTGGTGGCAGCGTCCGGACGTTCAGCAGCTCGCCTTCACCCTGGGCCGCTACCTGCTGGTGGGCATCGCCTTGCTGCTGCTCTACCTGCTGATCCTGCGGCCCTTCATCCGTCGCTACACCGAACGGCCGCTGCCGGCCGCCGCGCCACCGGCCCCGGGCTTCCAGGCCCGAGTCGGCGATGACGACGACGAACGTGACGACGTCGACGGAGAGGCCGGGGGCGACGGCGAAGCGGAGGACGGCGAAGGCTCTCCGCGGCGTCGCAAGCGCCGGGCGACCGCCTACGAACAGAACCTCAACGACCTGCGGGAAATGGCCCAGGAGGATCCACGCATGGTGGCCATGATCGTCCGCGGCTGGATGAGCAAACATGACGAGTAAAGCGATGACCGGCCTGCGGCGCAGTGCCATCCTGCTGCTGGCGCTGGACGAGGACAGCGCCGCCGAGGTCTTCAAGCACATGTCGGCCAAGGAGGTGCAGCAGCTGAGCATCGAGATGGCCACGATGACCCAGGTCTCCCACGAGGAGATGCGCCAGGTGCTGCAGGACTTCAACACCGAGACCGAAGAGTTCATCGCGCTGAACCTCAACTCCAGCGAGCACATCCGCTCGGTGCTGACCAAGGCGTTGGGCAGCGAGCGTGCCTCGAGCCTGATCGAGGACGTCATGGAGACCTCGGGCACCAGCTCGGGCATCGACGCCCTCAACCTGATGGAAGCCTCGATGGTGGCCGAGCTGATCCGCGACGAGCATCCGCAGATCATCGCCACCATCCTGATCCACCTCGAGCGCCACCAGGCCGCCGACGTGCTGGAGATGTTCGACGACAAGCTGCGCAACGACGTGGTGCTGCGTATCGCCACCTTCAGCGGCGTGCAGCCGGCGGCGCTGCAGGAGCTCACCGAGGTGCTGACCAGCATGCTCGACGGTCAGAATCTCAAGCGCAGCAAGATGGGCGGCGCGCGCACCGCGGCCGAGATCCTCAACCTGATGAACAGCCACCAGGAAGAGGCCGCCATCGAGACGGTGCGCTCGCACAGCGAGGACCTGGCCCAGAAGATCATCGACGAGATGTTCCTGTTCGAGAACATGATCGACCTCGACGACCGCAGCATCCAGCTGGTGCTCAAGGAGATCGACACCAACTCGCTGGTGGTGGCCCTCAAGGGCTCCCACGAGGCGCTCATGGACAAGTTCCTGCGCAACATGTCCCAGCGCGCCGCCGACCTGCTGCGCGAGGACATGGACGCCCGCGGGCCGATCCGCGTCTCCCAGGTGGAGGCCGAGCAGAAGGCGATCCTGCAGGTGGTGCGCCGCCTGGCCGACGCCGGCGAGGTGGTGCTGAGCGGCGGAGACGACACCTATGTCTGATCCCGGCGCCATGTCTGATCCCGATGCCAAGCACCACACCGGTGCCGACAAGCCCTGGCGTCGCTGGCGCATGGGCGAGCTGCGCACGCCCGAGCGGCGCGACGAGCCCGACGCACCGCCCGCGCCCGAGGAAGCCGCCAAGCAGGCTCGCCAGCAGGAGGCACGCCGTCAGCAGCAAGCCCTCGAGGCGCTGCGCCAGCAGGCCCATCGCGAGGCCTATGAGCAGGGCCTGCGCGAAGGCCGCGAGGATGGCCACGCCGAGGGGCTGGCCCAGGGGCTCGAGGAGGGCCGCCGCCAGGCTCGGGAGGAGCTCGAGCAGCGTACCGAGGAGACCCTGGCGCCGCTGGTGCCACTGGCCCGGCACTTCGACGAGGCGCTGGAAAGCCTCGACGAGGCCGTGGCCGAAGACCTGGTCGAACTGGCCCTGGCCACCGGTCGCCAGCTCGCCGGCGAAGCCCTCAAGGCGCGCCCGCGCCAGGTGCTGGAGCTGATTCGCGCCCTGCTGCACAGCGAGCCTCCGCTGATCGGCCAGCAGCGCCTGTGGCTGCATCCCCTCGATCATCGCCTGGTCACCAAGCACCTCGGCGAGGAGCTGGAGGCCGCCGGCTGGCAGCTGCAGCCCGACGACCAGCTGACCCGCGGTGGCTGCCGAGTGACCAGCGCCCGAGGCGAGCTGGACGCGACCTGGGAGACCCGCTGGCAGGCGATCCAGGATCAGGTGCGGCGGCGCCAGCCGCCAACGTCTTCCACCGACGAGGACTGAGATGACCGACGGCATGCTCACCAATCGTCACCAGGCCGGCTGGCAGCGTGCCCTGCAGGGCGTGCGCCGCCGTATCGAGCCGCTGCCGGTCAGCCGTGCCAGCGGCCGGGTAGTGCGCGCTACCGGCCTGGTGATCGAGGTGGTGGGCCTGCAGGTGGCGCTCGGCAACGCTTGCCGCATCGAACTGCCCGATGACCAGGGTCGACCGGGGCAGCGCTTCGCCGAGGCCGAAGTGGTCGGCTTCGACGGCGAACGGCTGTTCCTGATGCCGCTGGCCGAGATCAGCGGCCTGCGCCCCGGCGCCCGGGTCTTGCCGCTGGGCGACGGTGCCGGCGATGCCGCCCGTCGCTTTCCGCTCGGCGAGCGCCTGCTGGGGCGCGTGGTCGATGGCAACGGCACTCCGCTGGACGACCAGGGCCCGCTGGACGAGGCGCCCCGGGCGCCGCTGGCCACGCCGCCGCTCAATCCGCTGTCCCGGGCGCCCATCGACACCCAGATCGATGTCGGCATTCGCGCCATCAACGCCCTGCTCAGCGTCGGCCGCGGCCAGCGCATGGGGCTGTTCGCCGGCTCGGGCGTCGGCAAGTCAGTGCTGCTCGGCATGATGGCGCGCTATACCCGGGCCGACGTCATCGTGGTGGGACTGATCGGCGAGCGTGGCCGCGAGGTCCAGGACTTCATCGACAACATCCTCGGCGCCGAGGGCCGGCGCCGCGCCGTGGTGGTGGCGGCGCCGGCCGACACCTCGCCGCTGCAGCGCCTGCAGGGCGCCGCCTACGCCACCCGGCTGGCCGAGGGCTTCCGCGATCAGGGCAAGAACGTGCTGCTGATCATGGACTCGCTGACCCGCTACGCCATGGCCCAGCGCGAGATCGCCCTGGCCATCGGCGAGCCGCCGGCCACCAAGGGCTATCCGCCCTCGGTGTTCGCCAAGCTGCCGGGCCTGGTGGAACGCGCCGGCAACGCCGAGCGCGGCGGCGGCTCGATCACCGCCTTCTACACTGTGCTCACCGAGGGCGACGATCAGCAGGACCCGATCGCCGACTCGGCACGCGCCATTCTCGACGGGCACGTGGTGCTGTCGCGCACCCTGGCCGAGGCCGGCCACTATCCGGCCATCGACATCGAGGCCTCGATCAGCCGCGCGATGACCGCCATCGTCGATGCCCCCCAACTCGATCAGGCTCGCCGCTTCAAGAGCCTGTTCTCGCGCTATCAGCGCAACCGCGACCTGATCAGCGTGGGCGCCTACCACCCGGGCCACGATCCTCACCTCGACGAGGCGGTGAATCGTTACCCGGCCCTGGAAGGCTTCCTGCAACAAGGCATCGGAGAGTGCGCCGACCTCGATGCCTCGCGCCAGGCACTCGTCGGCGCCCTTGGAGGCAAGTCATGAGCCGCACCGCACTGGACAACCTCACCGAGCTGGCCCGCGAGGCCCGCGACCTGGCCGGCCAGAGACTCGCCGGCGATCGCCGCAGCGTCGACCAGATCGTCGCCCAGCTGGAGTCCCTGCAGCGCTACCGGGCGGAATACGCCGCCCAGCTACAGGTAGCGCTGCGCGAAGGCATCGATCCGGCCAGCATGCACAACTACCAGCGCTTCCTGGCCTCGCTGGACGACGCCCTGGTGCGCGCCCGCCAGGCCCTGGAGGAGCAGCACCGCCGCGTGGCCCACAGCCAGCGCCACTGGCAGCAGGAGCAGCGCCGCCTGAGCTCCTACGACACGCTCGCCGAGCGCCGGGCCGACGCCCAGCGGCGAGCCGAACAGCGTCGCGAACAGCGCGACACCGACGAGCTGGTGACCCAGCGCTGGCTGCGCCGGAACACCGTGCCGAGCGGCTACTAGGACAGCGAGGAAAAGGCTCATGGATATTCAGCAGATACTCGCCGCGACGTCTTCCCAGGCCTCGGCATCGAAGGGCGCGAAAGAGGGAGCCGCCGGCGTCCTCACCGGCGCCGACTTCGCCAAGGCGCTGGCCTCGCTGTCGCCGGCGGCCGGTGCCGAGGCGGTCCAGGGCACGCCGACCGAGGCTGCCCCACAGGCGTCGCTCGAGGCCCTGCGGCGTGCCGTCACGGCCCTGGAAGACAGTGGCCAGGCCATCCCCGACGAGCTGCAGGCCCTGCTGTCACGGGCCGACGACAGCGAAGCGCTAGCGCAGCGACTCCAGGCACTGCTGTCCTCCGCCGCCGGGGAGAACACGCTGCCGGAGGGGCTCCAGGACCTGCTATCCGGGGCGTCCGGCGTGTCGCTGTCGCAGGCCCACCCGGCCATGGACAGCGGCGACGAGACCGCGTCCCCCGAGATGGCGGCCGAGCTGCAGGGGGTCATGCAGCGCCTGGCGCTGATCCAGGGCGCGGGTCAGCCGCTGTCCGGGAACCGTGGCGCGCCAACGGCGACGACCCTGCCGGCCTCGGCCGCAGCGCTCGCGCCCTCCTCACTCTCGCTCCGGGATCTCGCCACCGCCCAGCAGGGCGGGCAGGCGGCGGCCAATGCCCCCGCCACCGGGACCAGCAATCCGCTGCTCCAGGCGGCCCAGGCACGCGCCGACGCGCCCGCCATCACGGCGGCCGCGCTGGCCAGTGCCGAGGCCACCCAACAGGCCAGCGGCGGCCAAGGCAACGCGACAGCGACGTCCACGACCTCGCCGCAGGCCTCACCGCAAGCCCTGCTGGAGGCCCTCGCGGCACGCCGCGAGCCCCAGGGTGGCAGCGGCCAGGGTCATCCGCCCCCCATGGCCGGCCCGCTGGGCAGCAGTCACCAGGCAGCCTCGATGACGCCCCCCGGCAATGCCAGCGCCCCCGCCACGCCGCAGCAGGCAACACTGAGCGCCCCGGTCGACAGCCCGGCCTGGCCCCGACAGCTGGGCCAGCAGCTGATTCGCTTCGGTCGCGGCGGCGGCGAACAGCACATCGAGATGAAGCTGCACCCTGCCGAGCTGGGGCCGCTGTCGGTCACGCTCAAGATCGGCGACCAGGGCGCCCAGGCGCACTTCCTCTCGGCCCATGCCCAGGTTCGCCAGACCCTCGAGCAGGCGCTTCCCCAGCTGCGTGAAGCCCTGGCCGAACAAGGCATCGCCCTTGGCGAGACCTCGGTAGGCGAGCAGCGGCAGGGCGACGCCGACGGCCAGTCATTCGCCGGCACCGGCGGCTCGAGCAGCGGCGAGGACGACGAGACTGCGTTGGCGCCCCAGGTCAGCGAGTCGGCCAGAGGCCGGGACATCCCGCTCGACGGCCGGGTCGATCTCTACGCTTAGCAGTGGCCGGATTTGATCGATCGGGCCAGGCGAATAGCCCGCTATTTAACGCGTCCGATCGAATGACATTGGCCAAAAGCCCGGGTGTCGCAGCAGATCAGCGTTAAGTCCGACAGGCTGCACTCGACCCGCAAAATCCGGAGTTAGGCCCGTTCATCGGGCCTGTTCGAATCATCGTGACGGCCTCTCGGACGGCATAATCCACCGCTATCGGCAGATAGCTCAGCATAGGAAAGGCAATGGCGACGGCAACATCCAGTACGGGCTCTCGGAAACTGCTATGGCTGCTGGTGGTGCTGGTCGTGCTCGCCTCCTCGGCGGCGGCCGCGGCCCTGTTCATGGCCTTCAACCAGCAGGACGACGGGCAGGTCGCTGCCCAGCAGCCCTCGGCGCCTGCGTACCAGGAGCCGATCTTCGTGGAAATCGCGCCTTTCACCGTCAATCTGGCCGATGACGACTACGGGTCACGCCTGCTGTACGCGGGCATCTCGCTCAAGGTGCCCGACGAGCAGAGCCAGGCGCTGTTGACGGCGCACATGCCGGAGGTGCGCAGCCGCCTGCTGATGCTGTTGTCCGGCCAGCAGGCCGCGGATCTGGCCACGCCCGAAGACAAGCAGCGCCTCGCCGAACAGGTGAAGGCCACCCTCGAAGCCCCGATGAGCGAGACGCAGCCGGAGCTGGCCATCGAGGACGTGCTGTTCACCGAATTCATCGTGCAATAACCCCGGGGTCGCGACACCCATGTCCCAAGACGATCTGCTCTCCCAGGACGAGATCGACGCCCTGCTCAAGGGTGTCAGCGGGGATGACGAGCCCAGCGCCGGCAATGACGGCCAGCCCCAGGTGCGTCCCTTCGATCCGGCCTCCCAGCACCGGATCATTCGCGAGCGCCTGCATGCCCTGGACATGATCAACGAGCGCTTCGCCCGCTATTTCCGAATGGGGTTGTTCAACCTGATCCGGCGCAGCGCCGACATCACCGTGGACTCGGTGAAGTACCAGAGCTACAGCGATTTCTCGCGCAACGTGCCGGTGCCCACCAACATCAACATGATCGCCATGAAGCCGCTCAAGGGCTCGGCGCTGATCGTCTTTCCCCCCAGCCTGGTGTTCATGGTGGTGGACAACCTGTTCGGCGGCGACGGTCGTTTCCTGACCAAGTCCGAGGGCCGCGAGTTCACCAACACCGAGCAGCGCATCATCCAGCGCCTGCTGCAGCTGGCCATCGACGCCTACGGCGAATCCTGGAAGTCGGTCTATCCGCTGGAGATCAACTTCCTGCGCAGCGAGATGCAGTCGAAGTTCGCCAACATCACCAACTCGCCCAACGAGATCGTGGTCAACACCAGCTTCAACCTCGAGGTGGGCAACCTGGCCAGCAGCTTCCAGATCTGCATGCCCTACTCGATGATCGAGCCGCTGCGCGACCTGCTGACCAATCCGCTCAACGACGGTCATCAGGATCAGGACGGTACCTGGTCGAAGCGCATGGCCGGCGAGCTACGGCAGTCCGAGGTCGAGCTGGTGGCCAATTTCGCCGACATTCCCTCCCGCATCGCCCAGGTGCTGGCCCTCAAGACGGGCGATGTGCTGCCGCTGGAGCTGCCCGCGACGGTGAATGCCAGCGTGGACGGCGTGCCGGTGATGGAGTGCGAATACGGCAGCCAGCACGAGCAGCGGGCCCTGAGGGTGCTGCGCCTGTTCGACCATGCCGCAGGCCATGCGCCGTCCAGTGCCTTCGTCAGGGCGGCCCAGCCGAAACCCAAGGAAGCCAAGCATGACTGATCCCAACAAGCCCGACGATCGGAAACTCGACGACGAGTGGGCGGCCGCCATGTCCGAACAGGAGGGCGATGCGACCCCCAACGAGGACGAGGACCCCTGGGCGGCGGCCATGGCCGAACAGGCCGCCTCCGAATCGACCGAGGGCGACGAGGCAGCGGGCGAACAGGCTGACGACACGCCGGCGCAGCCGGCCGGCGAGAGCGTCTTCCGGCCGCTTCAGGACAGCCAGGGCAGCCCGGTGCCGCGCGATCTCGAGATGATCATGGACATCCCGGTCAAGCTGACCGTGGAGCTGGGCCGCACCAAGCTGACCATCAAGCAGCTGCTGGAGCTGGCACAGGGCTCGGTGATCGAGCTCGAGGGCCTGGCCGGCGAACCCATGGACATCCTGATCAACGGCTATCTGATCGCCCAGGGCGAGGTAGTGGTGGTGGATGACAAGTACGGTATCCGCATCACCGAGATCATCACGCCCTCCGAGCGGGTCCAGAAGCTGAACCGATGAGCGAGACCGCCTCCAGCGCAAGCGCCACCGTCGACGGCCTGGCCTCCGGCGGTGAAGCCCTGATGGGCATGGCCACCCTGGGCAAGACGGCCGCGGCACTGGCCCTGGTGCTGGTGGTGATCCTGGGCTGCAGCCTGCTGCTCAGGCGCCTCGGCGGTGCCAGCCGTGGCCAGGGACATCGCCCGCGGCTGATCGGCAGCACCGGCATTGGCCACCGCGAGCGAGTGGTGATCGTCGAGGTGGAGTCGACCTGGCTGGTGCTGGGCGTCGGCGGCGGCCAGGTCAACAAACTGCATGAGATGCCCGCCCCCGAGTCATCGGCGCCCGATGCCGAATCGCCGGTATCCCCGGACGACGGCTTCGCCACCCGCTTCGCCCAGGCGCTGCGCCATAACGCCGGCCTGGGTCGCAACGGCCGGGGGCGTTCATGACGCTCTCCCCCCGTCACGCCCGCTGGCTGGTCCTCGCGCTGCTGCTGTTGCCCGGCCTGGCGCTGGCCCAGCAGATCCCCGGCCTGATCAGCCAGCCCATGGAGGACGGCGGCCAGCGCTGGTCGCTGTCGCTGCAGACTTTGCTGCTGCTCAGCTCGCTGGCCTTCCTGCCGGCGGCGCTGCTGATGATGACCAGCTTCACCCGCATCATCATCGTGCTCAGCCTGCTGCGCACCGCCATGGGCACCCAGGCCACGCCGCCCAATCAGATCCTGCTGGGCCTGGCGCTGTTCCTGACCTTCTTCATCATGGCGCCGGTGTTCGGCGAGGTGTACGACCAGGCCTGGGTACCGCTGTCCAACGGCGACATCGCCTTCCCCGAGTTCCTGACCCAGGCCCAGGGCCCGTTCCGGGAATTCATGCTGGCCCAGACCCGAGAGCCCGACCTGGCGCTGTTCGCACGCCTGGCCGATATCGGCCCGCTCCAGGGGCCCGAGGACGTGCCGCTCAGGGTGCTGGTGCCTTCCTTCGTGACCAGCGAGCTGAAGACCGCCTTCCAGATCGGCTTCACCATCTTCATTCCCTTCCTGATCATCGACCTGGTGGTGGCCAGCACCCTGATGGGCCTGGGGATGATGATGGTACCGCCGATCACCATCTCGCTGCCCTTCAAGCTGATGCTGTTCGTACTGGTCGACGGCTGGCAGCTGATCATCGGCTCGCTGGCGGAAAGCTTCTACATGTGAGCGCCCGGAGACTGCCATGACCCCCGAGACGGTAATGACCATCGCCTACCAGGGCATGCGGGTGACACTGCTGCTGGCCGGCCCGCTGCTGCTGACCGCGCTGTTCACCGGCCTGCTGGTCAGCCTGTTCCAGGCCGCCACCCAGATCAACGAGATGACCCTGTCGTTCATCCCCAAGATCCTGGCGGTGTTCGC
Source organism: Halomonas organivorans (assembly GCF_014192055.1). GTDB lineage: Bacteria > Pseudomonadota > Gammaproteobacteria > Pseudomonadales > Halomonadaceae > Halomonas > Halomonas organivorans. The sequence continues at coordinate 71,212 of NZ_JACHXM010000004.1, read as the reverse complement.
CGTACTGGTGCTTGCCGGCCCCTGGCTGCTGAACCTGATCACCACCTTCACCCGCGAGCTGTTCAGCAATATTCCCAACCTGGTGATGTAGCCGCCGATGGTCGAGATCACCTTCGCCCAGCTGCATGGCTGGCTGATCGCCTTCCTGTGGCCTTTCTGTCGCATCACCGGGCTGATGATGACCTCGCCGATCTGGGGACACTCCAGCGTGCCACGCCAGGCCAAGATCGGCTTGGCCGGCGCGCTTACGGTGGTGGTGGCGCCGGTGCTGCCGGCCATGCCGGAGGTTCCGCTGATGTCCTGGGCGGGATTCGGCATCATCGTCGAGCAGCTGCTGATCGGCGCCGCCATCGGGCTGGTGATGCGCGTGACCCTGGTCGTGGTCCAGGCCGCCGGGGAGTTCATCGGCCTGAAGATGGGGCTGGCCTTCGCCACCTTCTTCGATCCCTCGAGCGGCACCAACATGATGGTGCTGTCGAGAATCCTCTACATGATCACGCTGCTGATGTTCCTGGCCTTCAACGGCCATCTGGTGGTGATCGAGATCCTCGCCTCGAGCTTCCAGACCCTGCCCATTGGCCTGGGACGCTACGACCCCGCCGCCTTCGAGATGCTGGCCCGCTACGGCGGCACCATCTTCTCGTCGGGCATGCTGCTGGCGCTGCCGCTGGTGGCCGCGCTGATGATCATCAACCTGTCGCTGGGCATCCTCAATCGCTCGGCGCCTCAGTTGACCATCTTCAGCATCGGCTTCCCCGCACAGTTGACCATGGGCGTGGCATTGCTGATGGTGCTGATGACCGACCTGGACCGCTTCCTCGAGCGGCTGTTCGGCCAGGGGCTGGCCTTCCTGAGGGGCTTTATCGACACACTGGCTCCGCTGACCCACTGATCGGCCCGTCGCCCGTCGCCCGTCGCCCGTCGCCCGTCGCCCGTCGCCCGTCGCCCGTCGCCAGGATCATCGACACAAAAAAACCGCCCTGACGGGATGCGACAGGGCGGGACAAGGGGTCATGGCCGGGATAGACCATGACCGGCAGGGCTCGGGATATCAGAGGTACTGGAAAAGCGACATGCCCTTCATGTTGGCAAAGGTCTGCTGGGAGGCCTGCATGCCCACCTGGCGGAGGCTGTATTCGGAGATCGCCTCGGCATAGTCCAGGTCGACCAGGTCGGACAGGGTCTGCTCGTAGTTGAGGGTGCGGTTGCTGCTCACCCCGTCCACCACGTCCAGCTCGTTGAGTCGCGCGCCCATGGAGGCCCGCACGGTCAGGACATTGTCCAGGCTATTGTCCAGCTCGCGCATGGAGGTATCCAAGGTGTTGCGAAGGGCCGCCTTTTCGGCCGGCGTCCCGGCGGGAGATTCCAGCACGCCAAGCGCGCTCTCGAGCGTCGAGAACAGATCGGTGTTGCCCTGGTCGGCGGGATTGATCGCGATGCTGTCGCCGGCCGACGGCTCCCCGTCGAGCTCCATGACCAGCCCCCCGAACTCGACCCGCGTCGTCTCGCCATTCTCGGGGACATAGTTACCCGAGGCGACGGGGTTGCCGTCACTGTCCTCAACCTCATAGGTATAGCCTGAGGCGGCATCGCCATCGAAGCTGAGCGTGTAGGCCTCGTCGGTGGTGACGGCCTGGTCGTCGACGATCTGGGGTCCCTTGAAGGTAACGCTGCCGCCGTTGGCCGCATCGGCGGTGGCCACGTAGCCGGCGCCGCTGGGCACGCTCTGGAAGATCGCCTCGCCGCTGTCGCTGACTTTCATCAGCCGCGAGGCGTCGATGCGCTGCTCGCGAACCTGGCTGGCACCCACGTATCCGATTTGGCCGTCAGAGCCCTTGACGAAAGGCTCGCTGTCGTCGGAGTAGCCTCCAAACAGGTAGTTACCGTTGCCATCCGCAGCATTGGCCTGGCCGAACAGTGTCTCGTAGACGCCGCGCAGCTCGGAGGCGACCGACTGCCGGTCGGCATCGCTCAGGGTATCGCTGGAGGCCTGGATCAGCAGCGTCTTGGCACTGCTGATGGCGTCGCTGACGCTGTTGAGCACGCTCTCGGACTGGGACAGCGAATTGCGGGCGCTGACTCGAGAGTCGGTGTACTGCTGGGTAATGGCCTTGGCCTGATCCACGCCCACGGCGCGAGAAGCCGCCTGGGGATCATCGGAAGGATTGACCACGCGACGCCCGCTGGAGAGCTGCTGGCTAACCTTGAGAAAATCCGACTGCTGCTGGTTGAGCGAGCCGACGCTCTGCTCATACATGGTGACGGTGCTGATGCGCATCTCTCGAGGCTCCCTCTATCAAGTGCCCAGGCCAAGCACGGTATCGATGACCGTGCGCCCGACGTCGATGACCTTGGCATTGGCCTGGTAGAACTGCTGGTAGCGGATCAGGTTGGCCGCCTCCTCGTCCAGGTTGACGCCGGATTCGGACTGCTGGGCGGCCCGTAGCTGTTCGCTGAGCCCCTGCTGCGCGTCGAGGTTGACCTGGACGATATTGGTCCGGTTGCCGACGTCGCTGACCATCGAGGCATAGGCCTCGCTGAGCGACGCCGAGCCACCGACAACGCTCTCCTGCTGCAGATCCTGCAGGGCCAGGGCATTCTCGTTGTTGCCGGCCTCTCCGCCGGCTCCCGCCGCGGCAATCTTGTCGGTGTCGGCGATGGCCGTCCTCAGGTCGGCCGCCGCATGGCGTACCGGCTGGACCACGAAGCGGTCGTTGCCGGCCAGCTGGGTGGCATCGTCAAACGTCAGGGTGACGCCGCCGAAGCTGAGCTCTCCGCTGTCATATTCGACGTCGGCGACATCCAGCGCCTGCCCGGTGTCCTGGCGAATCACCTCGAAGGAGGGTGCCGCGGCATCGGTGACGCGCACCGTGTAGTCGGTGGCCTTCAACTGATCGATGTTATCGGCATCGAAGGCGATGGCATCCACCTGGGCACTGCCGCCATTGCCCTCCACGCCGAAGGCCCGGGGCTCTCCGATGGAGAAGAGATCGCCACCCTGTTCGCCGTCCAGGTCGATGCCGTTGGCATGCTGCTGGTTGATCGCCACGGCCAGCGACACGGCCATCTGGCCGATCTGGTTCTGGGCCTTGTCCAGGGTTTCGGCACGGAACCCCATCAGGCCGCCGAGCGAACCGCCGCTGATGGTATCTTCGTCCAGGGCAATGACGTTGCCGCCGGAATCCGGGTAACCGACCACCATTCGCTGGGGATCCTCGGGCGATTCCATGACCTTCAGGTCGACGCTGCGATCACCCAGCACCAGCGGCTGGCCGTTGGGCAGGCTGACGTTGTAGGACGAGCCATCCTGCACGTTGAGCCGCAGGTCCATGCGCTCGCTGAGCTCGTGAACCAACTGGTCGCGCTGGTTAAGCAAGGCATTGGGCGCCTCGCCCTGCTTGGCCCGAGCCAGGGCGATCTCGCGGTTGATGCCGGCCAACTGCTCGGTGGTGTTGTTGATCTGGGTGACTTCATCCCTGATCTGGCCGTTGATCCCTTCCTGCATGTCCTGCAGATAGCCGTCGAAGGAACGGAACTGGGCGCTCAGCGTGTCTGCCGACCCCAGCACCCCCTGGCGGGCCGCCGGATCGGCCGGGGCGCTGGCCAGGTCTTCCATGGAGGAGAAGAAGTCCTGCATCAGCGGCGACAGGCCGGCATCGCGATCGGCCAGCAGGCTGTCGATCTGCTCCACCTGGCCAGCGTAGGTCTCCAGGGCGCTGGTCTTGCTGGTCGCCGAGTTGAGCTGGTCGGCGATATAGCGATTGAACTGGCGCTGGATATCGTTGACCTGGACACCGCCATTGCCGGTGCTGCTCTCGCCGAGCATGGTCACTTCGCGGTTGTAGCCCGGCGTGAAGATGTTGCTGATGTTGTTGCTGGTGGTGGCCAGGGCGTTCTGGGCGGCGTTGAGGCCGCTGAGGCCCGTGGAGAAGATGCTCATGACGGTATTCCCTTATGCCGATTATCAGGCTATCGGCCACGCCGGGCCGAACTTGAGGCCATCGCCCCGACGAATCCCTCGCTCAGGGCGTAGTGGCCCGAGCCAGCATGTCGCCCCCGGCCAGCGGCCCCAGGGTATCCATCACCGCGATCAGCTTGTCGGCGTAGGCCGGGTCGGTGGCGTAGCCGCCGCGCTGCAAGGCACGCGCCGCCTGATCGGGCGTCGCCGCCGCCGTGACGCCGGCATAGCGCGGGTTGTCGCCGATCAGCCGGGCGTAGTCGGTGAAGGCCTCCTCGAAGGAGCCGTAGACGCGGAAGCGGTCGCGCACCGCCTGGCGCCGGCCGTCGATGACCTCGTGGGTCAGGATCTCGGTGGTCTCGCCCTGCCAGCGGCTGCCGGCCTTGATGCCGAACAGGTTATGGCTGTTGCCGCCGTCGGCCGTGGCGATCTCGCGACGCCCCCAGCCGGTCTCCAGCGCCGCCTGGGCGAGGATCAGTTCGGCCGGCACGCCGGAGGCCCGGCTGGCCTCATGGGCCGGGGCGGAGAGCCGCGACACGAAGGCCTGGACATGATCCGGGCGCGATACGTCGACGGGCGCGACCGTCTCCGACGCTGCATCGGCGGCCACTGTCTGGAGCGCGTCCAGGAAGCCGGCCTCGGCGGCAGCCTCGTCCGGTGCCTCCGCGCCGGCATCCGGGCGCAGGGCATCCGTCAGCGGACGCGGCGTGCCGCGCGGGATACCGGCGATCAGCGCCTCGATATCCTGACCGCCGCCCGAGGGCTGGCGCTCGCCAAGCGATCCCTGGAGCTGCGAGACCAGCTGATCGGCCAGCCCCACGCCGCGTTCGGCGACGGTCTGCGACCACTGCTTGTCGAGCAGCTCCTGATAAAAGTCGCCCTGGCGGCTGTCGAGCAGCCCCGATGAGGGCACGGCATCGCGCATGCTCTTCATCATCATCTGCACGAACAGCGCCTCGAACTGCTTGGCCGCGCCCTCGAGCCCCTGGCCAGGCGCTCTGCTAGCGGTGTGCTTGAGGCGCTCGAGGCTCTGGATATCCAGGGCGAACTGGCCGCTCATGCCTCCAGGAGTGTCCAGGCTCATCAGATGATCTCCAGCTCGGCGCGCAGCGAGCCCGCTTCCTTGAGGGCCTCGAGGATCGACATCAGGTCATTCGGGGTGGCGCCCAGCGAATTGAGCGCATCCACCACTTCGAGCAGGTCGGCGCCTTCGACGACCTTGAGGGTGCCCGGCTGCTGCTGGATGCTGACCTGGGTGTCCTGCACCACCACGGTGTCGCCGTCGGTGAAGGGATTGGGCTGGCTGACGCCGAAACTGCTGTCGATGACGATCGACAGGTTGCCCTGTGCCACCGCCGCCCGATGCAGGGTCACCTGGCCATTGAGCACGATGGAACCGGTGCGCGAGTTGAGCACCACCTTGGCGGGCTCCTCGGTGGGCGTGACCTGGACGTTTTCGATGCGCGCCATGAAATTGACTCGGGCGTTGGCGTCACGGGGGCCGTCGAGGGTGATGACCCGGGCGTTGCGCGCCGAGGCCACCACGCGACCAAACTCCTGGTTGATGGCGCTGACGGCGCGCTGGGCGGTGCCGAAATCGTCGGTCTGCAGCTGCAGCTCGAGCAGCCCACCTTTGGCGCCCAGGTCGAGGGGCACGCCGCGCTCGACGGTGGCGCCATTGGCGATCCGCCCGCCGCTCTGCTGGTTGACCTGCACGCTGGAACCGCCGCCCGACGCGCTGGCACCGGCCACCAGCAGGTTGCCCTGGGCCAGCGCATAGGTCGCGCCGTCGGCCCCCTTGAGCGGGGTCATCAGCAGGGTGCCGCCGCGCAGGCTGTCGGCGTTGCCCACCGAGGACACCACCACGTCGAGGTTCTGGCCCGGCCGGGCGAAGGGCGGCATCTCGGCGGTGACCATCACCGCCGCCACGTTGCGCAGCTGCATGTTGGTGCCGGGCGGCACGGTGATGCCCAGCTGGGACAGCATGTTGGTCAGGCTCTGGCCGGTGAAGGGCGCCTGGGTGGTGCGGTCGCCGGTGCCGTCGAGCCCGACCACCAGGCCATAGCCGACCAGGGCGTTGTCGCGCACGCCGGCGAAGCTGGCCATGTCACGCAGCCGTTCGGCCTGGGCCGGCAAGGCGACCAGGGCCAACAGGAACAGCGCCAGCCCACGGGCCAGCCAGGAAAATGCGCCGCGCGCGCGTCGGGTGCCGGTCATCATGCCACTCACCTCAGAAGGGCGAAACGTTGAGGAAGAACCGCTGCAGCCAGCCCATGTGCTGCGCCTCGTTGATATAGCCGTCGCCGACGTACTCGATGCGCGCATCGGCCACCGAGGTGGAAGGCACGGTGTTCTCGCCGGTGATGTCTCGCGGATTGACGACCCCGCCGAAGCGGATGAACTCGGTGCCCTGGTTGATGGCGATCTGCTTCTCGCCGCGCACCCGCAGATTGCCGTTGCCCATTACGTCCACCACGGTCACCGTGATGGTGCCGGTAAAGGAGTTGTTGGCCTGCGAGCCGCCTCCGCCCTCGAAGTCGCTCTGGCCGGAGACGTCGAACCCATACTCGGCCAGGGTGTCGAGGGCATCCGGCAACTGGGCGAGCTCCAGGCTGGAGGAGCCGTTGCGATCGGCATTGGACTGGGAGTTCTTGCTGGCGCTGACCTGCTCGTCCAGCACGATGGTCAGGATGTCGCCCCGCATGCGCGGACGGCGGTCCTCGAACAGCGGCTGATAGCCGCTGCGGGGCTGGTAGATGGCGCCGTTGGCACGGGCCATCGGCCGCTCGGGAATGTCGATCCTCTCCTGCTCGCCGACCACCGAGGCATGGGGAATCTGCGCGCAGCCTCCCAGCACCACCAGTGCGCCCACCAGCAGCCAGCGCCATGTCCTGGCCAGGCTCGCCCCACTCATGCCATCACTCTCCGGTCCATCATCGTGTTCACAGCTGGGCCAGGCGCGCCAGCATCTCGTCGCTGGTCTTCACGGCCTTGCTGTTGATCTCGTAGGCGCGCTGGGTCTGGATCATGCTGACCATTTCCTTGACCACGTTGACGTTGGAGGTCTCGACGTAGTTCTGCAGCACCGTTCCGGTACCGTTCATGCCCGGGATGTCCTCATTGCGCGGCCCGGAGGACGTCGTCTCGGCATACAGGTTGCCGCCCAGGCTCTCAAGGCCAGCGGGGTTGACGAAGCTCGAGAGGGTAATCTGCCCGACCTCCTGCTGTTCGCTGTCGCCCGGCACCTTCACCGACACGATGCCGTCCTCGCCGATATGCACCGAGAGGGCGTTGCGCGGGATGATGATTGCCGGCTCCATCGGATAGCCGTTGGCGGTGACCATCTGGCCGTTGGCGTCGAGCTGGAAGCTGCCGTCGCGGGTATAGGAGGTGGTGCCGTCCGGCATCAGCACCTGGAAGAAGCCCTTGCCCTCGATCGCCAGATCGCGGCTGTTGCCGGTCTCCTCGAGCCCGCCCTGGGTATGCAGCCGCTCGGTGGCCACCGGGCGCACCCCGGTGCCGACCTGCATGCCCGACGGCAGCCGGTCCTGGGCATTGTTCTGGGCGCCGGGCTGGCGCAGGTTCTGGTACAGCAGATCCTCGAACACCGCCCGGGACTGCTTGAAGCCGTTGGTGTTGACGTTGGCCAGGTTGTTGGAAATGACGTCCAGCTGCGTCTGCTGGGATTCCAGCCCGGTCTTGGCCGTCCATAGTGACTTGATCATCGGAAATTCCTCGTGTTGGCGACGGCTCAGTTCATGGACAGCAGGCGATCGGCCCGCTGCGCATTCTCGTCGACGGTGCTCATGACCTTGGTCTGCATCTCGTAGCGACGCGCCACGTCGATCATCGACACCATGGCGTCCACCGGGTTGACGTTGCTGCCCTCCAGGGCCCCGCTGACGAGCGTCGCGTCCTCATCGGCGGGCAGTGCGCCGGGAACGCCATCCTGATTGACGGGGCCACGGAACAGGCCATCCTCGCCGCGCGTGAGCCCCCCTTCGCCAGGCGTGACCAGCTTGAGGCGACCCACCGTGACCAGGCCATCGGCATTCTGCCCAGGCGCGATGGCGCTGAGCGTGCCGTCGCTGCCCATCGACAGCTCGGCGCCCAGCGGCACCTGGATGGGGCCGCCTTCGCCGATCACCGGACGACCGGCGCTGCGCAGCAGGCCGTCCCCGTCGACCTGGAGATCGCCGCGACGGGTATAGGCCTCGCTGCCGTCGGGGGCCTGGACGGCGAGCCAGGCATCGCCCTGCATCGCCACGTCCAGGGTTCGACCGGTGCGATTCATGGGGCCCGGCGAGAAGTCGGCGCCGGGCGTGGTGGCGGCGACCGAGGCCCGGGTGTCCAGGCGCCCGTCGCCCTGCACCGGCACCGCGCGCATGGCCTGCAGCTGGGCGCGGAAGCCGCTGGTGGAGGCGTTGGCCAGGTTGTGGCTGACCACCGCCTGCTGCTCCATGCTCTGCCGCGCGCCGCTCATGGCGGTATAGAGAATGCGATCCATGCGTCAGCTCCCGGGCTTAGCGGCTCAGGTTGATGGCGGCCTGCAGGACCTCGTCCTGGGTCGAGATGGTCTGGGAATTGGCCTGGTAGGCGCGCTGGGTGACGATCATGTCCACCAGCTGCTTGGCCAGATCCACGTTGGAAGTCTCGATGGCACCGGAGTTGATAGACCCCAGCATGCCAGTGCCTGCCTCGCCCACCAGCTCCTGTCCGGAAACACCGGTCGCCTTCCAGGCGTTATCGCCCACCGCCTCGAGCCCTTCCGGATTGCGGAAGTTGGCCAGCACGATCTGCCCCGCCGCCATCGACTGCTCGTTGGTGTAGTTGCGCATCACGGTGCCATCGTCTTCGATGGTGATGCCCACCAGGGCACCCGAGGTATAGCCATCCTGGGTCAGGGATGTATTGGTGGAGTCGTTGGAAAACTGGGTGGTACCCGCCAGGTCGAAATCGAAGTTCAGGTTGTCCGCCCCTGTCGCGATCTGGGCAGAGCCATCGTTGGCGTTGGCATAGGCCAGGTTGATCGGGGTGTCGTCAGCCAGGGTGCCATCGGCATTGAAGGTCAGGGTTCCCTGCGCTTGGACCGCACCAGCGGCATCGACGCTACCGGCCACGCCATTGATGGCCGTCGTGACGTCCCAGGTATTCGCCCCGGTCTTGGTAAAATAGGCGGTGACGTTATGCGCAGTGCCCAGGGAGTCGTAGACGGTATAGGAGTTGGAGTAGTGATAGCTCACTTCTGCCGAGGTGCCCTGCGTCGCATCCGTGAAGACCTGGGCCGTGTTCAGCTTACTGGCATCCGTCTCGTCGATGCTCGCATCGAGGTTATAGACCGCCTGGACGCCCGGGTTGTCACCGGTGCTGGTGCCGGTCGCCAGGGCCGGCATGTCCGCGGACGGCACGTTCAGAGGCACCGGCTGGCCACCGGTCACCACCTGAGAGAAGGGATCGTTGGCATCGCTCAGCCCATAGCCCATGATCCGCGCGCCCTGGGCATTCTCCAGAAAGCCGTCGGCGGTCATGCTCAGCTGGCCGTTACGCGAGTAGACCACCTCGCCTTCCTGCTGGAAGCGATAGAAGCCCTCGCCGCTGATCGCCAGGTCGAGGTTGCGCCCGGTGTTCTCGATGTTGCCGTCGCCGAAGTCCTGCAGGACGTTGGCGACCTTGGTACCCAGGCCGGTGCTGCCGGCGAAGACGTCGGCGAACTGGACGCTGGAGCCCTTGTAGCCCACGGTCTGGGAGTTGGCGATGTTGTTGCCCAGCACGTCGAGGCTGGAGGAGGCGGCATTCAGGCCGCTGAGCGCTTGTGAGAAACCCATGTCGTTATCCCTGCGTTATCGCATCATGAAATGTGGTGAGCCGACCCGCCCATCGAACCGGCCCCGGCGCATCACAGAATCTGCTTGATATCGGCGAGCCCCACCTGGCCATAGACGACGCCGAGGTCGAGCTGCACCTCACCGCCCTCGGTGGGCGGCGTGACACGGTTGACCACGGCATAGTTGAGGGCGTCGACCGTCACCGGCTTGTCGTCTCGGGTCGCCTCGACGCGGAACTGGTAGGCGCCATCGGCCGCGGTCTCGCCGCCGCTGGTCTGGCCATCCCAGTTGAAGGACTGCACGCCGGCATCCTGGGCACCCAATTCATAGCGGTTGATGACCTCACCGGTGCCGTTGGTGACCGTTACGGTGACGTCATCGGCCGGGGCCGAGAGCTCGATGCCCAGCGGGGTAGTGGTCACATCGCCCTCATCGCTCTTGTCGAGCAGCACGCGATTGCCGGGCACCAGCACCCCCTGGCCGATCAGGCTGGTGGCCTGGAGCGTCTGGCCGGCATCGATCTGGTCCGTGATCGCCGACAGGGACTCGTTGAGCTCCTCGATACCGCTGACGGTATTGATCTGGGCCAGCTGCGAGGTCATCTCCTCGTTCTTCATCGGGCTCAGCGGATCCTGGTTCTGCAGCTGCGTCACCAGCATCGTCATGAAGTTGTTGCGCAGCTCGTCCGACTGGCCGGCGCTCAGCGCGGCGCCGGAAGCGCCCTTGGCGCCGCTATTGAGCGCGTTCAGCACGCCGGAATCGATGGTCGTCGCCATGGGATCAGCCCTCGCCCAGGGTCAGGGTCTTGAGCATCAACTGCTTGTTGGTGTTCATGACCTCGACGTTGGCCTGATAGGAACGGGAAGCGGAGATCATGTTGGCCATCTCCGCCACGGGATCGACGTTGGGCATGTTCACGTAACCCTGCTCGTCGGCCAGCGGATGCTCGGGGCGGTACTCCTTGCGAAGCGCCGACGGGTCCTCGACCACCTCGCGAACCCCGACGCCGCCGATACCGTCGCGGGAGGCGGCACGGCTCTCGAACATCACCTGCTTGGCGCGATAGGCCTCGCCGTCGGGGCCGGCCACGCTATCGGCGTTGGCCAGGTTGCTGGCGGTGACGTTCATGCGTTGCGACTGGGCGCTCATCGCCGAGCCGGAGATATCGAACACGGAAAACATCGACATGGATCCGCTCCTGGCTTATTCGGGTTGCATGGCCTTCTTGAGGCCCTGGATACGACTGGTGAGGAAATTCAGCGACGCCTGGTAGCGCACCGAATTGTCCGCGAAGGCAACGCGTTCGCGATCCATGTCGACGGTATTGCCGTCGAGGCTCGGCTGTTCCGGTACCCGGTAAAGCAGCTCCCGGTCCGGCGCGGTCGGAGCCTGGCCGGCCAGATGGCCGGCATCGGTGCGGGACAGGTGCAGCCCTCCCGATGCGCCCTGGCCGTGGCGGACCGCCTTGGCGAGCTCACCGGCAAAATCCATGTCGCGGGCCTTGTAGCCGGGGGTATCGGCGTTGGCGATGTTGCTGGCCAGGACCTTCTGGCGTTCGTGCCGCAGGCTCAGGGCCTGCTGCTGGAAGTTGAAGGCGGCTTCGAGCTGGTCGATCATCCGGTGCGCTCCGGAAAAGGAAATTCGTCGACGTTGGAGAATAGCCAGGGTGGTGTCATCCCAAAGGACCGAACAGCCGACGATAGGTCGGCCATTTCACCGCCTTCCCATCGGGCGCGGGCGCTAGACTGCAGCGAGGAACCCAAACCGCCGAGCGAGCCCATGTCCCGATCGCTGCTGCTTGCCTTGCTGCTGATACTGGTCGTGCCCCAAGGCCAGGCCGCCGATACGGCCATGCTCGAGCGAGTGCGTGCCTTTCTGGAAACCGAGGCCGCACCGCTGGGCGACGAGGTGCAGGTGACGCTCTACCCCCCCGCCGCCCAGTTTCCGACCTGCCGGCAGCCGGCGCCCTTCCTGCCAGACGCCTCGCGGCCTCCGCTCGGTCGACTCTCGGTAGGAGTGCATTGCGGGGAGGAAGGACGCCGGACGCGCTACCTGCAGGCCGAGGTGGCCGTGATCGGCCGCTACCTGGAAACCGCACGGCAGATCGCCGCCGGCGAGCGGCTCACCCGCGATGACCTTGTGGAACGCCGCGGCGAGCTCAATCGCCTGCCCCGACAGGCACTGCGCGAAGCGGAGCAGATCATCGGCCAGGTGACCCGGCGACCGCTGGCCGCGGGGCGAGTGATCCAGGCCCATCAGCTGCAGGCCCCGCGGCTGGTGCACCGCGGCGACCGGGTCACCCTGGTGGCCGGCGGGCAGGGCTTTCGCGTCACGCGCCAGGCCGAAGCCCTTTCGCCGGGCGGGCGCGGCGAACGCATCCGGGTACGCCTGGACGATCGCCGCATCCTCGAGGCGAGGGTCATTGGCCCACGCCGGCTCGCCGTGGACGGCTAGGACGTCAGGCTGGAAGTCGGCCCCGCCGGGGGATTAAAGTTATGCCTCCATCCGCCGATAGCTCGGGTAACGCACCGCTCACGAGGCTATTCACCGTGAAAGTCGACAATCATCACCCCCTGCGCCCCGGACAGGTCGAGCCACGCGACCCGGCCCGCAAGTCCCAGGAAGCGCCGACGGCGGGCCAGGACGCGCCGGAATCGGCGACCATGACGCACCTTCGCCAGGCCGGCACCGACGCCAGCCGCGATATCGATACCGCGCGGGTTGCCGAGCTGCGCGAGGCCATTCGCGAGGGACACCTGGAGATCAATCCGGAACGCATTGCCGACGGCCTGATCGCCAGCGTCCAGGACCTGTTGGCCGATGGAGGCGACACCGAGTGAGCCTGCAACGCCTGCTCGACGACCAGGTCAGCCGCCTGAACGACCTGAGCGGCCTGCTCGAGGATGAGCAGGCACTGCTGGTCGCCGGCGACATCGATGGCCGGCGACTCAACGAACTGGCCGCCGACAAGGCCGGCCTCCAGCAGGCGCTGGAAGACACCGAGACGCTACGCGCTCGGGTCCAGCGCCAGCTGGGCTATTCCGAAGGCGTCGAGGGCGCGCGCCGGGCGGCCGAGGATGCGGGCTGTCACGAGAGGTGGCATGCCATGCTGGACAAGGCCCGGCACATTGCGCGTCTCAACGAGCGCAACGGGCGCCTGCTCGAGCTACGCATGCGCCACAACCAGCAGATGCTCGACTACATTCACCGCCTCGCCGATCCCGACGTCTACGCCGCCGACGGCCGTACCGGCCTCCAGCCACGGCGCCTCGACGCCCGCGCCTGACCAGGGCTCCCCAAGCAAGCCCCGAGCCTGATCAACCAGAGACGGCGCGGGCCGCCCACCAGGCTTCCAGCGCTTCTGCCGATTGCGGCGCTCCCAACAGGCGCCCCTGAGCCAGGGTCACCCCCAGCCGACGCGCCGCCTCCAACTGAGGCGCCGTCTCGACACCGACCAGCACGCTCTCCAGGCACAGCACCTCGAGGCAGCGCAGCAGCGCCTCGAGGGCGTTTCCCGCTTCGAGAGCATCGAAGGAATCCAGCAGCACCGGGCTCAGCTTGACCCGGGACACCGGCAGGCTCGTCAGGTTGAGCAAGTCCAGGGGCCCCGTGCCGATATCGTTGACCGCGAGCCCGACGCCCAGCCGTTGCAGCCGGCGCAGCAGGTGCGCCTGGGGCCCGGCGCGATCGATCAGCCCCTGCTGGGCCAGTTCGAGGCACAGCCATCCTGGCTCGAGGCCCTGCTGTCGAAGGAAGACATCCAGCGGGCGCCGGTCGAACACCGCCTGGTCGAGCAGGTCGACATGGGCATTGACCGCCACACCGAGCTCGGCCAGTCGCGAGCCGGCAGCCCGCCAGGCGGTCCGCTGGGCGATCGCCTCGGTGATGACCCAGCGGTCCAGGCGTACCTGCTGGCCAAGCTCGGCCACCGTCGGCAGGAAGTGCTCGGGCGTCAGCAGGCCGTCGCGCGGATGGCGCCAACGCACCAGGGCCTCCAGGCCCACGCAGCGGCCACTGCGCAGCTCGAGCTGGGGCTGGAAGAGCAGCTGGAAATGCGCCTCGGGCTCCAGCAGCGCCGCCTGAAGCTGCTGGCGAAAATTCAGCGACGCGGCAAGGCGCCGTCGCAGGCCATCGTCGAAGAAGGCATATCGCGACGGGCCGGCACGCCTCAAGGCCGATTCGGCGCTGGCCAACAGCTGTTCCGGCGTTTCGCCGTCCTCGGGATGGATCGCGATGCCGATGGATAGGCTAGGCAGGAGCGCCCGCTCGTCGACCAGCACCGGGGCTTCCATCGCTTCGAGGCAGCGCAGCGCCGCGGTCTGCAGTCCTTCGGGCGACAGCGGCGGCTCGATCAGCACCCCCCAGCAGCCGGGCGCCAGCTTGGCGAGGCTGTCCTCGCGTCGCAGCGTGTGAGCCAGGCGCCGCCCGACGCGCCCGCCCAGCTCGTCGTCATCCGCAGCGTCCGGGGCCGCTGGACGTGCCAGGCGCAACATCAGCAGGCCGACCTGCCCCTGCAATCGGTCGGCACGCTCCAGGGCATGGCGCAGGCGATCCTCGAATCGCCAGACGCTGGCCAGGTATGGGGCCGTCTCCGGCGCCGCCGCGACCTCAGGGGCCTCCAGGGGGTCGATAACGCTCAACAGACGCAGGGCATCCCCCGTTTCGGGCTCGACCGCTGATACGGACACCAGCACCAACCGCCCCGGCTCCCGGTCTGCCCCCTGACTCGCAGCCCCCTGACTCGCGAGACGCACCTGTTGCCATCCCCCTTCAAGTGACGCCAGGACATCACGCTGGAAGGCCAGAAAGCCGGGACAGTCGAACCACTCCTCGATCGAGTGCCCTTCCAGGGCCTCATCATGCCGGTCGAGCAAGCGCCGAAATCCCGCACTGGCCCAGCGGATCAGGCCCTGGCCATCCACCAGTACCAGCCCCACCGGGGCGTGCTCGACGGCGAGCCGCGACAGTACCGCAGGCAAATAGCGCACCGCCGACGCCGGCGGCCGTTCGTCCTGGTTGCCTGGTGGTTCCCTGCCGCTGCCCGTCATCGCTGCCGCCTCGAAGCGTCTGTGCCTGAACTCCGGATGTCGGCCGGGCCAGGACATTCTTGAGTGCGAACCGCACAGCAGCTCACCCTTTCTGCCCACGGAATCGTGCGGCGCGGCCAAGCAGCGGATCGGTTCTCTCATGCACAGTGTATCAGGCGATCTAATTCTATTGAGCGACAGTTGGCGTCAGGAAAGCCCCTCTATCTCGCCGGCCTCGTCCAGCCGCATGCCGGCGCTGGCCGGACGGCGCGGCATGCCGGGCATGCGCATGATGGCCCCGCACAGCACCACCACGAAGCCGGCCCCGGCGGCCAGCTCAGCCTCGCGGATCGGCAGCACGTGCCCGGTGGCCAGACCGTTCATCTCGGGATCGGCGGCAAAGCTGTACTGCGTCTTGGCGATGCATACCGGCAGGTGGCCGTACCCCAGCGCCTCGTACTCCTCCAGCTGACGTCGGGCCCGGTCTTTCAGGCTAATGTCCGAGGCGCCATAGAGGCGAGTGGCAATGGCTCGCACCTTGTCCACCAGCCCGGCATCGTCGGCGTAGGTCAGCGTCGGCTCGGGCGCCGGCGCGTCGAGCAAGGCCGCCACTCGCTCGGCCAGCGCCTCGCTGCCGGCCGAGCCGTCCCGCCAGTGGCTGCTCACCGCCATCTCCACGCCCAGGGCGTCGCAGGCCTCGCGCAGCACGGCATGCTCCTCGGCCGAATCCTGATCGAACTGGTTGACCGCCACCATCAGCGGTACGCCGAAGCCGCGCAGGTTCTCGACGTGACGAGCAAGGTTGGCGGCGCCGCGGCGCACCGCCTCGGGGTCGGGCTTGCCCAGCGCCTCGCGGGCCACGCCGCCGTGCATCTTGAGGGCACGCAGGGTGGCCACCACCACCACGGCACTGGGCGCCAGGCCGGCCTGGCGACACTTGATGTTGAAGAACTTCTCGGCGCCCAGGTCGGCGCCGAAGCCGGCCTCGGTGACCACCACATCGGCCAGGGCCAGCGCCGAGCGGGTCGCCATCACCGAGTTGCAGCCATGGGCGATATTGGCAAAGGGGCCGCCGTGGACGAAGGCCGGCGTATGCTCGAGGGTCTGCACCAGGTTGGGGGCCAGGGCCTGCTTGAGCAGCGCCGCCATGGCGCCGTCGGCCTTGAGGTCTCGCGCGAGCACCGGCGCCCCATCACGGGTGCGCGCCACCACGATCTCGCCGAGGCGTCGCTGCAGGTCGGCAAGGTCCCGGGCCAGACACAGGATCGCCATGATCTCGGACGCCGCGGTAATGTCGAAGCCGTCGCTGCGCGGCACGCCCTGCCCACCCTGGCCGACGGTCAGGTGGCGCAGCGCCCGGTCGTTCATGTCCATCGCCCGCTTCCAGGTGATACGCTCGGGGTCGAGGTTCAGCTCGTTGCCCCAGTGGAGATGATTGTCGATCAACGCGGCCAGCAGGTTGTGGGCGCTGGTGATGGCATGGAAGTCGCCGGTGAAGTGCAGGTTGATGTCCTCCATGGGAATCACCTGCGAGCGGCCGCCGCCGGCGGCGCCGCCCTTCATGCCGAAACAGGGCCCCAGCGAGGGCTCGCGCAGGCAGATGGCGGCACGATGACCGAGCCGGGTCAGGCCGTCGCCGAGCCCTACGGTGGTGGTGGTCTTGCCCTCGCCGGCAGGCGTCGGGGTGATGGCCGTCACCAGCACCAGCTTGCCCCGAGAGCGCTCGGCCAGGCCATCGGTAAAGGCGTGGGGCAGCTTGGCCTTGTCGTGGCCGAAAGGCAGCAGCTGCGAGGCCTCGATGCCGAGCCGTGCCGCCACCTCGGCGATGGGGCGCGGCGTCACCGCCCGCGCGATGACGATATCCGGCGAGCCGGGAGCCGGCCAGTCGGGAGGGGGCGCCGCCTCCAGCGACACGGATTCCTGCGCCAGGGGTTCGTCGTCGCGCCACGGCATGTAATCGGTCATCTCGCCCTCCCGCGAGGCGCCGCCGCCGACAGCGCCTTCGTCCTGAGTCCACGCCTTCTCGAAAAGCGTGGAACGCCTCCAGGGAGCGCGGCATTCCGGTTACGACGCCCGCGTAGTCGAGCGAGACATCCTTTGGCATGCACCACTATGACAACGCCCATGTCATGCGAGAGGACAGCGGGCCACAAGGCGCTAGACCGGGACCCAGCGCCCCTGTGCATGAGAGGCTTCGATGGCGTCAATCATTCGGTTGACCCGCCAGGCTTCACGGAAATCCGGATAGAGGGGCCTGCCGGAAACGATGCCCTCGATCAGATCCCGAATCTCGATGATCTTCTGGTCGTTGTATCCAAGACCATGACCGGGAGCAGGGCTGAAGGCCGCATAATCCGGATGCTCAGGGCCCATCAACAGCGTGCGAAATCCCTGGCGACCCTCGGGCCCCTCGCACTTGTAGAGCTGCAGCTCGCTCATGCGCTCCTGGTCGAAGACGATGCTTCCCTTGGTACCGGTGACGGTGTAAGCCAGGCCCATCTTGCGTCCAGTCGCTACCCGCGAGGTCTCGACATTGCCAATCAAGCCGCCGTCGAAGCGCAATAGCGCCTGAGCCTGGTCGTCGTTCTCCACCTCGCCAAGACCGCCGCTGCCGTCCGCCAACGGACGCGTCGGAATCACCGTCTGCAACTGACCGACGACCTCCTGGATGCGTTGCCCGGTGAGATATTCCGCCATATTGAGGATGTGCGAACCCACATCGCCCAGTGCCCCCGCCCCGGCGGTGCCACGGCGCGAGTGCCAATCGAGGGGCTTGGCCGGGTCGGCCAGATAGTCCTCGTTGTGACGGCCTCGAAAGTGAATCAGCTCGCCGAGTTCACCGCTGGCGATGATCTCGCGGGCCAGCTGTGTGGCCGAATTACGGATGTAGTTGAAGCCGACGAGCGTCTTCACACCGGCCGCCTCGGCCGCTTCTACCATCATCTGAGCATCGGCAGCGCAAAGCGCCAACGGTTTCTCGGTGTAGACATGCTTACCCGCCGCAATAGCGGCCAAGGCCATTTCCTTGTGCAGGAAATTGGGCGCGCAGATATCGACCACGTCCACGTGCGGATCAGTGACCAGGGACTTCCAGTCCCCGGTGGAACGATCAAAGCCCAGTTCCCGCGCCTTGCAGGCTGCATATTCGTCATCGACCTCGGCAAGCAGTTCACAAACCGGCAAAGCCGGCAGGGAAAATACGGTGGGCGCCGCCTTGAGGGCGATGGCATGGGCCTTGCCCATGAAACCGGTGCCGATCAGACCGAACGTTAGATCTGTCATCCCGTCATCCTCGGATGAGATGGCAACGCCAGACCTCTCGGCCCGATGCCGCCTTGGGTAATAAATTGACGTGACTCACAGGGTCGGCATGGTGAAGTGGTTGGTCTCTTCGCGGATGCCGCTCGGCCAGCGCTGGGTGATGGTCTTCATGCGGGTATAGAAGCGCACGCCATCGGGGCCATGCATGTGCAGCGGGCCGAACAGCGAGCGCTTCCAGCCGCCGAAGCTGTGAAAGGCCATGGGCACCGGGATCGGCACGTTGACGCCGACCATGCCGACCTGGATCTGCTCGCAGTACTGGCGCGCGGCATCGCCGTCACGGGTGAAGATGGCGGTCCCGTTACCGTACTCGTGGTCATTGATCATCGCCACGGCGTCGTCGAAACTCGCCGCCCGGGCGATGGCCAGCACCGGCCCGAAGATCTCCTCGGAATGGATGCGCATGCCCGGGGTGACGCGATCGAACAGGGTGCCGCCGACGAAGTAGCCGTCGCCGGCACCGTCGATCACCGCCTCGCGGCCGTCGACCACCAGCTCGGCGCCCTCGTCCACCCCGGCCTGGATATAGCCCTTGACCTTCTCCAGGTGCTCGCGGGTGACCAGCGGGCCCATGTCGTTGTCGGGCCCTTCGACGATGCCCGGGCCGACGCGCAGCTGCTCGAGCTGCTCGACGAGCTTGGCACGCAGTCGCTCGGCGGTCTCCTCGCCCACCGGCACGGCCACCGAGATCGCCATGCAGCGCTCGCCGGCGGAGCCGTAGGCCGCGCCCATCAGCGCGCTCACCGCCTGGTCGAGGTCGGCATCGGGCATCACCACCATGTGGTTCTTGGCCCCGCCCAGCGCCTGGACGCGCTTGCCATGCGCCGAGGCGGTGGCATAGATGTACTCGGCGATCGGCGTGGAGCCGACGAAGCTCACCGCCTGGACGCGCTCGTCGGTGAGCAGCACGTCGACCGCTTCCTTGTCGCCGTTGACCACGTTGAACACGCCGTCGGGCAGTCCGGCCTCGCTGAGCAGCTCGGCCAGGCGCATCGGCGTGGACGGGTCCTTCTCGGACGGCTTCATGATGAAGGTGTTGCCGCAGGCCAGGGCGATGGGGAACATCCACATCGGCACCATGGCCGGGAAGTTGAACGGCGAGATCCCGGCGCATACGCCCAGCGGCTGCATCATCGAGTAGCTGTCGACGCCGGTGCCGACGTTCATCGAGTGCTCGCCCTTCTGCAGGTGCGGGATGCCGCAGGCGAACTCGACCACCTCCAGGCCGCGGGTCACCTCGCCCTTGGCGTCGGAGAACACCTTGCCGTGCTCGCGGGAGATCATGGCGGCCAGCTCATCGGCGTGTTCCTCGACCAGCGCCTTGAACGTGAACAGGATGCGCGAGCGCTTGAGCGGCGACAGCTTCGACCAGGTGGCGAAGGCCGCCTCGGAGGAAGCGATCGCCTCGCGGGTCTCGTCGGCGGAGGCCAGGGCGACCTGGGCACTCTGCTCGCCGGTGGCGGGATTGTAGACCGGGGCGAAGCGTTCGCTGCGCCCGTCGACGTGGCGGCCGTTGAGATAGTGCTGGATCTGGTTCATGACGTTACCTTCTCGTGCTTATTTCTCGATGATGAAGCCGGCCCCTTCGGCCAGGGAACGCAGGTTGTTGTAGCCCAGGCGGGCATAGGTCAGCGGGTTGGCGATCTGCGGGTCCTGCTCGGCCTCCACCACCAGCCAGCCCCGGTAGCCGTTCTCACGGAGATGCTCGAGGGCGGGCAGGAAGTCGATGTCGCCGTCACCGGGCACGGTGAACATGCCGTCAAGCACCCCGTCCAGGAAGCTCTTGTCGCGATTGCGCACCGCCTCGCGCACCGGGAGGCGCATGTCCTTGCAGTGCACGTGCTTGATGCGCGAGGCATAGCGCTGGGCGATAGCCAGCGGGTCGCCGCCGGCGCCCACCAGGTGGCCGAAGTCGAGCAGCAGCCCCACCGAGTCGCGGGTGTTGTCCATCAGCCGCTCGACGTCGGCCTGGCTCTCGACCACCGTGCCCAGATGATGGTGATAGGCCAGGTGCACGCCCTGCTCCTTCAGGTAATCGCCGACCACGTTCAGCCCCTCGGTGAGGCGCTGCCAGTCGGCGTCGCTGAGGTGCGGCCGGCGGGACAGCGGGGTGCCCTGGTCGCCGTGGACGCAGCGGGAGACCTCGCAGAACACCATCGCCGTGGCTCCGCACTGCTTGAGCAGTTCGAGGTGATCCTTGACCGCCTCGATCTCTTCTTCCGGGCTGCGCTCCAGCAGCTGGCTGGAATACCAGCCGGAGACCAGCGACAGGTCGTGCTCGCCCAGCACCCGGGACAGGGCATCCGGGGTGCGCGGAAACTTGTGGCCCAGCTCGAAGCCGGTGAAGCCGGCCTCACGACCCTCCGAGAGACATACCTCGAGCGGGGTGTCGCCGCCCAGGCTCGGCAGGTCGTCGTTGGTCCAGGTCAGGGGGTTGATTCCCAGGCGTACGGTGGACATGGGCTTGCTCCTGTCAGGCGGCCCCACGGACCGCCTGGATGGTTCGAAAAATGAAGAGAGTCGGCAACGAGGCTGGCCGTTCAGCGATGCTGATCCCGCTTGGCTTCCCGATAACCCTGGTAGGCCTTATGTACTTGTTCGCGAGAGGACACCTCCGGTACGGCCACCTCCCACCAGGCGCCCCCTTCGGCGGTGCTGGGCAGCGGGTCGGTATCCAGGGTAATGACGTAGGTGCTCTCCGCCTGGCGCGCCCGCACCAGCGCCTGCTCCAGCTCGGCGATGCCGCGCACGCGCTCGGCCTGGCACCCCAGAGAACGAGCATGGGCGGCGAAGTCGGTCTTGGGAGCCCCCTCGGGGACCGTGCGACAGTCGTCGAGCAGATTATTGAAGCCGGCACCGCCGGTGGCCTGCTGAAGGCGGTTGATACACCCGAACCCTCGATTGTCGAGCACCACCACGACGAGCTTGTGGCCCAGCATCACCGAGGTAGCGAGCTCCGAGTTGTGCATCAGATAGGAGCCATCGCCCACCATCACGAAAACCTCGCGTTCGGGCTGGGCCATCTTCACGCCTAACCCGCCTGCGATCTCGTAGCCCATGCAGGAGTACCCGTATTCCACGTGGTAGCTTCCAGGCCCGGCACACTGCCAAAGCTTGTGCAGCTCGCCTGGCAGGCCTCCGGCAGCACAGACCACGGTGCCATCCTCACCGGACTGACGATTCACGGCCCCGATGACCTGGGCATCGGTGGGCAGCTCGCGCCCCTCGTCGGCGGTGACCCTTGCCACCACTTGGGCCCAGTCGTGCTTCAGGCCCCCGGCCTTTTCCCGCCAGGCATCGTCGGCGCGCCAGCCGTCCAGGCCTGTCGACAGCGCGGCCAGGCCATCCCTGGCATCCCCAACCACCGGCAGGGCATGGTGCTTGTGGCTATCGAAACGCCCCACGTTCAGCGCCACCAGCGCCAGGTCATCGCGTTCGAAGAGCGCCCGCGATCCGGTGGTGAAATCTTGCAACCGGGTGCCGATGGCGAGAATCAGGTCCGCCTGCTCGGCCAGGCGGTTGGCCGCCTCGCTACCGGTAACGCCGATGGCCCCCATCGCCAAGGGATGAGCATCGGGCAAAGCACCCTTGCCAGCCTGGGTCTCGGCCACCGGTACCCCATGAGTCCGAGCGAACTCGGCGAGCCGTTCACAAGCCCCGGCGTAATGCACCCCACCACCGGCGATGATCAGCGGGCGATCGGCACGAGCCAGGGCAGTAAGGGCCTCTTCCAGCTCTCGAGGGTCGGGCTGGGGACGACGAATGCGATGCACTCGAGGTGCGAAGAAGCTTTCCGGGAAATCGTAGGCGAAGGTCTGGACATCCTGGGGCAACGCGAGGGTCGCCGGCCCGCAATGCTCCGGGTCGAGCAAGGTGGCGATGGCCTGGGGCAGGCTGGTCAGCAGCTGCTCGGGCCGGGTAATGCGATCGAAATAACGTGATACCGGGCGGAAGCTGTCATTGACCGTAATGGTCGGATCCCCGAAATGCTCTACCTGCTGCAGCACAGGATCGGGGTCACGGGTCGCGAAGGTATCGCCGGGCAGCAGCAGAACCGGAAGTCGGTTGGCGTGCGCCAAGCCAGCGGCAGTGACCATGTTGGTCGCCCCTGGGCCGATAGAGCTGGTCGCGGCCATCAACCGGCGACGGCCATGTGCCTTGGCAAACGCGATGGCGGCATGCGCCATGGTCTGCTCGTTGTGCGCGCGGAACGTCGGCAATGCCTCGCGAGCATGGTAGAGCGCCTCACCCAGGCCGGACACATTGCCGTGGCCGAAGATCGCGAAGACGCCTTCGAAAAGCGGGAGCTCCTGTCCCTGATCCTCGATGCGCTGTGCCGCCAGGTATCTGACCAGCGCCTGGGCCATGGTGAGTCGAATGATGCTCATGACAGGACATCCTCTGCAGTGGGCTGGGCGGCGCGCAGCCGCTGCCATTCCTCGATCAGTTCGGCGTAGTTGGCGGCGACCTTGTCGATCAGTTGGGCATCGTCTATCGCGCCGGCCAGCCACTCACGACTGGGCCCGGCGAACAGGGTGCGGCCCACGGTGAAGCCCTTGCACTGAGGATGGCGGGCGGCGGCCGCGAAGCCCCGCTTCATGTCGTCCATGGGCGCGTCCAGTCCCAACAGCACCACGCCGCGGCAGTGCGGATCCTGCTCCTCGATCGCCTGACAGACCGCGTCCCAGGCGGTGTCGGACATGGCCGGCAGCTTCCACCAGTCAGGGCGGATGCCCAGGTTGTAGAAACGCAGCAGCGAGCGCGCCAGGGTCCGGTCGTCGACCTCCTGCTGGTTAGGCGGAATCACCTCGATCAGCAGTTCCAGGTGATTGGCACAGGCCGCTTGATACAGCTGGCGCAGGCGCGCCTCCTGGTCGAGCCGCAGCGAGACCGGGTCGTCCGGGTGATAGAACACCAGGCACTTGATGATGTGTTCCGCCGGCCAGTGGCGCAGTTCACTGCCCAGATCGTCGCCATGCTGGAAGTGCAGCGGCCGGGAGCTCGGCAGCTCCACCGGGCGGCCGATCCACCAGCCCTTGCCGGTGGCGTCGTTCAGCGCGTCCTGGCCGAAGACGTCGTCGACCAGGATGGCCGGCTTGGCGAGTCCGGTGCGGCGGGCGCCTTCCTCGGCGGCGCGCACCAGCAGCTGCTTGAGCACCGGGATGCGCGCCGGGTCGGCCTTGACGTCGCGGGCCATGTCGGTGAGCTGGCGGCGATGGTCGAAGGCCAGGCCACAGACCTGGGGCCAGTCGGCGGGGGACCGGGTGGTCACCCGATGCAGGTGGTTGAGGCGCTCGTCCTGGTCAGGGCGCGGCACCGTGGCACGGCGGTCCAGGTAGTCGAACAGCTCTTCCTCGGTGGGCATGGCCGGGGCGCAACCGTGACGCGAGACCACCAGGGCGCCGCAGGCATTGGCGTAGCTGGCGCTGGTCTCCCAGCTCTCGCCGCGCAGCCAGCCGCGGAGCAGGCCGCTCATGAAGGCGTCGCCGGCGCCCAGCACGTTGAGCACCTCGACCTTGACGCCTTCCACCAGAATGCCGTCCTCGATGCGGTCGGGAATCTCGCCCTCGAAGACCACGCAGCCCAGGGCGCCGAGCTTGCACACCAGGGTGGCACCGCTGACCTGGCGCACCGCCCGCAGGGATTCCAGGGTGTCGGTGCTACCGCCGGCGATGTGGAACTCTTCCTCGGTGCCGACGATCAGGTCGAAGTCGCCAAGCCAATGCTGCAGATCGGTGGTGACCGACTCATCGGCGATAAAGCGGGTCTCGCCGTCGCCGGGGGTGGTCAGGCCCCACAGCACCGGGCGGTAGTCGATGTCCAGCACCCGCTTGACGCCGTGCTCGGTGGCGGCGTCCAGCGCCTTGCGGCAGGCCCGCGCGGTGGTCTCGGTGGACAGGTGAGTGCCGGTGATGGCCAGCGCCTTGGCGCGGGCGATGAAGGCCGGATCGATGGCCTCGGCGTCGATGGCCATGTCGGCGCAGTCGCGGCGATAGAACAGCAGCGGGAAGCTGTCGCGATCCTTGAGCGCCAGCAGCACCAGGCCGGTATGGCGCTGGGGGTCGGTCTGCAGGGCGCTGGTGTCGACGCCGGCGCGCTCGAGCTCCTCGCGGACGAAGCCGCCCATCTGCTCGTTGCCGACCCGCGACAGCATCGCCGACTTGAGGCCCAGGCGGGCGGTGCCGTAGGCCATGTTGCCGGAGCTGCCGCCCAGGTACTTGGCGAAGCTGGAGACGTCTTCCAGCCGACTGCCGATCTGTTCAGCATAAAGGTCGACGGCGACGCGGCCCAGGCAGATCAGATCCATAGGTCTGTTGTTGGTATGTGCTTCTTGCATATCGTCTCTCCGCGTCGCGATTCAGTCGCGCCTAATCCCGAGAAGCTGACGTGGTGGAACACTGTCTCGGCGCTACGACGCAATTTCCGATCAGTGATCAAAGGGTGAAAGCATCCTTGAAACGCTGAAGGGCCAGTTCATCCCCTTCCGATGCCCACCCTTCCAGACCGACGGTGCCCCGGTAGCCCATATCGTTCAGAGCCCGGGCGATGGCCGGATAGTGAATCTCTCCGCTGCCCGGTTCACAGCGGCCCGGCACATCGGCGACCTGAATCTCGCCGATATAGGGTGCGGAGCGGCGCAGCAGCTCGATCAGGTTCCCCTCGCCGATCTGGGCGTGATAGAGATCCAGCATCATCCTCAACTCCGGGCGCTCGACGCTGGCCACCAACTCCAGAACGTCCTCGGCACGGGCAAAGGGCACGCCGGGGTGATCGACCTGGGTATTGAGGTTCTCCAGCACGAAGGTCACGCCATGCTCCTCCCCCAGGTCAGCCAGTCGATTGAGCGTGTCGTGAGCCCGAATCCACATCGCTCCCGACACCTGGCTGGCCGGCTTGACCGGCAGTCCTTTTCCATCGAGCCCGGTACCATGCAGGTTGAGACGAGGAATACCCAGGCGCTTGGCCACGGCGATCGATTCCCGGGCTGTCTGCACCAGCCTCTCGGCCCCCTCCTTGTCCGCCAGAGTTCCCTCGACATAGCCGGTCATGGAGGAGAAGGTGGCTCCCGTGCTCTTCAGAGCCTCGATGTCATGGCGAGTCCAGTCCCAGATTTCCACCTGGAAGCCCAGGGCATCGATCCGCCTGACCCTTTCGGTGATCGGCAGGCCGCAAAACAGCATCTCGGCACAAGCGGCCAGGGTGAAGGGCGTCGGATCATGACGTTTCATCATGGCTTTCGTGCTCCTCTCACTGACCGGCCGCAAGGCGAGTCTTCGAGGCGGTAGCGGTCTCCTCGGTGTCGGCATTTTTCTCGCTATCGCTGCGCTGGAACTCGGCCAGTTCGGCATCCAGGCTCTCCAGCTCTGCACCGCCGGCCATCATGTTAAGCACCTCTTCGCGAGATATGTTTTCCTTGCGGAAAGTCCCGAGACTGCCGCCACGCTTGAGCAAGGTGAAGGCATCGGCCACGGGGTAGGCATGGTGTACGTTGTGGGTGATGAAGATCACCGCCAGGCCGTCGGCCCGCGCCTTGGCAATGTAGCGCAGCACCACCGAGGCCTGCTTGACCCCCAGTGCCGAGGTGGGCTCATCGAGGATCAACACCTTGGCGCCGAAATAGACCGCCCGGGCGATTGCCACACATTGTCGCTCGCCTCCGGATAGCGTTCCTACGGGCTGGCTGGGATCACGCACGTCGATACCGATCTTGGCCATCTCCTGCTTGGCGATACGATCGGCCAGTTTCCAGTCGATGCGCTTGAAAGGTCCCCAGCCCACCGTGGGTTCGCGACCCATGAAGAAGTTTCGCGTGATCGACATCAGGGGAATCATCGCCAAGTCCTGAAAGACAGTGGCAATACCGGCATCGAGAGCATAGGCCGGCGACTTGAACCGGGCCGGTTCTCCCCCCAGCAGCATCTCGCCGTGAGTCGGCTGATGAACTCCCGAAAGCGTCTTGATCAGTGTCGACTTGCCGGCACCATTGTCGCCCAGCAGGCACATGACTTCGCCGGAATAGACTTGCATAGAGATGTCGCTCAGGGCGATGACGCTGCCGAAGTGCTTGCTGACGCTGCGCATCTCGATCATGGGCGTACGTTCGCTCATCTCACTTGGCCTCCATCGCCTTCTTGCGCATGAAATTGTTGAACAGCACGGCCACCAGCAGCATCACGCCGAGGAAGACCTGGAACCAGTCGGTATTGACACCGGTGTAGAAGATACCCATCTGCACCAGGCCGAAGATGAGTGCGCCGAGCGCCGCGCCGATAGCCGAGCCATAGCCACCGGTGAGCAGTGCGCCACCTATGACCACCGCGATGATCGCCTCGAGCTCCTTGAGCAGCCCCCTGATGGTGTCGGCCGACCCGGTGTCCATCACCTGGAGGCAGGCGAAGATGGTGGCGGAGAAGGCGGTGAACATGAACAGCGAGATCTTGACGCGATGGACCGGCACACCGGAGTTGCGCGCGGCGTTGGCATCGCCGCCGCTGGCGAAGATCCAGTTGCCGTAAGGCGTGCAAAGCAGCACCCAGGTCGCCACGGCGGTCAGGCCCAACCACCAGACGATGGACACCGGGATGCCGGTGACGACCGGGTTGCCGGCGAAATTGGTGGCGATCCACCCCTGTTCGGCCATCCAGGCGAAGAGTCCGGTAGCCACCTCACCCGAGAACAGAGAAGCAAACCAGTCGCCGGGGATATGATCATGAACCCCACCGATCTGGGTGCGGCCGGTCAGCAGGCGGCTGACGCCGATGGCCAGGCCACGCAGGATGAACAGGAAGCCCAGGGTCACGATGAAGGAAGGCAGCCCCGTCTTGTTGACCAGATTGCCGTTGATCCAGCCCACCAGGCCCGCACAGGCGAACGCCAGCAGGATCGCGGCCCACAGCGGCCAGCCGTATTCCACGGCAGGGATGGCAATCAGGATGCCGGCCAGGCCGATCATCGAGCCAATGGAAAGATCGAACTCACCGCCGATCATCAGTAGAGCAGCGGCAGTGGCAATAATCCCCAGCTGGGCCGCCACCTCGAGAAAATTGACGATACCTGCCGGCGTAAACATGCCAGTGCCGCTGGCAGCGACGAGAAAGAAAGCTAGCACCAGGACAGTGCCGGCCAATGCGCCGAACTCGGGCCGGCTTAGTGCCCGCTTCCAGAACGAGACCTTCTGGATACGCTCGTCCTGTGTTTCCACAGCATCGGCTTGGGGGGATGCACTCGACTTCATGACGGTTGACTCCCGGGACCCGTCGGACGGGCCCCTTCATGCGTGATGGTGTTCAACGAATACCCTGCTCGCTCAGGTCGAGCACCTGCGCAGCGTTTTCCGGCGTCACGAAGCCGGGGCCGGTGGCCACATCGCCTGCTGGAAGCAAACCGTTCTTGGCATACTGATCGAGGAACATGACCGGCAGGTAGCCTTGCAGGTACTGTTGCTGATCGATGGCGAAGTCCAGATCTTCGGCCTCCAGAGCCTCCAGGATGCCGGGTGAGAGATCGAAGGTGCCGAGGGTAAACATGTCGGTGGCACCCTGTTCACGCATGGCCTGGATCATGGGTTCGGCGGCCAGCGCCCCCAGCGTCAGGATACCGCGCACATCACTGTTCTCGTTGAGGTAGGCCACGATGGCATTGCGGATCGACGTCGGATCATAGGTCGTCGCCAGCTGCTCGGCGTTGCCGTCAAACCCCTCGAGAAAACCATCGCAACGCTGGTCGAGACCCTGGTTACCCTGCTCATGGTTGACGCAGACGGCCTTCTCGACGCCCATCTCCTGCATACGCTCGGCGGCCCGCTTGCCTGCCTCGTACTCGCTCTGACCGACATGGAGGCGAGCTCCATACTTGTGCGCGACATCGCCACCGGAGTTGATGGTGATCACCGGAATACCGTTGTCCGAGGCCTCCTGGATGACGCCCCCAAGCGCATCTTCATCGGTGAAGGAGACGATAAGACCGTCCGGGTCAGAGGCCACCGCCGCCTCGACCAACTGCTGCATCTTGGCCATGTCGAAGGTGGACGGCGCACGGTACTCCAACTCCGCTCCTACCGTTTCGGCCGCAGCCTCGGCACCATTCTTGACCACGGACCAGAAAGGGTCGGAGGGAACGCCATGGGTCACCATGACGAAGCGATTTGGTTCTTGTGCCTGGGCGGTGCCCGCCATGAGCGCAGCAGCAGCGGTCGAAGCCAGCAACCAGTGAGATAGACGTGCCATGAATGAAATTCCTCTCTCGCTTGTCGTTGTGTGGGTAGAGACACCAGCGGGATGACGCTATGGAATATAGATTCCAATACTGCGGCTTTACAAATAATATATTCTATACTTTGGTATTATTAGAACATACATTCCATTTCGCCTAGACTGCCATCAGACGAACGCATCGGCAGTCAACGCCATTGCGGCGAAGACGAGGACCCTCACATGAATCAGACGCCACAGGATTTCGAGGAACTGGAAACACGCATCACGGCGGACTACCCGTCGCTGAGCCGCCGCCTCCAGCAGACGGCGCGCTTCCTGCTCGATCATCCCCAGGAGGTGGCCTTCGCCACCGTGGCCAAACTGGCCGAGCAGGCAGGCGTCACCCCATCGACCCTGATCCGTTTCGCCAACCACTTCGGCTTCTCCGGGTTCTCCGAGATGCAGCAGCTGTTCCGCTCACGGCTGGTGGACGAGCTGCCCAACTACAACGAGCGTATTCGCGCCGTGCGTTCCGCTACCGGCGAGACGCCGGACAGCACTCAGCTGCTGTGGGAGTTCGCCGAGGCCAATCGCGAGGTGCTCGACCAGTTGCCGGGGCGCATCGACCCGCGCCACCTGGAGCGCGCCCTGGACATCTTCGAGCAGGCTCGCGCCATCCATGTGATGGGCGCGCGACGCAGCTTCGTGGTGGCCAGCTACATGACCTATGCACTGCACCACATCGACAAGCGCACCTTCCTGGTCAATGGCCTGGGCGGCATGTACGGCGAGCAGATCCGCAACATCGAGCCCCAGGATGCCCTGCTGGTGGTCAGCTTCTCGCCCTATGCCCAGGAATCCCGCGAGGTGGCGGACGAGGCCCGCAAACGCGGCATTCCTCTGGTAGTGATCACCGACTCCAACCTCAGCCCATTGGCGCGTATCGCCGATGTCTCGCTGGTGGTGCACGAGGCAGAGGTCAAGAGCTTCCGCGGCCTGACCGCTTCGCTGTGCCTGACACAGACCCTGGCCATCTCGCTGGGCGTACGCCAAGACAAGGCTCGCGAGCGCTCCGCTCAGCAACAACAAGACGACGAAGAGCGCGCCTGATCGCATGACGGGCTAGCGCTTCCCCTTCCCCCCGACCCACAGGACACGCCATGAGACTCGCTCTGATCGGTGCCGGCCGCATCGGCCAGGTACACGCCCAGGCCATCGATGCCCACCCGGACGTCACCCTGGCCGCCGTGGCCGACTACCATGCCGAGGCCGCCGAGACCCTGGCTCAAAAGTACGGTGCGCGGGCCATCGCGGCCGATGCCATCTTCGAGGACGACGACATCGATGCCATGCTGATCGCTTCCAGTACGCCCACTCATGCCGACTACCTGGAGCGCGCCGCCCGCACCGGCAAGGCGGTGTTGTGCGAGAAGCCGATCGCCCTCGACCTGGCCCGCACCGGCGAGGCGCTGCGAGTCCTCGAGGCACACCCGGTGACCTGTGCGCTTGGCTTCAACCGTCGCCATGACCCGCAATTCGCGGCCCTCAAGCGCGCCGTGGTGGACGGGCGGATCGGCGACCTGGAGACGCTATCCATCATCAGCCGAGATCCCGCGCCGCCCCCCGCCGAATACGTCAGGGCCTCGGGTGGCCTGTTTCGCGACATGATGATCCACGACTTCGACATGGCCCGCTGGCTGCTCGACGAGCCCATCGCCCAGGTGCAGGCGCAGGGCAGTTGCCTGATCGATCCCGCGATCGGCGAAGCAGGGGATGTCGATACCGCCATGGTCACCCTGACCACGGCCAGCGGTCGCCTGTGCCATATCAACAATTCTCGCCGCGCCAGCTACGGCTATGACCAGCGCATCGAGGCCTTCGGCAGCGCCGGCATGCTGCAGGCACAGAACGAGAGCGAGACCCGGCTGCGCTTCACGGGTGAACCCGGCCAGGTGGAAGACAAGCCCAAGTGGTTCTTCCTGGAACGCTATGCCGAGGCCTATCGCCGTGAGATCGACGACTTCGTCCACGCCTGGCGGCAGGGGCGCGAGCCGCTGGCCGGCGCCCGTGACGGCCTGGAAGCGCTGCGCCTGGCCGAGGCGGCCGAGCGCTCGTTACGGGAAGGCCGCCGTATCGCACTGGCTGACATTCACTGACTCGACAGGAGCGACCCATGACGTCACTGCTGGTACGCCCCCATGCGCCCGACGACCAGGGCACGGTACTCGACATCACGCCGCAATCCGCCGGCTGGGACCACGTCGGCTTCCGGGTGCACAGGCTGGCCAGAGGCCAGCGCCTCGAAGCCAACACCGGCGACCGCGAACACTGCCTGGTGCTGCTGACCGGCCGCGCCACCGTGGCCTGCGGCGAGCATCGCTGGGAGGACATCGGCGAGCGCATGGACATCTTCGAGAAGGTGCCGCCCTACGCCGTCTACCTGCCCGACGGGGTCAGCTTCGAAGTAGAGGCCACCACCGACATGGAGCTTGCAGTGTGCAGCGCACCGGGGCACGGCAACCACGAGCCGCGGCTGATCGCCCCCGACCGGGTCAAGCAGACCACCCGCGGTGGCGGTACCAATACCCGCCATATCCAGGACATCCTGCCGGAGACCGAGCCGGCCGACAGCCTGCTGGTGGTGGAGGTCTACACGCCGGCCGGCAACTGGTCCAGCTATCCGCCGCACAAGCACGACGTGGACAACCTGCCCGAGGAGTCGATCCTCGAGGAGACCTACTATCACCGTTTGAACCCGTCCCAGGGCTTCGCCTTCCAGCGGGTCTACACCGACGACCGCAGCCTGGACGAGACCATGGCGGTGGAGAACGGCTGCTGCGTGATGGTGCCCCGAGGCTACCACCCGGTCGGCGCTCCCCACGGCTACGAGCTCTACTACCTCAACGTGATGGCCGGCCCCAAACGCAAATGGAAGTTCCAGAACGACCCGGCGCACGAGTGGATCGTCAAGCAGTGACGACCCTCCCTGCCATTGCCCAAGGCGTCCTGACGTCTCTTCGCCCCGCACATGCGGGGCTTTTTTGTCCGGCGGCTACCCCAGCGCCTTGACGATCAACTGCACGCCGACGATGGCCATGGCCAGCACCACCAGCCGATAGAACAGCCGCTCGTTGACCCGGTGCTGCAGCCACAGGCCGCTGCGCACCCCGGCCCAGGCCACCGGTACCAGCGCCAGCGAGGCCCAGGCGCTGGTCAGGTTGATGTCGCCGAGCCACAGGTAGGGCGGCAGCTTCATCAGATTGACGGCGGCAAACACCAGGGTGGTGGTAGCGATGAAGGTCATCTTCGGCAGGCGCCGCGGGACCAGGTAGAGATTCATCGGCGGCGCCCCGGCGTGGGCGATGAAACTGGTAATGCCGGTGGCGATCCCCGCGGGCCAGGCCCAGAAGGGGCGGATCGGCCGCGACGCGGCGGGTTTGACGATCATGTAGGCGACGAACAGCAGCGAGATCACGCCGAGCAACAGGCGAACGTGATCCTCGTCCAGGCTGCCCGCCACCAGCGTCGCCGCCGCCACGCCGATGGCCAGGCCGGGGATCAAACGCTTCACCTCGGCCATGTCCTGGTGCCCCCACCAGGCCTTCACCGCCAGCGCGTCCATCACCAGCAACAGCGGCAGCAGCAGGCCAGCGGCCTCGATGGGGCCGATCGCCAGCGCCATCAGCGGCACCGACAGGGTGCCGAAGCCGCCGGCAAAGCCGCCCTTGGAGATACCGGTGAGATAGGTGGAGAGGACGATCAGCGTCCAGGCGAGCCAGGAGTAGTCGGGAAGGGTCATGCATACGTCCTTGTCGAACCGTCGGCGTCGATCGGCACGGTTCCATTTGAGAAAAGGAATGGAATAATCATACCGGTTTGAACATAGGGCGCTCACCCCCTGACGGCGTTATCGCATCCCTCCGGGGTGAGGCCGACATCGGCCTGGCAAGCGTTGAAGCGTGGTAAGCAACGGGAATCGAGTAGGAGGGGGAGTCACCTCCCCCGTCCTCTCACACCACCGGGCATACGGTTCCGTACCACGGCGGTTCACGAAGAACGACTAAGCCCTCTTACCGTGTCCAGTACCGAGATTAACCCACGCTGAGCGAACCAGCGGTTGGGTGACGCGCCGAACACCGCGTCCCCTGCCACGCTTCAGGATCTCGCGGACACGCCCCATCAAGCGTTGCAGACTGGCCTTGGCCAATGTCAGCTTCGGCAGCCTGTGCCGAGTCAGCGTGTAGCCCAGATACCCTCGGTTCCACGGCCGCTCCACCGTGCTCTTGTCGCGACTGACCGTGAGCCTGAGCGAGCTCTCGAGAAAATCACTCAGGCTGGTCATGACGCGTTCGCCCGCCCGCCGACTCCTGACATATACCTGCATGTCGTCGGCGTAGCGGCAGAAGCGGTGGCCGCGGC
The DNA here is from genome assembly GCF_014192055.1 of Halomonas organivorans. Classification (GTDB taxonomy): domain Bacteria; phylum Pseudomonadota; class Gammaproteobacteria; order Pseudomonadales; family Halomonadaceae; genus Halomonas; species Halomonas organivorans. Next base: position 38,469 of record NZ_JACHXM010000004.1, on the reverse strand, counting down.
GTTCCAGTTCCTTGTCCACGTCGTCCAGCAGGACGTTCGCCAACAGCGGACTCAGCGGTCCGCCCTGAGGCGTTCCCTGTCGGCGTGGCGCGGCCAGGCCGTCCGAACATGCCGGCTTCCAGGTAACGGCGGATCAGGCGCAGCACCCGCTTGTCGCGGACGCGGCGCGCGACCCGCGCCATCAGCAGGTCGTGGTTCACCGGGTCGAAGAAGGCTGCCAGGTCGAGGTCGACCACCCAGCGGTGGCCGGCGGTGACATGGGCCTTCATCGCCGAGACGGCCTGCTGGGCGCTGCGCTTCGGGCGGTAGCCGTAGCTCGATGCGGAGAAGCCCGGATCGAAGATCGGCGTCAGCACCTGCAGCAGCGCCTGCTGGATCAGCCGATCGGTGACCGTGGGAATACCGAGCTGTCGCGTCCCGCCCTTGGGCTTGGGGATCTCGACGGCTCGGACCGGACTGGGGGGTACTCACCGGCCAGCAGCCGCTCGCGCAGTGTTGGCCAGATCTGTTTCAGGTGGTCAGCCAACTGGTCCACCGGCATGCCATCGGCACCCGGTGCGCCCTGGTTGGCGACCACCTTCCGGTAAGCCCGCGCCATGTTGGCCTTCTCTACCACGACTTCCATGAGCGGGACGGACTTCGCTTTCGTCCACGATGACGACGCCGGAACCGTCTCGACGCCCACCGGCTGGGACTCAGGGTACTGCCCCTGCCCCTCTGGGTGGGTGACGGCATCAGCGCCAGTTCCTGTCTTCCTGATCGATCCTCGAGACGTCATCGCCTACTCGCGGCTCTTCATGTTCGGCCCTTGGTGCCGGGGTGAATCGGCACTTACTATGGCCTCTGCTGACGTCTGGTGGCCCATCCCGTCGCCTCTCGACGCCGGTAGCTCTGTGGCAGGCCATCAGACCTCCCAGGGTAAGACGCGCGACCTTCCCGCTTATGCCTGTCGGATTTACGGCATGGCGTTCCGTGCAAGTACTGGGCTTTGATGATTGGTGCCATCTCACCCCGCCATGCCGCCTCATATCCGCTGCCTGTTCGTCAGGCCAGCGTTTTGCCTCGGGCTGCCTTCGGATTCCCCCTCGCGGCGGACACCCTTGCCGTCGGCTAGCACTTCCCCTTGCCGGGCGTGCAGGGGACTTTCACCCCCAAGTCATCCCGAAACACCACTTTCAGGAACAGCGCCAATCAGGCGCTGCGCGCCATGCCTGGCGCACAACGAAAAAGGGCCTGCGATTGCTCGCAGGCCCTGAAATTCGATGGCGCGCCCTAAAGGATTCGAACCTTTGACCTTCGCCTCCGGAGGGCGACGCTCTATCCAGCTGAGCTAAGGGCGCGCGGTGCCCGATGGGATCGCCATCAGGCGTGCGACATCCTACCGTGCCACCTGCAGGCTGTCCAGCCGCGAAGGCGCTCCGCGATCTCGCCATGCGCCCCGGAGTTGATCGGCGACATTTTCGCGGGATTGGGGATGCCGCTATACTGGCGCGCATCGCGCTTCGAAGCGTCTCCCGGCCGTCGTGGCGCCGACCGTGATTCGATGACAAGAACGTCAAATGAGGTGGTGAGAGTGAAATCCAGCAAGCGGATCCTGGGATGTCTGGCCATTCTCGGCCTGGTCACGACCACGGCATATGCCCAGGAAGACGAGGATCGCGCGGCCATCGCCGAACGCCTGGCGCCGGTAGGCGAGCTTTGCGTCCAGGGTGAGGACTGCGGCACCGCCGCGGCGGCTAACAGCGGCACGCAGACGGCTAGCGCGGAAGGTCCCGACGGGGCCGGCATCTATAACAGCGTCTGCATGGCCTGCCACGAGACCGGCGCCGCCGGCGCTCCGGTGCGGGGCAACGAGGACGCCTGGTCCAGCCGCACCGAGCAGGGGTTCGCGACCCTGCTGGATCACGCCATCAACGGCTACAACGCCATGCCGGCCCGCGGCGGCAACCCCAACCTCTCCGACGAAGAGATGCACGCCGCTGTCGCCTACCTGGTCGAGCCGGTGATGGACGTGCCCGCCGCCGCAGGAACCGAGGACGCCGAGGCATCGGGGGATAGCACCGCCACGACCGACACCTCGAGCGACGATGCCGCCAGCGAGGCGAGCGCCACGGAATCGGCTACCGCCGGCATCGACGGCGAGGCGATCTACAACGGCATCTGCATGGCCTGCCACGACACCGGTGCCGCCGGTGCTCCCAAGAAGGGCGATGCTGCCGCCTGGGGCCCACGCCTCGACAAGGGCATCGAAACCCTCTACGACCACGCGATCAACGGCTTCAACGCCATGCCCGCCAAAGGCGGCAACCCCAGCCTGTCCGACGACGAGGTCAAGGCCGCCGTCGATCATCTGGTCAGCTCCGTGGAGTAAACGCGGTCGCCGAGACGACGTGGGGCGCCAATCGGCGCCCCGCCGGCGTTCTGCCATGGTCATGGGATGCGTCGCGAGTCCGCAGCCCGCAGCTCGCAGTCCGCAGTCCGCAGCCCACAGCCCGCAGCCCGCAGCCCGCAGCCCGCAGCCCGCAGCCCGCAGCCCGCAGCCCGCAGCCCGCAGCCCGCAGCCCGCAGCCCGCAGCCCGCAGCCACGATTATCCCAGCAGCGAGCGAATCCCCGCCAAGGCGTCCTTGCCACGCGCCTGCTTCTTCTCCGGGTCCTCGCGATCGGGCCGTCCCTCCCACTCCAGGGCATCCTCGGGCAGCTCGTCGAGGAAGCGGCTCGGCGTGCAGTCCATCAACTCGCCGTAGGCCTTGCGCTGGCGCGCCAGAGTCATGGTCAGGGTGCGCCGCGCCCGAGTGATGCCCACATAGGCCAGGCGACGCTCCTCCTCGACCGTGCCCACCTCGATGGCGTTGCGGTGCGGCAGCAGCTCCTCCTCGAGGCCCATCAGATAGACGTGGGGAAACTCCAGGCCCTTGGAGGCGTGCATGGTCAACAGCTGCACGCGGTCGGAGTCGTCCTCCTCGGCCTGCTGCTCGAGAATATCGCGCAGCACCAGCCGCGAGATCGCCGCCTCCACGCCGTCGGTCTCGGTGGTCGTGCTGGCGGCTTCCTCCTCGGGATCGGCACCCATCGATTTCTCGAGCTGGTCGATCAGCGTCCAGACGTTGGCCATGCGCCGCTCGGCGATGGTCGGGGCGCTGGCGTTCTGGTAGAGCCAGGCCTCGTAGTCCATGTCACGCAGCATCTCGCGGATGGCGGAGATGGCGTCGCCCTGGTCCATGCGCCGACGCACGCCCTCGATAAAGTGGGTAAACCTGCCCAGACGCTCGACGGCTCGGACCGGCAGCTGTTCGGCCAGCCCCAGCTCCTGGCAGGCGGCGAACAGCGAGCCGCCGCGCTCGGTGGCATAGTTGGCAAGCTTCTCCAGGGTGGTCGGCCCGATCTCGCGGCGCGGCACGTTGACGATGCGCAGGAAGGCGCTGTCGTCGGCGGGATTGATCAGCAGCCGCAGGTAGGCCATGGCGTCCTTGATCTCGTTGCGCGAGAAGAAGGAGGTGCCACCGGAGAGCTTGTAGGGAATCTGGTAGTGCTGCAGCTTCAGCTCCAGCAGCCGGGCCTGGAAGTTGCCGCGGTAGAGCACCGCGAAGTCACGCCACTCCGCGCGCTCCTTGATGCGCCGAGTGAGGATCTCGCTGGCCACCCGCTCGGCTTCTGCCTCTTCGTGGCGGTTGACCACCACGCGGATCGCCGCGCCCTGGCCCATGTCGGACCATAGGGTCTTCTCGTAGACGTGGGGGTTATTGGCGATCAAGGTGTTCGCCGCACGCAGGATGGTACCGGTGGAGCGATAGTTCTGCTCCAGCTTGATCACGTTCAGGCGCGGGAAGTCCTCGCCCAGGGTCACCAGGTTCTCGGGCCGCGCGCCGCGCCAGGCGTAGATCGACTGGTCGTCGTCGCCGACCACGGTGAAGGTCTGACGCTCGGCCATCAGCAGCTGCACCAGCTGGTACTGGCTGACGTTGGTGTCCTGGTACTCGTCCACCAGCATGTAGTGGATGCGTTTGCGCCACCGAGAGAGGGCCTCGGGATCATCGCGCAGCAGGGTCACCGGCAGCAGGATCAGGTCGTCGAAGTCCACCGCGTTGTAGGCCTTGAGGTGGCGGCCGTAGGCCTCGTAGACCCGGGCGGCGAACAGCTCGTCCTCGCTGGCCGCGTGCGACAGCGCCTGACCGGGCAGCACCAGGTCGTTCTTCCAGTTGGAGATGGTCGCCTGGACCTGATTGATCGCCTCGGCGTCGACCTGGGCGTCCTTGTTCATCAGGTCGCGCAGCAGCGCCTTGGCATCCTCGGGGTCGAACAGCGAGAAGCCCGGCTTGTAGCCCAGCGCCTTGAGCTCGCCGCGGATGATGTTGAGGCCGAGCGTATGAAAGGTCGACACCGTCAGGCCGTGACCCTGGCGGCCCTGAAGCATCTTGCCCACCCGCTCCTTCATCTCCCGGGCGGCCTTGTTGGTAAAGGTCACGGCGGCGATGCGCCGGGCGCTCATGCCGCACTCCTGCACCAGGTAAGCGATCTTGGTGGTGATCACGCTGGTCTTGCCCGAGCCGGCCCCGGCCAGCACCAGGCAGGGGCCGTCGATGGCGCGCACCGCCTCCTGCTGGCGCGGATTGAGCTTGGCGATGCGGCTGGCGATGCTCTGGGTCATGCGTCGCTCCTCGGCGTGGCGGCCGGTTCGCTCTTGGACAGTGCCGCCTCCGGCTGGCCGGCCCCCGGGAGGCCGGACCCCGGATGGCCGGCCCCCACGAATCCCATCTGGCGCCAGGCTTCAAAGACCAGCACCGCGGCGGCGTTGGACAGGTTCAGGCTACGGCTCTCGGGCAGCATGGGGATACGCAGGCGTTGCGCCTCGGGCAAGGCATCCAGCATCGCCTGGGGCAGGCCGCGGGTCTCGGGGCCGAAGACCAGGGCGTCGCCTTCCCGGTAGGCAGGCTCGTGATAGCCGACGCGCCCCCGGGTCGAGACGGCGAATACCCGCGTCGGGGCCACCGCCGCGAGGAAGGCTTCCCAGCTCCGGTGCACTCGCACGCGGGCCCACTCGTGATAGTCGAGGCCGGCGCGGCGCAGCCGCTTGTCGTCGAGGGTGAAGCCCAGCGGCTCGATCAGGTGCAGCCGGAAGCCGGTATTGGCGCACAGTCGAATCAGGTTACCGGTGTTGGGGGGAATCTCGGGCTGGTAGAGCACCACGTCGAGCATCGATGACTCCTGATATACTGGACCGACAACGCGCTCGGGCCCCGACGGGGGCCCGAGAAACCGGCGCGGCGACGAGGCGGAAGCATATCCCTCCGGGCGCGACGGCCGTTCAGCCCTGGGCCACGCCGTAGCGGTCGCGATAGGCGCGAATCGCCTCGGCATGGCCGCGCAGCGCCTCGCCGGCATGCACCTCGAGGTACTCGAGCACCATGTCCAGGGTGACGATGCTCAACACCGGCATGCCGTAGGCGGCCTCGACCTGCTGGATGGCGCTGCGCGGATCGCTGTCGTCACCGCCGCGCTCCTGGCGATCCAGGGCGACCACCACACCGGCGGCCTCGGCCCCGGCGCCCTCGATCAGCCCCATCACCTCGCGGATGGCGGTGCCGGCGGTGATGACGTCGTCGATGATCAGGATGCGGCCGGCAAGCTCGGCGCCGACGATGTTACCGCCTTCGCCGTGAGCCTTGGCCTCCTTGCGATTGAACGCATAGGGCAGATCGAGGTCATGATGATCCGCCAGGGCCACCGCGGTGGAAGCGGCCAGCGGAATGCCCTTGTAGGCCGGGCCGAACAGCACGTCGGACTCGAGGCCGCTGTCGGCGATGGCCTGGGCGTAGAAGCGGCCCAGCTCGGCCAGGGCACGGCCGGTCTTGAACAGGCCGGCGTTGAAGAAATAGGGGCTGACGCGCCCGGACTTGAGAGTGAACTCGCCGAAACGCAGCACGCCCTGCTCGATGGCGAACTCGATGAAGGCCTGCTGGTAGGGTTGCAGGGTCGATGCGGCCACGGAGCCTCCTATCACGTTTATTGGCGGACGCCATTTACCCAAACGTCGAAACGTCGGGTATCATACACGCGCGACGCAAAAGGGACCATGTATGAAAATCGCCACCATCAATGTCAATGGCATCCGCGAGGCGGTCGGCCGAGGCTTCCTCGACTGGCTGGCCAACCAGGATGCCGACGTCGTCTGCGTGCAGAACCTCAAGGCCAAGAGTTTCGAGCTCGACGACAGCATCCTTTATCCGGAAGGCTACGAGGGCTATTTCCTCGATGCCGAACAGGACGGTTTCTCCGGCGTCGGCCTGTATTGCCGCAAGATCCCCAAGGCGATCATGTACGGCCTGGGCTTCCCCCAGTGCGACCACGAAGCACGCTTCCTGCAGGCCGACTACGACCGCTTCAGCATCGCCAGCTTCCTGATGCCCGACGGCAGCGATCCGGCCGCCAAGCAGTCGTTCATGGCCCAGTACCAGGAGTACCTGGCCAAGATGGCTCGCAAGCGCCGCGAGTACATCATCTGCGGCACCTGGCACATCGCCCACAAGACGATCGACCTGGAGAACTGGGCCGATAACCAGACGACCCCCGGCTTCAAGCCCGAGGAGCGCGCCTGGATGGACCAGGTGCTCGGCCCGACCGGCTTCATCGACACCTTCCGCGAGATCAACCGCGACGCCGGCGAATACACCTGGTGGCCGGCGCTGGATCAGGACCAGCCCCGCGAGCGCCAGGAAGGCTGGCGCATCGACTACCAGCTGGTCGGCCCCAACTTCCGCCGCCACGTGGTGGACGCCTGGATCGACTACGACGCGACCTTCTCCGAGTACGCGCCGCTGATCGTCGAGTACGACCTGCCGCTCTGAGTCGCCTCCCTTCGTCGCCGTCATGCCCCAGGCATGACGCAGCACGCCGGCCTAGTGGCCGGCGTGCTGCGTTAGGGAAACACTGATTGTCTGCTGCACTCCTGCCAAGTGCGGAAATCAATCCGTTTCCTCCACCTCAGCGGCGGATGCCCAGCGCCTCGCGCTGATGGTCGAACAGCTCGCCGCCGGCCTTCTCGGCCAGATCGAGCATGGCATCGAGCTCGGCACGGCTGTAGGTGCCCGACTCGGCGGTGCCCTGCACTTCGATCAGCCCGCCACCCTCGGCCATCACCACGTTCATGTCGGTGCCGGCGCGAGAGTCCTCCGGATAGTCCAGATCGACCACCGGCACACCCTGGAAGATGCCCACCGAGACCGAGCTCACCAGCTGATGGAAGGGATCGCTCTTGATCAGCTTCTCGCGCTGCAGGTAGCGCAGGGCATCGACCAGCGCCACGCAGCCGCCGGTGATGGATGCCGTACGTGTGCCGCCATCGGCCTGGATGACGTCGCAGTCCACGGTGATGGTGAACTCGCCGAGTTTCTTCAGGTTCACCGCCGCGCGCAGCGAGCGCCCGATCAGCCGCTGGATCTCCAGCGTGCGACCGCCCTGCTTGCCGCGGGTCGCCTCGCGACCGCCGCGGGTGTGGGTCGCACGGGGCAGCATGCCGTACTCGGCGGTGACCCAGCCCTGCTTCTTGCCGCGCAGCCAACGCGGCACGCCAGCCTCGACGCTGGCATTGCACAGCACCTTGGTATCGCCGAACTCCACCAGCACCGACCCCTCGGCATGGCGGGTGTAATCGCGGGTCAAACGGATGTCGCGGGGCTGGTCGGGGGTGCGTCCGCTGGGACGCCGGAAGTCCGGAGACATGGCACCTCTCTCGCAATCGGGAATGGATGGCCGGCCATTCTACACGGACTACCGGGGGAATCAGTTACACTGGCTCGTTTCCCGACATCGATCGTTCCACAGGAGCCCACTCCATGGTGCACAGCATGACCGCCTTCTCGCGGCAGGACCGCGATGCCGACTGGGGACGGCTGCAGTTGGAGCTGCGATCGGTCAACCAGCGCTACCTCGACCCCCACTTCCGGCTGCCCGAAGCCCTGCGCGACCTGGAACCCGCTTTCCGCGATGCCCTGCGGAGCCACCTGGCCCGCGGCAAGGTGGAGTGCACGCTGCGCTTCGACCCGGCCGAGCGCAGCGCCGACGCCGCCGTCAATCACGACCGACTGCGCGCCCTGGGTGCGGCGCTGGGCGAGGTGCGCGAGGCCATTCCCGAGGCGCCGCTGCCCGATGCCCTGGCGCTGCTCGACCATCCCGGCGTACTCGAGGCACCCGGGCTCGATCTCGAGGCCATCAAGGCCGAGGCACGCGCCCTGTTCGACGTGGCCCTGGACGACCTGGTCGCCGGCCGCGCACGCGAGGGCGACCAGCTCGCCGAACTGATCCGCGAGAGGCTGACGGGTATTCGCACCCAGGTCGCCGAGGTCCGCCGCCTGCTGCCCGGGATCCTCGAGCGCCAGCGCGCCCAGCTGCTCGAGCGCCTCGCCGAGATGCGCACCGAGCTCGACCCCCAGCGTCTGGAGGCCGAGCTGGTGCTGCTGGCCCAGAAAGCCGACGTGGCCGAGGAGCTCGACCGCCTGGAGACTCACGTCGGTGAGGTCGAGCGCCAGCTCAAGCAGAAGGGACCCATCGGCCGGCGCCTGGACTTCCTGATGCAGGAGCTCAACCGCGAGGCCAACACGCTATCGTCGAAATCGGTGGTCGCCGACACCACCCGCTGCGCCGTGGAGCTCAAGGTGCTGATCGAGCAGATGCGCGAGCAGATCCAGAATATTGAGTAGCACCCACCAAAGGCCGCCAGCCACCATTAATCTATTGTTTTTAAATAAAAAAATGGCATAACAAGTCCACAAAGGTCCACCAAATTCCTCGGAAATCCAGATCATATCGGGGAGTAAACAGGGGAGAAAAAGCATTGCCCCCCCTCCCTCAGACACATACCCTTATAGGTACTCCCCAGACATGTCGATCCGAGTGCATGACTGGGAGAAAGTGGGGATGCCCGCTGGCACTCTAATGCCGTTGCAAAAAGGCCCAATGGGCGCCAGTGACGAGCTCATATGACATTGAGCCGCCTATCTAGTCCGAGCAGCTGATAAACGGTCGTTTGTTTTATTTTTCCCGCAGGGGACGAGAGGAAATAATGGGAAGCCTTACCGCCAAGAAGAGCCAGTCGCTGGTCAAGGAGGGTAAAGCAGGGCGCTACAGCGACGGCAACGGCCTCTACCTGATGATACCGAGGAAAGGAACTCCTTACTGGATGTTGCGATACACGCTGTTTGGCAAGCGGCGTGAGATGACGCTGGGCAAACATGCCCACCTCTCTCTCGCCGAGGCTCGGACGAAAGCGGTTGAAAACCAAAAATCTATCCGCGAAGGCCTTGACCCCATCGAGGAACGCAAACGCGATAGCCAAGCCTTCATCAGGACAGTGGAGGACCTGTTTGCAGACTGGTACCCGGAGCTAGAGAGAAGACTCAAGCACCCAGCTATTCCAAAGCGGATATACACAAAAGAAGTGGCGCCCCTCATCGGGGGTAGATCGCTGGATGCCGTCACCCCAATTGATATCCGCGAAATAATTAGGAGAGTAACAAACAGCGGAAGGCCGACAATAGCTAATGATACACTGATGTATCTTAAACAGATGTTCAACCACGCCATAAAGCTGGGAATTTTAACTTACAACCCAGCATCAGCCTTCAACGTCAACGACGCAGGCGGCATTGAGAAAAGCCGCGATAGGGTTTTGAGCCTCGATGAGATTCGGAACGTCTTCCAAGCCTTCAGAGACAATAGCGACAGCTTCAGCCGCGACAACTACCTCGCCTGCGCGCTACTGCTCGTCCTAGGGGTACGTAAGACCGAACTGACCGAAGCCCTGTGGTCAGAATTCGACCTGAAGAACGACCGGTGGAACCTGAACGGTGAGCGCAGCAAGACAGGCGCCGGGATCATCATTCCCCTCCCCCCGCAAACCATCGGCTGGCTGGAAGAGCTCAAGATCCGTGCCTGCGGCTCGGACTATGTCTTCCCTAATCGCCGCAGTAGTAAGCGGGCCCACATGGGCAAAGACACGCTGAATCGTGCCATTGCCAAGCTATTCGGCAAGGAGCCTGGCAAGAAGCCGCAACCAGAGAACCGGATGGGTGATATCACCGAGTTTACTGTGCATGATCTGCGCCGCACATGCCGTAGCTTACTCGCTGCGGTTGGTGTACCGGGGCATGTCGCGGAGCGTTGCTTGAATCACAAGCTCAAGGGCGTCGAAGGCATCTACGACCGTTACGACTACTTTGACGAGCGAAAAGAAGCGATCAGCAAGGTCGCAGACCTTCTTGGGCCTGCAATCAACCCGCCCTAACTCACAACGTAAATTTCTACACACCAACAACATCTCATGAGCCAATTTGGAGAAAGCGCCATGAGACTAATCAAGCTTAAAGATGTCATCAGCCTTACAGGTCTTGCACGCTCCACCATTTACAAATACATTTCCGAAGAAAGATTCCCAAAACCAGTATCCTTGGGGGAAAGAAATGTCGCCTGGGTAGAGGAAGAAATTCAGGACTGGATCCTAGAAAAAATAGCCGAAAGAGACCTTGCATAAACAGCGTAAAAAAACCACGCTCGTCATTCCACTTAGCTGCAACATTCCCGCCGAATAAAAAAATACCGCCCTACCAGCCGACACAGCTTCCTACGCAGGAAGCTGTGTCGGCATTATCATGTTATTTTTTCATAGACATCCTCACTCAGCGAAGGACACCATCTCCTCACTGCCGACCACTAGGCGTGTAAATCCACCAGGTTATCTTCAGGCATCAAGCCGCCATGACCATGGCCATGCGACGCTCCAGCTCCTCGTAGAAGGCCTCGACCCGCTCGGCGATGGTGCGGATCATTCCCTCGTCCCGGTAGGCACGCTTCACGAACAGCGGCATCCCCGGCCAGTAGCTGACGAAGTCGATCCACTCCCGCTCGCTGACCCACAGGCCGCCCTGGCACTGCGCCACGTGCTCCTGAGGCAGCTCGTTGGCCAGTAGCAGCTCGGTCTGGTACTTGGGCAACTTGGTCTTGATCTCGACCAGGCCGTTGCTGTCCACCAGGCAGTCCGGCGAGTAGCCCACCCCGTGATTGAGGATGATGCCGATCTGCTCCAGCTGGGGTAGGCCGGCGGCCTCGTGATAGAGCTCTCGGGCCACAGGCTCGAGTTCGTGGCCGCGCTGGGTGTGAGTATTGCCCTGGAAGGCGTCGGACGGCTCGCCAGTGATGCGCTCGCCGATCAGCTGATGCATGTAGCTCATCGCACCGGCACCGAAGCCTCCCGGCCCCTTGCCCTTGACCAGCAACGTCTTAAGCTCGGACATGGTGACGATGCCCAGACGGGCGGCATGCCACTCGGGCGTGCCCTGTTCCAGTGTCAGGATCTGCATGACAATCTCCTTCTCGATGACACGGCATAGACCAGCGAGGGGAGGACCCTCGCCGACCGGTCAGGGATGTTGATGGTGGGGTTGCGCCCGCTTCTGCAGGGAGGCACGCAGCTTGTCGAAGTCGCCACGCGGCACCTGCTCAGCGTCGCCGTACTTGCCGACGAACCACTCCTGGGTCGCTGGGGGGCAGGCGGCAATCAGCTGCCGGATCTGCCCGGCCTGGAAGGGGGTGACGAGTTTGACCGGAGCGGCGGTATGGCCGTTGTCGTCCTGGCCGCGGGTGGTGATGTTGAGCAGGGCACACAGCACGTAGCGCTTGCCGTAGCTGGTCGAGGAGCCAAAGGCTTGAACAGCGTTCTTGCTGCCGCTGGTATCGGCCGGCAGCAGCATGCTGGTCTCTTCCCGATGGCCGTCCTGGTGCATCAGCACGCCGGTGACCTGGATACCGCTTTCCTGGGTCTGGATGCGGAAGCTCACCGCGAAGCCATGCTTCTTCATGATCGGTCGCACGGTATCGACGATATCCTCCAGGGTGGCGTAGTGACCGTTGTTGGTCTTGCCTCGCTCGGCGATGCTCGGCAGCTCGGTCTGCATGGCCGCCATCGCGGCGCTATAGGCCATCAGCGCCTGGCGATCGAGCACCCGCTCCTGCATCTGCAGCAGGCGCTCCATCTTGTCGATGTCGACCTCGGGATTGAGGGCGGCCCGCTCGATCACCTGAATGATCGCGGTGCTGTCCTGGGTGGATTGAGTGATCGGTGACTGGTCGGCGGTCTTGGGATGAATGGGGGTCGCCATGATGGCCTCCGTTATCGATAGCGTTGGATGACGTCAGGGAGCTCCTCGGTCGGGACCGGCTTCAGGGACACGGTCACGCGATAGACTTGGCCCTTGGCCAGCACATGGGTCTCGGTCGCGTGCTCGCCAGCCTCCAGCAGCTGACGGGTCAGCTGGGTCAGGGCATGGCAGATCTCAAAAGTCATGGGTGATGGCATCGATATCTCCAGAAACAGGAACGCCCGGCCTTTGTGGGGCCGGGCGATATGCCGTGGTAGGGGAAAGGCGAGGTAGGGAGAGCTTTAGGACCCCGTTCAGGCCACCAGCGCAAGGGCGGACTCCAGCGCCTTGTCCTTGAGGCCGGCGCCCTGGCCGAACCAGGCGGAGTCCATGCGGTAGTCGTTGCTGCGGGCGCGCTTCTCGTGATCCACGTACTCGGTGACCGCATTAAGGAGGCCCCAGGCGGTGCCTTGTGCCGTGCATAGTTGAGAGCCGCGCCCCTCACCCTGGTAGAGCTTCTGAACGCGATTGAGGGCGCGGACGTTGGGCAGCTTGGACGGATCCTCCAGCGGCGCCTTGGCGTTGCAGATCAGCGACTGGAAGTAGGTCCTCGCCTCCTCCTGGCTGACCTTGCGCTCGGCCAGGGTCTTCAGGCGATACATGAAGTCGTCCCACTGGGACACGGAGATCCCCAGTTGCTGCTTGACCAGCTGCGGACGAAACTCGGTGCTGTGGGGCACCTTCACGCCCTGCGAGGTGCCATCCAACGCGATGGTCAGGGTGTTGTTGCAGACCACCCGCACGGACGTCGGGGTGGCGACAGTAGCCAGGGAACCGTCGCAAGACGTGGCCAATAGAAGGTAATCGTTGACCTGGTCCTGGCCCTTCAAAGCTCCGCCCAAGCCGCTGCGGGCCAATGCCCAGAACTTGCGACCGCCCTTGAGCACGCCGGCGGTCTCCAATTCGTATCCCGCGTATTCCGTGAGGTCCCGGTAGAACTCCAGCACCTCTTCCGGCTGCACCACCTTGTAGCGCTGGGAGACCACCGACAGCGGGGCCCGGGTGTCGGAGCGATATAGGACCTTCTGCTCGGGGAAGGAATGGATGCTGCCCAGGTGGCCGGCACCATCGGTGATGAAGCGCACCGGGGATTCTTCGATGTGCCAGTCCATGCCGGCCTGTTGCCGCCAGACCTTCAGCGGTTGATGACGAGACAGTTGCTGGCCCAGGCCATGCCAGGGGGTATCGCCGACGTAGGCCATTTGCTCGATCAGGTGTGCCATGGGGAAAGCTCCTTGTGAGTCGCGCACGGCATAACAGCCCGCTCCCCAAGGAAGCAGGCCGACCGTGAGCTTGTAGAGAGAGAATCGTGGGGGCATCGCCGAGTAGCGATGGACTCGTGAGACAGGCCGTCAGGGATCAATTGACATGAGGACGAAAGGTGTGGCCACAGGCCCGGCACTCGAGATTGTCGAGCACCTGGCTATCCAGCTCGCTGCCAAGGCGAGCCCCGGCGACGCCGCCCGCCGTACCACCGACCAACCCACCAAATACGGCTCCAGCGATACTGCCGACGGCGATCCCTACCGGACCGCCTACTGCGCCAACCAACGCGCCGGCCTCGGCGCCACTCCAGGCACCGGCCGCCCCACTGGCTGTGCCGGCCACGGCACCCGTGGTGCCACCCACCTTCCGACCATGATGGCGCGACACGACCCGAGACGCGCCGCAGCTGGGACATGACATTGGCATTGCACTGCCTCCTAAGCAGGGAAAGACATGAGAACGAAGCCATCCGTCTGGGGCTTCAAGGAGGTAGTACAGGTTTGAGATTCGGTTAAATCGACAAAGCGCAAGCTCTTGCCTATCAGACCGAACACATCGTCGGGGTGTACGTCAGCCACGGGAAAAAGCCGGGTTTTCCGGCCTCCACCGGCTTCCTGAGCATGTTCCAGAGCATCCATCCGATGAGTGCCGGGATGATGAGTCAAGACGACGTAATATTTTACAGCGCTGTGAGATGGGATGCAGCGAAACCGTGACGTCATCACGTCACGGCGTCTTGTACGGATCGATAACGGAATTTCCCGGAAAGGTGAGTGACACCTCATTCGTCAGGAAACTGGGGCGATTGGCATGTCCAGGGATAGGCGTTTCCTGGGGTTCTGATATGCGTCAGTGACGGGTAAGTAGTATGGGTATACTCACTAGACACCTAACAGGATCTACAGGGATAGGCACTAGGCCATAATGGGCTCACTTGTGAAAGCCCATCCAAGAGCATGAGAGGCCATCCAAGGAGTGGTCCCCCACAGACCACTCCCCATGGTGCCGTCATCATTCATGACACCCCTTTCTAGGGATTGACCTGACAGGCGTCTGGAGAACGCCTGATGTGAACCTCAGATGATCGTCAGCATCATGCCCATGTCAACGCCTACCGTTCCCTATCCACCCTATCGACCGACAAGACAATCGCTGCGGAGTCCTTCATCATTCCCACAGCGAGGTAACTCCTCATGTTTCAACATCACCCTCTTCGTCATCCGCTCAACGACAAGCTGCGTCTTCACTACGACGACACCTATCGAGGCTTTGACGTTCAGCATTGGACAGATGGCCCACTGGTCGCGAACTACCTGGAGCGAGTCTTGAAGACGCTCAATGCCGTGACATGGATCAATCATTCCACCTTCGTCTTCCGCGTAGACCTTCACTTCCCGGATGAGATGTCGCGCCTACCCATGCACGAGACCAATGTCGTTCTGGCAAGGTTCTTTGAAAATTTCCGCAACGAACTCAAGCAGAGGCAAACCAAGTACCCGACCCAGCTGCACTACCTGTGGGCGCGCGAGCAGATCAACAGCGACAAGCCTCACTACCACCTGATGATCATGCTCAACAGGAACGCCTACGACAGCCTGGGGGCGTTCACGGCAGATTGGCGTGGTATCTACTCATTCAACAATCTCTACCACCGCATGATGCGCTCCTGGCTGAAGGCGATGGGATTCGCCCCAAACGATCCCCGCTTCCATCAGCTGATCCATGTCTGCAAAGACCCGGTCAAGAAAGAACCTTGGTCCTGCATCCTGCACCGGGATGATTGGATGGCCATGAATGAAGCGGTCTACATGGCCAGCTACCTGTGCAAGGCCTACAGCAAACCATTCGGTCAGAAGGCACACGTCTTCGATGGAAGCCGTCTTTGATCACTGAATGACATGGTATGAGGCCGTCTTCTGCGGCCCCATTCTGTCTCCCTCAACAAGGTGCCTGCCATGTTCCCGACTTCGATGTTTTCTTCCTTCTCTACCCCACACAATACCCGTGACAGCCAGCAAGTACCGTCATCCCACGACCCCCGAGGAGATCGTCGTCTTGCCAGGATGGAATGCAAGGAACCCACTCGCCGATTGCTACGTGACATCATGGCCCTGCGCCGGATTCGAGGTATGAGCCAGACGGCGCTGGCGGCCGAACTGGGTGTCAGCGTGCGGACCCTGCAGGAGTGGGAGCAGGGTCGACGGCTGCCCTCTGGGGTCGGCCATGCCCTGCTCAGACAGTGGGTAGAGACCCACCAAAGCGATGGAGTCTGAGACATTGCAACGGATTATCGGACAACATGGGCGCCTCAGGATGCCTGACCTTGATGCTTTTTAAGATTTAAAAGTCACAATGTCTAACCCAATGCCAGTTTTCACGTTCTAGGAGTCCATCGCTACTGCTGACGAGAGGCATCGCATGAGGCACGCCAGCGCCCATAGGGACCACGTTTCTCGAGAGGGACAAGCTGGATCCCGAACGTCGAGAGCAAGGCTCTGCTCTGCTTGAACTTGGCCGCCAACCCTCGGGACGTGACAGGCCAGGAACCTGCAGGATCAGACTCAGGGCGATACCCATCGAGCAGTACAAGCCAATCCTTGACCGTGGCCTCTATCCGTCCATTCTCCGACGCATCAATGACACGCTTAACTGCCATCGCGACGGGATTCTCCTCCAGCTCATAATCGCGACGACTTTGCTGGTTGACGTCGAGTTGTTGCCAGAATTCAGCCGTGCCTCTTCCCAAAGCATCAGCCACCAGCACACCTATCCGGCATAGGTCTCGCAATCCACCATAGCAATCGAATTGTCGATCATTTTCAACATGTCCCCAGAACTTATTAACATGGCCAAATATTTGGAGGAGGCCATGAATGATGGTTCTCTCTGCCATGCTGCGATCCTTCACTGCATTTTGAGGGTTACCCCCTCCAGCCTCATCCATCTCTATGCTCAGGGTAGCGCCTGATAGCGGTGCATAGGTCACCACACTCTCGCTGCTATTCAGCATGATCGCACAACGGATGAAGAGATCTACCCCAGAACGCTTCGTTTTCGTTCGCCACTCTACTGCCTTTCCCTGCATGATCGAAAGCAAGCCTTTCTGCTGTGTTTCGGTCAGCGAATCCACTTGATGAAAACTCATTAGGTAATGGCACTGCGCCCGTATATCCACTTGCTTTACCGTCTTGGGAACCTCGATCTCAAACAGACTACTCGCCGGGTCTATGACCGTCTTCAGCAACTTCTGTGAATCGATCAGTTCAGGAGTAACCTCACCTAACAACTCAAGCAACACGGGCGCACTATCTGAGCGCCAGGCCATGATCATCCAGGCAATCACCAACAGGTCACTATCCCTTGGCAGCGAAGTGACATCAAATAAGGTAGATATCGATTGAGGATGCACATTCCCAATATCATCAGGAACACTCACCGGAAAACTTTCGCGAGGCATGACATGGGGAATCCCATTCCGTATTTCATAGCTCGATAAACCCGGTGAAAAAATCAGACATTGATTCCCCAGGATCAGCGCGCGTCGACCGCTATTCAAGTCGACGCCTGCACGACCGTAAACCGGTAGAACAGCCTCGGGGATAGCACCATAAACAAAATTGCTGATGGCAGATTTGATGACACCATAGGAGACATCCTGCTGCCTTCCTATGGAGGTTCTCCAATACTCCCCCTTCAGTCTCTCAAGGATCTTTGGGTCGAAATGCGGCAAGGTTTCGCCCGTAAACTTATCAGTCAAAAGAGGGCTTCTCGACCCATTATTAGTGATATAGAACTGTCCTTTCAGCATGGACATGACATCGGCTACTTGTCTATCATGACGAGACTGCTTTGGCACTTGGCGCGCCCCAAAGAACCCCATGCCTCTAGTACCAGACTCACTACCCCAATCAGACGCTGCCGACCAAGAAGGCCAAGAAGTATTGGGCGCAGCTTGGAGATCGGGGTCACGAAAGAGGGACTTTACGGTGGCCGGTGGCTCATCATCGTGTGATGCATTGGGAAATGAGAAGTTGGGTCCTGTATCGCGTGTAGGCGAAGTCTCTTCGACATCATCAATCTCACCAGAAGCCACCTTCCGAGCTTGCTCACGCCAATGCTCACTCAGGCGAAGCCCCCGCCGCTGATGCTTGGTACTGGCCCCCTCGTGGCCCACCGGATGATTCTCATGGTTATCCTGATCATGATCCGTCATTCCCTACCTCGTGCCTTTTCGCCATCGCATATCTTGCAAAGCCTATCACACAGACCTTTGACATCCTCCTCGTCCTATCCCTTGGCTAACGGTGATCCCCAAGGTTTCTCAAGATACGTGATAGGCCCCCGTAAACTTAGCTCGTCTCTAAATACAGGGTTAAAGGTATTCAACCACCTGGAACCCAGTACCAGTCGCTTGAGGGACTCTTCAGCAGGTAGCTGAGGACAAGGCTTCACGGGTCATTCGAGCGCACGCTGGCCACGGCATCGAAGAGCAGCGATGGCCGCTGCCACAGTGAGTTGATGAAGATCGCAGTCACACTGGCGGCCATGGCCACCATAGCCCAGACGGGATAGATCAGTCCGGTAGACGCAAGCGGAATCCCCACCCCGTTGAACAGGAAGGCCAGCGAGACGTTCTGCAGCATCTTGCGATACCCCCAGTGGCTGATCCGCCAGGCGGTCACCACGCTGCTCACCCGTGCGTTGAGGATGATGATGTCGGCGGCGTCAATGGCGATATCGGTGCCGCTGCCCATGGCGATGCCCACGTCCGCCTGCATCAGCGCCGGGGCGTCATTGATGCCGTCGCCGACCATGGCCACCCGTCCCTCGTGCTGCATCCCTCGCAACAGGTCAGCCTTCTGCTCCGGCAGTACGCCAGCGTGGACGGTCTCGATGCCTAACTGTTGCGCAATATGTCGGGCGGTGCGCGCGTTATCGCCGGTCATGAGGGCGGTACGGATGCCCAGCCCACGCAACTGTTGCACGGTCTCCGCTGCATCGGCCCGCAGGCCGTCGCCCAGGGCGATGGCCCCCAGCAGCCGTTCGCCTCGGGCGACGACGATGACCGTCTGGCCCTGATGCTCGTCGGTCTCGATGCCATCGCTCACCGGTGCCAGGTCGATGCCCTGCTCGACGAGAAAGGTCGGGCTGCCGACCCACACCGTTTCGTCGTCCACCTGGGCGGTGACGCCGCGACCGGAGTGCGCCTGGAACTCGGTGACGTCGGGAATCGCTAGGTCCCGAGCCAGGGCCGCTTCGACCACGGCACGCCCCAGGGGATGTTCCGAGGCGGACTCGACGGCGGCGGCCAGCGACAGCAGCGTGCCTTCGTCGCCCTCGACACGGGTAACCTCGCGTACCGCGGGGCGACCTTCGGTCAGGGTGCCGGTCTTGTCGAATACCACAGTGGTGACGCGCCGCAGGGCCTGGAAGGATTCGCCGGTGCGCATCAGCACCCCCAGGTCGGCGGCCTCACCGGCGCCCCGTACGATGGAGAGCGGCGCGGAGATGCCCACTGCACAGGGATAGCCCATCACCAGCACGGTTAGCGCGGCGAACACGGCCCGTTCCAGGTCGGCCCCGGCTCCCCAGAGTAGCGGCGCACTCATCCAGAACACGAAGGCCAGCGCGGAGACGATCAGTACCGTGGGGGTATAGACCCGCAGCAACCGGTCGACCAGATGTAGCAGACCCGGCTTGAGCGCCCGCGCATCCTCCAGGCTGCGGACCACCTGCTGCAGGAAGCTCGCCTCGCCGGTGGCCGTCACCCGCACCACCAGCGTGCCGTTGCCATTGATGGCGCCGCCGACCACCGCATCGCCCACGCCTTTCTCGACCGGTAGGGGTTCGCCGGTGACCAGGGACTGATCCACGGCCGAGTCGCCCTCGCTGACCTCGCCGTCCACCGGGATGCGCTCTCCGGGGCGGATACGCACCCGCATGCCGGTTTCCACCTGCGCCACCGGCAGTTCACGTTCGCCATCCCCACCGATGACGTGGGCGGTCTCTGGCTGCAGGTCGAGCAGGCGGCGCACCGACTGGGAGCTGCGGGTCTTGACGATCAGCGAGAGCCACTCGGAGAACAGGTGGTAGGTCAGCACCATGACCGAGACGGCGAAGAAGGCGGCGGTGGGGTAGCTGTCGGGCCGCAGTGCCAGACCGATGCCGCCACCGACCAGGCCCGCAAAGGCCCCGATCTCCACCAGCACGTGTTGGTTGAGAATGCCCCGGCGCAGGGCCTGATAGGCCATGACCAGCATCTGCCGGGCGATACCGAACACCATGGCGAGCGCCAGGATTGCAACCACGGTCGCCTCCTGGCCTGCTAGCAGGTTGCCGGCACGTAGCGCGAACAAGACCAGGCCGCCCAGCGCCAACAGGGCGCTACCGCCCATGGCGGCTCGGGTGCCCTGGCCACGCAGGACGGCATAGCCGAAGATCACCAGGCTGACATAGACCAGGGTGGAGAGCCCCAGGGTCCAGGGCGAGGTGGGATCGACGATCAGGCCCACCGCCGCCAGGCTGGCGGCCAGCGCGACCAGGAAGCGGTTACGCTCGCGGGCTAGCTCGCGCTCCTGGTTCGCGTAGGGTTCGATCTTGCGGGGGTCGCTGAGGGTGTAGCCGATGGCCTGAAGTGTGCCCATCAGCGTCTCGGCGCTGGTCTCGCGCGTGTCGTATTCGACCAGGGCTTGCTCGTGGGTGAGACTGACCGCCACGCGGCGTACCCCTGGCTTCTGTCCCAGGGCCCGCTCGATGGTGCCGGTGCACAGCGAGCAGTGCAGTCCGCCGATATGGGCCCGCACCCGCTGGATCCCTGGCTCCCCAGTGGCTTCCAGGCTCCAGGGTTGGAGGCCTTCCTCCGCTGTGGCTGTCGCTGCCGAACTCATCGCCGCCCCCCTTGATGTAAATGAGGTCATGCGTCGAGGATAGAGGCCGTACTTTGCTACGGGGTCAAGCGCCAATGGGGATCAATACGGGAAGGCACAGAGGCACCGCAGTGGTCGGGCCGGTCGAGTCCTCACATCGAGGAGAAGGCCAGCCACAGGGTCCAGGCCCCGAGTCCCACCAGCACGCCCCCCGTCCAGCGCGGCATGCGGCCGGCGAGGCGCGCGAGGGCCTCGAGCCAACGCCGGCCACGGGCGGTATAGACAGCAAGCACCAGGGGGCTGGAGAGCGCCAGGCCGAACACCAGCAGGGTGGTGGCGCCGAAGATGATGCCCCCACCGGCCGCGGCCCGCGCGGCCGTATCCCCGAGCAGGACCGCCAGCAGAGGGGCGGCACAGGCCGGCACGTTCAAGCCAAACAGCACGCCCAGTCCCAGGCTGCCCGGAGTCCCGGCCAGGCGTGGCAGGAGGCGGTTCACGCGGGTCAAGAGCCAGGGCGCGCCTCCACCGAGATACAGCAGTCCCACGCCTACATAGAGGCTCCCCAGCACGGCCCAGAGAGCGTGCTGAAGCCCCGTGAACGCACTGCCGATCAGTGCCGCGAGCACCCCGAGCCCGGCCATCAACGCGGCCCGGGCCAGGGTGAACAGCAGCGTCTGGACGGCCTGCATCCGACGAGGCAGCCGTTCGAGATGGCGGATGAACAGCAGGTGGCTACCGACCGAACAGGGCTCGACGAAGCCCAGCAACCCGAGCCCGGCGGCCAGCGGCAAGGCAACGGCAATTTCCAAGGCGCTAGTCTGCCTTTGTCACGATGCTTGCCGAATACCCGGCACCGCGTACCGCCTCGGCGAGCTGCTCAGCGGAGGTCTGAGTGGTGTCGACGGCCACCCTGGCCTCGCCGTTCTCATGAGAGACCGAGCACCCCTTGACCCCCGCCTGCCGTTCGAGAACGTGGCGGACGATCTCCGCACAGCCGTTGCAATGCATACCCTCGATCGCGAGTCTTAGTGTCTGCATGTCAGGCTCCTTTCGTTTGGTCGGCTTGCCGGCCAGCCTCTCGTCGTGCTCCAGAGCGTCGATGATGGAACAGCACCGCAATGGTCCCTCGCCGGGACAACGGTCGAGCAGCGTCATTAGCCCTCGGCGGATATGCTGGAGCCGCTCGATTTTGCGATCCACATCCTGGAGTTTGTCGGTGGCTAGCCGCCGAACCTCTCCGGCATCGGTGTCGTGGTCGGTACGCAGCGAGAGCAGCCCGGCGATCTCGCGCAGGGAGAAACCGAGCTCCTGGGCGCGGCGAATGAACTGCACCCGCTGCACCGCCTCATCCGAATAGACGCGATACCCTCCGCCCTCTGGACGAGGCGGCTGTTCGATGAGCCCGCGTCGCTCGTAGAAGCGAATCGTCTCGACCCCGACGCCTACTGCCTCGGCCACCTTGCCGATGGTCATGTCACTCATGTCGGCACCTGCGTAGTTTCCGAAAAGAGTGTACTGGCCGTACCATGGTACGGGGGCAAGGAGTGGACAGGTGCCAGCGACACTTTCCCTCACCCCGCACAGCAGGACAGCTGCGTCACATCCTTGGTGAAGGTCTGGGCGCAGAGCTTGAGGCCTTCCACCATGGTCAGGTAGGGGAACAATTCATCGCCGATGTCCTGCACCGTAATGCGGGCGCGCAGCGCCATCACGGCGGTCTGGATCAGCTCACCGGCTTCTCCCGCCACCGCCTGAACCCCCAGCAAGCGCCCCGACTCGCGCTCGGCCACCATCTTGATGAACCCACCGGTGTCGAAGTTCACCAGTGCTCTTGGCACGTTCTCCAGATCAAGAGAGCGGGTATCCACTTTAAAGCCCTGCCTGACAGCCTCCGCTTCCGTCAGGCCGATGGTAGCCACCTGGGGGTCGGTGAAGATCACCGCCGGCATGGCGCTTAGGTCTAGTGTGGCGTCGCCTTCCGTCATGTTGACAGCGGCCCGGCTGCCACCGGCGGCGGCGACATAGACAAACTCCGGTTGATCGGTACAGTCACCGGCAGCGTAGATGCCCGGTGCCATGGTTTGCAGGCGCTCATCCACCAGAATCGCGCCACGCGCGGTTTCCACGCCGATACGCGCCAGGTTCAGGGCCTCGGTGTTGGGTGTGCGTCCGGTGGCCACCAGCAGTTGCTCCGCCCGCAAGGTGCCGGCGTTGGTCTGCAGGGTGAAAAGCTGGCCGTCATGGGTCACACCGCTGGCTTGGGTCTTCTTGAGCACCTCGATGCCCTCGCGGCGAAACGCCGCCTGCACCGCGTCACCCACGGCCGGGTCTTCCTGAGACAACAGGCGGCTGCGGGCCAGCAGGGTCACCCGGCTGCCCAGACGGGCGAAGGCCTGGGCCAACTCCACGGCCACCACCGAGGCGCCGATGACGATCAACCGCTTGGGAAGAGTGTCCAGTGCCAGTGCGCTGGTGGAAGTCAGGTACGGGGTGTCGGCCAGCCCCGGCACCGGCGGAACGGCCGGACGAGCGCCGGTGCCAATGAAGGCGCGATCGAAGTGGACGGTTTTCTCGCCGCCTTCACTGAGGGCAACGGTCAGGGTCCGCTCATCGATAAACCGGGCCTCCCCATTCAGGACCGTGATGGCCGGATGGTCGCGCAGGATCCCCTCGTACTTGGCGTCGCGCAATTCCTCGACACGTGCCTGTTGTTGCGCCAGTAGCTTCGCCCGATCCACCACCGGCGCCTGGGCACTCACCCCTTCGTCAAAGGGACTCTCATTGCGCAGATGCGCAATATGCGCGGCGCGAATCATGATCTTCGACGGTACGCAGCCGGTGTTGACGCAGGTGCCACCGAGGGTCCCGCGTTCGATCAGGGTGATGCGGGCGCCCCGCTCGGCGGCCTTCAGCGCAGCGGCCATGGCCGCGCCACCGCTGCCGATCACGGCGATGTGCAGCTTCTTTTCATCATTCATGAGGGGAATTCCTGGAAGCGGATGAATCGTGGTGACAGCAGGCGTCGTGTTGATTCTTGCGCCATAACGCATAGAGAGTCAGGCCGATGAAGACGGCCAGAGCAGGAAGTAGCACAACATCGAGATAGCCGGTCAGTGCCGCTAAGCCGAGGGTGCCGAGCAGAATCACCAGGATCGGCGCGAAGCAACACAGCGCCACCAGGACGGTGCCGATCATGCTCACGCGCAGCAAGGTCTCGGGGTTCTTCATGGTCACTCCCGATCCGATTTCGAGGATGTCGGGGTGGAGGGATAGCCGGCGTTGGTGGTGGCCTCGATCAATGCCTCCACGGATGTCCGGGTGTCATCGAAGGTAACCACCGCCTCACGATCCGGATAGCTCACGTCGACCCGCGCGACTCCGTCCACCTTGTTGAGGGCGGCCTTGACGGTAATCGGGCAGGCGGCGCAGGTCATGCCCGGCACCGACAGCGTCATGGTCTGCAGGGCCGCCAGGGCGGGCGTGTTGACCAGGGCGAGTAGCGTGATGAGGGCGAAACGAGCTTTCATGGGAAACTCTCCTTTCAATAGAACAGGGGCAAGACGTAAGGGAACACCAGGGCGATCAGCACCAGTACCGACACCATCCAGAAGATCCCCTTGTAGGCCACTCGGGCTCGGGGGACGGCGCACACCTCATCGGGCCGGCACCTTTCCGCAGGCCGGAAGATCCGACGCCAGGAGAAGAACAGCGCCACCAGCGCGACGCCGATGAAGAGCGGGCGGTAGGGTTCCAGGGCGGTCAGGTTGCCGATCCAGGCGCCGGAAACGCCCAGCGTGATCAGCACCAGAGGACCGAGGCAACAGGCCGAGGCCAGAAGCGCTGCGAGCCCTCCGGCGGCCAGGGGCCCCCGCCCCATTTTCGGTTGCGGCATCACAGGCTCTCCTTTCGTGTCGGTAGTAACTGAGATAAGGTTACTTCCGTAGTCAGATACGGAGTCAAGGCGCATGCAGTGCGAAGCGAATTTTCTGACCATCGGAGGCCTAGCCAAGGCGGTTGGCGTCAATGTCGAGACGATCCGCTATTACCAGCGACGCGGGATACTGCCGGAGCCGAAGCGGCCTCCCGGCAGTATCCGTCGCTATGGCACGGCCGACGTGGCGCGGCTGACCTTCGTCAAGACCGCACAGCGGCTAGGCTTCAGCCTGGACGAGATCACCGAGCTATTGCGATTGGAGGATGGCACTCATTGCGAGGAGGCCAGCACCCTGGCCGAGCATAAGCTGGCGGATGTGCAAGAGAAGATCGCCAGTCTTCAGCGTATCGAGCGGACACTGGCCGAACTGGTACAGGCATGTCATGAACAGGAGGGAAGTATCACCTGCCCGCTGATCGCCTCATTACATGAGGGCTTGATCAACGGGGAGCGGCGGCTCCCCAGAAATTGAAACCGGCAAATCGCGGGACCTTCGGTAGATAGCCCGTTTCCATCTGCAGGATAGCGAAGCCGGCGTGCTCGATGAGCTCGGGGATGGTGCGATTGAGATGGCAGCCACCCGCCACCTTGCCCCACAGAGGGTTGACGCGGTCCTGCCACCGTCGCACGCCCTCATCTGGGGCTATGCCGTGTTCGCAGAACAGCAGTTGGCCACTCGGCTTGAGCACGCGACGCATCTGCTCTAGCGCCCGGTGCCAGTCCGGAATCGTACACAGGGTATAGGTCAGCACCACGGTATCGGCACTGTTGTCCTCGAGAGGGATCTCCTCCCCCGGCAAGTTCAGCCAGCGAACCTCGAACGGCGCCCCGGCGACGTGATGGCGGGCCTTGCGGCGCATGCCCTCGGAGGGCTCGAGCCCCCAAACCAGCTCGACCCGATCCGGATCGTAGTGGGGCAGGTTGAGACCGGATCCCATGCCCACCTCCAGGACCCGCCCCCGCGCTTGCGGCACCACGGCCGCTCGCTGACGATCGACTACCTTGTTACCGCATGCCAAGTGTAGGAGATGGGGCAGCACATATTGCTCGTAACAGAACACCAGGAAATCACCTCTGATACGGCGTCATATGGACCCAGACACTTCGACTGCCCCACCACCTCACCGGCGATAAGCGGGCTATCACCTCGTTTATGGCGGTGCTATTTCTGACCGATGTGGGCTGCCTGTGGATCTCGGCCGCCCTGGTGGCTCTTGCGCTACCACGGAAGGCAACTGGAGAGTAATGAGGGGCTACTTGCCTCCTTAACTAGAATATCATTCATGGCCTCGCGGCTAATGGCGATTTTTTCAACACTAGGCCTAGGCTACAGGCATGATTCTACATACCAGCCTCGAGACGGTTGACATCTCATCGCATGCCACGAAGCCCGGCTAGAACATTGCGTATTCCGACGAACGTGACCAGTGATTCCGTACCTGCCCCACATGCTGCTGGGCCCTGAGACCGCGCAGGTCACCCTGCCGGACACCGCCCCCCTATCCCTAGAGCCCATTCGCTTTGAGCCAGACTGGATGCTACGTCTCCAGCCTGGCCCGATCTTATAACCAGGGGAAGGCTTGCCAGAAACGAGCGCAAGGAGCCACTGTCGATCATTGAGATCGCTCAGCATTCAGCCTCGATTCAGCTTGGTGGCTTAAATATGGGAAGGTCCACAGACCCTAAAGAGGTATCAAGATGCGTAATACACTTCTCGTAGCCATGTTCAGCCTGGCGTCCACCACTGCCCTGGCCGGTGCCGGGCACGGCAGCGACGGCTCACGGGCTGCCGACCATACGGCGATTGATCGCACCCTCTCCTTTGAGGCGGGGGACATGTGGTTCACCCCCGGCAAGCTGGCGATCGCCCCCGGCGAGACAGTTAAGTTCGAAATCACCAACTCTGGCACTCTCGAACATGAATTCGTGATTGGCGACAATGATGAGCAAGCGGCGCATCGCGAGATGATGCGTGACATGGCCTCAGGCGGCGGGCACGACATGAGCGCCGACCATCATGGCGGAGGACACGATGATGCAGGTAACATGCCAGCGGTGACCATCCCGCCCGGCGAAACCGCGACACTGGTCTGGACCGCGCCGCACGACGTCGAGGAAGTGGAGTTTGCCTGCAATATTCCCGGCCACTACGAAGCGGGCATGAGCGGCGATATCCAGATCGAAGGCTAAGCCATGAAGCTATTGCTCCTCGAGGACGATGACCTGCTCAGCGAGAGCCTCGCGGAGACACTGAGCGACCAAGGCTACCGCGTCGATACGGCCACACATCTACGTGTGGCCGATTCGCTGATGCAGTTGGAGGATTACGCGCTGGTCATCTTGGATCTCGGGCTACCCGACGGGTCGGGCCTCGACTTGCTCGAGCGCTGGCGGGAAAACGGGTACAAGCAGCCCATCCTGGCTCTTACAGCTCGTGATACCTGGGAAGACAAGGTCGTTGGCCTACGCCGTGGGGCGGATGACTACCTGACCAAGCCATTCCACGAGGAAGAGTTGCTGGCCAGGTTACATGCCCTGTTGCGCCGCCAGCACGGCAATACCAGCAACGTGCTGAGGGTCAACGGCATCCATCTCGATGAACATCTCCAACGTGTGAGTACCGACGGCAACGCCTGGCAGTCGCTGACGGCCACCGAATTTCGATTACTGCGCTATCTGATGCACCACCCCGATCGCGTTCACTCTAAGCTTCGCCTGCTCGACCAGCTCTACGCCCTGGAACAGGATGCCCCGGCGCCCAACCTAGTGGAGGTCTATATCGGGCGGCTGCGCCGACGACTCGGCAAGGATGTCATCCAGACGCGCCGCGGCCAGGGGTACGTCCTTGCATCTTCTTGATCGGCGCAGCCTGAGAGGTAGGCTGCTCGTCTGGCTGGGCGGGGCGGCCTTCCTGGTGATGGCGATGACCTGGTTGCTGCATGGCATCCTGCTGCGAGACCTGGCCCGTGATTTCCTCGGCGATCGCTTGCGCCAGGAGGCTGCCTACACGATTGAGCGGCTTCGCCAGGAGCCGACCGACCGTCCCCCGCTCACGGCCCCGACGAGCTTGGCGGCACGGGTCTTTCACCATCTCTACGTGCTGCGCTTCGACGGGGAGGTCACCACCTCCCATCCGGCCTGGCTGGAGGTTCTCCATCCGTTTCTTGAGAGTGTCGATGCCTCTCTGATCGACGTTCATCGCCAAGGGAGTCACCTGCTCGTCTATCGTCGAGCCTTCTCTTTCGACGGTCACGAAGGTGTACTACTCGTCGGCGAGAGCTTCGACCGAGTCGAAGCGGGGTTGAGTCGATTGCATTGGTGGATCGGCGTCATTGCTGGGCTCGTCTTGCTGCTGCTCATAGGGTTGAACCTGCTCGCCGTGAGGGCCGGCCTGGGCCCGATCGCGCAGCTGCAGCGACAGCTCGAAGAACTTCGTCAGGGCACACGGGCACGCCTGCAGTTGACGGTTCCCGCCGAGCTCGAGGCTCTGGTCTCACAACTGAACCGTTTCATGGATGCCCAGGAGAACCGCCTGAAGCGCTCCCGACATGCCGTGTCCGACCTCTCCCATGCCCTGAAGACGCCTCTGGCCGCGATTATGCAGGTCATGCGCGGCCAGCGCCCCATCGATCCACCACGGCGGGCCAAGATCCTGGCCCGCCTGGAGGACATGCAGGCGCAGCTGAATGCCGAGCTGCGTCGCTCGCGCATCGCCGGGGCCGACTCCGGCCAGCACACCTGTCCCGAGCGAGAGCTGTCTACCCTGCTGGACATGTTTCGCACCCTCTACCCCGACAAGACCTTCCTGTCCCTCGGCATGCCCAAGGCCGATGCGAGGCTGGCCATGGAGCGGCAGGACTTCATGGAAATGGCGGGAATCGTGCTGGACAACGCCGGCAAGTGGGCGCGCCATACCATCCGCATTCACGCGACCGTCAGCGACGGCTTATGCCTGATGGTGGAAGACGATGGCCCCGGCGTGCCGACAGAGCAGCTCACGCGACTGGGCCAGCGAGGGAGACGCCTCGACGAGGGGCGGCCCGGTCATGGCCTGGGGCTCTCAATCCTGATCCAGCTGCTGGAGCACTATCGGGGCAACATCGAGTTTCAGGCACCGCCCGACTCGGGCCTGCGGGTCACGATCCATATTCCCGCGGCCTGATTCGATATTCAGCCTGGATTCAGCTGGCCACGGCATCATCGACTCCATCCATCGCCTCGGAAAGGAGTCGTGCATGATAAAGGCCAACCAAACGGCATCCCCGCTGACCCGACGCCAGGTGCTCAAGGGCGGCAGCGCCCTGGGGCTCGGCGCCATGGCGCTCAGGCTGTCACCGGCCTGGGCTGCCCCCTGGGGCCAAACCGCGGCATACCCACAAGGCACCGAGCAAGGTCCCAATGTCTCGCTGGCCATCCGCCGTGAGTCGTTTCCGGTAGCGGGCCAGTCGGCTCGCCCCATCAGCATCAACGGCACCAGCCCCGGCCCGCTCGTTCGCCTCCGGGAAGGCCAGGACGCCGTGCTGCGTGTCACCAACCTCTTGGAGGAACCGACCTCCATCCACTGGCACGGCTTGATCCTGCCGCCGGAGATGGACGGCGTGCCCGGCGTCAGCTTCGCAGGCATCGCCCCCGGCGAGACCTTCACCTACCGCTTCCCGGTACGCCAGAACGGCACCTACTGGTATCACAGCCACTCCGGCCTGCAGGAACAGCTCGGCCATGCCGGTCCCCTGATCATCGACGCCGCCGAGCCAGAGCCGTTTCGCTATGATCGCGAACACGTACTGCTGCTGACCGACTGGAGCTTCGAGGACCCTGCGACCATTTTTCATAACCTGAAAATCGGTGAAGGCTACTACAACTTTCAGGAAAGAACGGTCGCGGATTTCTTCGCCGACGTGGAGCGACACGGCTTTGCCGATACCGCCGCCCAGCGCGCCATGTGGGCGGATATGCGCATGAGTTCCCGTGACATCGCCGACGTCACCGGTAGCACCTACACCTATCTGATGAACGGGCAATCTCCGTCACAGAACTGGACGGCACTGTTCAAGCCCGGTGAAACCCAACGGCTTCGCGTCATCAACGGCTCGGCGATGACCTACTTCGACGTGCGGATTCCGGGGTTAACGATGACGGTCGTGGCCGCCGATGGCCAACCGATTCAACCCGTGCCCGTCGAGGAGTTTCGCATCGGCGTCGCGGAGACCTATGACGTCCTGGTCACTCCCGAAGCGAATACGGCTTATACGCTTTTCGCTGAGTCCATGGACCGCAGCGGCTACGCCAGCGGCACCCTCGCGCCCAGGCTCGGCATGACCGCTCCCATCCCGGTACGCCGCCAGATTGCGGACCGAGGTATGGAAGCCATGGGCGCACATGCGGGAATGGACATGTCGGGAATGTCCGATATGCAAGGCATGGACCACTCGGCCATGCAGGGCATGGATAACGCCAAGATGCCCGGCATGGATCACTCGGCCATGCAGGGGATGGATCACGCCAAGATGCCCGGCATGGACCACTCGACCATGCAGGGTATGGATCACGCCAAGATGCCCGGCATGGATCACTCGAGTATGCAGGGCATGGATCGGGGTCACATGGCCGACGCGGCATCCGGCAGGACCGACGGCATGCTTCCCGTGGGCGTGGCCCAGCCAGGCTCCCGCCTCGATCAGCCAGGCATCGGTATCGATCCGGGTGAGCGCCGAGTCCTGGTCTATCGCGATCTCAAGGCACTGCGTCCCTGGCCGGATCGTCGCCCACCAGGCCGCGAGCTCGAGCTGCACCTGACCGGCAACATGGAACGTTACATGTGGTCCTTCGATGGCAAGAAGTTCAGTGAGGTCACGGGCCCCATCCACTTCGAGAAGGACGAGCGCCTGCGGTTGATCCTGGTCAACGACACCATGATGGAGCATCCCATTCATCTGCATGGCATGTGGATGGAACTCGAGAATGGCGCCGGCGAGCTGATTCCTCGCAAGCACACCCTGAACGTCAAGCCCGGAGAACGCCTCTCCGCCTTGATCACCGCCGATGCCGAGGGTAGCTGGGCCTTCCACTGCCACCTGCTCTATCACATGGATGCCGGCATGTTCCGGGTCGTCAAGGTCGCCTAAGGAGGGTTCATGAAAGCCAAAAGGATCGCCGTGAGTCTCGGCACCACTATCGCCATGCTGGCCGCCACCGGCATACAGGCCGAGGACGGTTACGATGCGCCAGCGCACTGGCCATCGCCCATCGTCGAGCATCCACGCGGCTCGCTGCTCGTCGACCGCCTCGAATACGCCAGGCCCGACGAAGGAGACGATGCGCTGGTATGGGACTTTCGCGCCTGGTATGGCGGAGACGTCAACCGGGTCTACCTGAAGGGAGAAGGCGAGAACGTCCAGGGCGATGGCGAGGCCCCCGAATTCGAGAGTCTCGATCTGTTGTATAGCCGTCTGATCGCTCCCTTCTGGGAGCTGCAGGGGGGGATCGGCTATCAGGGGGGCATCGCCACGGATGACCATCTCGAGCGCTACTTTGGCGTCATCAACCTTCAGGGGCTGGTGCCGTATCGCTTCGAGACCGACGCCGACCTGCGCATCAGCGAAGATGGTGATCTCTCGGCAAGCCTGGAGAGTGAATACGATGTTCGCATTACCCAGCGGCTATTCCTTCAGCCCCGCCTGGAGATGGCGGTTTCTGCCGATGAGGTGCCGGAGTTCGGCATCGGCAAAGGCCTGAACTCCGTGCGCACGGGGCTTCGCCTACGCTATGAGTTTCACCGCAAGTTCGCCCCTTACATCGGCGGCTACTGGCAGAAAACGTATGGTGATACCGCCGATATGGCACGAGCCGAAGGCGAGGCCACCGAGGATACCGGGATCGTCGCCGGCATCCGCATGTGGTATTGAACCAACGGCTGCTCCGCCATCCCCATACCGTGACACATGGCACTTTTTTCAGCGTCGTTTCAGACAAGGATTCCATACTCGACCATGTCAACCACACAAGGAGATGCATCATGAAGCGCTATACTACCCTGATCGGAGCCGCCATGCTGGGGCTGTTCTCGGCAGCGACGTTCGCCGTCACCGGCAGCCAACCATCGGAGCCGATGATGTTGGAAGCCGGTGTTTCCGACAACCAACTGATCTCTCAAGTGCCAAAACGATATAGCCTCCAGGTTCAGCAAGCGACGACACTGCAATTGAGTAGCGAGCACCTGGCCAGCGACTCCAGCGAGAACGTCCGCATCCAAGGTCGCCTGTATGATGATGCGGGAAACCTGATCGCTCAGGCTACCGATCCGCGCGGGCACTTCCTGATTACCGAGCGGGTATCTCCCGGCACCTATATCCTGGAGGTCTCGGGCGACGCCATGGGAAGCCCCAACGAGGTATCCAACCGTTACAATCTCCACGTCAACTTTAAATAACCGACCTTTCAGCGGTCTTGATGATAATAGAAAGGCCAGCTTCGGCTGGCCTTCTTTTATCAAAAAATGTTCAGAAGGGTTGGGAATGTGATCTCCACATCAACGCATGGATTCCAGTGACACCCCCATCCCTTTAGCGACCCTCTCAATCAGGAAAAAAAGATCAAAATATGAAGATTTGGCATGGAGTCACCGTCGGCGCAATTGCAATATCGTTCGGCACATTATTCTTTATTTTCGGTGGATTCTACAATGTGTCTGCACAAGATGATCACCACCCCATCGTAGGCTGGTCGCTGCATCAAACCATGGAAAGCTCCGTCAGAGCCAGAAGCAAAGATATTGAAGCTCCTAACCTAGAAGACATGGATATGATAAGACAAGGGGCTAATGCTTATGAATCATTATGCGCGGCATGCCATCTTAAACCCGGCATGAACAACACGGTACTGCGTCAGGGGCTTAACCCTACCCCACCCGACTTTACAGAGATGATAGACAGCTCTCCTGAAGAGCAGTTTTGGGTCGTTAAAAATGGCATAAAAATGACAGGAATGCCAAGCTGGGGAATGACTCATGAGGACAAGGAGCTCTGGGAGCTCGTTGCCTTTATACAAAAGATCCCATCTCTTTCCAACCAAGAGTACAGCAACCTTGTTTCATCCCAAGATGTAGCAACCACATCATCCCATAAGGACGATGGTCACGCTCATGAGCATGGCGATACGAGTGCCATGACGGCACCGCCCGCCACGGATGACGGCCACGACCATGAGCACGGCGACATGAGCGCCATAACCCGCAGCCATCAGGAGCAAGAGGCCGAGTCGGCGCCTGCCGACGACGGCCACGACCACGAGCACGGCGACATGAGTGCCATGACAGCCCAGGACACCACTAGCCACGACGACGGCCACGAGAACCACGACCATTGACACGGCTCTCCGTATCGCGCCCGGTCTCACCACCAGCGCTGGCCCAGGCGGCTGATCAACCGCGGCGAGCAGTGCTACATCGATGCGCTATCTAGTGACACGCCGTGAGCGATGACGTCTGCACATGGCCTGGATCAACAACGGTCTCATGAACGTTGTCCAAGATAGTCCGACCACATGACGACGGTCGCACATGCCCATAAGGGGCCTCAATGCTTAGGAGATACCTCTCATGATGAATGTCCTGCAGCGCCCATGGCTGGCTTTTCTCGTGGCCGGCATGGCCCTCGGCGCCTCGACCGCCGCCATCGCGAACGGCGACCGGGCCTTCGTGCCGCTGGGGTTGGCCAATGCCGTGGATGTCATCGACCTGGACCGGCAGGCGGTGATATCGACCGTCACCGATACGATCAACACGCACGGCTCCGCCCTGACGCCCGATGGTCGGCAACTGATTCTGGGCAGCCTCTCGCCTCATGAGCCCAATACCGAGATCCCACTCACGGAAGACGAGCACGCGGCTCACCATGGCAATGGCGGAACGGTCTCCCGGGAAACCACGAATACGGGGCTTCTTTACGTCGCCGACACGGCCACGAGCCGACTCGTCAGGACGCTGGAGGTGCCCGGGCCCGTGCACCATGTCCTGATCACGCAAGACGGACAGCATGTGGTGGCGACGGGGCCGAACCCGAACTACCTGGTTCAGAATGAAGAGGGAGGGAGCATATTCGTCAGCAACGCCGGTAACGGCACCATCAGCGAGGTGGATCCCCAGCACTGGTTCGTGCGACGGAACATGCGCGTGGGTGGCAGCCCGGAGCATATGGTGCTCTCGAAGGGTGGCGAACGCCTGTAAGTCAACGATGATACCGGGGGGAGAGCCCTGGCGCTGGAGCTTGCGAGCGGGAATGTGGCCGCGGAATACGAGATCGGCGCGGCGCCTCATGGCATCGACCTGAGTCCCAATGGTCAGACGCTCTATGCGACGAGCCAGGGTGATAACCGCCTCGTCAGGATATCCCTCGAGGACGGCACACGACACAGCACCGAGCTGGCGCCGGCCCCTTACCATCTTGCCGTGGCACCCACCGACGGGCGGGTGCTGATCACCAGCCGCGCCGAACCCCAGCTGTGGATCCTCGCCCCGGACTCCCTCGAGGTGTTGCAGACCGTGGAGCTGGGGGGCATCGGTCACCAGATATCTCTCGAGGCATCGCGTTCCAGGTTAACCAAGGAGTAGGTGACCACCGACTCCGCTTCCGCACTTAGGCCGGCGACTCTGACGATCGCCGGCCGATAGCCATTCATTTCACCCGGGTAGAAGCTCTGTGGAAACGCTCTCTTCCATCGGCCTGATCGGCGCCCTCGTCGGCGGGTTGCTGTCGTTCTTCTCGCCCTGCACCCTGCCCTTGCTGCCCGCCTATCTGTCGGTGGTCACCGGCGGCAGTGCCGGCAAGGCGGATCGGCGCTTCGAGGCGTTGCTGCTGAGCACCTTCTTCGTGTTCGGCTTCAGCGTGGTGTTCATCCTGATGGGCCTGGGGGTCACCAGCATCGGCCAGCTCCTTCGCGGCTATCGCCAGGAGCTCAACTGGATCACCGGCAGCATCGTCATCGTGCTCGGCCTGTTCATGACGGGCGTGTTCCGGCTACCCGTCCTGCAGCGCAGCTTTCAGTGGTCGCCCGAGCTGAGAGGGGGCTCCCCCATGGCGGCGACCTTCTTCGGCATCTCCTTCGCCATCGGCTGGACGCCTTGCATCGGTCCGATCCTGGGGGCGATCCTGATGGCCACCTCGACCACCGCCAACGCCCAGGCCGGCATGCTCTACCTGGCGACCTACTCCCTGGGCCTGGCCCTGCCCTTCCTGGCCAGCACCCTGCTGCTCAACAAGTTCAGCCACTACCGGGGCCGTCTCGGCAAGTGGAGTGCCTATGCCCGACCGATCGCCGGCGTGATCCTGATCCTCATGGGGTTGCTGATCGTCTCGGGAACGCTCACCCGGCTCTCCAGCATCCTGGTGGACTGGTTCCCGGCCCTGGCCACGATCGGCTGAGGGCGCCGATCGGCATCCAACCGTCGCGTCTGCTGCGACGTCTCGGCGTATCGCCGCCCACCGTCACGACATATTCTTGGTCACCGCACCAGGCTCGCCCGGCACCTTGCTGAAGGCCATGGCGACATGGCCGCGACCCAAACGACGAAGCCGTCCGTCCACGAGCGTGGCCCCCGGACCAAGCGCGAATCGGATGATGCCTGGCTGCCGGGGCGTCACACTTCCGGGGCTGCGAGAACGGCCTGCTGTCCTCCCAGGTGTTCGTAGAGACCGCCGGCCTCGCTCTCCGCCTCGGCGACCCCGGGGGCGGGGGCCGGCGCCGGCCGGATGGCGACGGCCTGGCCATCGGCGGCATCCAGCACCCCGCGAAGCTGCCGATAGTCGAGTGCCATGGACTCCCCAGCGGCAGACTGACTCAGCAAGGTCAATGCCTCCAGCAGTTGTGCCATGCCGTTCTCCTGCGCCTCCAGCGGCCGGTAGGCCTGCACGTAGGGCGCTCCCTCGTGCCAGCCGGCCTTGATCGGTCGATTGATGATGTGGACCGGGGTGCCGACGGGGACCCGCGCGAAGAGCGATTCGATGTCCTCGGGGAACAGGCGGATGCAGCCACGGCTGGCACGCATGCCGATGCCGTCCGGCCGATTGGTGCCGTGGATGAGATAGCCGTCGAAGCCGAGCAGGATCGCATAGTCGCCGAGGGGATTGTCCGGTCCCGGTGGGACCACCGCGGGGGCCTGCTCGCCACGCGCCGCCGCTTCTTGTCGCACCGACTCGGGCGGGTACCAGGCAGGATTCTCGATGCGCATGGTGGTCTCGGTCTTGCCGAGCGGGGTGTCGAACCCCTCACGACCGATGCCGATGGGATAGGTCTCGACCCGCGGCACCTCGCCCTCCTCCACTTCCGGGTAGTAGTAGAGGCGGAGTTCGGCGAGGTTGATCACGATGCCCTCGCGGGGTACCGGCGGCAGCAGGCGCTGCGCCGGGATCACTACCTCGGTGTCTTCCCCTGGCATCCAGACGCTGAGATCGGGATTGGCGCGACGAATCTCCTCGTATCCCAGGTTGTGCTCGCGGGCAAGGTCGAGCAACGTCTCCTCGGCACCCGCTTCGACGGTGTAGTCCTGCCCGATCAGGTCGCTCCCCTCAGGCAGCGGGTAGTGGCCCTTGGGCCAGTCGGCTGGCACCCCGGCCGCCAGCAGGGGAGCACTCCCGGCGGCAAGCAGCAGCACCGCAGCCCGAAGCCAGCGCCGAGCCTGACGCCCTCCTCTTCGACCAGGTCCATCGGTGTCGATCGTCATGACACTATCCTCCGTCATCAGGGAGCCGATACGGGGCGTTCCGGCTGTCGCGCCTGGCCCACCGGGCTAGGTTGGCGACGTGACCACGCCACCAGCGCCATCCCCGCCACCAGCATCGGCAGCGTCAACAGCTGGCCCATGGTCAGCCAACCGAAGGCGATGAAGCCCAGATGGGGATCGGGCAGCCGGACGAATTCCACGACGAAGCGGAAGATGCCATACAGCAGCAGGAAGCTCCCGGAGATCAGCCCCCGGCGGCGCGGCCGACGCGATAGCCACCACATCACCGCGAACAGCACCACGCCTTCCAGGGCAAATTCATACAGCGCCGAGGGGTGGCGGGGCTCCGGTCCCATGTGCGGGAACGCCATGGCCCAGGGAAGGTTGCTGATTCGCCCCGGCAGTTCGTGGTTGATGAAGTTGCCGAGACGCCCGGCCCCCAGACCGATCGGCACCATCGGCGCGATGAAGTCGGTGAGCTGAAAGAAGCCGAGACGGTGCTTGCGGGTAAACAGCAGGGCAGCGACCAGGACACCGGCCAGGCCGCCATGGAAACTCATGCCCCCCTCCCAGAGCCTGAACAGCCATAGCGGGTTGGCCAGGAACTGTTCCATGCCATAGAAGAGGACATAGCCCAGGCGTCCGCCGAGCACGACGCCCAATGCCCCGTAGAAGAGCAAGTCGCCGATGTCGTCCCGGCTCAAGCCCAGCCGGGGAGCGCGGTAGCGCCCCAGCAGCCATGCCGCGACGAAGCCGACAACGTACATCAGGCCATACCAGTGGACCTGCACCGGCCCGATGGCGACGGCAACCGGATCGATCTGAGGATACTGCATCATCTTGTTTCCATCCCTGTATGGAAAGGGGAGTCAACTGCCACATCGGCAAAAGGAGGGCTCATCGGCAAGGCATCATCGGTAACCCTTGGCGTGGCCCCCTTGTACGGCGCCAAGCGTCACGACCGCATTGAGCCACGACGTCGCCATGAGCAATCGCCGAGGGTGAACGGGGGGATACCTGGCAGGAGGTCGTTCAGGTGCGCGGCGGGCGATCGAGGCGTTCGGGGAGTGCCCGCGGCCAGAACGTGCTCCGGACCGGGGCCGGCGGCAGGGGGACAGCAGTCAGGGAACGGGTGAGCCACATCACGGCGTCGCAGTGTCCGCAGGGTGCACTGCAGATTGTCAGCCCACCCTGCTCATCGGCCGCTTCCGGCATGACCGACGCCAAGTCTAAAGCCGACTCGACCACACAGGCATTTCCGGCGTGATTTTCGTCCGCCATGACGACACCCGGCATCGCGATGCTGATACCCAGCAGGATGCACAGCAGCCATGTCATGACAGAGCGCGGCATAGGCGTCGCCTGGTTCCAGAAGCGCAGATTTCGACATGAGTATTTCACGCTGCCAGCACAGGTCACAACCTCGATGCGGCCCCGAGGTTTGCAGCGCCATCCGAGCTGATGAGGGTCAATAGGTACTGTACTGCCTTGGAAGGCATGTCCTTCCCCAGGAGCCCTGCTGCATGGCCAGGCATGTGCTCTTCCCCAGCCGTCCATGCGGCAGGCTACCGCGTAGCCTCGCCTTGACGCTGGCTGCATCTCGTACCGCAAGCCACCGCCAGGCGGCGGGGCACGCCACTTTTTCAGCATTGACTCAGCTTTGCTGCATATCCTTTGACAACCTCCGTGACGACGAGAGGCATAGGGTATCGCCTTCGGTCCTGACCACTGCGTCACACCTAGGTTCTAGCCTTACTCTGGATGGCTTCTCGGCATGACGAAGACACCGGGCCCGATAATGAAATAGCAGGAGAGAGTCCATGAATGAGCTCATATATTTCATGCTCTGGGCGGGAATCATCTTTCTGATGATGCGCTTCGGCTGCGGTGCTCACGTGATGGGTCATGGTCGTGGCAAGGCCAAGCATGACGAGGGGGCACCAGAGAGGCAGGCGACCACCGAGAGCCTGCGCTGGACTCCGCCAGCCGAGGACGTCGACCCCGTCTGTGGCAAGACCGTCGATACGGCAGGGGCAAAGCCGAGCGTTCACGATGGGCATGTCTATTACTTCTGCTCGCGTGACTGCCGGGAACGCTTCGAAGCCGCGCCCGAGCACTATCTCGCCGCTGAAGCCAAGAGCCCACCCGCCCAGCCGGAGAACGAACATGCCTGACATCGATACTGCTTCGACGGCCAAGCCCAAGCCGCATCATGCGCTCCCCTTGCCGGGTCAAGCCGTGCCGCGGATCCCGGTGATCGCACTGGGTATGAGCCTGGGTCTGTTCCTGGCCGTGACCTTCATCCTATGCGTCGGCTTCGGCCTGCTGTTTCCCGATCGGGCGATGTATGAGAGCTGGCTGCGATTGCTGCCTGGCTTCACCTGGTTGAGTTGGCCAAGTTTTTTCGGGTAAGCGGATTAAATGGTTGATCTTACCTTTGCATGAGAGTGAGACAGACCGGCATCTCATCGGATTATCTGGTTGATGCTTCACCTACTGCT